>JAQXDE010000005.1 GCA_029251525.1 Saprospiraceae bacterium | reverse complement strand
CCACAATCAGGCGCTCTAACCAACTGAGCTACGCAGGGAAAATATGATAATAATTTCTATTCATTTTCCTAATTATACTAGGTTTTTCAAAATGGAGTGCAAATTTAAAAGAATTATAAATGAAATCAATGGTTTTTTACTTTTTTTTTGAAAAAATGAAGTTGATCCAACGGGTAGATTATCCAATGATTTATTCAATAGTAATTTTAGCTGCACCAAATTCAGCTTGCATCGGTTGATATTTTGAATTCCCAATTTCTCCTGTCATAGGCTTTTCTGCGAAATCGACTTCTGTAACTGTTCCACTTTTTGCTAAAGCTCTAAAACAAACTTGATAAATAGTAGAATCATCATACAATGAAATTCCTTTCAAATCTTGAACAAACCATGAAAACCGTAGAGTATTTACTTCACCTTTGGCTCGAGCAAAATTTGATCCATTTAACTTGGTGGATAAATCTTTTAACGATGGATTCTTTACTTCTAAAAATTCTAAAAGCTTGCTATCAAAATTTGTGCTGTATTGCATCGAAATCACATCGATGAAATTAGAAACTTGTACGTCTACACAAAATTCTTCTCCAGATTTTACAGTCATATCTTTGCCGGAAATAGTAACTTTATCTGAAGAGTTAGTAGTTTCAGATTTTTTGGCCTCTGTTTTATAGGCTGATGACTTAGCGGTGACTACTTTAGTTTCTGTATTCTCAGAAGTTGAAGATTTACTTCCACAAGCCACTAAAACGAAAAAGCAAAATAAATAAAGAGGTAACTTTAATGTATTTAAAAGAGTCATAATTAAATTTTATATAATTTTATTTTGCGCAATTTGCACTTTTTTCTCTATAAAATGGAGGATCGATATATTCAGGTTGACCATGTTTTAAAATATTGAATTTCCAAATCCCATATTTTCGCTAAAAAAACTAATTTGAATTACCTGCAATTCCTTCTCTGATAACTGTATTATTTTTAAACCCAGTTTGAAATCCAATAACTTTTTTCTCCGGTAAATCATCATCAAAATCTTCCCACTCAGTTACTTCTTTTAATAATTTTTCGATGTGTCGAAATAAAAATGGAGCTTTCAATTCTTCCGGTCTTAAAATTTCAAGATTATAAGGAGGCTTTGGTTGCCCTAATCCCTCAATAAAAGGAGGAATAATCATTATAATTATTTTTCCATTAAATAATTGTTGGTAGACTAACATACCATTATATCGAATCATTGATTTATTCAGGTTATCAGTTACCCTTTGACTGATTCCGCTCTCCTCTTGCCCTAAATCTAAAACCACCGCCTCCAAATTATCCATCTCAGTTTTTTCTACAACTTTAGCTTGCAAACCTGATTGATTAATTATTTCGCCAAGTTTCTCATGAAGCATTGGTTTGATTGTACCATCCCATGCTTTTCGATAGATATGAGTATTGCTTCTTATCTTTTTGTAATCTTCAACCTTTCCAATTAATCCAGGGATATCCATTCTGTATATTTTTTGGTGAATCGTAAAGTTAGTAGATTTTTCCAAAAATAAAATGAGCTAATCTAAAATGAGGAAGAGGTTGAATCCAAAATGAATTCAACCTCCTTAGTACTATGGTGCCCAGAACAGGAGTTGAACCTGCACGCCCTTGCGAGCACTAGCCCCTCAAGCTAGCGTGTCTACCAATTCCACCACCTGGGCTGTTCCAATAATGAATATCGGAGTGCAAATATATGTTTTTCATAGAATAAACAAAATGATACTTTGCTATAAAATTGATTTATCGTTTTTAACCAAATCAAACATCTAAATATGGGTCAACTAAGTAATTTCGAAAAATCTTTAATTATTTAATTAATGTTTCGAAAAAATAATTTTTTTGCACCTCGTTTAGAAAAAGTTAGTTAATCTCATTGTCACAATTTATCAAAAAAACTAAAATGATTATTTCTCTAAAAATGTAATCCTATTACCGATTCCTCAAAAACCTATACCGTTTAACACAACCATTTACCCACTTTTAAAAGTTTCACTATTTTACATTTTAGTGGTTTTTTAAGATTATTAAAAAATCTATTGAAATCAAGAGTCACATGAATTCTTCAAATAAACCAACAAACAAAACAATACCCAGTATTTGATTTTTTTATATGATATATATATATATATTTGTGAACCTTAATTTAACAATTAAATAAATAAATTATCGTCCCGAAATTATAGAGGAATAGTAATTAATCAAATTTTAAAAACGCAATATGATTATATTTCTACTTTTCTTTAGAGATTTTTTACTAGCATTGATTTAATTTGACTCAATAAAACAATCGTTAGAAAATCAATCATTATTTTTCGAAACACTAGACTGAAGTATAATTTTATACAAAGCGATACTCAATAAAAAACACTATGGAGCGGTATAAGTCAACAAACGGGTTGCTTAAGACAACCATCTTAATTTTATTTTTGAGTCCTGTTACTTTTTTCGCTCAAGAGGAAGGCTATTTTACCATCACATTAAAGATGTTGACTGACCTAAATAGTATTTCTGAACAAACTAATTTAGACAATACCTCTGCTAAAATTGCGCCTCTATTTTTTACTGAATCTGCTGATGTAGAACTAACACCAAAAGGAGATTTCGAAACAGAAATTCCCTCGTATTATAGACACCACCAAACCTTGTCCAATTCTTTTACTGGTTATGTAATTGAATTGTTACAATCCGATGAAAAATTGAAACGAAATTTTCCATTATTTGAACAATTTGGAAGTGTATATACACACCAATTAAAAAATGGCAAATATTCCTATTGTATAATAGCTAATTTCAGCAAACCAAAGAGCTTAAAAACATTTGTAAATGAGGTCATCATCCCTCATGCTCCAAAAGCGACAGCTTTGAAATATAAAAGGGGCAAACGCAAAAAGATGTAGTTTTCTTTTTTTGAGACCGAGGACGGAAATAGCCTACTTCTTTTTGAAGTGGGCTATTCTTTTTTAGTAAGCTATCAGCTACTAGCGTACCTGATAGCATAAAAGTCAACAATGAATCACTAACCTTATTTTGAATTCTGAAGAGCTGCATCTCTCAGGCGCTGTAGAAAAGGAGATGCAAAAATAAAATCTTGCAACAATTTATTATCACTATTAAGTACTTCAGATTTATTACCTTGCCAGGCTAGTTCACCTTGATATAACAACGCTATATTGTCACCAATTTCCATTACAGAATTCATATCATGGGTGTTGATAATGGTTGTCATTTCATTTTCATAGGTAATCCTTTTTATCAACTCATCTATGAGTAAGGCTGTTTTTGGATCAAGCCCAGAGTTAGGTTCATCGCAAAAAAGATATTTCGGATTTAAGACAATTGACCGAGCAATTCCAACTCTCTTTTGCATACCTCCACTTGTCTCTGATGGGAATTTTTTATTCGCCCCCACCAATTCAACTCTTTCTAAGCAATAATCAACTTGTTTTTGTTTTTCCTTTCGAGTCATACTAGTAAACATGTCTAGAGGAAATCTAACATTTTCCTCTACCGTCATCGAATCAAAAAGAGCAGAACCCTGAAAAAGCATCCCAACTTCCATTCGTATAGCACGTCGTTGTTTTTTTTCCATTTCCGAAAAATTATCATTACCATACCAAACCTCACCTTGGGTAGGTTCCATTAAACCTACCAATAATTTCAGTAAAACTGTTTTTCCCGCACCGCTCCGGCCAATAATCAAATTGGTTTTTCCTTTTTCGAAATTCATTGAAATTCCCTTCAACACTTCTGTCTCATCAAATGATTTTCGTATTTCAACTGCTCTAATCATATTATTCTATTGAGTCAATAACAATGCAATTACATAATCTGCAAGCAAAATTAAAATATCAGAATACACCACCGCTCGGGTACTTGCTTGTCCCAATTCAATACTTCCTCCTTTCACATAATATCCTTGATATGCTGAAACTGATGTTAAAATGAATGCAAAAACCAAGGATTTAATTACCATCATCAACACATTATAATCAGAAAAGAAGGAACGCAATCCTCTCAAATACTCTTCATGAGTAATCAAACCACCCACTACACTAGAAAGATAGCCTCCTAATATACTGATAAATGCTGCCAAACAAACCAAAATAGGAATCATAACTAAACCAGCAATTACTTTTGGTAAAATCAAATATGAGGCAGTGTTTACCCCCATAATTTCCATAGCGTCAATGTGCTCTTTTTGCCGCATCCCTCCTATTTCTGCTGCGATATTAGATCCAACTTTACCCGCCAAAACCAGACATGAAATTGTTGGAGCTAATTCAATAATAGTACTGTCTCTTACTATGTAACCAATATACCATCGAGGAACTAGGGTTCCATCCAATTGATATGCGAATTGAACAGCAGTTACAGCTCCAATAAATATCGCAATTATACTGACAATAATTATCGATCCTATACCGATATCATCCATTTGACGCATTGTCTCTTTCCAATACATCGAAAATTTTTCAGGTCGCGAGATAGCAGTTCGCAACAACATAACATACCGACCAAAATGATAGAAAAAATTAACGTTCATGAATGTAGAATCTTCTGAAATTTAAACTCGATCTCCCGTTTAAATAATAATGTGGGAATATTTGTAAATTTGTCGCAAATATAGAAGTTTTTTGCTAAACCTAGTAAGTCAATCGAATGTTTGCAATTACGAATAAAAAATGGTGGAAACGAGGAGTAATTTTAGGTTTAGGTGCTCTGATTACATAACTACTTTTATAATTCTTCTGTCAGATTTATATGACTTGGAAAGGTTTTTTGAAAATGGAGAAGATTGCAACTAACGGTTAATTAAAAAAAATCTTTTGATGAGATTCAATTAATTTCAGATAAAAAAGTAAAATTCGTAGGTAATTAAAATATAAAGAGCATTATTATTGAGTCTCACAATTAAATAATAAACCATATTAAAAACCTAAAAGCTTGATTTCTTAGGATTTCAAATGAATTTTATAAGATCACACCAATTATCACTATAAATCAAATAAAATGGTTAATAAAAATTGATACAATTATAAAAATACTCCTTTACAAGAGAATTTGGATTTTCTAAAATAATTGCATCAAATTTGAAAAAATCAAGGATAGGACTAAACGAGTCAATTTAATAAAAAACAAGAAATAAACTTTATGAACGTAATTATTACCGGCGCAACTAAGGGAATTGGACTAGCTATTGCTGAAAAATTTGCAGCTGAAGGATTTAATCTTGCACTAAACGCAAGAAACGTCAACGACCTAAAATCACTAAAAAAAACTTTTACTGAAAAATTTCCCAATATTGAGATTTTAGTGAAGAAGACGGATATGAGCAAAAAAGCTCAAGTTCAATCTTTTGCTAAATTCGTTTTGTCTAATTGGAAATCAGTAGATATTTTAATCAACAACGCTGGTGTTTTTTTACCGGGAGAAATAGCAAAGGAGGCAGACGGAACATTGGAATCCCAAATTAATACTAATCTATATAGTGCTTATTATTTGACCCGTGCCATTCTTCCGACAATGCTAAAAAAGTCACGAAGCAAAAAAGCTTCTAACAAAAAACACATATTCAATATGTGCTCAATTGCCAGTCAAATTGCCTACCCAAATGGAGGTTCCTATTCAATATCTAAATTTGCATTACTTGGTTTCTCCAAAGTTTTACGTGAGGAAATGAAAAATAAAGGAGTTCGGGTAACTTCAATCCTACCAGGAGCCACTTGGTCCAATTCATGGGAAGGAGTAGATTTACCAAAGAGTCGATTAATGTTAGCAAGCGATATTGCGAATGCAACTTGGGGAGCTTGGACGATGAGTTCATCTGCAGTTGTAGAAGACATTGTTATTCGCCCACAATTAGGTGATTTATAATTTCCAGAACACAACTAGCTAAACCAAATATGGACAAACAATCTTATATCCCTTACAAAAGCATTCAAATTGATGAAAAAGAAATGACTCAACGGAGTAAAGCATTTTATCAATATTTGAACCTTCGTAGATCAGTCAGGGATTTTTCTAATCGAACTGTTTCAAAGGAAGTGATTGAAAAAATTATCATGACAGCTTCATCTGCTCCTTCGGGTGCACACAAACAACCCTGGACTTTTTGTGCGGTAAGCAACCCTCTCATCAAAAATAAAATCAAAAATGCTGCTGAAAAGGAAGAATACGAAAGTTACAATAATCGTATGTCAGAAGAATGGCTAGACGCACTTAAACCAATGGGAACGAATTGGGAAAAACCTTTTTTAGAAATTGCCCCTTGGTTAATTATTGTTTTTAAAAAAGCTTATGACATAGACGAGAATGGTTCCCGTCATAAAAATTATTATGTTAATGAATCTGTTGGAATTGCTTGTGGATTTTTGATCACGGCTATTCATCAAGCAGGTCTCGTCACTTTAACACATACACCAAGTCCAATGAATTTTTTACAAAAAATATTAGACAGACCCGCAAATGAAAGACCATACCTACTTCTTCCAGTTGGTTACCCCAGCAAGGAAGCAACAGTACCTAATTTTGAGAGGAAACCTGCAAATAAGGTAATTAAATGGTATTAATATTAAACTATTAACACTTCTAATTAAAAAAGTGTAATCCATGATAAACTTTCAAAAAGAAAACAAAAAATTTAATTATCGGATTTCTGGAATTCTTCATAGAGAAGGAAAAATCCTTTTCCATAAATATATCGGAGGAAAATCATGGTTGCTTCCTGGAGGAAGAGCTGAGTTTTTAGAGGACTCTAAAGAAACATTAAAAAGAGAATTCCAAGAAGAACTTAATTGTTTAATCAAAGTAAAATCACTAAAATATGTGGTTGAAAATTTTTTTGAATATAATAAGTTAGATTATCATGAGTTAGAATTTATTCACCATGTTGAATTGCAAAATGGAACTATTCCATCTAATAATTTTGAAATTGAAGAATTTGGAGTTAAATATTTATTTAAATGGATCCGAATTGAAGATTTGAAAAAAGAATTAATCAAACCAACTTGTCTAATTCAAGCATCAGAAAAACTGTTAGTGACTGACATTCAGCATTTTATCCTTAAATAAACAAGTATTTGCCAAGAAAATACAAAGCTATTTTTTGAGTAAAATAGACAATGAAAAGAAGGAAGGAATCACAAGGTGAATTCTTTTACTAATTTCAAATACATCTTATACTACTTCCAAACTTTCCATCTTGTAACTAAATTATAATACTAAGTATTTAATGCTCCGCAAACACTAATCGTTTGTCCAGAAACATATTTTGACATATCTGAACCTAAAAACACACAAACGTCAGCTACTTCATTTGGAGCACCTAGCCGCTTCATTGGAATACCCGCAAGAAATGCTTCCTTAGTTTTCTCATCTAAATCATCCGTCATATCGGTTTCAATAAATCCAGGAGCAATTGAATTGCAGCGAATACCTCTTGAACCAATCTCTTTTGCAATAGACTTTGAAAAACCAATCATTCCTGCTTTTGAAGCAGCATAATTAGCTTGTCCTGCATTTCCGAAAACACCGACTACTGAACTCATATTAATAATTGAACCGCTTCGGTTTTTCATCATTGGACGAATAACTTGCTTAGTCAAATTAAAAACTGATTTCAAATTAGTCTCAATTACTTGATCCCATTGTTCTTCACTCATTCGAAGCATTAAATTATCACGTGTAATACCAGCATTATTGATCAAAATATCCACTTGCCCAAATTCCTCCAAAATCTCTTTAACCAATGTCTCAGCTTGTTCGTAAGAACTGGCATCTGATTTATAACCTCTAGCTTTTACCCCCATAGCTTTAAGTTCAGTTTCAATTTGCTTGGCTCGATCTTCTGATGAACGATAAGTAAATGCAACTGATGCACCATGTTCAGCATATCTTTTAGCAATAGCTTCACCGATTCCACGTGATCCACCTGTGATAATTGCAACTTTTCCTTGTAGTAATTTCATTGTTGATTGTTTTTCTTTCGAATTAAAAAAAAATCTAAACTCGATATTAAAATGAACGCAAAAATAAAGAATCTCTCTCAAAGCCTTCACTTTTCCACATAAAAAAAGCCACACGAAACAAAATGCTTCAAGCGGCTTTTAAAGAATATGAATGGTAACTAATCTCTAGCCTCCCCACATTCTTCCTTAGATATATCAATAGAAGCCAAATCTATAGCTTCATTTTTTTGAGGAACATAACCTATATTACGATTTCCATACCATCCAGCACCTTTACACTTTCGAGCACAAGAACTAAATGTCCCGAAGAAAAAAACTAGTACTAAAGTTAAAATTATTGATTTTTTCACGATGATTATTTTGGAGAACTTCAAATAGATGGTGGAAATTTGAAACCGCTAATTCAAAATCGTTACCATTACTTTTGCAACTTGATTTTTATTTGCGATGAAAAAAAATTTACTTTCAAAAATTTTAACACCACAAAACAGAGCAGAATAAAGCTATAAAAGCTGCTATGTGTTTTATTTTCCTAAAAAAACAATAGCTCTTTACAACATAAAATGCCAATTAATAATTGATTAAATATTATGATAGTATTACTCATTTGAAGATAAGAGAATTAAGCAATCGCTGAAGTAGTTAATCTACATTTTACTCTTAAAATCTGTTGAATCTCCTCTACATTCACTTGATATGGTTTAAATACAATACTATTATCAGAGATCAAATTCAGGCTCGTTATATCATTTCCTTCTCTAATTTGTTGTATTCTTTTGGCTACTACAACATCCGTGACAACAATATATATGTGATTATCTCTCAATGGGTCTCCTCGCTCAACTGGTTCACACACTACTAAATCACCATTTGTTATATTTGGCATCATACTATCGCCACTTATTTCAAAGGCCACTAAATTACCTTCCATACCTGGAATAGAAAATTTTTGTAAATTTTCCAGATACTCTTTTTCCTGATGTTGAGTTGCATAACCAGCTATAGCTTTGTCAGGCACTAATACTATGTTACGCCGACCTGTCATTATTTTCTCATTAATAGAGCGAACTTGTAAATCTCCTATTTGTCCATATCCCTCCATAAACATCTCCTCACTTAACCCAAATAAGTAATTAGCATTGACATGAAACACTTCAAACAATTTGTTGAGTTGTTCAACTGTAATATTCCTTTGAGCTTTTAAAATACTATTAACTACATGGTTATACGTACCTAAATGAGAGGCTATATCTGATTTTCCTTTAATTAAATTCAGTCTTTCTAGCGTACTATAGACGAGTCTAAACCTTTGATTTACTGTATTATTTGAGAAATCTGCCATTTTTTAAAAAAAATTGTTTGATAAAACTTGTTTTTAAAAACTTTTTGTTTGATATTTGCATTGTACTTATGAGAGCAGAAACAAATTCATTTAAAACGAAAACCCAAAGTACAAAAAGAATCCAATAATGAAAAAACATTCACACATCAATACCATACAAACCAAAGAAACAGCTACTGAGATTGAGTGGGATATCGTGAATAATCCGCCCAAAGTAGAAATTGAAGTCGAAACTGCTGATATGATTAAAGGTTCTTTTTTTAAAGAAACTGTTACTCCTACTCTTTCAAGTTTAGGTTCTAAAATTTTAATTGGTTTAAAAAAACCATTGACTTCCCTGAAATATCTATTTTATAAAAAATTCTCTGAATTAGACCTCAATATCGCTCCTAAACTAGAAATAAAAAGCATCCCCTGGATTAAGATCGGTTTAGTTGTTTTTGCTGGATATATTTTATTGAAAAAAGATATGCGCTTCAATTTTAATTTGAGCGCTCCTTTTTCAGCAGTTGCTGATGATACTGACAATGGTTACGAGAATACAAATTTTGCTCAAACGATTTCCAACCCATATGCACCAGTTTCAGCAGGTTCACTTTCCAAAGATGATGTAAAAGTATTCATAAACCGATATACACCAATTGCAAAGAAAGAAATGGAACTCTTCAAAATTCCAGTAAGCATCAAAATTGGGCAAGCGTTAATCGAAAGCCGCGTAGGAACAAGTCGATTAGCGAGAAATAATAATAATTTCTTTGGAATGAAATGTTTTTCTAAAAGTTGTAAAAAAGGACATTGTTCCAATGCAACCGATGACCATCATAAAGATTTTTTCAGAAAATATTCTAGTGTAAGTGAAAGTTTCAGAGCACACAGTATATTACTTTCTGGTGCTCGCTATAAAGCATTAAAAAAGTATGGAAATGATTACAGAAAATGGGCAATAGGCCTGAAAAAACAAGGGTATGCAACCGATAAAAAGTACGCCGAAAAACTAATCAACACAATTGAAAAATACAAATTATATAAATTTGATAATTTGTAAAAAGTAGGGCTAAACACTAACATTTCGATATACCAAAATTTTAAAAATCTTATTCAATCATCAAAATATTGAAACACTATGGAAAAATTTATTTTCTCAGGAATTCTAATTGCATCTTTAATTAGTATGGTTGATCATAGAGCACCTTTACCTCAATCAAAAACTATTCATACAGCCACTTCCAAATATCAATTAACTGTCGGTCAACAAGTTCAACTTGCTCGGATCAAAAAAGGGTTTTCTCAAAATTATTTATCGAGAATATCCGGTGTTTCCTTAGAAGTTATTGTTTCTATTGAAAAAGATGGTACCATCCCTACTGTTAATGAACTTCACAAATTGCACGATATCTTAGGTGGTGGTATTATAATTAATGGTGATTCGATTGCAAGACTTTAAAATATTGATTTGTCCACTATAAAAAAGCAACCTATTTAGTCGATTAACTTCGTACTACTTCCCTACTTTTTTAATGTTCAAATCGGGGGAGAAATCCCCAAAAAAAAATACCTCTCATAGCGGTTTTCTCATAGTCTGTTTTTAAATCAAAGGCTGTCTTCCTCGGGCAGCCTTTTTTAATTGAGTTTATTTTCTTCTACAAATATATGGCTTCATTAAAATTACTGTAAAAAATAATAAAACTACAATCCCTATTTTACGAAGAACCATTCAATAATATATTAAATATGCCTTGATTAACATAGTAATAGCGAAGAGAATTAACTTGCCCTTACTAATTTAGTAATGACCTTCGGATGATGCTTTTCTCAGCGTGCAACTTCTTCTATCTTATTAATAAAAAATATAATATTTAGCATTTTATTTGCACTCAATTTACTATTGTTTTATCCCCCATAATATTCACAACAATAAAACACTAAACCTATCAAACTTATTTTAAATGGATGGCTAAGTTTTGAGGAACTTAGTCATCTATTATTTTGTCAAAAATTGAAATTACTGATTTGACAAAATAATTTATATCTATAAATCACGAAACTCCTTTCAATAGTTGTGCTTGAAAAAACAATTTAACTTTTCCAAATAATGATATCATGACTCATAATCCACTTTCTTCCCATATTTATTCAAACTAGTGTAATGGATGTTTTACCAATGTTCCATATCAGTTGGACGGATTCAGTTTTGAGCCAAAATGAGGTTATTTTAATTAACCACAAGATCAACAGTCTACATTTTTCTTACAACTGAAGATAAAACTATAATAACATGGACTAATCCTAGCAATCCCCCAACTAAAGGAATACTTAAACATTTGGCAAATTTGCTTAAAAAGAATGCAGCACAACTTCCTTGTGTAAACAACAATCTTTAATCAATTCGAGCATCGAAATTGTACAAAAAATTACACCAGGAAGAGAATATATTGGTAATACTTTACATGGATAAATGACCAGTGTTTTTGCTCAATTAATTATAGGAGAAAACTAAAGCGTGCAAACTATTTTAGTTCCTATTAAAGACAAAAATGAAAATATGATGCCTTGTGTTCGAGTAGAAAATTGTGGTTATAAAATAGGGTTAAATGGAGTGAACAATGATCGGATCTAGTTTAATCAAGTTAGATTTCCAAGTGAAAATTTACTCAATCGATTTGGAGATATTGATAAATATGGAAAATACTTCCGTGAAATTAAAAATTCTACGAAAAGATTCTTTGCTATGCTTGAAATTTTGGCTATTGGTCGAGTAAGTATTCCCTAATCAGGTTTAAGTGCCACATAATCAGTATTCAGCTATCGCTATTAAATATGCCTTAAATCAGCGTCAATTTGGTCTAAATAACCAAAAACATGAAACCTTACTTTTAAATTATCCAAGTCACCAAAGAAGATTAATGCCACGTTTCCTTATAACTTATGCATTAGGCTTTGCGCTTTAGCATCTAGCAAAAAGATATCTAGAAAATACAAAAGAAGACATTCGAGAGATCAAAACTTTTGCAACAGACTTGAAGTCTCAAACCACTTGGGTTACCACTGACACTTTGCAAGAAAGTAGGGAGAAATGTGATGAAAAAACTATCTAAAAGTTTACGAAGGGAAACTCTCCTTTTAGTTAAAGCATTTGTAATTCCAGATCAATGCCTAGGTGCCAAAATCATCTGGCCTTCCATACAATAACAACCACAGCAATAATTACTAATCTATCTAGTTTTTTCTTGCAGCTGACAAAACTCTCTTTTACCCTTTAGTAGCAAACATTTTTTACTTTTAAATATCCTATCCTCATGTTACCTATAAAAATACATTTTGAGATATAAATAAAAAATCTATTTCACTCTCTGATGTTTTTTCCTTCCAACTATTATTTTTTCTTTTGAAACAATTCAACAACTACAATCCCAATGCTTTTTTAATCTTATCATAAATTGCAGTATTTTCATAAATCCCACTAAACTTCTCGGCTCCTGGTCCAAAAGCAAAAACGGGAATCAACTCCGCTGTATGGTAATCAGTAGTAAATTCAGTCACCATCGTATCCTGAGTAGTACCTAAATTAATAGAAAAACCCCCAGTTTCATGATCAGCAGTTACAATTACCAATGTTTCTCCATCTTTTTCTGCCCAATCTAAAACTGCTCCAATACTTTTATCAAAATCTAACATTTCAGAAATAATGTAATCAGCATCATTTGCATGCCCACCCCAATCAATTTGAGCTCCTTCAATCATTAGGAAATATCCTTTCCCTTTACTGTGTGCATTCAAAAACCCAGTAGATACTCTAGTTGCTCCATACAAATAATCGCGTCCACTAGCTACAGGAAGAGGGTCATCATCAGCCGTGAAATACGCAAAATTTTTATTTGGGTCAAATTTAATCGCACTCATATTTTCTCTAAAATAATCACTAACGTAATAATCTTTCCCCTCTAATTCTTTATACAAGTCTCGCTCATCTGTTTCCCTTCGATCAAAATATTTTTTCCCTCCTCCAATAAAAAGATCAATTTCTGTTTTCAGAAAATCAGCAGCAATCTCCTCATACATTTTTCGACTGGGTTGATGCGCAATAAAACTTGCTGGTGTAGCATGCACAATCGTTGAAGTAGTAACCATTCCTGTTGCCATTCCTTTTTCTTCACATTCTTCTAAAATCGTTTTCACTGGTTTCTTTTTTGGATTAACACCAATAGCACCATTGTAAGTTTTTACACCCGATGCAAATGCAGTAGCACCCGCTGCAGAATCTGTAATTAGATTATCGCTTGAATAAGATTTGTGTAATCCAACGATCGGAAACCGTTCCAAATTAAGGCGATTATTATTTTTAATCATACCTGCCGTAATTTGTGAAACGCCCATTCCATCTCCAACCATAAAAATAACATTTTTCGCTTTTCCATGTCGAATAGGACTAGGTAAAGCTGAAGTCGTCGCCAATTTCACAATTGGAGTTGAATTATTATTTTCAGGATAGCATCCTAAAATAAACAGCAAAGAAAATATTACAAAAATTTGTTTCATATACTTATTTTAGTTCTTGACAAGTTTTGTTTTCAACATCCAACAAAAATAAACAATTCTATTTGTCATTTTCGAATTCTATTTTAGCTTGATTACAAAATTACCCGAAAACCATTTTACAAAAAATACTACTACACTAACATATATCGTTTTCCTGGTAGAGTCTTAATCATTCCCTTAAATTCCAATTCCAAAAGTAAAGAAGAAACTTCACTAGGTTGCAATTTTGAAACGTAACTCAATTTATCAATAGCAACTTCATTTTCAGTTTTCAATATTTCTATCACCACTTGTTCTCTCTCAGATAACTCAACGAATAACTGCTTTTGAATATTTCTATTTTCCTCAAATAGTTTCCAGCCCATAATTCCAATCACATCATCTGCACACTCAACTAATTGAGCTTTATGGTCCTTTATTAAAAGGTTTCCTCCTCCAAATTTTTTATCTCGAGCTCGCCCTGGAACCGCAAATACATTTTTATTATAACCATTTGCTAACTCGGCTGTAATCATTGATCCACCTCTCTCCTTTGTTTCTACCACAATTAGTGCATCACACATCCCTGCTACAATCCTATTACGCATTGGAAAATGTTCCCTTTCTGGACCTTGTTGATACGTAAACTCAGTTAAAACACCTCCATTTTTTATCATATTTTCAGAAACACCTTTATGCTCATGAGGATATATCATACTTAACCCATGGCCCAAAACTCCAACAGTAGGTATATTCAATGAGATGGACTTCCTATGGGCGGTCACGTCAATACCGTACGCTAAACCACTGATTACCAACACATTATATTTTTGCAATTCGGCAATTATTTCCTCACAAATAATTTTCCCTTGAGGAGTAGGTGTTCGGGTACCAATTATTGAAACTATTCGATCATGATTTAAATCAGTTTTACCTTTAAAATACAATATTACTGGACTATCATTAAAATATTTAAGCCGGTGAGGGTATTTTTCATCCGTATAAAAGAGACATTGAATATTATTATTTTCAATAAACTCAATCTCTTTTTCAGCCTCCTCTAAAACGTTGTAGTGTCGAATATTTTCAGCTAAAGTTCTTCCTATTCCAGGAATACTTATCAACTCTTTTTGACTTGCCTCAAAAACAGCCTTCGCGCCTCCACAATAACTCACTAAATTCTTTGCCGTGATCGCCCCAACTTTTGGAATTTTGGTTATTGCAATTTTGTATAAGAGATCGTTATTCATTATCTTAATTTTCTCGTAACAGGCAATTTATAAATAATTAAATTTTGGCTTATATTCGCACCCAATTTTACAACACACCTTATGTTGAAAATCTACGCAATTTAGCTTTTATTTTTTTCGAAAATAAAGACTAATACGAATATTTATTTTTCAATATTATTAAAAAAAGAAGCCCCGATAATTTTTTGAAATAAAACGAGAAACATTATGACTAAGAAAAAGACAAGTTTTTTGCCAAAAGTTGAAGTACTCATTATTTTAGTTTTCTTTGCTAGTTTTATGGTCTGGGCAATCAGCAAATGTGATGCCACCAAGAAATCATTTCAAGATGAATCAGAGGAAGAAATATCTTCCACTGAAATTGGTAGTATAATTGATTCATTGAATTCTACAAGTCCTGAAATCAATACTGATTTCCCAAGTGGAGAGGCTCCACAACTTTCAACCAATAATCCCACTACCAATCAACCAATTATTAGCCGACAACCTATATATTCAAAATTATATGTCACAATTGATGGATTAAAAATGCGGACTGGCCCATCCTTGGACAGTTCAGTAATTATCCAAATGAATTTATTCGAGCAAGTTGACTTCTTAAACGAATTTACTGACTCAACCTACCAAATTAATTTAGGCTATGAAATGGCTGATGAGCCTTGGTTCAAAATTCAACATCAAGGAAAAAAGGGTTGGGTTTATGGGGCAGGAGTTAACTTCTATAAAAAGAAACGAGAAGGTGCCTTTTCGGGAAATTAACTTTAAAGTTTTATAAGATGAGTTTCTTGACTAATCAAGAAAACATGAATTTCTAATATGAGTAGTTCAAAAGAATTACTTCTTAATAAATATTTTTTGAATTACTGTCTCTCTATTTTTTTCAAAAACTAAAAAATAAATCCCCGAGGAAAAATGATTAGTTAAAATTTCTTTTGAAGAATTCGCCTCTATAAAATCAGTCAACAAAATTTTTCCATTTACATCCATCAATCTCATTTCTTTTTTTGTTGTCGAAATATTTTTAATCCTAATAAAATTGGAAGCAGGATTTGGTGCAACTTCTATTTTCCCATCAGAAAAATCTTGTATAGAAACAATATCAATTCCCTCATAATTTAGTACCACACTTGAAGAATCAGATAAATCATTAGTAGGATAAAAAAGATATTTACCATGAAGCGTCCCAGTTAATCCATTAGTTTTGACATGTAAAATAAATTTATTCGTTTGTCCAGTTGGAATGGTTGGCAGGTAAAAATCTGCACTATCCATTTCATTAGCATCAATATAATACTCAGTTGGATCTAATATGGAAATTTCCCAACCATCAGTTCCTCCATGACCTGCAGAAGGATCCACTTCCAAAAAAACTTTTTTCCATCGCATATGTAAAGTATCCAACGTATTATTTTCAAATAAAACGTAGTCGTAAAAAATATCAAATGTTGCAGATTTTACTAAATTAATAGTATCTGGTGTTGACAAAAATGCTGTTTGTGCATTTACCTTTATTCCAATAAAAAACGAGATGCCGAGGAAAAATACAAAAATTAATCTTTTCATTTTCTTTTGTTTTTATAAATCATTTAATGCGAATACCCATTTGTTTCATTAAGAGCGTGGCATTAAAACTTTGACTCACTCCTTTTTTTATTGTATAATCAAACTTTAATTTTCCATCTTGAACTTCCACTTCCATACAAAGATTCTCAATCGCACCTCCCGATTTTACCTCCATGCTTCCTAATTCTAAATCATGCGTTGCAATCAGTCCTGATCCTTTACTGTTGATAAATTGCTGAATTAATGCTTTCGAACCGGTATGACGATCCGTAGAATTTGTTCCTTTTAGAATCTCATCTAAAATAAAAAAAATATTTTGCTCGGCATCAACTGCTTCAATAATTATTTTTAATCGTTTAAGTTCTGCATAAAAGGAGGAGGTACTTTCATGCAATGCATCTACCGTTCTCATACTTGAATACACTTGTAAAGGCGGTAATAAAAATTCCTTAGCACAAACCACACTCCCACTCATCGCTAAAATAATATTCAACCCTGTTGTTCGTAAAAAAGTACTTTTCCCGGCCATATTCGAACCAGTAATTAATTTAATGTGTGCCTCGGTTGGCATTGTCAGATCATTGCAAACTCTTTCTTTTCCAATAATTAGAGGATGTCCCATCTGATTGACAAATAATTCATTTTGGTTTTTCACTTTTGGAAAAACCCATTTTGGATTATTATAATAAAGTGTTGCAAAACTTAAAACGGCTTCAATCTCTTGTAAGGCATCAAACCATCTTGGTAAATTATCTTTTTGTATGGCTTGCCATTTTTCCAAACGATTTACCCAATGCAAATCCCAAAGTGTAAATACATTTAAAAGAATCGCAAAAGGATTATTACGTACATTTAATTGCCGAATGATATAAGATAGTTTCTTAACACTAGTCGATGCATTTTCTTTTCCAACAAAAAATACTGATCGTAATTCGTATAATTTTTTAGAGGAGAATTTCTCTTCTTCAATATGTTGAATCAGTCGCGCATAGTGAGCCAATATCTTTTCTGCCTTGTCAGTTTGTAAATGAGTAGCATTGACCTTTTCCAAGGTAGCCTTTAAAATAAGTGCCGCGGGTATGTAAAGCAAAATCGCCAATTGCCATGGAATATAAAACAACCATAGCATAACTCCTGCTATCCCGAAAAATGGAGCAACGTACAACGCTATCTTTAACCAAAAGGAATTATTTACATAGGGAGACATATGTAACCATTTTTTTAATGCCTCCAAATGACTTTCAGAATCCTCGGTGGACATACCTATAGCTTGAAAATTTTGACGCCAATCTAACTGATTTTGTAATTCTTTAATAGACTCTTGACGTATTGAAATTTCTTCTATTGATGCTGGATAGCTCAACCAATTTGCTAAACATTTCCTACCAATAGATGTATTACTTCGGTTACAATATTGGAAAAATGAATAAGCTCCGAAAAGATCCATATCAACTGAATTTGGATGTTGTGTATCCATAAATTGTTCCCCTGAATCAAATTGGTTGAATTTAAAATTCAGATAATCAATTTCATTTTGATTAACATTAGATAAATTTTCATGATGAATTTGATTTTGTTGAATAGTTTGATGCCAATAGACAAATCGAGCAAATACAACCAAAAATACAATTAAAAAAAAGGTAGCGATCCAGCCATAAGACCATAGAAAAGTAAATACCCCTGCTCCAATAAAAAAGATTACTAATCGAACAATCGAAAAGTAAATATATTTTTGTTTAAACTCAGCAGCCTTATCTGAGAAATCAGTTTGACGTTTTTTGTAAAGTTCTTGTAATTGCAACGAAAAAATATTAAAAATGGTGAATAAATGTTTTTTTACTAAAAATTGAACTAAGAAAATGGTTTACAGATTGTCTCCTGGTAAAATGCAATTGCAAACCATTACAATACAGGTTGTCCGAAATAAGAATTCCCACAAATTTACTATTTTTACCCATGAAGTTTTTAATGAAAAAAAAAATATTTGAGTATCAAGACACAAAATCATAGAATCATTTTTGGACTGAAAGTAAAACAATTACGGACAGGACTAAAATTGTCATTCGCCCAACTCGCAGAGCAATCGGGACTTTCTGTTTCATACCTCAATGAAATTGAAAAAGGAAAGAAATATCCACGAGCAGATAAAATTGCTTTACTGGCCAAAGCCTTAAAAATTGATGTGGAATCTCTAACCTCAACTGAACTTATGAAGCAATTAGCACCTGTAGGTGTATTGTTACAATCAAATTTCCTTAATGAGTTGCCACTAGATTTATTTGGAATTGAGTTATCAAAAGTGACTGAAATTATTGCTAATGCCCCTATTAGAGTGGGTGCATTTATCTCTACTCTAGTTGAAATATCAAGAAGTTATGCTTTGTTGGATGCTCATTTTTTTACGGGTGCCATGAGAGCATATCAAGAAATGCGCTACAATTATTTTGAAGAAATTGAAAAGGTAGTTGATGATTTTTTTAAAAAAGACAAATTACCTTTCAACGGTACAACCAATTCAGATACTTTAAAGTTAATTTTACAAAAAAAATATAAATACCAAGTCATTGAAAATGGCTTGTCAGAATTCCCCGAACTAAAAGATATTCGCGCCGTTTTTATTCCAAAAAGAAAAAAACTATTACTTAATGAAAATCTTTCTTCTGCTGAAAAATTATTTCAACTCGCCAAAGAGTTAGGTTTTAATCGGTTAAAAATAAAACAACGCGGGTATACTTCATCCTTATTAAAAATTGATTCATTTGACATGGTCTTAAATCAATTTCAAGCCTCATATTTTGCAGCTGCATTAATTATTCCTAGGGAAGCACTTTTGGAAGATCTTACTTCATTTTTCCAAAAAGAAAGATGGGATGCGGAGGCTTTAATTCAAATCAATCAAAAATATAATGCATCACCTGAAATTTTGTACCACCGCTTAACAAATTTGTTGCCTCAGTTTTTTGATTTACAAAAATTATTTTTCCTCCGATGTATTCATAATACAGAAAAAAATAATTTTGAAATTGATAAAGAATTACACCTTAATCACAAACATCATCCACATGGAAATGGATTATTAGAACATTATTGTCGAAGATGGTTGTCTATATCTTTACTCGATGATATGCATAAAATGCAAAAGGTAGGAAAATATATTAATACTTTTGTAGGTATACAACGGTCAAAATACTATGGAACAGATGATGAATATTTATCTTTCACATTATCACGTCCAGCGCACCCTCAACCACACTTGAATACAAGCGTGACGATTGGGATCTTGATTGATAATGAGGTTAGGGAAAAGATTAATTTTTTGGATGACCCAACTATACGAACCAGAGTTGTGAATAAAACATGTGAGCGATGTCCAGTTAAGAATTGTGAAGAAAGAGCTGCTCCAGCCATTGAGGTAAAGAAAAGGGAAAATAGAAAAGCTGTTCAAAATGCTTTAAAAAAATTAATTGGAGATTAAAATACCTTATCTAAACTTAAGCACATAGAATACTCATTCTCCTTTTCTAAAGGCCTATTTAATTAAAAACTACTTCATCATTGTAACTACCCCCTTATTCCAATCATCAGAACTACTTTTTAAACGAATTTTAAAAGTTGTAAAATTATTTTTTCAATCAATAATTGAAAAATTAGATAATTACCTACTCGGAAAATTAGATATTAAAAATCTAATTGAATGGGTTTGTGGAAAATTCAATATTTCCGTACTTGAATTGATATCCAATTTATCCCAACCAGTAGCGACTACTTCCAACGACTTCATAAAACCAGACATTGTTACAATTTAATGGATTGGTATACTTAATACTAACAACAGCAATGCCGGCAGTTGTTTTAATATCAGATAAATTTACTGCTTGAAAAACAGTGTAACCATTTCTATTTGCAAAGAATTTAATCATTGCAAATATTCCATTAAATACGAATTAATTAAAGGTCCTTTTTTTCCTAGTGCATTACTAGACAATATTACTCGTCGAGAATTGATTTTTAGAGGAATATTTTAAAATCTCAAGAAAATAAAATTCCCTGTCCCCTTATTTAAATTCAAAATATTTTGTGTTTCCCATTTGGACGACCGAGGTAAAAAAATTATCAGTTTACCTCGTGATGGAATTGAAGAAAATAAACCTAAATCAATTTTAAATCCCATTAAATCAAATAAAATTGTGACTTTTTCGGGAGACAAAAATTTAACTTAGCGAAGAAATACCCTTATTCCCTCAAGAAACTTAGTTTTATATCAAAAATCATAGTAACCCTTTTTCAAAAGTTTGTTTTCTTTGTATTTGCCAAATTTATAAACAAAATTAGGAAGCTCTATTATTTTAATACTTCAAAATAAATCAACTAGCATGTTAAAAAGATTTTACATACTGACTTTCATTTTTGTAATTGTAAGCATTAGTTTAAAAGCACAACAAAATAATGCGAAAATTTCCGTCGAAGATATTTGGGAAAAATATGAATTTGTTCCAAGATCCGTTCCAGGCTTTAATTTTCAAAATGATGGAAAACATTATACCCGATTAGAGGAAAATAAAATCAAACAATATGATTTTACGACGGGTCTATTTATTAAAGACATTTTTGATGCATCTAGTGTAAGCGAAAATTCAGAGTTTAACGGAAAAATGGATGATTACACATTCAGTAAAGATGAAAGTAAAATCTTGATAAAAACTGAAACTGAATCAATCTACAGAAGAAGTACAAGAGCCAATTTTTATGTCTGGGATAAAAATAACAAAACTCTTACAACTGTTGAAAAAACAGGAAAACAACGTTACACTTCTTTCTCAGACGATGCAACTAAAGTAGCTTTTGTTCGAAAAAATAATATATATATTAAGAACTTAGTGAATGGAGAAATTACGCAAATTACACCTGATGGAAAATTTAATTCTATCATCAATGGATCCGCAGATTGGGTTTACGAAGAAGAATTTTCTATCGCAAAAGCATTTGAATGGTCACCTGATGGAAACAAAATTGCCTTTTTAAGGTTCGATGAATCAGAAGTTAAAGAATTTACAATGACTTTATACAATCGAGATTTATATCCTGAGTACAAAACATTTAAATATCCAAAGGTTGGTGAAAAAAATGCCATTGTTTCTGTTCATATTTTTGATATCAGGACAGGAAAAACGACAGAAGTAAAAACAGGTAGTGAACCTGATATGTATTTTCCAAGAATCAAATGGACTCTCGATGCTAATAAACTCTGCATATTTAAAATGAATCGCCACCAAAATGAATTAGAATTATTATTGGCTGATGCAACAAGTGGAAAAACCTCTGTGATGCTTAAAGAAATGAATAAATATTATATCGACATTACAGATGACATGACTTTTCTGGAAGATGGAAAATGTTTTATTTGGACGAGCGAAAAAGATGGATTCAATCATATTTATATGTATGAATTGGATGGAAAGCTAAAAAGACAATTGACTAAAGGTAATTTTGATGTAACTCGTTTTTATGGTGTAGATGAAAAAAGAAAAACCATTTATTACCAAGCTGCTGAAGAATCTCCGTTGGAAAGACAAAGCTATTCCATTAGTTTTAAAGGAAAGAAAAAGAAAAAGATCACTCCAGAAATAGGAACTAATCGCACACAATGGAGTAGTAATTTTGATTACTTTGTAAATACACATTCTACATTAAACTCTCCAGCAACCTATACCGTTTACGAAAATTCAGGAAAAGAAATTCGTGTCATCGAAGACAACGCAGCGATGAGAACTACTCAACAAAATTACAGTTGGAATAACTTCGAGTTCTTCAATGTACCTATCGAAGGAGGTGAAAAGTTAAATGGCTGGATGCTCAAGCCAGCTGATTTTGATCCAGATAAAAAGTACCCAGTTTTCATGTATGTTTATGGTGGCCCAGGTAGTCAAACGGTAACTGATTCATGGGGAGGATTCAATAATTGGTGGTATCAAATGTTAGCTCAAAATGGTTATATCGTGGTGAGTGTAGACAATCGAGGAAGTGGTGCAAGAGGTCAGGAATTTAAAAAAATGACTTACCTCGAACTAGGAAAATATGAAACGATGGATCAAATTTCTGCCGCAAAATATCTAGGAAATCAATCATATATTGATGCAGAACGTATTGGGATTTTTGGTTGGAGTTATGGTGGCTATATGTCTTCACTTTGTCTTTTCAAAGGAGCAGATGTTTTTAAATCTGCAATTGCAGTTGCACCTGTAACGAATTGGAAATGGTACGATACAATTTACACTGAACGATATATGCGTACGGAAAAAGAAAATGAAAGTGGGTACAAAGACAACTCACCAGTCAACTTTACAGATTTGATGAAAGGAAAATATTTATTAGTGCATGGAGTAGCAGATGACAACGTTCATTTTCAAAATACTGCAGAAATGGTTAATGCATTGATTCGTTCCAACAAACAATTTGATACTTATTTTTATCCAAATAGAAATCATGGCATCTTTGGGGGAACAACTCGATTACACTTATACAATAAAATGACAGATTTTATTTATGAAAATTTGTAACATTTAGTAAAATAATGCAAAGAAAAAATAACAAAACACAAGCGTCAAGATATTTAATAACCATCTTGACGCTTTTTTCATTAATTTTTATTTACTCCAATTGTAAACAAACAGAAACTCCACCAAAAGATTTGTCAAAACTAAATTGGATAATTGGTCATTGGAAAATCAATGAAGGGAATGATTTCGAAACTTGGACAAAAATTAATGACCAATATTACTTTGGAAGAAATTTTCGAATTTATGGTGAAGTAGATACTGTTATTCAAGAAACTATTGATTTAGTTATTCGAGATAAAGAAATCCTTTATATTCCAACAGTCAAAACACCCAAAGGAAACCGTCAAGTCCCTTTTAAGATGATATCTGATTCAAACAAATATTTTATTTTTGAAAACAAACAGAATAATTTTCCAAAAAAAATAAGTTATACAAAATTTGATCAAAATACAATCAGAGCCAGAATTGAGGGAGGAAAGAGAAAAGTTGATTTCCAATTTGTTCGAATTGAATAAAGTTTAAGGGTTTATTAACAGAAAAAAAAGTGACTTTACTCATTTTATGCGTTAGAAGTAATATAGATGGCTATTTGATTTTGTTGATTGTAAGTCTCTCTATTAACATAATTTAAGGATTTAAAAAAACGTTAACATAACTATATTCTTTAATAAGATACTCCTCACATGGTATTCAAATGTCTGAAAATCAATTAATAACACATATTAAAATGTGTACTTTATTGTGTCAACTGTCATTTTTCGGTCTATTTATTGATAAAAACTTGACAGATCATCTGATAAAGGTTATTTTTACAAAAATAAGAAATTCGTTTCTGGCATAAAGTTGGGAACAAATAAAATAAAAAGTAGATCCATGAAAAATCTAATATTATTATTCTTAATTGTTCCTTGTTTAGCTGCAACTAGCCATAACATGGATAATATTTCAAAAGCGTTGAGTATAGGTGATGTCGATTCTCTTTCTACCTACTTCGATGAGAACGTAGAAATTGATGATGACTTCTATAATAAAACAGAAGCAAAGGATGTAGTAAAAAAATTCTTTTCAAAAAACCCCGCAAAATCTTTTAACCTTATCCATCAAGGTACCTCTAAAGGTGAAGATTCTAAATATTTTATTGGTAACTTGAATACCAAAAGTGGCACTTATAGAGTATACGTTTACATGAAATTATCAGAAAACCAACCTCTTATTCAAGAGCTTCGATTTGACAAAGAATAGTCTTTTAAAATAATTACAATTGATTTTATTAAAAGAAAGGAGCACTCATTGGTTTGAGTGTTCCTTTCTTTTTTAATTGATGAAATTTTCATCCAATTTAAACTGCACGTATTTAAAACAAAAAGCAATAATATCTGAGGAGATGCTCCTACTTTAATCGTCAACTAATTAATTCTTAGATAAATAACTACAAGTTTGACAGCTCCTTGGCTAATCTAGATCTTATAAAATTCTAATGGCAAATTCGAGTACTTAATATGTATTAGATCTTTGTAATTTTCTGCTTCACTTACCATTAAGCAAATTGCTCAAATAAATGTGGATTTTCTTTGATGAATGCATTGAACTTTCGTCGACTAGCAACAAAAGTTATTCTCTTCCCAAAAGTTCCTGGATCTTTTAAAACAATATGGATAGTTCTAAAAATAACAAAATCACGTTCTTCAATATTTTCAACATTCAACCACGGATATTTGTAATTTTTAAAATAGTTGGTCACAAAAACATGTGTTTGATCCATTTCAATTCTCTTGAGCTGAAGAACAGTAAAATAAAAAAATACTACTCCAATAAATAAAAAAATAGTTATCCCATATCGAAAGGTCTGAATAGGTACACCTGCAAAATGACTTGTATCTAAAAACCAAATTGCCATGGTAAATGAAAAGAAAATTACTGTCCAAAAGATTGGTATAAATATTTTCAAGAATAAAGTTAGAGAAGTCGAAACTTGTTGCATTAGTTAATTTTGAATGATTAAATTTTAAATTTTAAGTAATTTAAAATAATTATCTAGGGTTTTTTCATCAAGGCTTTTTCATCTGCCGCTTCTTTGTCTGCCATATTTTTTATAACTCTTCGAGAAATAATAATGCTCACTTCGTATAAACCAAACAATGGAATTCCAATCAAAAATTGAGTAACCACATCTGGTGGAGTAACAATTGCCGCCATCAGTAAAATGATTACAATCGCATGCTTTCTATAACTTTTTAAGAATTCTGGTGTAATCAATCCTATTTTTGACAAAAAATAAACAGCAACTGGCATTTGGAAAATGATTCCAACTGGCAACGTAAAAAGTATGATGGATGAAACATAATCAGATAAGTTCGGTTCGAAATCTACTCCTGCACCAAACTCATAGTTGGATAAAAATGTAATTGCAAAAGGAGTAAGAACAAAATAACCGAATGTAACTCCTGATATAAAGAGAGAGGAACATGAAAAAACAATACCTCTTGCTGCTTTTAATTCATTCTTAAGCAAGGCGGGCTTGATAAATCTCCATACTTCCCAAAATAAATATGGGAACGCTACTACCAAACCAAAAATAACCGATACTCGAATATGTGTCAAAAATGCTTCATGCATGGCTTTAATATCCAGTGTAAATTCTGGAGGGAAAAAACAAATCACTTCAGCCATATTGCAGAAGAATTCATACGTTGGAAATTCTTTTAGCCGAGGCCAGAACAAAATAAATGTTGTAAAATCTTTGGCAATAAAAAATCCAATTGCAAAAACCAACAATGCCACCACCGATCGCACTAAATGCCACCTTAAAGCCTCTAAATGATCCAAAAAGGACATTTCTGACTCTTCTTTCATATTATCTACATCAACTTGATCCAACGCCATTAAATATAATTTTTTCCAAAAATAGCATTTTTTAATTAGGTGTGAAAAATGATTATCAAGGAAGTTTAAGACTTAGATTTTTTCTAAATAAGAATATTATAAATCATTTGAACTCTTCTTTTTAATTTTCTTTTTTTTGTAATTTAAAATACTGAGAGTTTCATCACAAAAATCATAATCCGCCTCAACATTTGAAGCAATAATTATCGAGCGACCTTTACCATATTTTTCGATTAATTCTCGATACCAATTCATCCCCTGGTAATCTAAATTCGTGGTAGGTTCGTCAAGAAGTAATAGTGGTGAATCTGAACAGATAGCCAAAACTAATTTTAATCGTTGTTTCATTCCTGAAGAAAAGAATCTTACAGGTTTATCTTTTGATTTCTCAAAGTTTAAAATCCCAATTAAATCTGATGGAGATAATCGGTTAGTAAATGTTTTAAATTTTTGATGAAATTTAATCGCTTCAGTGAGTGTAAATTCCTCGATCAAATCAATATAAGGAGCAGCATAACTTATCTTTTTATACACATCTTCTATGGGTAATTCATTACCTTTCAATAGAAAACCCACATTACCCTTCGAAGGAGTCAAATGACCTGACATCACTTTTAGCAAGGTAGATTTCCCTGAACCATTTGGTCCTAAAATGGCATATTTCTTACCCGTTTCAAAAGTAAAGTTGACTCCTCGAAAAATCCACTCGTAACGGTACCTTTTTCCTATATTATGAAAGGATACTTCCATTTCCGTTTCCGTTTACTATAATTCTCGGACTAACCTTACTTCCATTCATGTGTCGATACCCTCTAATAATACCACGGCTCGCATCCTTAATAAATTCCAAAATATTTTCTCGTTCAGGCGTTTCATTCAAAGTTGTTTGAATCACTTCTAATGCTTGTGACGTATTATGTCCTTTTTGATATAGCAATCGATAAATGTTTTGAATATTGTTTATCTGATCGTCAGAAAAACCTTTTCGCCGTAATCCAATTGAATTAACTCCTGCGTAAGAAAGTGGTTCTCTCGCTGCTTTGATGTAAGGTGGTATATCTTTTCTCACCAACGAACCTCCTCCTACCATTACATTATCACCAATTCGTACAAATTGATGAACTGCCGTCAATCCTCCAAGTGTGGTTCTTGGACCAACCTCAATATGTCCCGCAAGTGTTACATTATTGGCCAAAACACATTTTTCGTGAATAATGCAATCATGTGCAATATGACAATAAGCCATAATCAAACAATTATCTTTAATAACTGTTTTCCCATTAGAAGAAGTTCCTATATTGATTGTACAGTATTCTCGAATCGTTACATTATTTCCTATTTCTAAAAAAGTCCGTTCTCCTTTATATTTTAAATCTTGCGGAATTGAACCAACAATTGCACCAGGGAAAACTTTGCAATTTTCTCCTATTCGAGTACCATTCATGATTACAGCATTAGGAAAAATCTCTGTATTATCACCAATCACTACATCTTTTTCGACCGTAACAAAGGCTCCGATTTTTACGTTTTTCCCGATTTTGGATTCAGGATGGATATTTCTTATTGGATTCATGATTGAGATTCTTTCTTTTTTTCAAAAAAATAAGTGTAAAATTTAAATCGGTTTTCTTTTGAAAAAATACTGCTGTTTTCTAAAGAAAAAATTGAATAAAAACATAACGTTTAAATAATCAACTTATTCCTGATGTTTAGACTTTTCTCCAATAGATATTAAAATCATTTTTTGAAAAAATCTATTTAATTTCTCTTTACTATTTGTGCCGTCAACTCACCTTCTGATACAATTTTATTTCCAACATAAGCTGTTCCTTGCATGTGACATATCCCTCTTCTAATTGGAGACAATAATTCCATTTTAAAGATTAAAGTATCACCAGGACCTACTTTTTGTCTCAATTTAACTTTATCAATCTTTAAAAAATAAGTATCCCAATTTTCTGGATCAGGAACAGTTGATAATGCCAAAATTCCTCCTGTTTGTGCCATCGCTTCTATTTGTAAAACACCCGGCATAACTGGATTACCTGGAAAATGACCTTGAAAAAACTCTTCATTGAAAGTGACATTTTTTATTCCAACTACGTGATTATCACTTAACTCTATTATTTTGTCTATCAATAAAAACGGATATCGATGGGGTAAACGTTTGGCTATTTCTACAACATCGTAAATAGGATCATCGTTTGGATCGTACTTCGGCTTATTTTTAAGCTTTTTTTGCTCAACTAGTTTTTGTTTCAATAACTTAGCAAACTCAATATTCGCAGTGTGTCCTGGTTTAGTTGCAACGATTCTTCCTTTTATTGGTTTCCCTATTAAAGCTAAATCTCCCATTACATCTAGTAATTTATGTCGAGCAGCCTCATTCTTGAATTTTAACTCAATAGTATTTAAAATTCCCTCTTTATCAATCTCCACACTTGGTTTTCCCAATTTCTTTGCTAGTGCATCCAATTCCTTCTTTTCCATAACTCTATCCACAATAACGATTGCATTATCCAAATCGCCCCCTTTAATTAAATTTTGTTCCAATAATGTTTCTAATTCATGTAAAAAAACAAAAGTCCGACAAGGTGCAATCTCTTTTTCATAATCAGTAATTGACTTCAAAGAAGCATATTGATGTCCCAAAACAGAAGAATTAAAATCAATCATCGTTGTCAATTGAAAATCCTCACTTGGAAATATCATTAGTTCAGCACCCGATTCATCATCTTTAAAGGAAATAGATTCCTCAATTTCAAAATAATCTCGATCCTCACTCAATTCTTTTATACCAGCCTTAATCAACTTCTCTACAAATTCTCTAGCACTTCCGTCCAAAATTGGTGCCTCGGGACCATCAATATCAATCATTGCATTATCAATCTGTAATCCTAGCAAGGCAGATAATGCGTGCTCCACAGTTGTGACTGAGGCTTCACCAGCTGAAATGGTCGTACTTCGATTAGTAGAGCTAACCCTGTTCACATCAGCTGCAATAACTGGTTGATTTTCAAGATCTACTCTTTTAAATTTATAACCATGATTTGCAACCGCAGGATGAAAAGTCATAGTAACTTCTTTTCCTGTATGTAAGCCAATTCCTTTTATTTTTACTATTTTCTTAAGTGTAGTTTGCTTCATTTTTGATTATTGAAGATTCGAGATTTGAAAATTGGCACAAAGATAAGAGTTTGTTTAGAAAAATGAGAAAAAGGTTACTAATCCTACAGTACTTTAAATGTTTCAGGTAAAAAAAATAGTTCTTTTAATTATGATCACATAACAAACCTTTCCCCCTGAGTCATTTGTTTTTCAACAAATTTACCTGTTTAGATAATTCTGGTAAATTCTTAAAGACAGCATATGATCTTAAATAATTTGCATAACCTATTGCTGGAGATCCATAAATGGCAGTTTTTTCTTTTTTTACACTTCTAGCCACTCCTGATTGCGCTTGGACTTTTGTACCATTAGCGACTTCAATGTGCCCGACAAAGCCAACTTGTCCTCCAATAATACAGCTTTCTCCAATTTTTGTGCTACCCGCTACTCCTGTTTGAGCAGCAATAACAGTATTTTTTCCAATTTCAACATTGTGCGCAATCATGATGAGGTTGTCCAATTTTACTCCTTGACGAATGATAGTGGATCCCATAGTTGCTCGATCAATTGTAGAATTAGCTCCAATCTCCACATCATCCTCAATTATCACATTTCCAATTTGAGCCACTTTCTTGAATGTACCATCTGCTTCAGGTGCAAAACCAAAACCATCTCCACCTATCACTACATTCGCATGGAAAATACAATTGTTTCCGACCTCACAATCATTATAAATTTTCACACCAGAAAAAAAAGTACAGCCATCTCCAATCTTGGCATTTTTTCCAACAAAAACTTGCGCCTGTAAAAAAGTATTATCACCTATTACAGCACCTTCTTCAACAACTACGAATGGTCCTATATTTACATTATCACCAATTATTACTGAAGCGTGAATTACTGCTTGGGGTGAGATTTCATTCCTTTTATTAACTTTCTGAATAAAGTTTTCCAACAAAAATGAAACTGACTTATAAACATCTTCTACCCGAATTAACGTAGCAGAAATTGGTTGTGTAGGAACAAAATCTTTACTAACTAAAATAATAGCAGCTTTGGTAGTATAAACGTAATGCTCATATTTTGGGTTAGCAAAAAAACAAATTGAATCTTCGGTAGCTTCTTCAATTTTGCTAGGTTGACTTACCATTACATTAGGATTCCCTTCGATGATACCATTAAGCGAATGACTTAGATCTTTGGCTGAAATTTGCATGATAAAATAAGGTTTAGCGATAGATTTAATTTTATTACCCAAAGGTAAAAATAAATTTCGCTCATAAGTTTTTTAGACAAAACGAAATATCGTTATTCATTAAACGATATTCTTTCTCTTTTAGCTTATTCAACTAAGCTAGAAATAATATTTACTTTTAATTCTTCCTTTTTTTGTAAAAAAAAATCATCCAACTTTCATTCTACTTTCCAATGGTTATCTTTGCTCTCCGAAATTGGAATTTCTTTTTCTGGTTTCTGTAAACTCTTCTTAAAAAGACAATTATGGAATTTTCAAAAAAAATAAAAATAGGAACTCGTGGAAGCCGACTTGCATTGTGGCAAGCAGAATTTCTCAAAAGTCAACTTGCTGAAATTGGAGTCGAATCTGAATTAATTATTATCAAAACTCGGGGGGATCAAATCCAACACATCGGTTTTGATAAAATGGAGGGCAAAGGTTTTTTCACAAAGGAAATTGAAGATGCCTTATTACGTGGCGATGTTGATATGGCTGTTCATTCGATGAAAGATATGCCAACCAATTCACCAAAAGGATTGGTGATTACTGGGGTTTCTTATAGAGAAGATCCATCTGACTGGTTATTAATTCGAAAAGAATCTGTTGATAATAATTTAGATTTAAAATTGAAAAAGAATGCAATTATCGGTACCTCATCTGCAAGAAGAAAAGCACAAATGTTAGATTTTAGAGATGATATCGAATTGAAAGATATTCGTGGAAATGTCCCTACTAGAATTGAAAAATTACGTTCTGGAGATTTTGACGCAATTCTTTTGGCTGGAGCTGGTGTGCAAAGGTTAGAGCTAGATATTTCAGATTTAGAAGTGCTCAAATTCAATGTAAAAGAATTTGTTCCTGCCCCTGCTCAAGGTGTTTTGGCTTTTCAAACTTGTGTGGATGATATAGAGACTAGAAGGATCTTAAAAAAAATTCATCATTCGGATGTAGCAAAATGTACGAATATTGAACGCAAAGTTTTAAATCTACTAGATGGTGGGTGTCAATTACCGATGGGAGCTTATTGTGAAAGAGACATTGATGGAAATTATCATCTTTGGGTTGCCAAAGCTGATGCATGGAACGGAGAGGTAAAAAGAGTTCGTCTATCTTCGAGTACAAGCTTTGAATTGCCAGAAATGGCAATACAAAAATTAAATCAATAAAATGAATAATAAACAATAACTCATTTCAAAAAATCAAACTATTTATGTTTTTATTCTTTCACATCAACGCAACTGGTAAACCTAAAAAATGGAATACTCCACCAAGTGATACTTTTTTCTGGCCTCGATTATTTCAAATCTCTTGGCAACAATATAACGAAAAAGGTGAAATCCAAAATTCCGCAGATCACATAATCAAACCTCAAGGATTTGAGGTACCTATTGAAGTCGAAAATTTTACCAGAGTAACGCCAGAACGGGCAGAAGAGGAAGGCGTGGAATTGGAGTCAACTTTGAGAGAATTTTCCAAACTTGTAGACGAGTCAGAATACCTTATTGCTCACAATATTAAATTAGCAGCAAATGTCGTGGAAGCAGAATTTATTCGTACCAACATTCCTTCTCGCTTAATGGCGTCTGATCAATACTCCTTAATGCAAGAGGCGACTTATTTTTGTGGGATTCCCGCAAAGGGAGGAAAAAAATATAAATGGCCTTCGCTCCAAGATGTTCATATGGCTTGCTATAATTCTAATTTTGCAGATGCCTTTGATCCCTCAACTTGTGTGCAAGCTGTAGCGAATTGCTTTTTCTATTTATTGAAAAAAGAAGAAATAGATGTCTTTTAAAAATCGAATCAAGTGAACTTACAAAAGATCAAACATTACATTGCTGAATATAAAAAGCACCTTCAGTCCAAACGTAACTTTGATGAAGGTTATAAGTGGGAATCACTCCAAGTTTTTCAAGACAATTGGAATATTGAAGCAGCTGACTTTGTGAAAATGTATGATGCAAGTTTTCAGAATAGTGAAACAAGGAGGCTTTGGAAGGGAGATAATTTTTTTCCAAAAGAAATGATGATGAAATTTATTAAGATTTCTCCTGACTTTGTAAGAAATATGTTTCGAGATCTCTTTAATGAAAATAAAGATATTGAAAGTCGAATTTCTCGTTTTCAATTTTGTTGCGATAGTTTATTAAATGAGTACAAATCTAAGTTTCCTTTAACTATCGAGAATCGTCATTTTCATTTAGAGAATCATATGATTTCGATGTACTTATGTTTTCGATACCCCCAACAATATTCTTTCTTTGAGTATGCTTTTTTCAAGCAAGCAATGGAAAATATTGGCGTAACTAATTTACCAACTCAATTTGATATTGCCCGTTTTTTTAAAGTAGCTAGAACACTTAATACGTTTTTACAAAAAGATCTAGAGTTAATTAATTTGCAAAAAAAGAAATTACGACCAGAAATTCATTTTATGGATGATACGCTACTTATTGTAAATGACTTTTATTCATTTATAGCAAATCTTAATCATTTTTAATCCCAAAAAACCATTTTTTTCATTATTCCTCATTTTTTCCATCAAATCAACTAATTACTTATAATAATTTTATTAATTTAAAGGGTTAACCTTCTTGTCCCCTCTACCGATGATTTGTCCCAATCGAATTTCAGTACTTTTATTTAAACCTAAGTGATATTTTCAACTGAAATTATTGCATTAAAAATTACGCATATGCTTTTTCAAAAACGATTAGTAATTATTAGTTTAATTATCCTTTGGGCGGACATCTGGTCAATAAATATATTACTTGGCCAAGGGTTTTCTGATGCTTCATCTGAAGCTGGTATCACACTAGTTCATAATACAACTGGAATAAACGACCACAAGATGGGCACAGGTGCTGCCTGGTTAGATTATAACAAAGATGGTTACCTAGATTTGTATGTGACGATGAGAGTTGGAGCCAACAAATTATTTAAAAATAATGGTCCAGATCCAATAACAGGAATTTATAACTTTGATGAAGTTGCTGGAGCATTTGGAGTTGATGATGCGAATGGTGATGGAGGTGGTGTATCTATAGCTGACATTAACAATGATGGTTGGGATGATATTTTTTTAGCAAACTGTAGTGGAAATAGATTATTCCGTAATAATGGACCAGATGTCAATGGAGTATTTTCCTTTACAGATATAATTTCATCTGCATTTGTAGATGGAACAGCAGGTGGGAATTCTAGAAGTCCATCTGCTAGTTGGGGAGACTATGATAATGATGGATTTCTAGACTTATATGTTGCTCAACATTATACAGTATTAGGTGCCTCAGGAGGAACGACTCAGGACTTTTTATACCACAATAATGGAAATGAAACATTTTCAGATATTTCAAATTTATTAGTTGTAGATAGTTTAATGGGAGGTGGATTTATTGGTGGATGGTCTGATTATGATAAAGATGGAGACTTGGATATTTTTCTAATCAACGATTGCCCTATTGCAATAGGAAAGCCTACTATGGTTTGGAGAAATGACGGTGGTAGCGACCCTTTAAATTGGAATTTCACAGAAGTAAGTGACAGTATTGGGATGGATGACTGTAGAAACGGAATGGGGATTGGTGTAGGAGATTATAATCGAGATGGATGGATGGATATTTTTTATACCAATATTGGGGATTGCGTTATGTATAGTAATGATGCAGATGGTACATTTAGTGATGTATCTAACCAATCTGGAATTGATATTCAACCTGCACAACACTACTCTTGGGGAGCTGCTTTTATGGATTATGATAATGATGGTTGGCAAGATATTATGGTTTCAATTGGTGCTTTAAGCCTTAACCCTAGCCCTGGCTTTCCTTACAACCAGCAACCCAATATGTTTTTCCGAAACAATGGTGATAGTACTTTTACAGAGATGGCTACCCCTTTAGGGTTGAACGACGATCGTCAAACAAGAAGTGGTATTTATGGAGATTATGATAATGATGGTGACTTAGATCTTTATGTTACAAATTATGAGGATAACTGTGTGTTAAATAAAAATAATTTAAGTAATGGAAAACATTGGATTAAAATTCATTTATCGGGAACACAAGGAAATCAGGATGGCTTGGGTAGTAAACTCAAATTAACGACATCCGATGGAACTATCCAATACTATGAAACAAGAAGTGGTTCAAATTTGGGGGGAGGAGATTCTCCTTATGCACATTTTGGACTAGACACCAATACTGTAATTACCGAACTAGAAATCAAATGGCTTTCAGGTGAAGTACAAGTTATTAATAACTTAAGTGTTGATCAACTATTACAAGTTGTTGAACCACTTGCTCCTCTTCCTATAGAATTAATAAGCTTTTCTGCTCGTCAAGAAAATGATATAGTAACCTTAGAATGGAAAACTGCCTCTGAATACAATAATGATTATTTTATTATTCAAAGAAGTAACGATGGAAATTATTTTACTGATTTTGAAAAAATTCAGGGAAGAGGGACAACAACATTCAACACAGACTATCAAAGTTTTGATTTAAAACCATTACAAGGGGATAATTATTATAGGCTGAAACAATTAGATTACAATGGAAACTTTGATTATAGTGAAATCCGGTTAGTTAATTTTAAAGGAAAAAACACAACTATTAATGTTTTCCCAAATCCTATAACAACAGGAAATTTGAATTTAAAATTTTCAAATACTCATAGAAATACAATAATTGAAATTAGAGATATTTTAGGTAGAATAGTATTTCAAAGGAATGTAGAAAATGAAGGAAATCAAATAATTGAAATACCAACAAATAATTGGAAAAATGGAATTTATTTGGTTCGAGTTTTTAACATAACTACGGATCAAAAAGTAAAGGTTGTTTTAAACAATTAAAAAATACTTTCAAAAGCAAACACAAAGGGGCTTAATTTATTGGCAATCAATGAATTAAATCCCTCTTTTTTAGTGTATCTAACCTATTTACTCCCCCCTAAAATGTCAGACCCATAGAATTACAGACTGTCAGAATGATAGACACTTACACGTTTCCTGTCAAAAAAAGTGATTTTTTTATTTGGAATGCTTTATGCAATCTCCCATCATAGCGCTTTATATTAAGCAGGATGACTTAAAAAAATACAAACATGGTAGATTTCAGTTCAGACCCAAATACTCCCCAACATCCCTTTAAAACTTCGCATAACGATGGACAATTGCTCGATGCTTATTCCCAGACTGTAATTAGCGTTGCGAAAAAAACGAGTGATGCTGTAGTTCAAATTCAAGTAAAGAAAAACCCTACGACACAAAAACAACAAACCCGAAAACCACAAAATTCATTTGGAACGGGGTCTGGTTTTATTATTTCAAGTGATGGATTTATTGTAACCAACAGCCATGTAATTAAAAGTGCTGAAAAAATAACAGTCAATTTACAAGACGGTAGGCAATTTTCAGCCCAACTTATTGGGGATGATCCTGCAACCGATATAGCTGTTTTACAAATCAACGCTGAAAACCTTTCTTTTATAAAATTTGGTAACTCAGACGCTTTACAAGTTGGACAGTTGGCGATTGCTATTGGAAATCCCTTTGGTTTTCAATATACCCTTACGGCAGGTGTAGTGAGTGCATTAGGTAGAACATTACGAACAGAAAGTCAGCGTTTAATTGATGACGTAATTCAAACTGATGCTGCACTAAATCCAGGAAACTCTGGTGGTCCGTTACTAAATTCTTTTGGAGAAGTGATAGGCGTAAATACAGCGATTATTGCCTCGGGGCAGGGACTTTGTTTTGCTGTTACCTCCAACTTAGCTGAATATATTGTTGGTAAATTAATTTTTGATGGGAAAGTACGAAGAGGGATAATTGGTATCGCTGGTCAGACTGTTCGATTTAACTCGAGAGTAATTCAACGTTTTCAACTAGAAGTAAAATCAGGTGTGCAAGTTCAACAAATTGAGAATAAATCTGCTGCCTATAACTCTGAACTACAAAATGGTGATATCATTATTGGACTAAACACCGCCAAGATAAATTCCATAGATGACTTACATAAATTATTGGATGAAGAATCAATTGGCCAAACAACTGAACTAGAGGTATTAAGAAAAGGAAGGAAGGAAAAAATCAAAGTTATTCCTGCTGAATTAAAAAATTAAATCTCAAAAAACCGCAAAATGAATAATTACATTTTGCGGTTTTTTTATCTGAAGTATAGATTACATATTTCTTCGATATTGACCACCTACTTCATAAAGTGCATTGGTAATTTGTCCCAAGGAGCAAGTTTTCACTGTCTCCATTAAGTGCTCGAAAATATTCTCGTTATTAATTGATGCTTGTTGTAAATCTTTCAGGTTTTGAGCAGATTTTTCAATATCCGTTAGATGTAAATTCTCGAGCGTCTTAATTTGATCTAATTTCTCCTCTTCTGTTGCACGAATTACTTCTTCAGGAATAACTGTAGGTGAACCATCTTTTGATAAAAAAGTATTCACCCCAATAATTGGAAATTCACCTGTGTGTTTCAACGTCTCATAGTGTAAACTTTCATCTTGAATTTTACTTCGTTGATACATTGTTTCCATCGCACCAAGCACTCCTCCTCTCTCAGTAATTCGATCAAATTCCAAAAGAACAGCTTCCTCCACCAAGTCTGTTAAATCATCAATAATAAATGAACCTTGCAATGGGTTTTCATTTTTTGCCATTCCTAATTCATGATTAATAATCATCTGAATCGCAACAGCTCGACGAACACTTTCCTCTGTCGGAGTCGTGATCGCCTCATCATAAGCATTCGTATGAAGACTATTACAATTATCATAAATCGCATATAATGCTTGCAAAGTCGTTCGAATATCATTGAACGAAATCTCTTGTGCGTGCAATGATCGACCTGAAGTTTGAATATGATATTTCAATTTTTGCGAACGATCATTCGCTCCATATTTCATCTTCAAGGCCTTCGACCAAATTCTTCGAGCAACTCTTCCGATCACCGCATATTCTGGATCTACGCCATTCGAAAAGAAGAAAGAAAGGTTTGGCGCAAAGTCATTTACATCCATTCCTCTAGACAAATAATATTCTAAAAATGTAAATCCATTTGACAAAGTAAATGCTAGTTGCGAGATTGGATTCGCTCCAGCCTCAGCAATATGATATCCTGAAATCGAAACAGAATAAAAATTTCGAACTCTTTCTTCTATAAAATACTGCTGCACATCACCCATCAATTTCAAAGAAAATTCGGTAGAAAAGATGCAAGTATTTTGTGCTTGGTCTTCTTTTAAAATATCTGCTTGAACTGTTCCCCGAACAGCATTTAATGCTTTTACTTTTAATTCATTATAGATTTCAGGTTCTAAAATTTGATCGCCCGTCACTCCCAACAACATCAAACCTAATTCATTATTCCCTTTTGGAATTTCTCCGTTATATTTTGGCCGAGTCAAATTTTTATCATCATACATCTCTTTCAGCTTAATTTCCACCAAATGCTCCAAACCATTTTCTTTGATGTAAACCTCACATTGTTGATCAATTGCTGCGTTCATGAAAAATGCACAAATTGTTGCAGCAGGTCCATTAATCGTCATCGAAACCGAAGTCGAAGGATTACACAAATCAAATCCTGAATACAACTTTTTAGCATCATCTAAACAACAAACACTCACTCCTGAGTTTCCAATTTTTCCATAAATATCAGGTCGATGATCTGGATTTTCTCCATAAAGCGTGACTGAATCAAAAGCCGTTGATAATCGATTCGCAGGCATATCTGCCGACAAATAATGGAACCGAGTGTTCGTTCTTTCTGGCCCACCTTCACCCGCAAACATTCGAGTTGGGTCTTCTCCTTTTCTTTTGAATGGAAAAACTCCAGCAGTAAATGGAAATTCTCCAGGCACATTTTCTTGCAAAACCCATTTCAAAATTTCACCCCAATCCTTGAACCTCGGTAACGAAACTCTAGGGATTTTCAAATGAGAAAGTGAAGTTGTAAATGTCGGAACTCTAATTTCTCGATTACGGACTTTGTACATAAATTCATCCGCTGAGTATGCTGCCTTTTTTGTTTTCCAACCATCCAATATTTTTTTACATCGTCCATCCAAATCTAATTCTAACTCTGAATATGATTTTTTTAATCCTTCTAAAACAGTTTCTCGATTTTCAATTCCCTCTTGTTTCTCAATAATTGAAATGGAATTTTTAATACCAAACAACTTTCTCGCAACCTCACATTGTTTTTCTACCCAACGATCATATTGTCGATTATTTTCAGAAATTTCAGATAAGTATCGAGTCCGATTTGGGGGAATGATATAAATCTTTTCACTTAGTCCATCCTCTAAATTAATACTTGGCTTTAAATTAGCACCAGTTTTCTCAACAATTGTATCCATCATTTTTTTGTACAAAACATTCGTCCCTGGATCGTTAAATTGAGAAGCAATCGTTCCAAAAACTGGCATCTCAGTTGGAGGAGTCTCCCACATTTGATGATTACGTTGGAACTGTTTTTTCACATCTCGAAGAGCATCTTGCGCGCCTCTTTTGTCAAATTTATTAATCGCGATAATGTCAGCAAAATCTAGCATGTCAATTTTTTCCAATTGCGTTGCTGCTCCATACTCAGGTGTCATCACATACATCGCCACATCTGAATGATCAACAATTTCAGTATCAGATTGACCAATTCCAGAAGTCTCCAAAATGATTAAATCGAAGTTTGCCCCTTTCAAAATATCAACCGCAGATTGCACATGCTTCGACAACGCTAAGTTCGATTGACGCGTTGCCAATGAACGCATATAAACTCGACCTTGGTTAATTGCATTCATTCGAATTCGATCTCCTAACAATGCTCCACCTGTTTTTCTTTTTGATGGATCAACTGAAACTATGGCAATTGTTTTATCCTCAAAATCCATCAAATATCTTCGGACTAACTCATCTACCAAACTAGATTTTCCTGCACCTCCTGTTCCTGTAATTCCTAGAACTGGAATTGTTTTCGTTTCATTTTCTTTATTAATCTGATTGAGCCATTCTTTATTTTCCTCTGGGAAATTCTCTACTGCTGAAATCATTCGAGCAATTGCATGAGGATCTTTTTCCGAAAATTTCTTTACCTCTCCGTTCAAGTTAATTCCAACTGGAAAATCACATCCTTCCAACATATCATTAATCATTCCCTGCAAACCCATCTCCCGCCCATCATCTGGGGAATAAATTCGAGTGATCCCATGTTTATGCAACATGTCAATCTCAGTCGGTAAAATAGTTCCACCTCCACCTCCATAAATTTTCACATGTCCAGCACCTTGCTCTTGTAGCAAATCATACATATATTTAAAAAATTCATTATGACCACCTTGGTAAGATGTCAAAGCAATTCCCTGCACATCTTCCTGAATCGCAGTATTGACAATTTCTTGCACAGATCGATTGTGTCCAAGGTGTATAATTTCAGCGCCACTGCTCTGTAATATTCGACGCATAATATTGATAGCTGCATCATGCCCATCAAATAACGATCCCGCTGTAACAATTCGGATTTTATTTTTCGGCTGGTAGGGAAGTATTTTTTCCATAAATATATTTGGTTATTAATCCTTTTTTAACTTTTGTTCCAAAAGGGCTCTGATTCAAAATGAAAGTGACACAAAATTACGCTTTTTTGCTTTTGAAACAGCTAGAAAACCATGGAAATAGTTATCGATTATCTAAAAAATACTCCTCCCTTTTCATCGTTTTATTTAGTTTCTCGCCAAAACATATTACTTTACTTCTAGTAAATTTCACAAAACTATATTTTACCCTAATTAAGATTTTATCTCTAAGATCATGTATAAAACCTTACTTCTCCTTCTAATGATTGTTTCTTTTTTCGCTTTTTTTCGATTAGGGGATCATTTAATTCAAGATTGGGACGAATCTCGCCATGGAATTAATGCCATCGAAATGTTGCAAAATGGAGATTGGGTCAACTTGCACTTTAAAGGTCAACCTGACGATTGGAATATTAAACCTCCATTAACAATTTGGGCTATTGCCCTTAGTTATACCATTTTTGGTACTAATGAACTAGCTTTACGAATCCCATCCGCTTTAGCAATTATTTTAGCATTTTTCTTTTTATATAAAATTATTAGACTTCACCAATCTGAGCAATTTGCATTTTTCACCTGTTTAATTTTAGTTACTGTCAAAGGTTGGATTGGATATCATGTAGGAAGAACCGGAGACACAGATGCTATGCTGGTAACTTTTTTAATGGGAGGAACTTTCTTTTTTCTAAAATTTCTAGGAACTACAAAAGAAGTCAACATTTTATTCTCTGCATTGTTTTTCGGCCTAGCATTTTTGACCAAAGGATTCGCAATGATGGTTTTTGCCCCTAGTATTTTGTTATTTTCTTTTTTTACCCAAAAACTTCAATTCCTTTTCTCTAAAAAAATAACTTACCTAGCATTAATTTTATTTTTACTTTTCCCAATTGGATGGCTTTGGATAAAAACACAATATGGCATTTCATTTCCCGAAAACAGTGAATTAAAAAACAATGATTTTACATCAATTATTTTTTATGACTTAGCTGAGCGATTTTCGAATCCTGAGTTCGTCGATCCAAATGATTTGCCTTCCAAATTATTTTTCTTTTCATATTTGGATACTCGATTTAATTTATGGAATTACTTTTTCTATCTAGGTATATTAGGAGTCTTACTTTCTTATTTATTAAAAAAAACAAATATTGAACAGATTTTTTCAAAACTTAAATCACCGTTAATTTTAATTTCTATATGTTGGACTACACCTTTAATTTTATTCCAAAGCTTTGCTAATCTTCAACATCATTGGTATTTAGCACCTGCACTTCCTTTTATTGCCATCCTTACTTATGAAATTGTTTTTTTACTAAAAAAACAATTTCCTTTTTTCAAATATATCTTTTTTGGAACATTGGTGTTTACATTATTTCGTCAAATCAATATGTTTAATTCATTTGATGAAAAATCAAAAATAATTGAAACAAATCAAACCAATTTAGCCGAAGCGAAAAGAGTAATAAACCTTATTCCTCATCCTAGCCAATCACTAATTCTTGAATTATACCATTGTAATCCAAACCAATTTTTCGAAAATAATATTTCTAAATTCAACTTTGAAATAGAAAAATCAGATTTAATTATCCTTAGAAAAGAAGATCAAAAACTACTTCCTCCCACCCTTTTTCTTGAGTACATTCCAATCTCAAGAGAAAATGAATTTTGTATCTTAAGAAAAAAATAACTATCCAAAAACTACCCTTTCAAACTCACTCAACATCATTGCCGTCGCTCCCCAAACTACTTTTCCATCAAAATCAAAATAGGGAACATTTTTTAAAACTATGTTTTCCCCACCTTTCATATCTTTAGTTTTTTTATTTTCATTTTTATTTAATTCCTTAATTGGAATTTCTAAAATATTATCAACCTCTGAAGGTTGGGGAATAAACTCAGGCAGCTTTTCCAAAAAACCTACAAATGGATGTACTAAAAAGTTACTCACAGGAATATATAATTCGGTCAATCGGCCTAATACATTTATTTCATCTCTAGAGATTCCAACTTCTTCTTCCACCTCTCGCAATGCACCTGCCACAAATGAATCATCGTCATCTTCCAATCTTCCACCTGGGAAACTAATTTGACCACTGTGGCGATCTTTTTCGTGAGGCATTCTTTGAATTAATGTAAAATGCCAATCGTCATTTTTTGGAAACAATAATACTAAAACACAAGCGACAATAGCGTCATCAGGTGCACCTTTGTAATGTTGCCGGAGAGCGGGTGCCATATTTAATTGAGCGATTCTGCCGGGAAGTGTTTTTTCTAATTTTTTTCGAATGTTATCTATCATAATTAAATTTGGTCGGCTTTAGATGACCGAAAAAGTGAGTAAAATGAATTTAAAATAAATTAACCTATTTATATAATTTGTATACAAATTTTGGTTCTCAGAAACATACTTTTTACTGCTGATGGCAATGAATGGGAAGACGATAAAATAATAGCAACCAAGCGCTATTTGGATCCAACAGAATTGAATGCAGAGATTGCTTTATACCATCAAAAGATGAGTCTCCCAGAAGACGATAAATCAAGTGAATAATTTCCCCTTCACAAACTTAAATAACTTAACAAATAAACACAAAAATGAAAAATACTTATTCTTGCCCGGAAAAATTATTGGCTGGAGAAATTTGGATTAAATGAATGTTTATTGAAATGAAAAATTTATCGCAATGGCACGAAATGATACTTGAAATTTGAATCCACTATTGAATTTATCTCTTGTTAGTGACTCTCAATTTCAAATTAAAAGAACTAAACTGAGTGAGTTGATTAAAAAATAATTCATGCAAGGCAATAAGAAAATGACGACTACTTAAAGAGGATTAGGATAAAATATAACCGAAACCAAGGGACTGATGTTGAGCTACTTGACCAAATTCCAATTTGCGATATTAAAAGAGATAATATTGAGAAAGTAGTAACACCTCGATATCATTAAAGAAAAATTTTCAAGAAGATTATTAACGTTGATTTTATTCATGAATTAACGTGATATCGGCGAACAATTAGAAGAGCGGTGATTTTCCAGAATGAAAATCACCGCTCATAAATTTACAGTTTATGCGTAGGCATTAACTGTTAAATATTTATTTTTTATTTGAAATTTCTAGGTATTTTTTCAATGCCATAGTCATAGAAGGCGTATCAGGCGCAGGTGCAGGTATATTTATAGTTAACCCTTTATCTTCAACTGCTTTTTGGGTAGCACTACCATAAATCGCCATTCTAGTATTCTTTTGTTTGAAATCCGGAAAATTTTCATAAAGGGAATTTATTCCCAATGGACTAAAAAATACCAACACATCGTAAGTCACATCCTCTAAATCAGACAAATCTGCGCTTACCGTCCGGTACATCATGGCATCTTGATAATTGATCTCATTTTTTTCTAAGAAATCAACTACCTTTTTTGCACCTAAATTTGAACAAGGCAAAAGGAACTTTTCATTATCCTTATGCTTCATAAAAGAGGGTTTCAAATCTTGAATCAACCGTTTACCTGCGAAAACTTTACGTTTCCTGTAAACAATAAACTTTTGTAAATAATTGGCTATTGCCTCAGACAAACAAAAATATTTGGTGTCTTGTGGCATCTTGATTCTCATTTCTTCACACATTCGGAAGAAATGATCAACTGCACCTTTTGCTGTAAAAATAATTGCAGTAAACTCATCCGGACGGATTCGAGTTTTTCGAAATTCTTTTTCAGTTACTGGTTCAACTTGGATGAATTGGCGCCAATCTATTTGTAGACCGTATTTCTCTTCCAATTCGTAATAAGGCGATCGTTCAGGTTTAGGCTGTGAGATCAAAATACTTTTGATCTTACGAAAAGTCTCTCCCTTTGCTTTACTATTTGATGACATTCAAAATTGTTTTTGCATTTAGAAATTATCTTCTTTTCTCTAAAAAGAAGGCGTCATAATCCCTTAAAAACTTATTGAATTCCTGTCCCGCTCATTGCTATTTTCAACAGAATCAAGACAGGGGCTATTTCGACGCCACAAAGGTATATAAAAAAATGAAATTTATTACGATTTAAAAACTTTGATGCTAGGAATAGTCCTCGAATACTGCGAAAAAAGTAAACTATCCCAATAATAATAAGAGAAAGATTTATGGCAATGGGAATTATTTGAGGAGGAGCGTAAGCTATAATAACATTTGCTACAAATAAAATAATGCTTAGAATAATGCCAAAAACAGTAATTGTTAAACTATAAATGCTTATTTCTTTTTGAATAGGAAAAACCCAACCAAGAATTTTTAGGGCTAGATGTTTTAAAAAAACTAAAACTGAAACAGTACCTACTGACATCGTTAACAGATCAAAGCTAGAGGTGTCTGGAGTCAATTCATAAAATCTAAATAGCAGATAAATAAATATTCCAAGATTGAATAAAAATAGGCCATATAAAATATAATAAGGCACATAGGCTACTGTCCCTTTCTCTCGATGTAACATTTGCATAACATTCTCATTAGTGAATGCGTGATAAGCTTTTTTAATTTGTGCTCGATAAATACTCAAACTCATCGCTAAAGAAATTAACATTACCAAGGTCAAAGAAAATCGGAAATTTTTATCGTCGGCAAGTGCTGTTATGGTAGATTCCTCTGTCGGAATACTTTCTTTACTAGAGAGCACAACATCAGGAATGTTTTTATTAGGGGAACGAATTATATTGAATGGATTTTGAATACCATCATCTAATTCATTTACTACAACGTTGCTACTGCTACTTGGTTCTACTACATTAGCTTTCTTATCTAGACGATGTTTCAATTCAAAGGGATTAGTTCCACTTTGACCAATCAATTGCATACTCCCTAACAAAAGGAATAAAGTAGTTACAATATTTATTTTTCTAATAAAACTCATATTAGTTGCAAAGTTAATTTTTCCTTTGGGTTTTTTAAAATTTCCTTTTTCTCTTTTTAGGTTTAGACTTAGTTTTTTTTGTTAATATGTTGTTAAGCATTTTACATTTGGGTAAATAAGCAAGAAATTGAAATAACAATAAAAATTTAAAGAGCAACTACTTTCCAAATAAATCGTTTTAATTAAAATCTAGTTACTTTTAATCAATTCCCATGTCGAATAAAACAATAATTGGAGTAGTAATTTTAGGAGCATTGGCGATCATCGGTATCATCAGCATTCAAAGCTATTGGGTACTCAAAACATGGGATATTAAAAGTAAAGAATTCAATCAGAGTGTTAGAATTGCCCTCCGGAAAACTACAGAAAAATTAGCTGAAGCAGATCAGTTTGAAATACCTTCCAAAGAATTAGTAACCCAAATCTCGTCTAATTATTATGTTGTAAATACAGAAGCAAGTATTGATGCTGGTAATCTCGAGCATTTTTTACGACAAGAATTAGAAGTTATTTCACTAAATGAGGACTTTGAATATGGTATTTATGATTGCTCTAGCCAAGAAATGGTTTACGGAAATTACTGTGCCTTTGATAACCTGAATACTGAGCCATCAAAAAAAACTGAACGCTTACCTGAGGTCGACAAATTCACCTATTATTTTGGAGTAACATTCCCTAACCGAGAAAGTCATTTGATGGGCGAGATGCAGTTGTCTATTTTATTTTCGGTACTTTCATTGATTACAATTTTGTTTTTCATCTATGCATTGACAGTAATTCTAAAACAAAGGCGATTGTCTCAAATGCAAAAAGATTTCATCAATAATATGACGCATGAATTCAAAACGCCTATTTCGACCATTAAAATCTCATCAAACGTTTTTTTAAAAAATGAGGAAATTCAAAAAAATGAACGACTACTTCGGTATGCCAACATTATAAATATTCAAAATGATAGACTTAATAACCAAGTAGAAAAAGTATTACAAATTGCAAGACTAGAAGGTGACTCTTTTGAATTAAAGAAAGAAAAGATAAATGTGAATACATTGTTGGAAAATATTGTAAAAAGCGAAGAAATCAAAATTCCACAAATTGGTGGTAATATTTCGATGAATCTTCAAACTGACAATTCTTCCATTGAAGCGGACAAATTACATCTCACCAATATCATTCACAACTTACTCGACAATGCGATTAAATATTGCAAAACGACTCCAGAGATTTCAATTAAGACAAGAGAAATTGAAAATAAATTAGAGCTAAGAATTATCGATAAAGGAATTGGAATAAAAAAAGAATTCTTACCACAAATTTTTCAAAAATTCTACCGAGTCCCGACAGGTGATGTACATAATATTAAAGGTTTTGGATTAGGATTATTTTATGTGAAAAATATTTGCAAGGCACATGGTTGGAAAATTGAGGCAAAAAGTAAAGAGGGAGAGGGAACAGAGTTTAGAATAATAATCCGAAAATCTGGCTTTTAAGTAAAAAATTGTTTTTAAAACTAAATGAAATAAAAAAATAGTGGAAAATTAAAAATAAAATAACAATGAAAGCACACTTATTTTATGTCGAAGATGATGAAAGTCTAAGTTTTGTGACTCGTGACAACCTGGAATTAGAAGGCTACCAAGTAACCTATTGTGAAAATGGACAAAAGGCAATTGATATTATAAAAACAAAAAAATTTGATTTGTGCATTTTAGATGTGATGTTGCCTGATGTGGATGGATTTACGATTGCTGAAGAAATTCGGAAACGAAATAAACAAGTACCCATTTTATTTTTAACAGCTAAATCACTGAAGGAAGATAGAATTCGTGGTCTGCGGTTAGGTGCAGATGATTATATCACCAAACCTTTTAGCATTGAAGAATTGATTTTAAAAATTGAAATTTTTCTTAAAAGAAGTCAAATTGTAATAAAAGATGATGATCACCTTTTTCAGATAGGAAATTTCACTTTTGATCATAAAAACTTGCAACTCAGAAAGAAATCAATCAAACGTCAACTTACACAAAAAGAGGCCGACTTACTTAAATATTTTATCAAAAATAAAAATGAAGTACTGAAACGTTCTGATATTTTGGAAACAATTTGGGGAGAAGATGACTATTTTTTAGGAAGGAGCCTAGATGTTTTTATTTCACGTTTGCGAAAATATTTAAAAGAAGATAAAACTTTAAGAATTGAAAACATCCATGGAGTTGGTTTCAGGTTTATGACAGTAAACTCCTAGACTAAAAAATAGGAATTTGATATTCAATATTTCTTTACCACTCAACAACATGAGTTACATTCTCTAGGTCCCAATCAATCACCAATCCATCTGCGAGACTTTTAGCAATCTCTTTTCCATATAAATATTCACATAAATAAAGAGCAGCCTCGAAAGATTTAGCGCCACCAGCTGAAGTGATAAATTTCCCGTCATGAACAAATAAAACTTTTTTGTCATCAATTTCATCATACACTTTTAACTCTGGAAACATCTTTTTGTATTTTGAAATATCGCTTGGAAAAGTCGTAGAAGAAACCCCGCTCAATAAGCCTGCCTTAGCTAAAACAAAGGCTCCATCGCAATGAGAAGTAACAAATTGTGCTTCTGCTCCCGTCTTTTTCACGAAATCAATCATAACCTTATTTTCCAAATCTGAATCGAGGTGATGCTCCGCACTTGGAACTACCAAAATATCAAACTTTGGCATCTCATCTTTTAAATAATTATAATCTGGTAATAATCGAATTCCCTCAAAGGTCAAAACAGGTTCATATGTATCTGCCACCAAAAAGACATTCATTGGTTTGATATTTTTTTTGAATTTAGTGTGATGAAAAATATCCCAAGGTGCAGTCAATTCAGTATTGTACACTCCATCCATAATTAAAAATGCCACATTGTATCTTTCATGAATTACGTTTGGAGAAGGTAAAGACACTAAAATCTCACCCTTAAGAATACCTTTTTCTAAAATTGATTCCGAGGTATTGCAATTTTGAAAAAAGAGAAAAAGAAAGGCAAGGAATAAATATTTCATAGTTCTTTTTTTACAAATTTAAACATTTTCATCCCTTAAAAGCACTTCCTTTTTTTGTAATTTAGAATCTTTGCAATAGCTTGATAAATTGGATTATCAGTCCAGATCATTTAAGCCATATTGCTCGATTATTCGAATCAAGTTTCGTTCTAAATTTTCATCTTTTGAAAAGTTCCTTTTTGCCAACCCTTTTGCCCATCCTTGATAATCCGTTGATCCTAAATTAATTAAATCTGCAAATTTACCAGAAGTAATATATTGACTATGATTTCTAAAACTCATCCATGCTGATTCATAAATTCTGTAACAAGTTCCATCCAAACTTCCAGTCCCACCATTCCATCCATCACCACAGAAAATTGAAAAATGGTTGTTATAATCTGAAGATAAATTATTCTGCCCACCTTGACTATGTAATAAGGCATTAGCTAAAATTAAGGAGGCCGGTATTTGAAATTTCTCTTGTTCGCTTTTAGCTACGTGTGCGAAACGTTTTAGATAACTTTCTTTTGTTAATTGATTCACGTTCTCTAACTTTCTAAACAAATCATTCTCTTTTTTTCCCTTTCTAAATGGGTTACCAAAGAAATTAAACATTGATGTTCCTTTCTTTATCTCTTTTGCAACTTCTTTTTTCAAAGAAGTTTTTTGTGTTAATTTACTTTTATTTATTTTTCGAGAATTAGAAACCTTTTGAGATGGAGCTTGATATTTTCGTGATTTTTCTGTGTTAACCTTCATGGGTGCATTTAAGTTGAAGTTCAAACTTAAATCTTTGCGAACGAATATAAATGCAAGTACCACAAAAAGTACAATTGTATACCAATTGATTCCAAAAGGATTTTTCATTTTATCAGGGGAAGGTTGATTAGACATAACTATTTCTTTTAAAAAAAAATTTAATTCTTATTTGACAAAACAAATTTAAAACAAAATGTTTTTAAAAGCAACAATTATTTTAATTAATTTAAAACATTTTGTTGCTGAATAGGAATAAAGAAACCCTCCCCGTCTTTATACACAACACCTAAGTTACTGACTTACAGGATATTACTAATTAATTAATAATATATTTATAATACACTTATATAAATAAAAAATGTACTCTATTAAATCATTGACCTTGTAATTCAGTCACTGCTTTTTGCAACAAGGGATCGCTTGGGTCAATACTTATACCATAATTAATATACTTAACTGCCATTTGCCGATCACCTAATTTCTTAAGAAAGTATTCATACCCAATTTTATAACTAAAGGCCGCTAATTCTTTAGTCCAAGAATTATTACTTTTAAAATGATTCAAGTAAATGTCTATTGATTCATTCGTCTTTCGAATCTTAATAATGCTTTCAAAGGTTTTTAATAGTGGCTCAATTTTACTTTCAATCCTATATATATCAGTAGCTATTTTTACTTGCATCTTTATGGCTGACCCATAATTTGGATAAATTTCTAAAGATCGATCAACATAAGATTTCACTTCTTGCAATAGGACTTTTTTCTTTTCTCTATCAGTTTCTCGTTGAGCATAATTTTTGAACAGAGCAGTACTCATGAAAAGGTTCGCTCGAGCACTGTTAGGTGAATTCTTAATAGCCGAAACATTTAATGTGTAACTATTCTCCCAATCAGGAACCCTATTCAAAGTTTTAGTAAAATAACCTAAAATCAAAACGCCCAAAAGTCCTAAATTAATTACGGGAGAGGGTAATTTACGAGAAATCAAATAACCTAAAATAATACAAAACCCAACTGAAGAGAAAAAAACAAACCGATCATTCATAAATGTCCCTACAGAAATAATCAAATTTGAAACAGCAAAAAGAGGAATCATAAAAAAGAAAACCCCATAAGCTGGTATACTTTTTTTCTTCAACCCTAAAACTGCAAAAACTCCCATTCCTATGTAAAATAAAAAAGATAAAATTGTACTCAAATTTCCCCAATCCATAATTGGAATATGGTACGGATAATAATCATGCGTAAGTGGATGCGGAAAAAGCAAAAGTTTTATGTAAAGTCCTAAAGTATAAAATTTAGTTGCCAAAGCTTCCGTTGTAGACATTTCCGCAAAAGGATTATTCATCAGGTCCTTTGAAACTTCTCCACCACTCAAATTAAACATATTATCACCCCCAATGGCCTCATTTCTCATATAAAGAAAAATCAAACCAGCTATTACCATTGGAACAGTTGAAACCGCATTTTTCTTAAAAGAACTATTCGTAAAAAAGTAATTGGTCAAGGGAATCAACGCAATAAAAGTAAGTACATGCTCTTTTGCCAACAATCCAAATAAAAAAATTACACCTGATAAAAGTAGGTAAATTGGTTTTTCATGAGCAATATATTTTAATGTAAACAACATGGTGGCGAGTGCTCCTGTCAATGCTAATATTTCATCCCGCCCTTTCACATTAGCAACTGCTTCTACATGAATTGGATGTAAAACGAAAAGCAAAGTAGAAATAAAAGCTAAAGTCAAATACCACTTTGATTGAACTGCAGGAAAAAGCACTGCCAATAATCGAAAAAGTAGCAACACTAATAACCCGTACAATAAAACATTGATTACGTGGCTAATTCCTGAATCGGAGTAAGCAGCATGGAAAAGAAATTGTTTTTTGTACTTATTAATTTCATCGGCTGAAAAATGAACATTTAATCCATTCAGAAAATCTTCCTCCGTTGGGAAAATAACTTCAAACAGATTTCCATCAGCAATTACTTTATCGACTCGATCTGCTAAAGTTGGATATTTCTTAAATTCTTTAGTCCAATAATTTTCAATCTTATAATTTTTTTGACCAAAAATTTCATGCTCTATCGCAAAAGTGGCAATCGAAAGTGGCCGATAACGACTCCCAGGAAGAAGATTAATTTGTTCACCAAAATATCCCACCATACTTTCTGTCCCAAAAATCTCAGCAATTCCATCAAATCCTTTTTTGACTAAACCATTTTCATGATAAACAATTTTATCATCCAAAACATAATCAAAAGATTTAGTTTGCATGTATAATCCAATTGAAAGAACAAATAAAATTAATGCTGGAATAACATTTTTTCTCCAAAATCCTCTTTCGATAATTAAGTCAGGAACATTTAATTTCTTTACTTTCTTTGGAATTGATGTGGTTAACTTCTTAGTTGATTTTCTCTTTGCCATAAAGGTATTAGATTATTTTTTTTTGCAATATGATTATTAAAATAGATTTTTACAAAAAAATTAAAGATTCGTTTATTTAAAGCCCTCAAAAATCAATAAGAGCTAAGCAACTAAATGAAGAAAAAATGCACCTCATGAGTTAAACTTCATTCTTCAAAATGATTAGTTTTACAAAAAAAATGTATGAACAAGTATTCTATCCCCTTCCTCGTTCTTGGCATCCTCTCTTTCGGAAAAATATTGGCACAACCTGAGCCGTGTATTAACCCACCAACAATGACCTCTTTTTGTGAAGACGCTTGCATTATTTGTGATATTAATGGATTTGAAGGAAGACATGAAAGCTCAATTAGTGGATTAGCACCATTAGATTTTTGTACCATTGTCCAACATAATGTACAATGGATTGGGTTTATTGCAGGTAGTGAAAATTTAGAAATCAACTTAGCAGTCTCGAACTGTGTTCAGGGACCTGGATTGGAAATTGGAATTTATGAAGGAATTAATTGTGAAAATTACCAACAAGTTTCTCAATGTTGGGGTGCTGGGACTGCGGTATCAGAGGGAACGAGTAAAAACTTTTCTAATACAATTCCTCTTGTTATTGGTCAATATTATTACTTAGTGATGGATGGCGCATTTGGAGATAATTGTGATTGGAAATTTACGGTAGTATCCGGCTCCACTCAAGTTGCTCCACTAATTTCTTCCGGCAATATTATAGGGGACGAAACTGTCTGTCCTGATTTTCCTTTTATTTATAATCTTAACGCACCCTCTGGAGCTACTGAATTTGAGTGGACAGTTAATGGCTCGGTTATTAATACTACGACAGATTCGATTGAATATACCTTCCCAAATGATGGCAATTATACTATTTGTGTAACAGCCCGCAACGCATGCGACGTTGCACCTCCTTCTTGTACAGTCATTCAAGTTAATTCAGTTCCTGATACTGAATTAATAAATTTTCTTTGCGAAGGAGATTCTTTTTTAGTGGCAAATACAGTTATTTACGAAGGTGGCTTTTTTCAATTCAACTTACAAAATTTTGAAGGTTGTGATAGTGTGGTGTTAGTTGATTTAACTGAAATTGTTACACCAGTTTTAGATATTGATGTAGATATTTGTGATGGAGACAGCTTGTTAATTGGATCTACACCTTTTACCCAAACCGGAACTTATCAGGAAGTTTTAACTTCAGTCTTTGGCTGTGATAGTATTATTAACTTAGATTTGTTTACCATCGTTTGTAATATTACAAGTGACGATACTTTCACTCCGCCAATTTGTTTTGGAGAAAATTCAGGTAGTATTATTTTTAATGTCGTTAGTGGAACGCCACCATTCTCCTTCACTTGGACGGAGTTAAATAATACAGCTTCAGGAGCTGGGAATATTGCTTTGGTAGGTGAGCTTGTTTCGATTGATAATTTACCCAAAGGAACTTATCTGATTACCATTTTGGATAACTTTGGAAACAGCGATATTATTATATCGGAAATAACAGAACCAACTGAAATGAGTTTGGAATTTGTTGCTTCTGATTTTAATGGATTCAATGTTTCTTGCGAGAATAGTTTTAATGGAAATTTACAAGTGTTACCATCAGGTGGAGTTTCTGATTATTCTTTCACTTGGCCTTCGAATCAAACAACTGACTTAATAAGCAATCTGACGAGTGGAAATTATTCTGTTACAGTAACTGATCTCTCTGGATGTTCACTTGTTGGAAATTTTGAAATGATAGCGCCAACTGCATTAAATTTGACTGGTGACTTTAGCAACCCAATTTGCGATGGACCAAGCACGGGTTTTATAAATGTTGTTCAATATAGCGGAGGAATTGCTCCTTATACTTTCAGCTTAGATGGAAACAATTTCACGAGTGATTTACTTTTTGAAAATTTAACGGAAGGAATCTACGAGTTGCAGATGATGGACGCAAATGGTTGTGTTTTTTCCATTACAGAGACTTTAGTTTCTCCTCAAATTCCAACAATTGATTTAGGTGAAAATGTAGTCATCAATTTAGGAGAGACTTATACATTCCAAACAACTTTTAACAATATCAATTTACAAGAAATCAGTTGGACGCCCAGCAATAGTTTTGACTGCTCAGATTGTTTAAGTCCTACTTTTTTACCGTTAAATGATGGAAATTACACTTTGTTTGTTTCATCCGAAGACGATTGTACCACAACAGATTCGATTACCATTACTGTTAATAAATTTCGTCATTTTTTTGCTCCAAATGCCTTCTCACCCAACTTTGATGGTCACAATGATTATTTTAATTTACATGGAGGCTCTGAAGTTGAGTTAATAAAAAAACTGACTGTATTTAATCGTTGGGGTGCAGCTGTTTTTAATGGTATTGACTTAGAATCAAGTATAGATCTACAAGGCTGGGATGGAACATTTAATGGAAAACCTGTCAATCCAGGTGTATATGTTTGGGTTGCAGAGATTCAATTTTTAGACGGGGAAGTGATATCATATTCAGGAGATTTGACAATTACCAAATAGTGGCATCAAGTGTAACTTTATTTTCTTACCCGTTAAATCAAGAATTCAAAAAAAATTGATCACATAATTCCTTTTTTCAAAAAAAAAACTAAAAAGTTTAGACCTTGTGGTCGATTTAAAAATTACAAAAATATAGAAACCATGCGACTCATTTTATTCATCTTTTTTGGATTCTTTTTACCCTCTCATCTTACTGCCCAATTTAATATCAATGTGGGATATAAATATAGCTTAACTAAACCAACCATTCACAATAAGATTATTGATCAAATAAATAACAACAATAGCTCCTTAGAAAATTATACTGAGATGAAATCTCTCAAATCATTTCATGGAATCCATTTGGGCTCTCGATACCGAGCTGGATTTGTAGGATTGAACCTAGATTGGAATCCAAAATTTCAATTGATCGAATTCGATGGAATCAATCCTTTGACTGACGCAAATGAATTTCGAAAGCTTTATTATAGATTCGATAGTTATTCACTGGGAGTTGAATTTTTCATAAAACAATTTTCTTTTGGTGCTAGCTACGATTGGAACAAAATCAGGATTAGATCTGAGTATACAGCTAGAACTGATAGACATGATATCTTCAACGCTAAAAGTACAAGTAGCCATTTTTTCGTTAGTCTCAATGTTTATGGAAATGAAAATTTGACTTTGGCCTTTCAACCATACGTACAAATTCCTTGGACTAATTTTAATTTGACAAACTTGGAAAATGATTTAAACACTGGGGTAAATCTAAGTGATTACGAAGATGGATTTTTAAATTATGGTTTAAAATTAGTATTCCAAAATGGAAATTATAAGAATTAATTTAAATTGATCAAATAGATAAATGTTTAAAAAAAATAAAAAAGCAGCTCATCCATATTGGTGAACTGCTTTAGCGTTTTTTTGTCATCTTAGATTAGATTTGCTAGCAGCCGAACTGATTCTAACTCTTCTTAACTAACATAGGATTAAAATTATGACAACTTAGAAACTCGTGAGATCTGCCTAAGGCAACCTTTATTTCGAGCTTCCTGAATTTAAACGGTATAATGTCACCGTTTGCTGCTTATAAGTTGTACTTTTTTTACTTTTATTGCAAGTTTTTTTACTTTTAATTTAAATTTTTTCTCTTTAATATATTAAAAGAAAGCCTCCACAAAAAAATGTGAAGGCTTTTCCCAACTAAACTGTTCCAAAAATTCTTAATCGTTAACTCCTTTAAACATAAAATATTTTACGATTTTATATTTTGACAAATTTAATTACTCGACTATTTTTAGACTAAAATAATTAAAAACGTTTTTTTGAGACAGGAAAACCTATAGAACCAACAGGTTTTATTGATTTCGAGAGGGTAAACAGATTAGTTTTCTGCGTTTAGCAGAATTTATTTGAATGGGTTTCCTAGCTTTATACAAAGATAAACTATACATTTCAGCCTTAAATACCCTCATGGTGGTATTTTTTATATCAAAGAAGTTTCTAGGTGTAATAAACTTTAAATGAAAAATTAATTGATTTGAACGATGACATAAATAGCTAGAAATCGAATTAAGCAACCATTAAATACTAAATTACTTTTCCATAAAAAGTTAATTACAAATCCATTTCCCTAACAACTGATTATTTTTCACAAAGACTATTTCACATAATCAATCGTCAAATTACAAAGTGTTCGAACACCCAACTTCATAGAACTTTCATCAATGAAGAAATCAGGAGTATGGTGAGAAGCAGCTTCAACAGGATTCTGCCCTTTTGGCATACCACCTAGAAATAAAAACAAACCTGGAACCTTTTGAGCATAAAATGAAAAATCCTCAGCCCCAGTTCGAGCATCTACTAATTTTACATTTTCTTTTCCAGCTACCTCCTGAACCGTTGGCAACATTTGAGAAGTCAAATCAATATCGTTAAAAGTAATTGGGTAACCCGTGATGATGTTTACATCTGCAACTGCACCTGAACTTTCAGCTATTTTTGTAGCAGTTAGTTTTATTTTTTCGTGAATCATCCTCTGCATATCAACATCCAAAGTTCGAATCGTTCCAATCAATTCAACTTCTTCTGGAATGATATTGCTTCTCACTCCACCTCGAATTAATCCGATACTGATTACTGCTCCTTCTTTTGTCAATTCAGTTTGACGACTTATAATAGTTTGCAAACCACTTATAATTTGAGAAGAAGCCATTATTGGATCCACCCCTGCCCATGGCGTAGACCCATGAGTTTGTTTGCCTTTTACTTTAATTTCCAAACGATCAACTGCCGCCATAGTACCTCCTGGCTTGTAGGCAATTTTCCCAACCTCAGTTTTTGAATTAATATGCAATCCAAAAATGACATCAACTTTTGGGTTCTCTAAAACTCCCTCCTTTACCATCAGTTCCGCTCCACCCTCTTCTCCCTGTGGTGCACCTTCTTCTGCTGGCTGAAAAATAAACACAACTGTTCCCTTGATATCTTTTTTTACTTTCGACAAAACCTCAGCAGTTCCCATCAACATCGCCACATGTGTATCATGACCGCAAGCATGCATCACTCCTACTTCAATATCATTGTAGGTAGATTTTACTTTTGATGCAAAAGGAATATCTACTCTTTCGGTTACTGGAAGCGCATCCATGTCTGCCCGTAAGGCTACAGTTGGTCCAGGTTTTCCGCCTTTTAAAATTCCGACAACACCTGTGTGTGCGATTCCTGTTTTCACTTCCAATCCTAATTCACGAAGATGTTTTGCTACTTTTTCTGCAGTTTTAAATTCTCGATTCGATAATTCTGGATTTTGATGAAGATGTCTTCTCCACTCAATTACTTTAGGTTCGACTTGATTGGCTAGTGCATCAATTTTTTGTTTTAATTCCTTTTTTGAAATTTCATCATTTGTATTATTAGGCATTTGGGTAAACCCAATATTCAGTATCATTAAGCAAAAAAGAAAAGTAAAAAATTGTTTTTTGAATTGGTTCATCTTGTTTTTTTTAGAAATATTTAAGAAATATGGTCATTTTAATTTTTGAAAATAATATTTTTCCTTTTTGAAAACTAAAGACCTTTTTTAATCCTGTCATTTCGTTTCCTAAAAATAAACAACATTTTTTTAAAACCAACAAACAAAAAGTAACTATGTACAAATCAGCTATTCTCAAAACATTAGTAACCTTTACCCTTTTTTTTATTTTTTCTTCTTCTATTTTTTCTCAAACTCAGAAAGAACCAAAGTTCGGAAAGATCAGTCTTAAACAGTTATAAAAAACAATAGACGAGAAATTCCCAGATGCACATGCTGTTGTTTTATTTGATTATGGAACTGCATATTATCGTTTCCTTCCAAACTCCGGTTTGCGACTCAATACGGAAAGACATATTGCTATCCAGTTTTTTGACAATACAGAATTTGACTTGGCTACTTTTGAAACACCTTTATATCACAATACCAGAAACAAAGAGAAACTTGAAGGTGTCAAAGGGTACACCTATAACCTGATAGATGGAAAATTTGATCGAGTAAAATTTTCCAAAAAAGATATCATCAAAGAAGAAATTCATGATAATCTTGATGTAAAAAAAATCACTATGCCTAATGTAAAAAAAGGTTCTATCATTGAATTAAAATATAATGTTGCTTCTGATTATTATTCCTCTATGAATCCCTGGTATTTCCAAAAATCTGTTCCAACTAGATATAGTGAATACAATATTGAAATTCCAGAGTTCTTTACTTTTAATAAGAGCATGGTTGGCTATTTTTCTCCTCACATCAAAAAAAGAAAAGAAACTAGCATGGAAGGTTTTAGGGTTTTTACAGAAGGTTGGGCAATGACAGATTTACCTGCCTTTGAAAAAGAAAATTACATGCGGCCTTATAAAAACTATATTTCGAAAATAGATTTTGAATTAAAATCAATACAAATTCCTTTTGGAGCAGTAGAATATTATACCAAATCTTGGGAGGAGATTAGAGAGGATTTAATGAAATTTAAATATTTCGGAGGAACTTTGAAAAAAGTAAGAAGTGCTAAAATGGCTGATATTGTTGAGCAATATGAAAGTGGAAGTGATGAAGAAAGAATGGTTAGCATCTATGAGCATATCAAAAAAAACATGAAGTGGAATGGCCAAAAAAATAAATATAGCCGAACAGGAATAGCTAAAGTCTTAAAAGAAGAAAGTGGAAATTCTGGAGATATTAATTTAGCCCTGATTTACACTTTGAGGAAGGCAGGTTTCAAAGTGGATCCTGTCGTTTTAAGTACTCGTGACAATGGGATGCTTCCATTAACTCACCCTTCAATTGATAATTTGAATTATGTAATTGCTGCGGTACAATTGGAAGGAAAAACGATTTACTTAGATGCAACAGATGATTATTGTCCAGCAGGAATTTTACCTTTAAGATGTTTCAATGGTGAAGCAATAGTATTGAAAAAAGAACAAACAATACTTACTAAAAATTTAAAACCTCTTGCGAAATATAAATCTGTTATTCAAAATAAACTAACCATGACTCCTGATGGAACTTTGGAAGGAACCATAAAAAAAACTAAATCGGGCTACCAAGCCATTAACTTTAGAAAAGCATATGATCGAGCAGATAATGAAGAAGCATTTGTTGAAAGTCTTCAAAATAAGCACGAAGGTTTGACTATCAAAAGTCATACATTTGAAAATGTAATTGATTCCTACAAATCTATCAAAGAGGAATATATAGTTTCTCTTGATGATAAAACCGAAATAGCTGGCGATCTTATTTATTTAAATCCGATGCTTAACAACGCCTATTCGGAGAATCCATTCAAAATGAAACAACGACAATTTCCCGTTGATTATGCCATTCCAATCGAAGAAACTTATATGTTCCAATTCGATGTTCCAGAAGGGTATGTTGTAGAATCTATGCCAGAAGGCAACACAATAGGATTACCAGAAAAGGCTACTTTATTTTCCTATAGTGCTAAAGTAATCGGAGGTAAGATTACTGTAATTAGTCGAATCAAAATTACAAAAACGATGTTTATGGGGGATGAATACGAAGCGCTAAAAGAGTTTTATAATTTGATTATAAAAAAACATAGCGAACAAATTGTTTTGAAAAAATCGTAAGTTAAAATTCCTTGTTCTATTTTTTAGAGCGAGGTTTATTTTTCCAAAAAATATTATTGTTATGAAAAAATACGTTTTCCTTGTTTTTGTAAATATATTGTTATTTCATTTTTCCACTCTAGCGAAAAATGGTTCTACCCCTTCTGGAGATACTAATTATTCCATTCATAAAATTCCATCTGAGTTATTAAAAAACGCTAATGCGGTGATTAGGATGGACTATACTTATTTCGAATTGAAGTCAAAAAAGAAAGCAACAGTTACTCGAAAATATGCGATTACTATCCTTAATAGTAAAGGAGATAAGCATGCTCAATTTAGAGAAGGCTATAATGATTTTAGAAAAATAAAATCAATTAAAGGATTTATCTATGATAAAGATGGAAAGCAAATCAAGAAAATAAAAAAGAAGGAAATTAATGATGTGAGTGCGGTTTCAGGGGGACATTAATTTCAGATTCACGAATAAAATATATCGAGGTAGCTCAAAACAATTATCCTTTCACCGTAGAATTTGAGTTTGAGATTTCTTTTTCAGGTTTACTTAGTTACCCTACATGGTATCCAATACCAAGGTATAAAATATCTGTAGAACAATCCATGTATATCGCCAAGATTCCAACTAAATTAGGTATGCGCTATAACGTGAAAAATTACTCTAGCAAACCAGAAATTATTTCCGAAGATAACATGAAAACTTATACTTGGAAAATGGAAAACTTCCAAGCGATTGATTCAGAACCATTAAGTCCTGAACCTAGGTATTTTTTTCCAATCATTTTTTTTGCACCAATTGAATTTGAATATGATGGATATGCAGGAAATATGTCCACTTGGAAAGATTATGGAAAATGGCTTTACTCTCTCGAAAAAGGAAGAGATGAACTACCCTCAAAAACTGCTCAAAAGTGCGCTCAACTTGCTCATGGAATTGAGAACGACGAAGAAAAAGTAAAGAAAATTTACGAATACATGCAATCTAAAACTCGTTACATTAGCATTCAATTAGGTATTGGTGGTTGGCAACCCTTTCCTGCTTCGGAAGTCGATGAAACTGGCTATGGAGATTGTAAAGCTTTGAGTAATTATACTTTAGCTATGCTAAAAGCAGCAGGAATTAAAGCTTATAATGCAGAAATTCGAGCTGACCGAGGAACCGTTTCGCACGACCCTAGTTTCCCTGAAATGGTTTATGCAAATCATCAAATTCTTTGTGTGCCATTAGAAAACGATACTATTTGGCTTGAATGTACTAGCCAAAATCAACCCTTTGGATTTATGGGGTCAGGTATAGATGATAAGAATGCATTATTGATTACTGAAGATGGTGGAAAAATAGTTAGAACAACTCGATATCCACAAGAGGTCAATACTCAAAATCGAATGGCTAAAGTAAAAATAGATGCAAAAGGAAATGCACGTGCAAACATTGTTACAAAATATCGAGGACTGCAATATGAAAATGTTCAATTTCAATTTTCACAAAATAAAAAAGAGCAAGAAGAGATTATATTCCAAATGCTCGACATTCCAAATATAGAAATCAAAGACTTCAAATATGCTCAGGTAAAAAGCAGAATTCCAGAAGCAACAGAAGAAATAAATTTAGAAATAAAAAATTATGCCTCGGTGAGTGGAAAACGAATTTTCATTCCTCTTAATATTTTGAATAAAAATAAAAAAACACCACCTAGAGTTAAAGATAGAAAAACAGAGGTGGTCATTAATATGGCTTTTATTGATACAGACGAAATCATTTATGAAGTCCCGAGTTATTACAAAGTGGAACATTTGCCAGAATCGGTGAGTTTTGAATCTGACTTTGGATCATATGCTGCAACTGTATCGAAGGAAGGAAATCAAATTACATATGCACGGACTTTGAAGTTTAATAAAAATACTTACCCTGCGGAACGATATGATGATTTATTAAAATTTTATAAAAAAATAGTGCGGGCGGATAAAATGAAACTAGTGATTTTAGGAGAGGATCGACCGTGATCTTTTTTACAAAAAAAGGCGACTTGAAAATGAATTCAAGTCGCCTTTTTTATTTTTCAAAAAATCAAAACACTAGTGAATAATTATTTTTAAACTCTTCGTTTCTTGATTCTCATTAATTACTTGTAAGTAGTACAATCCAGTATTTTGAGGTGTTGTAAATCTTTGCACTTGCTCTCCTACATTCATTTGTACTTTTTTATTTTCAATCATTTTTCCAACGGAATCAAATAACCTGAATTCGAAAACTTGATCTTGATTATTAGAAATTGAGATCTTCAATTCACCATTTGTCGGTGCAGGATTTGGATGAACTGTTGCTCCAAAGGTTACAGTTGATGCAGGACTAAAAATACCTGTTGAATTATCAACTGTGAATGAGAATGTTTCACTACATCCGTTAGCATCACTCACTACAACTTCATAAGTTCCATCAGTCAATCCTGATAGATCTTCCGTATCAGCACCATTATTCCACTCAAAAGTATATGGTGGTGTTCCATTACTTACCGTCATATTAATCGCCCCAATTCCTGTTCCATCATCATTGGTGATAAGTGCGCCACCATTGATATCAACTACAGTCAAGTTTAATGTAATTACACTATCACATCCAGTTACTAATGAAATTAAAGTATTCTCAAAAGTTCCTGTATAAGTATAGGTTTCACTCCCGATTATATAAGTTTCATCTTTACAAATGGTTTCAAATAATTCGTATTCTTGAACTGGATTCACATTTAATGTCAAAGTAACTATGCTATCACATCCACTTAAAGTATTGAAATTACCTACAAAGGTTCCTGCATCAGATAACAATTGAGAACCAAATGGATATTGGTCACCTTCACAAATGGTTTGCTCTATTGATACCTCCTGCGCTATTTGAACACTTAAGGTCAACGTCACTAAAGTTTCACATCCATTTGGACTACTGAATGAACTTATATAAATTCCGCTTTCTGTATAAACATTATTTCCAAAGTTATAGGACTCACCTTCACAAATTACTTCATTTAAGATTGGTGGCACCCCAGGAAGAACCGTTAAATTGACTGAAACAGTACTGTCACATCCTCCTACTGTAGCAAGTGTTTCCGAATAAAGTCCAGTTTCTGTTAAATTCGTTCCATTGAAAAGGTATTCTTCTCCTTCGCAAATAGTCTCATTGACTAGAACTGAAATATCCTGTTCAACTGATAAATTTAAAGTCACCACACTATCACATCCACTTGTCGAAGTTAACGTATTCATATAAGTCCCAGCTTCTGTATAAGTTGAATTTCCTATGGAATAACTTCCCCCCTCACAAATCGTTTGGTTAACATTTTCAAAAAATGAGCTTACTATGGCAAGTTGTAAAGTGACTACACTATCACATCCATTATTTGAAGCGAAAGTCTCTTGGTAAGTTCCACTTGAATTTAAAGTTTGATTACCAAATGTATATTGATCTCCAAAACAAATCGAAATATTATCATTAAATGAAGTTGGACTGACAGTCAATTCTAAAAGTACGACACTATCGCATCCTGAACTTGCAGTCAATATATTTTCATAAACACCAGTTTCGAAAAATGAATTTGCGCCTACATTATACGTATCGCCTTGACAAATCTCAGCAACCATAGGCGTGCTGTTTTCATTGGAAACTGTCAAGTTCAGTGTTGTATTAATTTCACAACCTAAAATATTCGTTATTGTATTTTGGTAGGTTCCGCTTTCAGTCAAAATCTGACCTCCTAATTCATAAGTTTCTCCAAAACAAATAGTTTCGTTCAAGCTTTCTGAGGTTTCCAAAACAGTCAAATCCAAGGTAACATGACTTATACATCCATATGTATCTGATAAAACATCATCATAAACTCCTGACTCTGTATATACATTGTTTCCAATTGTAACACTTCCTCCTTGACAGATTTCTTCCATCATATTTTCAAAATAAGTACAACTAAAAACTGCAATGGCATCATCATCTGCACCTGCAACGTATATGTGACGTCCATGAGGATCAAGCGCTACCATTCTAGCTCCTGATAATCCATTAACATTATCTATTCCATCCTCATATTTAAACTGATAGGTTAAAGCACTAGAACTTTCGTCTCTTTCAAATAAAACAATTGCATTTTCTCCACCACTTACTGCATAAAAATGTGTTCCATCTGGATTTAATGCCACAGCTCTTGCCCCAGTTAAGCCATCTATTCCATTGACTCCATCTTTATACATTTCAACAAATGTCAATTTACCTGTTGAAGAATTTCTACTAAATGCAGAAACTGAATTATCATTATATCCACATGCATATAGACTTTTTCCATCAGAACTTAGTATAGCTGAATGTGCCCCATTCAAGCCGTTTACATTATTTAACCCATTTTTATATTGCTCAATAAAAACCAAAGTACCGTCTACCGGATCTCTTGAAAAAGAGACAATAGCATCATCTGCATAACCTGTTGCATAAGCAAAATTCCCATCAGCAGAAATTGCAAGCGAATTAACTCCATTCAATCCATCTACCCCATTGACTCCATCTTTTAACAATTGGATATAAGATAACTCCCCTGTAGCTGCATTTCTGGCAAAAACTGAAATCGCATCATCATAGTATGCTGCCACATAGACATAATTTCCGTCATCACTTAATGTTACAAATCGTGCACCATTCAATCCATCTACCCCTGCGATATTATCTTTTATTTTCTCTACAAAAGTAAGTTCCCCAGTTATTTCATCACGATCAAAAATAACCAAGGCGTCATCATTATTTCCAGTTGCGTAAGCATGTTTACCATCAGGACTAACTGTAATGGAATATGCTCGATATAATCCATCCACTCCATTCTCACCATCCTGAAGCATATCAATGTATGTTAAATCACCAGTCGTTTCAGATCTTGAAAACATAACTACTGAGTTATCATCAAAAGTTGCTGCATAAACATTTTTACCATCAGGACTAACTGTAATAGAATATGGCTTCCCTAAACCAGTTACACCACCTGTCCCACTCTGCTGGCTTTCAGTAAAACTTAAACCACCATCATTTTCTGTTTTAAAAATTACAGCAGCACCACTTCCACTAGAAGCTATATATACTTGATCTCCAGCGGGGCTTACAGCAATATTAACTGGATAATTCATTTCCGCTACACCCGCATTTCCTTCTACCTGTGCTTCTTTAAAAGTTAAAAGTCCACTAGCCGTATTTCTTTCAAAAACATTAATCGAATTATCATTTGCTCCTAACGCATAAATATATTCACCATCTAAACTTCCAGAAATATGAAATGGAAATTCTAAATAATCTACCCCATTTTGACCATCTTGCTGAATACCCATATAGGTCAATGTACCTAAATATACATCCCTTTCAAAAATAGCTACTGCATTATCATATACCCCAGTTACATAGACATTTTTACCATCAGGACTCACAAAAACTGAAAAAGCACCTGACAAACCATCAACAAAATTTATATTATCTTGAAACGCTTCAACGTAAGACAACAAACCTGTTGAAGAATTTCGAGAAAAAACTATAACCTTCCCGTCTGCATGCCCTGCAACATAAATGTTATTCCCATCTGAACTAATATCAAATCCTAAAACTACATTTAAAGAGGGGTCCGTAATTTTTGATTTAAAAGTTAACAATCCAGTTGATTCATTTCTTTCAAAAATTGAAATCGCTTTATCGTCTGTTGCTGTAACATAAACGTGTTTTCCATCAGGACTAACTTTTACCATAAAAGGAGCATCTAGTCCATCAACTCCCCCTAATCCATCTTTGTACATATCCACATAAGTCAATGTTCCGTTTACATGACTTCGATCAAACGTAACTAATGCATCATCAAAATTTCCAACTGCGTAAACATTATTTCCATCAGGACTAACTGCAACTGATTGTGCAGAAGTCAATCCTTGCACTCCATTCAATCCAGTTTTAATTACTTCCACAAAAGACAATTGTCCAGCAGGACTCGAGATACTTTTATTGAAAACATTAATAGCATTTGATCCGGCACTTGTTACATATACATAATTGCCATCAGGACTAACTGCAACTGAACTTGCTTGATCCATTAAAGCTCCACCACCGGAACCATTGTAAATAAAGTCTTCATAATTTAATTGAGCCTTCATCGCCAAAGCAAGAAGGCAAAGTACAATTACAATAAAAATTTTACGATAAATTTTAATGACCATTTTCTTTATTTTTTTATTTCTCAAAGACAAAGCATTGTCTATTTAATTAAAATATGGATAATTCAAATTCTATACCATTAAAGGCCCTTAATATCACAGAACCAATTGATTATCAGCTTATTATATCTAAAACAAATAATTTGATTCTCGTTATAGAATACTTAATCAAGGCCTGACCAAAAATCTTAAAAAATTAATAGTCCTAGCTCAAAATATTGGAGCTATTAATGTAGCCTATCATTATAAATAGTAAGTTTTAATCATTCATTTTATTTAATCAGTTTTCATTAATATTTAAATGCCGGACAGATCACTTTCCGACTTCTTCTTCGTTCTTTTTCGTAGTCAAAAATCTTGACAATTGAAATCTCTGGCCCTCCATTTCCAGCACTTACACTTCTAAGTGTTGATACATTTGCATCGAAAGAAATAGTGATAAACATTTTTTCATAATCAAATCGAAGAGCAAAAATAAATGCATCTGTTCCTCTTACATTTTGTCTTTGATCAAGATACCACCTCACCCATCCACCAAAATATAGTGATGCTGGCTGACGAAACTTACTTTTCATTTTTTTATATTTCCAAAAAGATCCAATTAGTATTTCTCTATGCGGCCCTTGGTCTTTAAAAACAAAATTTGGTTTTAAAGACATATCGTCATTCAAACGAATACTCGCTCCACCATGAATGGTCAAATTTCTATATTTCAATATATCAGTGCTACCAACTCCATTTTCAAAAAATGAAACCCGAGGTTCATTAATATGAGAGAGAGATAACCCTGTGTAAATCATACTATTATTATCGAAACCATAAAACCAACCAACTCCAGCTGAGAAATCCCAAAAATTGATCTTATCAGGAGAACCACCTTCAATTAATGGTTCGCTGATATGAGAAATGATATTGGTATAGTTAACACTATTATTCATGTAGGAGCTTTGCATTCCAAAAGAGATATAATTTCTTCCTTTTCCATCTAATGATTTTAGTAATGAAAAAGACAATCCTCCAAAGCTGGAAGTGAATTCTAAATCTCCTGCAACATCCTTGTACAATTGCATACCAGCTCCAATAAAATCATCTTTTCCAATTTTAATTAATTTAGTATCTGCTGATGCAGCAAAGGTTTTGAAACCATTCGTGAAATTATTCCATTGAGATCGATAATTTAATATCAACCTTAGGTCTCCATCAAATAGTCCAGTCATAGCTGGGTTCATAATGGTCGGTGAAGCATGGATATGGGAAAAATGAACATCTTGGGCATGCACCCCAAGCGTCATTAACAGTATTACTACTGTATAAAAATTTTTCATGGTTATGTATTAAAATGGTTAGTATCGGGGATACTTTATCAACATTCAAAATTTTATTTTTGGTTAGGAAAATAAACGATAAGAATGCTTGTAGGAAAAAATGAAAGAAGGGAAAATTGTCTAAAGGGAAGGACATTTTTTCAAATAAAATCCTAATCTAAAAAGTTCAATTTTTATGCCAAGGGATTATTTATTTAATTTAACTGAAAGAGAGTGTGACATCAATTTTTAATAAATAAAAAAGTTTTACAATGCATTTTATTTCTTAAAATTGAAGGTGTAGCCTGAGAAAAAAATAAAAGACATTCGCTGACCAGCAAATGTCTTTTAACTAAAATTAGGTTCTTAGCTCTTTATCGAACTTAAACTTAGAATTCAACTCATTGACAGCTGATAAACAGTTATTAAAGCCAAATCTATTTATAAACTTTATTTAATAATAGTAACATTTCCTGTTTTAATAAATGTCTCATCATTCAGACAAAAACCTTCCAAAAAATAAACATAAACTCCTGGATTTAATTCTACTCCTTTAAATGTTCCATCCCATGGTTGATCAATATCATTTGTTTCATAAATAACTTCTCCCCATCTATTAAAAACTTTAAGTAAAGATATCTGACCAAATCCTTCATGCCTGATTTCAAATCGGTCATTATAACCATCCCCATTTGGTGAAATCATATTTGGAATCTGTAGCCTTGAATATTGGCATGCTTCATTTACCCTAATTGTAATTTCCTCCATCATTTCACAACCAAATTCATCAACAGCAGAAATGTAGTAAATAGTAGTTTCTTCAGGTGTTACAGTAATTTCTCTGCAATTTTCACAAATCGTTTGGGTTCCATCTGACCAAGTAACTATATCCTGTAAACCATCAGTTGAAGCCATCAAGTAAACAGATTCACCAAGTAAAATAGTTTCAACATCTGAGACCACCAAATCTGGAGGAATATTGACATAAACTGTAACACTCGTCTCCACAATTTCCCCTAAACATCCTTTCGCTCTTACAGTATAAGTAGTTGTCGATGAGGGCGAAACCATCGGATTAGGACAATTATCACAACTCAAACCCAATGTTGGAGACCAAGTAACAACTTCAGCTCCCTCGACAAATAATTGTCCTTCATCACCTAAACATAATTCTATCCCTTCCACATAAATATCAATTGAAGGATCAACAATTAACTCTGTAATAATAATACTATCACACCCTTCCACCGAATTCAATATTTCCATAAATTCTCCTGCCTCAAATTGATACTCGCCCACAATTAGAATACTATCTCCATTACATATTATTTCTTGAACATAAGTAGTGGCATTGTCTAATAATGTAACATAAGTATGAACCAAGCTATCACATCCAAAAACAGACTGCAGAATATCTGTGAAAACACCTCCTGTTGTTTGATAGGTTCCTTCTAAAATAATACTATCACCTTCACAAAGATTTTGATAAATTACAGTTGGTTGAATATCCATAATTTCTAATACTAAGTTTGTAATACTGTCACAACCATTAATAGAAACAAGGGTATCAGAATAAATTCCAGAGGTATTATAAGCATTACTACCAATTTGATATATTTCACCAGCACAAATAATTGCCTCAACCAATTCCTCGTCAATGGGAAGGACATTCAAGTTCAACACAATAATACTATCACATCCTGTTATGGATAGTAAGGTATCCGAATAAAATCCAGACTGATTGTATAGTGAATCCCCAACTTGATAATAATCATTGGCACAAAGTGTTGCTGATATTGGCATTTGAAAATCAGGAATAACTGAAAGATTTAAAGTTACCAAGCTATCACACCCTGATGATGCCACCAAAATTTGTTCATATATCCCGGAACTTTGATAACTTGTATCTCCAAAAGGGTATAAATCACCAAAGCAAATTACTGCGCTTATATTCTCACTGGCAGGAAATAAAGTTGTTAAATCTAAATTAACGATGCTATCACATCCAGAGATAGAAATCAATGTATCAGAATATAATCCAGACTCCGTCAAAATTTCATTTCCAAATTCATATGATTCGTAAGAACAAATCGTTGCAACTTGATCTTGCATAATTATATCTGCTACGGTTAATGTTAAGGTTATTAAGCTATCGCAACCATTCGAGGAAGTAAAATTCTGATCATATATTCCAGATTCGAAATAAATTTCATTTCCAAATTCAAATCCAATTCCATCACAGATTAAAACTTGAACACTATCAACTGATTCTGATAAAACATTTAATTCCAATACAACTATACTATCACATCCGTTGTCAGTGATAAGTGTATCGGAATATATCCCACTTTCTGTAAATTGAACTCCTGCAAAAATGTAGAAATCATTTTCACATATTTCCTCTTGTAAACTAGTGGTTGTATTTAATAAGATATTTAAGTCTGTAGTAACGATACTATCACATCCTACAATAGATAATAAAGTATCTAAGTAAATTCCTGCGTTGGTTTGATTTCCACCTGCAACAAAATAATCTTCTCCTTCACAAATTGAAACTGAAATATAAGTTCCAATATTTGGATTAACTGATAAGTCTAAAATAATCGTACTGTCACAGTCCACTGATGAAGTCAATACTGTTGTATAAATTCCACTTGTGGTATAAATTGAATCACCTATTGTATAATTTGATCCCTGACAAATTGAAGCAACCATTGAATTTTTATTTTCTTCTAAAGTTGTCAAATCTAATGTGATTATGCTATCACACCCGTTTACGGTTGTATATGATTGCACATAGATTCCTCTTGTTGTATATGTTGAATCACCTAATACATAATTCTCTCCAAAACAGATTTCTGCAACAATGTCATCCTTTACTACATCATGAACAGTTAAGTCTAGAACAACTATACTATCACATCCAGTTACGGATACCAAATTGTTAGTATATACTCCTGTTAACGTATAACTTATTCCTCCAACTTGATAACTTTGTCCAAAACAAATTTCTTTAACAATCATTTCAGAGAAAACTTCATTCACCGTCAAGTCAAGAATAGCAATACTATCACATCCATTTATTGAAGTCAAAATAGTTGTATGAACTCCAGTAGCCATATATGTTGAGTCACCAATTTCATAAGTTGCACCTTCACATATGGTTGCAACTATATTTTCCAAATAAATTGCACTGACTGTTAAATCCAGAGTAATAATACTATCACAGCCATTAACTGATTGCATTACATTAAAATAAATCCCACTTGAATTATATGTTGAATCACCAATTACTAACTCCTCTCCTGAACAAATTGATTCTTGAATCAAAATATTATACTGTTCTGTTAGCGTTAGATCCAAAGTAATTAAACTATCACAGCCATTTAAGGCAACCAAAGTATCTTGGTAAACCCCAGTTTGTGTATATATCGAACTCCCCACAACAAATGATTCTCCTGGACAAATATTTTCTACTAAATTAATTTCTAAAATATCATCGATAACCAAATTTAGTATTACTACGCTATCACAACCAAGCGATGATAACAATTTATTCACGTATACGCCAGTTGTATCATAAGTTGTATTTCCTACTGTAAAAGTTTGACCTCCACAGAGGTATTCATCTAATGTAATTTGAGTAACAGGATTGACCGTTAAATTTAATGTCACCAAACTATCACAACCTTCAATCGAATTCAAATCAATTTCAAAGGATCCATTTTCAAAATAATTCATTCCACCGACTGTAACAAATTCACCTTCACAAATTGTCGAATCAACGAAGAAACGATACGTATCAAACACAATCAAATCCAAATTAATAATAGCACTATCACAACCTGATGATGCACTTAATGTATCTATAAAATTTCCAGTCTCAAAATAAACTGATCCTCCAACTACAATAGAATCACCTTTACAAATTTCTAATTCAAAACTTTCATTTTCAACCGTTAATGTTTTAACCTCCAAAGATTGTGTATTTGATGTAATACTACATAATGTGTTATTTATCTCCAAAGTATCATTCGCTACAATTACTTGATAGAAACCAGCATGAATTATTTCCGTATTTAAAGTAAATATAGAATCATTTGCTCCTACAATATCCATCCAAGTCATTCCATTTGTACTAAACTGCCATTGATAAAATGGGGTATCATACCCTTCAGTCAAAGTAACTTCAAATGAAATATCTGTTCCTTCACAAACTATACTATCTGGTGCTATTACCAAAGTTGCCTCAGAAGAACATTTATTGAAAAAAATATTTTGACTAACTGAACTTTCATTACCACAAACATCAGTTGCCGTCCACGTTCGAGTCAGTAACCTTAAATCAACGCAATCTCCAGGAGTTTCTATTTCTTCAAAAACAACTAACACATCACTACAATTATCGGTTGCGGTTGGTGTAATTAATTCAGGAACAGAATCACAAGGAATCATCATATCAACAGGAACACTCGCAAACACTGGAGCTGTTATGTCTTGAATTTGAATATTTTGAGTAAAGAAAATTTCATTTTCGCAGTCATCTGTGAACGTCCAAGTTCGAGTGATTTTAAACGTATTATCACAAATTGTATCTGAATATACTTCATCAAAAACCATTTCCAAATTAGGGTCACAATTATCTGTAGCAACCACCATTTGGGTATCTGGAATTTCTCCACAATTAAGTGTCAAATCATTTGGCAAATTGAATAAAGTTGGAAGAGTGGTATCTTCGATTGTAATAACTTGAGTTACTGTAGATTCATTATCACACTCATCATAAGCTGTCCAAGTTCGAGTAATTTTGAACGGACAACCATCCGAAATTACTTCACTAAAATCAATATCCTCTATTATATATTCTCCATCGATTTCTTCACCCGAACAATTATCAGTTGCCGTTAATTCAGCAGCTGGTGGAATTGAGTCATCACAGTCCAAAGTAATATCTGCTGGTGGTGTTTCAAAAACTGGTCCCTCTTCATCTTTAACTGTGACTACTTGTGTCTCAGAAACATAATTTCCACAACTATCAGATGCTATCCAAGTCCGAGTAATTGTATATGGACAACCACTAGAAACTACCTCATTTAATACAGGAGTCAAGTTATCCCAACAACCATCTATTACTGATACAACCGCAGGATCTGGTATTGCTTCACAATTCACAGTAATATTATTTGGTACACCAACTAGAGTTGGCAATTCATTATCATTTACTGTAATAATTTGACTTTGTGAAATAGAATTCCCACAACTATCATTTGCTGTCCAAGTCCGAGTAATTATGAAAGGACAACCATTAGAAATATCTTCTGTAAAAAGAATTTCAATATTAGTTGTACAATTATCATTTGCTACTACAATCACAGTATCTGGTATTGCTCCACAATTTACAGTTACATCACTTGGAACATTTACTAAAAAAGGATACGTATTATCTTCTACGGTAATTGTCTGCTGGTCAACAATCATATTATTACACGGGTCAATTGCAGACCATATTCGCGTAATTGTATACGGGCAACCCGTTCCTATTTCCTCTTCAAATAAAACGGGTAAATCACCTGAACACAAATCTGTGGAGGTTACTATTGGTATATTTGGAATTGATTCACAATCTACTGTTTTATCATTTGGTACCCCTGTCAAAATTGGAAAAGTATTATCATCAACATAGATCACTTGAATTATTGAATCTATATTTTGACAATCATCTATCGCAACCCATTTTCTAGTAATCGTATATGGACAACCTGTTTTAATTATTTCTGAGAATGAAATATCAACCACTGACGTACAATTATCATTAACCGTTACTTCTGCTGTATCGGGGATGGCATTACACTCAACTGTAATATCACTTGGAACATTAGCAAAAACAGGATTAACTGTATCAATCAAAGTAATTATTTGAGTTTCGATTACTTCATTATCACAATCATCAATTGCAGTCCATGATCGTGTAATTGTATTTGGACAACCTGTTCCTAACACTTCGGTAAAGGTCACAGGCAAAATTCCAGAACAATCATCTTCTGCTGTTACTAATGCTTCTCCTAAAATCTCATTACATTCAATAGTAATATCAGAGGGCACTCCTGATAATATTGGCAAGTTATAGTCTTCTACTGTAATAATTTGTGTTATGGTAGCTAAATTATTACAAAAATCCGTTGCACTCCAAGTTCGAGTTATCGTATAGGGACAACCTGTGGAAATCACTTCATTATAATCTACTATCATAGCTGAAGAACAATCATCGATTGCTGTTACTTCAGGAACAACTGGTACCGATCCACAATCCACCGTTACATCAATTGGTACATTTACCAATACTGGAGCTATATTATCTTCTACTGTAATCACTTGATTTTCTGTAACTGTATTGTTACAAGAATCTGTTGCACTCCAAGTTCGAGTTATCGTATAGGGACAACCAACAGAAACCACTTCATAATAATCTATTGTCATTATTGAGGCACAATTATCCGTTGCTGTTACTTCAGGAACAACTGGTACTAATCCACAATCCACCGTTACATCACTTGGTACATTTGACAATACTGGAGCTGTTGTATCTTCTACTGTAATTATTTGATTTCCTGTAACTGTATTGTTACAAGAATCTGTTGCACTCCAAGTTCGAGTTATCGTATAGGGACAACCAAAAGAAACCACTTCACTATAATCTATTATCACCATTGAAGTGCAATCATCTGTCACTGTTACTATAGGGGCACTTGGTATTGATATACAATCCACCGTTATATCAGTTGGTACATTTGACAAAACTGGGGCTATAGTATCTGTTACTGTAATCACTTGATTTTCTGTAACTGTATTGTTACAAGAATCTATTGCACTCCAAGTTCGAGTTATCGTATAGGGACAACCAGCAGAAACCACTTCACTATAATCTATTGTCATTATTGAGACACAGTTATCCGTTGCTATTACTATAGGAGCACTTGGTAATGATCCACAATCCACCGTTACATCATTCGGTACATTAGACAATACTGGGGCTGTTGTATCCTCTACTATAATTAACTGAGTACCCGTCACTATATTATTACACGAATCTACAGAGATCCATGTTCTTGTAATTGTATAAGGACAACCAATTCCTGTAAGTTCAGTAAAGTTTACAGGCATTGTATCATTACAACTGTCAGATACACTGACAACTGCTGCCGAAGGAATACTTTCACAGTTAACTGTTATATCAAGTGGAACTCCAATTAGTGTTGGTTCTGGACTAACCGTTAAATCTAAAGTCACTATACTATCACAACCATTAACAGAAAGCATTGAAGTAACATGAATTCCAGAAGTTGTATATGATGAATCTCCAACTTCATAATTATTCCCGAAACAAACACATGCTTTAATAGAATCATTATATAAATAATTGACAGTTAAATTTAAATTAACAGTACTATCACAACCACTAAAAATCGATTGAAAGACATTAGTGTAGTTCCCTTGATCAGTATAAGTCGAATCTCCGAAAACAAACTCTTCTCCTAAACAAATTTCTTCTTGAAGATTTACAATATAAGTTGGGTTAACTATAACCTCCATATTTACAATACTATCACAGCCTAGAATTGACAATAACGTATCAACATAAATTCCAGATTGATAATAGATATTATCTCCTTGAACCACACTATCACCAAAACAAATTACTTCTAAATCATCGACTAGGAAACCTCCATCAGGTATAAAAAGATGGAAAGTATCATTTCCTGGTGCACAGTCTACTTGACCATTAAGTGGAAATGATAATGGTAAAGTATTACTTCCGTTATCATTTAAAACAGCGTATAAAGTCAAAGGCAGTAACGTTGGATCTATAGCTATCGTATCATTAAATGATGATGTAGAGTTTTGGGAAATACTAGGTACTTCAACAGTACTTAGTAACGTAGCATTTGGCGGGCTATTGAATGGATTTCCAATATAATAACTTATATGGGTATCACCTGAAGGAACATTTCCATTATTATTAATATTCATTTCAATATTAATATCAGCACCTTCGCATACCTCAACTCCTTCTAAAGAGAAGTTTCCAAATTCAAAAAGAACCTCTAACTCGGAGGCAGGGAAAATAGGTATACCATTTTCATCATAAAGAGTCGCCTGCTCATAAAAATTATTCAACGGACGGTTAGCTCCACCAAATAAAGTTGCATTATTTTGTGGGTTTTTTGGAATGGTTAAATCATTATTAACATTAGTGGTATTATATGCATACTGATTCCATACTGACCTGGATGGAGCCCAAGGGTCTCCACCAGATTCAAATATTACCATTTTTCCTTTTCTAGTATTAGTGGACATTCCACAGTTACAAATTAACTCCGCTGAAGGATCATCATCAATATTTGCTACAATTGGATATTCATTTCCTGTAAATGACAAACATTCAAATGAGTTTAACTCTTGGAAGATATTTCCTGAAATATTAAACACATGAAGTGTTGTCATCCCTCGATAAACAACTTCAGAAATACCATCTTGATTAAAATCAAACATAGTTAACCCAGTCCTAGCCGAAGCATCAAAAACAGTATTACGTGCTTTTTCATTTAAAGTACCTGTTCCATCGTAATCATAGATAATAATTAAATTTCTTCTAAATACGCCTATTTCAGCGAATCCATCTCCATCCACATCTCCAATAAATGGTGGTCCAACTGTTCTACCAACTCCATTAGAGGAACCATTCATTGGTAGATCAATTTCTGCCATAAGGGTTTTAGTCCTAGGATTCCAAATATATAATTCAGAAGTACCAGGAAGCCCAGGAGTTGCTACGACAACATCTAGCTCTCCATCATTATCCATATCAGCAATAGAGGTAAAACCATCATTATTTTGGCCTAAATGAATTTCATTATAACTGTTACCAATTTCCCCATTTACATTAACAAAATCAAACTCAAATACTGAGGTTCCTGCTGCTAATTCTAACCCTGGAGCATCAGTCAAATCAGCTGCTACTGTTATACCTGTTTCTCCATGTCCATTATTTGACCAAGTTTGACCACTAGGGGATACAGAACCATTTATCAATCGTACTCCAGTTTGAGTATTAAAAATATCATTCTCAGCATAAACCTCTGCCACACCATCTCCATTAAAGTCTGCTAAACCAATAACACCTCCTGAACGACCACCACCAGTAACTGCTTGATTAGATACCCAAGTTTCTGTCATTGTACTAAGGTCACTATTAAAGTCATACCTTATAATTCTTCGTCTCTTAGAGGAAGTTACTGCATTTTTATGTGAAGCATAAATAAATAACTCAGCTTGAGGATCAGTATCCACGTTTGCTATTGCAATTTGCCCTGGACCTGAGACACCAACTGCGGCATTAACAAAATTATGGGTATTTATTACATTTTTTGTTTTACCATTGTATATGGTTATTCCTCTTCCTAACCAACCATTATCATCTGCATTGATAACAACAATATTAGTTTCACCATTACCATCTAGATCTCCAATTAGCGGAATAGTAAAAGCAGAATGAATTTCTGATTCTGTTTCAAAACTTTTTACAATACTAAATGGTATAGCTGGATTTGGATTGAATTCACAATCAGGTTGACATAAATTAAAATAGTCATTGCCAATATTAGTTAAAATATCGTTACATGGACAATCTCCATCAAAATTATCAATGGTTCCATCATAATCATCATCGATCTCATTTTCACAACATTCTCCACAATAAACGGTAATATTTTGTAAGACAGAATCTCTATTATCACATCCATCGACTGCCACCCACTTCCTTTTAATGGTATACATCAAATTATCTTCACAATTAACTTGGCTTGTGTCTCCTATAGACTCTGAGAAAAATATTTGAGTTGTATTACAATTATCTGAAGCGAAAATATTGTTACCAACAGTATCAGGAATAGCTTCGCAATTAACTGTTAAATCTTGCGGTAAATTATAAATAATAGGTTCAATTGTATCTAAAACACTTATTATTTGGGTGTCAATAGTTATATTTCCGCAGAGATCTTCAGCCGTCCATATTCTAATGATATTGTAATTGGAAGGACAATCAGATCCAGTTGTTTCTTCTACAAAGGTCACTGGATAATCACCTCCACAATTATCAATTGCAGTAAGAATGATTACAGCATCTGGGACATCGTCACAATTAACAATTGTATCTTGAGGAACCCCAGTTATTTCTGGGCCAATAAAATCTCCTACTATTATTACCTGAGAATCAACAGTAATATTTCCACAATCATCCATTGCTGTCCATGCCCGAACTAGTTTGTAGTTATCAGGACAATCGTTTTCAGTCTTAACTTCACTCAATTCAAAGCTAATATCATCTGTACAGTTATCAGAAACAGAGGGCACCACTGTTGTACCTGGAATCGTAATTATATTAATATCATCAATTAAATTACCAATAGAAATATTATTTGGAGAACCTTGAATTGCTCTAAATAAAAAGATAGCTTCGGGTTGATTAGCGGGTACAGAGTAATTTATGTTATGAACTTTCCATCCTTCATTTCTTCTTCCAATAATTGTTTCAATAAGGGTTAAATTATTCAAATCAGGGCCAATATAAACTCCCATAATATCATCAGACCAATTTCCCCCAGCAGGGCGATGTCTATGAGCAAAAGAAATTTGTAATATTGTGGTTGGAACCACACAAAATGTTTGATATAAATCACCATTATTGATATGATTTAATTCTGCATGCCATTCACCTTCATATGAAACTACTCCATTTATTTTACCAGATCTTTGAATTTCAATTTTATTATCAGATGCATCTGTATCCCAACCAGGAATTTGGCTTTCAGGGACACCTGCCCAATTTCCTGTTACTGTATTATCTTCAAAACCTCCATTTTCGAAGTCTTGAAGACAATCTTGACAATCAAGGATAATATCATCTGGAATCCCTATCAGGACTGGAGGTGTATCATCTAATATTGTAATAATTTGTACTACCGAATCAGCATTGTCACATTCATCAATTGCTATCCAAACTCGACGTAAGATAAATGGACAAACTTCCATATTTAAAGATTCAGAAAAGTCAATATCAACCTCATCCCAACAATTATCTGTCGCTTCTAAATCTGCAGGAGTTGGAATGTTATCTTCACAACCTATAGTTATATCTGCAGGGGCAGGATCAAGTACCGGAGCAATGGTATCCTTTACTGTAATCGTTTGCGTTATTATTGTATCATTTCCACAATTGTCAGTAGCTAACCATGTTCTGATAAATTCAAATTCACAGTCCCCACTTCCTGTCTCTCCTTGAAAAATAATAGTCGCATTATCATCACAATCTGAAACAGTCAATACTGGAATTGGCGGAATGTCACTATAACATGTAACAGTTGTATCGATTATATACGTATTAACTATTGGAGGAGTGGTATCTTCCAAGGTAATCGTTTGTGAGGCAACTTCTGTATTTCCACAATCATCTGTAGCTTTCCACGTTCTAAAAATAGTTCCTTCCTCTAAACAAGGGTGGTTTCCGAGATTAAAACTAAAACCTAGAAACCTTAACAATCCATTTGCTGTCTGATTTTTTCTTGCATATAACTGCCACTGTCCATCCATTGGACCAGTAAAATCCTCAAAACAATCTAAATATTCTGAAACTCCAGGAACAGCATCTATAGGTGTTTTTCCGTGAGGAGTAAAATTTCCTACTCCTGTTGGAATTGGATCATCATTGTTCCATTGAGGACTTCCAGTATCACATCTAGTAAATGTGGTATTCCAAGTTAATGGAGTTGGCTCAGTAGCTTCACAATCACCACCTGTACAATAATCTCCAACTAAAAATATTCCTTGCCCCGATGGGTTTATTAAAACAAACTCTGCTCGACCTTTTCCTTTATTTGATTGAAAAGATAAATCAAAACTTAAAAAATCACTTGCTGATAAACTCCCAAATTCACTAACATTTATATTCCACACCTTTCCTGACGCAGGAACAGTCACCTCATTATTATCCTCATAACTACCATTCGGCAAATAAATATCCTCATATGTTAGATTAATATTATTATCACAATTATCCGAAACAGTCACATTTGCAGGATCAGGTACATCCTTGCACTCTACGGTAATATTTGAAGGCACTCCTGTAATAACAGGTAATTCATCATCTAAAACAGAAAGAGTATATGATTGTGAAACTGAATTATTACAATTATCTGTCGCTGTCCATGTTCGAGTAACTGTATAAGGACAACCTACTCCTACCAATAAAGTATCATAAGTAATTGTCATTACCCCGGAACAATCATCTGTAGCAGTTACATCTGGAATTGCTGGATATTGACTATCACAATCAAATGTAGTATTAGATGGAACGCCCCATAAAAAAGGTGCCTCAGAATCTTGAACTGTAATAGTTTGAGACTCAGTTGCTACATTACCACAGTCATCAGTCACCGTCCATGTTCGGATTATTGATCCAATACAAGAACCTGAATTTTCAACAAATGAATATATAACTGTCATTTCTGTTGAACAATTATCTGTTGCTGTTACGAGAGGAACACTTACCGTCTCATCGCACTCAATCGTAACATCATTTGGAACACCCGCCAAAACAGGATCTTCTGTTTCACAATCGTCAATAAATATCGAATCCATATTATTGGAGAAATCACATTCACCTATAGATGTTGCTGGAAAATCATTTTCTAAATCTAATGGCAATGGCAAACTTCCATCATCATTTCCAATCACAAATAAATTAAATGGTGTGGTCAATCCTACAACAGCTAGCCTAATAGAAATATCAACAGAATCACCAGGAATTATTGAAGTTGGAATGTCAAAAGCTCCTATTAAATGTCCCGTATTTTCTGGATTACCTTCATAGACAGAAAAAGGAATTCCTGCTGGGTAACTTAAGTCTCCAAAATTATAAAATCGAAGAATAACATTAATACTATCTCCTAAACCACACTCGACAGAACCTCCATCTATTATTTTTACGATTATATCTGATGCCGGAAAAACTGGTTCTCCCTCATTATTGTAAGGTCCAACTTGTTTTAAAAAACTATTTAAACGCCCTGAACTGCCCAAAGCAGGAGAGCCAACCAAATGATGTGGTTGCTGAACGGGTGGAATACTTAAATCATCATTTATGTTGGTAATAAAATAAGCATACTGATTCCAAATATTCCTAGTTGGAACCCATGGATAATCAAGCGATTTAAATGCTCTCATTCTTCCATTCCTCGCAAATGATTCATCTGCACAAGAGCAAACTAACTCTGTTTCATTATCATTATCAATATCTAATACAATTGGATATTCTCCCCCTGTTCTTGATCCACATGGAAATGTTGAGAGGTTTACTCCTGTCGATCCTGAAATAATTCTCAAATCATTCTCGTCCCTGTAAACTACTTCCGTTAAACCATCTGCGTTAAAATCGAATGAAGTCGCTCCAGTCATTCCAGACCTATCTGTTGTAGTCAAACTCCAAGCAACTCCTCCAGTACCACTGATATCGAATTGGTAATCTTCAATTACCTGAAAAACATAATTGGCACAAACTCCAATTTCTGGTTTATTATCACCATCAAAATCTGCAATGGTTGCATTACTCGCACTGCGATACCAAACTGTACTAATATCAGCATCAGTTATAGTATGAACATTCCCAATCAATGTTTCAGTTTGTAAATCCCAAATATATAAATAAGACCCGTCAACATCTGTAGTTGTTATAATCCCATCAACATCTCCATCTAAGTCATAATCAGCAATTGAAACTGGTCCATCTTGGTAACCTGGAGCAGATGTTAACTCCTTTTCGACAGTCATAACACCTGAACTTAAATCCACAGAATAAACTTGATTCCCAGCTACTAACTCCAAACCTGCACAATTGGTACAATCTGCATCAGGCAGTGCATCTACAGCTATAGTATTTGCATGAAAGTGTTCGTGAGAATAAAAATTGTAAATGTTATTTCCAATATTATTAGGTCCACCAACTGCTAATCGAGTTCCTGTTATAGCATCAAAAATTTCATTCCCTACATATACTTCCGAAAATCCATCATTATTGAAATCAGCCAAATTTACTGCAAAATTATCAGTAACAGTATAGAATGGATAAGCTAAACCACAAGTTACTCTTTGGTCAGAAACCCATTGTAAATCAAATGACCCAGTACCTGTTCCACCTAGGTTTGTACCTGAAGGATTATATTCATAACATGCAATTCTTCGATAATCATCCTCATCTTCATTTCCTATCATATAATAAATTTCTCCATTCCCATCCCTATCTACATCTCCAAATGCTATACCTTTATTAAAAATATGAAGTGGTTTTGAGTTAAAGGTATACTTTGTCAATCCATTTGATCCATCAATAATAAATAGGGCATTTTCTACATATGTAGTTGTACTACCCTTAAATCCAAGAATCTCAATTGATGAATTGTCTCCGTCTAAATCGGCTCCAATTACTGGAGTAAAGGTGTTGACACTATCCTTGCTTGACCATTCTACAGTTATATCAAAACTTGGAGTCCCTGGCGGAAAATATTCACATTGTGGATCGCAAAGTCCCAAAAAATTATCATCATCGCAAGGACAATCTGGATCAAAAACATCAACTAACCCATCTCCATCATCATCAATATTATTACTACATATTTCCGTACTAGAGGAATAAACTAAAGCTGTAACTGTTGCAGTTTCACAGTTTGTCCCAGCTGCTGCCCCTAATGATGTAATATCTAACTCCCAAAAATCTAGGAATCCCCCATCATTAAATACAACATCATAAATAGTAAAAACCCAATCTCCTGTACTATTTTCTCCATCAAATCCTGACATTGGCTCAAACGGCTGATTCAGTCCTCCCTCATCTGGGGGACAAGGCATATTTGTATAATCAACTCCACTTTCATCGTCAAACCCAATATCAAAATTTTCATCCCCACAAACCTGATCTACCAATATCACCTCTGTTCCACTTGGACTAGTTAAAGTTATTATTAGATTTTCATCCCGTGTATGTTCAAGGTAAAAATTTGGAATATTTACATCAGTAACAATACCTCCGGAAATAACAGTAATGGTAGAACTAACTACAGGGGTTCCAAAAGGAGTAATTATTACATTAGTTTGATTATCGTAACTGTTAGTAACATCTACTTTATTTCCATCGCAAACCTCATAGGTAAACTGATCCGTTCCTACATAATAGGGAAAAGGTACATAAGTAAAACTTCCATCAGCATTTAATGTAACAGTCCCATACATTGGAGCAATAATGGGTGTTGTATTCAAAACCAAAACATCACCATCTGGGTCGCTATCATTTAGTAAAACATTACCTGAAACTGATGTCCCTTGCAAAACACTTACGGTGTCTAAATTTGCGATAGGAGGGTCACCGAGTATGAAAAAAAAAGAATTATATTTTGAATGAAAGGTAGGATTGATAGACGAATAATACAAAACTCCATCCACTATTTCAGCTTTCTCAGCTGTCGGATTAAATCTAGCACCATTCATTGAAGGAAAAGTTAATACTAAAAGTAAAAACGTTCCTATTATAGGTATAATACCAACTTCGTCTTTAAAAAAATATTTTTTGAACCTAATCTGCATACTTTTCCTTTTACAAAAAATTCGACATAAATACTTTTCTCCTCTTGGGTTTAGAAAAGTCAATTTTAATTTGACTTATTTTCAATATATCCTATTTCAAAAAATAGAGCGCCAAGCAAATTAATTTATTGAATGCAATAATTAATCTTAATATTCCTGGAATTACTTGAATAATAAATCGAAAATATGTTTAATGCTATGGGGATTAAGTAGATAATGGGTGTAAACGGAAGATTCGTATAGATTTGAGAAAACAATAATGGCCTATGGCGTCATCAGGAAATTTGCACTTCTTAATTTAACGTTATCGCATTTTATTTCTAGATGTAAGTAGGTTTTTGGTCAAGGAATGTGTTGCACAGATTATGCCAATCTACCCTGAATAGGGTAGATTCAATATTGCGAAAATAAATAACTCAATAATAGAGGAAAACTCTTTATGCCAGGATATATTTTTCTTAAACCCAATTTAAAAAATCACATTTTAGAAAAACAAGATGTTTTTGTTTTTTATTAATCTTAAAATAGTCCTTTCAAGTGGCAAATGAAATATTAGATAAAAGGGTTAAATCCTAAGTATAGCAATGGTTTATTGAATATTTTAATGAAGAAAAATTATATATTGAGATAACTTAATTAAAATCATTTCATAAAATTACTTTTATATTTCTTGCCTTGCTTTTTCAACAATTCATTAATTAGGAGGCTAGCCTTACCCGGTTTACCGTTTCCAATTTTAATGTCATCAATCTGAACAACTGGTAAAGCTCCCTTGGTTGTACTTGACAAGAATGCTTCAGTCGCATTTTTCAAATCCAGAAAAGTAATATCTTTTTCAATGACCTCGTAATGTTCACTAGCCAAACTCATTATTCGATTACGAGTTATACCTTTCAGTACATGATTGATAGGTGTAACAATGGTATTATCCTTTTTAACAATAAAAAAATTGGAACGTGCTGACTCAGAAATTTTTCCGTCCCAATAATACAAAACGTCCACTGCTTTAGCTTTTTTTAATTCACCAGCAAGTCGAATTGGTTCTATATAATTTGTAGTCTTAACCACTGCAGTATGTCGAAAATGTTCGTGCAACATTAATTTTATACCCTTTGAATAATTTCTTTTGGCAGGAGGTTTAAGATCAGTCAATAAAATAACCATATTTGATTCTTTAGCAGGCAAGTAACCATTATCAGAATATCCACCTGTTAGGATGATTTTCATTCCACCTTTTTTGAATTCATTCTTCGCAATTAATTTCATCACTAAAAATTTCAATTCTTCCACGGTATAACTCATATTTAAACCCATACTTATGGCTGAATTTTGAAATCGAATCATATGATCCTCGATAAAAAGTGGAATTCCATTTTCAACCTTTAAAAAATCAAAAATCCCATAACCACGTATCAAACCTAAATCTGTAACTTGCAATTTTGCATTTTTAGCTAAAACGATTTTTCCATTGACACAAAAATAATTTGACATATTTTGATATTTTACTAATTCAAAAAATATTCTTAGATTTTTTTAATCAAGAACTTAAAATTGTTTTTTGGATATTCGACTTTTTACGCTAAATTTTCCTAAAACCCAATCACGAAGCAAAATAAAAAACAATTATGAATCTATCTGTTCTTCCTAGTAATATTTCATTTCTTTTTCTGCTTTGTATTTTTCTAGCCACTAGTTGTCGATCAAAAAAGAATTTAGTTAATATCACTCAAAAGAAAACCCCAACTTCTGTCCAAGAATTTATTGAAGGGTCGGAGGTTTTAAAAAATAGTTTTTCGGGATTCGCTTTGTACGATCCAGAAAAAGAAGAAATGCTCTACCAGCATAATGCAGATAAATATTTCACCCCTGCCTCCAACACTAAAATTTTTACATTATACACTGCACTAGAACTTTTAGGCGACTCAATTCCTGCTTTAAAATATATCGTTAAGAATGATTCACTTATTTTTTGGGGAACTGCAGATCCATCTTTTCTCAACCCTCAAACACCTGAAAATAAAACAATCATGACATTTTTAAAAAAGAGAACAGAAAAATTATTTTTTGCTTCTTCAAATTTTCAAGATAAAAGATATGGTGCAGGTTGGGCGTGGGATGACTTTGGCTATAGTTACCAATCTGAAAAATCGCCTTTCCCCATTCATGGAAATCTAGTTCGTTTTAAAAGTCAATTGAATGGAAACGGAGTTGATATTTCCCCAAAACCGTTCGAAACACTCGTTTTTTATAACCCCCAAATAGGGGGTACTAGTATTCAGATTCGAAGAAAAGAATTCGAAAATATTTTTGAATACAATCAAATTCAATCAACTGATAAAGATTTTGAAAAAGATATTCCTTTTCATTATTCGAATGAGTTTTTTGTAGAATTGATGAGTATAATTTTAGAAAAAAATGTCGAATTGCTGCCTATCAAAATGATAATTCCTGAAAATGTAAAAACAATTTACAGCGTGCAGGTTGATGAAATTTATGAACCGTTAATGCAAGAGAGTGATAATTTTATGGCAGAGCAAATTTTATTGACTTGTTCCAACGAAGTTTTTGACACGATGAATACTCAAAAAATTATTCGATTCTTCACCAAGGAATATTTGAAAGAATCACCAGACCAACCACTTTGGCGTGATGGTTCTGGATTGTCCCGCTACAATTTATTTACTCCCCAAACGATGATTTTTTTATTAAATAAAATCTATAAAAAAATTCCAGAGGAGCGCATCTTCAATATTTTTCCAACAGGCAAAAAGCAAGGGACTATTAAAGATTGGTATGCACCATTCGTCCACGCTAAAACTGGAACCTTGAGCAATAAACATTGTCTCAGCGGATACATCACTACCCGAAAAGAAAAAACTCTACTCTTCAGTTTTATGCATAATAATTACATTACATCCTCCACTCCATTAAAAGAGGAGATGCAAAAAATATTAAATTTTATTCATATGAAATATTAATTCAAATCTAGTCTTTCTAAGTCCGGCTCCATTTGCTATCTTTAACAAAAATTAATTTAAACTTAGACTTATAAAATCTAAGTTACTTGAAGGATTCTTACTTTGCAAACAAATCGAAAATCAATGGCGAAAAAAAAATCAAAAAAAAAATCAAATTCATCAATTGACCGAATACATTGGTACACAGCAATCGGAATTTTCGTATTCGCGTTTCTGTTATATGCCAATACTATCAATCATGGTTTTGTTTTAGATGATGATTTAGTTTGCAAAAAAAATGATTTTGTGCAAGAAGGAATTGGAGGAATAAAAGATATATTCACACACTCTTGGTACTATGGATTCTCAGGAACTTCAGATCGATATTATCGGCCTATGATGTTAGCAGGTTTTGCAATTGAGAAGCATTTTTTCGGAGACAGCCCAGCAGTTTATCATTTTTTTAATGTATTTGAATATGCATTGAGCTGTATGTTTTTATTTTTTACTTTACGACTTTTATTTGAAAAAAAATTCCTACTTCCATCTATTGGAATAACCCTACTTTTTGCAGCTCACCCATTGCATACAGAGGTTGTCGCCAACATCAAAAGTCGAGATGAAATTTACGCATTCTTAGGTATGCTTGGAGTGATTTATTCCATTCTTCAATACAATCGAAAGAAAGATATAAAATATCTACTTTTTGCTCTTACTAGCTACTTTTTCGCTATACTTTCGAAAGAGGGAGCACTTTCCATTTTAGGCCTGGTTCCAATAGTTTTATACTTTTTCACAAAAACATCTTTTAAAAAAATCATTATTCAAACTGGGATGTTTGGAATTATTGCAGTTATCTATTTTACGATTCGAATGAGCATCATTGATCTTGATCCTACACCTTTTGAAACGATTGACAATAGCCTTTTTGCTATCGATAATTTCTGGGGACAACGAGCAACTGCAATCGGAATGCTCAGTAAATATTTTCAATTATTATTTTTTCCCCATCCCCTAAGTTTTGATTATTCCTTTAATACCTTTCCAGAATTAGGATGGACTAACATCAAAGTTCTTGGAAGTTTAGCTATATCAATTGGCCTAATTATCATGACTATTATAGGTTTACGCAAAAAAAGTATTTATTCTTTTGCGATTTTATTTTTTGCAATCACCTTTGCTATCACTAGTAATATTTTCTTTTCAATTGGAGCTACGTTCGCAGAACGGTTTATGTTTATACCCCTATTGGGCTTTTGTATAACGATAGTTTTTCTGGCACATCACTTTTTTCTTGAAAAAAGAAATTATTCACCCAATACTTTTTTTGGGATTATTGGTGTAATAGTTCTTCTTTATTCAATTAAAACAGTTTCCCGTAATGCAGTTTGGGTAAGTGATAATACACTCTATGAAACAGGAATACACTCTGCCCCAAATAGTTCTCGGACACAAAGTTTCTACGGTGTAACTCAATACAGAAAAGCACTCGCAGAAAATAATCCAAATAAGAAAAAAGAATTATTCGATGCTGCTGTAAAATATTTAAGAATGAGTACTGAAACTTATCCTGGATTTACAGAGACCTATCATCATTTGGCTTTAGTTTACGAAGCTCAAAATAACAATCCTCTTGCAATTGAGGCATATAAATCTGCGATCAAATCTAACCCAGAATATTTCCCTGGAATGACTAACTTGGGTGTTCTTTTCTATAAATTAAAAAATTATACTCAAGCAGAAAATTATTTAAAACAATCTTTACTTCTTGCCCCAAACAATGTAATTACAAACCGATCTCTTGGTTTAACTTACAAGAAAATGAATCGTTTTAAGGAGGCGGAAATTTATTTTAAAAATGCATTAGATACTCAATATAATGATAAACATCTTTTTGACTTAGTGGAATTATATAAAGCTATGGGTGATATAGAAACGGCGATTTTCTATGATAAAAAAATTAAGAAATTTAGAAGTGGGTCTGTGCAATAATAGTGAAATACGAATGACCAAGTTCGATCATGTCCAATTAAACACTACTCGCCTTTTTCTTTATCTGTTCTTAAAAAATAATTCAACAATTTAGACGTCGCAGATTTCCCTACTACTTCTTCAATCTCGCTAGGTAGCGCGGACTTAATTTTTTTAACAGATTTAAAGTGCGATAATAATCTCTGAGCAGTCTTATCCCCTATCCCTTCAACGTTAGTAAGTTCTGTTCCAAGTGCATTTTTCGATCGTAAATCTCGGTGAAAGGTAATAGCAAATCTATGTGCTTCGTTTCGGGCTTGCTGAATAACTTTGAGTGATTCAGATTTTTTATTGATATATAATGGAATAGGATCATTCGGAAAAAATATCTCCTCAAGTCGTTTGGCAATTCCAATCAAGGTGACTTTATTTAAAATTCCTAACTCCTCCATGATTTTAGTTGCTGAACTCAATTGTCCTTTACCACCATCAATAATTATTAAGTCTGGTAAAGGTTGATCCTCTTTTATTAAGCGAGAGTAACGTCTTCGAACGACCTCCTCCATGGAAGCAAAATCATCTGGACCGACAACTGTTTTTATTTTAAATTTTCGGTAATCGCGTTTAGAGGGCTTAGCATTTTTAAAAACTACGCAAGATGCAACTGGGTTTGTTCCTTGAATATTTGAGTTATCAAAACATTCTATATGCATTGGAGGACGATCCATTTGCAAATCCTCTTGCATAGTTCGGAGGATTCGTTCAGCAGGAGTTTGCTTGTTTGTTCGGGAAACTTCTTGCTTGCGTTTTTGAAGTAGAAAATATTTTACATTCTTTCTCGATAGTTCAAGTAGTTTCTTTTTGTCTCCTATTTTTGGAATTGTAATTTGTAAATCATCCTCGATCAACTCTATTTCATTTTCCAAAATAATTTCCTCTGCATTACTTTTAAACCTTTTTCTCAACTCATCAATCCCATATGCCAATAATTCATTTTCATTATCGTCATCTAAATTCAACGTCATTTCTAAAGTATAGGTATGAATGATTGAACCATCTACAATTTTTAAATAGTTAACGAAAGCTTCTTTTTCATCTGAAATAATTGTAAAAACATCCACATTCCGAATAGTAGTACTCACCACAGTGGATTTACCTTGATAATCTTCGAAGGCAGATAATTTCTCTTTTGCTTGCTGCGCTTTTTCAAATTGCATGGCTTCAGCGTAACCCATCATCTCGGATTTTAAATAATTTTTCACCACACCAAGGTGCCCTCGAAGTATATTTTTTATTTGTTCGATTTTGACATTGTAGTCCACTTCAGATTCGTAACTAACACAAGGGCCAAGGCAATTTTTAATATGGTATTCCAAGCAAACTTTGAATTTCCCTTTTTCAATATTTGATTTTGAAAGTGGCAAAGTACAAGTTCGAAGAGGAAACACATTTTTAACTAAATCTAAAATTACACCTACTTGATATTTTGAAACATACGGCCCAAAATAAGTAGATCCATCTTTGATTACTCGTCGAGTTAAAAACACACGAGGGAATCTTTCTTTTTTAATACAAATGTAGGAATACGACTTTCCATCTTTTAACATCACATTGTAGCGAGGTTGATATTTTTTGATCAAGGTACTTTCAAGGAGGAGTGCATCGTGTTCGGTTTCGACAATGATGTATTCAATATGATCAGCTTTTTTGACAAGTACCTTTGTTTTTGCAAGTCGATCTCTTCGTTCTCCAAAATAGGACGCCAATCGAACCTTAAGATTTTTTGCTTTACCAACATAAAGTATCTTTTCGTTGGGATCAACAAATTTATAGACTCCAGGTTGCTTGGGAAGTGTATGAGCTATATTTTTATAATCTTCTGTCGTCATTTATTTCTTTATAAAAATGAAAATATCTTGTTATAAAAAATCATCTGTAAAAAAGCACTTTTTTAATCTGTAAAATTAACAGAGTTATCTTAAAAAACATAACTTAACGATATGCAAAAATCAACTCTTATAAGGTCTAAGCTTGGTATAAAATCCGACATAAAACAAGATTTTGGGTAGGATTGTTTTATTATTCGGATTAGCTTTTTCTTGTTAGAGCTTTTCTCAATTTAGACTTAAATTAAATAACTTATATTGATTGGGAGGGATCTTAAATATTTCTCCTAAAAGAAACTTTATTCTATATATTTAACTTTTATTAATTGGGCAACATTTTCTCTTTATTTTTTTGATATTTAAAGGGAAAAACTAGAATTCAAGAAGTACTAATTTATTTTGGAAAGAGTATAAAAACTTATACCGATCAGTTCAAATAAAAATGATTACCCTATAGTTATTTAGCAAAGAAGAGCGATTCATTATTGATTTTTTCAGAATCGAATCTCCTAAGTTTTAGGTAACAGCAAAATAAAAACGGTGTCACCGAGAAAAGCGCTGACACCGTTACTTTTGTTTTTTTAGAACAACTCGCCTTGTCCTTTATCTTTTTTATTTATATCAAATTCAATTGAATCGCCTGGGGTAAGTTTTTCTTTATTACTCGCATCGACTTCTTTGACACTGGTCAGTCTTTGGTCACTCAATTTATTCCCAAGTGCTCTCCAACCTTTAACATCTATAAATTCTGCAAGACTAACTTCTCCCAACATTTTCTTCGATTTCACCTTATATCCGTACTCGATTCGTGGATTATCTTTTACAGATGCAAATAATAATTTCGACATTCTATGATCTGTTATATAATTAAAAACTTGATCGTTGGTCGTAGTTTCAATACTAAACCTTTTGACCATAGTCCATTTTTTAGCACCATCATAATAAACTGCGCTAACAATTAAATTAGGATCTAATTTTCCAATATGCAATAATTCTTTTGGTTCGAATCGCTTGGTCATGTCGAAATCTACAACTTGGTAGGTTCCATTTTTATATAAAGCAAAAATTGAATCCCCTGTATCAAAATCACCAAGGAAGGTACCTCGATCCTCAGCATTTAACCTTCCACTAACTTGATCCATCCATAATTTTTGAGCACCCAAACTTGATTTCCCAATCTCTTTTTGATTTACTTTTCTTATCGGATATTTGGTTACGATATTTCCATTAGTAGCCCTTCCTTTGATTTCTAACTCATCAAAATAGTAATCAAATACCTTTTTGTGGGCTGAGCATCCTTGTGATAGTTGAACCGCTACAATTTCTGATTCACCATTTGAATTGGCAGTCAAATAATGCACTTTAGACCCTTTTGCCCCCTTAGTCAAATCATATTCTCGATCTCGAGTAATTCCTGTAACTTGAAATCTTTTGGCCATAGATCGACCAGATTTAGCATCAACATAAATCATATTATAGGTTGTTCGTTCATCACCTTTTTTCCAAACAGCTACATGTAAAATATCTTTTCCCATAAAAATCTTATCAGAAATTCTACTCACTTTCAAAACACCATCTTTTCGGAAAACGATGATGTCATCAATATCAGAACATTCTCCAACCAACTCTTCCTTCTTCATTCCCGACCCTGAACCAATAAATCCTTCTTTTCGATTCACATAAAGTTTAGCATTGTTGGCTACAACCATGGCAACTTTAATTGTTTCAAATGATTCAATTTTTGTTTTACGTTCTTTACCTTTTCGATATTTCACTAATAACCTTTCGAAATATGAAATAGTATATTTCGTCAGATTAGCCAAATCGTGTTTAACTTGTTTTAACTCCTCTTCAATCTTCGCTATTAATTCATCTGCTTTAAAAGAATTGTATTTCGAGATCCGCTTGATCCGAATCTCAGTCAGTCTTGCGATATCTTCTTTTGTAATATCTCGGTATAGATGAATTCTTTTGTCTGTCTTTTTCGCTTTGTCTACTGGAGTAACGATATATTTTTTCAATTCTTGATCAATTGTTTCAATCACTTCTTCCCAAGTCTCACATTCTTCAATTTCTCGATAAACCCTATTTTCAATAAATATCTTTTCCAAACTGGCAAAATGCCACTTCTCTTCCAACTCTCCTTTTCTTATTTCTAATTCTTGTTTTAACAAGTTTTTGGTCGCTTCTGTACTGAATTTCAATAAATCGTTAACTGATAGAAAAAGCGGTTTATCGTCAACAATTACGCAAGCATTTGGCGCAATGGAAACCTCACAATTTGTAAAAGCATACAAGGCATCCATAGTAACCTCAGGTGAAACTCCCGAAGCCAAATCAACAATAATAGAAACATCTTTAGCAGTATTATCCGTTACTTTTTTAATTTTTATCTTTCCTTTGTCATTTGCTTTAACGATGCTATCCATCAAATTTGCAGTGGTAATACCGTATGGCAATTCTTTAATTTCCAGAGTATCTTTATCTAGTTTTTCGATGACCGAACGCACTTTAACTCTTCCACCTCTTTTACCTGCTTTGTAATCAGTAACATCAATCGTACCCCCAGTCATAAAATCTGGATAAATTTTAAAGGGTTTATTTTGTAAAATTTTAATTGACGCCTTAATAAGTTCAATAAAATTATGAGGTAAAATTTTTGTTGAGAGTCCCACTGCAATTCCTTCTGCTCCTTGTGATAGCAATAAAGGAAATTTCATAGGTAAATTGACTGGTTCTTTTTTACGGCCATCGTAAGTCAATTGCCAATCAGTCGTTTGTGAATTAAATGCTACCTCCAAGGCAAACTTTGTTAGTCTAGCCTCAATATATCGAGGTGCTGCTGCACCATCGCCAGTTCGGGCATCTCCCCAGTTTCCCTGCGGATCTATTAGCAAATCTTTTTGTCCCATATTTACCAAGGCTCCCCCAATGGCAGCATCTCCATGCGGATGATATTGCATCGTTTGACCAATCACATTTGCCACTTTGTGATATCTACCATCATCCATTTCTTTAAGTGCATGAAGAATTCGACGTTGTACCGGTTTAAGTCCATCTTCGTAGGCAGGTACGGCTCGTTCTAATATTACATAGGAAGCATAATCCAAAAAATAATCCTTATACATTCCTGTGAGCGTAATGACACCATCTTCGGTTGTTGCAGTTCCGTTCTTGGGTGTCCAAACTGGCTTTTTACTTTTTCGCTTACTCATCCTTTATTTTATAATGTTTCTTTGTTTCGTATCTGTTGTATAAATCTTCATTTACTTTTCAGGAAAAATAACATATTAGATTAGCTTTGTTAAAATTTTCATAAGACAAAAATATTAATTGTTTTTCTAATTTGACATAATTATTTTTCCGCTCACAAATATAGTAATTTTAAAATTATTTTTAAAACAAATTGTTTTACGCCTTTTATATAATTCATTACTCTTAAAATTTATTTTATGAAAAAATATTTTATTAAATCTACCCTTGTTTTAATTATCCTACTTATATTTTCCAATATACAAGCTCAGACTTTTCCATATTTTTTAGAAGTAGAAACTGGTACTTATACTGACATAGAAGAATCTACTGAGTTAACCTCAATTGGCGATCTTTGGGATGATCCAGGGTATAATATTCCAATAGGTTTTGATTTCGACTTCTATGGGGAAACCTATTCAAATATTCAATTCATAGGTTTGGGTTCATGGCTTGCTTTTCAAGATCCGTATACTAATGATTCTATTAATTTTTTAATCCCATATTTTGATGATTTAGCAGATATTGAAAATATAAACTCAGTTAACCAATCTACCATTTCATATACAACCGAAGGTGCACCTGGCGAGCAAATTTTAAAAATCCAATGGAAAGATTGTGGGTTTTTTGAAGAAATTTTTAGTTCAGCAGGGACAGCCAACAATACATTGAATTTTCAACTTTGGCTTTTTGAAGGAACTAATAACATTGAAACTCGATTTGGACCAAGTATGCTACCAAATGCAGCATCGATTCATTATTATGGATCACCTGTTATTGGAATTGTGGAAGGTCTTTCTTCTAGTACAGATTCATTTGAAAGATTGTGGCATTTAAGGGGAGATGTAGCTGCTCCAACTATGGATACTTCAGATGCCTCAGTAATTCTCTCTTACTCGATTCCAGGATTAGATTCGGATCCTGAGGACGGTCGAATTTATCGTTTTGCAACTGTACCGACTTCTATTAAGTCACCAACTCAAAGTTTAGAATTAAATGTTTATCCAACTGTTATAACTGATGAGTTTTTTGTAGAAATTAGTGAAGTGCTTTTGAATGAAAAAACGCAAATTTCGGTTATAAATAATTTAGGCCAAGTAATTTACAACAATACAATTACAAATTACAAAGAAAAAATTGATGCATCTAATTATCCAGCAGGAATTTATTATGTGAGAATCCATAATAAAAATGGAATTGGAACTAAAAAAATCATTAAGAATTAGTTTTTGGTCTTTTCCAAAAAAAATCTGTGTTATGAAAATCATAACACAGATTTTTTTTTACTTAACAGTTACTAAGCTCCGATATCTCTCAATTCAATTCCTTCAGAATAAGCCACATTAATTCCATTTTCATGAAATGCTTTTTTGAGAGCCGAATGACAATCACAAGTTACTCCCCAATAATTATTAGAATCAATAAATGGACGAATAGCTAATACCATATTATAGCTATCATAGGTTTCGATTCCAATTTCGGGTGCTGGACCATTTCGGATAGAGGGGACTTTCAATAAGGCTTTTTTGATAATACCCTGAACCCTTGGGAAACTCTCAGCATATGGCATCTTCACATTTAATTCCAATCGAATAGTCCCTTTTTGAAAAAAAATAATACTTACTCCGTCCATAACTTGGCCGTTTGGAATGATATTAGTTTTCTAACCTGAAGTAACAACTGTAGTGTTGAAAATTTGGATGTTTTCCACTTTCCCAAATTTATCACATTCTTCCACCCATTCTCCTAATTTATAAGGTTTAATGACCATGATCATAATTCCAGTCGCAAAATTTGCTAAACTTCCTCGCATAGTCATTTCAACAGCGAGCCCTGCCGCCGTAATCAAACCGACCAATTATGCAGTATCTACACTAACTTTCCCAGTAGCAGCCAAAAGGATAAACACCTTGATAACTGCACTTAAAAGAGAAGAAAGAAAAGAGGTAATTTCAGGGAAAGGATTCGCTTTCTAAAAGGAGAACTCCAATACTTTCATGGCCTTTTTTACGACTCAAAAACCAGTTATCAGTATGACAAGAACCACTAATAAATTCGTAGAAATACTAATAACTACGTCTAGAATTTACCATAGTTAATGCTTTCTCCTAATTCAGCAGATTTCTCTAAACTTTGTTGAAATTTCAGGATGTGTTAATTCTTCATTTTGTCAATAATCATCCCAAAAGTAATAAATCAAAAGTACCCTCAAAATACTTTTAAATGTTAATTAAAAAATAGAAGCAAAACTCCATCGTTATTGTTGAGACTCTGTTTTAATCAAAAAAAGAACTTTAACATTGAGTAAACATCTTTTTAATCCGTTTTTATTGATATTTAGTAAATAAAATAGAGTTTTAATCCTTTGAAAACGCAGCAAATACCTAAAAACAATCGTTCTTTTTATGCATAACTATTTTAATGCACTAGGAGGAATTTCCCAATTATTAAACACATACTTGGGAAACTTGGTTTTTTTAGGCTAACTTTAATTTCAACAATCATTCTATGGAATTAGCCTTGAATTTAAATTACGAAGAAAACGATCTTATTGAAGCATGTATTCATAAAGATCGAGACGCACAACAATTGCTATACAAAGAACACTATAGCAAGATGATGGGTGTATGTCTTCGTTATTCAAATAATAAGGATGACGCTTTAGATATATTGCATGAAGGATTTATTAAAGTCTTTAGAAATATTTCAAAGTATCAACCTGGTACTTCTCTTTCTGCTTGGATGCGACGAATTATGGTTAACACTGCGATTGATTTTTATCGAAAAAATGTTCGTAGAAGAACCGAAAATTTGGATACTGCTTATAATATTAGTTCCAATTCACCTGATGCACTTAGCCAAGTAACTGAAAAAGAAATTCTTTTAGCCATCCAAACCTTATCTCCTGCATACCGATCTGTTTTTAACCTTTATGTAATCGAAGGTTTTTCACACAAAGAAATAGCAAATGAATTGGGAATTACCGAAAGTACTTCCCGTTCAAACTTGGTAAAAGCAAGACACAAACTTAGAGCGATTCTTGCTGCGAAATCAATAACTTATGGAGAATAGGAAATTTGACGATTTTATTAAACAATCATTGGAGCATTTGGATGGTGGAAAATACATCCCAATGGATTGGTCGTCAATGAATGAACAGATGAATACTGATAGTCTCGATGATGCGATGAAAGGATCTTTGGAGAATTTAGAAGGTGCAGCTTTTGTTCCAATGGATTGGAATATGATGGAAAGTAAATTAGATGCAGCGATGTCCGATGCTGAGATTGATCCACAAATGGAAGATATTTATTTGGATGCCATTGCATATGATCATTTAAAAAACATGCAACCAGCCTATAATCATGAGCATTGGGAAATGATGTCTGCTCGATTAGATGAAGAATATGCCTATCGAAGAAAAGTTTTTGTTACTAAATTATTTGAAGTAGCTATCGTTTTATTATTAGTTTGGACTGCATTTAATTATTTCCCAAACAAAAAAACTCCAACACCATCTTCACCTTTTCCAATAGCTGTTGGAACTGATACTAATTCAAATCAATATAATACGAATTATCTTTCGACAGATTTAAATGAACAATCTTTATTGGACAATAAATCTGTCGTTTCTTTTGAAACAACAATTCCTGCTTCTATTCAAGATGAAGGAATTAAAAGAATTATAAATGAATTCCCTGCATTAGTAGTTGAAACAAATCCAATTAATCAAAATGCATTTACCTCAATTCCTACTCCACCAACTTCAGATAATAAAATTACTGAAACTCCATTTTCAAACAATGCTAATTCAATAAACCTTTTAAATAATAAAACTCAAAAGGCTACTTTTCTTCCACTAGAAAAAACTTTGACATTAGATGAAGATGAAATGTTAAAAGAAAAACTAATCGTTCAAATTTCACCTATACCCTCAATAATGAATTCTATTTTGGTAATGGATGAACTTTCGAAAGGTCCTTTTTCATTAGATCAAATTATTAAAAAGAAAAAATTACGCACGCATGAAGTTTTCTTTAGTATGTATAGTTCTGCAGATCTCAACTTTGTAGATTCTGATTTTTACAATAATAATAAAAGAGAATGGGATGTCTACCAACGATATAGATATGGCTATGGTGGAGGATTTGCACTTGGTTTCCAACTCAAAAGATTTTTAGTTGAAACTGGAATCTCATATAATTTTGTCAGCTATAAACAACGAGAAGAAGCTAATATAATTGGTAGCTTTACTAGTGGATATTTGGAAGAACAATGGGACGATGCCGAATTAAATATGGTTCAAATTCCATTAAATATCCAATATAGTTTCTTAGTAAAAAGAAAATGGAGAATGTATAGTTTAACAGGAGTATCTATCAACATGGCGCTCCAAAATAACTATAATTTCCAATTAGAAGATCAAGAAAATTCATCGAGTAGATCTATTTCTTTAAATGAAAGTGAAATAGCTAATGAAGCTTCTCTGTATAAAGGTATCCTCGAAGGTGGTGGCTTAAGAGAAAATAGTTACATAACTGCTAATTTAGGTTTTGGTGTGGAAAGAAAATTCACCTATCGATGGAGTTTATTTTTACAACCAATTTACCGTCGTCATTTCTTGATTGATGGAATTGGACCTAATGAAGATAGGATTCACTCAAGTTCTTTAAGGTTTGGAGCTAAAGTAAAAATTCGATAATTAATGGTTTTTACAGAAAAATGAGTGACAAATTTAATAATTCCCCTTACCTCTTTTTTGCTCAACTGAATTTCGTACTTTGAGGTTGCTTCTAAATATGTCTAATGGCCCAGTAACTTCTTTTTAATTATATCATCCTTCCATAAAATATAATCACCAACCGATAGTCATTTCATTGGGTAATTGAAACAAAGTATGATTGATAAATTCGACAAAGAATTTTTGAATATAATCTTCTTCCTCAGATTCTGGATATTATGAAGTTTGGTCTTTTAGTTCTTAGACTTGTGACCATCATCTTTTCAAAAAATTAATACTATTATTGGCGGCAATCCTTTTAATGAAAGCTCCAACAGAGAACTTAAATCGGAAGGAGTCTAATTGTCGAAAATATCAACGAATGAGTTTTGTAAAAGATCTTCGGTATCCATATCACCCCTAAACATACGCAAATAAATATTGTGCATCGCTTTTGAATAAAGTCAATGCAATTCATATTGTGCTTTCCGTTTTCCCAACTTACAATTTTCTACAGGATAGCGATGAATGTTGTCATAATCAAAGGGCTTTATCCAATAAAATTAAACTTAAAAGGGATTGAAATATGTAAATTCAAAGAAAAAGAAATCAAATAGTAACAATAATCTAAATTTTATAAAAGAATTGAAACCATATCTTGATTTTAGCGTTCTAATCAAGCACGTCAAAATAGAGTTGAATTATAATAACAATTTATATTCTTTTACAATTCTTTGATACTCTAAAATAAAACTAACACCTCCCACAAATAATGCATTTATTATTAAGAATTCCTAATAGGTATTCATGCTTTAGATAATACGAAAATAGCATCCAAATCTTTAGTTAAATTAAAGATTAAAATGTCAAGATTATAGGGCGTGTGTTAGTTATCATACGAAGGTTCTCGCTTCGGCGAGAACCTTCTTTTTCATTACACCACTTCGGTTATTTTTTTCAAAAAATTAAATTTGGAGCCCGAGGAAAGCGTTTTTCATCACCAAAATAATATTTATTGTCATCAACTCGTAGCTCCAAAAGAAGTCATAATTTATTTTGCCAACAACCTTCACTTTAAAGTTACTCAGGTGTAAATACAAAATTTTAAATTATTCATTATGATAATAAACTATTGAAATTCAGTTGATTTACTTTTGTTGGCTTTAATTCCTTTCGTAGTAAGCGTATAATATCTTCTCATTTATTAACCGACCATAAAATTCTTAATTTTCACTAATCCTTCTGTCCTCTATTTGTACAATGTGGGATATGACGCAACCTTTGTCAAAATCAATTTACTATCAAAAGTAATTTTACCATAGTGATGAAAAATAATTACTATCGTTGAAGATGCGCACCTCCATTAAAAAGAAACTGTTGAGGTATTGAATGAAATGTTGGAGGGTCGAAATCCTAATCAAATATTTATTACAAATTTCGCTCGTCAATTAATGTAGGAACGAAAGAGAAGTTATTTCGAGAATTTTTGTAATTGAAATGATGAGTTATAGGTTCTTTCAGGTTAATTTCTTTTAAAAAATAAATACAAATAATTTTCAAAATTGAGCATGATAACTTTGGATGATTGCACACTAAATTTGAACTTAACATAAATCAATACCATTCAATATAATCGTTTTATTGCCCTAAACTATTTTAGACCTTTTTTTGAAACATTTGAAAAACCACTTTCCAATTATTTCGTTGTATTTTCTAAAAAAACAATTGCGTTATCTGCTGCTGCCCATTTGTCTGAAACCATTCTTGGTACTTCTGGTGTTTTAATATTCATGGCTGACAATAATATATCTATATCTTTATCACCATCTAGATCAGCTGTTACAAATCGCATCCAACGACCAGCTGCGAATTGAGGAATCGTATGTGCTGAAAAATTATTTTCTCCATCATTTATAAAAATAACAAATGCTTCTTGAGGGTGATTTTGGAAATCAGGATGAAAAGAAACAGCTGCCACATCCAAATCTCCGTCCTGATCAAAATCAACTGCCTCAGCTTGGTAAACACCATTCAAAGGAATAAAAAATGACTCCTCATAGTTATCATTTTTGTTTAAAAATAAATGAATGCCATGGTATGGTTTTAAAATAGGTGGGTAATCTCCATTGTCTCCATTGGAATATAATATATCTTTTTTGTCATCACCATTAAAATCTAGCAACTGAAAATGAGTCGATCCATTCGTTGGTAAAAAACGCAATTTTCGTTCTCTTCTAAATTTATTATTTCCTTCGTTTATATACCAATCAATACCTTCGTCACTATTGGCTTGGAGTGCAATAATATCATTCTTACCATCTCCATTAAGATCTTCGATTTCAGCTTTAATTGCTCCGTCATCAGGAAACAAAGTATGACTTTTAAATTTCCCTCCACTCTTTCCTTCCCACCAAGCAAGCCTTCCCAAAAGATTTCCATATTCTGCAATTACGTAATCTTCTATCTCATCACCATTCAAATCGCCTGAAGTAAAATTCACAGGACGCATTAATTCCTCCAAAGTTGCCTCGTATTTTTTCTGCCTAAAATTTTCGAAGGATTTTGAAATATTAAACCTTCCTTTAGGATTATCCGACGCATAGCGAGAGGCCATATCTAAAGTGACGAAGTAATTCCCTTCTGCTTTCAGATCTACGATATGAGACTTACCTTTGAGATACTCTAATGCTTTTCCTTGATAGTTAAATTTATACATCCCACCTTGAAACTCAGTTGCATAAACTAATTTATTTTCTGAATCAATTGTCATCGCTTGCACAACTGGAAGAATATCTTTTTTCTGTGAAAAAGATTTAGATTTAAAAAATGGAATCCCAATTTTGATCCTAGTTTTTGCAGAGGCACTTGAAATTGTGGCAGGTGCATTTTCTAGATAAAATTTGGCAATTTTTTGCCATTCCTCAACTGAAATTACAGGTTTGTCTGGATAAATTTTAGCTTGTTTTACTCTATATCCTCCCTTACCGGGCTCAAGCCATTTATTAGGCATTTTATCTACATACTTATTTCCATCTTGGTATATACCTAAAAAATTTCCCATCCGAATCAAAACAAAATCTGCCCAGGTTTTTTGATCTAACAAATCTGGAGATGGATACATATGACAAGATGTACAGTAAATTTTCGACAACTGCTCCCCTGTTCTTGGAGTATCTTCCCCTTGAGTTGAATTATCTTCTGTGCACTGGGACAAACAAAATATAGAAAAGAAAAGAATTATAGTTAAAAATTTACGCATTACTTTTTTTGGGAATGAAAATAGTAAATTTTTATACAATCATCTCCAATGTTAGGAAAAGTGTTTAATAAAAAAAATTAAATACCTCCTTATATTATTCCTTATTTTGAATTTATTTTTAAAAATAAAAAAAAAGTGTCTACATATTGAATGTAGACACTTTTAAAATATTATATCATTTATTTATCCTTATTTATCAATATTTCCCTCTAGATCATCCATATTTACCAATTCTTTATCGTTAAATATTATCACCTAAAAACTCGTCCCAATCATCTATTTATACACTGAAAACAATTTCACCAAATTCAATAATTTTTATATCAAATCATTATGAACTTCAGTTTTTTCTTGTTGTGGTTTCTTCTTAGGCTTAACTATTTTTTTCAGAAATTCTACATCAATAAAATTTCACGTTACTCTGCAATTAATTCATCAAAATATTTATAACTAAGAGTCATTCTATTATTTGTCTCCTCATGACCTAATAATGCCATAATATCAAAAACAGAAGGTCCCATCGTAGTTCCAGAAACTGCTAATCTCAATATTGGCAAAACCTCCCCGAAACCTAATTCTTGTTCCTCCATAAATTGTTTGACCTTTGATTCAATTATTGAAGCATCAAATGACATAATACCTTTTAAAGTTTCAGCAAGTATAATCATCTTCTCCATATTCTCTGGTTTCCATCTTTTTAAGATAGTCTTATTGTCATAAGATTTAACTGGCTCAAAAAGATAATAACCTGACTCTAAAATTTCAGGAATAAAATGAACACGCTCCTTCATCATCGCAGCCACTTTTTCTAAAAATGCTAAATCTAATCCTAGCCTTTTTTCTGATAATAAAACCATTAACTCTTCTGCAATTTTTCGATCATCTTTATTCATCAAATACTGCTGATTAAACCAACGTGCTTTTTCATAATCAAACTTGGCTCCCGACTTCCCAACTCTTTTCAATGAAAATGTATCAATCATTTCTTTCATCGAAAACATCTCTTGCTCGGTTCCAGGATTCCAACCAAGGAAAACTAAAAAATTATTTACTGCATCAGCATCAAATCCTATTTCTTTAAACCCAACAAAAGAATCTATCTCAGTTTTTCCTTCCCATGAAAGTGGGAAAACCGGAAATCCTAATCTATCACCATCTCGCTTACTCAATTTTCCATACATCGCATTTTTTAAAAATGTTTTCACTGCTTTCTTTTTCCCATCATCATTTTTCCCAATCTTCAATTGACTTTGAATATCCTTTGGATTGCTAAAAACTTGCGTTATAACTTTTTTAGCATCTTCATAATCCATTTCTAATTCTGTTGTTTTCATAAATTCAATAGCGAAACTTTCTGAAAACTTTTCTTTTGTTCTTTTGGTAACATAAGTGCTTGGAGCTGGTTTCAATATCAGTGGTAAATGTGCAAATTTCGGCATTGAATCTTCCCATCCAAAACATCGATACATCATCACATGAAGTCCCGTGCTAGGCAACCATTCTTCTCCTCGAATAACATGTGTAATCTCCATTAAATGATCATCAACAATATTAGCCAAATGATAAGTAGGTAACCCTCCACTTTTCATTAAAACTTTATCATCTAACTCATTAGTCTGAAATATAACTTCCTCCCGTATTAAATCATTCACGGTAACCTCCTGATCTTCAGGCATCTTAAATCGAATAGTAAAAGGCACTCCATTATCTAACAATTCTTTTACACTTGATTCTGACATGCTTAAACTATTCCTCATCAACATTCGAGTGCTCGCATCATACTGGAATGAATGTTTTCCTTCTGCCTTCACCTTATCTCGCATTGCATCCAATTCCTCCGCAGTATCGAATGCATAATAAGCATGTCCATCGTCCAATAATTGTTGTATGTATTTTTGATAAATCTCTTTTCGTTCCGACTGCCGATACGGCCCAAAATCACCTCCTATCCCTGGCCCTTCATCCGGTTCTAGTCCACACCATTTTAAAGCATTAATAATGTAATCTTCAGCTCCTTCTACATATCTTTTCTGGTCAGTATCTTCAATCCGAAGTACGAATGTGCCACCATGTTTTTTAGCTAATAAATAATCGTAGAGTGCTGTTCGTACTCCTCCAATATGTAAAGCTCCAGTTGGGCTTGGTGCAAATCTTACCCTCATTTTTGTCATTGAATTGAGTTTTATTATTTTTAAAAAATCGATTTACAATTACTAAAGAATAATTAATCATGATTCTATTATTCTTAAAATTTAGCAGCAAATTCCAATTACCGCACGTTATATCTATATATTGAGTGTAGCTTAATTAATCTCCATGAGAAAATTTCTGCAAAGATAAATAAAATGTTCAGGTAGGCGTATTTCTCTTTTTTATTTTTTAAGTACTAAAATATTCGATCTGCCAAACGTATCTCAAAACAAAAGCTTCTCCTTATAATTTTCGCCATAACTTTTCCAATATAAAACTTCAGCATCCAATATTTAAATTTAATAGAATTATGTACTTAGTTAAAATACCTCAGCTTATCCAAAAGCTTTTACCCAATTTCATCTGGAGGATACCTACCAAAGAAAAAAAAATTTACCTCACTTTTGATGATGGCCCAATTCCTGAGGTCACACCATGGGTTCTCGACCAATTAAGAAAGTACCAAGCAAAAGCTACTTTTTTTTGTGTTGGTGAAAATGTAAAAAAACATACACTTGTTTTTGACCAAGTTGTGAAGTCCGGTCATAGTGTAGGTAATCACACTTTTAATCATCTTAACGGTTGGGGCTCAGACAACATTCCTTATTTTCACAATATTCGAAATTGTGCCCATTTAGTAAAATCATCATTATTTAGACCACCTTACGGTAGGATGCTTCCTAAGCAAGCTCAGTTTTTACAACGACATTATCAAATTGTAATGTGGGATGTATTAAGTGGAGATTTCGATCCAAAAATTACAAAGGAAAAGTGTTTGGAAAATGTGATTAAAAATACCAAAACAGGTTCTATTATTGTTTTTCATGATAGCTTAAAAGCAAAAGATAAATTGGAATATGTATTACCTAAAGTTTTAGAATATTTTTCTGTGCAAGGTTTCCGTTTTGAAACTTTGAAAGAAAAAGAAAAAATCTGAATTAGAAAATTACATTGCTCCCCATAAAGGTTTTAATAATTATATTATTTTGGAAAAATTATTGATTAATTCTAACTCTATCTTTCTCATCTAGAATTCCCTACTAACCATATCTGATGTTTTAAAAAGTAATTACCTTTTCAACTTAGGACAGATCATTTTCAAATGAATCAATTGTTTTTTTTAACATTACTTCCCAACGAGTATTTACTAAAAAAAACTTTAGCAGTGCTGTACATTTAATTTTTATTAATCGAATAAACTTCTCTCCAGTTACTTTCCCCTATAATGTTTAACTAATCGCAATTATCTAAGCCCACGCATGGACTCCATTGGTTCAAGTATTTATATCCATAATTTGATAATATTTATAGTAAGCTCCTATTGAAATAATATCCAACTCAACAGCAAAAGTGGAATCCAACGAATATACTATATATTTGCCTTTCACTATTGTAAATTCTCGACTGACTATTGATGCCAAATATCTTCTTCCCAATGCCCATGCGGTCTTATTTTTTTTAGGATTGCTGTTGCCTTAAAGATTACCTCAAAATCAGCCTGTCACTGTTGAGAAAAACTGATAGGGGATAAAAAAGTAAAGCAACGAATGAGTAATATTTTAGTGAAAAACTAAGTGTTTAAGACTTTAATAATAGCGTATCATATCCTACGGCATTAATATTTTTACTCTTTTCCAAAAAAAATCCCCAGCAATTTGATTTGCTGGGGATTTATATTTCAAATAAAACGATTTTACTCTTCAATCATTTCTTCCTCTGCAAGCATTTCTTCTCTTGCACGGAATGCATCGAAATCCGCTTTATTAGTTACTATCAATTCATCGTACTTACGTAACCCTGTACCTGCTGGAATTCGTTTTCCTACAATTACATTTTCTTTCAATCCCGTTAAGTAATCACGTTTCGCGCCAATAGCAGCAGTACTCAATACTTTTGTCGTCTCCTGGAATGAAGCAGCTGAGATCCAACTGAACGTTCCTAAAGATGATTTAGTAATACCTTGTAGCAATGGACTTGACGTAGCTGGAACAGCATCTCTGAACTCAACAGGTTTTCTATCTTCTCGCTTCAAGAAAGAATTCTCTTCTCTTACTTGACGTAAGGTTACTAATTGACCTGCTTTTAATTTATTAGAATCACCTGCATCCGTTACGAACTTTTTATCGAAAATCCAGTCGTTTTGCTCTAAGAAATCATATTTTTCTACTGCTTCTCCTTCCAAGAATGTTGTATCACCAGCATCTTCGATTTGAACTCTACGCATCATTTGGCGAACAATCACCTCAATATGTTTATCATTAATCGTAATACCTTGAGAACGATATACCTCTTGAACTCCATTCACTAAGTAATACTGAACAGCGAATGGGCCTTTGATATTTAGGATATCTCTAGGAGAAGTCGCTCCATCTGAAAGTTGTGTTCCTGCTCTTACGAAGTCTCCTTCTTGAACCAAGATGTGCTTAGATAATCCAATTAAGTATTTTCTAATTTGACCATCTTTAGCTGTAATGATTACCTCACGGTTTCCACGTTTAATTTTTCCAAAAGAGGTAATTCCATCAATCTCAGCAGTTACAGCCGGATTTGAAGGATTACGTGCCTCGAACAACTCAGTAACCCGTGGAAGACCTCCTGTAATATCTTGGATCTTACCGAGGTTACGAGGAATTTTCACGATTGTCTGACCTGCTTTGATTTCCTGACCTTCATCAATAGAGATATAAGATCCTACTGGCAAGTTATAACTTCGCAGCTCATCACCATTTGGTTTTACGATTTTAATAATTGGGATCATTCGTTTCTTCTTAGATTCGATGATCACTTTTTCAGCAAATCCAGTTTGGTCATCTCTTTCAACTCGGAAAGTTTCACCTTCGATAACTGAATCAAATTGTGCAATACCTGAAAACTCAGAAACGATAACTGCATTGTATGGATCCCACTCACAAATTACATCTCCCTTCTTAATCTTCTTCTTATCTTTTACTGATAAAACAGCACCATAAGGAATATGTAAATTTGAATAAGTTTTATTAACATTTTCAGGATCAACGATTTTTAATTCACCCGTTCGTGAAAGAACAACATCCACTTTCTTGTTTTCTTCATCTTTTGAAGTTACTGTTCGGATACCATCGTATTCAAGAAGTCCATCAAATTTAGCAATCATTTGACTTTCTGTTTTAGATACCGATGCAGTACCCCCAACGTGGAAAGTACGAAGTGTTAACTGTGTTCCTGGCTCACCAATTGATTGTGCTGCAATAATTCCTACTGCATCACCTTGCTCAGCAATTCTTCCAGTTGCTAAGTTTTTACCATAACATTTCAAGCAAACTCCGCGCTTAGTTTCACAAGTCAACACTGAACGAATAGTAACTGCCTCAATCCCGATCTCATCAATATTGTTACCCATTTCCTCGTCAATATATTCTCCTGCTGCCAAAAGAACTTCATCTGTAACTGGATGAACAATATCATGCAATGTGTATCGACCTCTAATTCGATCAGATAAACTTTGTATCACCTTTTCATTATCTTTTAACGATGTCGTTTCAATACCTCTTAGAGTATCACAATCTCTTTCGTTAATTACCACATCTTGAGAGACATCAACCAAACGACGAGTCAAGTAACCCGCATCGGCAGTTTTCAATGCTGTATCAGCCAAACCTTTACGAGCACCGTGCGTAGATATAAAGTATTCCAGTACTGACAATCCATCTACGAAATTTGCCAAAATCGGATTCTCAATAATCGCAGCACCGGTATCCCCTGATTTTCTTGGTTTTGCCATCAACCCCCGGAGTCCACACAATTGTTTGATTTGTTGTTTAGACCCCCGAGCACCTGAGTGCAACATCATGTAAACCGAATTAAAACCTTGCTTATGCTCCGCTAACTCAATCATCAGGTTTTCGGTAATTGTATTATCTGCAAAAGTCCATTTATCAATAATCTGATTATACCGTTCGTTATTGGTAATCAATCCCATATTGTAATTTTCCCATACGCCATCTACTTCTTCCTGTGCAGTAACAAGAGTAGATTCTTTCAAGGTAGGAGTAATCAAATCTCCTAAGTTGAAAGAAAGACCACCTTTAAATGACCAGTTAAATCCTAAATTTTTAATTTTATCCAAGAAAGTAGCTGTCACATCAAAACCTGTACGATTAATAATTCCTTGAATTACCTTTTTCAAGTTTTTCTTAGTCAACAATTCATTTACAAAAGGAACTGTTTCAGGAACTGCTTGATTAAATAGAACTCTTCCCATTGTAGTTTTTACACGGCCAGTAGTCATTTTACCTTCTTCTCCTTCCACTCTACCTCTTACTGTAACTGCAGCATGTAGATCAACTACTCCTTCATTGTAGGCAATAACTGCTTCTTCCGCTGAGTAAAAAGTTCTACCTTCTCCCTTTACAGGAACTGATTTCGTTCCTATTTTTTCCTTAGTCAAATAGTATAATCCCAATACCATATCCTGAGAAGGCAACGTAATTGGAGAACCATCCTGTGGATTCAACATGTTATGGGCAGAAAGCATCAATACTTGAGCTTCCAGAATTGCAGCGTGACCTAGCGGTACGTGTACCGCCATTTGATCACCATCAAAATCTGCATTGAAGGCACCACAAACAAGAGGATGCAATTGAATTGCTTTTCCTTCAATCAACTTAGGTTGGAAAGCCTGAATTGAAAGTCTGTGTAATGTAGGAGCCCGATTTAACATAATTGGGTGTCCTCGAAGAATATTTTCCAAAATCTCCCAAATAACTTGATCCTTACGATCAACTAATTTCTTAGCAGATTTTACAGTTTTTACGATACCTCTTTCGATCAATTTTCTGATCACGAAAGGTTTGAATAATTCAGCAGCCATTCCTTTAGGAATACCACATTCATGTAATTTTAAATCTGGTCCTACAACGATAACGGAACGACCAGAATAATCTACACGTTTTCCTAAAAGGTTTTGACGAAAACGCCCTTGCTTACCTTTTAATACATCAGATAACGATTTTAACGCACGTCCACCTTCCGCTTTTACTGCATTAGATTTTCTTGAATTATCAAATAATGAATCTACTGCCTCTTGCAACATTCTTTTTTCATTTCTCAAAATCACCTCTGGTGCTTTGATTTCCAAAAGACGTTTTAAACGGTTATTTCTAATAATAACTCTACGATATAAATCATTCAAATCCGAACTTGCAAAACGGCCTCCATCCAATGGAACTAATGGACGCAACTCAGGTGGAACAACCGGTAAATATTGAATAACTGCCCATTCTGGTCGATTTTCGCAACGTGTTTGTCCATCTCGGAATGCTTCAACGACTCTTAATCTTTTAAGTGCTTCGGACTTTCTCTGTTGAGAAGTTTCGTTTGCAGCCTGAAAACGTAGGTTATATGATAATGAATCTAATTCTAATCTATTCAATAGATCACGTACTGCATCTGCCCCCATCTTAGCGATGAATTTTTGCGGATCATCATCTTCCAACATCTGGTTTTCTTTTGGAAGATTCTCCAAGATATCCAAATACTCCTCCTCAGTTAATAAATCCATTTTAGCAGCAGTACCTGATTCTTCTAGGGCACCAGGCTGAATTACTACATACCGCTCGTAATAAATAATAGATTCTAACTTTTTAGAGGAAAGACCTAACATGTATCCAATCTTGTTAGGAAGAGATTTGAAAAACCAAATATGAACAACAGGAACAACCAACTTAATGTGTCCCATTCGTTCTCTTCGTACTTTTTTCTCAGTTACCTCTACTCCACATCTATCACACACGATCCCCTTGTATCGGATACGTTTATATTTTCCACAGTAACATTCGTAATCTTTTACTGGCCCGAAAATTCGTTCGCAAAACAAACCATCTCTTTCAGGTTTGTATGAACGATAATTAATCGTTTCAGGTTTTAATACCTCACCATAAGATCTTTCCAGAATTTGATCTGGAGAAGCCAAACTAATAGTGATGCTGTCGAAGTTAGCTTTTTGCTGCTTATGATTTTTCTTAAATGGCATACTTTATAGTTTTATTGATTGAAAAAAACCATCTCGCAAGGTGATATTAAAGCACCTTGTGAGATTATTCAAACAAAATGTTAATCAAATTTTACATCAAGCGCTAGTCCACGTAGCTCGTGAATCAATACATTGAATGATTCAGGAATATTAGATTCTGGAAGATTGTCACCCTTGACAATTGCTTCATAAGCTTTAGCTCTACCTACAATATCATCTGACTTAAGTGTCAATAACTCTTGTAGAATATTTGCTGCCCCAAATGCCTCCAAAGCCCATACCTCCATCTCTCCAAAACGTTGTCCACCGAACTGTGCTTTACCACCTAATGGTTGTTGAGTAATCAACGAGTATGGTCCAATTGAACGAGCGTGCATTTTGTCATCAACCATGTGAGATAATTTCAACATGTAAATCACCCCTACCGTTGCTTGCTGGTGAAAACGATCTCCCGTTTCTCCATCTGACAAATAAGTTTGACCTAACTGAGGCAAACCAGCTTCGATTACTTTATCCGCAATCTCGGATGCTTTCGCACCATCAAAAATTGGAGTCGCGTACTTTACACCTAATCTCTCGCCTGCCCAACCTAGAACTGTTTCGAAAATCTGTCCGAGGTTCATCCGAGAAGGTACCCCAAGTGGATTAAGTACGATATCTACCGGAGTTCCATCTTCTAAGAACGGCATATCTTCTGCACGCACAATTCTAGATACAATTCCTTTGTTACCGTGACGTCCCGCAAGTTTATCACCTACTTTTAGTTTACGTTTTTTAGCCAAATAAACTTTAGCTAATTTCAATACACCTGCTGGCAATTCATCACCAATTGAGATATTGAACTTTTCACGTTTGTATTTTCCAACCTCTTCGTTGACTTTGATTGTATAATTATGTAACAATCTAGCTACTAGTTTATTCAACTTATCGTCATCCGTCCAGTTACTATAATCAATCGTAGTATAGTTAATGTCTTTCAACATTCGACTGTTATACTTGGTACCTTCGGGAAAAACGTTTTCGTTGTAGATTGATTTAACACCTTTGGATGATTGACCTTTCAACAAAACCATCAACTTATCAACTAAAATCGTTTTTAGTTCATTTAATGCAATGGCATGTTGATCATCTAACGCAGTCAACAAGTCTTTTTCTTTAGATTTTTGATCCTTGTCTTTTTTCGCTCGGGCAAATAACTGCTTATTGATGATAATACCTTTAGTTGATGGAGGTGCTTTTAATGAAGCATCTTTTACATCACCCGCTTTATCACCAAAGATCGCACGCAATAATTTTTCCTCTGGAGTAGGATCTGATTCTCCCTTAGGAGTGATTTTACCAATAATGATATCACCTTCTTTTACCCAAGCTCCTACTCGGATAATTCCATTTTCATCCAAATCTTTAGTTGCATCTTCACTTACATTTGGAATATCATTGGTTAATTCTTCTTCACCTAATTTCGTATCACGAACATCTAATTCAAAATGCTCTATATGCAAAGAAGTAAAAATATCTTCTCGAACTACACGCTCTGATAATACAATTGCATCCTCAAAGTTGTATCCTTTCCAGGGCATAAATGCCACTTTTAAATTTTGTCCGAGTGCCAATTCTCCTTTGTCAGTTGCATAACCGTCACAAAGAATCATTCCCTCTTTTACTCGATCCCCTTTTCTAACAATAGGTTTTAAGTTGATACAAGTTCCTTGATTTGTTCTACGGAACTTAGTCAATTTGTATGATTTCCTATTATCTTCGAAAGAAACCATCATGTCTGCATCAGAACGGTCATATCGAATAACTACTTCATTAGCATCAACATATTCAACTACACCATTCCCTTCTGCGTTGATCAACATACGAGAATCTCGTGCAACTTTTCCTTCTAGACCTGTTCCCACAACTGGAGAACTCGGTTTAATCAAAGGAACTGCTTGACGTTGCATGTTTGACCCCATCAGAGCACGATTGGCATCATCATTCTCTAAGAAAGGAATCAATGAAGCAGAAACCCCAACAATTTGGTTAGGCGCAACATCCATGTATTCCACCTCATTTGGAGTTAATACAGGGAATTCACCATGTTCTCTACATTTAATCCTGTCTGTTTTGAACGCTCCTTTTTCTTCAATCGGTGTATTTGCTTGAGCTATTTTTTTGAAATCTTCCCCTTCAGCAGAAAGGTACTGTGCTTTCTTAATATCAACTACACCATCTTTTACTTTTCGATATGGAGTTTCTAGGAATCCCATTTTGTTCACCTTTGCATGAACGCAAAGTGTAGAAATCAATCCAATATTCGGTCCCTCAGGTGTCTCAATTGTACAAAGACGACCGTAGTGAGAATAATGAACATCCCGAACCTCAAAACCTGCACGTTCTCTCGAAAGACCACCAGGTCCCAAGGCAGAGATACGACGTTTGTGTGTGATTTCAGAAAGTGGATTTGTTTGATCTAGAAACTGAGACAATTGGCTAGTCCCAAAAAATGAATTAATTACTGATGAAAGCGTACGTGCATTAATCAAATCAATAGGTGTAAAAACCTCATTATCACGAACATTCATTCTCTCCCGAATTGTTCTGGCCATACGAGCTAAACCAACTCCAAATTGAGCATATAATTGCTCACCAACTGTACGTACTCGCCTATTACTCAAGTGATCAATATCATCGATCTCAGCACGTTGGTTCATTAAACTTACCAAATAAGTTACAATAGAAATGATATCTTCTTTGGTCAAAACCAAAACATCCATATCTGTTTCTAATTTAAGTTTTCGATTAATTTTGTATCGACCTACCTCACCTAAATTGTATCGTTTATCTGAGAAGAATAATTTATCAATAATCCCTCTGGCAGTCTCCTCATCAGGTGGATCAGTTCCACGTAATTGACGATAGATATATTGAACTGCTTCAATTTCTGAACTTGAAGGATCTTTTTGTAATGTATTATAAATGATAGAATAATCCTCCTCGATATCTTCTCTTTGAAGAATAATATCTTCGACTCCACCTGTTTCTATGATGAGTTCAATATTTTCTTCATCCAGAACAATATCACGCTCTAGGATAATATCATTTCTTTCGATAGTTACTACCTCACCTGTATCTTCGTCTACGAAGTCTTCTGTCCACTTTTTCAAGACTCGGGCAGCTAATTTTCTACCAATTGCTTTGTTTAGCGTTTTTTTGTCAACCTTGATAGTTTCTGCAAGGTTAAATAAATCTAAAATTGATTTATCTGAATCGTAACCAATTGCTCTTAACAATGTGGTTACAGGGAATTTCTTCTTACGATCAATGTACGCATACATAACCGTATTAATATCCGTTGCAAACTCCATCCAAGCACCCTTGAAAGGGATTATTCTTGCAGAATACAGCTTAGTTCCATTAGGGTGGAAACTTTGCCCAAAGAAAACCCCTGGAGAACGGTGTAATTGGGAAACGATAACTCTCTCGGCTCCATTTATTACAAAGGTTCCCTTTGGAGTCATGTATGGTATATTTCCCAAAAATACATCTTGTACAATTGTTTGGAAATCAACATGCTCCTCATCGTTACAAGACAATCGAAGTTTAGCTTTCAACGGAACGCTATAAGTCAATCCTCTTTGCTGACATTCAGGAATGTCGTAACGTGGTGGATCTACGAAATAATCTAAGAACTCAAGAACGAATATGTTTCTAGCATCCGTAATTGGAAAATTTTCTTGAAAAACTCGATACAACCCTTCATTAGTTCTATTCTCAGGAGTAGTTTCTAATTGAAAAAACTCTTGGAACGACTTAAGTTGAATCTCAAGTAAATCAGGATATTCTGAGGAAAGTTTAATCTTACTAAAGCTTTGTCGTAAGTATTCTGCGGAATTCTTTAGTACAGTACTTAATGCCATTTGTAGTGAGATGTTATTTGGAAACGATAAAACAAAAGTTCCAAGGCAAAGGAAGATGTTATTTTATTATTTCATAGTTTTTGCTAATTGATTTTAATTTACCTTCTGTAATTAGCAATAAAATAAATACTCGATATTCGATAATTTGCTGTCGTCTTTGCTCGTCTATTTTATTATTTTTTGCATAAATGAAGGAGTTCGATTGAAATCTAACAAAATGCAAAATAATAAAAGCAACAATAGGCTTAACCGATAAATAAATATCGGTTAAGCCTTTTTGTTTTCTAGTAGTGTATTATTAGGTCTCTCTGAATAATCATTGAGGGGTTTTGATCAATACAAAAGACGTCTTATTTTAGTTCAACGCTAGCACCTGCAGCTTCCAAAGCAGCCTTTAGAGACTCTGCTTCTTCTTTAGCTACTCCTTCCTTAATAGGACCTGGAGCACCATCTACTAATACTTTTGCATCTTTCAACCCAACACCTAATAAGTTTTTAACTTCTTTAACTACTTGAAGTTTAGTACCACCTGCTGAAGTCAATATTACATCAAATTCAGTTTGAGCAGCAGCTTCATCACCACCACCTGCACCTGATCCAGCAGCAACAGCAACAGCTGCGGCAGCAGGCTCAATGCCGTACTCATCTTTCAATATAGTTGCTAACTCACTTACTTCTTTAACAGTAAGGTTTACGAGTTGTTCTGCGAATTCTTTTAAATCTGCCATGTTACAGTTCTTTTTTTAATGTTTTGCAATAATTTAATATATGCGAATGAGCTTGGAAGCCTTGTTTTTGAACGGTAATTTTTTAAAGATGAACTAAAGACATTTTGTCTTCAGATAACCAATATAAAACAACCGTTATTTTTCTCCTCTTTCTTCTAATGTTTTCAACAAACCTGAAATGGTAGAACCACTAGATTTAAGCGCGCTGATAACATTTTTCGCAGGAGATTGTAATAATGAAATAATCTCTCCAACCAATTCTTCTTTTGACTTCAATGCAGCCAAAGCTTTAAGTTGGTCGTCACCTAGGTATATAGATGAATCAATATAAGCGGCCTTTAGTAAGGGCCTTTCTGCTGTTTTTCTAAATTCTTCGATTACTCTAGCAGGAGAATTAGCTACTTCTGTAAAAAGTACAGCGGTAGGACCCTTTAATGCTTCGAATAATCCTGCATAGCCTTTTTCAGCATCTGCAGCTTCAAGTGCTTTTTGAGCTAGAGTGTTTTTAACAACTCTCATTTCAATGTTTTGCTCATAAAGCTTTCCTCGAAGCTCGTTGATCTGCTCAACGGTTAATGTTGATGAATCAGTCAAGTAAAAGAATGAACTGTTACTAAACTTTTCCTTCAATTCAGCGATTTGCTCGCCTTTTTCTGCTCTAGTCATGATGGTATAGTTTAATCTATTTACTTAAGTGATTTAATATCTATCTTTATCCCTGGGCTCATGGTACTTGCAATCGTTACCGACTTCATGTAAGTACCTTTTGCAGAGGAAGGTTTGATTCTAATAATAGTTGAAAGTAATTCATTTGCATTTTCAGCTAATTTATCAGGAGTAAAAGATACCCGACCAACTGAATTATGAATTATTCCAAACTTATCAGCCCGGTAAGCAATTTTCCCACCCTTAACATCTGCAACTGCTGCACCTACATTAGGAGTCACTGTTCCAGTTTTAGGATTGGGCATCAAACCTCTTGGTCCTAAGGTACGACCGATACGTCCAACCTTAGCCATTACATTAGGTGTAGCGATAATAACATCTACATCTGTCCACCCGCCTGATATTTTTTGAATATAGTCATCTAATCCAACGTAATCAGCGCCTGCTGCTTTCGCCTCTTCCTCCTTGTCAGGAGTACACAAAACTAGCACAGTTTTGTTCTTTCCTGTACCGTTTGGCAAGTTTACAGTTCCTCTCAGTGCTTGGTCAGCTTTTCGAGGATCAATTCCAAGGCGAATATGAACATCAACAGATGCGTCAAATTTCGTGGTATTGACTTCTTTAACCAAAGCCATTGCCTCTTGAAGGTTGTAGAACTTTTCGCTATCGACTTTCTCGTTAGCCTTTGCTCTCTTTTTGGAAATTTTTCCCATGGTCAAATTTTTAAGGTTCAAACGTCTAAACTACTTTTTAGTCAAACTCCCTTTGTTATATAAAAGTTTATTTTAAATCGTGTTAAGACTCCCAAGGTGGAGTACCTTTAACCGTTAATCCCATACTTCTTGCAGTTCCAGCAACCATCTTCATTCCTGATTCTACTTTAAACGAATTTAAATCTGGTGCCTTTTGCTCTGCAATAGCTCTAATTTGATCCCAAGTAACTGAACCTACTTTCTGACGATTAGACTCAGGAGATCCTTTTTTGATCTTCGCAGCTTCCATCAACTGAACAGCAGCTGGTGGTGTTTTAATAATAAAATCAAAAGATTTATCAGTATAAACAGTAATCACAACAGGCAAAACTTTGCCTCTTTGATCCTCTGTCTTAGCGTTGAATCGCTTGCAAAACTCCATAATATTTACCCCTTTCGCACCTAGTGCAGGTCCTACTGGAGGTGATGGATTTGCAGCGCCACCTTTTACTTGAAGTTTAATGAAACCACCTATTTCTTTAGCCATTATTGGTATATATTTTAAAACTTAAATTTGAATGAAAAATTTTAAAAAATGATTATTAGAAATCAATTGAGAATTATAGACTTCATCCTATTTTCTAAATTTCCAAGATATTAATATGATAAAATTAAGATGAATAGATGGAAGCTTTATTCAGACTTAATTATTCATTTTACTTATGTTATTGCTGTTTTTCAACTTGCATAAAATTTAACTCTACTTCTGTTCCTCTACCAAATATTTTAACGATAACTTTCAATTTCTTTTTCTCTTCATTTACCTCTTGAATATCACCAACAAATTCATTAAATGGACCGTCAATAATTTTGACAGTTTCTCCAATAATGAATGGCTCAACCATTGCCTCACTTAAAGACTGAGATTCATCTACTTTACCTAACATCCGATTTGCTTCTGATTGTTGCATCGGTATAGGATTATTTCTACCCAAGAAATGAATAACATTAGGAACATTTGCTATGGCTTGAACCATCTCACCTGTAAACCTCGCTGGATCGGCTTCAACTAAAATGTACCCAGGTAAAATATTCCTCTCTAGAATAACCTTTTTACCATTTCTAATTTTATAAACTTTTTCTGATGGAACAAGAATTTGAGTTACAAAATCCCCCCATTTACTTCTACTAATTTCTAATTCAATTCTTTCCTTTATCTTTCTTTCCTTCCCACTAATTACCCTTAAGGAATACCATCTTCTTGAATCCTCAACCTTCTTTTTTATCGGAAGAGGGTCAATATCAGATTGTTCTTCACGAGCGCGAGATTCTAACGATTCACCAGCTTCTACTTCTTCAGTTGCATCGATATCATCAAACACGTCCTCATCCCCTTCAGCACCAAATACATCATCCGAGGGTTCCTCATTAACTGAACCATCAACAAGATCGTTGCCTTCAGCATTTACCTCACTTGATAAGTTTAAAGTTTCTCGGGATTTTTGTGCATCTGGAACTAAATTTTCCTCAAGAGAGTTATTATTCTCATCTTCTGGTAAATTGTGATCTTCTGACATGATGGTATTTTTTATTCTAAAATATTGACAATCAACAACTTAGAGTACAAACTTAAAATGTTATCTGATTCCAGATTCAGGATAAACTAATCCTAAAAGTCCTTGAGCAGCCATATCCATCAAAAAAATGATTAATGACAAAATCAGAGAGGCAACTAATACCAAACGAGAGTCTTGTAATAATTTAGACCATGTCGGCCAAGTTACCTTATTCACTAACTCGTTGTAACTTTCTTTTAAATAAAGTTGAATTCTATCCATTATTTTTAAAATTTTGCACGGGCAGTAGGGATCGAACCCACGACCTACGGATTTGGAATCCGCCACTCTACCAGCTGAGCTATACCCGTGTATGCAAAAATTAAGTACCCTTTCGAATACTTAATTTTGCACGTTTATTAGAAACGATTTGATAAAAACCAAATGCGCTTTATTCGATAATTTCAGTAACCTGGCCAGCACCTACAGTTCGACCACCTTCACGTATCGCAAATCGAAGACCTTTCTCCATTGCAATAGTATTGATTAATTTCACTTCTAAAGATACATTATCACCTGGCATTACCATCTCTACTCCTGCTGGCAAATTAACATCACCTGTAACATCGGTAGTTCTGAAGTAGAACTGTGGTCTATATCCATTGAAAAATGGAGTATGTCGTCCACCCTCATCTTTCGATAATACATAAACCTCAGCTTTAAAATGCTTGTGCGGGTTAACAGACTTAGGTGCACAAATAACCATTCCACGCTTGATATCCTCTTTATTGATACCTCTTAAAAGGATCCCAGCATTATCACCAGCCTCTCCTCTTGTTAGAATTTTCCGGAACATTTCAACCCCTGTAACTACTGAGGTTAATGGTTTGGCATCATCAGCCATCATACCAATGATCTCCACTGCATCTCCTGTATTAATAACACCACGTTCAATACGACCTGTAGCAACTGTTCCACGACCCGTAATTGAGAATACATCCTCAATAGGCATTAGGAAAGGCTTATCAGTTAAACGAACTGGCTCAGGAATATATGAATCGCAGGCTTCCATCAATTCCATGATTTTAGCTTGTGCTCCAGCATCTCCTTCTAACGCCTTCAATGCAGATCCCATTACGATAGGAGTGTCATCACCGTTAAACTCATAAGAGCTCAGTAACTCACGAACTTCCATCTCTACTAACTCCAACATTTCCTCATCATCCACCAAATCAACTTTGTTCATAAAAACAACTAACTCAGGTACACCTACCTGCCGTGCCAACAAAATGTGCTCACGTGTTTGGGGCATAGGACCATCTGTAGCAGCAACAACAATAATAGCACCATCCATTTGCGCAGCTCCCGTAACCATGTTTTTTACATAATCAGCGTGACCTGGACAATCTACGTGTGCATAATGACGCTTTTCTGTTTCATACTCGACGTGTGCAGTATTTATTGTAATACCTCTTTCTTTTTCCTCAGGGGCAGCATCAATATTACTATAATCTTGCTTTTCTGCTAAACCAGCCTCAGCCAAAACATAAGTAATTGCAGCTGTTAAAGTAGTTTTTCCGTGGTCAACGTGACCAATGGTGCCAATATTTAAGTGAGGCTTATTTCTTTCAAAGGTTTCCTTAGCCATCGTTAAAAGTTTTTAATTTTATGAATAATAAAGGTTAACAAATCTTTTTGAAACTTTCCCAGAGCCAATGAAGGGAATTGAACCCTTGACCCCTTCCTTACCATGGAAGTGCTCTACCCCTGAGCTACATCGGCTTTTTGATAAAAAAAGGAACTAAATTAATTAATCACTCTTTTTTTTATTTCATCAAATGCGAAGGTGGATAGAACTTTAAACCACTCCACGGTTAATTTAAGAATAAAAAAATGAGCGGGAGACGAGGCTCGAACCCGCGACCTACAGCTTGGAAGGCTGTCGCTCTACCAACTGAGCTACTCCCGCTTATAATGGATGTCATGACATAAAAATCACCCGAAGATAAGATTTTTTACCATATATAACCTCCACTTTGAAAATTATCAAGTGGGGATGGTAGGAATCGAACCTACTCAGCTAAAAGCAACGGATTTACAGTCCGTCCCGGCTCTCCAACTCCGGCGCATCCCCTAATGATATTTTACTTTAAATCCTTCTAACCATTTATATAATGTTGGTACTTGGAAAACGATAGACTATACCTTTCTTTAAAGACGTAAACCTATATATTAACCAAATCACAAATGGTTGAAAAACATGTCAAACTTGAACTAAATGAGCCGATGGACGGATTCGAACCGCCGACCCGCTGATTACAAATCAGCTGCTCTGGCCAACTGAGCTACATCGGCTAATATTATAATTTCTTATAAAATATAATTTCAAAAGAGTTTCCAAAAAACTGTTTTTCTGGAACTTTCCCCAAAAACGATTGCAAAGATACATTTTTTAAAGTAATTGGCAAATGAATTACCACTTTTTTGGTTCTTTTTTTCACTTTTTTTTCAAAAAAATTTGATTTAGAAGGAAGTCGGCCATTATCAATATTAAATCCTTAAATAATCGTCTATTATTTATCGTTTTTAGAAGGGCTTTAGTTACAAATTAATTCTATTTTTTTCATCTTATTTCTGATTACCACCTTTTCAATCTAGAAATAAGAAAACGGATTTATTTCTAAGCGAAATAAATCCGTCTGTGTATTATGAAAAATATTTTTTATTTCCTTAACGCAACATCGCCTTTAAACAAAACTTTTAGCCCATCAATAAATTCAACCTCTGCCCAATAAACAAAAACTTGGGGATTCATGGTTTCTCCTTTAAATGTTCCATCCCAACCATTTTGAGGATCCATTGGTACAAAGTCTGCTGCTCTAAATATAGTTTCTCCCCAGCGATCATAAATCATAAAAGTATTAACCTGTTTGATTTGACTTAAATCACCTGCATAAATCATAAATATATCATTCTCTCCATCTCCATTTGGAGTAAATACATTTGGAATATAAATGTCTCTAGCTTTGTCAACATTGATAGTGATCTTAGCACTAATTTTGCACCCATTATTATTAACTATGGTCAAAGTATAAGTTGCATTATCAAATAACTGTTCCACTTTGGGGTTCAAACAGTTATCACAAGACAAATTATGAGATGGCGTCCAACTAATACTAGCTATTTGATTTGAAAGTATATTGGTGAGAGCCTCAATTTGATAGTCATCTCCTAAATTTATAGTAGCTTCACTAGTCAGGAATATCTCTATAGGTTCCAACTCTGGAATTTCAAAATCAACTTGAGTTTCACATCCAAGTGCATCTTGGGCGTACAATGTATAATCTCCAGCCTCAATGGTGAAAATATGACCACTATAATAATTAATTCCATCTATGGAATAAACATATGGAGCAGTTCCTCCATCTATCGTTTCAATACTAATACTGCCTTGATCTCCATGACATTCTGGTTGATCAATAGTATAGATAATTCCATTAGGTGCATTATCATTTTCATTGACTAAAACAAAATCTGATGAAGTACATCCATTTTGGATATTAATCACATCAAGGTTATAATTTCCTGCTAAATCTACCTCTGTAGAAATCGTAGTTGTGCCTCCAATAAAATTACCGTTGTTCGTACTCCATTGATAAATGAAATTCGGACCAAAAGAAGACCCCGAACCATCTAATGTAACAGATGTAGTTTGGCAATCCAATACAACTGCAGTACCTGCCTCAGCAATTGGGGGAGTAACATTTTCAATGACCGTTATTGAAGACTCATTTGTACAATTGCTTCCCAAATCAGTAACAACTAATAAATAAGTACCTATTTGATTGACGACAGGTATTAAGGAAGAATCACCTGAAACGATATAACCATTACCAGTAGTCCACTGATATGAATAATTTCCTTGGGATGAATTTCCTGCATCTAAAATTGTTTCTGTCAAATCACAAGTCAAAATCAAAGGTTCTGCAATATCAACTTGTGGAACAGAAAGGTCTTGATCTATAAAAATTGACTGGGTTTCAGTACATCCATTTATTAAATTAGTGATTAACAATATGTATTCCCCATCATCATCAACTTCAGGATTCGCAGTATTCACTCCAGACAAAATATTCCCTCCTATTGTAGACCATGAATAAGAAACACTTCCGAAAGGTTGGGATCCTGATCCGTCTAAAACAATACTTGAGATATCGCAATCTAAACTAGTATTTCCTGTTTGATCTATAGCCGCAAGTGGAGGTAAAACATCTTCATCAACAGTAATTGTTACCTCATTAGCGCAACCATTATCTAAATTAACAACTACTAGTGTGTACTGACCGGTTTCATCTACAACAGAAGAAACGGAAGTACCACCTGAGGTAATATTTCCATTAATTGTTGACCATTGATATTCAAAATTTGAACCAACTGAAGAACCGGTACCATTAAGGGAAACGGTATTCTCATCACAAGTCAATACACCCATAGGGATAGCAATGGCATTTGGAATGTTAACATCTTCGACAACTTCAACAAATGCATTTGATGTACACCCTGAAATAACATTAGTGACAATTAATTCATATGTTCCTATTTCTCCAATAGTTGGAGTGGTAGTATTTTCATTACTAATAATATTTCCATTATTAGTAGTCCATTGATAGGTAATATTATTGCCAGAACTTGAGTTATCCCCATCTAATTGAGTCTCAGTTATGGAGCAAGTCAAAAGTGCTTGAAGCCCTCCATCTGCTGATGGAGTATCGAGATTTTGGTCAACAATAACTTCGGCAGAAGAAACGCAGTTATTAATGGTATTGGTTACCTGGATTTCATAAATACCAGGTTCGTTTATACTAGGATTCAACGTATTACTCCCTTGTAAAATATTGCCATCAATTGTTGTCCAGAGATAATCAAAATTTAAACCTGAACTAGAGTTGCTCCCATCTAAATCAAATGATTCAACTGAGCAAGTTAAATCATTAGCCGTCCCTGCATCTGCATTTGGAGATGTGATATTTTGAGATATGGATACACTTTCCGATGCTGTACATCCATTTGCTAAATCAGTCACTAAAATTTGATAATTACCTGGCATATTTACTTCAGGATTCAATGTGTTTTCTCCAGCTACAATATTACCATTTGTCGTCGTCCAATGGTAAATAAAATTCGATCCAGAACTACTTTCATTTCCATCTAAATTTGCAGTTATTTGTGTGCAATTTAACTCATCTGTTATACCAGCATTTGCTACTGGTTCTATATAATTTGAAGTTACTATAACTTCATCGGTTGAAAAACAGCCTGTGTAAGTGTTAGTAATCATCAACTGATAAGTTCCCACACTATCTACATCAATCATGAGATCATTATTCCCGGATATAATATTTCCATCCAATGTAATCCATTCATAAATAAGATCGGTACTATCATCAACAGTTGAACCTACTATTGAAAGATTTTCATTATTACAATTTAATTCCATCGTTGCGCCTGCTTCAACATCTGGTGTTTCATTATTTTCGATAACAGTAGCAAATGAAATAGCGGTACATCCATTCATTATATTGGTCAATGTTAATTGGTAGATACCTGCAAGGTCAACGAGAGGCGTAAGTGTATTTGCTCCTGAAACGATATTTCCATCTATAGTCGTCCATTCAAATATAATATCATTATTAATTGTTGAAGAGGATCCATTTAAGGTACCTTCAAAAACTTGACAAGTAATTTCAAATCCAGACCCAGCGTTAGCAACTGGCAAACTGCTATCCTGCATAATTTCTACTCCATCTGAAATAGTACAACCATTAATTAGAGAAGTAACTATCAATTCATAGGCTCCGGTGGCATTAACCTCTGGGTTAAGAGAATTTTCTCCAGAGATAATATTACCGTTAGAAGTTATCCATTGGTAGGTGTAATCCACACCTACGCTAGAACCAGTTCCATCAAGAGTAAGTGTACTATTTGCACAACTTAAAAACTGGGATAAACCTGCTTCGGCAGTTGGTTCCTCATCATCAATATCAATTACTAGTGAAGAAATAGAGGAACATCCATTAACTACATTTGTTACAATTAGTTGATACTCGCCTGGAGCATTAATTTCTGGATTTAAAGTTGTTCCACCTATGATAATATTTCCATCTAAAGTCGTCCATTCATAAGTAAACTCAAGCCCTTGAGACGACCCTCCTCCATCTAATACTAAATTAGAAATATTACAATTTAAAAGGTCATCCATTCCAGCCTCTGCAATAGGTGCATTACTATCTTGAAATACCGATACTAATTCTGTTGCTGTACATCCATTATTAGTATTTGTTACTTGGATTTGATAATCTCCTGGAGCGTTAATATCTGGTGTAAGTGTGTTTCCACCTGAAACAATATTCCCATCTGATGTTGTCCATTCGTAAACAAAATTTGAACCCAAGCTACTCCCATTTCCATATAATTGAGCAGAAGTTGAAGCACAACTTAAGGTTTGTGAAGTTCCCGCAACTGCAACTGGATCTTCTACATCTTCACCAACAAAAACACTTGAAATAGCAGTACATCCAGTTAATGTATTTGTCACTAATAATTGATAAGTCCCAATAGATCCAATAAGTGGACTTGAAGTATTTCCTCCCGAAACAATATCCCCATCTGATGTTATCCATAGGTATGTGATTCCAGCTCCAGAAGCTGAACCACTTCCATCCAAATTAACTTCCGTGGTACCGCAAGTTACTTCCATACTAGGGCCAGCATTTGCAATTGGCTCTTGGTTATCAACTAATACATCAACTGAGATTATAGAAGAACATCCATTGATTGTATTTGTAGTTTCTAGAATATAGTTCCCGGAAGCATTTACAGTTGGAGTTAAGCCGTTCTCACCTGATACAATATTTCCACTATTTGTAGTCCAGAGATAAGTGTAATCGGATCCTATTCCATTATTTGAAGCACTTAGACTTACAGATAAAGTTGTACAAGTCAAAATCGAAGGTATATCTACCAAAACATCTGGAGATTCCAAATCTTCTTCCACTAATACAGTTGATATTGCTGTACATCCATTATCAGTATCCGTCACTAATAATTGATAAGTTCCAATTGAATTTATGATTGGAGTTAAGCCTTCATTTCCAGAAACGATATTTCCATCATTTGTAGTCCAGAGATATATAAAATTATTTCCTATTGAAGCACTACCGTTTAAAGAAATTTGATTAGCAATACAAGTAAGATCAGCGGCAACACCTGCATCAGCGCTTGGCAAATTTGTATTAATTAACACATCCACCGAAGCAGTCTCAGTACATCCATTATCTAGATTTGTCACTAAGATTTGATATACCCCCACTTCATCGACTTCTGGTGTAAAAGAATTTTCCCCTGACACAATATTTCCATCAATCGTAGTCCATTGGTAGGTAAAATTAATACCTGAACTAGATCCATTCCCATTTATTGAAACTATTGAAGTAGAACAGGTTAATAAGTTGGGTGCATTGGCTACTGCCACCGGAGGCTGGTCATCAATACCGACATCAACAGTTGAAATTGCTGTACATCCATTATCAGTATCCGTTACTAAAAGTTGATATATTCCAACTTCATTAACGATCGGATTTAAGCTGTTATTTCCAGATATTATATTTCCATCTATCGTCGTCCAGAGGTAAGTAATATTTGTTCCAACCTCCGAACCAGAACCATCTAATGTTACCTCTAATATTCCACATGTCAGTGATTGTGATATTCCTGCATTTGCAGCAGGTATATCTGCAGAAATAGTTACGTTAGTGCTAGAAGTTGATGTGCAACCATTTGCAGTATTCGTTACAGTTAAAATGTAACCTCCTGCTGCATCAACCAAGGGATTTAATGTGTTCCCCCCTGAGACAATATTCCCCCCGGAAGTCGTCCATTCATATGTATAACTACTTCCAGAACTTGAATTACCACCATTTAGTGAAACTATAGTTGTCCCGCAGTCTATGATCATTTCTAAACCCGCATCTGCTAATGGTGGAGTAATATTTTCTCCAACAATTACCGTATCAATTTGGGTGCAACCTATTGGATCAGTTACCATTATTTGGTACGTACCTGTTGAACTAATGGTAGGATTTAAAGTTGTTTCATTATTAACAATAGCCCCATTAGTTGTTGTCCACAAATAAGTATATCCAATCCCTAAACTTGAACCATTACCATTAATACTTATTTGGGGATTGGAACAACTTAATGAATCAGGTGCATTTGCCACAGCTGATGGAAAACTAGCATTATTTTCTATTATAGTAGTTAGAGTTACAAAACATCCTCCCAAATCTGTTACGGTAACAGTATAAGTTCCTACTGCTAAACCGGTTGGATCCTCACCATTTGTACCATTACTCCATATTGTTGAATAGGGGAATATCCCTCCTTCCACTGTTAGATCTATACTTCCACTATTAGGGTCACTACAATCAACAGAATTCTCCACAGTTGTCAATAGAATAGGAGAAGGTTCCTCAAGGGTTATACTTGTCAAACCTGTGCATCCATTATCATCATAAACCGTTACTGTATAATCACCTGGTGGTAAATTTGTTGGACTATCTCCATTTGCGATAGGATTACTCCAATTGTAAGAATATGGATTTTGTCCACCTATTGGAAAAACATTAATTGAGCCATCATTAAATCCCCAACAACTAATATCCGTTCCTACCGATACTGGGGCAATTATGGTTTCAGTAATAACAGCTAAACCTGATGCATCACCAGGACATCCATTTACCATTAATTGAGAGATTGTGTAAGTACCTATTTCTGATACCGATAAGATGTATGGATTGTCAACAATCCCCATTAATGGTGCTTGTACAACACCGTCAATTGCATAAAAAACATCCCAAGGACCAGTTCCTGTAAAATCTATTTGTATGACTGCAAGTGGATTATTTGGTGGACATATGTCTCCAACCCCGCTTATAAATGCAGTTGGAGTAGTCCCAACTTCAATCATAACATCATCTTGGATTGAGTTCCCACAGGCATCCATTACAGTAACAGTATAAGTCATGGTAGAAGGAACAAACTCTGAAATGGCAGCAGTTGTTGCTCCTGTACTCCATAAATAAGTAAAAGGAGAAACTCCTCCTGATATTCCTGAAGCTAACGTTACAGTCTCTGGCCCACAAAGAAATTGATCTAACATGGGGTCCACTATCAGCGGAGGAACATCAAGTATTTCTATCGTAGCTGTACTATTAACACAGGAACAAGAATTATCCATATTAATAATTATTGTTTCCAATCCCTCTATAATTCCATCCGAAAATATTGTCAAAGAAATTGTAACTTCTGTTTGGCCTGCAGGAATTGTTATTGACGAGGGAAGTCCCGTATAATCAACTCCATTTGTTGCAGTACTTGCTGGATCAATAGTGTAGGTAATTAACAAAGGAAGACTCAGGTCCCCTGTCTGCCTTGTAAATGTAATCAACGCATCTCCACAATCTTCATATACAACATTGGTACCTGTAGATGCATTTACCGCACTTACAGTTGCTTGTCCCCCAGCATTGAAACTACCTGCTTCTAGAAATACAGCCGAATCATAAATTGCATCTCCGCCATCTCCTACTACTAGTTTTATATGATAAGTTTCACATGGAATTACATTTGCCGTGGCAGTTAAAGCTATTGTATAGCCATCAAATTGAATATCTGCAGCATTGGTTATACCTCCACAATTTGCACTATTAGGTACAAAATAGGTAGGATTACTATTATTATTTACATCATCAATACTTATTGGGATATTAGTCATTGGTATCAAAGCCAAGTTGGTAGAATTATTAGAAAATGGTCCTGTTATGCCTGGTCCACTGATAAAAAACCCAAATACATCATTAACATTCGCATTAACAAATTCACAATACTCCTCTGATCCAAATACAAATCTAAAATCAACACTAGGTAAAGTAGGCGCAAAATCAAACTCAATCCCTGTGGCATCAAAAATATTTTGTGAGTTCAACTGTTGTAAATCTGGATCTGACCCTCCACCAGTAGCTGAACCAGCACTCTCTGAATTATTAGGTCCAGAAACCGTAGCTATATTCCCAGAGGATATTACTACTCCTTCATCAAACCCGATAGAATTAATCCCATTTGCAAAAGCTCCAATTCCTGTTAAGGAGCCAATTGAAGTAACATTTGATACATCAAAACATCCTCCTCCAATAAATACGTCTTCTATCAATTCAGCAGCTGTATAATTAGTATTTGTAGTGATCGGAATCATATCTGCTCCAGTCAAAATATTAGATCCGGCTGTAGTTCCTTGTTCGGAAACAGATAGCCTTACTGGCTTCTTAAAATTACAAAAATTATTGACGCTTAAATCATAACAAGTTGAAGTTGGAGTTATTTGTAAATAAGTTTCACTACCAACTGGATTACCTTCAAATTCAGGTGGAATTCCACATGCACTTGTCACATCGATAAGATGTAAATCATAAGTTGCACCAACCTTTAAATCACATAAGACCACATTATTAATTCCTCCTACTGGCAAAGTAAACTTTATCCGTTCCACTGACTCAGACAAATTCAGTATTACATCATCAACTGTGCATTCAAAATAATCATTTTTACCATTGGAATCAAAAGTGAAGGCCATCGAAAGAAATAAAATAAAAACTGTAGTTATAGAAAGTAAAAATCTTTTCATTTTAAGTAGTTCAGGTTAAGTATAATATTTCAACTAAATATACGTATCAAACTCTAATATCTATTTCTTAATGATTAATTAGGAAATTCTATTTGATATCTAGGACATTAAATAGGATTAATTCTTTTCGAAAAAAAGATAAAATTAGATTTTTTCATCTCAGAGGGAATGAACTTCATTTTGAAACATTAATGATGTTCATTAGACAATGAAAATATAAAGATACACATTTGAGACAAAATGATGCCTCGTATTATTCATAATTTGCAAAATATAACCCTCATCTAAATGTAGTTATACCTCAGGTTTAAAGATAAACCAAACATCCTCTTTTTTCCAAATCAAATATCTATTTTGGTATGCTCGAATTAATATTCTAACACAAATCTAACTTTTCCAAATTCTTCAATTCCAATATTTATAAAGGTAAAGTTTTTATTCGGCTGGCACGTATCTCTAATTGGGAAATAGGAGTAAATTTTTCTATGGAATCAGGGAGAAAAATTTTATCGAATTGTCACATAAAAATACGATTTTTCTTTGAATCTCCAATGAATTTCGATAATTTTTCTTTGTCATTTTCCAAATTCTATATCCATAACCCTTCAATTCTCTAACATGACAAAGAGCCTACCTTATTGTTCACAAAGTGTCACTCTAATAATTCAGACAACTCCTAGTCGATTTAGACAAAAAATATGTTTTTTTGTAAAGGGTATTTTCTTCAGACTCCTTATATTTAGAATATTTTTTGGGCCTTACCAAGAAATTATCGAACACTTTTATTTTAAAAATTCACCCACCATTTTTAGTCTAAAATAGATTAACATCCACAAAAATAGCCTTTCTGTATATCTCTATGCAAATCTTCCAAATAACTCATAATCTTATCTACACCCTCTACCCTATCTTCACCAAATTCGAGTGTGGGTTCATTAAGCTTTTTCCTGAAAATTAATTTATGAGACACCACCATCTCAATCATTTTTTCTTCGAGAGTTTTTATTTTTTCATCAAAAACTGGATAATATAATTTCATATCTACGTATTTCTAAATTATCAAAAATAAGTAATCTTGTTATCTTTTTTTATCTCAAAAAAGACATTTAAAGCTATCCACTTATTTTTTTTTAACTCCAAAATGACTTCTCTAAATCATCATCTCTTTATTCTTTCCTCCTTACATTTTTTTTCAATAAATTAGCCTTCATTTAAATTTCTTTTACTAAAATATAAAATCAAGAACAATATGAGAATTCTGTTCATTTTTCTCTTTGTAACCCTTATTCCAGTTTATAGTTTTTCGCAAAAAATAAATGTTGAAGATCTCGAAAATCTCGAGATGCGAAATATTGGACCAGCAGGAATGAGTGGTCGAGTTACCTCCATTGATGTAGATTTATCCAATCCTCAAATCATTTATGTCGGTACAGCTTCAGGAGGTGTTTGGAAATCAGAGAGTGGAGGAATACGGTGGGAACCAATTTTTGATGATGCTCCATTACAGTCAATTGGAAGTATTGCAGTCAATCAAAAAAATACCGATGAAATTTGGGTAGGAACAGGAGAGGGAAATCCTCGTAATTCTCAAAATAGTGGAGAAGGAATATTTAAAACAATTGATGGCGGTAAGACTTGGAAGCGAATGGGTTTAGAAAAAACAAGAGTCATTCACCGAATTATAATCAATAAAGACAATCCAAATATTGTATACGCAGGAGTTCAAGGTCAAGCTTGGGGTACCAATTCCGATCGAGGTGTATTCAAAACAATTGATAGTGGTAAGACTTGGGAAAAAATTTTATACGTCAATGATTCAACTGGAATTGCTGATCTCGTGATAGACCCTTCTAATTCGAACAAATTAGTTGCAGCTATGTGGGAATTTGGTCGAAAACCGTGGACCTTTAATTCAGGAGGTATGGGCTCAGGGATGCACATCACATATGATGGTGGAGAGACTTGGAAAAAATTAAATACAAAAGATAATGGAATGCCTGAAGGAAACTTGGGACGAATAGGGCTTGCCTTTGCTCCAAGCAAACCAAATATTATTTATTCTTTAATTGAAGCGAAAGAAAATGGCTTGTACAAATCTACTGATGGTGGTGAAAATTGGAAATTAGTTTCGAAGAAAAATATTGGAGGAAGACCATTTTATTATGCAGATATCTTTGTGGATTCTGGCAATGAAAATCGTCTCTGGAACTTACATACTTATGTTACCAAAAGTGAGGATGGAGGTAAAACATTTAAAGTTATCTTAGATTACGGAAAAGGAGTACATCCTGATCATCATGCATTTTGGCAACACCCAACTGATCCAAGTTATATGATTGAAGGTAACGATGGTGGTATAAATATTTCTAGAGACAATGGAATAAATTGGAGGTTTGTGGAGAACATCCCCGTTGGTCAGTTTTACCATATCAATTATGATATGGAAATACCCTACAACATAGGAGGAGGAATGCAAGACAATGGTTCTTGGGTTGGACCAAGCTCGATTTGGAAACGAGGGGGAATTCGAAATGAGGACTATCAAGAAGTTATGTTCGGTGATGGTTTTGATATGATTTTCAAAAAAGGAAATAGTCGATACTTGTGGTCAATGTCTCAAGGTGGGTTTGTTGGTTTGGTGGATCGAGAAACAGGTCACACAACTTCGATTAAACCAGTTCACCCAGATGGAATGGAATTGAGGTTCAATTGGAACTCAGCGATTGCACAAAATCCGTTTAATGAAAATGGACTTTATTTTGGAAGTCAATTCGTTCACAAAAGCAATGACTCAGGTATGAGTTGGGAGATTATTTCTCCTGATTTGACAACGAATGATACAGCGAAAATTAATGCTGGTTTTAAAACTGGAGGATTAACACCTGACGTTACACGTGCTGAAAATCACGCAACAATTTTAGCTATCCTTCCAAGTCCTGTTGATAAAAACACCATTTGGGTGGGAACTGACGATGGTAATTTACAACTCACGCGTGATGGTGGAAAAAACTGGGCTAACCTTTCTAATCGTCTTCCAGGTGCTCCAAAAAATGCTTGGATTCCATATATCGAACTAAATCAAAAAAATGCTGGGGAAGCATTTATTATACTAAATAATTATCGTCAAAATGACTGGGGAACTTACCTTTACCACACGACTAACTTTGGTGAAACTTTCCAAAGATTGGCCGATGGAAGTACTGTAAAAGGTCACACTCTTTCCATCGTTCAAGATCCTGTTGAAGAAGACTTATTGATTTTAGGAACCGATTATGGCTTATATTTTTCAATCGATAAAGGTCAAAATTGGAACAAGTGGATGAAAGATTATCCCTCTGTTTCGACGCGTGATTTAAAAATTCACCCAAGAGATCACGATCTGATCGTGGGGAGTTTTGGACGATCAATTTGGATTTTTGATGACATCAGAGTATTTCGAGAGCTAGCAAAAACAAAAGGTGACTTATTAAAAAAAGACTTTGACGTAATTTCTGCAACAGAAGGATATCTCGCATCATTTCGATCAGTTGATGGAGTTCGATTTACAGCTGATGCAACCTTCATAGGGGATAATAAAGGAGCAAATCCGATGATTTCTATCTGGGTAAAAAAAGAAGACAAAGAGAAAACAAGAGCTGAGAAAAAAAAGAAAAAAGATAAAAAGGACGAAAATGAACCAATAACCGAAGATAAATCAAAGAAAAAAGTAGGTGCAAAAAATGGAAAAGTAAAAATCCGTGTAATAAATATGGCTGGCGACACAATCAGAACTTACTCTCGTAAATTAGATCCAGGTATGAATAGATTTGGTTGGAGCATGAACCGTGATGGTGTTCGCTATCCTTCTTGGAGAACTATTGAAGAAGATGCTGATCCTCCAGGCAATGGCCCAGATGTTTCGCCTGGAACTTATAAAATGGTTTTTAGCTATGGTGACTTCAAAGACTCAACTATGGTCAAAGTCAACCTTGACCCTAGACGAAAAATGACTCCTTATCAAATGCAACAACAAGAGCAAGCGATTAATGATTTCTCAGATCTAGTGATAACGGCCTACAAAGGTTTTGAACGATTAAAGGAATCGAAAAAAACAATCAAGTTAGTCAATGATCAAATGGTCAATGCTCCTGATTCTATTAAAACTGAAATAAAGAAATTAGGAAAATCTTTGACTGATTCTATTTCTCAATTGCAATACCTTTTCACTTCTCCAAGAGATGCAAAAGGGATCCAACGGAGAGACGATCGGATCAATTCTTATTTGTTTACAGCAGCTGGATACATTTACGATTCGCCCGGCAAACCAAGTCAAATGGCTCAATACTCAACTGCCAAAGCAGAGGAAAAAATTACTGATGCTCTAATTAAATTGAACGCATTTTTTGAAATTGATTGGAAAGATTACAGAGCAAAAGTAGAAGCAGCACAAACACCAATTTTTAAAGATTACAAACAAATAAAAATAAATTAGATCGCTGTTTAACGTTTTGTGTTTCTCTAAATATACATTCGTTCATCGCATATCATAATACATACACACTATAAAAAAAAGAAACTAATATGAAAAGAAGAAACTTCGTTAAAAATAGCCTTCTTGCAACCCCTACTCTTTTAGCTGCTACCACTGTAGATTCTGCCTCCAAAAATTTCACCAAATATGATTTTCGATTAAAATATGCACCCCATTTAGGGATGTTTAAAAATCATGCAGGAAATGATCCAATTGAGCAATTGATTTTTATGGCTGATCAAGGCTTTACTGCTTTCGAGGATAATAATATGAAAAATCGTCCAATTGATATGCAAGAAAAAATGGCTAAAACCATGACTCAATTAGGAATTTCAATGGGTGTTTTTGTTGCGCATAAAATTTTTTGGAAAGAACCAAACTTAGCCTCTGGAAAGGAGGAATGGCGGAATGAATTTTTACAACAAATAAAAGAATCCGTTAAAGTTGCCAAACGGGTAAATGCAAAATGGATGACGGTTGTTCCCGGTCATTTGGATTTAAAACAAGATATGGGATATCAAATGATCAATGTAATGGATACGCTCAAAAGAGCTTGTGAAATTTTAGAACCTCATAACTTAACTATGGTATTAGAACCACTTAATTTTAGAGATCATCCTGGTTTATTTTTGACAGAATCAGCCCAGGCATATGCAATTTGTAAAGGTGTCGGAAGTCCCTCTTGTAAAATTTTATTTGATATTTATCATCAACAAATTCAGGAAGGAAATCTACTTCCTAATATCGAAAAATGTTGGGATGAAATAGCTTATTTTCAAATTGGAGATAACCCTGGAAGAAACGAACCAACCTCTGGCGAAATCAACTATACAAATATTTTCAAGTACATTCATAAGAGAGGATTCAAAGGAATCCTGGGTATGGAGCATGGAAATTCCTCTAAAGGGAAAGAAGGAGAATTAGCCGTAATTAAAGCCTACCAAAAATCTGATCAGTACTAACAAAATACTTTAATTAAACTTTTTAACTATTTTTTGATACAAAAATATAGGGACAATCAAAGTGTTTAAAATTGGCTTACAAAATGACATAACCCATTCTTATCGTGTCCATATAAAACCTAAAGCATTAATAACCACCTCAAATTTTAAAGCAGAAAAGTATTTACTCTTAAAAGAAATCTACCCTTGTTGAAGAGTTATTAATTATTAAGGCTAAATTAACGTATTGCAATTTTATAAATATCAGAATTACCCTAAAAACGGTATTTTGCAATCAACATAGGCACCGTATCTTTAATTTAAACAACTTTAAAAAAAACTATTTTCGCTAAAACCACAAATCAATCTTCTTTCAGTTCCTGCTTTTTTTATCAACAACTTTTATGCATTATCCCATGAAATCTAACTATTTACATTTCTGTTGCGCTCTATTAGTATTGCTTAATATTAATTTTTCGCAAGCTCAGACTTATGTTGATACAAATGTAGGCGGTGGTACCCAAAATGGGTCTTCCTGGGCTAATGCTTATTCTGACTTAGCCACTGCTCTAGCCAACGCTACAACAGGAGAAGAATTTTGGGTAGCACAAGGTACTTATTATCCAACCTCAGGTACAGATAAAGCTGCTTCATTTACTGTTTCAGTTCAAGGAACCAAAATTTATGGAGGATTTCAGAATGGACAAACTCTCTTGAATCAAAGAGATTGGGTAAATAATCCAACCATTTTGAGTGGTGATATTAATATGAATAATGATACCTCAGGTAATTCCTATTGTATTTTCTCAATAGGTCAAACTGTTACTACGGTGACACTAGATGGATTCACCATTGAAAATGGAAATGCAAACGGGCAAGGTGGCGGAGAAACAAATAATGGAGCAGCTGTAAATGTAAATGCTTATTCTACCTCTCTTGGAAGTACTCCCAATTTTTATAACTGCACTTTCCAATCTAACTTTTCCAAAGGTCAAGGAGGTGCAATCTATGTGGAAGCTGGAAATGGAGGCGTTGCTTATCCTGTATTTGAAAATTGTACATTTCAAAATAATAAAGCAAGCTCAAGTGGCGGTGCTATATACCATAGTGGTTATTCCAACGGACTAATTACGACAACTTTCAATAACTGTGACTTCTTAAATAATACTGCTGGATCATCAGGAGGTGCGGTTTTTAATCACGGGGGAGATATAGGAAATACCAGTCCAATTTTCAAGCAATGTAATTTTAGTTCAAATAACTCGATAGAACAACATGGTGGTGCTATGTATAATTTAGGAACCCAAATGGGTGTTTCTAATCCTACCATTATCAATTGTCGATTTTATGATAATAGTGGCTACGCAGCTGGAGGAATTTACAATAATGGAACGGCAGGAGGAAAAAGTAACCCTACCATTACAAATTGTACTTTTGTAGGAAATTTCACAACTGACCCAAGCGGGAATGGTGGAGCAATTTATGCCAATGGAAGCATCAACGGAGAAAGCAAACCAACAATTGCTAATTGTATTTTTTGGGGTAATACGACTCAAAATTCTAATGGATCTGAAATTATCAGATCTGTTGATGGAGAACCTGTTCTCAGTTACTGCTTAGTCGATGTAAGTAATTGCTCAGAACTACAAAGTGGTTCAAATATTACTTGTGGAGCGGGAATGGTTTATAATCAGAATCCACTTTTTACTAATTTAACCGCTGGTGATTTAACACTTTCCAGCGCTAATTCACCAGCTACCGATCAAGGACTAAATAGCGTTAACTCTGAACCTTTTGATTTAATCGGAAATAATCGGATAATTAATACAACGATTGATATTGGAGCATATGAAAATCAAACTGTACTACCGATTGAATTAATTGCTTTTAGAGCAAATCTCCTCCGAGACAAAGTGAGACTCTCCTGGATGACTGCAAATGAAACTAACAATGAATATTTTACCGTTCAACATTCTATGGATGGATTCAATTTTCAAGATATGGAAGATATCAATGGTGCTGGAAACAGCACTTCTTTACTTTCGTATTCCACCTTTCACAAAACACCTAAAAGAGGTATTAATTATTACCGATTAATGCAAACTGACTTTGACGAAACAAGTTCGTTCAGTAATATTGAAGCTATCGAAATTGATAATGGAAAAATTAACACTTACCCAAACCCAGTACTTGATGAAATAAACATTTCCCTCGCAGATTTTAAACAAAAAAAAATTGTCTTCTCAATCTTTAATATATTTGGTAAAGAGATTTTACATAAAAAAGTTAAAATTGATCATGAATTTCATATCGTTAACTTAAATGAAGTAGGCTCATTTTCACCAGGGACTTATTTTATTAAAATCTCTAATTCCACGGGCGGAACCTATATTCATAAGTTTCTAAAATGGTGAATTTTGACTATTCTGCTCCACAAAAAAATCCTTTTGACTTGATTGATCAAAAGGATTTTTTCATAAAAGACCGTAAACTTATCATTCACGATTACTATCCCTCAATCCCATGACGATAATACATTAAGATACCTCCAAATATGGTAATCAAAGCAATCAATACCGTTGCCATATTAATTGAGTTTTTCATATACTTAACAAATAATTCAATTGACTCCCGATGTTCAGGATGTTGAGCTATGACTTCTTTTTCCATTCTCTCTTTATTGAAAAAATGGGCGGAATTAAATTTAATATCATTTTGCGTCAGCACCTTATAAGCTTTAAATACTTTAACTCGAAAGTAAACATTCAAAAAAAGCATGGCCACAAAAAGCGCTACAACAATGGAAACTAATAATACAAACATATTTTTCTATCTGAATACGTGATTTTTATCAAAAAATAAAGATAATTAATTTACAAAAAGATACCTATCCTTTTTTCCCTGTCACACAAATATATATTTTCCGTAATATTTTAAAAAACTGCTTTTGTAATTTTATTTAAGGAATACAAAACAAAAAATTCATTTTTTTTTAAAAAAATGTTACCCCACTTTAACTTTGAGTAAGATCAGGTTAAAGCTATTTTTAAAACGGTTATTATGAAAATACTTTACCCCCTCATGTGTACGGCAGTGCTTGTATGCTTGTCCTTCACTTCATTTTCATTGTCAGAAAATAAAACAACAGTTTTTTGTGCATTAAGTTGTACTGGCCAAGTTAATTTATCCTTACCTGAAACAGGTCTCGTTATTGTTACACCTAGTATGATGTCTTCAGTATCTAATTGTTCTGAAATTCTAGAAGTTCATATCATGGATACAAATGGTATTGACATTGGCAATACAGTAGATTGCAATTATGCTGGCCAAACTTTGATGGTTTCAATAGTTCATCCGGCTTCTGGAAATAATTGCTGGGGAAGTATCCTAGTGGAGGATAAATTAGAACCAACAATTAATTGTATTGATATAGAGATAGGTTGTAATGAAGATACCAGCCCAGTAAATACAGGTATTCCAATTGTTTCTGATAATTGTTTGGCATTACCTAACCCTACCTATTTTGATACTTTAGAAAATTTTGACTGCACCAATCCGCAGTTTAAAGCAGTAATCAAAAGGACCTGGACGGTTACCGACACTAATGGAAATACAAATAGTTGCGAACAAAATATTTTCATTAAAAACTTAGATATCTCACAAGTCATTTTCCCTCCTACTTTTACAGTTGATTGTAATAATATAAATCTTGACCCATCTTTTACAGGAGAACCTATGGTCAATGGAATATCAATTGGAAATAGTTGTAATTTGATACTTACAAAGGTGGACGGAAACCCTTTTCCAACTTGCGGAAGTGGCTATAAATTTTTTCGTGAGTGGGTTGTAATAGATTGGTGTACGAATGATATTATAACTGGCAATCAAACCATCGAAGTTTCAGACACTACTCCTCCAAGCATTATATGTCCAAATAATTTAAGCACAAGTACATCAAGCAATAATTGTACAGGAAGCGTTATACTACCATTGCCAGAAATAATTGACGATTGTTCTAACTATACTATTATAGTAGACTTTGATTTTCCACTCTCAGGAAATATTTATTCCGATATTCCTTTAGGTACACATCTTGTTGCCTATACTGTAACCGATGATTGTGGTAATAGTGCCACGTGTACATTTAATGTAATAATGGAAGATTTGATTTCTCCAATTGCAATATGTGATAATCTTACCCAAGTATCCATAGGTACAGATGGAACTGCTAAAGTTTTCGCCAATTCTTTTGACAATGGGAGCACAGACAATTGTGGCATTGATTCTTTTTTAGTTAGGAGAATGGAGGATTCAAATTTTACTGACTGTGTCAATTTTGATTGTAATGACATAGGAGATACTATAGTGATAGTTTTAAGAATTTATGATGAAGGTGGTAATTATAATGAATGTATGGTCGAAGCTATTGTTAAAGATAACCTTCCTCCAGTCTTAAGTTGTCCAGATGATTTAACGATTGAATGTACCCAACTTTCCACCACTACATTTACACCGCCAATTTTAATGGATAACTGTGGTTTAGACTCTATGTATTTTATTGATGACTCCTCTGGACTTAATACATGTAACATGACAGGAGTTATTTTACGTGAGTGGTTTGCAATCGATTTAGGTGGGCTAATGGATAGCTGTACTCAATTAATAACTCTAGAAAATAATACCCCGCTAGTCTTTACATTTCCCAAAAATGACACTATTGCTTGTGCAACGATTTTTAATCCCGATATAACAGGACGACCAACTGTTACAGGTGGATGCAATAATATTATCGAAGCAGTCATGGATTCTGTGAGATTCAACATAAGTGAATGTAAAGAGAAGCTTTTTATCACCTGGGGGTTCTATGATAATTGTGCGGATACTTTTTTATTAAATACAGCGATGCAAATTATTCTTATTGCTGACTTAGAAGGTCCAATAATGACTTGCCAAGATACACTGTATACAAGTCCTGATTTCAACGGAGATTGCGAGGAATTTATTGGATTTATTGCAATAGCTGTTGATAGTTGTTCTGGAGTTGATACAATCACAAATGATTATACATCTTCCTTTACACCGTTAGGATTCTCCGTAGCTGGTTTTTTTCCTACAGGAGAAACCACTGTAACCTTCAATGCATCGGACTATTGTGGAAATGAATCCGTATGCAAAACTGTTGTTATAGTCGAAGACATTACAAGTCCAGAAATTATTTTCAGTGCAATTGACGATGAAGTTAATATTCAAATCTCTCCTACCTCAGGAATGATAACAATAGACATAAATGATTATTCAGATCAAATCTATGCAATAGATAATTGCTCTAATCCTAGCGGTATCGTTTTAAATGAATCCACACTTGATTTTGGTAAAATGGTTAATTGTTCTGATTTCTCTGGAACCACATATGATGATATAGTTGAAGTTTCGGCAATAGACGATACTGGTAATTCTAAAACCGTCTCAATTACTCTTCGATATATCTGTGCATCTAATTTAGCACTTGCAGGTAAAATTGAAACTGAGCAAAACGAACCAGTAGATGATGTCATGGTAACTATTACATCCTCGTCAGATTCTATTTTAAATTATTCACCCAATGGATTTTATTTAAATGATAATTTGACATCAGGAAATAATTATTCCATCAAACCCTCTAAAAATATAAACTTATTAAATGGGGTAACAACTTACGATCTAGTTTTAATTTCAAAGCATATTCTAGGAACTCAACTATTAGACTCTCCTTATAAAATTATCGCAGCAGATGCTAATCGATCTGGGAGCTTGACCGCTCTAGATTTAGCTCTATTGCGTTCCTTAATTTTGCATTCGATTAATGAGTTGCCTAATAATAAATCGTGGAGATTTTTGGATACCCACTATGAATTTGATAATCCATTACATCCTCTTACAGAAAACTTCCCCGAAAGCATGAGTTGTTTAAATTTATCACAAAGTGAATTAGGGATGGATTTTATCGGAATAAAAGTAGGTGATGTCAACGGGACAGCATCTCCAAATAACCTTGCCTCAATAAATACACGATATGATGAAGGCGAAGTTATTTTACAAATTGATAATTTTTGGTTAGAAAGAAACCGGGTAACAAAGATCCCAGTTTATGCAAAAAACATGGAGGAGATTATTGGATTTCAATTCACTCTAAATTTCCCCCCTGATCAAATCGAACTTTTAAATGTCGAGAAGAACATATTAGAAAAAGAGAATTTTGGATTTAAATTTCAGCAAAAGGGATCAATAACTTGTAGCTGGAATAAGAAAAATCAAAATGAAATCTCCTCACAAAACCCTCTATTTTACTTGAACATCAGGGCTAAAAATAACTTATTTTTAGAAAATAATTTATGGATTAATTCCACTTATACTCCAACTGAGGCATATAGCGTGAAAAATAAAATATATACAATGGAATTATTATTCAAAAATAATAATTTGGATTTAGAAAGCCATTCGGTTGAAGTTCAATTATTTCAAAATCAACCAAATCCATTTACAACGTCCACCAAAATAAAATTTCAGTTACCCCATTTTCAGGATATAAAACTCCAGATTTTAGATGTTTCGGGTAAAATCATTCACACTTTTCAAAAGCAATATCCAGAAGGAATTCATAGTATTGATTTAGATCAACACATTTTCCCTAGCCCCGGAATTTATCTTTACAAGTTGGTTACACCAACATTTTCGGCCAGCAAGAAAATAATTTTCATCCGATAAACGAACAGACCTTATAGAAAAACACCTTACAAATTAGCACGGCAATAACAATTTCAATCTACATTCCAAAAACCGATTAATTATCACTAAAAAGAAATTGTTAGCCGTGCGTTTTTTCACTTCAAAATTTTTAGAAAAAAAGCGTTGTTTAGGAAATTCCAAACAACGCTTTTACATTTTATCAAAATTTAACATCAGTAACTATATTCTTTTATTTTAAAAACAAGAATCATAAATTTTCCTTTTGTACTTTTAAACTTCTTACTTCAATTATAACTTTAATTCTAGACCAATCAATAATTTTGAATATGAGAAAATTATTAACCATTACATTTGTAGTTTCTAACATCCTATTTTCTTTTTCCCAAAAAAAAGCCATTAATTATTTTTTTTCAGATTGTGAATACGATGCAAAAATTCCAACACCTGAATCTATTCTCGGCTATCAAGTTGGCGAATGGCATGCCAGTCACGATCAAGTAGTGATGTACTTGCGGGAACTAGCGAAAGTCTCACCTCGTATCGAAATGAAGGAATATGCACGGAGTTACGAAAACAGACCATTATATCATTTATACATTACTTCAAAAACGAATCATGCTCGCCTCGATGATATTCAAAAAGAACATTATCAATTATCTCAACCTGATAGATCTGCGAATTTAGACATTTCTAAAATGCCTTCAGTAGTGTACCAAGGATTTAGTATTCATGGAAATGAACCGAGTGGTGGGAATGCCAGCATGCTCGTTGCTTATCATTTGGCGGCAGGTCAATGCCCTGAAGTCAATGACATTTTAAAAAATGTAATTATATTGTTAGACCCAGTTTATAACCCAGATGGATTTCATCGTTTTTCAACTTGGGCCAATTCTCACAAAAGTAAAAATATGTCTTCCGACCCAAATGATCGAGAGTATAATGAAGTTTTCCCGAGAGGTCGAACGAATCATTATTGGTTTGATTTGAATCGAGATTGGTTGCTTTTGGCACATCCAGAAAGTCGAGGACGAGTCGCTAAATTCCATGAATGGAAACCAAATATTTTGACCGATCATCATGAAATGGGAACCAACCAAACTTTCTTTTTTATGCCGGGAATTCAAACTAGGATTCATCCATTGACTCCAAAAAAGAATCAGGAGTTGACAGCTAAAATTGGAACATTCCATGCTAAAGCCTTGGACAAAATTGGCTCCCTTTATTTTACTGAAGAACGCTACGATGATTATTATTACGGCAAAGGTTCAACGTATCCTGATGCGAATGGTTCGGTTGGAATTTTGTTTGAACAAGCAAGTTCGAGAGGACATTTACAAGAAACTAATAATGGTTTAATGAGCTTTCCATTTACGATTAGAAACCAAACAACAACTGCCATATCAACACTTCAAGCCGCTTCAAGTATGCGAGAAGAATTGTTAAACTACCAACGAGAATTTTATCAATCCGCAATACAAGAAGCCAAAAAAGATTCGCGCACCGGTTTTATTTTTTCTGAACCAAAAGACAAAAGTAGATTGACTCACTTCGTCAACCTATTGCAAAAACATGACATTCAAGTGCAAACTTTGCAACAAAATATTTCAGCTAACGGGAAGCAATTTGATAAAAAACATTCTTATTATGTTTCGCTTGAACAACCTCAATATCGATTAATCAAATCAGTCTTTGATCCTATTTTTAAATTTGATGATAGTTTGTTTTACGATGTTTCTGCCTTTACACTTCCTATGGCCTACAATATTGATTACCAAGAAGTAACTGGTAACAAAATGATGACTGAATCAATGCCTTACTTAGAAAAACCTGAAGGAAAAGTTATAGGTGGAAAGAGTGAATACGCCTACCTTTTGGAGTGGAATGAATATTATGCACCCAATGCATTGAATGAATTATTGAGTAAAAATTTAATCGTAAAAGTAGGCACTCAACAACTGAAAATTGAAACTTCCGAAGGTATGAAGTTATTCGATTATGGAACAATTCAAATTCCTGTCGGCAATAACCAAAGAGGAACTTCCGCTGAAATTTTTGACCTCGTAAAAAAAGTAGCGGGCAAAAATCAATTAAAAATTTATGCTGTAAAAACTGGTTTGACTCCGATGGGAAGTGATTTGGGAAGTGGTGATTTTGAAGTTTTAGAAAAACCAGAAGTGCTACTTTTAGTAGGTAGCGGAGTGAATAGTTATGATGCGGGTGAAGTGTGGCATCTACTCGATCAACGGTACGATATGCCAGTTACAAAAATGGATGTGAGTAGATTTAGCCGAGCAGATTTGAGTCGATACAATGTGATTGTGATGGTTGATGGAAGTTATAACAGCATTTCCAATCAGTCCGAAAAATTAAAAACTTGGGTGCAAAAAGGAGGAACTTTGATTCCATTCAAGCGAGCGATTCGGTGGGCAAAATCAAAAGGCATTTCTAAGGTTACTTTTAAAAAATCTAGTGATGATGATTCAAAAAATAAGAAGCGTAGACCTTACGAAAAGCAAGGTGCAGATGCTGGAGCAGAGGTAATTGGTGGAGCTATTTTTTCAACGGAATTAGATTTAACTCATCCGTTAGGTTTTGGATACCACAGTTCAATTTTACCCATTTTCAGAAGAGGAACACTTTTCCTTGAGCCTGCAAAAAACCCATATGCTACTCCCTTGGTTTACACTTCGTCTCCCCTACTGAGTGGATATATTTCTAAGGCAAATCTGAAAACTATAGGTAACTCTGCTTCCATAGTCGTGAGCGGAATTGGGCAAGGAAAAGTCATTAACATGGCGGACAATACTAACTTTCGAGCATTTTGGTATGGAACAAATAAATTATTTGCTAATGCTATTTTCTTCGGTAACATAATTGGAGGAAGGACTGTAGAATAAGAAATATATTCGCCCCATTTCTTAATGAAAAAAATGGCTACGATGATAAATCAACGTAGCCATTTTTAATGAAAAAATTTTCCTGAAAATATTACTCACATAATTCAGCGTAAATTCTTAATTTATATATTCAAATATCTGCACCCTACTATTATTATTTGCTACAACTACTAATGGTGATTTTTTTCCACATGAAATATAAGCCAACTTTCGAGCATCCTTATTGGCAAAAAATCCAGATTGAGGAACAGACTGAGGAGAAAATTTATTTTCATTATTGATCAAAAGAAGTCCTGTTCCAGCATCTGCTCGAGGTGTTTCGATTTCTGAAACGTACCAATTTCCAGCCATCAAAATATCGAGATCATTATCTTTATCAAAATCTTGAATAAGGAAATCTTGAATCGGAGCTAGCTGTGCTTGTCCAGGCAATTTTTCGATTTCAAATTCTTCATCGCCTTTGTTCCAAAGAATTAGGGAAGAAAAATTATTAGCTTTATAATGCAAGGCATCTTCTAATTCAGTGCCATAAATTTCAAAAATATCTGCTGTCCCAAAAGATTTGTAACTATCAAATTGATTTTGCAAATCAGGCATTTGCTCCGAAGAACATTGGAAACCTCTTACTGGATATAAATTAGATTCCGAGTAATATCCTAATACAATATCTTGCTTTCCATTATTGTCAAAATCACCACTAAATATTTCAAATGGTTCTTCGTCAGTTGCTTTATATTTATAATTTTCACCTAAATTTCCTAACAAATAATCTTCATCTCCATCATTATCCAAATCAATTGCAGTAACGTTATTCCACCAGCCGACCATCTTATCTACTTCTCCCAATTTTGTCAAACTAAACTCTGCACCATCATTTGCAAAGAACATAGGACTTGTCCATTCTCCTACCACGATCAAATCCAAAGTACCATCTCCATTAAAATCTGACCATACTGATGATTGAGTGATTCCTGCTCTTTCCAAATCGGGAGCAAGTGTTGAAGTTACCTCTTTAAATCCATCTTCATTATTTTGTAATAAAATACTTTTTGACGCATAGGGATATTTACCAGGTTCTACTCCTCCTCCAATAAATAAATCTTGGTCGCCATCTTTATCAAAATCAGCCGCAGAAATAGTTCCACCATTAGTCACAAATTGAGGAAGTAGTCCAGTCGATTTTTCAAATACTCCTTTGCCATTATTCAAATAGAGCCGATCTTCAAGCATTGCTGATTCCTGCAAAAATTCATTACTTCCACTCACAACATAAAGGTCTAAATCTTTGTCTCCATCTGCATCAAAAAATAACGCATCTACATCTTCATATTTAGAATCTGCTAACCAAAGAGTAGGTTGGGTTTTTACAAATTTTTGAGATTGTTTTTGCAAAAATAAAGCACCAGCCTGCTGATGCGCTCCTCCGATATAAAAATCATCCAACCCATTATTATCAATATCAGCTACAACTAAAGCTGGCCCCATTTGAGATAATTGATGAGGAAGTAAAACCTCCTCTTTATAATCATCATAATAAATCTCTTGATGAGTAAAGTCGATTACATTTTTGGCATTTAGTTCTTTAAATGTTGGTGAAGTATTCTCTTTTTTAGCATTGCTTCTTTTGGCATCTTTATATTCAACCGTATGAGTTTGATTGGCAGTTATTTCTTTGATTACTTGCTCTTTTCCATCTGCCCAAATTACAGAAAGACTTTCTATTTGAGTACCTGATTTCAATCCAAAGTGTACCACAGGTTCACAAGAAGATTGGAAACCTCTTGTCGTAATAAATTCTTTATATTGAATTCCTTGATTGGTCGTTAAGGTGATTTTACTGTTGACTCCGAATCTATTTTCTTTTGGACCATTCAATTTTAATTTGAGGTAGGAACCATTGGTATTATTTTCATAAAGCGAAGTATTAGCGTTCATATTATTAACTACAATATCTAAATCTCCATCATTATCCAGGTCTCCATAAGCCATTCCATTTGAAAATCCCTTGAAATTAAAACCCCATTTTTCAGATACTTTTTTAAACTTCAAATCTCCTTCATATTCAAAAGCGTAGTTTTCAAGAGGCGTACTTTTCAGAAAAGAATCAACTTGTGCGTACTTGAGTTTGTTGTTATATTTTTGTGCATATTTGTTCGCCTTTTTGGAGAAATCCTTATCCTGCGTATCTTTCAGCCAACCATTGACGACCAATAAATCATTGTCGCCATCATGATCGTAATCCCCAAATAAAGAACTCCAACTCCAGTCTGTTTTCGAAATTCCAGCGTACTCTGCTATATCACTAAAATGTCCATTTCCATTGTTTAAATGGAATGAGTTACGCATATATTGATAATGCAAATCACTATTCACCAATTGCTTAAACCGATCAGCATCCATTGGAGCCATGTTCGTTTTTTGTCTTACGTTAGTTTCGGAAAGCATTTCTCCAACAAAAATATCTAGGTTCTTATCATCATTGATATCCACCAAATCTACCCCCATAGCAAAATAGGAAGTGTGTGGAAAGTATTTTTTTAGGGATTCGGTAAATGTTCCGTCTCCATTATTGACGTAATAATAATCATGCGCCTGAAAATCATTGGACACATATACATCCGTCCAACCATCATTATTCAAATCAGCTGCCACCAAACCTAATCCCCAGCCATGATTAAATATTCCAGCTTTTTTTCCTGATTCAGTGTAGGTTCCGTCATCATTTTTAATATAAAACTTATCGGTATTTTCATCAGTAGGATTATTGACTTTTGCAATTACTTGTTCGATGGACTGCCTAAAAACTTTTGGATGATTCGATAAATACATATCTAAATCTCCATCTTTGTCATAATCAAAAAAGACCGATTGTATCGATCGATTTTCATCATCAATTCCATATTCAGCAGCTGATTCTTTAAATGTATTGTCTTGATTGTTAATAAAAAGAAGATTTTTTCTATCCTTTGGGTTTTTTGACCACCCAGCTCGGCAAACATATAAATCAGTCCAACCATCATTGTTGATATCAGTAAAACTTACACCAGTTTTGCATCCTTTAAATTTATCTATTCCTGAAGACTTACTAATATCTTTAAATCTTAAGTTTCCCAGATTCAAATATAATTTATCTGCTTTTTGGGTTGAGGTAAAATAGACATCTGGTAAATCGTCATTATTGATATCGACTAATGCAACTCCGCCGCCATTATACAAGTAGGTATATCCAAAATAATTAATCTCGTCATTTTCTACTATTCGGTTACTGAAGTAGAGATTGGTTTTCTTGGGATGCATTTCGGTGAAAACCGTTGTTTCAATTTTGGGCGTTTCAGAAGGTTGAGTATCGGTATTTGCCTTTTCATTTTTACAAGAAAAAAGCAAACAAAAAAGTGTAAGTAAGTATAAATATTTCATTCCTTTTATTTAAAAATTGATATGTTTAGTCAACAACATTAAATCCTAAGATGTAGGTCAAGAATCAAACCAGATATAAGCAAAATTTGTATACTAGGTGAAAACTATTATAAATTCAAGATTCTTAAAACGGTAGGAGGACATTAATAACTAGGCGTGAATTATGTTTATCCACCGCTACTAAGATATCAACTTTGTTTTAGATACTAAAACAAAATAATTAAATAAAGTTTTGAGATATATTCCTAAAACGACAAAAGCCCGATAATCTTACGATTACCAGGCTTTTTTTTGTAGCGGAGGCAGGACTTGAACCTACGACCTTCGGGTTATGAGCCCGACGAGCTACCAACTGCTCCACTCCGCGATGTTACCAATCAATAACGACTGACAAGCTTTTCTATTCATTAATAGACGTCCGCTCTGCGATATTGGATTGCAAAAGTAAAGTCTTTTTTGAATTAAACAAACAATTTGCTACTTATTTCTGAAGTTAATTTTAAATAAATTAATTTTGTACCAAACTTAGAAAGTACATAAACCAAAATTTGCATTTTTTATATGAAAAAAATTCCTTTCTCTCCTCCTAAAATGGACAAAGCAATCATTGATGAGGTCGTGGCTACGTTGAATTCTGGATGGATTACAACTGGTCCAAGAACTAAGGCTCTTGAAAAAGAAGTGGAAAAACTAGCCCAGGTTCCTAAAGTACTTTGCGTCAATTCCTGCACAGGAGGTTTGGAATTAATGATGAGATGGCTTGGTATTCAAGAGGGAGATGAAGTAATTATACCTGCTTTCACCTATTGCGCAACCGCCAATGTTGTTTTGCATTGTGGTGCAACTCCAATTATGGTTGATATCAAACCTGATGATCTCACCATTGATATCGAGGCTGTAAAAAATGCAATTACCACAAAAACTAAAGCGATTGTTCCTGTCGATTTGGGAGGAATGCCAGTTGACTATACTAAACTCTTAAGAGTAGTAAAATCTAATGATATCAAAAATCAATTTCAACCTAGAACTGATATTCAAAAACAATTAAATCGTATTGCAGTTATCACTGATGCGGCTCATTCCATCGGAGCGAGTTACCTCGATCAACCTGCCGCAAAACAAGCTGATATAACTGTTTTTTCTTTTCATGCTGTCAAAAATTTAACCACTGCGGAAGGTGGTGCAATTTGCTTAAACTTACCTGACTCCTTTGATTTAAATGAAATTTATGCAAAGCTAAATTCCAAAACTGTTCATGGTCAATCCAAAGATGCTTTAGCTAAATTTGGAAAAAACTCTTGGGAATATGATGTGGTTGAAGCTGGTTACAAATTCAACATGCCTGATGTTTTAGCTGCAATTGGTTTGGTAGAGATCAAAAGATATCAAAATGAAACATTAACAAAACGTAAAGCTATTTTTGACATTTACAGTCAACTTTTATCAAAGTATGAATGGGCAGAATTACCTGTCTATAAAACAGCAGAAAAGATTTCCTCCTATCATTTATATTTATTGCGAATAAAAAATATTTCTTTGGAGCAGCGCAATGCTATCATCAATCGTATTTTTGATGCAGGCGTTTCTGTAAATGTTCATTATAAACCATTACCAGAGTTGACCCTTTATAAAAAACTAGGTTATCAATCAAAAGATTATCCTATCTCACTTGATACCTTTCATCGGGTAATTACTTTGCCTGTATTTTATGATTTGGAAAAGAAACAAGTGGATCGAGTCGTTGAAGTGATTGTGGAAGCAGTAGAACATTATTTATAACAATAAAATCTCTTCCGCTTTGAAAAGAATTTTTGACATATTATTTTCTACAAGTATATTGTTATTACTTTTTCCAATTTTATTCATCATTGGGGTTTCGATTATTATGGAATCACGCGGTGGAATGTTTTTTTCTCAAAAAAGGGTTGGAAAAAATGAACAACCATTTCAGATTTTAAAATTCAGAACCATGTTTGTGGACTCTGAAAAAAAAAGTCAGATTACTGTTGGAGATCGAGATCCAAGAATTACGCGAGTTGGTTTTTTTTTGAGAAACTACAAACTGGATGAGTTACCTCAGTTTTGGAATGTATTGATTGGAGAAATGAGTATTGTTGGCCCAAGACCTGAAGTACCTTATTACGTGAATTTTTATGATAAAAAACAAAGACAAGTTTTCGAAGTGAAACCAGGAATTACAGATTACGCTTCACTAAAATATTTTGATGAGAATTTATTACTTGGAAAAAGCGATGATCCTGAAAAAACTTACATCAATGAAATTATGCCTCAAAAATTAATACTCAATTTGGAGTATGCTCAATCTAATAGCTTTTTAATTGACTTGATAATCATTGGAAAAACAGCTTTAAGAATATTAAAAAAATAAAATGCAGCAAATTTCTCGTTGGGGAGTATTAATTATTGATATTGGAATCATCATATTCTCGTTAGCGCTCGCTCACTTACTTCGATTCAATTTCAATATCCCAACGACCGAAGATTATGATAACTTATTGCTAGGAACACCTGTAATGATTGTTATCCGAGTGTTTAGCTTTTTTATTTTTAAAACATACGCAGGAATAATTCTACATACAAGTATTGAAGATGCTCAGCGAATTTTCTGGGCAGTCTTGAGTGGTAGTATTTTTATGGCGACATTGGGCAACTTAGGTTTTTATAAAATAACTGGCCATTTTGCCCTACCCTATTCTATTTTAATTATTGATTTTTTAGTTTCTATTTTTATGCTCACGGCGTATCGAGCCTTGGTGAAAATTTTATACATTGAATTTAGAAGTGGAAAAAAAGATAAAAAATTCGTAGCAATTTACGGTGCGGGTGAAACTGGTATCACTACCAAAACTGCACTGGAAAGAGATATGGGTAATAAGTTTTCCGTTAACGCTTTTTTTGATGACAACTCTAATTTTCGAAAAAAGCGATTACTGGGCGTTACAATTTATCCTGGAAAATTTCTCGAAAGATACCTCTTGGCAAACCAGCCCCAACTTTTAGTTATTTCGGATAACAATATTTCTACGGATAAAAAACAAGAGATCTTCGAACTCTGCTTGAAGTATAATGTTAAGGTCAGAAATGTTCCTCCAGTTGAAAAATGGATTAATGGAGAACTCAGTTTGCAGCAAATCAAAGAAATAAATATTGATGATTTATTAGAGCGTGATCCAATCCAATTAGATTGGGAAAACATTGAAAATCAACTCAAAAATAAAACGATTTTAATAACAGGAGCTGCAGGTTCCATAGGTAGCGAAATTGCACGACAAGTCTTGCGCTTTCACCCCAAACTTTTAGTACTTCTAGATCAAGCTGAAACACCACTATACGAAATCGACATAGAACTAAGTAATACCTTTTCCCATCTAAAACATGAGGTGGTCATTGGAGACATTCGAAATTATGAACGAATGCAACATATTTTCAAGTCTTACCGCCCAGATATCGTTTACCACGCCGCAGCTTATAAGCATGTGCCGATGATGGAAGCTAACCCCTCAGAAGCTATACTTACAAACATAAGCGGTACTGGAATCACAGCTGATTTAGCCAAAGAATTCCACGTAGAAAAATTTGTTTTTGTTAGTACAGATAAAGCAGTAAACCCAACGAATATCATGGGCGCAAGTAAGAGAATGGCTGAAATTTATGTACAATCTTTAAATCACTTCAAAGAAAACACTAATACTAATACAAAATTTATCACAACTCGTTTTGGAAACGTTTTGGGCAGTAATGGCTCTGTCATTCCTTTGTTTAAAAAACAAATTGCATCAGGAGGTCCTGTTACTGTAACTCATCCTGAAATGACTCGATATTTTATGACAATTCCTGAGGCTTGTCAATTAGTTTTGGAAGCTGGATGCATGGGAAAAGGTGGTGAAATTTATGTTTTTGACATGGGAAAATCTATCAAGATTTTAGACCTCGCCAAAAGTATGATTCGACTATCCGGATTGGAATTAGAAAAAGATATTCAGATCACTTTTACAGGTTTGCGACCTGGAGAAAAACTGTTCGAAGAATTGCTTAATCCCTCGGAAACTAGTTTACCGACTCATCATAAAAAAATTATGATCGCTACTGTTCGTGAGTATAATTTTGAAAAAATAAAATCTGTCGTCAATAAACTAACTTATCTTTTTGACAAACAAAACAACAACGAACTTGTCAAAATTTTAAAGAAATATATTCCTGAGTATAAAAGTAATAATTCAATTTTTGAGAAACTAGATTGATAGATTTATTCATTTCGTTTCCTCAATTACTTTTCTTTCACTCTTTTCCACCTCCATATATGTCTCACCTATAATTACTCACTGAAAATTATTATTAATTGTTCATTTGTATTCTTTTGTATCATCTGCTTAAATAGCTTTATGACTCTATATTTCAGTTTACTCTAAGCGCTTTCAATACAATCAAATGAACAGCCAGTTGATTCATCATTCCCCTATATTTATCAGAGTACAAAAAGGAAAATTTTAACGATATTTGAGTAAGGTCGTCCAGTAATAATTCAATATCGTTAGTCTATAATCTTTTTCTTTGAACAAAATCCTATCAATTAATTGATCTGGTGAACAAAAAATAAAAACATTTTTCTCAATTCTTATTACAGCGTTTAAGACAATTGACAAGGTCTTCATCATATCACAGATCAAAATAAATAACCACCTTTTCCGACTATTTCATCTAAAATCTTACTTGCAATTACATTCAAATCAAAATCACTAAGTACCTAATTCTCAGTTTTTTTTTCTCAATTGAGAAACTATAAAGTGTTATTTTTTACAAATTTACAATTCATTTTCTTGAGTTGAAAAAGACGAAAAATATAACCCAAAAAATTATTTCCTAATGATGAAAAAATATAAATCGATTTTGTCGCCTATTTCTCTAAGCTCTTTTCATTCACTTTTAATACTATCAAAAAAAATACCTTTGATTAATCATTTCAAATCAAAAAATTACTCATGAAAAAAAATCAACTTTTCGTTTTTCTAATCTTATGCACCATAAATTTACAAAGTCAAACACTCAGCACCATTGAATCTGTAGAATATGACGCTTTACAAAATAGATTTTTCATTTCTAATGCGGATAATATCATTGCTAGAGCTAGTAACGGTGATTTAAGTATCTTCGGTTCAGTCCCAGCGGAATATGGAATGGAAATTATGGCGGGTTATCTTTTTGTAATCGATGGTTCTACAATTCGAGGTATCGAGCTAGGTACAGAAAATCAAGTAATGACTCTTAATATTCCAGGATTTAATTTTCTAAATGGTCTAACGAATGATGGTGTTTCCACACTTTATGCAACTGCTTTTCTTGGAAAGAAAATCTATAAAATTGATGTTTCGGATATCGCTAACCCTAGTTACGAAGTCATAGTAGAAGATACCGGCTCTACGCCCAACGGAATCGTTTTTGATGGGACAAACAACAGGTTAATTTTTGTTAGTTGGGGAAATAATGCGACAATCAAAGCAGTCGACCTAACAGACAATTCAGTCAGTACAATTGTTACAACTAGTGTAGGGAATATCGATGGTATAGATGAGGACAATGATGGAAATTACTATATATCTTACTGGTCTCCTAGCAAAATTGCTAAATACGACAATGCATTTGCAAATCCCCCAGAAGTTATTTCCACTCCATTTTTAGAAAATCCTGCTGACATTTGTTACGCCAAAGAAATTGATACCTTAGCTATTCCTCATTCTGGAAACATTGTTACTTTCGTTGGATTTAATTCTGATACAATTTCCTCCACTCAGGATATCTTCTCCAACGATTTCGAGTTAGAAGTTTTCCCCAATCCAGTTACTGAAAATTCCATCATTCAATTTTCTTTGGATAAAAAAATAAAATTACAATTATCTATTTTTAACAAAGAAGGGAAAATAATAAAAACACTTTTGCAAGGAGAACAAATGAAAGGTAGGTATAGTTTGTCATTTGCAGGCATTTCAATCGAACCTGGGATTTATTGGCTTTCACTCGAAGGAATTAATGTTAAAAAAACAATTCCAATCCAGGTAAACTAAGCTTTCATTTCAGCGCTTTAAGAATATAAACATTGCCAAAAAACTATTACTTTTGCGGCATCAAACCAATTTAACTATACATAATTAATACAAACATGAAAGAAGTTTATATCGTATCAGCAGTAAGAACTCCTATGGGAAGTTTTGGTGGTGCACTATCTAGTTTTTCGGCCGTTCAATTGGGATCGTTTGCTATCGAAGGTGCATTAAAAAGAGCAAAGGTAAGTCCTGCTAAAGTTCAAGAAGTTTTGATGGGTAACGTAGTCTCAGCTGGGCTGGGTCAAGCACCTGCAAGACAAGCAGCTTTGGGAGCTGGTATTGGCAATAATGTACCCTGTACCACTGTAAATAAAGTTTGCTCATCAGGAATGAAATCAATTATGATTGGTGCTGCCAATATTATGATTGGTCAAGCTGATATTGTTGTTGCAGGTGGAATGGAAAGTATGAGTAATATCCCATTTTATGCCCCAAAAATGCGTTGGGGAAATAAATTTGGAAATGCTCAATTCATCGACGGACTTGTTCAAGATGGTTTGCAAGATGCTTATGGAAAAATGCCAATGGGTGTTTGTGCTGATGCAACTGCTAAAAAATATGGTTTCACAAGGGAGCAGCAAGACGCTTATGCTATTCAGTCTTATGAACGAGCTTCAGCAGCAACTGACAATGGATCTTTCGCAGATGAAATAATCTCAGTAAGTGTCCCTCAACGAAGAGGTAATGCAATAATAGTTGCTCAAGATGAAGAATATAAAAAAGTGAAATTTGAAAAGATTCCTGCTCTTCGAGCTGCCTTCACCAAAGATGGAACTGTTACTGCGGCAAATGCTTCTACTATCAATGATGGAGCATCAGCGGTAGTTTTGGCAAGTGCAGAGGCTGTGAAAAAATATAAATTAAAGCCCGTAGCAAAAATTCTTTCTTTTGCAGATGCTGCTCACGAGCCAGAATGGTTTACAACAGCACCTCCAAAGGCTGCTAAAAAAGCAATTAAATTAGCTGGTATAAAAAAATCGGAAATTGATTATTACGAGGTAAATGAAGCATTTGCAACAGTAACAATGGCATTTAACAAAGAAATGAAATTAAAAGAAAATAAAGTGAATGTTTTTGGTGGTGCAGTTTCTTTAGGACACCCACTTGGTGCTTCGGGTGCTCGAATTTTGACTACCTTAAATAATGTTTTACACCAGAAAGATGCTAGCATTGGATTGGCAGCAATTTGTAATGGCGGTGGTGGTGCTTCCTCAATTATTATTGAGCGAATAAAGTAATTTATTATAGAAATTATAAAGGTCAACTCCCGAATTCTCTATCTTGAGGATTCGGGTAGTTGACCTTTATAATCCTCCCTACTAATTATCTATATATTTTGTAATTGCTCGACTTTAATTGTTGATATAAAATCATTTAAAATCGCTGCTTAAAAAAGTATCTAACGAAATTAAAAATTCGATGTCTTAAAAAATTTTGCAAAAAATATTCATCCTATTTTTTCAAGAAAATATAACTATACTTCAGGTAACTCAGTCTGGATCAATGCTTTTGATTAAAAAAAATACATTTAGTTTTACTGAAGACGTTTTACACTTTTGATTACCCAAAGTTTTGATTGCGTGATTCCTAAACACCAAATTGTATTTATAATTTCTCACGAAGAAGTTAACCTTTTCCATTTTGTTATGTTTACCTAACGACTAAATTAATATGCACCTCGATAAGTCTGTTTCAAAAAAATATACTTCATTTTAGATTGGAATTATAGTGATCTTTGGTATTGTTAAGAAATTCAATCACAGCTTAGAAATTCAGAATTCAGGAAAAAGTTAACTGTATGTCAGTCCAACATTAATCGTTAAAATACTTATTTTTGCATTTTTACCAAAAGCCCATCACCGGTAGGTTTAATTTTAAATAATTTTTCACAATGAAAGTAACGGAATATTTTGAGAAGGCAAATGGAGAAACTCTAATTTCATTCGAAGTTTTACCACCACTTAAAGGAGGGAGTATGAAAGCCATTTTTGATGTTTTGGATCCCTTGATGGAATTTAAACCTCCATTTATTGATGTAACTTACCACAGAGAGGATTTTATATATAAGCAACGGGAAAGTGGATATTATGAAAAAGCGGCAATTAGAAAACGTCCAGGCACAGTTGGAATATGTGCTGCAATCATGCATCGGTATGGGGTAGATGCTGTTCCACATTTATTGTGTGGTGGTTTTACAAAAGAGGATACTGAGAACGCATTAATTGATCTAAATTTTTTGAATATCAATAATGTTTTAGCACTAAGAGGGGATGCCCGAAAGTTTGATGGAAAATTCATTCGTGAACCTCATGGTCATCAATATGCCCTAGATTTAATCAAGCAAATCAATGATATTAATAATGGAAAATACCTAGATAAAAATATTGAAAATGGCGTACCTACTGATTTTTGTATCGGTATAGCTGGTTACCCTGAGAAACATTTTGAGTCTCCAAACTTAGCGACAGACCTAGCATTTACTAAACAAAAAGTTGATGCAGGTGCTGATTATATTGTGACGCAAATGTTTTTTGACAATGAAAAATATTTCGAATATGTCGCTGCTTGTCGTGCTATAGGGATTAATGTTCCAATAGTTCCAGGACTTAAGCCATTGACCAAACAGTACCAACTAAACTCAATTCCTCGTTTATTTTACATTAATATGCCAGAAGCATTATCTAAAGAAATGATGAAAGCAAAAGATTCAAATTCTCGAAAAGAAGTCGGTATCGAATGGTTGATTACACAATCAAAAGAGTTAAAAGCGAAAGGTGCACCTTGCCTTCACTATTATACAATGGGTGATGTAGAAACGATTCGAAGAGTTGCAGAGGTTGTTTATTAATTCATTTTCCTTCCCTTTAGTTAATTCTAAAATTTATCTTATTTTTAGTTTTAAATAAAATGTGTGAAATATGAAAATCATCAAGCAATTAAAAAAAGCATCTATGGGTAACAATAAAAAAATCAAGAAAAATTTGTCAAAAAAAATTGATAAAAAAATCTTAAAAGCATTAAAAGAGCGTTTTCTTAAAGCTAAGAAAGAAATGAAGGAAGCGAAAAATGCATACAAAACAGCTAAAGAGTTTTTTGATAAAAAAACAAAAAATAAACCTAACAGACCTAAATCTAGCTCAAAAGCCAAAACAAAAAAAACAGATTCTAATAAAGTCACAGCACCAAAAAAACCAAAAAGTAATGCTCGAGTAACAACACTTGATAAACTCGAACCAACAACTTCCAAAAAGCCAATCAAACGGTTACCTAAAGCACTTAGAGTCAAAAAATCAAAGACAAACACAAAAAAAAGAAAAACTACCTTACCTAAAAAAGTAGCACTAAAAAAAACAATTTTAAAGGTAGTTGACCCTGCTCCGAAAAAAGTAAAGGTCACAAAAAAACTTATTCCTAAAAAAGTAGTTGCCAAAAAAACTACTCCAAAAAAAATAGTTTCTTCAGTAAAGCCAGCAACTAAAAAAAGTATTCCTAAAAAAGTAGTGAAGGTAAGCAGTGAAGATGTTCCATTTACTTCATCAAAAAAAATAACTAGAACTAGTAAAACTGCTGCTAAAAAGAAACCAACAACTCAAAAACGGATAGTTACGCAAACTCAGCTAGAAAATTTGAAAATTGTGGAAGGTATCGGACCAGCGATTGAAAAACTTTTAAAATCTAAAGGAATCAATACTGTTTCAGATTTATCCAAAACAAGAATTGGGGTTCTTCGAAATATTTTAGAAGAAGCTGGCGGTAGGTTTAAAATCCATAAACCAGACACATGGGCTCGTCAAGCAAGATTTGCAGCAAGAGGTAAGTTTAATGAATTAAAAGAATGGCAAAAAGAGCTTGATGGTGGAAAAAAATAGTTTAGTTAATCAGGTAACCAGTAATCCCTATAGAAGACTAGTTACCTGATCTACTAGTCTGTTTACCTCTTTTTCTGTTTTAGTAATAAGAATAGAAAATCACTCTCTCCCGCTTTTATCTATTTCAAAAACTGAAACAAAAATTATGCTCCCCAAAATCCTAATGACATTTTCCTTTATTTTATTTATACTCATTTCGCTACCAGCTCAATGGCAGCCTTCAGGCCTTAATTTATTGCCTGATACTCAACGAGTGGCCTCTATCTCTGTTTTAAACGAAGACATTGTTTGGGGTATTTCTTTCTATGATAAGACACCCGCACCTGTCCCTAGCACAACAATTCCATGGGTATTTCTCACTAAGGATCGTGGTGAAAATTGGGAAATAAATCCTATCATTGAAATTGAAGGTCGGATTTGTCAAGACATTTTTGGAGTTAATGATAGCACCGCCTGGATTTCCACTAATGGGTTAACTGCTGATAGTCTTCGAGGATTATTCAAGACTACGGATAGTGGAAATTCATGGACTGAAAAATTTGATGGTGCTGCAGGAGGTGGGCTGATACATTTTTTTAATGACTTAGATGGTATAGCAATTCATGATCAATTTTTAACTCACACAATTGATGGTGGCGAAAACTGGGAAAACCTTTCCAATAACAACCTTCCTCTTGGTGATTATGAAACTACAGTTTATACAGCGGCCAACAATGCTTTGGCTTCCTCAGGTGATACCCTTTGGTTTGGAACAACTAGGGGTCGTGTTCTCAGGAGTATTAATAAAGGAATAGATTGGGAGGTATTTGATACTCCTTTTGAGAATAATGATGTAATCATCTCTACCGCTTTTCGAAACTCACAAGAAGGTATCATTATATCCTATTCTACTTTCTTTCAAGGTGCGATTTTATTTGATGATAATACTAAAGTTGCAATTACCTTTGACGGTGGTGAAACATGGGAATTGGCTGATACACTTCTGGGGTTCAAAATAAATTGTATGGCTTCGATTCCTGGTCTTGAAAATAAATTCATGGGAGTAACTAATGGACTTTCCACCATTTTAACTAATAATGCTCAGACTTGGCAGAACTTCAGTTATCGACCATATAATGCATTGGAGTTTATCACACCCGAATTAGGTTGGGTAGGAAATAGTCAAACCTCTACTGATTTCCCTGCAACTTTGTACAAATGGGAGGGTATCGTTTCTTCCGAGAATTCTATCGCTAAAAGTAGTTTAAAAATCAATATCTTTCCCAATCCATTTTCAACCACCTTTCATTTTGAAATGGATAATATTGATTATGAAAAATATAAAAACGACGATCTTAAACTAGATGTCTTTAATATTTTAGGAAAAAGGATAATGAGCAAGAAATTGATTTTTGCAAATTCCAATATTTTATTCCCTACAATTTCTAATGGTGTCTATTTTTATATTTTAAAATCAAAAAATGGCATTCTCTCTAATGGAAATTTGATACTTCATCATTAACATTAGATTTAACCAAGAAATTCTCAAAGCGTTGGTAGTCAAATAGGGCTAGTTAACGCCTTTTTTTTATCAAAAAAATGCTCAAGGCACAATGTATCATGTCACAGTTACAATTATTATTGATAAAAAAAAATTATGAAAAAAAATATCTTTCCTTAATTATATACCACTAATCTACAAAAACTCAACCTAAGACATTGATTTAATTGTTCCAACTCGTTTTTTATGTTGAATAAGATAATTACCTGTTCTATATTTATGATCTTCCATCTCGTTTCTTCGCTTGGGCTTAATTTAGATTTGAGTAATAACCCTTTATTTGGGGCTTCTAACAATTGTTTAAATTTCGCCTTTGTATCTTCTGATTATAATGGCCAAGTCATTAGTTGTTCAACCGCTTCTGATGGTTCACTTTCGATCATTGTATTTGGAGGAACAGGACCATATAATTACCAATGGGAAAATGGGACAGTCGATTCTCTAAGAAATAATTTAAGCGCGGGAACATATGCTGTAACAGTTACAGATTTAAACGGATGTAGTTTAAGTTCATCTATTACTTTGCAAGATCCTAACCCAATAAATATCAATAATGATATCATTAGTCCTGTAAGTTGTATTAATACCCCTGATGGAATAATTGATGCAAATATCACAGGCGGAACACCTCCTTACAGTTATCAATGGGAAGACGGGAATCAAAGTTCAACTAATGAAAACTTAACATGTGGAATTTATCCATTAACTGTAACTGATGCCAATGGGTGCTCTCAATCTGCTGTTTTTGGATTACAATGTCCTCCAGTAATAAATGTAAATATAAGTGCAATCTCTAATTTTAATGGCTTCAATGTAAGCTGTCCTGAATCAGCTGATGGAATTGCACAAGCAAATGTGCAAAATGGAATAGCTCCCTACTCTTTTGAATGGAGTTCAGGAACTACTAATATTTCAGCCACTAATTTAACAGCAGGAATTAATAGTTTAATTGTGACTGACGACAATGGCTGTTCAGTAACTGAATTCATAATATTAAGTGCTCCTGATCCAATGGAATTAACTCCAACTGTTCTTTCCAACTATGAAGGGTACGCGGTGAGTTGTATTAATGCCACTGATGGAGAAGTTTCGATAGCAATGAACAATGGAATTGCACCTTATTCTTTTGCCTGGCAAAATGGTGAAACAGAATCTCATGCAATGGCTTTGAATGATGGTGAAAACAATGTTACAGTAACAGATGCCACAGGTTGTATTATTGAAGAGACAATTGATCTAAGCTACTATGAAATATCTATTACAAATAACATTTTAAGTAATTATAATGGCGTAGCAATTAGTTGCCCAGAGGGAAACGATGGCGTGATTCTCGCATCCGTAATCGCAGGGACAACTAGTCCTTCAAATATTTCCTTCACATGGAATACAGGTGCCGAAAATGCTTTGTTAGAAAATATTTCTGCTGGAACTTATACCTTAACCGTAACGAGTGAATTTGGTTGTTCAGCAACAGAGGAGACTTCAATTGAAGCACCAACTCCAATTCATCTATTACCTGTAGCAACTTCCAATTATAATGGTTTTAATATAAGCATAAATGGATCAAATGACGGAATTGCAGAAATCAACCCTACTGGAGGAACTTCTCCTTATTCTGTCCTTTGGGAAAATGGAGAAACGAATTTTGAAAATGATTCTCTTTCTGCAGGAATTCAAAATATTTCTCTCATAGATGCAAACGGATGTATTGCACAAGCTTCCATTGAAATTAATCAACCTACAATCTTGGATGGATATGCGGATGTACTTTCAGATTATAATGGTCAAGATATCACATGTACTGGAAATGAGGATGGAAAAGCAATTGCCTTTGGTTTTGGTGCAGTACCCCCATACACATATGCTTGGTCTAACAATGTTTTTACAGATAGTACAATTCAACTCAAACCAGGAAGTCATCAGGTAACAATAACTGATGCAAACGGAGCAAATTTCTCAACAGATGTGACTCTCTATGAGCCTGACCCTATAGAGTTAGAGTTACAAAGCACACCTTCCTCAAATCCCGGTGATGGAACAGTTTCAGTTATTGCACGAGGTGGCTCTGCTCCTTATAACTTCATTTGGAATGATTCTCAGGCTCGCTCTAGTGAATCACTTAACTTTCTCGAACCTGGCTGGTATCGAGTGACTGTAACCGATGCAAATGGATGTCAAGAGGAGGAACAGATTGAAGTAGAAAAATCCCTTGAAATACTTTGTATTAAAAAGAATATAGTCATCACTCCAAATGGAGATGGACGAAACGACTTTCTTACTTTAGATTGTATTCATCCTTTCAAGAATGATGTTGAACTTTATGACCGTTGGGGAAATATTGTATTTCAGTCAATCAATTATGATGGAAGTTGGACTGGTTTGAAAAAAAATAAGCAAGTGCCAGATGGTGGATATTTTTATATAATTAAAGTTGTATTGCCTACTGGAAAAAGAACTTTTAAAGGTTCGCTGACTATCATTCGCTAAAAAAATGTAATTGTATTGTTACTTCAAATAATAATACTGTTCAAAACCATTTTTAAATGAAGAAAATACTACTTATCATATCTTGCTATTTTTGCTTAGGAAATATCTACGCTCAACAAGAAAATGCATTTTCCCAATATCACCTTAATCCCTTTTTGTTAAATCCAGCAGCAGCAGGATCCAACAATTTACCTACAATATTTCTTCATGGCCGTTTCCAATGGACTAGTTTACCTAATTCACCTAAAACAGGTCTCATTAGCTTTCAAGCTCCTTTTGGGAAAGTTGGATTAGGTGCAATGGTTTTCTCAGATCAGGTAGCATCATTAAAACGATTTGGGGCAAACTTTGCTTATGCTTATCGATCAACGATTGATCGATATACTTTGTCCATTGGTATTTCAGGACACTATCAACGATTCTTTTTGGACAACAACGCATTAGAGGGACTAGAAAACCCGGATGACATAGTTGTCACCGATGCTATGAATGGATTGAATGTTTATGATGCAAACTTAGGAGTCTATTTTTCAAATAATAGAATGTATGTTGGATTTTCAGTACCTAATTTAATTCAAGCACGATTGAACACAATTGGCACAAATATTAGTACAATTTCCCAACTAACACGTCAATATATTTTTACTGCAGGCTACCGATACTTGCCTGAGAAAGCAATGTTCAGTGTAGAGCCTTCCATTCTTGTGCGTAAGGTGGAAACTCTTCCTTTTCAAGCACTTTTGACAATGAAAATTGGAATGATGCAAGAAAGGTTTTTTACAGCTTTCACCTACGGCACGACAGATATTGTCACAATGACACTTGGCTATCAAATACTACCGGAAGGAAAAATTGCATATTCATATGACTATTCATTAGGTGAAATCTATCGGTATACAGGTGGTACACATGAAATGTCTTTAGTCTGGGAACTTGGAAAAAATAATACTAAAAGAGCAAAACCAACCAAAAGGTTTAAAGGATAATTTATGTTTATTTTTAAGTGAGATTTTTTAGTAAAGCCATCCTAAGTAGCATAGGATGGCTTGCTTTTTTTATCAAAAAAAAAAATAGAAGTCGTAACCCTTCACATAAATTAAGTCATATTTTGTTTTCAATATTGTTTTCCCTTCTTTTACATAAAAGAAAAAATGATTCCTATCTCCATTTCGTCAGAAGTTAAATCAAAATGTCCTCATCTTCATCTAGGTTGTGTTCAATGTAATTTAATTGTAACAAATGAATATCATTCTCTGCTTGAATTAATCAAAAAAGAACTTTCAGCCTTACAAAATCAACTATCTGTCGCAGACATTTCCAAAATTCCCGCAATTCAATCTTCTCGTATTGGATACAAATCTTTAGGGAAAGATCCTGCCCGTTATAGACTTTCTGCTGAAGCTTTACTTCGTAGAGTCATTAAAGGAAAAGGGCTATATCAAGTGAATAATGTGGTTGATTTATTGAACCTGACTTCTGTAAAGTCGGGTTTTTCCATAGGTGGTTATGATGTTGAAAAGGTGGTAGGTGATATTCAATTAAGTATTGGAAAGGCTAATGAGCCCTATGAAGCAATTGGAAGAGGAAAATTAAACATTGAATCCTTACCTACTTTTCGAGACCAAGAAGGACCTTTCGGAACCCCAACAAGTGACTCCGTTCGTACAATGGTATCACCTAAAACTCAACAATTTTTGATGCCTATTTTCAACTTTGGAGGAATTAAAAACTTGGAAGAAGTAATGAGTGATGCAATTTATTTATTGGAAAAGTTTGCAGCTGGATCTTCTTTCGAATCTCAAATCATCAGCTAACTAATTTTACTCCTTGAAATTTTAAAAAATAATTCACTAATATTAATTCACCCTTCCTAATTAAACTTAAGATTCATTTCTGACTATCTTTACGTTAGACTTTCTGATTGATGTCTCTTAACAATAAAAGAAATATACAAAAAAGTTAACCTTAAATACAAAAAATTACATTATGAAAAAAACTCTACTCTTTACTTTCCTACTATCCTTTTCAATTTCCCTAAGTGCACAAACAATTGTTGATATTCAAGGCAATGGAGATGTTTCACCATATGATGGACAGATAGTAACCACTACAGGAATTGTTACTGCAATTGCTCCTCAAGGTTATTTTATTCAGGATGGATTCACTTTAAGAAGTGGAATTTATGTTTATGAACAAGATAATTCGCCTGCTGTTGGAGATGAAGTTACTTTGACAGGAATGGTAACTGAATATTATGAGTTAACCGAAATAGTTGATTTGACTAGTTTCACCATTAACTCTTCTAACAATACTCTTCCTGACCCACTTTTGATCTCAACAGACAATGCAAATAATGAAGATTATGAAGGGATGTTAATAAGTATCGAAAATGCAACATGTACAAATATTGATATTGGGTTCGGAGAATGGCAAGTGAATGATGGAAGTGGCACCCTAGCTGTGGATGATTTAATGTATCTATTTTCACCTGATTTGAATATCGATTATGGCGTAACTGGTATCTTGACCTATTCTTTTAGTAATTATAAAATCGAGCCTCGTTCAATGGATGATATAGAAATTCAGATTCCATTATACTTTACTGTTACTCCAAAAGAAACCAATATTACCACTTCTAGTTTGACAGTAAATTGGGAGACAAATATACCAGCCAACACTAAAATTTCTTATGGACTAACTGATGCTTTAGAGTTGGGAACTTTAGAGGATTTAACTTTAAGTAACGCTCATGAGATTGTCCTCGAAAACCTATCCCCAGCTACGATTTATTATGTCAAACCTTATTCAGAAGATGGTAATGAGGTTACTCCTTCAGAAACTCTAGTTATGGCTACTGCCTCCAATAGTTCAGGAAAAATAAATGTTTATTTTAATCATTCTGTTGATCACTCCGTAGCAACTAATAAGTTGGCAACCTATACACCTAACATCGTTGATACAATTATTAGCTACATTGACTTAGCTCAACAATCACTGGATATTACAATGTACGAATCTGAGAATCAGTCAATTGTAGATGCCATAAATGCAGCTTCTAATAGAGGCGTAACAGTCAGAGTAATTTCTGACGATATGGGAAACAATGAAACTTTTGACAACTTAGATTCTAATATTCCCTACCTCGAAGGAAACACAACGGGAATTATGCATGACAAATTTTTCATCATTGATCGTGAAGATGTAAATAATTCTTGGATCTTGACTGGTTCAATGAACCATACCGTCAACAATTTAGGTTGGGATTACAACAATATTATCACAATCCAAGATCAATCTCTCGCTAAAGCATACACATTGGAATTTAATGAAATGTGGGGAAGCAATGAATCACAATTCGACTTATCTAATTCAAAGTTTGGAAATGAAAAATTAAATAATACACCTCATCACTTTTCTATAAATAATATTCCGGTTGAACTATACTTCTCTCCTTCTGATGGGACTGCTCAACGAATTACCACAGCTATTAATGAAGCAGAAAATGAATTGGCTTTTGCTATTCTAGTTTTTACGGAAAACGCTTTGGGAACCGCTGTTAAAAATGCTTATGATCGAGGTGTAACGACGCAAGGAATTATCGATTATGTAGAATTTAATGGTAGTGAGTATAATTATCTTTTGGATAATAATATTGAGGTACAAGATTATCAAAATGACGATGGTTCACAATGGCCTGATGGTCCAACCTTACATCATAAATATGCAATTTTCGATTATGCGCAAGGAAGTGCAATTCCGCTTTTGATTACTGGTTCGCATAATTGGAGTGCTTCAGCAAATTCGATTCATGATGAAAACACTTTACTGATCTATGATCATACTTTAGCGAATATTTATTACCAAGAATTTTCTGCTCGTTTCCAAGGTTTTACCGATGCGACAAGTGAACAGAACGTTGATCCATTGAAAATCTCTCCTAATCCTTTTTCTGACCAACTTAATTTTAAGGTTTCTGAAAAAGGTAATTTGATTGTAAATGATTTGACAGGACGGATTCTTTTTCAACAAAAAATTATTGCTGGTCAAAATCAATTAAACACAAAGAACTGGATGAGCGGAATTTATTTTGTAAGATTTATTGGGGATAATACACAGCAAATTGGAAAAGTTTTGAAAAAATAAAATTAGCAGCAGACGAAAATAAGTTTGTTTTCGTCTGCTACTAATTTTATCCTCTTCCCTTATTCACCTTAAATTCAAAGACATCTCTCCTATTATAATGTCCCGATGTATCCAATGACATTCGTTCTTCATAAATTTGATCCATGTTTTCAATCGTATAAAATATCATTTTTTCAACTCCCACTTGTGGCTCTAACAATACTTTTCCGCTTGGACTAATCACACAACTCGACCCATCTAAAACCATTTGATCAGAATTCACCGCTAAATAATCTGGCAATTTTAACTCCTTTGGAAAATCACTCCCCCTTATCACTTGGCCTACAGCTACGACAAAGCATCTTCCCTCAAAGGCATATTGTCGACAAGTAACTTGATGCATTTCATGAACCATCGGAAATAGGGAAAAATGAATATGCTCATTACTTTCATGCATTGCCATTCTTGACAAAGGCATCCAATGTTCCCAACAAATTAATCCACCAATTCGTCCTGCAGAAGTATTTACCGCATTCAAATCTTTTCCATCTCCCAAGCCATAAACCAATTTTTCTGTAAAAGTAGGTACCAATTTTCTTCGATGACAAACAATTTCGCCAGTTGAATCAATAATGATAAATGAATTATAAATTGTCCCATTTCCAAAGCCTTCCTGAACTATTTCATTAATACCCATTACAATAACTATTTTATTTTCCAACGCCATTTGACAAAGTTTTTGCGTTTCTATTCCTCCAACTTCCACACTATTTTGATACATTCTAGCAAAAACCTTTTTTGTTGGATTATGATTCCATCGAGCAATATCTGGACAATGATCTAACCAAACTGGATATCCACTCAACCAAGATTCTCCGAATACGATAAGTTCTGCATTTTGTGCAGCAGCTTGTTGAATAAGTTGAATAGCTTTTTCCAAACTCTTTTTTACATCAAGATGAATAGCTGATTCTTGAACGATGGCAAGATTGGTTGATTTTTTCATATTGAGTTTTTTTAACACGGACCTGAACTGACTTTATAGAATTTTTTAAACGGAACTCAAACCTAATGCTTTTTTAGAAAAAAAATCAAGCATATCCAGTTTTACCAAATGTTACACAAGTCATAACCATCAATCTATGTCCTTAGCAAAATTCAAAAAAATAGGTACAACTCAACCGAACTGTACCCATTCAAAAAATAGCTATGGATTACTAAAAAGAAACTCTAGTTGTTAAGCCACGTTGTCTAATTGAGATTTATGACTCAATTTAACAAATTCGTTTACCATAATCTCTGTTGCATAGCGAGTGATACCATCTTTATCTTCATAAGAACGGTGCGTCAATTTTCCTTGAACCGCCACCTCATCACCTTTATTTAAAATCTTTTGAAAGTTCTCTGCATTTTTTCCCCATGCCACTATACTATGCCATTGTGTTTCGATTACTTTTTCTCCTTTAGTATTTTTATAAATATCATTGGTAGCGATGGAAACATTAGCGACAAATCTGCCACTTTCTAATTGTTTCACTTCTGGATCTTTTCCTAATCGTCCGATAAGTTGAACATTGTTTCTTAGATTACTCATATTTTAATTTTTTTTAGATTTGTTAAATGAATTAAATTTTTACTTCTTTTAAATATTCTTTGCGGTAACTTTTAAATCATGATTTTTCTTAGTTCGGTAAAATAATTTCGCTTGTTTCGTGTACGTTGTAGAATCGTTTACTTTTTTTAAGAAATCATCTAGATGTTCAAAATTGGTGTTTTCCAATGCATGGATATTTTTTCTTAAATTAAAGTATGTCTTTGTAAGTTTTCAGAAGAACATGACACTCTCGTTGTATTTTAAACATGTAATACAATACTTAGATGATTGATAATACAAAGATAGGAGCACTGCAAGCGATAGTCGTTTTTTAAATGAGTAGTGTCGTTTGTAGCCGTTTGTGAACTCTTAAAAGCCTAAAAATAACTCTTAATCAATTGATTTACAATACTTTATGCAGTCAAATAAAAATAATGAAAATTCAATATTTATCCGATCTCCATTTCGAATTTCCACAAAACCGAAAATGGCTCAAAGAGAATCCTATTTCCCCAAAAGGTGAGATTTTACTCATTGCAGGGGACACTTATCATTTGGGAAATCAATTTACTAATCCTTGGATTTTTGATGAGTTGTCAGAGAAATTTGAACAAGTATTCATGATTCCGGGTAATCATGAGTATTATGGAAAATTTGATATTGCTCAATCTAAAGATCAACTCCAAATTAAGATTCGACCAAATATCACCTTATTCCACAACCAGGCTCTGGAATATAAAGGTGTTCACTTTATTTTCTCTACACTTTGGTCTAAAGTGGAAAAACACGTTGATGCAGTCTATAAGGGAATGCACGATTTTCGAAAAATACAATTTAACGGAAAACCATTTTCAATTAAAAACTATAATGAATTACATCAAATAAGTATAGATTTTTTAACCAACGCCATTACTAAAAAAACTGGAGACAAATGCGTGGTCATGACACACCACCTACCTAGCGAAAGATGCAATGCTGCGGAATTTAAAGGAAGTTCTCTGAATGAAGGATTTTGTACAGATCTGACAATGTGGATTGAAGATCTCCCTATTGATTTTTGGATTTATGGACATAGTCATCGAAATATGCCAGATTTCAAAATTGGTGGAACTAAATTATTAACGAACCAGTTAGGATACGTTGGATATGGTGAATATGAGAATTTTCGTAGAAATAAATTTTTTGAGATTTAGTGCAATTAAGTAAACTCTTAAACTAAAAAGTCATTTTGAATCGTCTAATTAGAAATCATTCTTAAATTTGCAGAGATAAAAAACAAAATTCATGTTTGAAAATAAATCATTTCGCAATATCATCATTTTACTTATTGTCATCGCAAATATTGGCTGCGATCAAATTTCCAAAAAAATTGTCCGAGAATCTGTTTCACCAGGTGATCGAATTGAACTCATCAATCAAAATTTCCTCTTGATGAATGTTGAAAATAATGGTGCATTTTTGAGTGTATTTAGTAACGCATCTCCATTAGTTAAAAAAATAACTTTACTTGGACTTCCAACAATAATGCTAATAGGTGTTTTATTTTATCTTTTTTCAGAATCAAAATTACCTAAGGTTGCGCTGATTGGTTGGAGCTTTGTCATTGGAGGAGGGATAGGAAATATGTATGATCGCATCAAATTTGGTTCAGTGACTGATTTTTTATTCATAGATCTAGGAGGTATCTTCAGAACTGGAGTTTTTAATATGGCGGATGTTTCGATTATGGTTGGAATGGGATTTTTAATTTTGTTTTACATTCAAGATGCAACCAGAAAAGAGGACGCTTCAATAGAAAATGATCCTATTTAAACTATTTTTCTTTCCTTAGGGATCAAACTAAATTGCATATTGCACAGTTATATCATAAAACACCTTTAAAGTATAAACCTTAAAATACTTGAAACTGATTCAATTCTCAAGATAATTGATTATTAAATTTAAGCCAATCATTTTTTTCTTATTTTAGCTTTATGAAAAACCTCAATCATAAAGTCTTTTGGATTCCTTTCTTTTTAGTTTTACTCTCCTTACTTTTTAATTTTTTAGATCAAGAGTTATTTCTCAAAAAAACAACTGCAGCTAATAATTGGATTCTCGAAAATTTTGGAATTCTATTCTCATGGAGCACTTTTGCTTTTCTAATCTTGCTAATTATAGTTTATTTTTCACCCTTGGGGAATGTTAAAATTGGTGGCGAAAATGCTAGCCCAATCTTAAATAGATGGAAATGGTTTTCGATTACCATTTGTACAACAATTGCTACTGGGATATTATTTTGGGGCGCAGCAGAACCACTTTCACATATGCATAATCCACCCGAAGGTTTGGGAGTTGAATCGGCTTCTATGGGTGCCCAAGATTTTGCAATGTCAACAATGTTCATGCATTGGACATTTTCACCATATGGAATTTATACCGTTGGAGGGTTACTCTTTGCCTTATGCTTTTACAATTTCAAACAACGATTTAGTTTGGGAGCATTATTTTTCCCTTTACGACAGAAATCAATTTCGGGAAATTTAGCTCATGGAATTGATGCCATTTGTTTGTTTAGCTTAGTCGCTGGAATGGCTGCAAGTTTAGGTACAGGAATGTTGACGCTTTCAGGAGGAATGAATGCCATCTTTGGGATAGAGCAAACAACGCCTTTGCTTGGAATGATCGGTTTATTGATTGTGATTTCATTTGTTTTCTCCTCCATATCTGGTCTACAAAAAGGAATAAAAGTATTATCTGATGTTAATATTAAAATATTTTTTGGACTCGCCATTTTTATTTTTCTAACGGGTCCCAATTTAGAAATGTTAACTTTTGGTTGGAATGGAATTAAAGATTATATCATCAATTTTATTCCACGAAGTTTGAGTTTGGGAAATGAATTAGACGACACTTGGAGAAATAATTGGACAGCATTCTACTTTGCCAATTGGATGGCATGGGCACCGATCAGTACTTTGTTTTTAGGATTTCTCTCTGTGGGTTATCGAGTAAGATCGTTTATTCATTTCAATTTAATATTCCCATCACTATTCAGCATGTTTTGGATGATTATCTTGAGTGGAACAACTATGGCAGTTGATCTAAGTGGTGAAACAAACTATCCTCTAAATCAAATTATGGCAGAGCAAGGAGTACAAGGAGTTATTTTTGGTTTACTCAAATATCTACCTTGGGAAAGTTTTGTAAGTATCGTTTTTCTCTTTGTTACATTTTTATCATTTGTTACGGCAGCTGATTCAAATACAACTGCAATGAGTAATATTTCAAATCATGGTATATCACCTGAAAATCCATAATCACCTTTGCCGACTAAAATTATTTGGGGTGTTTTAATTGGAGGAATTTCATTTGTGATGGTTTCTTCAACTGGAATTGATGGGGTAAGAATGTTATCAAATCTTGGAGGATTTCCAGCTTTATGGCTATTTATGTTTGTAGGAGCAAGCTTAGGTAAATTAGTCTGGATCAGTTTTTTTGATATAAAATACTTTGGTTAATACCACTTATAGGGTAATAGCCTTTCACTAATTTTGGAAATAAGTAGCTCAACATGCATAACTCATCAAATCTTATTAATCTGAACTTCTTCAGACTATTTGTTGTTTCTTTAGTACCTTTACGTCAATAAAAATTCAATAAAATGGATACGCCAAAAGTAGACGATGCGGTAATTCAGGAAGTATTAGATATTTTCTCAAAACACCTTGAGGACAATAGTTTTAGAAAAACACCTGAGCGATTTGCTATCCTCGAAGAGATATACAAACGTAATGATCACTTTGATGCAGAAGCCTTATACATTCACATGAAGAACCAAAATTATCGGGTGAGTCGTGCTACAGTTTATAATACCTTGGAACTTTTAGTTAATTGTGACCTAGTCAAGAAGCATCAGTTTGGTAAAAATTTAGCACAATACGAAAAATCTTATGGATACAAACAACACGATCATTTGATCTGTATTGATTGTGGAAAAGTTTTAGAGTTTTGCGATCCTAGAATTCAACAAATCAAAAATATGATGGGGGATATTCTAAAATTTAAAGTAGTGGATCATTCCTTAAATTTATATGGAAATTGTGATGGAGCTTGTCCAAGAACACAAAAGAAGGAGGAGTAGGAAAATTCAATTTCACGTATCCTCTCATTTGGTGATTTTTTCTTAAAAAGAATTTGTAAAGTAACTTTTACTTTGAAAATCTAGTTGGATTACAATCAACTATTAAACAAACCGTTAATGACTCATTCATTTTCTCAACATGATAATCAAATCCAAGTACTCCAAGTAAAAAGTCTTCTCAACGAATACGATAATAAATTCATCATGCGAGATGTTGAAAAGCGAATTAACCAAGGATGGAATAAATTTGTACTTGACCTCTCTTTAATGGATATTATGAATAGTGTAGGTTTGAATTTTTTAATTTTCATGATGAAAAAGTCAAAAAAATCAGGTGGTAAACTAACCATAGCAAATGCTTCTGAAAATATAGTTAAACTTCTTGAAGTCACTAAACTAAAATCATTCTTTCAATTATCCTCTTCTGTGGATGAAGCAATGAGAAATTTAGAAGAATAAAAAGTATTTCCATAAACTATTATTGAAAATAAACTCCCCTAAAAAACTTTTCCACATTTCTATCAAATATTTGCAAAAGATTAGTCCTGAATAAGAAAGTTTGTATCTTTGACTTTAATTATTCCTCAATAATTAAAAACCTAGCAAACGACTAAGTCTGTTAGGTTTTTGGTTTTTGCCCAAATAACTTAATTATGAAAGTTGATGTACTTTTAGGACTCCAATGGGGTGACGAAGGCAAAGGTAAAATTGTAGATTATCTTGCTAACAATTACGACATAGTCGCTCGATTTCAGGGTGGTCCAAATGCTGGACACACTTTAAAATTTGATGGTAAAAAATTCGTTTTGCATACTGTTCCCTCTGGAATCTTTAGAGATAACCTACTCAATGTCATTGGCAATGGAGTAGTTATTGATCCAATTACATTGAAAAAAGAAATTCAGAACTTGGAAGATGCCGATGTAGATTATAAAGATCGATTGCTCGTTGCTCGAAAAGCTCACTTGATTCTGCCAACTCATAGATTGATGGATGCAGCTTCTGAGGCAGCAAAAGGAAAAGCAAAAATTGGTTCTACATTGAAAGGTATTGGCCCAACTTATATGGATAAAACTGGTCGAAATGGAATTCGAGTTGGTGATGTTCACTTACCTAATTTCAAAGAACGATATAAAGCTTTGCGTAAAAAACATTTGAAACTAGTTCAAATGTATCCAGCCGTTGATTTTGACTTGGAAGCTGAAGAAACAAAATGGTTTGAATGTTTAGAAACTTTAAAATCACTTAAACATGTTGATGGGGAATATTATATCAACCAAGCATTGAAGGATGGAAAGAAAATTTTAGCAGAAGGTGCACAAGGCTCAATGCTGGATATTGATTTTGGAACTTACCCTTTTGTAACTTCTTCCAATACTATCTCATCTGGAGTTTGTAACGGTTTAGGAATTGCACCATCCAAAATTGGAGAAGTAATTGGTATTACTAAAGCATATTGTACCCGAGTTGGAGGCGGCCCTTTTCCAACTGAACTAGATAATAAAATCGGAGAATTTCTTCGATCTGAAGGTGGTGAATTTGGGGCAACAACAGGTCGTCCTAGAAGATGTGGCTGGATTGATTTACCTCAATTGAAATATACTATCATGCTTAATGGTGTGACACAATTAGTTGTTACTAAAATTGATGTATTAAATAACTTTGAATCTCTTCAAGCATGTAATCAATATCAATATAACGGTGGTATTCATGAACAATTGCCATACGACATCAATAATATCCAAGTAGTTCCACTTTACCAGAGTCACTCAGGATGGCAACAATCATTGGATGGGATTACTAAGTTTGAAGATTTACCAGCAACTGCAAAAGATTATATCCATAGTTTGGAAAAAGATTTGGAAGTCCCTGTGACGATGATTTCGACTGGACCTGAGCGAGAAAAATTGATATTGAAAAATGTATCAGAAATGATAAGTTAATCATCCAAAAAACTACATAAATTAAGGTGAATTACTTTAAAGTAATTCACCTTTTTTATTGTTGTTATTTATCTACTAATTCAGTATACCTTTTTTGAAGAAATTACTACAGCTAATCAAGCAAATCATTCTATCCCTTTTCAGCAATTACAATATATTGATAATCAAGCGATTTATCATCCGAAAATATATGCTTAAAACCTGCTTCTTCTAAGTGTCGTTCTACTTCAAAAAGTGGAATTCGCTCCTCTGCCTTTGGAAAAATTTGAGGGAGGATTTTCATTTTAAAATCCACAATATAAATTCGCCCTTTCGGCTTCACACCTTTGTAAACAGTCTTTAAATAATCGACTTTATCTTCAATATAAGAATAAGTATTCGACAAGAATACTATGTCTATCTCTTCATCTTTTAACATTGGATCGTCAAATCCAACCAATCGAGTTTCTAATTTTGAATACAAAGTTGAAGAAAGAGATCTAGCAAGGGTATCAATTTGAGCTAGAGCATTTTGGTCGATATCAATCGCAATCACTTTTCCGGCACTAGGTAGTAATTGAAATGAAAAATAACCTGAACCTGCTCCAATGTCAGCAACCACTTTATTCTTCAAAGCTCCTAATCGATCGATTACCTTCCTTGGTTTTTGCCAATTATTTCGATCTGGATTTTCACTCTTTTTAATAGCATCATCTAATTTCGAATACCCATCAGGATCTGAATCATAGTTATGAAGGATAGGGAGATTTGAATTTGTACCACTTTTCAATTCATCATCATTACATGAGATGAAAATCATTGCAAAAGCAAATAGGAGAGTATAAATTAATTTCATTCAAATTTTGTTTTCACAAAGTTAAAAAACGTTATGTTTTGTTAGTTGAGTTGACGAATTATTTTTTTGTTAAAAAACCTGTACAGTTGTTAATTTTCATATATTGCTAGCATCAATTTTTCCATTTTCTCTCTTACTTGAGAACTCTTGCAAGTAAAATTATTAGCAATCATCGAAAAGCTAACCACTCTCCCTTTTTTAGTTTTAATAAAACCGGTATAGGATCTTACGCGTTCCATGCCACCACTTTTTGCAAACACATTCCCAGCAGCAGCAGTTCCCTTAAGCATATATTTCAATGCCCCTGACTTAGCTGAAACGGGCATTGAATTTTTGAACGAATTAGAAATCTCATCGTCATTTAAAAAAATTCGAATCGCACTTGCCATTTGGTAAGTAGTTGCAGAATTCATTGGAGACAAACCACTTCCATCAAGTAAAAAAAAACCTTCCGTATCCATCTTTCTTTCCTTCAAAAAATCATAAACCACTTCCAAACCAGCTTTTGGAGTGCCTTTACCTTTCATTTTTTTTCCGAGCATCCTTAACATTGCTTCACAATATAAATTGACACTTTTCATATTTGTTCTCTTCACTATATCTCTAAGTGGCGGAGATTGGTAAATAAAAATAATATTTCTTTTAACAGTAGAAATTTTATTTTCTCTTTCTAAATCGAAATAAGATGCAGTCAGTTTTGATGTTTCAATCCCATTTTTTTCCAAAAATCCTGCTAAATAATGAGCTGCAAAAAAAGGTGGATCAGGTATCGATCCTTTTATGGTGAATTTATTCTCACCAACGGGTATTGTCCCTCTAACATATCGGGTATAGGTATATGGTGCTCCAAAAATATAGGCATTATCACCACTCCCTTTAACATCAGATTTAACCTCATTTATTAATAATAAATTTGGTATAGAAGGTCGAATAGCTACGATTGGCGGCTTTTCTTTTACTTCCCTCATTTGCTTAAAATCTATGAAATATAAATTTTCTTGAATATTCAATCCATATGAGCCAGCACCGTAATAATTTCCCAAATCTTCCCATAACCATTTCGAACCTATCACTTCTGACTCAAAAAAAGATGCATCACCAATAATACGTCCGTTAACTTTTTTAATCCCAAAGGCTTGGATGGCTTCAACAAATTTATGCATCACTACATCCAATTTTTCTGCTTTGTCAAAATAAGCAGATCCTAAAGTTGGATCACCATATCCTTTGACAAATAAATTGCCATTCAATGTTCCATTCATATCAATCTCACCATCATATTGAAGCTCCGTCTTAAATCGAAAACTATCACCTAAGAAATGAAGTGCTGTAGCTGTAGTTATCACTTTAAGAGAAGATGCAGGTATCAAACCAAGATTAGGATTATGCCCAGCTAACAATTTTCCATTCTCAACGTCAAGTATACTAATACTAATTCCACCAAATTTAAAATCAGCATCATTTACAAATACTCGGATTGCATCATTTAATCTTTGAGAAAAAACATTTGGTAGAAAAAGACCTAACAAAATGATAGTAAACGAAAACCGATTCATATTTTTGGTGTTTAATTTGGAATAGAGTCTTTAAAACAGACTTTGTTTTGAAAACAAAAATAATCATAAACAATCGAATTTTAGTCAATAAAAAAATATGTCCAAACCTTCTTTTTCATGGTTAGTAATTATGGCTTGGCGAGATAGTCGTCGCAATATTTCCCGTCTACTTTTATTTATCTCTTCCATTGTAATTGGGATTGCAGCCCTAGTGGCAATCAATTCTTTTAGCGAAAACCTCCAGGCTGATATTGATGCGCAAGCTCAAACATTACTTGGAGCAGATTTGAAAATAGAAAGTAATCAACAACTTCCTGATTCACTTTCTATTGAATTGAAAGAAAATAGTATAGAGAAATCGACCATACTTCAATTTGTTTCCATGGCCTCATTCCCCAAGACTGGAGATACTAGGTTATCCATGATTAATGGTTTGGAAGGAGGATTTCCTTTTTATGGAAAATTAAATACTACACCTATTGAAGCAGCTCAAAAATTTAAAAATGGAAAAATGGCATTGGTTGACAAGTCGATGCTTTTGCAATTCAATATGACTGTTGGAGATTCAATTAAGGTAGGAGAAGTCGTTTTCGAAATTGCTGGACAACTGAATGGTGCACCTGGTTCAGCAGGAATCACTTCTTCAGTTACCCCTTCGATTTTTATCCCGATGGATTATATTGAAGAAACTCAATTAATTCAAATTGGAAGCCGAGTCGATTATCAAACTTATTTTTTATTTGACAAAAACTTTGATATTGAAACCTTTCGAGAAGATATCCAGCCTCGTCTCAGACTGGCTAGTGCAAGATCAGAATCAGTGGCTAGTAGAAAAGAGAATATAAGTGAAGCATTTGACACTGTTAATGTATTTCTGAATTTAGTTGGTTTTATCGCATTGCTATTAGGCTGTATAGGTGTAGCGAGTGCCGTACATATTTACATAAAAGATAAAATTTCCACAGTTTCAATCTTACGATGTTTAGGAGCGAGTGGTCAACAAGCATTTTTAATTTACCTTTTGCAAATCGTTGCAATGGGATTCGTAGGTTCTATGATAGGGGCTTTACTCGGAAGTGGTATTCAAGTTTTATTACCGGCAATTTTAAAAGACTTTTTGCCTTTAGAAAACATTAGCTCGAGTATTTCTATTATTTCGATTGGACAAGGAGTTTTGACTGGATTAAGTATTGCAGTTTTGTTTGCATTATTACCTTTATTGAGCATTCGAAGAATTTCCCCATTACGTAGTTTAAGAGCATCTTTCGAAGACGATACTACAGGAATAGATCCTTTGCGATGGTTGGTTTATGTTTTGATTTTTATTTTTATTACAGCTTTTACTTTCTTTCAAACTGGAGGAGGTGCGGAGGCAATTTTCTTTCCAATTGGTATTGGACTTGGATTATTACTCTTAGCGGGAATTGCAAAATTAGCTGTTTGGGGAGTGCGGAAATTTTTTCCAACTAATTGGAGTTTTGTTTGGAGACAAAGTATTGCCAATTTATATCGCCCTAATAATCAGACATTAACATTGATTGTCTCAATTGGACTAGGAACTACTTTTATTTCAGTTTTATTTTTCACACAAGATCTTTTATTGCAACGATTGGATATCACAAGTGGAAACGATCAACCAAATATGTTGGTTTACAATATCCAAGGTAAAGATAAAGATGCTATTGCTGACCTCGCAAAATCCTATGAACTTCCTGTCTTGCAAAATATTCCAATCGTTACCATGCGATTAGAATCTATAGATGATATTAGCAAAGCAGAACACATGAAAGATACCACAAGTGAAATGAGCCGTTGGGTCTTTCGACGAGAATATCGAGTAAGTTATCGTGATACTTTAAATGAAAATGAGGAGATCATTAAAGGGTCATGGCATGGAAATCAACCTAAAAACGATTCCATTTTTATTTCTATCTCCGAACGATTAGCTGAAGGTTCTAATGCGGGTATAGGAACGAAAATAATTTGGAATGTTCAAGGTGCATTGATAGAAACCTTTGTTGGAAGTATTCGCAAAAGGATGGAATTAGCAAATACGCAAGCTCGATTTTTTGTTTTATTTCCAAATGGTGTTTTAGAAAAAGCACCGCAATTTTATTTCTTACTTTCTCGTGCAGAAAATCCTCAGCAATCTGCAGACTTCCAAAAGGAATTAGTAAAAAAATTTCCCAGTGTATTAGCAGGAGACTTTTCCCAAGTGCTAAAAGCCGTAGATGAAATTATTGGAAAAGTATCTTTTGTAATTCGGTTTATGGCGTTGTTTAGTATCATGACTGGATTATTAGTTTTGATTAGTTCCGTCGTCCTTAGCAAATATCAACGGATTCAAGAGAGTGTTTTACTTCGAACTCTAGGAGCGAAGAGTCGGCAGATATTGATGATAAACGCATTAGAATATTTTATGTTAGGTGCGTTAGCAACGTTAACAGGTATCGGATTAGCATTTATTGGAAGTTATTTACTGGCGACCTTTCTTTTTGATATTCCATTTACTCCTAATTTATTTCCAACTCTTTGGTTGTTTTTGAGTATTACAGGTCTAACCCTTTTAATTGGTTTGTTTAATAGCCGAGAAGTATTAACCAAGCCTCCCTTAGAGGTCTTGAGGAAGGAGGCTTAATAAATATTTGGTGAAAAAGGTGTTCGGATTATAAATTCTAAACACCTTTTTTATTTCTTTTATAACCGTAGTGTTTTACTTCTCAAAAATAAAATTTATCCTTTAGTCAGATTCAAATTAAGTGGAAAAATGAAAAGTGTTTGGTTTTGAGCAAGCACTCAACGAAAGGCAAGTGAATGAGACATATATGGCATCGTAAAATTTATCCAATGACTTTAGGAAATAAAAAAAGTAGAAGCGTGCTCAAACACTTCTACCTTTTTTGAGAAGAAACCTAATATATTTTCTCTTAAGGGTGGATAAATAATTATCCTCCTTCAACTACCATTTTTCTGTTATGATCTTTCAAATAAAAAATTTCCACCTTCATCGAAGACTACAATCACTCGGTCACCATCTATATTTAACACCACGCCATAGTTTCCAGAATTTATTTTTTGCCCTGCTTTTTGAATGTCTGCAGTAGGATAATTGGCAATAATATAATCTACAATTGTCGTTAATAAGTCAGCTACGTCTACTTGAATAATACCGCCACAGCCATGATAAATACATGATACTTCTTCTATGAAATTGCCGTCTGCATCAAATTTCAAAACAACTCTTCCGTCATCGGTTTTTATCAAAACAAAATAATTCCCATTATTGTTATTTGTCTTTGCTCTTTTGGTTTCTGCACCTAGGTAATTTGCAGCGATGTAATCTACGATGCTTGTTGGCAAGTTTGCTATTGGTACTCGAATTCCTCGATGTCCCATTCCACATGGTCCATGCCCGTGGCGGAATCCTCTTCGACTGACTAGTCCTTCTCCTCGCTCGCTAAAATAAATATTTTCCCCATTACCTAACTCTACTTCAAATCCTAGACCTCTCGCTACAACAACATTTTCTATATATGTCTCAAAATACTCTTCATCAAGAGTTATTTTTGTTACAGTTGGCAAATCACTTGGATCAATAGTTGATCTATTTTCTGACTCTACAATTTGTTGGATTAATTCCGTGTCTTCGGAAATACTTGAGTCCTTGTTACATGATATTGCAAATAAACTTAGGCCAACGATTGAAGTTAAAATGATTGATAAATTTCTCATTGAAGAATGGTTTTAATGATGAAAAAATGGTTTACAAGAAACTAGTAAATTTTTTCGATAAAAATCTTTATTTAAAAGTTCTAAGTAAAAAACTAAATACAATCTATTGGTGTATTGAATAAAAAAAAGGTTGCCTGAATTTTTATTTTTTTGAAAATATTAATAACAATTCATTTACAAGTATTTAATATAAATCAATTTATAGGAATGACTTGCACCTATATTAATGTGACAGCAGGCTTTTATGCCTACCAAAAAATAAACAAAATAATTAACTTGATGATTTGGAAAAATCTGTAATTATAAAACTTATGGTATTTACTTAAAACAAATAATTCACACCTACTTTTACATTCGCCATCAGAGGATATGTTTTAACATTGTTTTTTTCAAAGATGGGTGATATATTTTTCGAGAAAGAAGGCTCAAATAAAAAATACATTTTATCATTTAATTTCACCTCAGCTTCGACCCCAGCTAACCAATTTATCGTAGTTGTTTTTAGATTTTCCAATTCTGTTTTATTACTAATTCGATGTTTTCGATGACGAAGATTTGGGAATGGGGTATCGACATTACTAATTTCAACATCCGCATCCAAAATAAAATTAGCCAAAACGCCACCCTTCAACCCAAGCCTAAATGTTTCATTTCCGAATCTATATTTCGCCAAAATTGGGATACCTAAGAAACTAATCTTTTGATTACTTTCAACTGGAATATAGACTAATTGATCTGGAATTGCAGTACTCATCGCAGAACGCGATAAGGTCACATCTGACTCTACATCACCCATTGGTGTGACTAATAAAAAGGCAAATTCATTTTCAAAATCACCAGAAGAATTTTGTATTTCGCTCGCAGCATTATATTGTTTTTGGATTAGGTGTCTTGCTGTAATTTCTGATTTTGTGTATTGAAGACCTGTTTCGATACTCCAATTTTTATTGATTTGAAAACCTAGTTTCACACCTCCTCCAGTTGTCCAAGATTCTTTTTCTCGAATGTTTTTAATCTCATTTTTTCTAATTTGAGAAATACTTGAATCGTCGGCAACAATGGATCGCATCCCAAAATTCCGACTCCCATAAACTCCTACAAAAAGTTTACTATTTAATCTTTCTTTTTTAAGGTTAATAGTCGCAACCCTACCCCATTCAGCTTTTAATTTTTCATTATCAACTGAAGACTCAACTACAAAATTACGTTTAGGTAATTCATTAATCTCTTGTATTATTTTTTTATCTATTAATTCCTCTTTGCTGTTGTCAAAATTAGCTTTATCTAAATTTTCTACGATTATATTTTCTACTTTTTGGTTGACCATATTTCCAGTATTTAGAGTTGGATTTTTTGGCGATTCATTATTATTTTTTCCTCCTATTTCATTTTTATTTTTTTCAGAAAAATGAGTCGCGCGATGAGATACTCTCACATCATCTCTTTGCACAACTTCTTCATTTTCAATACTTTGTTGATTATATATATTATCTATATTTTGTTCAACTACAAGTGATTCAATTTCTTTTTCTTTGTTTTTCAACAATCCTTTTACAGTTTCTAATTGCTCATTATTCTCATTTATTTCAATTACTAATTCTTCAATTTGTTCATTTTGAGTACTCCATTTATATGTAAAAAACAATAATACCATAGATGCAACAACTGTTGCCCATTTCCAATAATTAATCGGTCGAACGATTGCAGTTGGTTGAATATCTGCCTCTACCCTATCCCACACATTCAAGGAAGGAATATCCCAACCATTATCGGAAGGAAGTTCATTTTGCCCTTCTAAAGATTTTTTAAAAAATTCTTCAAGGGGATCTTTTGGTAAATTTTTATCCATATTTTTTTTTCGTTAGTCGTTAAACGTTTTACGATCGACGTTATCCTACAATACACTTCTCTAACATTTTTCGTAAAGTCGCCTTAGCTTTCGATAATTGCGACTTTGAAGTATTAACGGAGACCTCTAATTTTTCTGCAATTTCTTTGTGTGAATATCCTTCAATCACATACATATTAAAAACGACTCGATAACCTGTTGGTAATTTTTGAATAATCCTAGTCAACGCTTTCGCATTCATTTCTGCAAATACATCTTCATCCGTCGTCACACTATCTGAAAGATTTTCAACTTCTACATTCGAGAATAATTTCCTTCTTTTTCTAATTTGCATCAGTGCCACATTGACTATTACTCTTCTAATCCATCCTCCCAAGGGGCCTTCTTTGCGAAATTGATGTAAATCTAAAAACACTTTTACAAACCCTTCTTGTAGCATATCTTCGGCCTCAGGACGATCATTTGCATAGCGTAAGCAAATTCGAAACATAGGCACTTTAAATTTTTCATAAAGTGCTTTTTGAGCATTTCGATCTCCTTTCAAACAGCCTTTTAGTAATATTTTATCCGATTGCTCCAAGTTGAAAATTATTAGGTTTATATCTTTGGTGTAAGAACGATAAGAATAGTTGCCTGAGTCTTTATTTTTTTTAAAATTGGCGAATAGGTGAAATAAAAAAAGTGAGGCAGAAGTGTTCTGCCTCACTTTTTTTATTGATTTTACTCGTAAGTCGAATATCATCACCTTGTAAGTGATTTAGTTACAAAATTTGACTTCTATACCCAATATGAAAAAGTGCATCTCCTGCACTTACCACCGGTGCATTATTATGTCCAATAATAAATCCATCTTGATGTGCCAAAACGATATTTTTGCTATCTCCATATGGATCATTTATTACACCTAGCGGTTCACCCTTACTAACTTTTGCACCAGACTGCTGTGTCCATCGAAACAATCCTGAACGATCTGCACGAACCCAACTTGACTTTTCAAACAGAATAACTTTTCGTTTTTTAGTAGGTGCCCTTTTGATCATACCCAAATGCTTCATTACTCTCTGTGTTCCCGCAATTCCATTTGAAATCGAAAACCCATCATAACGTAGTGATTCACCACCTTCAAAAACTAAATGTGGCTTTTTTTGACTTATCATTACTTTCCGAAGAGATTTATCAATCGCAGGTTTGGCAACAATATAAGGTGAAGCAAATGCTTTAGCCAATTCTAAACTCTTGGGATGTTTATTCGAAAATCGAATCTGTGGAAAATTATAGCGAGCATTTCCGCCAGTATGAAAATCAATTCCAATATCAACTAATGGTAATACATTTCTTGTCAAAGCTGCTGCAACTCTTGATGCTAAAGAACCTTTTGTACTACCTGGAAAGCTACGATTTACATCTTTTCCATCTGAGGCATCTCGTGAAAAATTGATAAACCCGTATACATTTAATAATGGAATGGCTATTACACTCCCTTTCTTCAAATTGTGAAAGATTTTATCATCAACCATTCGCCGAACAGTTTCTACTCCATTAATTTCATCACCATGAACACCGCCCATGATGAGTAATGTTGGCCCTGGTTTTTTACTTCTAAAAACATGGATTCTTAAATTGATAACTGTTCCAGAAGGAAGTCTAGCGACATGGAGTTGAATATTTTCATTTTGCCCAAGTTCAATTTTTTTCTTATTTAAAATAAAAGGTTGGTCATTCATTGGAATAATTTCTATGTGATGATCTTTGATTTTAGCCAAATAGATTATAGTCAGAATCTTTAATTTTTTTTGGAAGCTAACTCTTTTTCTATTGATTCAATAATTCTTGCTGCAACATTAATACCTGTAGTTTTTGTAATTCCTTCGAGTCCTGGAGAAGGGTTTACTTCCAGTATTAATGGTCCTCTATTAGATGGCAACATATCAACACCGGCAACCTTTAATCCTAAAATCCTTGCCGCATCCAAAGCAGTTTTCTCTTCTTCAGCAGATAATTTAATTGCAATCGCCGTTCCTCCTTGATGAAGATTAGATCGAAATTCTCCTGGCTGTGCTCGACGTTTCATGGCTGCAACAACTTCTCCATCAACCACAAATGCTCTAATATCCGTTCCTTTTGATTCATTTATAAATTCTTGTACTAATACTCTTTCCTTCAAACTATTGAATGCATCAATCATCGAGACGGCTGCTTGTTTGGTTTCTGCTAAGACTACTCCCATGCCATGTGTCCCTGACAATATTTTTATTACAACAGGGCAACCTCCAACAGCCCGAACCAAATCTTCAGCACTTCCCGTATAATCTGAAAAAACAGTTTTGGGCATCCCCAACCCTGCTGTTGATAATAACTGTAAGCATCTTAATTTATCTCTAGAACGCAAGAGTCCTTCAGAACTTGTAGCAGAATGAACCCCCATCAATTCAAATTGACGAACAATAGCAGCTCCATAAAAAGTTACAGAAGCTCCAATCCTAGGGATTATTGCATCAACATTAGTTAATACTTCGTTCCCATAATAAATAATGGGACAGTCTTTTTCAATTACAATATTACATCGCATATGATCCAAAACTCGAACGTTATGTCCTTTACTTAAACCTGTTCGTAACAAATTTTGAGTAGAATACAATCCTGGCCCTCTTGAAAGAATAGCAATATTCATTTTTTAAAACTATTTTTTTTAATAAAAATCAAATGTATATCTGTAATTTTTCAACCTCACTTTTTAACGTTTCATTACCAAAATCAAGATAAATATTTATTTCCAGTAATTTGAGATATTTCTCTATCTTGAGTCCTAGTAAAACAAGTAAAAAATGAGCGATAAGAAGCAAACTTCTACTACTCCGTTGGATGATAAGAAAATCATTAATGGCTGGGCAATGTTTGATTGGGCTAATTCTGCCTATGCCTTAGTAATTACTGCCGCGATTTTTCCAGCATATTTTAATGGTGTAACAAATACTTATGATCCTGTAACTAATGATCTCATCTCGAAAAATGTCACCTTTTTAGGAATTACACTTAAGAATTCTACACTGTTTTCTTATTCCGTTTCTTTTGGGTATTTATTAATTGCTTCCGTCTTACCTTTATTGACTGGAATCGCCGATTATGCTGGGCGTAAGATGTATTTCATGAAGCGTTTCACTACGCTAGGTTCTTTAGCATGTTTGTCATTATTCTTTTTTACTGGCCCTGAAAATTTATGGCTAGGGGTAATAGGTTTTATTTTAGCTTTAATTGGTTTTGCAGGTGGGCAAGTATTTTATAATTCTTACTTGCCAATAATCGCTTCTGAGAAAAATTTAGATAATGTAAGTGCCAAAGGATTTTCTCGTGGTTATATTGGAAGTGTCATTTTGTTAATTTTCAATTTAACAATGATCACTTTTCATGCTGAATTAGGATTGGACAAACAAATGGCCACTCGAATAGCATTTCTCTCTGTGGGATTATGGTGGATTGGATTTGCTCAGATATCATTTAATGCTTTACCTAAAGATATCCCAACCCCAGTAACTCAAGGTGTGATGAAAAAAGGTTATCAAGAATTACAAAAGGTTTTTGGGATCCTTAAAACCTTGCCAGACACTAAACGATTTTTGACTGCTTACTTTTTTTATATTTCTGGGGTGATGACAGTTATGATGTTAGCCACTATCTTTGCAGAAGATGAATTAAAAATGGAAACCAGTAAATTAATCATTACTGTCCTAGTAATTCAATTAGTTGCTATAGCAGGTGCTCACCTTTTTGCAAAATTATCCTCTTTGAAAGGGAATAAATTTTCATTACTTGTGATGCTGTTTATTTGGATTGGAATCTGTTTAGCTGCATATTTAACTACTGATGAAAATCAATTTTTTGCTTTGGCTGGTGTGGTTGGGTTAGTGATGGGTGGAATTCAATCTCTTTCTCGATCGACTTATTCGAAATTACTACCAAAAAATACCAGTGATACTGCTTCGTTTTTTAGCTTTTTTGATGTGCTGGAAAAAACAGGAATTGTTTTTGGAACTTTCATTTTTGGTTTCATCGGAGAAAGTTTCGGTTTAAGATATAGTGTTTTATTTTTAATTATTTACTTCTTAATTGGAATTGGGGTTTTATTGACAGTAAAGGTAAAGACCCCAGTAGAGGTCTAATTCTTTGCAACTGACTTAAATAAATTATTAGGACTCAACCAAAATAGAGACACCACGCAAAAGAATAAAAATAGTTAATCCAAATCATTAGCAAAAAACTCAATACTGATATTCATAGCATCCTAAGTCAGGCAAACTTCCATCTCTCAAATTTCCATCTAAATCTTCGAATATAGGTATTGGCGATGAAATTGGAACAGCTTTCATTTCCGCAATGGACAACGTATCTAGGTAGTAAACATCCTCATTCGGATCCTCAAAAATCGCGTCATTATTATCTGCATTTTGACAGGGATTACAACGCAAAGGAGAAGTAGATGTGAAAAAATCCTCGAACCCTTCTTGCTCCAATAATTCATCTACACGAACGATGCAATCCTCAAATTTATAATTCATTGGACTCGATAATCCTTCTACACAAGCATCTCCATTCACCATCGATATCTCATCTCTTCTAGAACCAAAAATAATTGAATTTTTAAATAATGCATTTAACCTATACTCAAAACAAGGGCTACATCCCAGTGGATCATCTGATCCACACAATAAATTAGTCATACTTAACGCTGGAGCATCTACACCATAACTAGCCAATGTGCAATAAGTAAAGTTATAATCTCCTCCATATAAAAACCGAACAGCGTTAGAACCATTATTATAAAAAAGGCAATTAGTCGCATCTACACTTGCATGAATTCCTATTAGCCCTGCATTGGCCGTATTATAAATTTTAGAATTTTCAATAGTTAAGTCTACAGCTGAATCAACCACAACCCCAACAATTGAATTTTTTAATTCTAAATGATTTATCGAATGATTTGAAGTCTCACCTGTTAAATAAATACCCCACCATTGCCCTGCAACTTCATCAAAGGATTCCTCCAAACGATCACCTGAAATAATTACAGGGTTATCTTGTGATCCTTCGATATTAAGAGTACTATTTCCAGCAAAAATAATTCGTCCATCATTATAAAAGAATCTCATATTATTAGCATCAAACGATGGAACAATTCCTCCGTGAACATGAACTCTAGTTCCTGCTGGCATAGTCACATTACAATTAGTAAAAACCACCGTTCCATAAAAAACATAAGGCTTTGGGTCATCTAAAACTAAATTCCCCCCAGGTAAAGAGCTACAATCAGGAAAAGTAGTACCTCCATTACTAAATCGATCTGGAAAATAATTAGCATTCTGCCCCCATGATTCCAACAATATTTCTTGTATATTTCCATTTATCTCAAAGACCAAATAGTCCTCAATTACAAATGGGCTGTTTGAAAGTGGTTGATTTGGGTCAATCGTCACCTCTGCAAAGATATATAAACTGTCGTTTCCTGCTATTTCAATATCTGTAGCCACATTACCTGGAATACCATCTACATTAATTTTATAAAAATTGGACGTCTCGTTCTTGATACTAATTTTATTAATTTGGATATCCTTTTTACCTTGATTGTAAACCTTAAGAATTCGAGTAGCAGAACCCAATTCAGTAAAAACAGTATCAAATCTTAAAGTATCCACAGAAAATCCTAACATCACACCTGAACTTGTGTCAAAACTGTCAGTTGGTTTACAGGAATAACTTATCATTAAAATTAAAGCTAAAATGGGTAATAAATATCTCATACTGAAAATGTTCTTATTTCTTTAATTAAAGGTTAAAATTGACAGATTATTGCCTCTCAAAAAAACTTAATTGCTCAATTGGTACGCAAAAATAACGCTTAAGTTGAATTTGCCAAGATGTCTGGGCTATACCTTTTAAATCATAGAAGAATGTCCTTTTCCAAACACCGCAAATCTAGGGAAAAAGCCTACATTTGTATTCTGTTTTTTAAATAATTTAAAGTGATCATCAGTCCAAAGTTAATAGTAATTTTATTTTTTCAAGGCTACTTACTACTGAGGTTACTCCTTATTCTTAATAAACAAACATGTCAAAACCAGTTATTGATGTAATTATTCCAGCTTACAATGAGGAAGCATCCATCGGTAAGGTCATTGCAGATATTCCAAAAGAATTGATTCGAGACATCTTGGTCTGCAATAATGCTAGTACGGATAATACAAAATCTGTTGCTATAGCAGGTGGTGCAATCGTTTTAGATCAACCTCTAAAAGGTTACGGCAATGCCTGCTTAAAAGGAATTGAATACATAAAAAATAGAACTGAAAACGAAAAACCAGATATCGTTGTGTTTCTCGATGGAGACTATTCCGATCACCCTGAAGAAATGGTTTTACTTGTGCAAGCATTATTAAATGGTAACGACATGGTCATCGGATCCAGAGCCTTAGGAGATATGGAATCTGGAGCAATGATGCCACAACAGGTTTTTGGAAATTGGTTGGCAACAACTTTAATCCAACTTTTTTATAATTACCAATTCACCGACCTAGGTCCTTTCAGAGCCATTCGATATGCCAAATTAATTGAGATTGATATGCAAGATCGAGACTTTGGCTGGACAGTCGAGATGCAAGTTAAAGCTGCTAAACATAAATTAAGATGTAAAGAAATTCCAGTTACATACCGACGTAGAATTGGGGTTTCAAAGGTATCTGGAACAATCAAGGGAACCATTCTTGCAGGACATAAAATACTTTGGACAATTTTTAAATTACTATAGCGATTGACATTTTATTATTTCTGTCATTAAGTCTATCGAAAAAATATTACTATGGAAATCTTAGCTTATTTTATTATTTCAGTTTATATCATTGCTTTAGTGTACATCACTTTTTATTGTATGGTTCAATTACATTTACTTTTTTACTATAAAAAATTTCATTGGAACCATGTGCAAGAGATCTTAGAAAAACCAACCGATGAAGAACTCCCTTTTGTCACTATTCAATTACCCATTTTTAATGAGATGTATGTAGTCGAAAGGTTGATTGATAATATTGTACAATTCAATTATCCAAAAGACAAGTACGAGATTCATATTTTGGATGATTCAACGGATGAAACTGTTACCATTTCCAAACGTAAAGTTAATGAGTATAAAGCTAAAGGTTTCAATATCGAATTTTATCATCGAACAGATCGTTCAGGTTATAAAGCGGGTGCACTCAAAGAAGCTATGATTCATGCCAAAGGAAATTTTATTGCCATCTTTGATGCAGATTTTCTACCTCGCCCCGAATTTTTACGAGCAACAATTCCTCATTTTAAAAATAAAAAAGTTGGAGTTGTTCAAACTCGCTGGGAACATATCAATCAAGATTATTCAATGTTAACCAGACTTCAAGCGATGCAATTAAATGTTCATTTCACCGTAGAACAGCAAGGTCGAAGATCCGGAAATTTATTGTTACAATTTAATGGAACAGCAGGAGTTTGGCGGCGTGAATGCATTGACGATGCAGGAGGCTGGGAGGCTGATACTTTGACTGAAGATTTAGATCTAAGTTATCGTGCTCAATTAAAAGGTTGGAAAATTAAATACTTGGAAAAATTTGGTTCTCCTGCTGAATTACCTGCAGAAATGAATGGATTGAAATCTCAACAATTTCGTTGGATGAAAGGAGGTGCTGAAAATGCTCGAAAATTACTACCAACCATTTGGAAATCTAATTTAAGTTTTAAACAAAAAATACACGCAACAGGTCACTTGATGAATAGTGGGGTCTTCCTTTTTGTATTTATTGCTGGTGTTTTTAGTGTACCGATGCTTTTTGCAATGGAATTTTTAGGCTTTAGTACTACCCCTTTTGCGGTATTTTTAGTCGGAACAGTTTCCGTGATTGCGGTTTATTATGTAGCTAATGTTCAAGCAGAATTAGATAAAGAATCTTTTGGGAAAATGTTTTTAAAATTCGTTTTTCTCTTTCCTGTCTTTCTGGCATTGTCCATGGGACTTTCTCTACACAATACTATTGCAGTAATTCAAGGATACATTGGAAAAAAATCACCTTTTATTCGAACCCCAAAATTTAATATAGTTGGTATCAAAGATTCATTCAAATCTCATAAATATTTAGCTAAAAAATTACCCATGAGTACCATCTTCGAAGGTTTACTTTCTATCTATTTTTTAGGTGGCTTAATTGGTGGCTTTTATTTAGATGATAATTCATTTATGTTATTTCATTTACTACTGATGTTTGGCTTCGGTGGAATTTTCTTTTACTCTGTTAGAGCAGTAAGATTAAAATAGAATGAAAAAAAAAAAAAAA
>JAQXDE010000018.1 GCA_029251525.1 Saprospiraceae bacterium | reverse complement strand
CAGTATTTTATGGATTTTTAATAAAAATTAATAAAAAAAAAGACGATAAAGTTGTTCAACAAATGACTTTAGATGTCCTTGAAAAAACATAGGAACATGCGCACTTTTGTAATGTACTTGTTAACACAACAACCAAAAAGATATTTTTTCGTGAGATCATTTAATATATATAACCTGGTAAGACTCAAAAAACTAAGTATCGTAGCAGTACTTAGTCTAGCTTTGGGTCTTACTGGTTTTTTTGAAGCGAAGGCTCAAAATGTATATGGATGGGATAAAATATATGGTGGGGCAAGTGGACCTGATGAGGCGCAAGGTATTGTAGAGATGGAAGACAGAGGTTTAGTTTTAGTTGGATCTTCAAATTCCTTTGGACAAGGAAATCAAATATATACAATTCGTACAGATGTAGATGGTACTGTTCTTTGGACAGATACACTTGGAAATTCAGGACCTGAAATGGGATTGGATGTAACTGTGGCACCTGACCAAAATGGAGTAGTTGTAGTTGGAAATGGAGTAAATTTAGTGAATGGAGGAGATGATATTATCTTTTTTAGATTAGATGATGAAGGGAATAAACTTTGGACGAATTATTTTTCAACGAGTAATGACGATGAGGCATTTGGAATTACAACTACAGTAGATGGAGGATATATCATTACAGGGTATACTGAAAATGGGCAGGGAGAAAAAGATTTATTATTAGTAAAAGTTGATGGAAATGGAGATCAGGAATGGGTAAATACTTATGGTGGTAATTTTGATGATTTAGGAAATGCAGTTAAACAAAGAGCGAATGGAAATTTTGTAGTAACAGGTTATACAGAAGTTACTTCAAGTGATAAAAATATTTACGTTTTAGAAGTTAATAATGATGGTGCAGTAATTTCAGAAAATAGTTTTAGTGGAATAACAGGCCAGTATGATGAAGGATTAGATTTAGTGATTGCAAATGATGGAACTGTATTTATTACAGGTGGAACAGGGAATCAATCCAATATTGCAGTTTTGAAATTATCTCCTGATGGTAACTTTAACTTCTTTTCGTTTGGTGTTTCAAATTTCTTTGAAGTTGGAAATAGTATAGCAATAGCAAGTGATGGAAATTTAGTAATTGCAGGTTATCATGAGGTTTCAGCGATTGACCTTAATTACTTTATCATTAAAGTTGATCTAAATGGCGCTTTGATTTGGGAAAAAAGTATTGGACAACCTGAAAGAACAGAACTTGGTTATGACATAGTTACTACATACGATGGAGGATTTGCAATTGCAGGTTCAAAAGCATTTTCTGCATTTTCTAATCCAGATATCTATTTAGTAAGAACCAATAAAAATGGAGACTTACTAACCAACCACATTATCGGAAATGCATTTAGAGATTCAAATAATGATTGTACTTTTCAAGCAAATGAAGGTGGTGTAAGAAATTGGATTGTGGAAGCAAAAGGAGTTGATCGAACTTTTTATGGTTCAGTTGATGTCGATGGAAGTTTTGATGTGTTGACTGATACTGGTAGTTATGAAGTGAATATTATTGCTCCAAATGTGTACTGGGATTTGACGACTTGTCAAATGATAAATTTCCCAGTAGATGTTGAAGCTTTTGATACGGTATACTTGGACTATCCCATCCAAACCGAAATCGATTGTCCAGTTATGGAAGTAGATGTCTCGACATCTCGAATTATTCCATGTGAGGATAATGTATACAGAGTTGATTTTTGCAATCAAGGAACTCAAATTGCAGTTGCTGCAACAGTAGATTTGATTTTAGAGAAAAATTTAATTTACAACAGTAGTTCATTACCGTTTATTTTTAACGATGACAGTCTTTACACTTTTGCGATAGGAAATATTGATGTAGGTGAGTGCGGATTTTTTGAAGTAAATGTTACAGCAGATTGTGCGACAACAATTGCAGAAGAAGCACATTGTGTAGAGGCTAAAATTTTTCCAGACGATACCTGTTTAGCTCCAAATCCAAATTGGGACGAATCATCAATACAAGTAACAAGTTACTGTGAAGGAGATTCTGTAGTTTTCTTTTTGGAAAATATTGGAACTCAAAACATGCAGCAAGGAACAAAATTCATTGTGGTTGAAGATGTAGTTTTGATGTTCAACGGAGCACCACAAACTTCTGAGATTCTACAAGTAGGAGAATCTCAAAGAATCGCTCTCAAAGCTAATGGAAAACATTACCGATTAATTGCTGATCAAGCAACTGATCACCCAGGAAGAAATTATTTCGCAACTGCTTCCGTCGAAGCATGCGATCCAGATAATCAGGGAGTATCTCTAGGATATGTAACACAGTTAGAAGAGGCGGACAGAGATCCTTACCAAAGTAAAGATGTTATTGAGAACCAATTGTTATTTGACCCAATAGATTTTATCGGTTATCCCAAAGGCTACAGAGATACCTGTAACACCGACGCCGATTTAATCACATCCCAAACCGACTTGAAGTATCACATTCGTTTTCAAAATGTGAGTGCTGATTCTTCTCATAGAGTGGTTATTCGTGATACCATCTCATCAAATTTGGATATCACAAGCATCCGACCAGGAGCGAGTAGCCATCCTTACACATTTGAAGCCTATGGAGATGGATTTGTGAAATTCACATTTTCAGACCTTGGCCAAGTTAATAGTACGAACAACGAAATGTTGTCCCACGGGTTTGTTAAATACCGAATTTCTCAAAAACCAAACAATCCCGTGGGCACTATTATCGAGAATAGTGCTATTGTTTTCCAAGATTATGATGTTCCAACAGATACTGAATTTTCTAGACATCAAGTAGGTGGAGAAAAATTGACAGACTTTTTGTGCCTCTTAATGACATCTACGGAGAATCCAGATTTTCCACATGTGAACTTAGATGTTTACCCGAATCCATTTACGGATTTTGCAAAAGTAGAAGTGACTGGCGAGCAATTTAAAGATATGGAATTCCATGTATTTGATGCGTCAGGTAAGAAAGTAAGAGTAGAGAATTTTGAAAATAACGAACTAGAATTTTATCGCAACCAATTGCCACAAGGGCTATACATATTTACCATTATTGTTAAAGGACAAGTCGTTCAAAGCGGCAAATTAATTATTCAATAGAAAACCGTCGACTAGATTTTTTAAAATTTAGTGAGGCAAAAACAACAAGATACTTGGCCGTTGAAGTTGTTCTAAAACATCCCGAAATCGTATTTTTCTTTTAGCCTAAAAACCGTTTTCCCAAACCGAAGTTCCCAACAACCGTTTTAGTTATCCTAAAATAACCGTACACGTATCCCAAATCCGTATTTTAAAGCGTTCAAAAACAGTTTTCAAAAATTCGGCATTCCTTTTTAGGGAGCCATCTTAAAAACCTTTTGTTTTTTATTTTATTGCTACACTTTTTATCATCCCAAATTCAGATCGAGCAATATTCAACGGCCATTATTTTGTTTGAAAAAAAGAGTCATATCCCAAAGATCTTAACAAAGTGGAACAGTAAATTAAAAGCAATGCGCCCTTCCGATTATTTTCGAAAGGGCGCATCTTACATACAACTATTCTTCAAAATTGTTAATTATCTAATTTTCCACCTCTCAATTTTATAATCTTTTGAGTCTTTGCAGCCAATTCTAAATCATGGGTAACTAGGACTAAAGTCGTTCCCATATCTCGATTCAAATCAAATAAAAGTGCTTCAACTTTTTCACTTGTTTCTTCATCCAAATTTCCGGTTGGCTCATCTGCGAAAAGTATTTTTGGATTATTGGAAAAAGCACGTGCCAACGAAACACGTTGTTGTTCTCCTCCTGAAAGTTGGGTCGGGTAGTGGTTTTTTCGATCTCCTAGTCCAACTCGTTCTAATAAATCTTCTGCTCTTTTTTTTGCTCCATTTTTTCCTTGAAGTTCCAATGGAATCATCACATTCTCTAAAGCAGTTAAAGTTGGAATCAATTGAAAATTTTGAAAAATGAATCCAACATGATCATTTCTAACTGCAGCTCGTTCATCTTCACTCAGACTATCCAAAGCAATTCCATTCAAAATAACAGAACCTTCAGATGCTCGATCTAAACCTGCGCAAAGTCCAAGCAAAGTTGTTTTTCCACTTCCTGAAGGCCCAACGATGGAAAAGGTTTCTCCTGATTCTATTTTAAAGCTAACGTGATCTAAAACAGTCAAAGAGTGACTTCCGCTATTATATGTTTTGGTTAAATTTTTTATTTCTAACATGAAATTATTTTTGAATTTTGAATGAGAAAACAAAAACGGGCTTTTGCAAATGAACAGCAAAAACCCGAAAGTGTTTTATTTTTTCGATGAAACTTTCCGTTGGGAGGTTAAAACTTACCACCGGATGTTCCAATGGAAATCTTAGTTTTTAAAATTCCGCATTCCCTGGAGTCCGTGGAAAAGGAATTACATCTCGAATATTGCTCATTCCTGTGATAAACAAAATCATTCGTTCAAATCCTAATCCGAAGCCAGAGTGAGGAGTTCCTCCAAATTTTCTCAAATCCAAATACCAAGACAATTCATCTTCATGAATATTCATCTCATTCATTCGCTTTTTGAGATAATCCAAACGTTCCTCTCTTTGTGAGCCACCAATTACTTCACCAATTCCAGGGAATAAAACATCCATGGCAGCAACTGTTTTATCATCATCATTCATTCGCATATAAAATGATTTGACATCTTTAGGATAGTCGTGAACGATAACAGGTTTTTTAAATTTCTTTTCTACCAACCAACGTTCATGCTCTGAAGATAGATCAACCCCCCATTCAACTGGGAATTTGAATTTCTTTTTCTTGAATGGTTTAGAATTTCTCAAAAGATTAATTGCTTCAGTATAAGTGATTCTCTCGAAATCGTTTTCTACCACAAATTTCAATGTTTCAATTAAACTCATTGGACGACGAAGTTCAGCTTTCATATTTTTTTCCAAGTCTTGAATTCGCTTGTCTAAAAATGCTAAATCGTCTGGATAATTAACCAAAATATAGTTAATTAAATATTTACAAAAGTCTTCCGCTAAATCCATGTCATCATAAATATCAGCAAAAGCAACTTCTGGTTCTATCATCCAAAACTCTGCAAGGTGACGAGAAGTATTTGAATTTTCAGCACGGAAAGTAGGCCCGAACGTATAAACTTTCCCCATAGACAATGCTCCAATTTCTGCTTGCAACTGACCCGAAACGGTCAAGTTCGTTGCCTTCCCAAAAAAGTCTTCCTTAAAATCAACACTACCATTTTCATCCGTAGGAGCATTTTTAGGATCAAGTGTTGTCACTCGAAACATTTCACCTGCACCTTCTGCATCACTTCCAGTCACTATAGGTGTATGCATATAATAAAAACCTTTGTCGTGGAAATATTTATTCACAGCAAACGCTACGGCATGTCGAATTCTAAAAACAGCGCTAAACGTATTTGTTCGCATTCTGAATTGAGCATTCTCACGAAGGAATTCCATCGTTTGTTTCTTGGGTTGCAAAGGATATTCATCCAAGTTATTCGCTCCTAAAATCTCAACTTGTTCCGCTTGAATTTCAACTGTTTGACCTGAACCAGTTGATTCTACTAATTTTCCAGTAACTGCGATACAAGCATGAAAGCTGACAGATTTCAAAATTTCTTGATTCATATTGTCAGAGTCCAAAACTACTTGAAGGTTATTAAAAGAAGAGCCATCGTTCAAAGCTACAAATCGATTGTTTCGAAAAGCTCTTACCCAACCTTTGACTAAAACTTCTTCCCCAATTGAAGGGTTTTTTAGAATGTCCGCAATCTCGGTGCGTCTCATTTTGGAAGTATCTGTCATTTCCATTTTTGATTAAAAAATTTAAAAATATGTGAAATAAAAAAGAATTGCGAAAATACTGATATTAAAAGTAAAGTTCAAGTATTTGCATTACGGCTTTTAACGTAAGATCTTACAATTCGGTTCTAAAAAACAAGACATTTTGGAGAGGAAAAAAGATGATCAGAAAATGATTTTTACAAAAAACGGGACTTCAATTCAGGTGTTGGAACCATACAGCTCTCCTTTTCTCCAAACCATTTATACCTGTTCTTGGCAATAAAACTATAAACAGCATCTCGAATTGGATTAGGGATAATAATGAAAAAATACATCAAACTCCAAAAGCCTCCCATATTTTTATACATTCGAAGAGCAGCACTGGAGCGAACATAAACTTGTTCATTTTCTACTAAAATAACTGAGAAGATTTCTTCCTTAGGTAAATTGAAATGCTCTAAAATTTGTTGTCCGGTTTCAGATTGTAAAGCTGTAAAACGTAAGGTGTTTTTTGAACCATATTTTATAACAAATTGAACTGCTCCATTGCAAAGGTTGCAAACGCCATCGAAAAGAAGAATTGGATTTGTTTTGGAGAGTTTTAAAATTTCTTTCATAGAATATTTAAACAGGAAAAATGAGAATTAGTTCTATTCAAAAAGGACTCGATATAGTTCTTCTATCTTACCGATTGTAATAATTTCAATTCCGTAACGATCTATGTCTAAACCTTTTGTATTGTATTTTGAAATAAAAATTTGTTTAAAACCTAATCGATCTGCTTCTTGAATTCTTTGATCAATTCGATTTACCGATCGAATTTCTCCAGATAAACCAACCTCGCCTGCAAAGCAAATATCATTAGGAATGGCAATGTCTTCCAAGGAAGAAATCAAAGCACTCACAATAGCCAAATCAATCGCAGGATCATCTACTTTTATTCCTCCTGCAATATTTAAAAATACATCTTGTTGCCCGTATTGAAAACCACATCTTTTTTCTAGAACGGCTAACAGCATACTCAGTCTTCTCAAATCAAAACCAGTTGCGGAACGTTGAGGGTTTCCATAAACGGCGGTACTTACAAGTGCTTGTGTTTCAATCAACATCGGTCGCATTCCTTCCATAGTAGCACAAACAGCACTTCCGCTTAGTTCTTCATCTTTTTGTGAAAGTAGTATCTCTGAAGGATTAGAAACTTCGCGCAAACCATTAGCTTGCATTTCATAGATTCCCATTTCATCAGTTGATCCGAATCGATTCTTTATAGTTCGTAAAATTCGATAAGTGTAATTTCTATCTCCTTCAAATTGTAAAACAGCATCAACAATATGTTCTAATAATTTTGGACCAGCAATTGAGCCTTCTTTCGTGATATGTCCGATGATGAAAACAGGAATGTACTCTTCTTTCGCAAACCGTTGTAACTCGCCAGCACACTCTCGAACTTGAGAAACACTTCCAGGCGTCGAATCGATATAAGGTGATGCTAAAGTTTGAATGGAATCAATAATCATCAGATCAGGTTTCATTTCTTTTCCATGATTTAATATTTTGGTGATGTTAGTTTCTGTGAGAATAAAACAATTTGAAGTTTGCCCTCCTATTCTTTCTGCTCTCATTTTAATTTGTCCATCACTTTCTTCTCCGGAGACATATAAAATCTTAGCTGGGATTTTTAATGCAACTTGTAAAAGTAAAGTTGATTTTCCTATCCCCGGTTGCCCTCCAATTAAAACCAAAGAACCGCTTACAATTCCTCCTCCGAGCACTCGGTTGAGTTCTCCATCAGGCGTGACTAACCTTGGTCGATTATTGGCAACGATATCGGGAAGAGCAATAGGTTTTGGGTTTTTATTATTTCCACCACCACCTTTCCAGGCCAATTTTTTTTCTTCCTGAGTTGTAGGTTTAGAAACAATTTCCTCCACAAATGTGTTCCACTCTTCGCATGAAGGGCATTTACCCTCCCATTTCGAAGAAGTAGCTCCGCAATTTGTACAAGCGTATATCTTTTTAATTTTAGCCAAGGGAAACAGTTTTATTTTGGATTAAATAATTAATATGATTTTCTTAAAGTCTTAATAAATTTTATTCTGGCAAAAAAAGTGAGTATAAAATTGATTTCATTCATTTTTAAAGGTAAATATGTTTTTATTAATAATGCAGTTACTTGGAAAACGTTCGTTCTAGAAGTATAAGTTTTTAGGAATAAATGTTAAATGATTAACAAAGGAAAGAAAAGAGAATTAAAAACTGGCGAAATATCATTAAATACTAATCATTTTTAAAATGTATTAATTAAAAAATGTTTTCATTTAGGTTAAGATATTTTGACGTATCTAAATTAGCAAAATAAAAAAGCGATATAGGTTTAAATCCCATACCGCTTTTCTATTAGAAAATGGCCAACTTAATGTAACCGTATTTCATCATCATTTCCATCAAAAAAGGTATACTGGGTCATTTGAAAATCTGTATTTTCTTTAATTTTTATCCACTTAAAATGATACTGTATAAACCAAGACATTTGCTTACTAGGAAGTCCTTTTTTCAAGAACGCACTTACAAAAGGGTGTGCATGTAGTTCTAGCTTTGCTTGTGGTCGAGATTGTAGAATAAATTCTAAATCTCTTTCTATGTTGTCAGTCAATAAGATTGATGGATTAATTTTTCCAGTTCCTTTGCAAGAAGGACAAACTTCAGCAGTATTAATTTTTACTTCAGGTCTTACTCTTTGTCGAGTGATTTGCATTAAACCAAACTTACTTAATTGTAAGATGGTATGTTGAGCTCGATCTTTTTTCATATGATCTCTCATCTTCTGAACCAATTGTTTTTTGTGTTCAGGTACTCGCATATCAATAAAATCAATAATTATGATTCCGCCAATATCTCTAAGGCGCAATTGTCTAGCAATTTCTTCCGCCGATTCTAAATTTACAGCAAGTACGGCTTCTGCTTGATTAGATGATTTAGCAGCTTTATGGCCACTATTGACATCAATAACATGCATAGCCTCTGTACCTTCAATAACCAAATATGCACCACTAGGCATTGTTGCTGTTTTTCCAAAGGAGGATTTAATTTGTCTGGATATACCATGAACATCAAAAATTGGTTTTGCAGATTTATGATGTTTAACAATTTTGACTTGGCTAGGAGCAATGGTACCTAGGAATGATTTGATATTGATATGCATTTCTGCATCGTTGACTACAATTTTATTAAAAGAGTCGCTCAATATATCGCGAAGGATACTAGTAGTTTTATCTAATTCACTTAATAATTTAGTAGGAGGATTGGTATTGTGCAATTGACTATGCACTTGTTTCCATTTAGACATCATTATGTCCAATTCTTCATGCAGATCAGCTACTTTTTTTCCTTCAGCAGCAGTTCGAACTATTACGCCAAAATTTTTTGGACGGATACTTTCAACTAATCTTTGAAGTCTCTTTCTTTCATCTGAATTAGCGATTTTTTTAGAAACAGCTACAATATTAGAAAAAGGAGATAGGACTAGATATCTACCAGGAATTGTGATCTCGCAACTTAAACGAGGCCCCTTGGTAGAAATGGGTTCTTTTAATATTTGGACTAAAATAGGTTGTTTTTTATTTAAAACTTGATCAATCTTTCCAGTTTTTATTATTTCATCCTCGAATTCGAATTGACCGAGTTTGAAAGATTGTTGCTTTCCAGAGATGGAATGGTCGGTATATTTTAAAAGAGTACGAAGTTTGGGGCCTAAATCCGTATAATGTAGAAAGGCATCTTTTTTATGGCCAATATCTACAAAAGCTGCATTCAATCCTGGCATCAATTTTCTAATTTTACCAAGAAAAATATCTCCAACAGTAAAATTAGTATTAGTCTTCTGTTTATGCAACTCGACTAACTTCCCATCTTCCAAAAGTGCAATTTCAACTTCCGTAGGAGTTGAATTAATGATTAATTCTTTTTCCACTATTATAATTTGTGGGCATTAGAGAATGCTGAAAACAAACTTCAAATGAAGAGTTAGTTTGAAACATTCAATAGAGCATTGTAGCTCTGAAAGGCAAGGCAGCAAAATTTATCTCTGTTTCAATAAAACATAGAATTTATCTTATTGAAGCATTTATTTTACCTGAATTGAAAACACCTGTAGATTTATGAAAAATTAAATAATGTATTTACGCTTTGTACAAAAAAAGAAGAATTATCTTCTATGCACACAACACCTCTATTAACCACCAAGTATTAACTTGAGAAATATTATTACTCTTACCCGCCTTATCTTTCAAGCACGGAAATAATACTTCCAGCTCTACAAAATTTTATTTGACTGTGTCAAAACAAGAAACGGGTCATGGGATAATACAAGTTAAAAAACTGTATCCCATGACCCTTGAATCATCATATTTTCGGTTCAGGCAGATTGTTAAAAACTACCCTGACCTATGCCAGATTAATTAATTTAAAAAAGCCTAAAGGCTATTTTAATTTCAAATTATCTGTTCTTTTTCTTATGACGATTTTTACGTAATCTTTTTTTACGTTTGTGTGTCGCTATCTTATGACGTTTACGTTTTTTTCCGCAAGGCATAACTAATTTTTTTTTATAATTATTAAAATTAAATTTCTAACGCTCCGAAAACTCGGAACAAGTATTTTCTATCGTTGTGCTTCCGCCAACGATTGACAAATATTTTGAAAAGTAATTGCCTTTTCAGTTAATCCAAGCCCTTCATAAGCTTGAGCTAAAAGGCAATTTACCTTGATATTTTTTGGTTCAAGTTGAATCGCTTTTTCCAAGCGACCTACTGCTTTTTTAAATTGTCCTGTTTGTATTCCTAATCTCCCTAAACTGGATAGAGTTGGAACGTTATCAGGGTATTTTTTGTTCAAATCGATCAACATCAAAATCCCTTTCATTGGATTGTCTTTAGGGGCACGATCAGTGTAACATACTGCTAGGTTTACTCTGTGTGTAACATTAGTGGGTTCTAAAGAAATTGCATTTTCGAATGCTTGAAAAGCTCGGTTAGCACAAAACTCAATTACTTTTTCTTCTTTTTCTAATTTTATACCACGGTTATAAGTCGCACCTGCAATAGACCATGCTTCAGCTGTGGCTACTTGATCAGCTACTAATTGAGCATAATAACCCGCAATAGCATATCGATCAATTTTATACCAGGCACTTGAAAGGCTTTTGTAGGCCTCTATTTTGCTGTCTAGGTCATTTTCAACTTCTGAAAGTTTTGCTTCTGCTAATAATATTTCGCTAGCATCTTCTGGTTGAAGGTTGTTTTTTGCAAATAACAAAAGTGAATTAATACTAGTTGATTCTGCTTTTTCAATTCGTTCTTTATTTATTTTCTTCTGTGCTTTTGGTCTAGTATCAAAACCAAAATAAAGTACTAAAAATAAAGCTCCCGCAAAAGATAAAACTGCTAGTTGATTTTTTGACATTACTTAGAAAGTTTTATATATTTTTACTTTCATCGCTCGGAAGTTGAGACACATTACCTTTTACTTCTTCTACAAAAGTTTTTGCAGGTTTGAATGAAGGAACAAAATGTTCAGGAATTTCAATTGCAATGTTCTTCTTAATGTGTCTACCAATCTTTTTCTTTCTCTTTTTGATTACAAAACTACCAAAGCCTCGAATGTAAACATTTTCACCTCCAGCCAATGAGCTTTTTACTTCCTTAAAAAGGGTTTCCAAAGTTACTAAAACGTCAACTTTAGGGACACCCGTTTTTTCCGATATTGCTGTTACTAAATCAGCTTTTCTCATTGTTTATCTTATTGGTTTGTGATAAATTATGTGTTTTGGCATTCATTTATAGCGACGCAAATTTCGTCTTTTTATTTTTCAATTGAAAATAAAAAGGTATTTTATTTTTATATTTTATTTCATAAGTAGCTTTTTTTCAACGATTTATGATTTTTTTTTGTTTTCATACTAGATATAAATCCTTTTTTTTATCGAAAAAGAAAAAATATTATAATTTTTAACATTTGTATCGTTTTAATATTAAGCAACATAAGATAATTTTGATCATAAGATAATTTTGATTTTTGATTATTTCGAATAGTTGGTGTTTTTGGTTTTGATCGTTTTTTGGTTAAAAGTTTAACCGTTATTTTGGGTATAATTCTCACCTTTAGAGAAGTTTTTATTTGAGTTGACTTATTATTTTTTTTTATTATTTAAATCGGTTGTCCAAAACTTTATTCTCAATGCTTTAGTTATATTTGCATAAAATCAATTTAAATCTATGATGTTATCAATGACTGGCTACGGCCAAGCAAATGGAAGCTTTCGTAAAAAAAAAATCTCCATAGAACTTCGTTCCCTAAATAGTAAATTCTCTGATGTGCGATTTAAGATGCCTCAGAACTATAGAGAAAAAGAGCATGAATTAAGAAGTGTTATTTCTAAAAAAACGGAAAGGGGAAAAATTGATGTGACTATTAACGTAGAATCTCTAGGGGGAGATGATGCATATTCTCTTAATAAACCTTTGTTTAAAAAATATCACAAAGAATTAATCGAGCTGCAAAAGGAATTAATGTTGCCTGTTGGTGATTTAACTCAAACTATTTTGCGGATTCAAAATGTAATTATTGCGGGTAGCAATAATTTAGAAAAAGAGGAATGGGCGACTGTACTCGAAATTCTTGATGAAGCATTAGAGGCATTTTATAAATTCAGATTGCAAGAGGGAAATGTAATGGGTGACGATTGTAAGTTACGGGTGAATAATATTACTGAGGCATTGGTGAAAATTGATCCATTTGAAGAAGAGCGAATAAGAGTTATCAAAGAACGTATGTTAAAAAATATGGATGAGTATGTTGGGAAAGATAATATTAATGCGAATCGATTCGAGCAAGAAATTCTATATTACTTGGAGAAGTTGGATATCACAGAAGAGAAAGTGCGACTAGAACAACATTGCAAATATTTTCTAGAAGTGATGGAAACAAAAGCTGGTCAGAAAGGACGAAAACTGAATTTTATTAGCCAAGAAATTGGTCGAGAAATTAATACTTTAGGATCAAAAGCTAGTTCATCCTCAATTCAGCACCTTGTCGTGCAAATGAAAGATGAGTTAGAAAAAATAAAAGAATTAGTTGCTAACGCAGTCTAATTAATTGCTTTTGTTTTTTCATAAATGGAAATAGCGTTTCAAACGCTATTTCCGTTTCAGTTTTTTTAGCACAATTAATAAATTCGAATTTCATTTTGGGAAAATTAATAGTTATTACAGCACCTTCTGGAGCAGGCAAAACAACGATTGTTCGGCATTTAGTAAAGACCTTTGACTTTCTTGGGTTTTCAATCTCTGCTACTACTCGTGAAAAACGAAATTATGAATTGGATGGTAAAGATTATCACTTTATGACTGTGGAAGATTTTAAGAAAATGCGACGTCAAAAGAAATTTCTGGAGTGGGAAGAAGTATACGAAAATCAATTTTATGGCACATTGAGGAGTGAAGTGGAACGAATTTGGAGGGAGGGAAAGCATATCATTTTTGATGTGGACGTAAAAGGTGCTAAAGATATTAAAAAAGCGTACCCAAATGAAACGCTAGCAATTTTTGTAAAACCACCTTCTGTGGATGAATTGTTTGCAAGATTACGAAATCGTAAAACTGAAAGTGAAGCAAGTTTAAAGAAGAGGTTTGCTCGGTCTAAAAGAGAATTGAAGTACGAAAAAAAATTTGATGAGGTTTTAATAAATGATGACCTTAAAATAGCGTTAAAGGAAGCAGAAGAAATGGTGATTAATTTTACCAAAAATAATAATAATATTAGTGAAGTTTAATACAATGGAGACGTCTATTACCAAGGGTATTCAAATAAGTGTGGAACCAGCCTACCGACAAGAGCAATCATCTCCTAAGGATAGCAAGTTCGTTTTTTCCTACGAGATCATTATTGAAAATAAGAGTTCTCATGTTGTTCAGCTTTTGCGCCGACATTGGATTATTTTTGATTCAATTGGGTCAGTACATGAGGTAGAAGGGGAAGGTGTTGTAGGTGCACAACCAATTTTGAGACCAGGAGAAAAATTTAAATATCAATCCTGGTGCCCTTTAAATACAGAAGTTGGAAAAATGCATGGAACTTTTTTGATGCATCGATCGGATAACTATGAAAAGTTTAAGGTTTATATCCCTGAATTTCATTTAATTTGTCCAGCGAGAATGAGTTAATAGGTTTTTAAAATTTAATATCTTTTATATTTAGTTGCAAATCTGTCTTTTCATTCCAATTATTTTCATTTACATTATAGCAAATATGAAAAGCCCCTTTTTTCACCTCTGGGATAAAATCACCCATTCCAAAGGCAATTGCATTAAAATGAGGTTCTCCATTTTCTTTGATATTTAGTTTTAGATGGTTGCCTTTCAATAATCGAGAGGAACCAGTATCCTCTACATTTTTTGTGGCAAAAATAGGATTTCGATTTTTTGGACCGAATGGAGCAAACTGTTTAAGAATCTTCCAAAACTGGGGTGTAATACTTTTTAGAGAAAGTGCAGCAGCAATATTTATTTCTGGAGTTAGAGATTCTTCTTCAATCGTTTCTCGAACTGCTTGTTCAAATTTTTCACGAAATATATTTATGTCCTGAATTTTCAAGGTTAAACCTGCCGCATGATTATGACCTCCAAAGTTGATTAATAATTTTTCACATTTTTTTATTGCGTTATGAATATTAAATCCTTTAACTGAGCGAGCAGAACCAACTGCGAATCCATTTGATTCAGCTAAAATAATAGTTGGGCGATGATGACTCTCAACGATTCGAGAAGCTGCAATTCCAACAATACCTTTATGCCAATGTGATCGAAAAAGGACGATACTTTTTTTACTTTCAAGTGTCCCCCTCTCTTGTTCTTTTTCTAAAATAAATTTTGCTTCTTGGACAATTTGAAGATCAATTTTTTTCCGAAGTTTATTTTTTTGATATAAAAGATTAGCATTTACTTTTGCTTCCGTTTCATCTTTGGATAAAAGCAAATGAACTGCTTGTCGAGCATCAGCTAAGCGACCTGCTGCATTTATCATGGGTCCTAATCCGAAAACAATATCGTTGACATTGAGTGGGAATTTTCGCTGGCTCACTTCAATCAAGCTAAAAGTACCAGGACGTTTGACTGTGTTTATTTGTTCCATTCCCCAAAATGCTAAAGTTCTATTTTCACCTAACATCGGAACAATATCGCAAGCAATACTGATGACCACAAAATCTAATAACTCATTCAATTGAGAAATGTCTAAACTATTTTGCTCGACAAACCCTTGCGCTAATTTAAAAGCAACTCCACAACCACTTAATTCTTTGTAAGGATATTTACAATCATTTCTTTTCGGATCTAAAACTGCCACTGCATTGGGTAATTCTCCTTCCGGTAAATGGTGATCACAAATAATAAAGTCGATACCCTTTTCTTTGGCGTATGTTACCTTATCATTTGCTTTGATTCCGCAGTCCATCGCTATAATCAGCGTAATTTCATTTTGCGCAGCGTAATCAACTCCTTTGAGAGAAACACCATAACCTTCGGCGTACCGATCAGGAATATAAAAATCTAAATGATCATGATATTTTTTTAAAAAGGAAAACATAAGCGCAACAGAGGTAGTGCCATCAACGTCGTAATCGCCATAAAGTAATATTTTTTCTTTGCTTTGAATTGCACTCGCTAACCGGTTGACTGCCAAATCCATATCTTTCATCAAAAAGGGATTGTGTAAATGATTTAAGGAAGGACGAAAAAAATGATGAGCCTCATCGTAAGTAGATATTCCTCGTTGGGCAAGTATTTGACAAAAGATAGGATTTATGTTCAAAACTTCCTGTAAATGTTGGGCTACAGAGGAATTATAAGATTCGAGAGTCCAGCGTTTTTTCATAGATGGTTTTCAGTTTTATTTTCAAGTATGCTTTTAAATATAAGATTTTTTTTTTTGAAATAAAAAAAATGAAATATTCGTTTTTACTTAATAAAATAATGTCTGCTTAGCAGGGTTAATTTTAAGAGAGAATAGGTTTTATCTATTTCGGATAAAAAATATTTTTAATGAGTCATTTTACTTTTTTTATAAGAAAATAATGTCTCTCTTTATTTTGTTGTAATGTGCCTTTATTTTCCTAGACAACTAAATCCGGTTATTTTTTGGGTAGTCAAAAAATCTAAATTTGTAAAAGAAATTGATACTACTTAATTAAGAAAAATTGCCTTAGAATTTAAGAGAATATTTTTTTTATTTAAATTTTTGGTCACTTTTGGTGTAGACCTTGCATAGATAAAATCGATAGGTTAAGTGTATTTCGGCTAAAGTTGAATAATAATATTATAATTAAATATGCTTCATTAGATAGGGATTAAGAGGATTAGAAAAAGACCTTGGAGGATTAAATATGGAAAGTAATTTATATTTTAGCACCAAGTAGATTGAATTCTGAAATCGTAAAAGCATATGAAATTAAAGTTGACTATATTATTTTGTTAAGAATAAAGTCAGTTACTTTATCAAGAATCTAAATCGAATAAATTGTAAGATGCTAAATATTCATTATTCGATTTAGTGAAAAAATAACTAAATCCTAATCAATACAAGATTCGTAATCTTAACTTTGTGAGGTTAAATAGGATTAATTTAAGGCCTATGATTAAAAAACACATAATAGGAATTGTAATTTCATTTCTTTTTTCTATAAATTTCTTTGCACAGTCTATGGCAGTAGTCCATGCAGAAGAGATGCCCTACTTTTCAGGGTGCGAAAAATATAAATACAAAAAAGATAAAAAGAGAACTTGTTCTAATGAACGGATGATTTCATTTTTAGCATTCAATGTTGAGTATCCAGAGGAGGCAAAAATTGCAGGAGCGGAAGGAATAGTTTATGTTAGTTTTATTATTGATGAAGGAGGAAGAGTTATTCAGCCATCTATTATCCGTGATATAGGATATGGATGTGGAAAGGCTGCAATTGATGTTTTGAAGAAAATGCCGAAATGGGAACCTGGGAAAAATAATGGTGAAACAGTCAGAGTGAAATTAAATTTACCGATTCATTTTTATTTAAAAAGTGGAGTTAGTAATCCATTAAATTCTGATGACTATAAAATTACTTGGGGAGCGTTGAAAGGAAATCAAATTACCATTGGTGAGTTGAAAGTGAACTTAAATAATATAATTATGGTTCGCGATAGATTTGGAGAACCAGTTAGTTTCGGAGTGTTGAATTTATCTTATAAGCGGAAAAATAATTTTCAGACAGCTACGAGTAACGGGATTCTGAATAAAAAGCAAAAGAAAATTATAAAGAAAGCAAAAGCTGGAGGTAAGTTTTATTTAGAAGTGATTGTAAATGATGGGAATAAAAGAATAAAAGTGGGGAAAGAGTTTGATTTAGTAGAGTGATATTTTTTCTCACCTTGTTAAAAATAGGAGCGTGCTTGTTAAGTACGCTCCTATTTTTTTGAATTTTTTCTAAAAGGCAAGGGATCTGTAATTGATAAGTTTAATTATTTTTTCAAGAATTAAATCTTGAAGCTCAAAAGTCAAAGAACCCAAATTCTTAAGTAACCGAGAATCAAATCTATAAATAAAGAACCCTCTTCCACGAGGTGAGTGAAGAGGGTTCACATCCCAAAAACAGTTTGGAGAAAATTAATTTCTCCTGCAGTCATATTAACGTGTCTGCTAAAGATTCATTCTTTTGGTGAATAACTCTAAATCAAATCAATCATGAGATTACAATTGTTGAAGTGATCGAGTATCCATAAGGTTGAATCGCTTTGCATTTCTCAGACACGGTTTAGTAAGACTGTTTTTGGATGCATTGTTTTATCAACTATTTCGCTAATCTATTATTCAAATAAAATAGTTACAAATTTGTGAGGTTGCACTTTAACAACCTTTTGGGTGAGTTTTCTTTAGGAGTATGATAGAAAAGAAATTACTAGTAAGTATGCAACAGCCCCTCAGCATTTCTTGATATAAAATCAAAAACACAACTTACTTTTGATATCGAAGATATCTATACTTCGAAGTCATTTAATTTAAAAACGGTTAGTTGAATGGGAAAAAAAATCGGTTGGGATGGTTTTACTTTTTGTACGTAAAAAGTTAATACACAAATATATATTAAAAATTTTAATTTTTGTACCTATGGAACTATTTTTTTAGGCTGATTAAAATTAATTACTTTTGCGGTTGAATGAATGAATATAAATCGATGTAAATTTTTAATTAAAAAATACAATGGCAGAAAATACTGAAAAGAGAACAGATGTTAATGAATTGGGAGAGTTCGGTTTGATCGAACATTTGACCAAAAAGTTTCCATTAAAAAATAAATCTTCTAAGAAGGGTATAGGTGATGATGCAGCTGTGATAGATAACGGTAATATGTTGTCGGTTGTTTCTACTGATATGTTGGTGGAAGGAATTCATTTTGATTTAATGTATACCCCTCTTAAACATTTGGGTTATAAGTCAGTCATTGTTAATCTCTCTGACATATATGCCATGAATGCAGTTCCAAAACAAGTCACTATGTCAATTGCGTTTTCTAATAGATTTTCTGTGGAGGCATTGGAAGAATTTTATCAGGGAGTTGAAGCTGCCTGTGCGCAGTATGATGTTGATTTAGTTGGTGGTGATACAACCTCTTCTCCTAAAGGGATGATTATTAGCGTAACCGCAATAGGAGAAGGAGAAAAAGGTAAGTTAGTTTATCGAAATACGGCTAAAGTTGGTGACTTAATGTGTGTAACTGGCGATTTAGGAGCTGCCTATTTAGGTCTTCAAATTTTGGAAAGAGAAAAACAGATCTATTTATCTAACCCAGGAGTTCAACCTGATTTGGAAGAGCAATCTTATCTTGTGCGTCGTCAATTAAAACCAGAGGCACGAAGAGAAATGATTGAGACTTTTGCAAAATCAGAATTGGTACCTACCTCGATGATTGATATTTCGGATGGGTTAGCTTCTGAGATATTTCATATCTGTAAGGAATCTGGAGTTGGAGCATTTGTTGAGGAGAGTGGTGTGCCGATTCATCCAGATGCAGAATTGATGGCGTTGAAGTTTCAAATGGATCCAATTACTTGTGCATTGAGTGGAGGCGAGGATTATGAATTACTTTTTACGATTTCGCCTGAAGATATTGAAAAGGTTAAATTTTTGCCGGGTATATACATAATGGGAGAAATAGTGGAAGCTTCAGAAGGAATAAAATTACACACTAAAGGAGGAAATATACATCCAATTAAAGCGCAAGGTTGGAATCATTTTAGCATAAATGAATAAAAGACATTACAAGAAAAAAGGTGCTCATCAATTATGATGAACACCTTTTTCTTAACGTCTTCCTCTTCGATCATTTCGCCGATCATTTCTGCCGCCGCGATCATTTCGCCGATCATTTCTACCACCGCGATCGTTTCGCCGATCATTTCTGCCGCCGCGGTCATTATCATCTTTTCTTTTTCGACGATTAGAATTACTTAATCCATCTAGAGAAATATTATTAGCAATAATTAGTTTTCCATCAGACATTTTATGTAAATCTCCTTTAATAATTTCATCACTAACGAAGTGTTCTCTATTCCAAGTTTTGTAGGCCATTTTCATGTAGCCACCGATCACTAAAAGAAATCCATCTTTTTTAGGACCATCTTCCATCTTTAGTGCTTTATTAATTAGGATCTGAACATTATTACCATAATGTCTATATCTTACATTTGCAACAGGATAGCTAACAGGTTCAGGAATAGTGACGTCCGTTTCAGGTGTAGGAATTTCTCCACTTGGAGGCATCACTTTGATATCATATTCAGCTATTCGAAATACATGCTTCCATAATTTAGACATGTAATCTTCGATGTTTCTATTCTGAGGATGCATCTGATGCATCAAATCAATTACCTTTTCAATAAATGCTTGTCTGATTTCATCACTTTCTATAGTTTTCGCATGTCGAATTAACATTTGAACATTACGACCATATTCAGGTATGATAAGATCACTTTTTTCGGAGTTATACTCCATGTTATGTGCGCTATGTGTGCCCATTTTTATACTTTTGACTTTGAATTTTTGACGATTGATTTTAAATCATTTTTGTCAAAGGTTGTAAAAAAATTATTCAACAGTTACGGACTTAGCTAGATTTCTAGGTTGGTCTACATTGCAACCTCTTGCTAAGGCAATATGATAAGATAATAGCTGTAAAGGGATTACTGATAACAAAGGAGTAAATGGTTCTTCTGTATCAGGAATTTCGATTGTGTAGTCTGCTATTTTGCTAATTTCTGTGTCGCCTTTAGTTACTATTGCAATGACAATCCCTTTTCGTGCTTTAACCTCTTGGATATTGCTTGCAATTTTTTCGTAAGCACTTTTGTTGGTAGCAATTACAACTACTGGCATATTTTCATCAATCAAAGCTATTGGACCATGCTTCATTTCAGCTGCAGGGTATCCTTCAGCATGAATGTAAGAAATCTCTTTTAGCTTTAAAGCCCCTTCTAATGCGACTGGAAAATTGTAACCTCGTCCAAGATAAAGGGTATGATTGGTATTAATAAATTTTGTGGCCAATTTTTTTATTTGATTATCACACTCTAAGGCTTCTTTTACTTTGGCTGGGATTTTTTCTAAACCTTCTAACAACTGGTGATAGTAAGATTTAGGAATTGTTCCTCTTTTGTAACCCATATAAATTGCCATTAACGTCAACGCTGTTACTTGACCAGTAAATGCTTTGGTACTTGCTACTCCAATTTCAGGACCAGCATGAATATAGGATCCAGAGTCAGTAATTCTAGAAATAGAAGAACCTACTGAATTCACAATTCCGTAAATTAATGCTCCTTTTTCTTTAGCCAATTCAAGCGCTGCCATTGTATCGGCAGTTTCTCCAGATTGAGACAAAGCGATTACAACATCGTCTTTATTGATTATTGGGTTTCTATATCTTAGTTCAGATGCATATTCTACTTCAACTGGAATTCGTGCTAACTCTTCAAATAAGTATTCACCAATTAATGCAGCATGCCATGAGGTTCCACAAGCTGCCATGATAAATCTTTTGGCATTAAAAATTCTTTCTTCTTGCACTTCAATACCACCCATTTTGAGCCAACCTGCTGCTGCATTTACCCGTCCACGCATACAATCAGCAATGGTATTTGGTTGCTCATAAATTTCTTTAAGCATGAAATGTTCATAATCTCCCTTTTCCAATTTTTCAATATTCATATTGAGACGTTGGACGTACGGAGTTTGAATTTCATTATCAAAAGTTTTGATTTCAAAAGTTCCGTCATTACTTACTACAGCAATTTCTTCATCATTCAAATAAACTACTTGAGAAGTATATCCTACCAGAGGGGTAGCATCAGAAGCTAAAAAAAATTCATTTTGTCCAATTCCTAAAACTAGTGGACTTGCTTTTCGAGCAGCTACTAATTTGGTTGGATCGTCTTTGTCTAAAATAACTATTGCATAGGCACCAACGACTTGAGATAATGCAATTCTTACTGCTTCTTCTAATTTTAAATTATCTTTGTCTTGAAGTGTACCAATCAAATGAATTAATACTTCTGTATCTGTATCACTTGTAAAAGTATGCCCTTCTTTAATTAAGGCCTCTTTAAGTGTTGCATAATTTTCAATAATACCATTATGAATGATTGTTAGTCGACCATCATCAGATGTATGTGGGTGAGCATTAATATCATTAGGTTCCCCGTGAGTTGCCCATCGAGTGTGCCCAATTCCAACGTGCCCTTCAAGATTTTTCCCTTTTACAAAAGAAACTAAATCATTGACTTTCCCTTTCTTTTTGTAAACGCGTAAGTCCTCATTAAATAATGCAACGCCAGCACTATCATATCCACGATATTCTAATCTCTTGAGACCTTTGATAATGATTGGATAGGCTTCTTTTTTTCCGATATAAGCTACAATTCCACACATAACTAGAATAGGGTTACAAACATTTCTAAGTTTTTCTTTATTACAAAAATTTAGAAATGTTCATGGGTTTTATAAATAAGATTATTATTGGTTGATTGTGTAAGTTATATTTAATTTTGGGGCATGTGTTGGGTGTCCAGTACCGAAAATTACAGTTCGATTAGCAGATTGTGCTTTTGCGACAGTAGATATATAAAGATCGTTACTTGTTTCTATTCCATTAATAATGTCCTGTAGATGTTCAGAAATATTCATTGTATAGGTGCTAATGACTATATTATCTTCAGTTTTTTCAACTAAATTTCCTCCAAAAAATCCTGACAAACTTCCCACTTCAATAGCTGTACTCAAATCCGCAATAATTATTAATTCCCCATCCTCGTTCTTTTTAGATAAAAATAGTTGTTCCAAAGGATATTCACTATAAAAAGTAGCATCATTTGGAACCATTGTCGCAAGGGTTAATTTTAATTGAGCCTGGTTAATTATTGGATTTTTGAGTCCACTAGTAAAAGGAATTCTAATTTTTCCATTTAGCCCTTGCATCCCTTGAATAAAAATATATTCTTCTCCATCAATTTCATCATCAACGTTATCAATGAAAGGTTCCACTGTAGAGCCTGTGTAGTCATGCTCAAATGATGTCATCTGTGCCGCATTACTGGTAAATCTAAATCTATAGAAAGATGTATCTGTTTCTGTATGGAAATGAAGAAACATTCCTGAGACAGAGGAGTTTGACATTTTAAATGCCATCATCAAATCTTTAGTCATTGTAGTGTTATCAACTCTTATTTTTACTCCTTTTAGAACATCCAATAATGCATCGTCATCTTTGTAATAAATAAATGAGCTAGCGTCTTTAAATAAAAATTCACTAAAAAGTGGATTAGCTGCTGCCTCTGTTTTATCTAAAACTAATTTCATGTGAGGCACTCGGATGGTATCATCACCAATAACAGTTAAGCTGTCAAATTGACTAGGGTTAATTGTTCCTGACATTAGCAAGTCTCCTGCTTCAAAATTATCTGTAGAATAATATGTTTCAAGATTATCCATACTTTCATTTAATACATGAATAGATACATCTTGTTGTGTAATATCTTGTCCAAAAAATTGATCTTGATCATACTCTAAAACGAAAACAACTGAATCAAGTTGCGTACCTGAAGGTGAAATATTTTGGAAATAGATCGTACTATCTGGAGCTGATCCCGCTACTCTTAACTGAGCATTGATTTCAGAGGTGCTTTTCCCAAAAATAGGATCCTCTAAAATTCCACATAAATAAGTTGTTAATAAGTTTAAGCCATTATAAGTTCGAATCGAATCATCTTTTACAGAGCTTGAGAAAAGTGTCAAAGTATCTGTAGATAATACGTCAGGCCGATCTGTATCTATAACATCAGCACCAATAAGGCTTGGTTCGTTACATGAGGAGGTTGCAAACAAAAACATTAAAATAATGCTTGATGCAAACATGAATTGTTGAAATATTGTCTTTTTCAATGATTAATTATTTTTAGGCATTTACAAAAAAAATGCCGGTAAAATTCTAAAAAAGGGTATCACTCCTTATAAACGCAAAACCAGCTTTTACCAGTTGGGTTTTATCCCGTTAAAAGGTAGAAGCTGGTGTTTTGGTATGAGAATATTCTTTTTGTGAAGTCTGTAAAAAGGTCTTATTCAACCTCTTGTTCCAATAAAGAATTAAAAAACTCAAGGTAAGCGGCTAAGTATTCTTCTTCGCCTTTATATTCCAAAACAGGTTTATCTGTTTCTTCAATTAAGTTTATAGTTTCTTTAGATAAGTTTTCGCTACCTGTGATTACAGCATCAGAAAATGTAATTGCTCCAGCATGTAAATTGATGCTTTTCCCGCTTTTATAAGCATCTAAATCTTCAGGCTCTAAATTATTAATAGAAGCTTTATCAAAAAAGTCATCACCAAAAGTTTTTTCTAACGAATTATCATAGAGAGAATAAACCGTTTTTGAATTTTGGAAAATAGGTTCATTTTTGTAGGCGGTCTTTAAGTATAACGGTACCAGACTAGTCATCCAACCGTGACAATGAATGATGTCAGGTGCCCAACCAAATTTTTTAACAGTTTCTAAGACACCTTTACAGAAAAATACTGACCGGTCAGCATTATCATCAAACGGTTTCCCTTTAGCATCTTCAAATACTGATTTTCTCTTAAAAAAGTCATCATTATCTAAAAAGTAAACTTGTAACCTTGCGCCAGGCAAAGATGCTACTTTAATAATTAAAGGGAAGTCATCATCATCTACGATAATATTCATTCCTGATAGGCGAACTACTTCGTGTAGTCGGTGTCTTCTCTCATTTATAGTGCCAAAGCGTGGCATTAAAACTCGGATTTCAAATCCCTTCTCTTGAATATATTGTGGCAGTTTTCGCGCTATTCTTGAGATTTCAGAGAGTGCCGTGTATGGCTCCATCTCTTGTGTTATTATCAAAACTTTCTTCTTCTCCATATAACTCTAAATTCATTTTTTTTAAAAATAAAAATGATACCTTCAATGAACAGGTGCGCAAAAATACAAAATATTCCGCATTTTTTATGATTTTTGTCTTACTCTTATATGTTAAGACCTTCTTAAATGATTGTGTATTGACAAACATTTGAAATATAAAAATCAACAGGTAAAAGAATAGTTTAATATGATTTTATTTAAAAAAGAACATCAATTACAATATTATCTGAATACTTTAAGATTAAACAAAAAAAGTATTGGCTTGATACCAACTATGGGGGCATTACACGAGGGACATCTGTCATTAATCCGAAAAGCAAAAGAGGAAAATGATTGTGTGGTTTGTAGTGTCTTTGTCAATCCGACACAATTTAATAATGACGCTGATTTAGAAAAATATCCAAGAACGGAAGCTAATGATATCGAGCTATTGACTTCAATTGGTACTGATATAATATTCATGCCTTCCGTTGAAGAAGTTTATCCGAAAGAATTGAATACAACTTTGGGATTAGATTTTGGGGAATTGGCAACTACAATGGAAGGAGAGTTTCGTCCTGGACATTTTGATGGGATGGCTCAGGTTGTAAATCGATTTCTTAATATGGTTCAACCACATAGTTTATACATGGGGCAAAAAGATTTCCAACAAATTACTATTGTGCGAAATATGTTAATTCAACTAGGGTCTGAAGTAAGACTAGTTATGTGCCCAATATTGAGACAAGACAATGGATTAGCTATGAGCTCTAGAAATGTTCGACTAACACCAGAAAACCGAGCTCTTGCAGTTAAAGTTTCTCAAACATTATCCGCTGCGAAAAATCTTATTGATAAGAAAACGCCAAAAGAAATCGAAGAATGGGCAATGCAAGAATTAAATATTCCAAAATTCAGACCTGAATATTTCTCAATAGTTGATGGAATTACATTACAATTAATTGAAGATTTTGGAAAGACTAACTCTGCAGTTGCATGTACGGCAGTTTGGGCAGGTGATGTAAGATTAATTGATAATATGATTTTAAAGTCGTAAATTTGAGTGTCTTCATTAATATACTTTCTTTTCATTTTTTCTTTAATAAAAATTTATATTATTACTTATATTTCATTTTGTGACCTTTTCGCAAAGTGCTTCGGTATTGTTAATACTGAACTTTTTTTTAACAAAATTATATTTTAAACTATGTTCGTAACAGTTTTTAAATCCAAGATACACCGTGCAACTGTGACTCAAGCTGACCTCAACTATGTGGGGAGTATTACAATTGATGAAGATTTGATGGAAGCCTCTAATATTATTGAAGGGGAAAGAGTTCAAATTGTAAATAATAATAATGGAGCAAGACTTGAAACCTACGTTATCAAAGGGGAAAGGGGTTCAGGCGTAATTTGCTTAAATGGAGCTGCTTCTCGAAGAGTTGCTGTTGGAGATATTGTAATTATTATTTCTTATTTAAGTATGGAATGGGAAGCTGCTAAAAAATATAAACCAACGACGGTTTTCCCTAATTCTAAAAATAGGTTACCTAAAAAAAAATCAAGAGCCAAGGCTAAGAAAAAGTAGATCTGGAGAATAGAAGATCCGTTATTTAGTTGTAAAGTGAATCTTTAAAATATAGGTTCGCTTTACGTCTAAATAACAGATCGATCAATCCTTAGTCTTCTAATTAAAACTTCAAGTGTTTTATCGTCAATGAATTGTTGCTCAACTTCATCAATGATTCTATTCCAATCTTTAAGTGCATATCCATATAATTTTTACTTACTGCTTTGTCACTTTTTTCTGTTTTTACACCTTCAGGAACCATTGGCATATCAGAAACTAAAAGTAAAGCCCCCGCTGGGATATGATTTTTAAATGCAGCTACAAAAATAGTAGCAGTTTCCATATCAATTGCAATCGGCCGGAGTGAAAGTAAATATTCTTTGAAATCTACTCTATGTTCCCAAACGCGTTTGTTAGTTGTATAAACGGTTCCTGTCCAGTAATCTTTATCATATTCTCGAATGGTTGTAGAGATGGCTTTTTGCAAGGCAAAAGCAGGAAGAGCTGGTACTTCAGGAGGTAAGTAATCATTTGATGTTCCTTCTCCTCGAATAGCTGCAATAGGTAAAATTAAGTCACCTACTTTATTTTTGTTGGTTTTTATTCCTCCACATTTTCCTAAAAAAATAGCTGCTTTAGGAGATATGGCAGTCAATAAATCAATGATAGTTCCTGCATTTGGACTTCCCATTCCAAAATTAATGATCGTAACATTTTCTGCAGTTGCGGAAATCATGGAGCGATCCTTTCCTTTGATTTTTACATCATATTGTTCAGCAAACATTTCTACATATTTACTAAAATTGACAAGGATGATGTATTCTCCAAATTCATCTAATTGAGTTCCTGTATAGCGGGGTAGCCAATCTTTGACTATATCATTTTTTGTCTTCATTATACTTTTTTACATTTGAAGGTATAAAAAAAGCGAGTTGCAATTTACAACCCGCTTTTTTTTATTTTTTACATCGATAAATACATAGAACGTCTTTTGTCTAATTCTCTAAAGTAGGGATTGCTTGTATCTTCTATAAATCGAATAGCTTCGCCAGTTGATTTCATTTCAGGTCCCAAGTTTTTATCTACATTTGGAAATTTATTAAATGAAAAAACAGGAACTTTAATTGCGTAACCTTCCAATTTTTTCGTGATTTCAAAATCTTTTAATTTCTTATTTCCTAGCATTACATGTGTTGCAATATTCAGATATGGAACTTGATAAGCTTTGGCAATGAATGGAGTAGTACGTGAAGCTCTGGGGTTAGCTTCGATTACATAAACATGCTCGTTTTTGATAGCAAATTGAATATTTATTAACCCTCTTGTTTCTAAAGCAAAAGCTAATTTTTTAGTGTACTCAACCATTTTTTCAATGACTTGATCACTCAAACTGTAGGTTGGCAAAACTGCTGAACTATCACCCGAGTGAATTCCCGCTGGCTCTATATGCTCCATTATTCCCATGATGTGAACTTCGTCACCATCGCAAATCGCATCTACCTCTGCTTCTTTTGCTCGATCTAAAAATTGATCAATCAATACTTTGTTGTCAGGCATGTGTTTGAAAATTTCTAATACTTGTCTTTCCAACTCTTCATCATTAATTACAATCTTCATTCGTTGTCCACCCAATACATAAGATGGGCGAACTAAAACAGGATAAGTTACTCGATTAGCAATATCAATTGCTTCTTGAGCATCATCAGCTTGTCCATATTTAGGATAAGGAATATCCAATTCTTTGAGCAAATCTGAGAATCGTCCGCGATCTTCGGCAAGGTCAAGTGCTTTATAGCTTGTACCGATGATATTGATTCCTTTTTTGTCAAAAGTCTCCGCCAGTTTCAATGCAGTCTGACCACCTAATTGAACAATGACACCTTCTGGTTTTTCCAACTCAAAAATCTCCTGAATGTGTTCCCAGAATATTGGCTCGAAGTATAATTTATCAGCCATATTAAAATCTGTCGAAACAGTTTCAGGGTTGCAATTGATCATGATTGCTTCATACCCTGCTTCTTGAATTGCCATCAATCCATGCACACAACAATAGTCAAATTCGATCCCTTGACCAATTCGATTTGGACCGGAACCAAGAACAACAATTTTCTTCTTGTCGCTAGGGATACTTTCGTTTTCACCATCAAAAGTAGAGTAAAAATAAGGTGTTTTTGCCTCAAATTCTGCTGCACAGGTATCCACCATTTTATAAGTTCTGCGGATATTTAATTTTTTTCTGTGTCGAGTAACTTCTTCCTCATTGATCCTCATCAACCAAGCGATTTGCGCATCAGAGTAACCTACCTCTTTTAAACTTCGTAAAAATTCCACAGGTAAATCTTCTGCTACATTAAATCGCATGATTTCATTCTCCATTGCCACCAAACGTTTAATTTGAGTGATAAACCATGGATCAATCTTAGTTAGTTTGTGGACGGTTTTTTCTGGAACACCTAATCGCAGAGCATCTTTTACACGATAAATTCGATCATCACTTACTTGCGATAATCTTTCTAAAATATCAGCAGTTCTAATCCATTCTTTTTTATCAGCTCCTAATCCCATTCGACCATTCTCTTGAGATTGACATGCTTTCTGAAGGGCCTCAAGGAAATTTCTTCCGATGGCCATCACCTCCCCTACAGATTTCATTTGTAAACCTAAAATATGACTAGAGCCTTTAAATTTATCAAAATTCCACCTTGGCATTTTTACAATTACATAATCTAAGGTGGGTTCGAAAAAAGCTGAAGTATTTCCCGTAATTTGATTTTTTAATTCATCAAGTGTAAATCCTAAGGCGAGTTTAGCTGCAATTTTTGCAATTGGATAACCAGTTGCTTTACTCGCTAAGGCAGAAGAACGAGATACCCTTGGATTAATCTCGATAACAATTAATTCTTCCGTTTCAGGATTTTGAGAAAATTGAATATTGCAACCTCCAGCAAAGTTTCCCATTGATCGCATTGCTAAAATTGACTCATCTCTCATTTGTTGATAAGCAGTATCCGAAAGTGTCATTGCTGGAGCAACTGTAATACTGTCTCCAGTATGGATTCCCATCGGATCAAGATTCTCAACAGTACAAATAATAACAACATTGTCATTACTATCTCGAAGTAATTCTAATTCAAATTCTTTCCATCCAAGAACTGCTTTTTCTACTAAAACTTCATGAGTTGGAGATGCGTCCAGTCCTCTTCGAAGTGCTTCATCAAATTCATCCGCAGAGTGACAAAATCCACCTCCATATCCACCAAGAGTATATGATGGTCGAATTACCAATGGGTAGCCAATTTTTTGCGCTGCTTCTTTACCCTCAAGAAAAGAATTAGCAATATGAGACGGAGCAACACTTAATCCTAACTTTACTACATGTTCTCGAAATTTTTCACGATTTTCGGCTAACTCAATTGCTTCTAAATCTACTCCAATAAGCTTGACATTGTATTTTTCCCAAACTCCTTCATTACCTGCTTCGATAGCGAGATTCAATGCTGTTTGCCCTCCCATTGTTGGAAGTACAGCATCAATTTGACGCTCTTCCAAAATCTCAATAAGACTTTGAACGGTCAGTGGTTTTAAATAAATATGTTCCGCAGTAACAGGATCAGTCATGATCGTTGCAGGGTTAGAATTAATCAAAGAAACCTCTATTCCTTCTTCACGCAAAGCATGAGAAGCTTGTGTTCCGGAATAATCGAATTCGCAAGCTTGACCAATAATAATAGGCCCGCTTCCAATAATAAGGACTGATTTGATCGAATTGTCTTTAGGCATGACTATTTGTTGTTCTGTTGGTAGATTATTAAATTTTCTTTACTGTAACAGATAAGTGAACTAGTGCTCTAAACCTTAAAAAATGACATTTTTTTGAGGCAAAAAATGTCATTTAGGTTTGGCTAGGCGGATAAATCCATAATTCGAATGCAAATGTAATAATTTATTGATGAGGAAGAAAGTATTTTAATAATAAACCCCCCCTGTAATATAGTCTTTGAAGGCTATTGAAAGAAATGTTTTTAAGTCAATTTTATTTTAATGATTGCAATAGTTTTAGTGTAGTTTCCCCTCTGGTTTCAAATGATGAGGTATTTTCTTCCATTTTACTTTTATTAAAAGGAAATAGACTTCTGCAATAGCATATTTGATAATTTTATTTTATTAAAAAATGCTGTTTGGAATAAATTTAAGTGACTTTTATATTTTTAAAGTTGTTGCGAAATTATTTAAGGAATCCCTTCAATAATGATCTTATCGATTACAGGATTAGTTTTTTGTAAAGGATTTAAATTGAAAATTTTTTGAAATTTTTCAAATCCTTTCGGCATTAATTTTTTGAATTTTTCAGGATTCTTAAAAAAGAAATTCACACTCACGCCAAGTAGATCAATTTTTTCCTCAGGCATCCCCATGAATTTTATCACTTGTTTTTTTTCCCAAACATCCCAAATGGAGTCGTCAAAAGTAGGGTAATCAAAGCTTGGATAGGATAATTGGAAAGCCTGAGTATATTCATGAATTAGAATATTATAATACTTTTCAGGCTGTCGAAAAGAAAGTGTCAAATGTTCTCCTGAAAAGACTAGGCATTCATCTTCTGCATTTATTTCTGAAGCATGTAAATATTGATGATTTGGCGAAGGAAATGCTTGGAGGTAAATAAATATGCGTTCAAATTTTTTCAAAATAAAATCCTTTCGCCCAAAAGTAAGCATGACCACATTTGCTGCAACCATGGTTTTCATATCCAAAGGTACCTCACCCTCTTCCCCTCCACGCTGAGCGAAAAACCCTCTTGCTTCAAGGTACATCGCTACCCTTTGTCGAAAGCGTGTTTTGTTGGCAGCTGAAAGATTTTGATAAAAGGGGAAATGAGTTAACAATAAATTTCCCAAAAGACTGGGTAGGTCTGGTGGATTTCGTTTAAACGACCACCAATCAATCTGTGGTGCAAAAACATAACTCATTAAAAGAGCAACCACGAAAGGAATCATAAACAGGGAAACCCAACTATTTTCTCGATCAAGGACAACTGCGGTAACAAAAAGAATGATACTGGAAATACCTCCAAAAATGGACATTAGTTTTTTACTTAACATAGCGCAAAAATAATTTTATTTTTTTTAAATTTTAATCTCATAATGCTTGCTAGTTAAAAAGTAAGAATATATATTTGCACTCGCTTTTAACAGCTGGAAGGTGCCTTAGCTCAGTTGGTAGAGCAATGGACTGAAAATCCATGTGTCCCTGGTTCGACTCCTGGAGGCACCACTTTTAAAACTCATAACAATCTATTCTATAGAAAGTTGTGAGTTTTTTGTTTTATAACTTATCAATCCTCAAATAATTAATTTGTTTTACTTTTCATATTCAAAACAAGTCCCATAATAATCAGACAAGTCCGTAGTAAACTCCAAAAATTATATAAATCGTCAAACCATACAATTCCAACGATCATTGTAAAAACTACTTCAAGATATTTTAAAGGTGCAACAATACTGGTTTGAGTTCCTTGTAAGGCCTTGGTCATGTATACTTGTCCAATATAACCAAATAGACCCAAAACTGACAATAAGATCCATTCTAATCCTTGTGGTGCCCTCCAATTCGCAATCGAGAGAACACCACATACTAGAGTTGCTATTGTCATATAATAATGTACAACAACAACTGGATGATCATGAGTTCCAATTTTTCTAATTAAAACATAGACTAAACCTAAAAATAACTCTCTAATTTAGATGGTTTTATGATAAGTTTAAATATTCAAAACTAAAGAAGCACATAAATATTCATATATGTATAAATTTCAATTAATTAGTTGGATATTTGTGGATGACTATAAACTTTAACGACTCGTGATTACTTTTCAAATCAAAAAATATATCTCTTTGTACTCATTTGTGAGTATTAGTGTACTGCTTGGATTTATAAGCTGTAACAAAACTCCTAACACCACCGATAAATCTCAATCGCTTGTACAAACACCAATTTCTTCAGGTGAACCTGAAAAAAATAAAGTGGCTATTTTAAACTATTCAATCCCTCCAGAATTTTCAGATTGGCCAAAATACCACAATTTATATACAGATATAAAAAACCTTGAAAACAATGCACTCAATCTCTTTAGTATACCAGCAGAAGATTTAAACCAATTGTTTTTAGATATCAAAACAACAATCCCAGACATATTAAACGAAACGAGTATATTGACGCGATTGAACGTTATAGAAACCTTGACCCATAAATTAAGAGAAAGTTATTCCCTTGATCTTCTAGATTCGAAAGAATTTGCACAAACAAAATCTGAGCTCTTACAAGCCCAGTTGAATTTAATATACCAAATCAATAAAACCTTTGAAAAAAAGGCACAATTGATTACTAAACCAATTTAATTTCCTTTAAAATTTAAGAGCTAGTGTCTTTCTAGTGCGTTAAATTTGAAATAAATAATGTTAATTCTGTGTATAACTGTAACATTTTTAGTTAATTGTACGTCTACTAATATATAATACTCACTAAACACTAAACTCATGAACTTAAAACAGCTTACCGTATTGTGTGCATTTGGACTACTAAGCTTCCAAGCCTGCAAAACCGAATCAAAAAGTCAGCTTTCTGACGCTGAAAAAATACCTGGAATTATTCTGGAAAACATGGATCTTAATGTCAGTCCAAATGATAATTTTTATGATTATGTGAATGGCAATTGGATGAAATCCAACACTATTCCAGATGATGAATCGCGATGGGGTGGTTTTGGTGTCCTTCGAAAATCAACACGAAAAGATGTTCTTGACATTATAAAAACATCTAAAGAATTGGGCACTTACGAAGAAGGCTCAGATCAAAAAAAAGCATTACTAATGTTTGAGTCTGAACTGGATTCTGTAGCCCGGACAGAAGCAGGAATCACGCCTATTCTTCCGCTTTTGAAAGCCATCAATAGCATTCAAAATATTTCAGATATGCAAACCGTTTATACAAAAACAATAGGGGTTTCTGCCCCTTTTGCAGGTATTGGAGCCGAAGCAGATTTAAACGATAGCAGCATGAACACCGCTTGGGTATTCCCTGGTGGTTTAGGATTACAACGTGATTACTATCTCGATCAAGATTCAAAAACAAAGGAAATTAGAGGACAATATGTAGAGCATGTTGCACGTATGTTTAGATTTATTAATTATGATGACGACAAAGCTAAATCTGCAGCACAACGCGTACTCGCACTAGAAACACAACTGGCTGAACCTCGCTTAGACAAGGTACAAAGTCGTGATATTCGTAACTTTAACAATCCACGCTCTGTTGAAGATTTGAGTGCTATAACCCCTGAAATTGATTGGAATAAATTTATCAAGGATATGGGTGTTGCAAAACCTTTAGACACTGTTTTAGTGATGCAACCGACCTATATGAAAGCTTTGAATACTTTTCTAAACACAACATCCATTGAAGATATTAAAACCCTAATGACTTGGAGTACATTGGACAATGCGGCTGGCTATTTAAGCCCAGAAATTGAAACTGCGAATTGGGAATTCTATAGCAAAACCCTTAGCGGATCTAAAGCACAACGTGCTGCAGAAGAACGTGCCTTAGGAACTGTAAATGGATCTGTTGGAGAAGCTATTGGAAAATTATATGTAGAAGCTAAATTTCCACCAGAAGCCAAAGAAAAAGCAGAAAAAATGATTGCAAATGTGATCAAAGCATTTCAAAATAGAATTCAGGTATTGGATTGGATGAGTGATGAAACTAAAGTCAAAGCCATTGAAAAACTAGATAAATTTACTGTTAAAATTGCGTACCCTGACGAGTGGGAAGATTATTCTGAACTGCAAGTCAAGGAAGGTAATAGTTATGCAGAAAACATGATGGCGGTTGCTAACTGGAGTTTAAATAAAAACATTTCTGAAATTGGACAGCCTGTTGATAAATCGGAATGGGGCATGCCTCCACAAACCGTAAATGCCTATTTCAATCCTTTGAACAATGAAATTGTATTTCCAGCTGCTATATTACAACCGCCTTTCTATAACTATACCGCTGATGAGGCCGTGAATTATGGTGGTATTGGTGCTGTAATTGGCCATGAAATTTCACATGCTTTTGATGATTCTGGTGCTCGTTTTGACGGTGATGGAAATGTTAATAATTGGTGGACTGACAAAGATTTAACAGAATTTGAAAAACGTGGCAATGCCTTAGCAGAACAGTACAGTGCTATTGAAGTCATGGACAGTGTATATATTAATGGGAAATTTACTTTAGGAGAAAACATTGGAGATTTAGGAGGCGTACTAGGAGCGTATGACGGCCTTCAACTCTTTTTTGAAACCAATGGTCGACCGGAAGACATTGATGGATTTACAGCAGAACAACGCTTCTTTATGTCTTGGGCAACAGTATGGAGAACTTTGACGCGTGAGGATGCTTTAAGACGACAAATAAAAACTGATCCTCACTCTCCTGGGATTCAGCGAGCAACACAACCGCTTAAAAATATTGATGCTTTTTATGAGGCATTCGACATCAAGGAAGGCGACAAGATGTACCTTGCTGAAGATCAACGTGTTCGGATTTGGTAAATTTATAAAACATAAAAAAGCAGCGCTATGGCGCTGCTTTTTTATTACAATTTGTTTTAAGAAATTTAATCCGTTTTTGGAGTTTCTTTTTGATTACGAATGGCATTCATAGCTAAGTTTGCCATATTAAAATTAGGCGCTAGCTGGAGTGCTTCTTCTAAAATCAAAATCGCTGCATCATGATTTGTTTCAGTGTTCTCTCTGAATTTAGCAATCGCTTTTAAATATACAAAACCAGCAAGTAATGGCACTTGATATGGCGTTTGCGTTTCGTAATAAGGTTTCATCATATCTGTTGTAGAATTTGCAATTCCGTAGGTTATATTTAATGAAGCTCCTGTAAGATCATCTGTTTGAATTTTTAAATCTGCAAGTTCATACGCAATAGAAACTGAAGGGTTTTGTTTGTAGAGCACTTCATAGTGTTCAATGGCACGTTTTGGTTCATTTAATGATTTTAAACTCACCGCTTTCACTTCTGTTGCTAAAGTAGTATCTGTTTCAAGCAGTTCTATTCCAACAATGTTTAACGCTTGCATATATTTTCCTTCGTTCATATAAAGCGCTGACAGCGTATCCTGTCGCTTCACGTTTGGCTCCAACAGCACTAAATGTGTCATTGCGTTTATAATACCTTGGATATCGCCTTGTTTTTGCATTTGGGCGTAATAGGCCTTGTAATGAGAGACTAAATCAGACTGACTCTGGGCTTGAACTTGAATTCCAAAACAAAGTGATAAAAGAACTGTGTATTTAATTTTTTTCATTTTATTATATTTTAACCAAAAGTAATAGATTTTTCTGAAACTTTATAAGTTTTATAGCCGCTATAAAACAAAAAAAACACCACGAGTGTGGTGTTTTTCAAAAATTAACCAATTTAACTTTTAAGCAATATTTGAGAATATTGACACTACAAATATATATTAGATTTATTGTACCCACAACAACTAAGTAATAAACGGACATATAATGTAATAAGCGGAAATATTAAATGTTTAAACGGTAATATCTTTTTAAAAAAAAGTTGCGTTTTTTATTTTTAAGCATAAAAAAACACCACTATCGTGGTGTTTTCCAAAATTAACCAATTTAACTTTTAAGTAAGATATTAAATTACATAGTTCAAATATATGCAGCTTATAAAGCACTTACAACCAACGTGTAACTAACGGACATATTGCGTAATAAGCGGTCGTTTATACTATGTAAACGGAGAAAATGACATTCAAAAACTGGCCTATTCTCTTTTCACAACCGCATAATACTGATTTTCTAAAGGCAAATAGCCTTGATCATACACAAAATAGTAGACCGTACCTGACTTCGTGGTATAAATACTTGTAAAGTAATTAAAGTCAAAACCAGCTGCAATGAGTTTATCCCGTGTGGTTTTTGTTTTTTGGTGTGGATTAATAGATTCAAGGATACGCCAGTTTTTTCGTAAACGATTATTAATATTTCTAATGAGATTTTTCTGATCCTTATTAACACGGTTATTATAGCTGTTTCGACAACCATCACTACAAAACTTTTTGTCTGTTCGACCAATAATTGGATCATTACATTCGGGGCATTGCTTTTTCATTTGATATTAATTTGTGATTATAACGGTTAAATATACAATATATTTAGCCAATTACAAACGACTACAAGTAATTACAAACGAAATTAAACAGGTAATTACCGACTAAAATTTGGAGAGTGTCACATCTTTGTCCTGTCGAAAAATTCGATAGTAAAACTGTAATAACCTTAAAATTAATTATGATGAACACACTTAGAAACAAAGTACAGTTAATTGGAAACTTGGGTAATGACCCAGAAATTATCACTTTAGATAGTGGGAAAAAATTAGCAAAATTTTCATTAGCAACAAACGAGTACTACAAAGATGCCGATGGACAGAAACAAACCAAAACAGAGTGGCACAACCTCGTTGCTTGGAATAAAACAGCAGAACTCATTGAAAACTATGTCACCAAAGGCAAAGAAATCGCCATTGAAGGTAAACTTACCAACCGTACTTGGGACGACAAAGAAGGCAACAAACGCTACACCACAGAAGTGGTCGTTAATGAAGTGGTATTGTTTGGGAAATAGACAAAATTAAATTTAACACAGGCTCACATCGTGAGCTTGTGTATTTTTAAGACGAATCTCGAACCGATAACGTAGAACTAATAACAACTTGATTCATGTCTTTAGATTTGGTTCTAATTGCCTCAACAATCATACTTGCCGCTGCATTCCCTATCGTATAACTATGCTGGTTAATCGTTGTTAACTCTGGAGTAAGATTATGCGCCATACGTTCACTCACATAACCAATCACCGCCACATCCTTTGGGATTTGTTTGTTGTTTGTTTTAACAGCTTTCAAAGCTGCCAAAGAAGCATCCGTATCTAAAGCTATAATGGCATCAACAGAGTTGGTATTTAAATACTCGGTCATTACTGCTCCCGCATGTTGATCATCTGACTCTAAAATCGTTGGTGAAAACCCTGCAGCTTCCATTGCTTTTATATACCCTTGAGTTCGAAGTTTACCAACATTCAACTTGTGAATCGTTGACAGCAAGACAATATGTTTTCGGTCTGAACCAATTAGAGCTTGCGTCGCTTCCGACAAAGCTGAAAAATCATTAGTGGTTACTTTACCACAATTCACTGAATCAATCACTCGATCGAACATTACCACCGATTTGCCGTTAGCCATCGCATTGGTAAAATGATCATAATTTTGTAAATTTTGGGTTTCTTCGCAAACGGCAACTATAAAACCATCGACAACACCATTAGATAACATATTAAAGGTTTCCACCTCCTTAGCATGTGATTCTTTTGTTAAACACACAATGATATTAAAATTAGTTTCCGAAATTAAACTTTCGATGCCATACAATGCACGTGCAAAAAAACTATTTTGAACACTTGGGATCACCACTGCAATGGTATTAGTTTTTCCCGATTTAAGTCCTACCGCAATTTTATTGGGTTGATAATTGTGAAGTTTCGCCATCTCAACAATGCGTTTTTTGGTCGCATCACTGATTTCATGGCTATCATTCAACGCTTTTGAAATGGTGGAAATGGACACCCCTAAAATAGATGACAATTGTTTTAATGTAATATTTGATCCCGCCATAAAAGCATTTTAAATAATGAAGGCTAAAGGTACTATAACCAAAAGTCTCAACAAAATTTAAGACTAAGATTGTCTAAAACCAATTATTGTATTGATTCTGTACCTAACTTATTTCGTATCTTTTGTCTTGGTTCTTAATACTCATATCTTAATACTCCCTTAACTAATCTTCAACCCATTTGTAGTCTCATGGGCAGCGTCGGGATTTACAAACACGAGTTTTCCTTCTGGAGTTTCAGTCATTAAAATCATTCCTTGGCTTTCCACTCCTCTTAAAGCGCGAGGTGCTAAATTCACTAAAACAGTGACCCGTTTCCCCAGAACTTCTTCTGCGGTAAAACTCTCGGCAATTCCAGAAACAATCGTACGAACATCAATACCTGTATCAACTTGAAGTACTAATAACTTTTTGGCTTTCGGCATTTTTTCGGCAGCAATAATTGTCCCTACACGAATGTCTAATTTTGAAAAATCTTCAAATGAAATCGTCTCTTTTTGAGGTTCTACAACGGCATTAGCAATAGTGTTTGCTAGTTTACTTTGTGCTAATTTTTCGAGTTGTTTTTCAATTTCTGAATCTTCAATTTTAGCAAACAACAATTCTGCTTTTCCTATTTGATGATCAGGTTCTAAGAGCTTTTCACCTCTTTCAACTGCAGCCCATGAGTGCGGGTGCAACTGAAGCATGGATTTTAATTTAGTTGACGACCATGGCAAAAATGGTTCACACACCACAGCTAAAGCTGCTGAAATCTGAAGCGCTATATACATAATAGTCTGCACGCGTTCAGGATCCGTTTTTACAACTTTCCACGGCTCTTCATCAGCTAAATATTTATTTCCAAGACGCGCAAGATTCATTAATTCCTGACTCGCTTCTCTAAAACGGTAGCGCTCAATCGATTTTGATAAAATACCAGGATAGGCTTTTACCTTTTCTAAAGTATCTGTATCAATAACAGACAACGCATTAGGTCGCGGCACAATTCCGTCGTAATATTTGTTTGTCAACACCAATACTCGGTTGATGAAATTCCCAAAAATGGCAACCAATTCATTATTATTTCGAGCTTGAAAATCCTTCCATGTAAAATCGTTGTCTTTTGTTTCTGGAGCAGTCGCTGTTAAAACATAACGTAATACATCTTGTTTTTCAGGGAAATCTTTTAAATATTCTGGCAACCAAACTGCCCAATTCTTCGAAGTCGATAATTTTTGACCTTCTAAATTTAAAAATTCATTTGCGGGAACATTTTCAGGAAGGATATAACTGCCTTCTGCTTTAAGCATTGCTGGAAAAATAATACAGTGAAACACAATATTATCTTTTCCAATAAAATGTACTAAGGTCGTATTTTTATCTTTCCAATACGGCTCCCAATCCTTGCCTTCGCGTTGGGCCCATTCTTTGGTGGAGGAGATATAACCTATTGGCGCATCAAACCACACGTAGAGCACTTTTCCGTCACCACCTTCAACTGGAACTGGTATACCCCAATCCAAATCTCGAGTCACGGCACGTGGGCGTAACCCATCATCAATCCATGATTTACATTGCCCATAAACATTGGGTTTCCAGTCTGCTTTATGACCTTCTAAAATCCATTCTTTTAAAAATGCTTCATGTTTATCTAGTGGTAAAAACCAGTGCTTAGTTTCTTTTAAGGATGGCGTGGCACCTGTAATGGCCGATTTTGGATTAATCAAATCTGTAGCATTGTGAGACGTTCCACAGGCTTCACATTGATCGCCATAACTTTCTTCATTTCCACATTTTGGACAAGTTCCTACTACAAAGCGATCGGCTAAAAACTGTCCCGCTTCGGCATCATATAATTGAGCCGTTGTTTCTTCTATAAAATCGCCTTTATGATAAAGAGTTTTAAAAAATTCAGATGCCGTTTCATGATGAATCTCTGCAGATGTTCTAGAATAATTATCAAATGAAATACCGAATTCCTCAAAAGACATTTTGATATTTGCATGAAAATGATCGACAATATCTTGGGGAGTGACCCCTTCTTTTTTGGCCTTAATAGTAATGGGTACACCATGTTCATCACTACCACAAATAAAAGCCACATCATGACCTTGTAAGCGTAAGTAACGAGCATAAATATCCGCAGGCACATACACCCCGGCTAAGTGACCGATATGAATAGGCCCGTTGGTGTAGGGTAAAGCAGCGGTAATCGTAAAACGTTTTGACATTGAATTGTAAATTGTTAGCACAAAAATACATAATATTACCTCCAATTAGAAACAGAATTTTAGAGAAATTGCTATCTTTACAAAAAGCCCTTCGAAATGATATTCAATACTTTAATGTGGTGCCTTTTAATGGTGTTATACTCAAGTCCAAACAAGACGCTTATGGAACGCTATACTCCTGTAAATTTATCTGAAATGATTCGACCTTCCTATTTAAAAGCAGGAGACACAGTGGCTATAGTTGCCACTGCAAGCATTTTAAAACAAGATGCTGAAGTGATTCAAAAAACAAAAACATTATTAAACTTATGGGGCTTAAACGTTGTTTTTGGAAATCACCTTGAAACAAAATCCAATCATTTTGCCGGTACAGATGCCCAACGAACGAGCGACTTACAATGGGCCTTAGACCAGCCAAACATCAAAGCAATTTGGTGTGCACGTGGCGGATATGGAACGCTTAGAATTATTGATGATTTAGATTTCGAAGGTTTTAAAAAGAACCCCAAATGGGTCATTGGTTATTCCGATGTGACCGTTCTTCATAATGCTTTGAACAATTTAGGTTATGAAAGTTTACACGCCATGATGTGTATCAACCTTACAGAAGACCCAGAAGCTATAAAACCTTCAATAGAAACCTTAAAAGATGCGCTTTTTGGGCGGCTAAAAACCTATGAAGTTGATAGCCATTCTGATAATAAAACAGGAAACGCATCGGGGCAACTCGTGGGAGGGAATTTATCGTTGTTGACCGCTGCCTTAGGAAGTAATACAAGTATTGACACTAGTGGTAAAGTTGTTTTTATTGAAGAAATTGGGGAACACAAATACCATATCGATAGACAATTACAAAGCTTAAAACGCGCTGGCTATTTTGACAACTGCGCAGCTGTAATTATCGGCGACATGAGTAAACTAAGGACTAACACTCCTGCTTGGGGACAGTCCACTGAAGCGTTGATATTAAATATTTTAAAAGACTCGAATGCTGCTGTAGTTTTTGGGTTTCCAGCAGGGCACGAGCTTGAAAATAGAGCCTTATACTTTGGACGTACTATCCAACTTAATGTGACCAAATCAAAAACACGCATCTCATTTGTAGACTGATTTTTTTACTATGATTGCAAACACACCACATCCTCCTTATTATGCTGTTATTTTCAGTTCGATTCGCAGCCAAAACGTCGAAGGATATTCAGAAGTAAACGCCCTAATGAATCAACTTGTTTTCAAGCAAGATGGTTTTTTAGGAATGGAAGCAGTACAGTCCGAACTTGGAGTAACTATTTCATATTGGCGCGATTTGGAATCTATAAAACGTTGGAAAGAGAATTTGGACCATCAAGACGCACAAATTAAAGGGCGAAAAACCTGGTATAGTCACTACAAAGTACGCATTGCTAAAGTAGAGCGCGACTATGCCTTTACAACATAACTTAATATGGCTGAGCATAATAATCGTGGAATTTCTGGAGAACGCTTGGCGGTAGATTACTTGATTTCTAAAGGGTATGATATTCTCGCCCAAAACTTTCGCTATCTAAAAGCCGAAGTCGATATTATTGCTCAAAAAAACAAGTGTTTGGCGGCGGTGGAAGTAAAAACCCGATCTTCTACGGCGTTTGGTGCACCCGAAGAATTTTTGAAACCTGCCCAAATACAACGTATTATCAAAGCGGTGGATTATTTTGTGACATCCAAAGGCCTAGACGTTGAAGTCCGTTTTGACATCATCGCTATTGTGCTCTCAACAAAAAAACCTGATATAGAACATATTGAAAATGCATTTTATCACTTCTGATCTAAAACTGCTTTCAAATCTTTTAATAAATACGGCTTAGATGTTATTGTTTTGGAAGCATCCAACACAAAGTAACTTGGCGTTGCCGTGATATCATAATGTATAGGAATGTTATTTTCCCATTTGCCTTCTGCAATAGCATGCGTAAATTTAGGCCACAGTTGTATAGCTTGGTCCCACGGTTGTAGGTTATTTTCTAATCCAATAGCGATTACTTTTATATCTTTTTCGGGATGCTTTGAAATATACGCATGAATTTCTGGAAGTTCATTCATACAGTGTCCACAATCGCTACTCCAAAAAATTAATATATAATTGGAATTACCTTTCAAATCATAAAGTGAGATTTTTAGCTCATTTTTCGGGTTTTTAATTTCAAAATTAGGAGCTTTGGCACCAACAGCAACACGCAAGAACGATTCCATAGAAACTATTAATTCTATCGCATTCAATTGGCTCGCCAATGGCAATACATAGGTTTGCGTAAGGTAGACCGCTAACGCTTCTTGTTTTAAATCAATCAAAATTTCATTCAGAATATTCAAGCTTGTGAGTTGGTACAGAAGTTCTGTTTCCAAAAAAGACTGATAAACCGTATCAATATTGGAGGTGAAATCTTGAAACGATGGTGTTTGAGACGTATGCATTTCAAAAATATAATCGATACATTTATCAATAATAAAGTTTGAACTTTGAAGGGTCTTATTTTGAAAGTTAACAGCTTTAAAAAAATGTGCTTTTGCATGTGCGACATACGTTTCTGCGGGTTCTAATTTACTAGGAATATAGGGTTTGCTTGCTGCTATGAAATGGGCTGCAATTGTTCCTTTTGAAAGGGTTTCATAGGCGTTTTGTAGGCTGTCAATTTTTTGGACATGGTCTATATAATTTATTGAATCCACAGGAGGCTGCGCATACAGTTTCATCAACTCATTTTGTGCCGTTGCGATGGCCCCCTTATATGAATGAAGCAGTTGATTTTCTTTAGAACTTATAAATTTAATACCCCGAGTGGCATCAAAATTAAAAACAACATCTTCTTTACCATTATAAATAAATTCAAAGTTATGTTCGGATTGTGGGAGTGCATATACTACTCTATACATCCCTGTAGGAGCAGCAGCATCAAGATCTATTTGCATGGCACCTTGCTCGTCCACTGTCCCATAGCTCGTATAGGTAGCATCACCTGCCGATAAGTGATATAACATAGTGGCTTTAAATTTAGAGGGCGGAGAAAAACTGCCCGTGATTTGGTGTTGTGAAAATCCCGAAATCGGAACAATTAAATAAAAACAGAGAAGGTATTTAAACATGAGGCTATGAGTTTAGGTGTTTCAAATATAATCATCTTGAACTAAAAACCAATAACTATGCCATTTACAATTTGTAATTAATGTAAAACAATAACTGGTATTATACCAAAATAGGTTTTAAAGCATCGAGCCCTTGTTGGACAGAATTAATATTTGAAAAACTCATTATCAATCGTAAACCCATACGCATTTGTTTTTCTTTCACTGTACACGCTTGAGGATGTGCTTGAACGTATTGCAGTACTTTTGAAAAATGTATACTTTGATAAAAACGACTTTCTTGATCACTTATAAAATAACCTACGAGTTTATGGTTTTTCATGGCTATTTTTTCAAAGCCTAAAGTTGTTGCCAACCACTTGATCCGCACACTGTCGAGTAGATCAACAACTTGTGTAGGAAGTGCCCCAAATCGATCCAACAAATCGCGCTCAAAACGCTGCAAATCTGCTTCGTTTTTCAAGGCGTTCAACTCCGTATAAAGACTTAAGCGTTCGGTAATATTATTTATATAATCATCGGGGAATAGTAACGAAAAATCTGTATCAATAGTAACATCTCTTACAAATTCTTTGGTATTTATATCTTCATTATAAAGCGATTTGAATTCTGTTTCTTTGAGTTCCTCTATGGCTTCATTCAGGATTTTTTGATAGGTTTCAAATCCAATATCATTGATAAACCCACTTTGTTCACCTCCTAAAAGATCTCCAGCTCCACGAATTTCTAAATCTTTCATGGCAATATTAAACCCGCTACCGAGCGCAGTGTATTGCTCTAACGCAGAAATGCGTTTGCGTGCTTCATCGGTCATCGCATGGTAATCAGGAGTAATAAAATAACAAAACGCTTTCTTATTACTTCGTCCTACACGGCCCCGCATTTGGTGTAAATCACTCAATCCAAAATTATTGGCATTATTAATAAAAATGGTGTTGGCATTGGGGACATCCAAACCACTTTCAACAATAGTCGTACTGACTAAAACATCAAATTCTCCATTCATAAAATCAAGCATGAGCTGTTCTAGTTTTCGCCCTTCCATTTGCCCATGACCAACTCGAATTTTTGCGTCTGGCACAAGACGTTGTAAAAGCCCTGCAACTTCTTTAATGTTTTCAATTCGATTATGAATAAAATAGACTTGCCCCGCACGTTGAATTTCATATTGAATCGCATCACGTATCGTTTCCTCATTTAAACGTATAACAATACTTTCTATTGGAAAACGGTTGGGCGGGGGCGTTGTAATTACTGATAAATCACGTGCCGCCATCAAACTAAACTGAAGCGTCCGCGGAATTGGTGTGGCTGTCAACGTGAGTACATCCACATTGTCCTTAAGAGTTTTGAGTTTTTCTTTAACCGCTACACCAAATTTTTGTTCCTCATCTACAATTAATAGGCCTAAGTCTTTAAACTTAACTGACTTATTTACTAACTGATGGGTTCCAATAATGATATCCAATTTTCCCGATTCTAACTGCTCTAAGGTAGCTTTGCGTTGTTTAGTGGTTTTAAATCGATTGATATAATCTACTGCTACAGGGAACTCTTTTAAACGTGCTTTAAATGTTTTCGCATGTTGAAACGCAAGTATGGTTGTTGGCACTAAAACAGCAACTTGCTTACCATTATCAACGGCTTTAAAAGCTGCTCTAAGCGCCACTTCAGTTTTCCCAAACCCAACATCGCCACAAATCAAACGGTCCATTGGTCGTTCGCTTTCCATATCTGATTTAATATCGGCAGTAGCTGTCATTTGATCTGGCGTATCTTCAAACACAAATGAGGCTTCTAACTCCAATTGCATCGAACTGTCGGGATTGTACCTAAATCCTGTTTCTAGCTTACGTTTAGCATAGAGTTTTATGAGGTTAAATGCAATTTCTTTTACTCTTGATTTGGTTTTCTGTTTAAGAACTTTCCAAGCCTTACTGCCAAGTTTATAGACTTTAGGCGGCTTGCCGTCCTTGCCATTAAATTTTGTGATTTTATGAAGGGCATGGATACTCAAATATAAAATATCGCGTTCGCCGTAAAATAATTTTATAGCTTCTTGTTCTTTACCTTCTACATCCATTTTTTGTAAACCTCCAAACTTTCCAATACCATGATCGATATGAGTGATATAATCCCCGATTTCAAGTTTTGTTAACTCTTGAAGGGTGATAGATTGTTTTTTGGCGTATCCATTTTTAAGATGAAATTTATGATAGCGCTCAAAAATCTGATGATCTGTATAACACACTATTTTTTTATCATGATCGATGAATCCTTGATATAAAGACAATACAATAATTTGACAATGCACATCTTCATCGACAGTTTCAAAAATGTCATAGAATCGCTGGGCTTGCTGGGTATTTGAACAACATATATAGTTTTGATAACCATCTTTGTGATGGCTATTTAAATCTTCTATTATTAGATTAAACTGCTTATTAAATGAGGGTTGAGGAGCTACGTTTACTTCAAATTGGTGCGTATTTACAGGTGATAAAACAGCCGTACTCCCAAACTCCACTACTGAAAAATTTAACAACTGAGACTTAAAGTTATTGGAAGTACAAAATAAATCTTCAGGACGGCTATGATTGATTGCCGATGAAAGTTCGTTATAAGCCTCTACTGCTTTTTCTTGAAGTGTATCCGTGGCCGCTAAAAATACAGGGATATTTTTAGAAAACACAATCGTATTGGAAGCTATATAGTCTAAAAAACTTTGACGGGTTTCGTTTAAAAGTTTATGCTCAATATTTGGGATTATTTGTAGCTTTTTAATGGGTTTTATAGAGAGTTGTGATTCGACATCAAAGGTGCGAATACTATCAACTTCATCACCAAAAAACTCTATTCTGTAGGGGTCGTCATTCGAAAATGAAAACACATCTACAATACCCCCACGCACCGAAAACTCGCCGGGTTCTGTTACAAAATCAACTCGCTTAAATTGATAATCAAAAAGAACCTCATTAAAAAAATCTAAATTAAGTGTTTCACCAACAGCGACCTTAAATGTTGATTTCTCAAGCGCTTTTCTAGATAACACTTTTTCAAAAAGTGCTTCAGGGTAGGTTACAATAAGTGCGGGTTTTTTTTGAGAATTAATCCGACTTAAAACTTCCGCTCGTAACAAAACATTGGCGTTGTCTGTCTCCTCAATTTGATAAGGCCTGCGATAGCTTCCGGGATAAAACAATACCTCATTATCGTCCAATAAGACTTCCAAATCATTCAAGTGATATGCCGCTTCTTCTTTGTTGTCAAAAATCAACAAAAAAGGATGATTTGAAGTTTTAAATACATTGGCAATAGTGAACGATAAAGAAGATCCTAGTACTCCTTTTAAATGTATTTTTTCTTTGATTTTTGATATGGCAACGCTCAGATTTTGATGAATCAAAGACTGTTGAAATACTTTAGAGATAATGGTTTTACTCAACTAAAAAATTTTTACAAAGATAGAATAATAGTCTTTCGATTTGATTTTTATTAAAAGATAATCCTTTTCAGAAATTGTTTTAAATGCACACCACGGTGATCGTTAACACTTCTAAATAGTGCCAACTTTTGATCCTTGATCTAAGATCCGCATCAACCCTTCTTGAGCAACTGATGCAATCAGATTTCCTTTGGAATCGAAAATACTTCCTCTAGAAAATCCTCTTGAATTTGAAGCACTAGGACTATCTATGGCATATAAAAGCCAATCGCTAATATCAAAATCACGATGAAACCATAACGCATGATCTAAGCTTGTATAAAACACCTCTTTTGAATTTAAAAATTCGCGATGCGGCATCGATGCTGGACGGAGAATATTATAGTCCGAAGCATAGGCTAACAATTGGTGCTGAAGCGGAATATTTGATGCTAGTTTTTCTGTAGTTTTAAACCAAATATTATCAAAAGGAGGGCTATTTTTCACTAACTTAGTTAGCATATTATCAACAGGTTTAAATTCGAATATTTTAGGTAAAAAAGCCTTATAACGCTTGTAGGTATCTGGGATAACAGCCTTGAATTGTTCAATTTGTTTATGACTATTCATCAATTCTTCTGGAGGTAATACGTTGGGCATCGAAATCTGATGATCAACACCTTCTTGTTTCAACTGAAATGACGCTGACATGTTAAAAATTGCCTTTTCGTTTTGGAATGCCACTACACGACGGGTTGTAAAACTACCACCATCTCTAATGATATCGACTTCATATTTTATTGGAACATCAATACTACCACCCAAGATAAAATAGCCATGCATAGAATGTGCATAGCGATCTTTAGGAACCGTTTGATACGCTGCGTGAAGTGACTGTGCTAACACTTGACCACCAAAAACACGTCCCCAAGGCGCTTTATAATTTTTACCGATATAGGTATGGTCATTAATTTTTTCGAGTGTTAATAACTCAATAAGTTCAGAAAGGGATTGCATAATTTTATATTTTGTGCAAAAATAGGCTTTTGTAGTCAAAAATGATTTCATAATTCTTTTAACAAACTGTTAAATTTTGTAACATTAAAGCCTCTTTAGAGTCTAATTCTTTAACGTATGGATATTTTCTTCATTATTATCGCAGCAGCTTTTATGGTTTTAGGAATCATTGGAAGCTTCTTACCCGTTTTACCAGGTCCTATTACAAGTTGGATTGGTATTTTGGTGCTGTATCTAATGCCCGAAATTGAGGTTAGTACTGTGACGCTAATTATAACACTTATCGTTGCCATTTTAATATGGATTTTAGATTACATCATACCCGCCATGGGAACCAAAAAATTTGGAGGCACAAAAGCGGGAATGATTGGTACAACGGTTGGGCTTATTATTGGCTTACTTGCCCCGATTCCGGGGGGCATTATTATTGGGCCTTTTTTAGGTGCATTTTTAGGAGAAATCATAAATAAAGCGGATTCTAAAACAGCTCTTAAAGCTGCCTTTGGAAGTTTATTGGGATTCCTTACCTCTGCTTTTATTAAATTTGTAGTGACTATAATTTACTTAGGCGTATTCATTTCCATCTTGTGGAACCAGCGCTCTGTAGTGTTTTAACGTCTTAAACGCTTTTAACAAAATTTTTAATCAATATTTTATAATTTACACTAATTTCACACTCTAATTTTAAACTCTATTATCTATGAACAAGTATATTTCTATTCTATGCTGTGGTTTATTTTTCTTGTCTACTAGCCTTATGGCACAAGAAAAAGCGCCCTCTAACTACGATTATAACGATGCCTTTGGGCACGATTTTTATAGTAAAAACGGCACTGAAACACGTTCTGCTAGCGGAAAACCCGGATATGCTTATTGGCAAAATAGCGCCGATTACACAATCGATGTCAATTTAAATGAAGCTACAAAAGAAATTTCGGGATCAGAAACCATTACATATACAAACAATAGTCCGGATACACTAGACTTTTTATGGATGCAACTGGATCAAAATTTATTTAAACTGGATTCTCGTGGAAAGGCGATTGTTCCTCTACGTGGAAGTCGAAATGGTGACAAGGGTCAAGATTTTGACGGCGGATATGGCATCAACACTATCAAACTTATTTACAAAAAAGGGCGTCGTTCTACAGAAGTAAATACAACCTATACAATTGTAGACACCCGCATGAAAATCAACCTTCCTAAAGCGCTTGAAGCAAATGGCGGTACTGTTGGAATAAAAATTAATTTCTCGTTTACATCTCCTGATTATGGCTCAGATCGAATGGGTGTTTTGGAAACCGAAAACGGGCGTATTTTTACACTTGCACAATGGTATCCTAGAATGAGTGTTTATGACGATGTAAGTGGGTGGAACACCCTTCCCTACCTTGGCGCAGGAGAGTTCTATCTAGAATATGGAACTTTTGACGTCAACATCACAGCCCCTTCTAATCACCTTGTGGTCTGTTCGGGAGCACTTTTAAATCCTTCTGAAGTCTACACAGCTGATCAACAAAATAGATTAAAACAAGCCGAAACAAGCGACGCTACTGTAATAATTCGTTCGGAAGAAGAAGTTACGCAAGCAAGTTCTCGACCAACAAATTCACCGACCTTAACATGGAAATTTAGAATTGAAAACGCTAGAGACGTGGCTTGGGCTTCTTCTGCAGCATTTGTTTTAGATGCCGCTCGAATCAATTTACCAAGTGGAAAAAAATCACTTGCCATGTCTGCATACCCTGTTGAAAGTGTAGGGCAAGATGGTTGGACGCGTTCTACAGAATATACCAAAGCTTCTATTGAGCATTACTCCGAAAAATGGCTAGAATACCCTTATCCAGCAGCAATCAATGTCGCTGGAAACGAAGGTGGTATGGAATACCCAGGTATAGTGTTTTGTAACTATGAATCCAAAACAGAGCGTTTATGGGGTGTAACAGATCATGAATTTGGTCACATTTGGTTCCCAATGATCGTAGGATCTAACGAACGATTACATGCTTGGATGGATGAAGGATTTAATACCTTTATTAATTCTTTAAGTACCGACGCATTTAATGACGGCGAATATAAAGAACGTAAATCAAACATGCACCGAATGTCCAGTATGTTTGTTAATGACAGGCTCGAGCCAATCTATACATCTCCAGACAACTTAAAAGAACGAAACTTAGGAGTTTTGGCATACTACAAGCCCAGTATGGGGCTAGTATTGTTGCGTGAGCAAGTCTTAGGTCCTGAGCGTTTTGATGAAGCCTTTACAGCATATATCGACCGCTGGGCTTACAAACACCCTACTCCAGATGATTTCTTTAGAACCATGGAAAATGTAGCTGGCGAAGACTTGAGGTGGTTTTGGAGAGGATGGTTCATTAATAGCTGGAAATTAGATCAAGCAATCACTGAAGTTAAATATGTTAAAAACGACCCGACTCAAGGCGCTATCATAACGATCGAGAATTTAGAGAAAATGCCGATGCCTGTGGTTATTGAGCTAAAAACAAAGAGCGGAAAAGTGACACGAAAAACATTGCCAGTTGAGATTTGGAAACGCAATGTCACTTGGACATTTAAGGTCGATACTACAGAAGAATTGACAAAAGTAGTTATTGATCCCGACTTTGCATTACCAGATGTTGATTCAAGTAATAATAAATGGAAAGCAACTGACGGCGCTAAGAGTGTTGAGATTTTAACAGATTACTTAGGGGTCTATTCATCGCCTACACTTCCAATAAAAATTACTGTTTCTGAAAATAGTGGAACCCTTGTTCTGGAAGCAGAAGGACAACCATCATTGCCACTAGAGAGCGAAGGTAGTGGTGAGTTTTCTATGGAAGAAGCTGGAATTAGCATTCAATTTAATGCGGAAAAAACGGGTTTTAAATTGGATCTCGGAGGTCAGGAATTTGATTTAACGAAAGAATAAGTTTTAAAAACACTAAAAATAACAAAGGCGAACCAATCGGTTCGCCTTTGTTATTTTATAAACGCTTAAAATCAATATTTAATTAATTTATAAACGGAAGATTCTATGTTGTTTTTTAAGTTTAAAATATACAATCCATTTTGTAAGTTATTAGTTTGAATTTTTGCATTTCCATTTACAAATTCAAGATCCCCACTCAAGACGCGCTGACCGAGATAATTTCTTAACTCATAGGACGTTTCTAAATGTTGATTTTCGGACTTCACGAAGAAATCTGTTTTAAATGGATTAGGATATACAGACCACTCCGCAAGTGTTTCGTTAGGGGCATTTAAACTACCATCATAGCAACTTTCAGGAACCAAAAATTCTGATTTAATCAGCTCTGAGATTTTAAAATCTGTAAAGCTTTCACTGTTCATATTTCCTACAAAGGCAGCGTCTACTACAGCATCGTTGGAGCCTAGAAAATCTTGCATAATGGTTGCAAAAGTTTGCCTATAATCATGTTGAACCGATTGTATTTGATAATTATTAGATGAAACTGCTTCACTCAAATCAACATTCACACCTGAAACCCCACTTTTAACCGGTTTTCCAAAAGCAAAAACAGGCGCAACTTCGCCATGATCCGTTCCTAAACTGCCATTTTCTTGGGCCTTTCTTCCAAATTCTGAGAACGTAATCCCCAAAACATCATCTGCTAAACTATCAGAATTCAAATCTGACATAAAGGCTTCAATAGCTCCAGATAATTCTGACATTAATTGATAATGTTTTCCCTGTACATCTCCGGAAGCTTGATTTTGATTATTATGCGTGTCAAACCCTCCTAGTTTCACCATAAATATTTTAGACTGAATACCACCTCGCATCAATCTTGCGACCGTCTTTAACTGATCGGCAAGATCAGTATCTGGATAAGTCGTTGCAGCACTGTTTGAACCCGCACTGAATGAGTTAGAAATAACTTCAGAATACTGATTAGAAAGTACATCGACGTTTATGATGTTCTGAAGTTCTGTTCCGTAATGTGAGTTTGGAATGTTTTCTGGTGGATTGCCTCCCAAACCACTTAAAACAGAATAAAAATTTTCTGAATCTTGACCATTGATATTTAAGGCCAATCCGTGCTCATTGATGCCATGAAATCCAAGATTTGTATTTTGTGAACCTATTTGAATTCCCAGTGGGTAGTTTGCTGGAATTAAATCCGCATAAGCTTGTTCCATATAACGACCAATCCAACCACTGTCGCTGCCATTACTCCAATTACTACCATCATTACCGGTTGCATAAATATCTTGAGACGCAAAATGGCTTTTGTTTTGGGATGGATATCCTACAGATTGAATAATTCTGAGTTGATCTGCTGCATATAAATCTTTCAACCCTGTAAGGGCAGGATGTAACGCAATATCTTGATTTGTGCCTGCTAAACTAGCGTCAATCTGATTAAGCGGAAGGAATAAGGCTGATGGAATATGAATGTTTGGACGTAAGGTTTGATAATCGGTAAACGCACTAATAGGAATCACCGTATTAAGTCCATCATTGCCTCCAGCAAGCTCTACCAAAACTAATTTCCTGTTTGAGACATCACAATTAAAAAACGAATTCATTAATTTTAAAGAGGCATTCACTTGAAAAGGCATAAGTCCAATCGCTGAAGCTGTTGATGATAGTTTTATAAATTGTCTTCTTTTCATTCGTCTGCGTCTTACATCAATTGAAATTCTGGAGCATTAATCATTTTAGTAAATAGGGCATCAAGTCGTATTTTGACCTGTACATCAACTCCGGATTGGAGATAGCTATTCCAAGCTGAATTCCAATAATAGGGATCCATTTCATTAAGAACCGTCATAAAATAGTCGATTCTGCTTTGATCTATAGATTCGCAGTAAAGCAATTCTGAAATTTCGGTTACTAAAGTCTGAGCATCACTCGCTAAGGAAAAGTGTCCAGAGTTATGAACATAGTCAACACTGTTAAACAACACCCGAATGCTAGTGTTTGGACTGCTAATTTTGTTTTTTCCAGAAATAAAACATTCTATAAGTTTATACCGTGAAATAATGGTGTTCGAAGAAAACCAACTACGATCAAAATCGGGCGTTTGATAATCTCCAGGATATCCTGCGACTGTTTCAGGAGAAAATGGACTCATTCCAGCGCCAGCAAAATATCCGAAGTAGCAAAAATTAAAATAAAATTTATAGAAATAATCTTGATCTGTTGTCCAAGTCGTTGGCGGATTTGCACTGCTTGCAGCGGGGTTTGGTAATTCGATTTGTAATATACTTAACGCTTCACTTAACAATTGAATTGGGTTTTTGACTATACTTCCAATAATTTCATTTGAACTGTCTGAATCATCTTCATCATAGAAATGTTCGGATTTCAAAAGCGTCTTAAGGACATCTAATACGTTATAATCAGATGCAATCAACTGCGTTGAAAGCGGCGTAATGATATCATCTTCAACTTCTTGATCCCATTCACTTTTTACAAAATATCTATATATTTTTCTAACATAAGCCTTCGCTGTTGCTTCTTGCGAAAACACCATTTCTACATAATCGTCTAACTCCTGTTTGATACCTGACTCAGTAGACTGCCCAGAAATTGTTTGAGTATTAAATGCACTACTAAATGTTTTGGAATCTGTATTATGCTGATTAACCAATGCGTAACCCATCGGGATTCCTGTATCAGGGTCGATAACATCTCTATTCGGTTTCATTTTTATTCCAGAAAAAACTTTAGCTGTGGTTTGAATATCGGTCTCTGTGTAATTCGTATAATTTCCTTGTCCGATTTGAGGGCCTTTAAGAATTGTAAAAAGCTCAAGGAATTCGCGCGCATAATTCTCATTAGGATTGTTTTTGTTATTTGTTGTGTTATCCAAATAATTTAACATTCCATTGTCGTATGTGATTTTTTTAGCGAGTGTTTTAATATTTCCAAAAGCATAGAAATCTAATAACTTTAAATAGTCATAAAAATAGGAGGACTTCCCGACGCCATTATCCTTTGACACCGTAAAAGTCGTGTGTAGAAAAAAGATAAGCTTATGCTTAAGGTTATTTTGTTTATAGGCATTGTACCACCACCATCCAGAAAGTATGCCTCGTTTTCGAAATTGTCCATAAGGAAAATCTGAAGGCACTGTATTAGGCGTATGAATCCAAAAATCATCAGACACTCCGGTTTGAAGATTTACTTTCATGTCATAAGGATCTTCCCAAAAAACGGTAGGATCTACAGTAAGTTGCGCCAAGGCTTGTTCTGGTGTTAGCGCCGCAAACTGATCTAAAACAGTTTTAGAATATTGGAAACAACTGCGTCTAAGCAAGTGTTTGGCTTTTCTAAGCCCTAAAATTGAAGTTGAGGGATTTAATGATGACATATATTGTTTAAATTTAATCACTAAACATTTAACAATATACAATAAAAACTCATAACAACAATAAGGCTTATCGTTTTGAGGAAGAGTTACATATGAAGACTTACTAATTCTTGATGATTAGATATAAAAAAAGCCCTCCATTTTCAGGAAAGCTTCTCACTGGTTTTGTCACAAACCACGGATAATCATTTGATTATCACAACACAACATCTTATTTACTATTGTATTTACTTAAAAATACTTAGCGGTCTGGACGGGACTCGAACCCGCGACCCCCTGCGTGACAGGCAGGTATTCTAACCAACTGAACTACCAAACCGTTGCGTTA
>JAQXDE010000051.1 GCA_029251525.1 Saprospiraceae bacterium | reverse complement strand
TTAAGTGGGTTCTGGTTTCCACTTTTTTTATACTTGCGCACTATTTTGAGAACTATCAAAATAGTTCTTTAGTGGTTTTCTTGTTTAGTCCTTATGTTCGTTATACTTGCACATAACGGTTAGTACATGCGGCGTGGCGGCGATTAGCCGACATGATCGTCATGTACATTGTTATCTCTCGTCTTTCTATTCTTTTTGTATGTTATCACTCCAATAATAATAAATATTATTCCAGTCAAAGTATCTCCTAACGCTTCAAAACTAAATTCAACAGGTATCCCAGATACTAGAACTGTAAAGGCTCCAATTCCAACAAGTATTAATGGTAATTTAGTTTTGTCCATTCTATTTATTGATTTGATGATGTATATGGTCATCGTGTCGCACAGCGTGACAACCTTGAAACCTAATTTTATTATTTGACAATTTCATCCTTGTTTTTAGATGCGGTTCAATTAGTATCTTTTGAGTTAAGGGATCGCTAACAATTTTGTTCACAAGTTTCTTCGTATTCTTACGGTCGAATTCTAAATCCTCTCGGCTTCCCAATGTTAGGAATTTAGTATAGTCATAATGCCAATATCCTTTTGATTTGCACTCTTTTGTTTGACTATATTCTGAGTTTAAAGGTTCGACAAAATTTCCATAGCCGGTATTGGATGGCTTTAAGTTTCCGTCTTCATTGTTTTTTGTATAGTAAAATGACAAATCTACTTTTCGTCCGTCTTTATGACTTAAATGAGGGAGCAATGGAAATCCATCTATGAATGGAAAATTTGCATCTAAATAAGAGAGCTTTAGATTATTGTTTTCTGAATTTGTTTCATTAGCAATTTCGTATAGTTGATTTCTAAGTTTTGGTTTTACATAGTGTCTATTAAGAAGAGGTGTTATGTAGTTGTGAGGAATTAGGTTTGATGATTTTGTAATAGGCAATGGTACTCTTCCATTTAGTTTAGCTATTGAGGGGACTATTAGAAGGGTAGAGATAAGGTATAGAATTGAAAAGCTAAATATTTTTTTCCACCTTGATATTGGTCTCTTGCTAATTTTGAAGTATCCGAAATTCAAAATCCATATCAATCCCCCTATTTGAGAGACTACGGTCAGTATTACTACTATTATAATATGGACAAGAGTTTTCAATTTATATTTTCATTTTATTTCGCTGATGAGAGATAACGGTTTTGTATATGCGCAGTTGCCCCGCATAGGGGCAATTGGCGTATATACTTTGTTACAGCCAGCTTTTTTAAAGCTAATTTACCCGAATCGAAGAACTGCTATTTATTATTTTTAGCTTCACTTCTACATACTTTGTTTTCTAGCGTTTTTTTATTTACAAACTTAGTTAAAGGATAGACTTTAGCTATTTTATTATGAGTAGCTATTTTAAATAATTATGTTTTCTTAATAAGGTCATAAATTTTTGAATATCAGCAGGGAATTGTAAGCCTCCTTTATATAAAATTTCTCCTTCTTCACTCACTAATAAATATGTGGGGTAAGTATTAATTCGTAATTTATTTATGAGTATGGATGAATTATCAAGGAGATGAAAATATGGTATTCCTTTTTCTTTTATTAGTTCTATGGTTTCTTTTTCGCTATTTTCCTTTCTTGGATTGACTGCGGCAACATTAATAATATTTAACTTTGAGGCATCAATCTTTTTGAATAAGATTTTATTCGAATCAATTTTTTTAATGCAAGGAAAACACCATTCCCCCCAGAAATAAAATAAGTAAGCATTATCGTTTTTCGGTTCGTTGCTAAATAATTCATTATTATTTATAGCATCTTTATATGAGTTATATTCTTTTAGAATTTTGCCCTCTTGAAAACCATATTTATAAATATTAGAATCTAAAACATTTTCTAAAACCCCTGTTCTATTAAAATAATCAAACTTTAACATTTTAAAGTATTTGTTGTTTATTTTAAAAACGTCGCCTATTCTGAATTGTTGATATTCAGGGTCTTCAAAAAAGAAATTTTGAAATAGATTGCCTGCATAAGGATTAAAGTAAATTTTATGAATGCTATTTTCGATAGAAAAATCTGCAACAAGAATCTCCTTGTTATAGAAATACAAGAAAGTATCTAAATCATTGTAGTCGATTATATAATTATTTAAGGTAGTATTTTTCCCTTGGTGATTCAGAGATAGCTCTATTGGCATTTTACTTCTGTATGTATACACTTCTTTCTTGCCTTGGAGTATTTGATTTATCGATATTTTATCGTTTGATTTTATTAATTGATAATCAATTTCATAAGAGTGTTCAAGCGAATAAGGAAGAAATAGTTTATTAGTATTTACTTTATAAAATAATGTATCGCAATTTGTTGATTTATAAACAGGTTTGGTCATAAAAGAACCAAAAGTTTTCTCGACTATAGAATCCCTAAATTGTATTTCAATTTGGTTGTCTATATTTAGTTTAGATTGTGAACTTACATTAAGTTGCATCAGAGAAAGTAGTAATAATAAATGATACTTATTCTTCATTTTTAAATAAAATTGATGTACTTATTTTTAATTGAAGATGTTCTATAATTAAGAACATCTTCAATTAGTTATTCAATGAACCATTAGTTACGGCACAAACCGACAGTCCCATTACTGCAAGATATACAATCCTGAACTTGGGCTGGTGTAGAACCATCAACACTTGTAGGATTAGAAATTTGCCAAACAACATTACAAGAACCACCACTACAGTCCATTGTTCCTCCAACACCGTCAGACCATGCACATGTAACAGCTCTGGTGACTGCAACATTTGGACCTACACTTGCTTCTGTTGCAAGAGTAAGTTCATCTTCTCGTCCTGAATTTTTAATTTCTTCTTCTGTTGGAAAACGGTAATAGGTATCGCCTTGCTCGTTATAAAGCCAACCTTCTAAAAGTAATTGCTCATGTGAAGAAAGTTCATTATTATCTGCACATGAACTGACACCTAAAGTTCCTAATAGTAGCATGGTTAAGTAAAAATAAAGTAAATTTTTTATGATTTTTTTTAAATTTTTGTTAATTAAATAATGTTTATAAAAGGCTATTACTGTTCTATTAGTAATAATTTCTTTTTTGTAAAAGCATTGTTTTTTTTCTTTAGTTGGCTGTAACGGTTTAGTGTATGAACAGTTGCAACCCGAAGGGGGCTATTGTTTATACACCTTGTTGGCAGTAGTTTTTGTTTTTACATAGTAAATACCTGAACTTAATTTTGACAAATCAACTATTACTATATTGGTGGTGTAAGCAACTTGCCCCACAGAATAACTCGCCAATCCTCCGCCACCGGAAGCATATCCGCCTGTGGCATTAACGCTTTCTTGTGCTGATACAAACTCCTGTGTATATAAAAACACTTTCTGAACAAGGGTGTAAACATCTTTAAAAACCTGTAATTCGTAATATAATGCCATAATTAAAAAAATACTCTCGCAAAAAATCGACCGCTTACGCGGTACTAATTAAATTGATAAATAATTAAATAACTAAAAAGCCCGAACAGCACGCACATAGTAAGTGAAGTCCTTATCGTAGCCGTCCTGATTACCAAGGCCGAAATACTGGCCCCACGCGATATTGACACCGTTCTCCGTAGAACTCCAGTAGAAATTAGTGTTTAAGTTTGCTCCATTTCCATTATTATAAACAACACACATAATAGTATTGTTAAACAAATTAATTGTTTTAAAATATGGTCTTTAATTGTCTGAAAGCTCATTACGATTTATTGTAAAGATTTTAAAAGCGATGATTTTAAGGACATGTTACACTTGTAGTGACAATGTTTCCGGAGTTATCAACAGTTAGTTTCCAACAACTACCATTAGGAGAAGTCAAAATAACTCCACTTGATATTGTGCTCAAATGAACATCCCCACTTGTTTTTACATTACCATTTATTTCTGTATCTCCGCTTTTTCTAACAATCATTGCGTCAGATTCTGCACCGACACCTGTACCGTTTCCTATAGTAAATAATCTATCGTTGAGGTTCCAGGTATTAAAACCAGTTGTTGCAGGTGTATAAGGTGTATTGTATCTACCCACTACTAATTCGTAACTCGCAACGGAATTAACATTGGAGCCTACAGCAATAGAAGAGAAGGCGCTTGATGATGAATTATCACCAATTGATACTGATCGGATACCAATAGCCGTTGAGTAAAAACCCAATGCAACTGATCCTTCGGCTGATGCATCAGTGTAAAGTCCTAATGAAATAGCTGCATTACCGGAAGCAGTTGCATATGAACCCATTGCTACAGCGGCAATGTCGGTAGCCTGACAAACTCTACCTGCGGCAAAAGACCAGGAATCACTAGCACGGGTATGTTCTCCAAATGCAGCAGAATATTGACCAACATATCCGGTATTCCATGATCCTGTTCCTGACGAGCCTGCTCTGAAGGCAGCTAGGCTTTTATCAAAAAACATTCTTTCAAAGTTAGTAGTAGATACATCAGGTGTGGAAGCACCAAAAACAAAATCATCGTTCAGTAAATCACCATTACTATTCGAGGTGACGTTATTCACAGTTGTAAAAACAGAACTGCCTCCCGAACTACTTTGCCAACTAAGATTTCCATTACCATCAGTACTTAAAACCTGACCAGCATTACCGTCCGTATTAGGTATAGTAATGGCACCAGCGGTAATTGTACCACTGGTTCTAACATTGTTTATATTTGTGTTTCCAAGTTGAACTGTATTATCTCCTGACCCTATTGCCCCATTTCCAATTACTATTTGATTAATAGCATTATCAGAACTAGGATTAGCTGAGTTTCCAATAATCGTATTATCACCTCCAGTTGTTAAAATACTTCCTGATGAAGTTCCTATTCCTATATTCCCTTCTCCGGTCGTATTATTTGGAAGAGCATAATGGCCTAATGCAAGGTTATTACTATGAGTATTAAACTCAAGAGCTCCAGTTCCAACCGCAACATTTCCACTACCAGTGGAGTTAGACAATAAAGAAACAAACCCAATTCCAATATTTTGCATTCCAGATGTATTATTAATAAGACTATTCATACCAACTGCAACATTTTCTACTCCAGAATTATTATAATTAAGAGCTCCATAACCAATAGCTGTATTTTGATTTCCTGATGTAATAGATTTTAGTGCTTTTTTTCCTAACGACGTGTTACGTTCTGCACTAGTTGTTGATTGGGAAGGATCTTCACCAATATAGATGGAACCAGACTCAACTAAAGCATCAGTAAGACCATTAATATCTTGTGCATTTCCGGATGTTTTCGCATATAAGGCATAGGGCACACTCATCAACTGGCTCGTACCAGTTATGGTATAAGTTGTTCCTCCTGTTGGATCTGTTTCAGTTTTTATAAAATAAGGACCCGCACTCCAATCTATGGTGTTAAACGTACCTGAAACTACTGTTCCAGAACCTATTTCTAAACTTAACAATCCGTTAGCGTTGCTTGTTGGTGTTTGTGTTTCTACATAAACTGCTGTTCCTGTTGCTGTGGTTTGTAAAATGCTTATTTGCATACCTACTTGTGTATTTGTAATTAAAACATTACTTGCGCCTCTGACAACAGCCTGGTAGCTCATTTTTTCTGGTGATTGAGCAACCACACTTGCCGTTAATAATACGGCTACTAAAAGTGTAAATAATTTTCTCATACTGCTTAGTATTTAATGATTTTAAATTCTTTGATTGATTGATTGATTGATTGATTTCCGGAAATTACTCTTACAAAATAGGTTGACGGAACATAATTGCTCATGTAAATTTGAGTTTCTGTGCCTATCAGATTTTTTGTTTGTAAAAGTTTTCCCTTGCATGTCGTAGAGTTGATAGCTCAAATCTTTTAATTTTTCACTTTCAACTTTAAAAAATTGGTTGTAGGATTTGGATATGACTTAACCGAAAGGTTTATGCCTTTGGCTTCTTAAATCGCTGTTACTACTGAAATCTCGAATGGTTGTTGTACTCCCTGTGCTACTGAACCGCTTATTAAAGTGTAGTCTGGTAAAAACAATTCAGCTTGCTCAAACTCATTACTTTAACTTCAGGTTGAAGTCAAAATTGCAAAGAATTTTTTAAAAATCCAATTCTTTCCTTCTGTTTTGAACAAGAAATTAAGAGTGTTATTGTAATTATGACAGAGAAAATACGCATTTATTTCTTTTAATTATTGCCAACGTCATATGTAAACGCAGTAGTGAGCGAATGCGAACTATTGACGTTTTACATTTTGTTGTGTGCAGCATTTTTATTTTATTTCTATTATTCTTCCATTTTTAACAAGAAGGTAATTCCAAAAACCTAGTATAACTTTCCCGTCTTTGGGTATTTTATTATCTACTAGTATCTTATCTCCAACTTCATATCCTTGATCCTTTTTTGTAAAAATCTTTAGTTCTCCGCTATCAGAAATGAATTTTCTAATTCTCTCTCCCCTTTCCATTGTAAATGAAATGTTTTCTGTCTGATTTTGAGTTAAATAATTTTTCTCAATTTTTTGGAGTAATTTTTCAATGGTATTCTCTATTTTATTTTCGTTAACAAATAATTGATACTCATCTGTTCCGTCTTTTTTTAAAATCATTACTGAATTATCGAAGAAACCTTGATTATAGAGTTTTGTTTCCGCTCCTATTTCAATTAATATTGATTTCATCGAAGATAAATAATCCCATTTTCCTTTTACTACATTCCCATTTTTTGAAGTAATTAATTCATTACCTTTTTGACGAAAAATATAAACACATCTTTCAGCAGGGTTTTCAAAATTTGTTATCCAAGGTTGTTCTGTTAGAATTGCGAAATTATCTAACTGTTGACTATACTTTTTTAATTTATTTACATATTCTTTTAGATGCAGTATCATTTTTCTCTTTTTTTATTTGTTGCACACAACGTTTAGTATATGGCAAGTAGGGCAGTAGAAAGCGATAAAATTTCAAGCTTGCACTGAGCCAAATCGTTGTATTTTGTTTTTAATTTATCCATTCTTAAAAGCCAAATCAACGATTTGGCGGTGTTCGTAAATAGCAGTTCCCTTTCTTAAACCACCGAACGCCCTATTTGCTATATACAGTGTTGGCGTGTCGTGTTTTCTTTTCACCATTGCTTTTCGATGCTCTTCAAAGTATCATTATCGAAAATGAGAGTAACTCGTTCAATTCCGATTGTGTCTGTTTTAAAGTCCATGTATTCAAAAAGCCTATGGTCTTTAAGCAAATTCTCAATTTCTTGTTTGGTTTGGTCAGTTTGTCCAACAATTTGAATTATTGTTTCTAAGTCCGATTCCGTGTCAGAGTATCCTTCTTTCATGTATGTTAATGTCACTGCTTGGTCAACAACTGAATAGAATCCAATACCTGCCGTAACAATTAAAAGAAGGAGACAAATCCAAAATGCTATTTTCCACTTATTCTTCATCCTTCTTCAGTCCACTTTTTTGTTTCGGATCTGTAAATTTTGGATTCTCCAATACCAAGTCCGTACCAAACTATGTAAGTCGTGTCACTTGTTAATTGATAAAATGAGAGGTGCATCTGAGTATCATCTAACCCTATTTCAGTCAAATCTTCTGGAAGTCGTCCTTTATCCTGTTTGAACTTTTCAACTTTCTGGATTATCAGTTCAGCATGTACTTGTCGTTCACAAAGAATGTCGCAACAAGAAGTTGTCATCAATAAGATAGCAATTGTCAATATTTGCAAAAGTTGTTTCATTTTTTCTTCATGCACGCCAACGTCCCCGCATACACGCAGTAGCGACCGAATGGGAGCTATTGCCGTTGTATGCATTGTTCCACACCGTTTTTATTTTTTTTATGAAACCCATAGGTTTAAAATTTCTTCAATCTTCCAAGTGTTTTTTTCTTTTTTTAGAATTGCTAAATTACCATTTCCACAATGTCCTCCACAAAGCCAATCATAATATAAGATTGCTTTATTCTTTTCTTTATTAAATCCGATTTCTGAAAACTGAAGTATTCCAACATTAATTGAATCTAATTTCAGGTCTGGGAAATCTGTGTAATTAACAATTTTATATTCACTTACATTTTGAATGTCTGATTTATCCCAATTTGTTGGAGTATCTAAAAAATCATTTTCAAATCCGTATTTATTTACATACTGTTTTGCAAGTTCTTCATGAAGTTTATTCATTTTTGATTTATTGAAAAAGATTATTCTTCTTTTCAAAGATTTCATTCTCTTTTTCCAAGCAGCTACTCTTGCTTCGTAACTTTCATCTTCTTTAAAAAATTCTTTCCATTCCACACTTTGTAGATTTTTTTTAGCAATTTCGATTGATTCAAACCTTTCCAATTCTTCAAAATTTGGAGCTAATGGTGAAATTGGAGGAGCTTGTCCAAAAAGCTCTTCGTTTCCAATTTGATTATTAAAAACTAAAGATAAAATTTGTTCTTTTTCATTTTGTCCTTTACTTGAACAAGACAAGATTATTAAAATGATTATCGATTTTATGAGAACTATTTTTTTCATTTTTTTTTAATGGTGTGGAACGTGTTTGTGTATGATTTCGTTGCGTGTTTCAGCAACTAAATTAGTAAACTAAAACGGATCAGAGGAAATTCCGAAGGAATTTCCAAGTAAGCTATAACCAGCAATGAATTATACACGTTGTTGTGCTTTCGTTATTTTAATTATTTATTGTATTAATTTCATAATCTATCAAGGACAAAAGTTCCTTAATATCATCTTTATTAAATGAGTAATAAACCTTTTGAATATATCTGCTCAATTGGACTTGGTCTAACAAAACTAATAAGTCATTTGAACCATTCAATTTTTTAAAATCTATATTAGAACTAAAAGAATTATTACGAATTTCTTTTGCGATAATTTCGTTTTTCTTTGGCCAACCAGCTTCGTAAGCTTTTCGCATGTAACCTGGTTGAGTATAATTATGAATTATCTTTATGTATTCATAATAACTTTCCATAAGAGGACCGTTATGATAAGTCTCATTCCAATCACTTGTATTGTGAAAGAATCCCAATTTTTCTTTCAAATTTTTGTTTTCTACAAGATGAAAATTTCCATTATTAACTAAATTTTCATAGGCAGTATTTGATTTACCAAAACGCGCTAAAACTGTTACAGACGTAATGGCATTTTGAACTTTCGAAGAATCAATTGCAGTTGGCTTTTGTGCTAAATATTCTAATAAGTAATTGCCCTGTTCATCAATTGAATTTAATTGGGTTAATACAGAATCCAAACGTGTTAAATCAGATTCCAATTCTGATTTCAATTCCGATAAATCTGATTTTAATTCTGATTTAGCCTTACTATTTTCATTCCAATTATTAATTTGAAGTGCAATTAGAATTCCAATAACGACAAGGATAATTTCTCCGATAGCATATTTGAAATACTTTCCAGTTTTACCTTCTGAAAGTAAGTTTTGTCTAATTTTTCTAAAGAATTTTATCATTGATTAGCGGTTTGTTATAATGAAGCACAACGTCCCTGTATATACGCCGTACAGACCGAATGGGAGGGATGGACGTATATACTTTGTTATGCTAAATCAG
>JAQXDE010000024.1 GCA_029251525.1 Saprospiraceae bacterium | reverse complement strand
AACCGCTAGGAAGCATTCTATGAGAAGCATTGGAAGCAGCGAGGTCTTTGAATCTCGCTGCCCTTTAACACTATTTTCTAAACCTTCCTGTCGGTTAGGCAGGTCATAAAATCTTTTTGATATTCATTCTATTGTCATTCAAAAATTATTTCTGAATGACGATAGGAAGTGAAGACATCATTTTTGGATGACTCTAAAAATAGAATGAATATCAAAATCAAAAATGTCACTTATGAAAAAGTCAGTCTTTGAAATCGCCACAGAGCGAATGGTCACCCTATTGGAATCAAGTACGAATCCTTGGAGAAAAACTTGGAGTACCTCCACCACATTATCTCCCATGAATTATACTACGAAACGAAAATATTCGGGCATCAATTTTTTCTTATTGTCCATGTTAGAGAATCCATATTTTATGACGTATAAGCAAATAATTCAACGAGGCGGGCACGTCAAAAAAGGAGCAAAAACAGAAGTCGTTTTTTATTGGTTGTGGACTTATTATGATACGAATGGAAAGATAACCAAGTATGAAAACGAAGCAGTTAAAAAAATTCCTAGCCTTAGATATTATCGAGTGTTTAATGCGCCTGATATTGAAGGGATTGAGTTTAAATATCCTGAACCGCCACAATTAAAACCCAATGAAAAATACAACAATTGCGAACAATTAATTGAATCCACAGGTGCGACGATTGACCACATCAATATGAATCAACCTTACTATAATTTCGTCAAGGATTTTATCAATATGCCTACCATTGGAAGCTTTGACAATTCAGATTTTTATTACTCCACTTTATTCCATGAGTTAGGACATTGGACAGGTCATCAATTAAGATTAAATCGAGATTTACAAAACCAGTATGCAGACGAAAATTATTCCAAAGAAGAATTAATTGCAGAAATGACTAGCGCATTTTTATGTGCAGAAATGGGAATTGATAACAATGACCTTGCTGGTAACCAAGCTGCCTATTTACGTGGATGGATTAAAGCTTTGAAAGGTGATTCTAAATTGATTATCACGACTGCAAGTGCAGCACAAAAAGCCTTCAACTTTATTACGGCTAATTTTTCAAAACCAGTCCAGGAACCAGTTTTGGAGACGGTAGCGATGAATTAATAACAATACATTTACATTTTAAAATCATCAAACATACTATCATGACTATTACAAACACCTCTTTCTCGACAGGAACAATTTTACATACTTCAACCGTCAACCAAGCAGCTAGAGAGGATCCGCTTTTTGCGCTCTTTTTGATGCATGTTATCAACCGTCATAAAAATAATGATTGGGGAGATTGTTGCGAAACAGATTGGGAAATGAACGACATCGCAATTTCGAAGAAGAATCGAATCCTATCGGTTTATCATTTACCGCAAGATTTGAAATCAATACACCGTGACGAAAAAATTTGGATAGTAACCGAATGGGATAGGAAGTACTCTACCGTTCTTTTCCCGTCGGAGTACTAAAATCAAAATACATCAAACTAGCAGCAGGATATTTTAAAACCATTTTTTTAATCCTCTACTTGTCGAGAGACAGGTTTCAAAAACAATCAATTATGAAAAATTTAATGCCATTAAACACCTTCAAAAAAGTAGATTTAATTTCCAGAGATGGAGAACTTTTAATCAAGTACCTTTCAGGTTATCCCCGTTCCTATCGCTTCGATGCATCGAGAGGAACTTTCAATGAAAATGGTGAAACGGTTTTAACCAAGAAGGGAGAACCGTTCACATTTGCACCAATCGCTTACAGAAAATTTCGTGATGACATTATGGGCTTCGGTACAAAAAACTGGATAGAGTTTTTCTTCCTCAATGAATCGCTACAAGTTTGCGCTTTGATGTTTCACGGATTTAATGTAGATGAATTTATGAGATTAGCCAATCGAATGTTTTATGATGATGTTTCGCCTTGCGATTGTTTGATAACTGCCACTCCAAATGAAAAAGTGAGCAATAATCCCGAAGCGAAAGGCAGTAAATATTTTATCGCTCAATTTTCCTACAAACCATTGCCAAAGGAGGAAGCTACAAAATTAGAACAAGCTACCGAGTCGCTTCAAATCTGGAGACAAGACACCACCACAGGTGATGCAGAAATTCAATTATTCCAAAATTGGAAACCTCCTCACATTTCTGATAACAAACAATTGGCAGAAAAAACAACAGAAGAAACAGAGTTGCTTCCAGAAGCAGCAGGTGCTTAATTCATTTTAGTTGATGTGTAGCGTTAATGCTCTACACCTTTGAGGGAGTGAATTAATCGCTCCCTTTTTTTATTTTTATAACAAGACTTTTACAAACAATCCAATTTGTTCCTTTTAAGCTTACAAACCCAATTCAAAAATCATTTTCACAAAACCTATATTGAAGCTTCATTATTTTTTTCACAAAATCCACATACTATGAAGCACCACAAATTAATCGCATTAGCCAATCCAAAAGCTTTTCTTTCTAAAAAAGAATTGCGACAAATTAAAGGAGGTATTGGCAACGATGATATCGAAGCCGGAATTGGAAACGATGACATTGAATCAAATTTCATCGGCCCAGATGACTTGGACAATATCTGATAGACAGATGATTTAATGAATTTCAAATGAGGTAATTTAAAGCCATTGGATTTTAAAAATTCAATGGCTTTTTTATTTTTTCCACAATTTACTAAAGATCTATTTTTATCAAAAAGGTATCCGATGCAAACTGTGCAAACTATACAGTTCATGCAAACAACATTCAAAAAAAGTTTGCACGATTGCACAGTTTGCACAGTTTGCACAGTTTGCACCTTCTACTTTTTCTCATAAAAACCATACTCGGGTTGTTCCAAAATTTTTCCTAAAAACATGCTTAAATATTTATCTATCGTCCGAGGTTTTAATCCAACTTCCTTCCCGACCTCCTGCGCTTCGCTTCGTTTAAATTTACTCGGTAGTTTCTGAAAAAATAATTTCTTCCGATTAGGCATTCGCTCCATATTCAATTGCTTCGTCTTTGGTAAAGTTTCAAACAGTAAGGTAGCATGACTCCAAAAAGTTTCTACCATGGTGATCGCTATATGAAAATCATCATCATGACAAATCCATTTCTTATCCTTATTTCGACTTTCATATTTTCGAATGACAGATAATACCATCACCAACCTAAACATAATAATACCCAACCGTTTTACGGTACTCAAAATTTCTTCTCCATCCAACGAACTTGCTTTTAACAAAATAGCTTCAAATATCTCATCAAAAAACTGCCATTGCGCATCACGCATATCTACTTCCGTAGGATGTTCCTCCAACCATTCTAACATCGCTAATACTTCTTTTGATAATTCTGAAAAGTGATCTCCCAAATTCTTTTTATGCCTTCGAACAGATTGCTTTTTCCATCTGGCAGTCACATTAAATACATAAAAAATAAACCGACTAAACAATCCATCTTCCGCTGAAGGTATCAATCCCAACACTTGATTAGGCGTCCCCGAAATCGCCACCGATAATCTAGGTTCCGCAATTTCATGAAACTCATCATTCGATTTTCGACTATAAGAAATCGTTTCAAAATGAAATACCTTCCGCAATAAATCAGAGTAGCCGCCCCAATCCTGTTTCAATACATTACCTAAAGTATCCGCTTCGGATTCACACACTACGCCCCAACCTCCTGACTCTTTCAATTGCTGAATGATCATCGCCGAACTGCTATTGGCTGGAATAAATAACATATTACGAGAAGGCTTTTCGGGAGCATCAGGAATCGAAGTTCGCTTTCGTTTTTTATACTCCGCCACTTGTATTTGATAGTCCATCAAATCGATTTCATAATCTTTTATCGATTCCTGACTTCTCTTCAATAATTTCCGATGCAATTCATCTCCCAACATTTTTGCAAACTTTAAAACACCCTTGCCACTTGCTGCAGGTGCCACAATAAAACTAAACAGGTTAGGGTAACTCGTACAACCATCATACACGCCTTCCACCTTTGTCAATGCACCACTCAACACCGTCATCGCTCCTATCAAAAAAACATCTCGCTCTCGTGGTTCATCAAACACTTCACATCCTCGATCTAACAAGGAAGGCAGCAATCGAAATACCTTCTCAGGAATCAAAGGTGTTTGTTTTAAGGATTCCCAAAAACGTATTTTATTTTCTTCTTGGCTCTTTTTGATCGTCAAGGGTTTTGACCCAAATTCTCCAACAT
>JAQXDE010000019.1 GCA_029251525.1 Saprospiraceae bacterium | reverse complement strand
TTTATTAACCAATTAAATAAAGTAAATAGAAGTATATTTTCAAGTTGCGAAAATAATTAAGTGATAATACTTTTTAACCTTTGACAACTATTTTAAGGTGAGGAATTAATATGAATTTTAGAGATAAAGATGTAAATGTTCTGTTATTAAATATAGAAGCAAATAATTGTTTTTAGATGGGATAAACCTGTTTAATAAAATTATGTCTCTTGAATTATCTTTTTTATTTTTAATAAAAAATTATCTATGAAAAAATTTATTTTACTATTTCTTACTTTTTACTTTTTCCAATATTCATCGTTGGCTCAGAGTTCAGAGTTTAATCCTCCTGCAATACCTAGAGTTCAAAACCTGTCTGGAATTTCTTTGAAGAAATTAGATTTGCTGGACAAACACATAGAATCTTTTGTCAATCAAGGACATGTTCCAGGTGGAGTTTTTGTGATTGCTAGAAAAGGAAAGATTGTCTACAATAAAAGTTTTGGTTATCAAACCTTGGCAAAAAGGAACAAATATCAAAAGAATGATATATTTCGATTGGCATCGATGACTAAAGCATTTACAACAGTAAGTATCATGCAACTATACGAGCAAGGGAAATTAGGTTTGGATGATCCTGTTTTTTATTATATCCCTTCATTTAGACAATCGGCTGTTCTAGACCAATTCAATGATACTGATTCTTCTTTTACAACTTTACCTGTTCAACGACCAATTACTATCCGACATTTATTGACGCATACATCAGGTATAACATATGGCGTTTTTAATCCAGGAAAGATTCAAGCACTATATGAAAAAATGGGCGCCAATAATTTTGGGTTAAGTGCTGATATGACGACTGAACAAATGGCTGATCAAATAGCTAAAGTCCCTTTGATATTTCAACCAGGAGAAAAATATATGTATGGATTAAATATGGAAGTGCTAGGTAGAATTGTAGAAGTAGCTTCAGGAAAAAAATTGAATGAGTATTTTAAAGAAAATATAATGACTCCTCTTGGAATTGAAGATACTGGCTTTTATTTACCTAAGTCAAAACAGGATCGTTTAGTACCAGTTTATACATATGATGACAAAGGAAAAATGATTATGACTGCAGATACTGAGTTTGGAAAAATGTTAGAATATCCAAAAAGAAATGATAATAATCATTATGCAGGTGGTGGTGGTATGTCAGGAACAGCAATGGATTATTTGATTTTTATACAGTCACTATTAAATGAGGGAGAATATGGAGGGGAAAGAATTTTGTCTAGGAAAACAATTGAAGTGATGACTTCAGACCAATTAATACTATTAAATAAAAAAGGAAATGGATATTCTAATATTCCAGGAATTACCTATGGTTTAGGATTTTCATTAAAAACAAGAGAAGGAACTGCACAAGATCATAAGTCAGCTGGCACGTATGAATGGGGTGGATATTTTAATACTAAGTTTTTTATTGATCCAGAGGAAGAATTGGTCTTTGTAGGAATGACTCAAATTGTTCCTTTTCAGAGAAATGATTTTTGGACTAAGATGTATGCGATTATTTATGGATCGATAGAATGAGGGTAAATATGTAATAGCAGAAAAAGATATTCAATTTGTTTTAGAAAAAGCAGAGATAAGTTAAAAATTATCTCTGCTTTTTTGTGCTTGTAAGGTATTGTAAATCAAATAATCACTTTTTGGTGTAGTCAAAAAAAATATTAAAATTTTAAAGTAAAAAAAAGATTAGTCCGTCTTCTTAAATGTAAGACGTTTAGAAAATTGCTTTTCAAAAATACTGAACGTTTAAATTCGATTTATTAACCTTAAAAATAAAAATCATGAGACGTAGTCCTTTTAGAACATTTTTTGGAATTTCGATAGGTTTAATTTTGTTTTTCTTTTTAGCAAGAGTATTAGTTACAGCTTTCCTCATAGCTGTAGTAATGAGTTTGATCTTTTTCGTTTTTCGAAAAATTAAAAACTTCTTTAAATATATGACTTGGGAGGAAAGAGAATCTCTTGAAAGGAATTCATTTAACAAGTTTGACAGATTTGAAGACGAACCATTTTTTAATCGTCAAGAGAGAATCGTAGTTGTTTAAAATTGGGTGTTGGTTCTAGTAAAGTTCGATAACTAAATTTAAAAATCATATTAACCAGAAAAAATTAATAAAATTATGTGTAGAAAATCATTTTATCACCAAAAAGAAAATTGTAAAAATAATTATCATAATTCAGCATATGGTTACTGGATCAATAGAAATAAGGAGAAATGGGCAAAGAAGGGAAAAATGGGATTTGACCAATCTTATCCTCCTATTAACGTAAAAGAGTTGGATGATCGATATGAAATATTTTTGGTAGCTCCAGGATTAAAAAGAGAAGACTTCAATATTTCTCTAGTAGAAAATGAAATGACCATTTTGGTTAACAATAAAGAGAAAGAGGCTAAGGAAGCAGGAGTAATATGGAGGCGAAAGGAGTTTTCGTTTGGAAGGTTTCAACGAAGGTTTGAGTTGAATGAAAAAATAGATTTAGCCTCCATTAAAGCTAAATATGGAGATGGAATACTTCATTTAACACTTCTAAAATTAGAAGGTGAGGAGACTAATCGCAAGGATATATTTGTGAACTAAGCTGTCAAGCAATTAATTATATTTAAGTTTTCTTTAATTACAAAGCAGCCTTTTGGGCTGCTTTTCTTGTTTTGGCGGTCTAATTGATTATATTAGTTTAATATTAAGTAGTTACTTACTAAAAAATAAGTTGTAAAAAAAATGTTAAAAATTGATGTAATGTTTATTTTTTTTATGATTTTACATACTGAAAAATGAAAATAGACTGTAGACAAAAAAAACACATTTTAATTTTAAACAACTATTTATTATGAAACGAAATTTCAACCAAATTTTATTATTATTAATTATGGGTTTTATGTTGGTATCAAGTGCCACAATTGCCCAAACTACGATCCGTGGAAATGTAACTGACGACGGAGGCGAAGCTCTGATCGGAGCGAATGTTTTGATCAAAGGAAGCTCGTCTGATGGTGACATTACAGATGAAAATGGAAGTTATTCTATTACAACATCTGAAAACTTTCCATTTACATTAGTTTTTTCATACACAGGTTTTTCATCTCAAGAAATTGAGGTGACTTCTGATGCACCTTTAAATGTTACTCTTGTAGAAGGAATTTTATCAGACGAAATTATCATTTCAGCTTCTAGAAAAGCTGAAAAGGTTCAAGATGCTCCCGCCTCTATTTCAGTTATTGGTTCTCGACAATTAGCTACATCAGCTAATACTGATGCAACTCGTAACCTGATAAATACACCAGGTGTGACTATTACCCAACAAAGCGCAGCAAGAATAAATATTGAGATGAGAGCAGGGGTAGGTCTTTTTGGTACTTCTGCATTCCCAATTATGGATTATAGAAGTTTAGTTGGACCAGGTATAGGAACTTTCCAATCAGATGCCGCAGGAATTAACAATATTGATCTTGCTCGGATAGAAGTAGTACGTGGACCTGGGTCTGCTCTTTATGGTCCAGGGGTAACCTCTGGTGTAATTCACTTTATTACTAAAAATCCAATTGACCATCCAGGAACGACTATTCAAGCTAGTTATGGTAATATGAATACAGTTAATGCTGCATTAAGACATGCGGGTAGAAATGATTCAAAAACTTTTGGGTATAAAATCACAGCAGCTTACAATAAAGGTGATGAGTTTATACTAGACGGTTCAGAAGGTTCAACTGATGCAAATGGTAATTTTACAAGCCAAATTGATCTATTCTCATCTAGTATTGTTAACCCAGATACTAGGTTAGGTTATATTGATTCATCTCAACCAGGTGAGGAAATTTTATCTTTACCTATAAGAGAAGATGGAAATGTTATGCAAGATTTTTATGAAAACTATTCCTTTGGTGGTCATTTAGAATTTCGTCCACAAGACGATTTGAGTGTTACTTTATCCGGAGGGTACAATGGTGCAAGTGCTGTCTTCTATAATGATCTAGGGGAAGGGTTAGCGCAATCTACTGAAATATGGACACAAGCAAGAGTTCAAAAAGGTGGACTTTTCGCACAATTATTTTATGTAGATAATGATGGTGGATCAGATAGTAAGCCAACATTCCTTTATCAAACGGGTAATAATGCAGGTGTTGCAAGAAAACAATTAGAAGGACAAGTTCAATATAACTTTCAAACTCCAAGTTTATTAAATGCAGATTGGACTATCGGTCTTGATTATAGAAATGCTATAACTGACACTGGTAATAGAACTTATGGAAGTCAAGAAGATGATGATGATTATACTATTTTTGGTGGTTATGCACAAGGTAAGTTTGAATTAGGTAAAAAACTCGATATGATTATTGCAGGTCGATATGATACTTTTTCATTTCTTGATGATGGATTCTTTTCTCCAAGACTTGCATTTGTATATAAGCCTACTCCTGCACATACTTTTAGAGCAACATTTAACAGAGCTGGTGGCCCTCCATCTGGGTTACAAATGGCTATCGATTTCCCTGTAAATGTTCCTGTGCAAGGAGCATTTGATATTTGGTTAGCAGGAATGAATAGACAACATGAATTTGGAGCAAACCCAAATATTGAGTTCTTAAATCAAAATATCGTTGCTGGAGGAATATATGCTGCATTAGACCCAACAGGAGCAAATCCTGCATTATTACAAACTTTACTTGATTTGGGTACTGCCCTTCCTGATGAATTACCTGCAGGTCAACTTGGTGTTAATGGATTATCAAATGCATTTGTTCATGGGGTAGCAACAGGATCTATTTTAGCACAGGTAGCAGGGACGCCTTTAGAAGCTCCTATTGCAGCTTATCTAGGAGGTTTAGCACCTACTGGTAATGTAGGTACATTTTATGGTGTAAACCTTTTTGAGACAGATGAAAATGGAAATAATAGACCATTGAATGATTTGATTGATACCAATACACCTCAAATTAGTACTAGTAATACTTATGAATTAGGTTACAAAGGTCTGATCAATAATAAGTTAGGAGTTATGTTAGATGTTTACCATGTTCAAAGAAAAGGATTTTCAGATTTTACTGCAATTGCACCACTAGTTAGTTTAGTTGGTCAAGATTTTACGACTTTAAATGGTGTTGCTGCTGACTTTGGAGCCTTTCTTACAGGGATTGGTGTAGATGCAGCTACAGTAGCGGCATTAGCAGGTGGATATGGGCAAGTGGCCAACTTGGTTCCTAATTATTATGGAACTGGAACAGTTGAAACTAGTTTGATGCCCCAAAATGATGGAATCATGCACGTTGCATCAGGTTACCGAATTTTCCCAGATGCGGAGGTTAGTTATACAGGAGTTGATTTTGGATTAGAGTATTATATTACAAGTGATTTATCAGCATGGGGTAATTATTCTTACATTAGCAAAAACGAATTCGATGGAGAAGATTTAGGGGAAGGTGCTGATTCACCACTTACTACTGCATTTAATACTCCTAAGAACAAATTCAGATTAGGGTTAACCTTGACTCCTGAAACTGGATTTAGAGGAAGTATCTCATTTCAGCATGATGATTCATTTCTTGCAAATACTGGTCAATTTGGAGGACCAACTGAGGTTAAAAACTTAGTTGATATGAGTATTGGTTACAAGTTAGATAATGGTTTATCTATTGATCTTTCTGGTAATAATATTTTCAATAATGAATACAGAGCATTTCCAAACATGCCAAAAATTGGCGCAATGTATAGAATGAAATTAACTTATACATTTGGTGCTAAATAATATTTTTAAATAAAGTATCGAAACGTGAATTTTTCTTAGGTGAAAAATTCACGTTTTTTTTTAAATTAGATACAGAATGAAAAAATTAACAAATTCAAAATTTACTTTTTTGATAGTGGTGTTATTTTTCTCAACAATTTTTTCATGTGAAAATCACCCCCCAAATATTAATTTATTAAATAATGATATTTTAACCCATGAATCAAAAGAGCAAATTGGGATTCCTGGTGAGAGAACTTGTTTTTGGCTACGTGGTCCTCATAGTAAAGATCCCTACATAAATATAGCATATCCTGATGCCGGAGTTTTTTACTGGAATTCAATGTTTACTATCCCGAAAGGAGCTAAATTAGAATTGGAGGGAGAATTCCCACACTCTAGATACATGTCTTTGATTAGTTATAATGAATTTGGGCAGCCTATAGAATCGTTAGCTGATTACCTCATAGTTCCAGATGAAGGAGGTGTAAATCCTTTTATTGTGGGTGCAGAAAGGAATAATCCAAATAGAAAATACACAATTGAGGTAGCTAGTTCTCAACCAAAGGTTAGAAAAAAAGAGGGAATTCGATTAAGCCCATCGCCTCAATTAGAGGGACAAAAATTAGAACAACAAATTTTTAATACCATCCATGCTCCTGCTTATGATCCAGGTCAGCAAAGTTTGCTTTATAGAATTTATGTACCAGATCAAGCTTATCCCGTCACAGGAGGAGTTAAACTCCCTGAACCAGTCTTAACTCTTGCCGATGGAAGAGTTCTCCGTGGAGAGGATGCATGTAAGGTATTAGATACTAAACAACCATTGTATATAAGTCCAAGTGCAGTGTCGGTTCCTATGAAGAAATACCATGAATTAGTTAACCTTCCTGATAAACCATACGCTCACCCAGCCACGAATCCACCTACTTGGTTTATACAATATGATAGAGCTTTTTTATTAGGAATATACTCAGGACAAATGCCAGAATCTGCAAGAAAAAGTACAGGAGGCTTTTATCCTAATTTAGATAATAATTATGTGAGAGCAATTATTAATAGAAAGCATGGGAAAGTATTTGTTTTAAGAGGTAAACTTCCTCAAACACCAAAAACTTTAAATGGCGAAGAGAAAATGACAGCAGGTCAATTAGTCTATTGGTCCCTTTGTTCTAATCAAGGATTTGCGAATACTAGAGTGAATGATTGTTTATTTGATGAGCAAGTGCCTGTCAATGATAAAGGAGAATATGTGATTGCAATTAGTAGAGTAGCAGATCGGCCCAGGAATGCTTATTCTGAATGTGGTATTGGATGGTTACCCATGGCCGATGATGGAGATGGTGCACTGGATGAGGATGTTACAGTAATTCAAATTAGAAATATGTTGGCTTCACCTGATTTTAAAGAAGCTATTCAAAATGTTATTGAGATTGGAACTGAAAAAGAAGTGATGGGGGCTTATTTACCTGATTGTTTTTATGTTACTCCAGGTGCATTTGAGACCTTTTTTCCTTGCATGCTGAAAGAATGATTTGATAAATATTTAGGAAATCTTTTTACTGATCAATTATTATAGGTCTCAAAAATACTAACGAATCAAATGAATTGAGCCGCTTTCTCAATTAGTGGGAATCATTAATACAAATCCTCCAGAAAACTAGAAGATATTAAGGGATTGTTTACACAAATTGTAATTGATAGAGGAATATTTTTTGACTTTAAAAGTACAAAATGGTGGATTAAAAAGAGTGTTGGAAATTGAATGTCTATCGCAGAAGAGAAATTACTTAAATCAAACTTTAAATTTTATGAGCTAAAAGAAATCATATTTGATAAAGATAATGTAAGTGGTTATTTGTCACCCATTATTATGGTAGATTTAAAAGGTAATTTATAAAAATTAATTCTTAAAATGAGTAGATTATCAATTAAGATAATCTACTCATTTATTGTTGTTATACACGAATATAAATTTTCTTTCGATCCAACCATTTACCAATTGACCAACATAATAACATAAATAATATTGCAAAGGCAAATGATCCTGTTTTTGGACCCATCCACAAAAATAGATTATCGTAAGACCATCCCTTTAGTGATGTTTCACCTATTCTTATAAAACTAATTACTTTTGACAAGAAGATGGAAAACACATAAATGAATAATGGATTTTTCCCAAATACTTCAAAAAAATTGAAGCTCATCGGTTTAGATTTAAAATCAATCGCGTAAATTAAGCCTGCTAACATTACTAAGTTTATTCCTATTGTCAATAATACATAGGAGCTTGTCCATAGTTTTTTATTGATTGGAAAACCTAAATCCCAAACATAGGAAAGTGCCATCAAAATACACCCATACATAAATAGCTTGGCTACTTTTTCATAATTTAAGCTCTTACCCATTATAATAAAAGCTCCTGCTAAATATCCTCCAATCACATTTACTATTGCTGGAAATGTACTTAATATTCCTTCGGGATCGAAGGCGATTCCTTCTCCATGATACATATGACTATCACCCAATAGCATAAGGTCAATAGTTCGACCAAAATTGTTTTCCAAAGTATAATCTCCAAATCCATACATCAATCCCCAATATCCAAATAATAAAGCACCTGAAGCAATTATCAATTGTCGCTTATTCAAATAAAATATCAGGATAGCTGCAAAAAAATAACATAAAGCAATTCTTCCTAGAACTCCTAAAAATCGTGTGCTTTCAAATGATTTTCCAATCAATTCTCCATCTGACCATTTGACAAAAGGAAACCATGATAAGAAGTATCCTAGAAAAAAAATGATTAAGGTACGTTTTGCAATTTTCCCAAAAACATCTCCGAGGGACTTATCTGACCACCTACTTTTGACAAATGCAAATGCGGTACCGACGGCAAAAAGAAAGGAGGGGAAAACTAAGTCCGTTGGAGTAAAACCATCCCAAGGAGCGTGTAAAAATGGAGCAAAGATATGTCCTGCTTTCCATGTTCCGGGTGTATTGACTACTATCATGAGGCATACAGTCATGCCTCTAAAAACATCTAATGCTTTGAATCTTTGCATAATTAGGTTTTGTTTTGTTTGATCCAAATTACTCAATTAATTTAATTTTTTTGCCATTTTTTTTATTAATCAATCCATGTTCTTATTAATCAAGTTGAAGATTATTCTTTTATAATTGAAATCACCTTTTTTTGGTAGATCCATGATGTTCATTTTTCAACAGGGTATTCTCCATTGCCCCATTCTGTCCATGAACCATCGAAAATAGCTTTTGAATTATATCCAACCACTTCGGCACCAAGGGCAATTACACAAGCAGTTATGCCAGATCCACAAGAGAAAATAATTTCTTTGTTTTCTAAATTTAAAGTGCCATAAATATCTTTAAGATCCTCAACAGGAAGTAGTTTTCCATCTTTTATAATTTTAAGACTTGGTAGATTTTGACTTCCTGGAATGTGTCCATTTTTTAAATGAGCACGTGGTTCAGGAGCAGTTCCGTGGAATCTACCTTCTGGTCGAGCATCTATAATTGAAATGTTCTGCTTGTTTAAATTAGCTAAAACTTCTCTCGCACTTTTGATCAAATTAGCTTGATAATTTGCTTTAAAGTTTCCGTGTTCACCGTCATAATTAGCTTGGATGGCGATAGGCAAATTTGCCTTATTCCAAGCAGGGTAACCACCATCCAAAACAGCTACATTTTTATGCCCCATTGTTTTGAAAATCCACCAAGCTCGTGGTGATGAGTATACGCCATGGTGATCGTATATTATAATAATGCTGTCATTGTTGATTCCAATTTTCCGAATTTCTTTTTCAAAGTATTCAGGGGAAGGCATTGTGTTTGGAAGAGATGCCTTTTGATCTTTGAAGGTATTTTGTAAATCAAAAATTCTAGCTCTTGGGATGCGCCTGGTCTTTGCTTCATTGGATAATTCTTTTTGTCCAATTTTTGTTTTCGTTGCATCAAGAATAATTAAATTAGGATGATTTAGATGAGCAACTAACCACTCAACTGAGACCAATGGAGAGGGAAGGATGATATTATTCATTTTTATTTTATTGTTTTGTAGTATTAATTATCAATAAATTATGACCTTTTGCTAAAAATATTTAAACAGTCTATTTGATTCAATTAATTTTCTGAGAGTTGATGATTTTTTTGATTTATGTATCATTTACCTTAAAAACGAAAATTTTTCTTTAGAGCATCTGTACAGGGAATTAAAAGAATTGAATTAAAGTTTAGTAATCTTTAATTTGTTTTGAAATTACAAAAACAGATTCACATCCTAGATAAAGTTTTTGATATTTCTTACTTTTTCTAAGTATGGTTTATAGAGGATGGAAGGTGGATTATGGTACAAATTTAAAATTGTAGAGGGTAATTAATTACTTTTCTTAATTTAGTAAAAAGTAAAACATTTTTCTACCTTTAAATGAGGATTTAAGTTTTTAAAACCCTCTTTAACTTGATCATATTTCAAAATCAAGTTGATACATTTAACTGCAAATTACCGAAAATCATATATAAATGCATTCTATTAAAATTCTCGTACTTATTTGTTTTTTATTTTCCTCTCATCAAAATTTTGCACAAGAATTTCAAATAAATGGTCAAGTTTCCATCTTAAATAGTAGAGTTGAAAATGGCTCATTGAAGTATGCTCGAGAAGTAATAATTAGAACCGAATTATCTCCTGATCGAATTACAGATCTTAATGGAAGGTTTCAATTAAATTTCACCAAACAATTTCCAAATTCTCGAATTGATTTGATGCTAGAAAAAGAGGGATATGAAGTAGTTAACAAACATGTTCTAAAAGATATTCGGATTTCTGAAAATCCTGTAATCCATGTTTTCCTTGTAAAAAAAGTTGAGTTAGAAAAAAAGAAGAGAGAGTTACTAAAGTTTAGTCAAATTCTTATTAAAGAAAGGATGGATTCTATTTTTAAGTTGTTAAATGCAGAGACAAAATACAAAGATATTGCACTAGAAAGCTTGGAGAATTGTTTTGGAAAAAACATTTCTGATGAAATAGAAGCTAATTTATTTCTGAATCAATCAATCAAAGAGATAAAAATAGAATTACCGATATTAGTTCATCAAATGGCAACTGTAAATTATGACTTTGCTACTGATTTGTACAAAGATGCGATGAATCTTTTTCATGAAAAACAACTTGATAAAGCTATTGAAATTCTAGATGAAAAGAAGTTAGATATGGCTTTTGAATATGTGATGACAAATAATCGAAAGCCGATAAAAACACCTAAATCGTATCAAAAGATTTTTAATGCTCAAGCTGTTCAAAATGAAAACATTATTGAGAGTTTTGTGCTAAAGCGAATATTTTTAAAAATGGCATTTCGAGTTTCTGAGGCAGAAATATTGAGTAAGAAAATTGAATCAATGAAATTTCTACTCAAGGAAAGTAATATATTTACAAAATCAAACGATGATGAAAATAGTGTTGAAAATAAAACTGTTAAAGTATTACTAGAGGATACTTTCAATTTGACTTCGCTTGATACAAATTGGGTTAACCCAGGAGTAGATAAATTAGTTTCGAGAGGGAATAAAATGGTAGTAAGTACTAATTTTCCCAGTGCAAAAACAATATTGGAAACTTTACCGACTGGCACCGAATTAAATAGTTTAGGAGACGATTTTGAAAATGCTTTGCTAAGTAGAAAAAAAATAGAAACTTATCGGATTCCTATTTATGAGCAACCATTTCCTGATGTTGAATTAGCTGATAAAATTATTGAGACTAATCTATCTGATTTTTTAAAACAAATAGAGCAGAGTGAAGAATGGTCAGATTATTCCAAAAGAAAAGAATCTAAATCAAAGGAGATTTCATCATTACCTTTACAACCAAATGTAGAAATAAAGAAAGTTGCTCATAAAAAGGAGAGAATTGTTTTTGATGATATTATAGAACCTAATTATGCTACGTATAAAATTACAGAAAACACAAGTCTTAGAAAGGATTCAAACGCTTCTTCAAAGGTATTAAAACGACTGAAAATTGGATCGGAAGTAAAAGTGATAGATCAAGTAGATCGCTATTGGTGTAAGGTGATTTTGGATGGTAGGATAGGGTACGTGAAAATATTGTTATTGGAAAAATCTAAATAGTTTATTTAATCTTTTCTTATTGTAAAACGAAAGATCACCCAATTTTTGGCTATTCAAAAAATTATTATATTTTTTAACTTCAGATTTATTTTGCACATCCAAAAGTACTTATGTAATCATGTAATTAGTTTGTAAAATTATTCTTAATTCAAATTATGAGTAATAACAAATTCAATGATTTTTATGTAATTAATTTAAACCAACGTAAATTTGGGGAATGAATACAATTCAAGAAATATGGTTTCTATTTCGTAAAGAGCTTACCCTGGAGTTTAGACAAAAGTATGCCATAAGTGGAATTCTATTGTATGTATTTTCAACTATTTTTGTAGTGTACACTTCAACCTTTGATGCAGATCCTAAACAATGGAATATTCTTTTTTGGATTATCGTTTTGTTTGCGAGTGTCAATACAGCAACCAAAAGTTTTGTACAAGAGAGTGGTTCTAGTCAATTGTATTATTACTCCTTGGTAAATCCTGTCGCAATTATTATTTCTAAGATGCTGTATAATACATTGCTATTATTAGTATTGAATTTTTTAGCCTATGGAGTTTTTAGTTTGGTTTTAGGGAGCCCCGTCAGAGATTTCCAATTGTTTTTTATTGCAATTTTTTTGGCAAGTTTAGGCTTTTCGATTACGTTTACATTTATCTCAGCAATATCTTCCAAAGCAGATAATAGTGCAAGTTTAATGGCTATTTTAGGTTTCCCAATAGTGATACCAATTGTAATGGAACTAGTGAAAGTTTCTCAAAACGCATTGCCAGGTAGTTTTGACTCTGCAATCAATGAAGATATTATGATTTTGTTAGCAATAGATTTATTGTTAGGAGGGGCAGCATTAATGTTATTTCCGTTTTTGTGGAGGGATTAATAAATTCGTTTACTTGAAAATGGATTAAAAATTTAATCATTTCATCTAGGGAAAGTTGCTAAATATTTATTAGAAAAGACGCTATTCGATAAGTTCAAAAACTATCAAAACTTAAATAAATTATGGAAAATAAATTATGGTGGAAATTACTTTGTGTGCCTATTTTGCTGTATGTCATAATTGTAGGGTTATCTGTTCCGTTAAGCCCAGGAATAACCTCAATGTCTCAATATACCGCATATACTGGTCAAACTTTCACAGTGAGCGTAGCCACATATAATACTTTTCATACCAAGGCTAAAGAAGTGAAGGCTAGGTTACGAAAAGATACTTCACTTTTTATTGCGGCTCAAAATGTCAAAGTGATTGATGATAATAATATTGAGGTTACTTTTTCAATTCCTACTTTCCTACCTTCATCGAAAAAGCAAGAGAGATTTTCTTTAGATGTTGATAACGATTTTGATGGTTACGGAACTTTGCCAGGAAAATTTATTATCAAACAAAATAATATTGATAGTATAGTAGGGGCCAAAGTTTGGAAGAATACCAATTTTGGAAATCTTAATAAACGAGGGACTAACTTTCCTTTTCGAGGACTTTTATTTGAAACGATTCGAAATACGTTTTTTCATGTACCCTTGTGGTTTGGAATGTTATTTCTTTTTTTAGGTGCTACCTGGAATAGTTTTATGTATCTCCGAACACAAGATCAAGACAGAGATCGTCGAGCAGAGGTAATGACTATGGTTGGGTTGGTTTTTGGATTGTTAGGGATTGTAACCGGTATGCTTTGGGCAAAAGCAACATGGGGTACTTATTGGACATGGAAGGAAATCAAATTGAATATGACAGCTATTGCTTTGTTGATTTACTTCGCATATTTCGTTTTGCGAAATGCATTTGACGATTTAGAGAAACGTGCAAGGATTGCTGCAGTTTACAATATGTTTGCATTTGTAGCAGCGCTAATTTTAATTAATGTGATTCCTCGAATGACTGACAGTTTGCATCCTGGATCAGGAGGGAATCCAGCCTTTGGAAGTGAAGATATGGATAACACTTTGCGGATGGTTTTCTATCCTGCAATTATTGGATGGACGCTTTTGGGATTTTGGATAGCGACTATTTATTACAGAGCATTAAATATTGAGGAAAAATATTTGGAAAGAGAGGATTAGAAAATGGTAAATATTCTTTTCTAGTTTTTTTTAAGTAAATAAATAGATTGTGTAATTTAAGTATAAATTTCTGTTGATTTAGAATTTAAGGTTACTTTGTAGAGGTACCCAATTAATCAAGGAATGATGTTAACTAGATAGTTTATTAAATTTTAGGGATCAATAGATTTTAATTTCATTTATTAATTCTCAAAAGAGGATTTTAAACAATTTTTTATTTGATAAAAATAAACATTTGTTTCCTTGTAAAATAAAAAAAAATCACTCACATTTGTCAACAATTTGAAAGTATGAAAAAGTTCTTAATCGTTTTGTTTTCTATTTTATGGACAGTAGATTTGTCTGCTCAAACTGGAAATTTAGATTTCATGCATAGCACCGGAAAGATTTATGTGGTGATTGCAGTGCTGGTTGCTATCTTTTTCGGAATTATTGGATTTCTGGTTTACCTCGAACGTAAACTAACCAAATTAGAATCACTTATAGAAGATTAAAAAATCAATGACAAGAGAACCTAACTTTTTAGAAAGTGTCAGCCGGAACTTTGACAAAGCCGCTGGACTAACCGATCTGCCAAAAGGATTGTTGGCTCAAATTAAAGCTTGTAATTCTGTTTATCAAATGCGTTTCCCCGTAAGGGTGGGTAAAGACTACCAAGTCATCGAAGCATACAGAGTTCAACACAGTCATCATAGATTACCTACAAAAGGTGGTATTCGCTATAGTCAAAAAGTAACTCAAAATGAGGTTATGGCTTTGGCTTCCTTGATGACTTATAAATGTGCTATTGTTGACGTACCTTTTGGTGGTGCTAAAGGTGGTGTTAAAATTTCACCAAGAGAATACAGTCCTGCCCAATTACAAAAAATCACACGCCGCTATACTGCGGAATTGATTAGGAAAAATTTTATAGGTCCAGGGATTGATGTTCCTGCTCCTGATTATGGTACAGGCCCTCGTGAAATGGCATGGATTTTAGATACTTACCGAACTTTTAAAGGTGATGAAATTGATGCAGCTGGATGTGTCACTGGAAAGCCAGTTACTCAACACGGTATCTCTGGAAGAACGGAAGCTACTGGCCGTGGTGTTTATTACTCCATTCGAGAAGCAATGAGTCATCCAGATGATATGAAAGCAATCGGGTTGACTGCAGGTATGGAAGGCAAAACAATGGCTATCCAGGGAATGGGAAATGTAGGACATTATACTGCTACAATTTCTCAAAAAGAAGGTGGAGTAAAAATCATTTGCGTCGCTGAATATGAGGGAGCCATTTATAAAGAAGACGGAATTGATTTTGATAAGTTAGTAAAGCACAGGAAAAAGACTGGATCTATCCTAGATTTTCCAGGTGCAAAGAATATGAAAAGTAGGAAAGATGTATTGACTGTTAAATGCGATATTTTAGTACCTGCTGCTCTTGAAGGTCAAATTCACAAAGGAAATGCAAAGCAGGTTAAAGCAAAAATAATTGCTGAAGCAGCCAATGGTCCTGTTACTGCAGATGCTGAAGATGTTTTGCTTAAGAAAAATGTAATGATTATACCAGATATGTATTGTAATGCAGGAGGGGTAACCGTTTCATATTTTGAATGGTTGAAAAATTTATCTCACATGAGATTCGGTCGGATGGAGAAAAGATTTGATCAGGCCAGATATAATGACCTAGTGAGTAAGATTGAGGAATCAACTGGTAAAACGATTGGAGCAAAAGAGAAAAACTTTTTGACTCGAGGAGCTGACGAAATTGATTTAGTTCGGTCTGGTTTAGAGGAAACTATGGTGATGGCTTACGATCAAATTAGGACAATCAAAAAACGTAAGAAAAAAGTTGAAGATTTACGTTCTGCTGCATTTATAAATGCCTTAAATAAAATTAGTAGCGATTATTTATCATTGGGGATTTTCCCTTAATAGGTATTTCGTTTTTTTGAAAAATAAATAAAACCAGCTTTGTAAGAAGTTGGTTTTTTTATTGAAATTGTAATTGTAAGTGGAGAATGGGACGGAATTACTAAACCTAAAAATGATAATTCTTAACCGAAAACCCTATTTTCGTAATAAAAATAATCAATATGAAAAATATTTCAGTAATAGGTGCAGGAACAATGGGGAATGGAATTGCTCACGTTTTTGCAATGAAAGGATTTAAAGTAAGTTTAGTTGATATTTCAGAAGCTGCTTTAAAAAGAGCACTTGCAACGATTGACAAAAACCTTAGTCGAATGGTTGCCAAAGAAAGGATTTCTGAAAAGGACAAAAAAGCAACTTTGGCAAACATTACCACTTTTTCAGATACAAATGCTGGAGTGAAAAGTGCAGATTTGATCGTCGAAGCGGCTACTGAAAATGTAGATTTAAAACTTAAGATTTTTAAATCATTAGATGAAGCTGCTCCGAAAAAAACCATTTTGGCGACCAATACTTCTTCGATTTCAATCACTAAAATTGCAGCAGTAACTTCTCGTCCTGAGAAAGTAATTGGGATGCATTTTATGAATCCAGTTCCTGTGATGAAGTTAGTGGAAGTGATTAACGGTTATGCTACTTCAAAATTGGTTTCGAGAAAAATCATGAAACTTGCAAAGGATTTAGATAAAGTACCAACGGAAGTAAATGACTATCCAGGATTTGTTGCTAATCGAATTTTAATGCCAATGATTAATGAGGCGATTTATACGTTATTTGAAAGTGTAGCTGGTGTGGCAGAAATTGACACAGTAATGAAATTAGGAATGGCTCATCCAATGGGACCATTACAATTGGCAGATTTTATAGGATTGGATGTTTGCCTTTCGATCATGAATGTATTGCATGATGGTTTTGGAAATCCAAAGTATGCACCATGCCCACTGCTTGTCAATATGGTTACTGCTGGAAAATTAGGGAGGAAATCTGGAGAAGGTTTTTACTCCTATGGGCATGGAACAAAAGAATGGATCGTTTCTAAGAACTTTAATTAATAATTGATTGTAAATAGTTAACATTATTATTGGAAATTCCCATAGTGGTGATAACTATTTACCATCATTCTATGTCTTCTTTCTTCCATTGATCAATCTCCCTTCGTTCTCTTTTTGTTGGCCGGCCTGCCCCTTTTTCTCTGATTTCATTTCTTCCTTTTCCGATGTACCAAGAGTTGAATTTATTTAGTTCATCAGCTGGTGTAAGGTTTTCATAGCAAGGTTCGGCCAGGGTAGCGGAGACTCTTTTTTCGATAAGGGTCACAACTTTATAAATCATATCGAAGGAATTTTTTCGAACCAAAAGGGTTTCTCCCCCTTCTAAAAGAAAAGAGGGTTTTAGTGGTACTTCTCCAATTTTTACTTTGTTAGATCGGCAAGCATCTGAAGCTTGAGTGCGTGATTTAAAAATGCGTACACTCCACAACCATTTATCTACTCGTACTTTTTTCATTAAATATTGAGGTATTGATTTTTTTAAATTTTTGTAGGCCTATAAAAAGCCAATTGCTAATAGGCAAATATATATTCTGATTTATATTTTAAATCGCTCACTTTTTAAAGCTGGCCATTTGCATCTCATTTTTTTCATGGTTCCCAAGACTATTTTTGCTATACAATAGTCTCGATAACTTCGACTATCAACAGGGATAATATGCCAAGGAATATCACTATTATTAATTGCATATTCGTAGCAATTACGATACTTATTCCAAAGTTCCCGCTCTGCCCAATCTCCATCGTTATGCTTCCAATTTTTTTTAGGATCGTTTACTCGTTCTTGTAATTTTTCTAACTGACGTTCCTTGGAGAGATGCATATAAAATTTTATAACAATAGTATCATTATCTAGCTGTAACAAATTTTCAAAAGAATTGATTGCAGTCATACGCATTTTTTGTTGTTTGGGTGTAATCCATCCATGAACTTTTTGGATCAAAATATCTTCGTAATGCGAACGATTGAAAATTTTGATTTGCCCTTTTTCTGGAACATTTTTATGCACTCGCCAAAGGAAGTCGTGAGCAAATTCTTCGTCGGTTGGTTTTTTAAAACTAGTTACACTCACACCTGAAGGACTACATTCTTTAAATACATTTTTGGTAGCACCATCTTTGCCGCTGGAATCCATCCCTTGGAAAATGACTAAAATACTTTTTTTTCCTTCGGCGAGCATTCTGTATTGGAGTTCAGCGATTTCTTTAGCCATTTTTTTTGTGGCTTTTTTAATTTCATTTTTTTCAGTTCCTTTTGGTGGGGTAGTAGGGATTTTTGAAAGTTTTATCATGCTGTTTTGTTTATTTTTTGTTCCAATTTTTAGGAAGAAGTAATTATTAATTAAATTGTTGTTCAAGGGTTTCTAAATCTATTCGATTCAGTCCAATTTTTTATCTGCATACTCACAAATATCATTTGTTTTAGTTCACCTCTAAATTATCAAAAGAATTCTGCTATATCCGTATATGAATGGTAAATAAAATATTTTGGATGGGCTAAGATGGTTCCGCATGACGGGGGCTGTTTCATCATGTTTGTCTAAGACTAACCGATCCAATTTTTTAAAATCATCACAGGTTTTTTTCTTGAATTCTTTAAAATTGATATTTATAAAAAGTATTTTTTCCCACAGGTATATTGATTTGTGATGAGTTTGAAAAATTTTCTTCTAAAAAGGAACTTGATTCAGGTAGTAAAACTACCTGTCCATTTTACTCTAAATTTTAACGACTCATCTTACTCCTTTTCACTAAATAGCTCTGTAATATAGGTCGGAATCCTTTATTAATATCTGCTTCTACAAAGTCAACTTTATATTGCAAGCATTTCATTTTTATTTTTTCCTTAAACTTTTGCATTTGCTCCACATAATACTCTTTAACCTGATTTGATTGTAGTTTTACCTCTTCGCCGGTTTCCATATCTACAAAAACATATGGACGATTTTCAAACTCAAAATCCATTTCCTTCTTTTTATCCACTACATGGAAAAGAACTACTTCATGTTTGTTATGTTTTAAATGCTGAAGAGCGCTAAACAACTTTTCCGAATTTTCCCCTTGTTCCATCATGTCTGAAAAGATAACGACCAATGATCTTCGATGAATACTTTCTGCAATTTGGTGTAAAGCCTCCGTCGTCGAGGTTTTTCGATTATCCTCAGGATTATCAATTAAATTTTGTAAAAAAGTCAAAAGCAATCGGTAATGAGTAGTGCTTACTTTACAACGAGTATGCGTATGAATTTTTTCATCAAAAATACTCAAACCAAAAGCATCTCTTTGTTTGGATAAAAGATTCATCAATGCTGCTGCTGCCAAAGAAGAGAATTGCAACTTATTAGTATATTTATTTTTATTCTTTTTGTCAGGTTTTGGAAAGAACATAGAGGAGGATGAGTCAATTACAATCTGGCAACGCAAATTAGTTTCCTCTTCGTAATTTTTTACAAACATTTTATCCGTTCTTCCATATACTTTCCAATCGATACTTTTTGTACTTTCTCCAGGATTATATAATCGATGTTCTGCAAATTCTACGGAGAACCCATGAAATGGGCTTTTGTGTAATCCGATAATAAACCCTTCCACAACTTGTTTTGCCAACAAGTCCAAGTTCCCTAAATCTTTAACTTCAAAATTGTCTAATAAATCCATTTTGGTTTTTTATTTTTTTTCAAAAAGTATGACTAAGCTGAGAATATTTTTACGGTAAAAAATTTGATAAGTTTTCAAAACGAGAAAACCCTCGTCCTAATTTAGAACGAGGGTGTTAAAGTATTATTTTTTGAAGAAATATAAGATAAGATCATAGATCTTTTTGGATAATTGTCCGATTTTTTAAGTTAAGCTAATGCAGCATTAATTTTGTCTTGTAAAGCTTGTTTTGTTGTCACACCAACGTGTTTGTCAACTACTTCTCCGTCTTTTAAAATTAAGATGGTTGGAATACTTCTTACTCCATATTTCATTGATACATTTGGGTTCTGATCAACATTTACTTTCCCTATAGTTGCTTTGCCTTCGAAGTCAGTTGCTAATTCCTCAATTATTGGAGTAATCATTCGACAAGGACCACACCATTCTGCCCAAAAATCTACAACTGCTACGCCTTGTTTATCGATAGCTACTTCTTGAAAATTATCATCTGTGAATTGAAATGCCATATTGTTATTTTATAATTGTTAGAAAAGGAGTGTTTTAAAATGTAACACCTATATGTTAAAATAGTTGCAAATATACTTATTTCAGCTAATCTTCTGACTCAATTTATAAAAAAAAATGGTTTTACCTTTAGGGATGGATAAATGGTTGAATCGAGGAAACTATTCCTTGTTGTGAATTAATTGTTAAAAAGTTGTGTTTTAATGGTTTATTACGGAAATAATGGAGGACTTATGTTTTATTATCGAGATAATTTTACGTTGTAACTTCGTTAAGGAAGAGGTGCCGTAAATTCGATAAGAACAACTTTTATTATTTACTTATTTGTTTATTAAATATTTGGAAAAAATAACAGAATAAAAAGACTAAGTAATATTAAAAATTAGTTTACTAACGGTCAAAGGAATTAAAATTACTAAAAAAGTTAATGTGATAAAAAGGTATATATTAGAAAATAAAAATAAATGGATTTGGATAGCTCTTGGTTTAATAGCTATTATTGTAAGAGTATTGTTAAGTCAATCTCCAAAATTAATAGAGAGGTATTATTCTAGAGGTTTTTTCATAGGGATACGGTACTTTTTAGATACTACTTTAGGATGGTTTCCACTACCATTTGTGCAAGTTTTATTAGTAGGTATTTTAATTTATTTTGTTTACAAAGTGAGCAACATAATTAGGTTTCATGAAACATTTTTAGACTCATTCAAGCGATTTAGTTTGGGAATTATTTCTTTTTGTTTTGGAGTAATTTTCTTTTTTTTGGTATTGTGGGGTTTTAATTATGGACGAGTACCTCTTGAAGATTCCATTCAGCTAACTCCAACTCCACTAACATTAAATGAACTTAAAGCTGAGTTGAAAATTAATACACAAGAGGTTGTTACTGCTCGTCAATTCATACCAAATATTACAGATTCAGCGATTCAAAATTATTTTTTGCCTCTTGAATTGGAGAGTAAAGTTAGAGATGATTTGGTAAAATTATTAAATGAACTTGACTTTCCAACACCAGGGAAAGTTCGTGGAAGGCAATTAAAACCTAAAGGGATTTTACTTCGATTCAGTACAGCAGGGGTTTACTTCCCATGGACAGGTGAAAGTAATATTGATGCAGGCCTTCACCCAATTCAAATTCCTTTTACGATGGCTCATGAGTTCGCTCATGGTTATGGTTTTACAGATGAGGGAACTTGTAATTTTTTAGCTTATTTATCTTGCATTCGGTCTGATAATCCATTTTTTCAATACTCTGGACATTTGAGTTATTGGCGTTATTTGGCTTCATTTTATCGTCGAAATGATCGAACTGGTTACAAAGATTATTTTAAAACATTACCAGATGGAATGGTAAAAGATTTATATTCCATAAATGACAACAGTAATAAATATCCTGATGTTTTACCTAGTTGGAGAAATGCTCTCTATGATACTTATTTGAAAACTCAAGGAATACCTGAGGGAGTTTTAAGTTATAACCGAATTGTAATGTTGGTAAAATCATGGAGAGAGAAACAGAGATTAATTCCTGTTGAATAAATTATATCGTTTTAATCCGTAATTCAGTTTTTCGAAGCCACTTATATTTAAATCCTTTTTAGATTTTTCTGCCAAGAAATAGGGATAAATATTATTATTATTATTGCTAGTGCTGCAGTTATTATATCTCATTAGGTTTAATTTTAATTCCCGGAACCTTCAGTTTGATTTTTTGCGATAGCATTAAATAATATGCCGTCCACAATCGTTTCATTTTGTACTATAAGAGAGGCAATTAAAATAAAAAATGTTTGAATTGAAAATCTGAAAAGGAAGGTGATTAATTTATAAAGAAAGGTATATAATACTTGTTAGGATTCTTTGTTAAAATGTCCCAAAGGAAAAAAACAATTGAAACTTAGTTTTTTCCTGTCAAAGCATCAGTCATAAAATAAAATACTTTTTATTTAGTTTCCTTTATTTTTTTAAATCATATCCTAAACCTATGCTTGGCGTAAAACCCAATTCTTGATGATAGTTAGAGGCTAAATCAAAACGCAAGCCGTTTTTCATTTGGTAACCTAGGCCAAAACTCAAAGCAGTTGGATTTGTATGGACACCAATTCTAAGCCAAAATTCACTAACTAATTCGTATTCTATACCTCCCTTAAAAACAAATGGGAAGTCGAAATCTTTCTCGAGTTCAGCGTGCAAATTTAATTTCTTTGATGCGGTATAGGTTACACCAGCTCGAACAATAGTTGGCAAGAATTCATCTTCGATTATTTCTAGTTTGACAGGATTGTAAAGATGGAATCCTATTAATAAATTTTCCATTAATTCTGATTGCATTCCAATTTCAAAAGTCAACAAATTTTTATTTCCATATTCTGAAATTTGAGTATTCAGTAAGTCAAATTGAATACCAACAGAAAGCTTTTCCATTAATTTTCGAGCATAGATCAATCCTATCTTTGATTGATTAAAGTCCTCAAAACCGAAATAGTTAACACTCACCCCAAACGTTCCAGAATTGGTTGGCATTGCAAATCCAACTCCAAAGTTGTTTAAATCATTTAGCAAATACCGTTGCTCAGCTGATAGCAAAAATCCTATGTGCTCTAATTCTGCTAATCCAGCTTGATTACTTAGAATTGAATTTATTCCAGTAAAAGCAACTGAAGCATTGGCAACTCCTTTACTTCTAGTGTCAGTTGAATTTATCAAACCATCTTGTGCCAAAATGGAAATACTTAGAAAAGTGAGAAAAAACAGTACTAATCTTCGCATACTTTTTATTTGTGGAAGAGGATTTAAAGAAGTAAATGTACAAGTTTTATAATATATCTTTTTAATTGAAGTCCTACTTCTTTGAAATAATTCGATCAATTTTTTTTTGCGAAAATAATAGAATTTAAGAATAAATATTAATGGAATAAATCCCTAGCAAAGTAAAAATAAATGATGTTTTGAGATCCTAAGTACGTTGAAAATTGCTAACATCATTTTAAAGTATCTAAGCAATTATATTATGCTACTTTCGCTATGCAAATAAAAAAGGCACTCTGATTATTCAGAGCACCTCTTTTATTAAAATAAATGTTTTTGTGTTTATTTTTTCGTAATATTTTTAGAAGAGATTATTTCTCCATCTAATCGAGTTATCAAGTAGTATACTCCACTATTTAATCCATTCACATTTATTACCGTCTGGTAATTTCCTTTGTATAGATTTCCTTCATTTACTTCTTGTACATTTCGTCCTAGTATGTCAACTATTGAAAAAGTAATATTTCCAGCAACTGGAATAGAATATTTAACATTTACAATTTGATCAGCAGGATTAGGGAATGCATTTACAACTATTTTCGCTTTGTCTATTTCGGAAATTGAAACTGGCATATCGTTCATGATATCATCAAAATAGAATGTTTCACCTGCTCCAGCAGTTCCAAAGTCAGCAAAAACAACAACTTGATTATAATTAGCAGCAGCGTCAAAAGTTGTAGCAGTTCCTATATCAAAAATAATTGTTTCCCAGGCATTTGCAACTGTTGTGTTAGCTGTGAGTTCTGCAAATATATTGGATGCATCATTTACATCTTCAATCTTTAAAAGGACAGGCACATTAGCTCTAGGAGACCACACCTTTAATGAAAGTGAATTTCCAGGTTGAATTGACCAATCAATTGCAGTTTGTAGAGGTAAAGCAGCACCTGCCCAAACTTCTGCACCAGCTGTTTTTTCTATAGACCAAACAGTTGCACTTGTATTAGTTCCTGAAGCATCAGGATTTGCAATCACAGATGAATTGGCGTTTCCAAATCCAAATTGAGAATAAGTTACGGCTGCATCTTCGAATGTTACAGGTAAGGTAGGGAGTACGATAGGCGCAGTAAAATGGTCAAAGTCATCTGCATAGTATGTTGTTCCTGTTCCAGTATTTCCAAAGTTAGGGAAAATGACAGCTACATCATAAGTAGCCGCAGGATCAAAAACTCCTGTAGCAGAAGTTGTCATGTCAAATGTTATAGTTTCCCAAGCACTTGCTCCAACAGATGTTGCTAAAACTTCGGCAGAGATAGTTCCATCAATAGAGTTTTCTATTTTTAATAGAAATGGAGTATTAGCATTTGGTGACCAAACTTTCACGGATAAGGTTGTTCCATTCGACCAGTCAATTGCAGATTCTAAGGGCATGCTTGCACCAGCCCAAACTTCAGCACCTGTAGTTTTTTCTAATGATAAAACTGTAGCACTTGTATTTTCTCCAGAAGCATCTGGATTGGCAATTACACTTGGATTGAGATTTCCAAAGCCATTTGCGGTGTATGTGATTGATGATGATTCAAATGTTATTGGAAGAGTTGGTAAAGTTGGGACAACTGTAGCTTGGGCCACATCATCGAAATAATAACTTGCACCACCTACAATTCCCATATTTCCAAAGTTTGGAAATAAAACAACTCGATCATAGTTATGAGTAGGATCAAAAGTTCCTACCGTAGAAAGGTCAAAAGTCAAAGTTTCCCATGCGCCACCCCCGGATGTTGTCATCAATAATTCAGTTGCAATTGCCCCATTAGAGGAATCTTCCAATTTAAACAGAACAGGCGTCCCAGCCTCTGGCGTCCATACGTTAACGGTAAAGGTTGGATTAGACAAATCAGCCGCGTTCTCTACATCGAAAAATGCCCCTGCCCACGTTTGAGCACCTTCAGCTTTGTGGATGTGGTAGACCTTAGCGCTTGTATTATTTCCTGTAGGGTCCGGATTATCAATAACTTCTGCAACATCAACATCTCCAAATACTCCAAATCCGTAGTCTAAATTAGTATTTTCAAAATTTACAGGGAAATTTGGCTTGCCAGCAATAACTAGGTCTAACTCAGCATCATCAAAGTAAAATGGAATGGCATTTAAAAATGGAGTATTACCAAAATCGGGGAAAACAACAAATTTTGTATATTCAATAGCTGGATCAAAAGTTCCAATAGTTGAGGTTGACATATCATACGATATTGTTTCCCATCCACCATTTACCGATGAATTTACAGAAACTTCTGCCGTTGAGGCACCGCTTTCATCTTCAATTTTAACTTGCACAGGAGTTCCAGCTGTAACTGAGTAAAATTTAATTTTAATTGTATTTGTTGTAGAAAAATCCATTGGACTAGCTAATTCGATTGATGCGCCAGCCCATACCTCTGATCCTATTGGTTTAGTTACATTCCAAACCATTGCACTTTCATTGTCAGCATCTATATTTGGATTAGCTACAATTTCAGAAGTAGCATTTCCAAAACCTGCAGGTGCATAAGTAATTATACTATCTTCGAAATCCATTGGAAGTGTCGGTGCAATAATTTGATCGCATGATCCATCATCCGCGCAGTTTTCAAAGCAAACTAGAATAGTTGTATCTGACATTACTGCTGGTAGGAATCGATCATTGAAGTTACTTGGGTCTCCACAAGGAAGTCCAGCTAAGTTTTCTTTACAACTATAGTCAGGGCAGTTTCCATTTAAGAAAGTGTAATAGCTTGAAAACCCTTGAAATCTTTGCACTGTAATTGTCCAAATGCCATCGCCATCGGGATCTGTTAAAGGATTACTGCCAGGAGTGCCAAATCCAGTTCCTCCAGAAATAAATATTCCATCCATTGAGACGCTTGCCATCTGGTTGGTATTAACTTCAAACGTAATATTGACTTGGACTTGAGCTATTACAGATGAGATAGAAATAAGGAAAATAAAAATGGGTAATAATTTTCTGATCATAATATAGTTTTTAATGAATTTTGAAATGTTCCATATTCTTTAAATTATGAATGCTTATTTTAAAAAATCGGAAAAAAGATTTAAAATATTAATTGGAAAAATTTGAAAACCCACACAGGGTTAGGACTAATATCATTTTGATATTTTTAAATTTGTTTCCGCCGGAAAATTACTAACATAAGCAGGGTTAAATGAAAATAGGGCTACCATAATACTACTCACTATGATTTTTGAGAAAAAATTAATTACTCAATCTCTTTACTGTTGAGTATTATTTGGTAAAACAGCAAAGAAAAGTTACCAAACCTAGGGGAAATAATAACTGTTTAGGGTTTATGATAAGGTTAACTGAATGTGGGGTTTTATTAAAATTGCATCAAGAATCCAGTCAGGTTCTCTTCTTTGGTTAATCCAAATTTCTTTCTTAGCCGGTACCTACTCGCCTCCACTCCTCGAGTGGTGACATTTAACAATGAAGTCATTTCTTTGGTAGAGAGATTCATTCTTAGGTAGGCACACATTTTTAAATCCTTCGGAGTTAAGGTAGAATAGTTGGATTTTAGACGTTGGAAAAATTCTCGATGCAATTGGTTGAAATGAAACATAACTTGCTCCCAGCCTTCATCCTGAATCTCTTCGTGATGTAATTTTTGAACAAGCTTCTGGATTTTTTGACTAATACTAGAATCTTTGGTTTCTTTTTTTAGCTCAATTAATCGATCTCTTATTTGGGTGATGGTTTCATTTTTTTTAACCAAATTAAGAGTAGTAGAAACCAGTTCACGTTTTTTTGAAGCTAACTCTAATTCTGTTTTTTCAGCTTTTAGTTTACCAATTTTAATTTCAGACTCTTTTATCACCTGTTCATTTTCTACTTTTAGTCCAAAATATTTTTTTCGATAGATTCTAATGATTGAAAACAAGCCGATAAGTGAGATCAAAGAGTAAGTTATAAAAGCTAAGACGGAGGCGTACCATGGAGGTGATATCTTAAATGCATATTGTAAAGGCTTACTTTTTATTTGGAAATTATTTTTCGCTTGTAAATGGAAAACATAATTACCAGGACGTAGATTTGTATATTCTTTGGAATTGTTATTGTTCCATTCCGACCAATTCTTGTCATAGCCTTCTAAAAAGTATCGAAACTCGGTTTCATTACCGCTTACAAAGTCAGTAGCGGAAAAACCAAAATAAAAATCATTTAACTCATATCCGAAAGTCTTAATTTGGCTTTCCTTCTGAATGTTAGAAATCAAATCTTCATTAAAAAATAGTCCTTTAAAGATGACTGAATCACTAAGAGAAGTAATCGTTATGTTGTTAATTACAACATGAAAAGTGCTGTCGATACTTAAATAGTCATTTGGATGATAATGAATAAATCCTTTGTCATTTGAAATGAAGACATTGTTCTTGTCGTAGGGGAAGATTGATTCAAATCCTTGATTTAGTTCCTTTCTAAAAAATGGGAATACAATTTTATTGATCTTTTTTTCTAGTCCTTTATCATCAATTTTTAATATTCCAAATTCATCCTGAGTTACAAACCAAATGTTTTTATTGGGAGTTTCAAATAGCCTTCTGATTTTATTCTTTTTTCCAAATATATCGTTGAAAATGGGATATTCATCAAATCTTTTTGCCTCATAATTATAGGTAAATGCTCCTTGTTCTCCACAAAAAATTATTTCATTGTTTATTTTGAATAAATGATTAAGTAAGGAAGAGGGAAGGCCTTGTTCTTTTCCTAATAGCTCAACTTTAGAATTTGTAAATGTGCTGTTAGGGCTTATCTTAAAGACACCTCTGTAAGGATGAGACATCCAAATGTTTCCTTTTTGATCCTCTTCCACAAACCTTGAAGATTCATTAAGTTGAGTAAAGTCAGGGAGTAATTGATAACTTTCGTTTTCTTTTCGGAACAATGAAATATTGAAATAACCACCAGAGACCCTAAGTTCAGGGTAGTTGTTCAATCTTTTGAAATTCCAAATTCCAGTTTTGTTAAAGAATGATTGAGCGATTCCATTTTTTACTTTCATTGCTCCATTAGCATGGGATACAATTAAATCATCGTCTACAATATCTAGCCCCCATATTTGCCCTTTTGTATTCTGTACTAGTTGAAAATTAATAGATTTTAGAGGGGAATACTGGTTTTTCCAGTCCCCGACATAGAGTCCTTTATTGGTTCCAAAATAAATTTTATCGTTATGGATTTTTGTGACAAATCCGACCGCATCTAATTCTTCATCTGGAAATATTCTTGTAAATGGAGAATTAGTATGAATATAATTTAATCCATTTAATAATCCCACCCAAAGGTTACGACTTCGATCTGAATAAAGCGCAAGTATGCTGTTGTTAAGTAATCCATTGCCTTTATGAAGATGGAGAAGATTTTGACCCTTATCATTAAAGATAAGCAAGCCTGCAAAACCTGTTGCTACTACAATTCTATTTCCTATTATTTTCTTAGCATGCCTGATTTGATTATTCTTAATAAAATCATCTGCATCAGTTTTCCATTTTATAAAACCAGTATTTGACATTTTATAAAACCCATCTTTGGATGTAGCTATGAGTTGTTGATCATTAATTTTTATTAGGGCAGAAATTGCTTTCCCTAAAAATATCCCGGAGCCTTTTACCTCAATTAGTTGGTTTTCGGAAAAATAATATAATCCAGATTCATAGTCCTGAACATAAATCACATCATTAATTTGGCCTAAGAAATTAATAATGCCTTTTGGGAAGACGGATATTTTGTTTTCTTTTAATTGAAATAATTTTTCAGATGCCATAAAAAACACACCATCATTGGTTATCTCGATGTTCCAGACATCTTCAAAATTTTTATACTCGGGAGGAACAAGATGCTTCAAAGATTCAAATTCCCATATTCCCAATTTGTTTGGAATATATCGTCCAAATTCATTTTGGCCACCAGCATAGATAATTCCAGCTTCATCAATGGCCAGTGATCTTACGATTGTGTAATTGGGTAGTGGATAAATAGTCCATGCAGTACCATCATAAGCTAACATTCCATTATTATTAGCAAAATACATGATACCCAATTTATCTTGCACCATATCACCGTTTTGAGAACCAGATTGAGAAACTTCTTTTGGGAATGCTGTAATTACAGGCACTCCGAGGTTATAATCTTGCGATAATCCGTTCTGCAAGAACCCTAAAAATATAATAGTGATTAGAAATTCTAGTCTATTCAAGCTGAAATTAGTTTGTGAGTTGTAAATATAGGTATTGATTTCAAAGTGAGTAGTAAAATGTGTGTTAAAAACAGCAGTTGAGTAGCATTTGTTCAATAAATAATGCTTTTTTTTGCTGTTGAGTGTATTAGTGCAGGATTAAATTTCTTTGAAAGGAGATTCAAACTTTAGATTTGCTAGAGAATTAAACTATTGCAGAACAAAATTTATTGAAATGAAAAAAGCACAACTACTATTTGCTACCCTTATTCTATTGGGAAGTACATTCCTCTCAGCCCAAACTATCACTGTTTCTGGAAAGGTGACCTCATCAGAAGAAACTGAAGGAGTGATTGGAGCTACAATCCTCCTTAAAAGCGATCAATCTATTGGAACAACAACCGAAATGGACGGGACATATTCTATTACTGTTCCAGATGCAGCATCTTCAGTTTTGGTTTTTTCATACACAGGCTTTAAAACAGTAGAAATCCCTGTAGATGCAAGAACAAATATTGATGTTGTCATGGAAACTGGTCTATTTTTAGACGAGGTGGTAGTTGTTGGTTATGGAACTCAAAAGAAAAAAGTGGTTACTGGTTCAATTGCAAAAGTTGACGCCGCTGAATTAGAAAATATGGGAGTTGTTAGATTAGAGGGAGCACTCCAAGGAAGAACCTCAGGTGTTAGAGTTACTTCTGACTCAGGACAACCAGGTGCAGGAGCCACAGTTAGAATCAGAGGAACAAATACTCCTGGGAATAGTGAACCGTTATATGTTGTTGATGGAGTCCCAATTGGAGGAGGAATTGATTACCTAGCTCAAAATGATATCGAGTCAATCGAAGTATTGAAAGATGCTTCCGCTGGAATTTACGGGGCACGGTCTGCAAGTGGGGTTATTCTGGTAACCACTAAAAAAGGTAAAGCAGGGACAATGAGTGTTAACTATAATTCATATTATGGCGTTCAAAATCCGTGGAGAAAGTTAAGAGTTCTAAATGCCACAGAATATGCAACATTGCTAAATGAGGCATCTGCAGCTGATGGAGGGAATATTCTTTTTGATGATCCAGAATCCTTAGGTGAAGGAACAGACTGGCAAGACGAAATTTTTAACAAAAATGCACCAATTCAAAGTCATGAAATAAGTTTATCTGCTGGAAATGATAAGTCTACTTATTTTGCTTCAATTTCTTACTTTGATCAAAGTGGAATTGTTTCTGAAGAAGATTCAAGATACAAAAGATATACTCTACGGTTGAATAGCACACATAAGGTTGGATCAAGGTTTACTCTTGGGAATACCTTAGCATATACTAATGTAGAGTCAAATGGCGTTTCTACCAATTCTGAGTTTGGCTCACCATTGAGTAGAGCAATTAATATAGATCCAATAACACCTGTCTACGAAACTGACGAAGATGTTTTGAATTCAAGTGTCTTTACTAATTTCCCAGTTGTGAGTGATGAGAATGGAGTTTTTGCAATATCTGAATTAGTAACTTCTGAAATCTTAAACCCCTTAGCCGCATTGGAAGTTCAACAAGGAGTGGGTCATAGTGATAAGTTAGTTGGAAATATTTATGGAGAGCTTGAAATTTTAGATGGTCTAAAATTTAGGACAAGTGTTGGTGCTGATTTAGCTTTTTGGGGTGGCGAAGGTTTTTCTCCAGTTTTCTATTTGAATGCAGCTAATAGAAATGAGGTTAATTCATATAATAGAAGCAAAAACCAAGGATTGAAATGGATCGTGGAAAACACATTGACTTACCAAAAAAATATTGGTGATCATGATATTTCATTGTTATTGGGAGCCTCTGGTGAAAAAAATTCAGGAAACGGAATCTCTGCAACAATACAAGATATTCCAGCTACTAGTATTGAGGATGCCTCTTTTGCTTACTTTAATGAAATCGAATTGCAACGTGCTGGAGGATTTGAATATAATGGAACATTTGCCTCTTATTTTGGTAGAGCAATTTATAATTACAAGCAAAAATATTTGTTTCAATTTGTGATGAGAGCAGATGGTTCTTCTAATTTTGGAAGCAATAATAAATTTGGTTACTTTCCTTCTGTCTCTGCAGGATGGATTGTTACAGATGAAGATTTTCTTGCAAATAATGATAATCTTAATTTCTTGAAAATAAGAGCATCTTGGGGGCAAAATGGGAATGATAGAATTGGTCAATTTAGATATATTTCTACTATAGGAGAGGGAAGAACATATACTTTTGGTTCAGGTGATAATTTGGTAAATGGAGTTAGTCCAAATGGAATATCAAATCCTGACTTGAAATGGGAATCAACTGCACAAACAAATATTGGTTTTGATGCAATTTTGTTAAAAGATATTTCTTTGACTTTAGATATTTACAAGAAAAAGACAACAGGTATTTTAGCGATTGACCCAGTTCCATTATTTGTAGGAAACTCACCTCCAACAGCTAATATTGGAGATGTAGAAAATAAGGGTATTGATATCGAATTAGGTTGGAAAAAAAGTAAGAATGATTGGGACGTTGAAGTTTTTGGAAATGTAACTTACAACGATAATAAAGTAGTTTTTTTGGGATCTGAAGCAGATTTTATACCAGGTTCTAGAGTTGGTCCTCAAGGGTTAGAAGTTACAAGAACTTCTGTTGGAGAATCTTTCAATTATATTTTTGGATATCAAACTGATGGTCTTTTCCAAAATCAATCAGATATTAATGATTATGTTAATGAACAAGGTTTACCGCTTCAAGCAGAGGCTAAACCTGGTGATATTAAGTTTGTAGACTTTAATAATGACGGTGTTATTGATGAAAATGATCGTACAAAAATCGGAGATGCAATCCCAGATTTGACCTATGGTTTAACGATATCAGCTAGGTATAAAAATTTTGATTTTACAGTATTTGCTCAAGGAGTAAGTGGAAATGAGGTTTATAATGCAACTCGTCGATTTGATTTAAATAAATCAAACTTCAATGCAAATGCGTTAGAGAGATGGACAGGTGAAGGAACTTCAAATAGTTTTCCTCGAATGACATTATTGGACGAAAATCGAAATTTTTCAAGAAGCTCAGATTTTTTCGTTCAAAATGGAAGTTTCTTTAGAATCAAGACTTTGCAATTTGGGTATAATTTACCAGCAAGTATGCTAGATAAAGTGGGAATTAAAAAAGTAAGAGTATACATTTCAGGAAATAATGTTTTGACATTTACAAAGTACGAAGGGTTTGATTCAGAAATTACTTCAGGGGTAGATCGAGGAATTTATCCTCAGGCTAGGTCTTACATGGTTGGAGTAAATGTTGGGTTTTAGTTAAAAGAAAAACTAGACCAAGAATTTTTTAACGAAAAAACTATTAAAATAAAAAATCATGAAAAGATATATTATAAATAAATTATTTCCAGTCTTTGCCTTAATGGTTATGGCGACATCATGTAGTAAAGATCATTTGGAATTAACACCAATAGGAACTTCATTAGAAGTAAATTATTATCAAACTGAAGAAGAACTATTTGAGGGATTGGTGGCAGTTTACGATGTTTTACAATGGGGAAGTACTTCAGGTTGGACTATGAGTTTAGGACTGTTAAATGCAGCATCTGATGATTGTTATGCCGGAGGAAGTGATGCATCGGATCAGCCTTCATGGGTAGCGTATGATATGTTTACTTTAAATCCTACTCTTGGACCACAAGAAGGATTATGGACCAAAGGATATGCAGGTATTTACAGGGCAAATTTATTATTACAGAAATTAGAAGAAGCTCCGGCTGATATTTCATCATCTTTTAAAAATCGTATTGCAGCAGAAGCAAAATTTTTACGAGCATATTTTTATTTTGACTTAATTAAGTTTTTTGGGAATATTCCTTTGCTTAATGATGTTGTTAGTGTGGACCAAATCACATCAGTTACCCAAGCGAGTTCCTCTGATGTTTACGCTCAAATCGAAAATGATTTAAGAGCAGCAAAAGCAGAATTAGAAATACCTGAATCAGTAGCTCCAGCAGAGTTTGGAAGAATTACTCAGGGAGCAGTTGCCGCACTTTTAGGTAAAGTAATTCTTTACCAAAATAATGATAACAGAATGATTGAGGCAGCTGATTTGTTTGAAGAAGTTATTGGCTCTGGCTTTTATTTTTTGGAGGCCAACTATGAAGATGTTTTTTCAAATCAAGGTGAATTTGGGTCCGAATCTATCTTTGAAATTCAACACTCAAGCAATAAACCTGGGGATTTTGGTTATGGTTTTGCAGCTGGAGCAACAGTGAATCCAACAGAAGGAAATTTCAATGTTCAGTTTTTTGGGATGAGAGATTATGTTGGCCCTGAGTACGCAACAGGTTGGAGTTTTTGTCCTGTTACTGAAGATTTAGCGGATTTCATGGCAGGTGATCCAAGGTTTGAGCATACAATTGTAGATGGTAATATTCTGAAGGCACAAGGTGCTTCTTACACTGAGGGCTATCAAAATACAGATTACTTTATTAAAAAATATGCTCCCATAGAAGCTAATAGAGCATCAGATGGAGATGTAGCATTAGGTTGGGGAACTAACCAAAGAGAGATTCGATTAGCTGATGTTTACTTGATGGCAGCAGAAGCAATTGTAAGGGGTGGTGGAAGTTCAATAACAGCAAGAGAATATATAAATAGAGTGCGTAATAGAGTAGGTTTGGGTGATATTAATACGAGTGTAAGTGGATCGATTCTTTTGGATGTAATCTATAAAGAAAGAAGGTTAGAATTGGCAACTGAGGGACATCGATTTTTTGATTTAGTAAGAACTGGTCAGGCTCCTCAAGTGTTGAATGGATTTAACGCAGGCATTCATGAGTTATTACCAATTCCACAAATTGAGATTGATTTGACGAATGGTCAAATAATTCAAAATCCTGGCTACTAGAAATTTGAATTATGATTAGAAACTAAATGCTAGACTCATATAAATCTACTAGTTATTTAATCAGCTATTCTTTTTTAACCTTTTTTTAACAAAAGAAAAAAATATTAAAATGAAAAATATATTTCCAATAATTAGTTTTGTAATTGTATTGTTGACTTCTGGTTGTGAACCACAACAAGATGATGCTTTATTATTGCCTCCGGTTCCAACAAATGTCTCTTTTTCTGTAACCCCAAGCACTACTGAAACTAATGTGTTCACATTTAAGAACACAACTTCTGAAACATTTTTATACCAATGGGATTTCGGTAATGGAGAGACTGCAGTTGGAGAGGAAGTTCAAGCTTATTTCCCTTCAAAGGGAGATTACACAGTCACATTAAGAGCATTTAATGATGGTGGGTTTGGGGCAGGGACACAACTGGTAAATGTAGCAGAAGATGATTCACAGCCTTGTGCACCTGGATCTTTGATAGAGTTTTTGTCAGGATGTGATGAGCAAGGTTGGTCATTACTTCAAGATGCTGGAGCATATTGGGTAGGTCCAGATGATGGATCAGGAGATACGTGGTGGTCTAATCCAGCAGATGATGTTGCAACAAGATATTGTGCTTTTGATGATGAGTGGATTTTTAACACTGCTGGTGAAATGATTTATGATACCAAGGGAGATTTGTGGGCTGAAGACTATATGGGGTTTAATTTTGAATGTGTAACCGATGATCAATTGACTGGTGGTGCTGAGGCTTGGAGATCTGGTACTCATTTATACCAGGTTATTGAAGGTAATCCTGAACAATTAAAAGTTATAGGTCTAGGGGCTTTTATGGGCTTGCCAAAAGCGGTAAATGGGTCAGAACTTTCTGGACCTGATCCAGTAAGTTCAATTACCTATGACATTATTGACAAAGGGCAAGATTTTGATGGTAAATACATGGAATTAGAAGTTAACATGGGAGCTGGAATATGGAGGTTTATCTACAGATCTAACTAATAATATTAAGACTTACAAAAATGCAAATACAGAATCGTGTTTTTTTACTTTTTAGTTTGTTTTTTTTCCTTTTAGTTTTTCAAAACTGTGAAGAATCAAATAAAAAGATAACAAAAGATACACAAATAGAACTTGTCTGGTCAGATGAGTTTGACTACGAAGGTCTTCCTAATCCAGATAAATGGAGTTATGACGTAGGGGATGGGTGTCCTGATATATGTGGTTGGGGAAACAATGAGTTAGAGTATTACAAAGCTAATTCATTGAAGAATTCTAGGGTTGAAAATGGTGTCTTAACTATTGAGGCACACAAAGAGGGTTTCAAAAACAAATCATTTACATCTGCTAGATTAGTGAGTAAACATAAGGGAGAGTGGGTGCATGGTAAAATAGAAGTTCGTGCTAAAACTGCATCAGGACTTGGAACTTGGTCGGCTGTATGGATGCTTCCAACGAATAATGAATATGGTATTTGGCCGAAAAGTGGAGAAATTGATATCATGGAACATGTAGGTTACAATCCGGATACAGTTTTTGGGACAGTTCATACAAGCGCTTACAACCACATTACTGGAACTCAAGTAGGGGGCAAAGTATATATTCCAGATGTAGATGAAGAATTTCATATTTACTCTATTGAATGGAGTGCAGATAAAATTGATTTTTTCATTGATAACAAAAAGTATTTTACCTTTAATAACGAAAACAAAACTTTCGCAGAATATCCTTTCGACCAAACGTTCCATTTAATTATGAATCTTGCTGTTGGAGGGAATTGGGGAGGGAGAATGGGGGTGGATGATTCCCTCTTTCCTCAAAAAATGCAGGTTGACTATGTTAGGGTTTATGGTTTAAATCATAAAACAAAAAGTGAACTATTGACCAAAAAATAGGTAATTTAAATCTAATATCTTCCAAAAAATAATTAAATATCTTATGAAAAAGAATATTCCGTTTTTATTTCTTTTTATTATTTCAATGCTTTTAGTTTCCTCTTGTGGAAAGGATGATGACAGCGGAAACGGTGGTAATGGAGGTGGAACATCAATAACAAAAATTACCATTTCTCCGGTTTCAAAATTTGAGGGAGATATAAATTCTACTTTTGATTTCAAAGTGAGGCTTTCTCAAGCTAGCTCCGCGGATGTTACAGTTGATTTTACCACAAATGACAAATCTGCAGTTCAAGAAGAAGACTATATTGCTCAAAATGGCACATTGACCTTCTCAGGAACTATGGAGCAAATTATCTCAGTTGAAATTGTTGCCGATACATTAAGTGAAGGCGATGAAGAATTTGAAATTCTTTTATCGAATCCAACCAACGCTAGTTTAGAAGATGAAAGTGAAGTTGGTACCATTAGAAATGATGATACATTTTTGCCAACTAATTCTTCTGGATATACTACTCCTAATTCCTATGCAGGTATGACCTTGGTTTGGGCAGATGAGTTTAATGGAAACCAAATTGACTTAAATAATTGGACCCATGAAATAGGTAATAGTGGTTGGGGGAATAATGAATTACAATATTACACTAGTAGTTCAGACAATTCATATGTGTCTGATGGAAACTTAATCATCGAGGCTAAAGAGGAAAGTATTTCAGGAAGTAGTTATTCATCTGCACGAATGATCACAGCCGGTAAACAAGAATTTATCTATGGAAGAATTGATGTACGCGCTAAATTACCCGAGGGGCAAGGTATATGGCCAGCGATTTGGATGCTTGGTGCTGATATATTCACAGATGGATGGCCAGCATGCGGCGAGATAGACATAATGGAATTAGTTGGTCATGAACCAAATAGAATTCATGGTACTGCTCATTGGGGAAACCAGGGGAATCCTAGTACCTACCAAGGGAATGGATTTACATTGTCAGGGGGAAGCAAGTACTCAGATGAGTTTAATGTATTTAGTATTATTTGGGAAAATGATAATATTAAGTGGTTAATGAATGACCAAGAATTCTTTTCCATTAGTTCAGCCAATGTTACTAATACTGCTTATCCGTTTAATGACAACTTTTTCTTTATTCTCAATATAGCTGTAGGTGGGAATTGGCCAGGTAGCCCTGATGGATCGACTGTTTTCCCTCAGAAGATGTATATAGACTATGTGCGGGTTTTTCAGTAGGGAGAATTTTTAAAATCCTACTTTTGCAAGGTTTTTTCTTTAAAAAAATATCAAAACAAACATGAAACGATTTTCCATATTCCTATTTTTTTTAATTGCAACTTCTGGTTTTCTTTACCAGAGTTGTAACCCAAATGACAGTCAAAATATTAAAGTTAAAGAGGCCACAATTCCTAGTAAATACTCATCAACTGAAATATCAACAAAGGTGAAGGAAATTATGGCAAGGATGGAGTTAGTAGATAAAGTTGGGGAAATGACTCAGCTATCCATCGACATGATTTCAGTTGGTTCTCCTTACAGTTTGGAAAGACCAAATAAATTGGATGAAAAAAAATTGAAAGAAGTCTTATTAGATTTTCGAGTTGGTTCAATTTTAAATGTAGGAGGTTATGCATATTCTCAGGATAAATGGCATGATGTAATATCTACGATTCAAGAAATAGCAATTAATGAAAAACCAACTGGAATTCCAGTTTTATATGGGATTGATGCAATACATGGAAATAATTATACCGCTGACGCTACTTTATTTCCTCAAGAAATAAATTTAGCTGCGACATGGAATCCAGCACTTGCGACACAAATGGGTGGTATTTCTGCCTATGAAACAAGAGCTTCAGGAATTCCTTGGAATTTCTCTCCAGTTTTGGATATAGGGCGAAATCCATTATGGTCTCGATTTTGGGAGACCTTTGGGGAAGATCCTCTCTTAGTAACTGAAATGGGAGAAGCAATTATTAAAGGTTACCAAGGAGATAATATAGGGCATCCAGAGAAAGTAGCTGCATGTATGAAACATTTTCTAGGATATAGTAGTCCTAATAATGGAAAAGATAGAACACAAGCTTTTATTCCAGAGGTGACTCTTAGAGAATATTATTTACCAATGTTTGAACGTGCAATAGAAATTGGAGCGGCTACTGTAATGATTAATTCAGGTGAAATAAATGGAATCCCTGTTCACGCAAATCCAAGAATATTAAAAGATTTATTAAGAGATGAACTTGGGTTTACTGGTCTAGCTGTATCTGATTGGGAAGATATTAAATACTTAACATCAAGGCATCGAGTAGCAGCAGATTATAAAGAGGCAATTAAAATTGCTATAAACGCTGGTATAGATATGAGTATGGTTCCTGTGGATTTAGAATTTCCAGTTTTGTTAAAGGAATTAGTGGAGGAAGGGGAAGTACCAATGAGTAGGATTGATGAGTCTGTGGAGAGAATTTTAACTTTAAAAATACAGTTGGGATTATTTGAGAAATCATTTTTACCAAAAGAAAATTTCCCAAAATTTGCATCTGATGAGCATGTTGAAGCAAGCTTAAAGGCTGCAGAGGAAAGTATAACTTTATTGAAAAATAAAGATAATGTATTGCCATTTTCAAAGAATGCTAAAATTCTAGTGACTGGGCCAACAGCAAACTCTATTTTAGCTTTAAATGGCGGTTGGGGTAGGACTTGGCAAGGTAATGATGCCAGCTACCATTCATCTGAGAAAAAAACTATTCTAACAGGGTTGGAGGATAAATTAGGGAAAGGAAATGTTCAATTCCTGGAAGGAACTACCTATGACAAAGATATGAATACCTCAAAAGCAGCATCAGCTGCAAAAAATGTCGATGCTATAGTTGTATGCATTGGTGAGATGCCTTACACAGAGAAGCCAGGTGATATTGATGATTTGGATTTGCCACAGGTTCAATTAGACTTAGTTCGAGCTCTTGCAAAAAGTGGTAAGCCAATTGTTTTAATATTAGTTGAGGGTCGTCCAAGAATATTCAGAGAAATAGAACCTTTGGCTTCAGGTGTTGTGCAAACATACTTGGCTAGTGATGAAGGTGGACGAGCAATTGCAAATGTATTGTTGGGTGATGTGAATCCAAGTGGGAAATTACCATATACTTATCCTAGATATTCTAATGCTCTTGTGACTTACGACCACAAGGGAACTGATTTGATTAATCAAGATTTTAGTATGGATGCTTTTGAACCACAATATGAGTTTGGATATGGGTTAAGTTATACATCATTTGAATATTCCAATTTGAGACTAGCTGAAAATATGGGAATGGATGATGAGATGACTATATCTGTAACAGTTAAAAATAATGGAGATAGAGATGGAAAAGAAGTAGTTCAATTATTTATTTCTGATAAAATTGCATCTATTACGCCACCGGTTAAACGCCTACGTGGTTTTGAGAAAACAATGCTGAAAAAAGGGGAAAGTAAAGACATCTCATTTTCAATAAAAGCTTCTAATCTAGCTTTTGTAGGTTCGGATAATAAATGGATTACTGAACCTGGTGAGTTTGAGGTGAATATTGGAGGAGAAAAAGCGGTTTTTTATTTAGGTGAGTCAAAATAGGTTCATTCGTTAAATGTGAAAAAGCCAAATATTTCATGCTTGAAATATTTGGCTTTTTGTATGTTATTAGGAGTTAATTAATTTGAGTTCTGTAAATTTATCTATTGGGCAATAGATAAATATTAATACAGACTTTTCTAAAAATAATGAATCTACATCAAGATAATAGGAATCACCTGATGTAATTAATGAAAAACCAATTATCATTCTATTTTAGATTATCTATCCAATTCTTTCCAGTTATTTTCGTCGCCTCCAAAAAGCCAGATAAATTTTCCTCCTTGCCTTTTCCTAATTTATTGACAACCTCATAATTTTCTATTCCATGATATTCGTAATTTTAATTTCAGAATGTTTGACACTACAATTATCAAACGCCTTTGGTGGATAGGTTAAGTTTTCTTTGAGGGGAACCAATATAAGCATTAGAATCACTTTAATATCTATTGAGTAAATATAGTAAAATGATGTTCTTATTAACATTTGATATTTCGTTTTTACCGGCGAATCATTTAGGGGGAAAAAAGAGGAAAGTATAAAAATGCTGTATAGTTTTAAAATAAATAAAAATTTATCTTCGTAATTACAATTTGTATAGGGTTAAATAAAATTAAAAGGTATTTAAAGAATCAATGAACGACTGTGCATGGATGGGAGGGGAAAGGGAGATATTTTGATTAATTTTAACTACCCATTTTATTCCACTGATAGCGTTCGAAAGCCAAATTTCTTCAAATTTTTGAAGCTGGGATATTTTAGTAGAGGTTTCTTGAATAATATATTTTTTCTCAGATGCAATTTCTAAAATTGTTTTCCGCATGGTTCCAGCTACACATCCTTCTGATAGGGAAGGAGTTGTAATGATGTTTTTTTTTATTAAAAATATGTTAGAACTGCTTGTCTCTGAAATTCGATCATTTTCATTCAATAAGATTACTTCATCTAGGTTTTGTTCTTGTCTATTTAATCCTGCCAAAGTATAAAGTAAGCTATTACAAGTTTTAAGATTAGATGCGGGGTTACATGGTAATTTTAATTGATTAAAAAGCCCGATCTTTAATCCTTTTTTATTGAGCGAAAAATTAGGGGAATTTAGTGGAGAAGTTGAAATTAGAAATTGCGGACGATTATTTTTGGGAGTATAAAGCCCTCCTTTTGATCGAAAAACAGTAATTCGAATTCGAGTATTTTTAGAAGCAATTTTATTGATTTCTTTTTGGAAAAATGTTGTTGTATATTTTTTTGGGACTTTATATTTAAAGAAATACAAACCTTTTAACAACCTATTTACATGGTTACCTAAGAATGGCATTTTCCCTTCTGACATCCTAATTGTTTCAAATAATGCATCTCCATAAAGAAATGCTCTATTTTGGCTATCAAAAATAGCTTTGTCAGAAGGGAAGATTTTACCATTAAAATTAATATTCATTTATTAATTCATCTGAGGTTTAATACCAGCCAGCGCCATGGATACCCCAAGGAATTCCACCTAGTATTGACAATAATCCAATTAGAAAGAATATCCAAGTAAACATAAATTTATCTTTGGATTTTGTTTTTCTTTTAGAGATTGAATAGCCAATTGTTATAAAAATAATTCCTAAGATCATTGCTGGTAAATGAGCAAAAACGAAATATTTGTTTATCGGACTTTCTCTCCAGCCTTCAGTAAAAAACAATCTTTCTGTAATTAATAAAAGTATGATCCCTAGTATTAATTGGATATGAGAACTGATCAAAGTAAATAGAGCTAATTTTTTATCTTGAGCAGTATATTCTTTTTTGGAGATCCATTTTGAAAATGCAGTTAGGACACTAATCAGAAGAAGAGCTAAAATGACCCATCGATTTATTGAATGTAAATGTTTGATAATATTATACATGATATTTTTTTAAGTTAAAGTTGAAATATTTGTTTTAAATCTCAATAAAGGCAATTTTTGCTTTTTAAAAAAATGTTTTTTTTGAATAAAAAGCGATTTTAACCCATTTAAGCTAAGGATGTTATTGAAAAAAATAATGGTTATCAAGATTGTTATCTTACGAAATTTCACCTCCACAACTGGACCCAGCTCCTGCTGTACATCCATAACAATGTTGGTTCAAAATAATACTTCTTTCTTTCAAGGCCTCGATATCAAATTCATCAATATGCTGAGAATTAATTGGTGCAACTTTTAAATCTAACATTTGATTAAAGTCACAATCGTAAATAAATCCTTCCCAACTGATAGAAATAGTATTTCTGCACATCAATCCCATGATCGTGGCAGGATTGAAAGCATCTACTAGTTTTTGCATGTACTCTTCATAATTTCCAGATTCCAACAGGTAATCTAAGAATCGGGCAATAGGTAAGTTAGTGATAGCAAATAAATTATGGAAAACAATATCATATTTTCTTTTTAATTGTCTTTTAAATTCTGATTCTAAAGTTATTTGGGATCCTGGTAGAAATGCTCCAGAAGGGTTAAATACTAAATCCAACTTTAGATCACTTCCCTCTTGTCCATAACCGATTTCGTTGAGTAATTTAAGCGCCTCAATTGAATCCTCAAAAACACCATCACCACGTTGGCTATCTGTTCTACTTTTACTAAAGTAGGGCAAAGAGGAAACGATATGAACTTTGTGTTTAGCTAAAAATTTAGGAAGGTCGCTATATTTTGCATGCGCTTTTATAATCGTTAAATTACATCGATCAATTACTTGTTTACCTAATTTTGTACACTCTTCAACAAACCATCTAAAGTGAGGATTCATCTCAGGTGCACCACCAGTAATATCAACAGTGTGGATGGTAGGTACACTTGCTATGATTTCTAAACATCTTTCCAAAGTTGCTTTGTCCATGTTTTCTTCCTTCCGGTCTGGCCCAGCATCAACATGGCAATGAGCACAAGTTTGGTTGCATAACTTTCCAATATTTAATTGGAAAATTTCTAAAGTTGAAGGTGTCAAAACAGTAAAACCATTATCGTCCAATTTCTTTGAGAAATTAGGGTATTTAGAATCCACGATTTCTTTTCCATTCAATACTTTTAATTGGAAAAAAGAATCAGATAAATTGTTTCCAGTTCGTTTTAAAGTTTTGCCTTTTTGTTTAATTGCCATTTTTTATTTAGTTTCTTCTCGAATCGTTTTTAAATAAATTTAACTAATTGATAATCAATAAGCTATAGCTTTCGAAGAACAGTTATCACATGGTTAGTTTTTTCACCTTATTCATCATTTGGACACCAAAAACTAAGGTAGCTCCGCTTTGAATGGCTGCTGCAACATGAACGGCCTCCATCATTTGTTCTTCATCTGCTCCTTTTTTTAAACAATCTGATGAATAGGCGTCTATGCAATATGGGCATTTTACGGTGTGAGAGACAGCCAAAGCTATTAAAGCCTTTTCCCGTTCAGTTAAAGCTCCCTCTTGAAAAACTGATCCATAATAATCAAAGAATTTTTTACCATATTCTTCCTGCCATTCTGTAATGTTTCCAAATTTTTTAAGATCATCAGGGTTGAAATAACTTTCTTTGCTCATGTCAGATTTTTTTAAAATTTTAAAATGCGATTTTTTCTATTTATTTCTAAAATACTTTAGTCTTAATTCTAATTTTTAGACCTAACTGTTTTCCTAGGGACAATTTTCAATAAAAAAGATTCATATTTGTATTTGAGTATAATTTAGTAAATTCGTCCTTTTGTTGGGACTATTTTGTAAAGTCAATCAAATAATGTGCATTAATTTTGTCACCTATCAATATTTTCTCAAGAAGTGAAATGTATTGTTTTCAAAATTAAATACTTCAACAAATTATAATTGAATAGCAAAGAAAGAATTTTAAATATGACTAACAAAATTAAATTTAATTTTATCATACTCGTTTTAACCTTTATCTTTTGGAGTTGTAATGAATCCAAAATAGATTTTAAGAATTTAGCCTCAACTACCTCGAAAGGTATAATGGCTGTAATCGAAATTCCCTCTGGGACTAATCGGAAGATTGAATATAATTCTTCCACCCAGCGGTTTGAAATAGATATTAAAAATGGAAAAGAAAGAGTAATTGATTTTTTGTCTTATCCAGGTAATTATGGGTTTATTCCTTCGACTTTAATGGATGAAGAACTAGGAGGCGATGGTGATGCTTTGGATATATTAGTTATCGCTGAAAGTTTGGAAACAGGAGATACTATTTCAGTAATTCCGATTGGAACATTGTTACTAAATGATTCGGGTGAATTAGATACAAAAATCATTGCCGTGCCGGCTGATCCAAAAAAACAAGTTATTCAAGCTACTGATTACCAAACATTTACAGTTAAATACAATATGGCTCAACGAATTGTTGAAAATTGGTTTTTAAATTATAAAGGTTTAGGGATTACTAAATTGATTGGATGGAGAAATGATGCCTTTGCTATGCAAGAAATTGAAAAATGGCGTATTCCCCAATAATGAATTTAATGAGAGAGTTAATATAAATTCAAAATTAATATTTGAATTAAACTATTTAAGAACAATAAATTTTCACTCCAAATATTCTAGTAAATGGGAACTTGTTAAGGTGATAAAATTAAAAACAATTCTTGTGAATTAGTGTTAATTTGACGAAAGTCAATTTTATTTTGGATGCAAAGAATCAACTAACGACTTTTAGAAAGGAATGGTCAACGGATATTTATTACCACAAAAAGATATTAGCGTTTTAATTTATCATTCAATCAATGATGTGAATGGTGACTGGGATGCCGCGGCACCTGAACACAATCTTTTTCTTCAAAAAAAGTATCTCCAACTTTTAGAAAACAATCCGCCTGAAAATGTTCACTTCGTTTATATGTTGTACTATAAAAGATCAAAACCTATTGGTGTAGCGATTGGTCAGGTAGGAAATTTTAGTGCGGAAAAAAGTATTAATGAAAACAATGAACCTGATGAAAAAGAGAATCCAAGTACGTTATCAGTTGTCACCAACTTTATTAAAAGTTTTTTTGCGAAAAAGGTAGATATTACTGCCTTAGTCTGCGGAAATGCATTACTAACTGGAGAAAGTCACAATATATGCTTTAGGGAGGGGGAAGTTTCGGTGGAAGAGGAGTTTCATATTCTGAATGATACTATGAAATTTGTTCAAAGAGAGTTAGATAAAAAAGGAGTTTACATTGCTCTAACTTATCTTAAGGAATATCACCAAAGGCAAAGACCTCAAGCTCAACAATTTTTAGTTGAAAAAAATAAATTCCATGAATTTACTGCCCAACCTAATATGGTTTTATATTTTAGAGACGATTGGAAAAATTTTGAAGATTACCTTGCAGCGATGTCTTCCAAATATCGAGTACGGGTAAAACGAGCTTTTAAAAAAGGTGTTGCAATTCAAAGGAAAGTATTTGATATACAAGATATTGAAGATAATTTAGATCGTATTTATGATTTGTACTCGAGGATAGCTGAGGGGTCTGTATTTAATTTAGTAAAATTAAACCCTAAGTATTTTGTAGCATTGAAAGCAAAACTTGGTGCTGATTTTACAATGATCGGTTATTATATAGAGGGAGAGTTAACGGCTTTTTTCACGACTATAAAAAATTATCATGAGCTTGAAGCTCACTTTCTAGGATATGATGAAGCTTTTAATCGTGAGCATCAAATGTATTTAAATATTTTATACGATATCATTAAAATTGGTTTTGATCAAAAATGTAGAAGTGTTGTTTTTGCACGAACTGCATTAGAGATTAAAAGTTCGGTTGGGGCAGAGCCCCATGAGATGTATTGGTATTTACGGCATCGCAACAAAGTTTCAAATCGGTTCCTTTCTCAAATTGTGGATTATCTAAATCCAAAAGATGATTGGGTTCAGCGTAAGCCTTTCAAAAATCAAGCATAGCTAACAACGAAATTCAAATTTATTTTAAGTTTTTTAAACGAGTTAATTTTCTGTTCAAGGAAATGATGGGTTTGATTAGACCTGGACGTAATTTTGCTTAACATGTTTTATAACTCTAACAATTTTTAATTTTCACTTTACAAAAGTTCTTATTTTTTCATTTCCTTTTGCAGGAATGAAAGTCATAGTGAATTTTTTAGTACTTATGTTTTTTAAAATAATCCTATCAGAATTTTTATTGGAAAAAACCTTTTTATCTTTTTCTTCAAAAACTAAATTATAGAACACTTGTGATTTAGAATCTATCAACTGAAGACCAATATTCCGTTTTTCTTTTAAAACAAATTCATCACAAAGGATAGTTGATTTATTAACTTTTTGCCATTCCACAAGAGAATTATCTTCTCTCCATGCACCAATAATCCATTCCATTTGTTGAGTTAAAGTCAACCAGTTTTTTATAAGGTCAGTATCATTAGATTTTTTAGCTGACGAAACATTTGAATTTGACTTATTGTTTTCTTTTGTATTAAAGGTGCTATTTGTTTCAGTCAATTGTTTTTCTTCAGTAGTTTTAGCAACAACTTCTATCTTTCTTTTATTTTTTTTCATGACTTTCAATTCCTTTGCAGATCTTTCAGGTTTGGAAGCACTTTTTGTAAGAGTGTTGTTGGAAGCTAATAGTTTTTTGGCTTGCGGCCCTTCTTGGATAGGATTTGCGTATCTTTTTTTCAGCTCTTTCTGAAAGTCAGCAGTAGGTGAAATATTGGTTCTTGCATCGGTATAGACTGTTTCCAAGTCTTGAATTATCCAATTTTTAACAGAACTAGATTCGTTAATTTTTGCAAATTGAGATTCTTGCTTGTCAAATAAAACTGTGATTAGTGAAATAACGGCAACTAAAGCAACTACTGCTGCAGCCATAGCTATTTGCCGGTACAGGAAGGTGTTACCATGACTTCGTCGATTGTCTAATCTGCTTTCTAATCTCTCCCATGTTCTTCCAGAAGGCCGTTTCTCCAACTTGTGTAGATTGTTACGGATTAATTCGGATATATCTTTTTGATCTTTCATTATTTTGAAATTATATATTCTCTAAATTTCATTTTTTTTTAATAATTAAATCTTTAAGAAGTGGTCTTAAAATTATTTCTAGAAAATAGATAATAGCGAACTCACCATTGATAATAAAATTCCACCAACTCCAGGGATTTGATTTCTTCTCACTAATTTTTGCAATCGTTTTTTTGCTAAAATTAATTGAGACTTTGATGTATTAATACTGATGTTTAATTGTTCCGCGATCTCACGATGTTTAAAACCTTCCACCACATATAAATTGAAAATCGTTCTGTAGCCAGTTGGCAATTTATCTAATAGATTATAAATATCTTGAGCTTCTAATTCATCTTGAATTGTGATAAATGATTGGATTTCAATATTACTAATCTCCACCGTCATTTTAAAATTTTTATTTTTTCTTAGATGCATTAAAGCTTCATTCACTATGATGCGCCTAATCCAACCTTCAAAACTACCATCTCCCTTATACATCTCAATTTTAGATATAGCTTTAAAGAGTCCTTCCACTAAGACGTCCTCCGCGTCTTCATGATTTTTTAAATATCGTTTGCAGACTCCAAACATTTTTGGAGAATATCTTTGGTACAACGCTTGTTGAGCGTGACGATCTTGCTTACGACAACCTTGTATAATTTGTTGTTCAGTCACATTGGTAGTTTTCGAGTGAACTAATATTGGTTTCGGCGAAAAGTAGAGAGCATTAAAAGTTCTTGTAATGAATCCAATATTTTATTTTATAATTTTCCTTTTTAATAAAGATGATATTATTTTAGTTTTTGGTGTGTAAATTTTAATTCTTTTCTTTTTTTGTAAAAAAGTAAGATTAGATTTTATCTTTACGTTTTTTTGTCCTTTCCAAATAAATATTAATTGTCTTAATATTTTTTAATCCATAAATAATCAGAAATGAATCTTGAAGGTAACCGTTATCTTTTTGATGGAGGGATAGACCCTCTTGAACTTTGTAATAAATATGATTGCCCATTGTATGTTTATGATACAGGCATGATGAAGCGTCAATATGATCGCTTGGTAAATGCATTTGATGTCAAACAGATTAAGATAAATTATGCATGTAAGGCATTGACAAATATAAGTATTTTAAAATTTTTTAAACGGTTAGGTTCAGGATTAGATGCAGTTTCCATCCAAGAAGTTAGATTGGGTTTGAAAGTTGGTTTCTCTCCCGAAGATATTATTTATACCCCAAATGGAGTTTCTCTTGATGAAATAAGAATGGCAGCAGAACTTGGTGTAAAAATCAATATTGATAATATTTCAATTTTAGAACAATTTGGTCAAGAATTTAAAGATGTACCCGTTTGTATCCGAATCAATCCACATATTATGGCGGGAGGGAGTTCGAAAATATCGGTTGGACATATTGATTCTAAATTTGGAATATCATTTCATCAAATGCCTCTGGTTAAAAGGGTATTAAAAGCAACTGACTTAAAAGTGGAAGGTGTTCATATGCATACTGGATCAGATATAATGGATGCGAATGTATTTTTGATGGGTGCTGAAATCCTTTTTAATATTGCTAAGGATTTTCCAGATTTAAAATATATTGATTTTGGAAGTGGGTTTAAAGTACCTTATAAAGAGAATGATATTGAAACAGATATTGAAGATTTAGGAGTGAAAATCTCTGAACGATTTAATCAATTTTGTGCTGACTACGGTAGAGATTTAAAATTAATGTTCGAACCTGGGAAATTTTTGGTGAGCCAGTCTGGATACTTTTTTACCAAAGTAAATGTGGTTAAACAAACCCTGTCCACTGTTTTTGCAGGAGTAGACTCTGGTTTAAATCATCTGATTCGACCGATGTTTTATGATTCTTATCATCAAATCCAAAATGTGTCAAAACCAAATGCAAAACCACGAATTTATACAGTTGTTGGATATATTTGTGAGACAGATACTTTTGGTGTGAATCGTAGGATTAATGAAATTCAAGAAGGTGATATTCTAGTTTTTCATAATGCAGGGGCATATTGTTCTTCGATGGCGAGTAACTATAATTCAAGGTTTAAGCCAGCAGAGGTGATGATTTATGAGGGTAAAGATTACTTGATTCGAGAAAGAGATAAAATGGAAGACTTGACTGCCAAGCAGATTGAAGTAAATTTTGAAAACGGAATAGAGAAGGTCTGATAATCAAATACTGAAAAAAAATCCTAATCGATTAATTCCAAGCTACTTATTTATTACAGTTGGGTTGTCTAGTTTTTTAATCCAATTTTTTTAATATTCTAGCACGAATTTTATTACTTTTTTTAGGTACTTACTTTTAGTAAATTCTGATGCATTTTTCATCAAAAAAATCCCTAAATATTTAATTTGAGTAGTCTTATCGTAATATCTAGTTCCTCAAATGGAGAAATAAGTTTGTAAATTTGACTGTATGTTATTTGAAAAACTATAGTTGCTTATGTCACTAAATTTATCATAGGAAAATGAAAGAAAATATATTTGTGGAAAAGAAATTCAGATCAGTAATAATTATTTTATCTTTTTTATTTTTTTATATGACTCCATTACCAGGTCAGTTTATTCTGAATGGATCAGCTACACAACTAGATCAAAATTGTTACCAACTTACTTCGGCTGCAGTCGCCCAGATAGCCTCAATTTGGAAAGAAGATCAAATTGATTTAACCAATTCTTTTGACTTTAATTTTAACTTGAATTTGGGATGCAACGATATTGGAGCAGATGGGATGGTTTTCGTTTTACAAAATAACTCTAATATACTTGGTCAAGCAGGAGGTGATATTGGGTATGGTATTGGTTTTGATCCATCGATCGCGATAGAATTTGATACTTATAGAAATGATGTTAATGGGGATGTATCTGCAGATCATATTGCCATATTACGTGATGGAAATGTGAACCATAATAATGTAAATAATTTAGCGGGACCGGTTAATGCAGCGAATACAGATAATATAGAAGATTGTAATTATCATCCTGTGAGAATTTCTTGGAATTCTAGCAATTTACTTTTGGAAGTTTATTTTGATTGTGAATTGCGATTGAGCTATTCTGGTGATGTTGTTACCGATATTTTCGGAGGAGATCCCATTGTCTATTGGGGATTTACAGCTTCTACAGGTGGAGAAACCAATGTGCAATCAGTCTGCTTTGATTCAACAGAAGGCAGCACATCTGGTTCGAATCAAACAATTAGTCTTTGCGAAGGAAATGCAGTTGAATTAAGTGCATCACAACAAAGTGATAATTATTCATGGACACCATCTATTGGCTTGAGTGATCCAAATCTTACCAATCCTGTTGCATCACCCTCAGGAAATATTACTTATTTCGGTATGGGTACAGATGCTTGTGATAATGTATTTATGGATACATTTAATATTGAGGTTAGTACATCTATCATTGATTATCAGATAGAACCTTCTTTTGTTACTACTATTCTTTGTGCTGGTGAAACTATTGATTTAATGGTTCAGACGGACTCTAATAATGAATTAACTTGGCAAGACAATTCTACTAATGATGTTTATATCATTTCTCAACCCGGAACTTACGAATTGACGATCAGTAATGCTTGTTTGTCCGAAACAATTAGTTTGGAGGTTGAAGGAGTTGAAGATTGCAAGGTGACCATGCCCAATATATTTACACCTGATGGTGATGGATTGAATGATTATTTTGCGCCTGTAACAGGATCTTCGATAAAGGTAATTCAATTTAAAATATTTAATCGGTGGGGCGCTGAGGTGTTTAATAAAAGGAATCAGCAAGGTTGGGATGGTACAATAGATGGTAAGGCAGCAGTCAGTGACGTTTACGTTTATGTGATTGAATATATTTTGAAAAATGGGAATAAAGAGTTTTTGTCGGGAGATGTTACATTAATTCGGTAAAGAGTTTATTATAGTAAAAGTACTCGATCATTTATTATAGTGCTCGATCATTTTTAGTTTAAATATCATTAATTTTGAGTATCCTATCAAAGCATTCTTTTAATTCGATTTCCTCTGCGAATAGCTTGAATTAATAAAAAGCCAAAAAATCCTGATGCACCTAAACCCCATTTCCCTAAATATAATTCACTATTTTGAAAAAATAAATAGGAAAAACCAAATGACGCTATAATTAAAATGGAAAATACTAATTGTTGCCCTAAAGCATAAAATAATTTAGCCTTTTCAACTTCAATTGGCAATTGTATTTCTAATTTTCCTCTTCTTGCTTTATTTAAAACATCTCCTAAGTCACCTGGAATAGTTAAAAGGGTAGTGGCAGATTTTTTAATAAAATCCTTAGCGAATTGCACCATGTCGCCAGACTCACCCAAGATAAATGTTTGAAAATAGGGCTTCACAACATCAATTGGATTGATACTAGAATCAAGTGTATTGCAAATACCAAGGAGCAGAGTAACCATCCGGTTCAGTAAAACATATTCCTTTGGAACTTGTACTGTATTGGCAATTCCTTTTAATCCAATTTCAGTTGTCAAATTAAAAAGACTTGATTGAAAAGGGTTTACTTTTAAATCTTTAAAGTTTAATCCATCAAACTCAACTTCATTTTGCAAGAAATTTCGGAAGGCAACAATCACTTTTTCTGCTATTTTTTCAGCATTTCGTTCATAAGCAATAAATCCTAAGCTTTGTAAAGCATCAATGATTTTTTCTGAGTCATTCTGAGAGGCAGCTTCAATTAACTTTAAAAACCCCTCTCTCATTTCTTGTTGTAAAGTTCCTACAGCTCCAAAATCAAGCAATACAATTGTTCCATCTTTTTGTACTAAAATATTTCCTGGATGTGGATCTGCGTGATAAAGTCCATCTCCAAAAACCATTTGACAATATGCGTGAACCAATCTATTCCCTAATTCCTTTTTATCAATATTCCACCTGTTGATAGTTTCAATATCATTGATTTTAACCCCGTCGCAAAAAGTAGTTGTTAGAACTCTTGTAGTGGAAAATGACTTTTGGACAGAGGGAATAATTAAGCCATTTTCGCCACTCAGATTTTTTCGTACACGTTCCATCACCAAGGCTTCTTTATTAAAGTCTAACTCCTCTCGAATCATTTTCTGCACTTGAGTATAGGCAAATTCGATTCCTTTTACTTTATAGAAATAAGACAGTATATTGGTTAATCGTTCCATGATTCGTAAATCAACCTTTGCGATTTTCTCAATATTAGCATGTTGAACTTTTACGACAACTGCTGTCCCATCTTTCATGGTAGCTCTATGTGCTTGTCCAATAGAGGCTGATGCGAGTGGCGTTTTATCAAAAAAAGAAAATAGTTCATCTGGCTTTTTTCCTAATTCTTTTACAATTCTTTTCTCAATTTCTCCAAATGGCCTTGGAGGAATTTGGTTTTGTAATGCCTCCAAAGGTTCTTGAAATGCTTCTGGTAGAAAGTTACTTAGGATAGATAAAAGTTGACCAACTTTAATAAATAAACCTTCTAATTTTAGTATTGTTATTTTTACCCGATTAGCGTTTTTAAAATGTACGGCACCAATTCTTTCTTGATAATAATGATTGCCAAAGACTTTACCCAAAAGAGATAATTTGACATAACTTATCATTACTACAAATGCAGTCCAATATGCTTTTCGAATACGATAACCTCGAGAGTATATTTTTTTATTTGCCATTTATTGTATCTATTTACCTAGGTGTTTCGGGAGGCAGGTTGCTTAAATAACAACATGTTGAATTTAACAAAGTTGTAAAAAAGACCTTCATGATTCCTTAATAAATTGAAATATTAATAAGACCTTTTTTTGACGTTTAATTATTAAAGGTTAAAATTTCATTATTATCCACAAAGATGCGTAAATCAATTCATTGATTTTAAAAAAAACATCAATTTAGTATTTGCAAAAAAGATGTTTCAATTAGTTGAATTATTCACCTAATAGATAAAATATAGGGGGATTTAGTAAAAGTAATTTTTGAGAATAGAATGTTCAATAACAATTTAATTGCAAGTTTTAAATTAATTAATGCCCGACTCCCTTTCAGCCAGCCAGGTTAAGATAGTTTTTCTAACTTCGTTGTCTTCGTAGCTCCAACTTGCTGTATCCATATGTGTCCCATTTTCTATGATATGAATTTTAGCTAAGAAAGGATTGATTGAATTTATTTTTTGTAGAAAAGATGTGGTATTTTGAAATGGAACTAATCCATCTCTGTTACCATGGATTAGCAGTATTGGATGATATTCTAGTTTAGTTAAATAGTTAATTGGATTAGCTTTTTGAAAGTTTTTAGCATTCCTTTTTCCTGCATAAAAATAAAGTGGAAAAGACCATTTCATTTGCTCTAGATCAATTGGTGCCCCACTAAGAAATGTGCCTTTTATTTGTTTTGGAGATATATTTATTTTTTTTAATTCAGCATCATTTAAGGCTAGAAGGGCTGCTAGATTTGCACCTGCTGACATTCCACCAATGATAAATTTATCTATGTTGAAATTCTCTTCTTTTAAATATTGATCTAATTTCTTTAAGCAACTTGAAATATCCTTTCGCATATCGGGATATGAGTAGAAAGGAGCTTTCCGATAATTGCTGAAAACTGAGACATATCCATGATTTGCAAACAGTTGTCCTGCACTTTTTAGAATTTCAGGAGATCCTGCCATCCAACCTCCTCCATGAAAATATAAAATTACATGTTTTTTAAGCGGCACATTTTTTTTAGGTTGGCAAAAAATAAAATATTGCTGGCGATGTTTGCCGAATTTTATTTTTTTTGAGATTAAATTATCCTTTTGTACACTTAAGTTTCTAATCCAAAAATTTGGAATGTATAATAGTTCATGAATGATTGTGTTCTTTGTCTTGAAGAAAAAGAGAAGGGAGAATCCAATAATTATCAATAAAATGATACTCATTTTCAATTTAATTATTTCAAAATAAGTTAGGAAATAGCAGTGCAAATCAGGTGATAAAAATAATATTTTCCATTTTTTACAAACTAATAAATACTTGATCTTTAATAATTAAAAGATATGTTAATGAGTTCATTATCAATACTTAAATGATTTATTATTAGTTTTTATTGTAATGATTAATTGCAGTTTTTATCCAAAAAAACAACTAATAGAATTTCGATTAGGTTATCAATCTTTTTTTCTCGTTTCTTTGACCATGGTTGGTTGATTCTTTATTTCTATTTGGAAAATATCCTTTCGAGAATAATGACCAGTTCCATCAAAATCTAGCTTATTGGCAGTTATTTCCTCTAAATCTAAATTGGCAATTAACACACCTGCTTGATCAAAAAGCGGCCCATCAATTATTTTTCCGTTGGGTCCCACTATAATACTTCCACCTCGGCATATTTTTTCTTTCTCATTTGCTACCAAGGGTTGGTACTTTTCAGAATACATTGATTTTTTAAAAAATTGATTACAACCTAAAACAAAACATTTTCCTTCCATTGCAATATGACGCATCATAGATGTCCAAGTGTCTCTTGAGTCTGCAGTTGGTGCAATGTAAATTTCTACTCCTTGTTGATACATAGAAAAACGAGCAAGTGGCATTAAATTTTCCCAACAAATTAATCCTCCCAGTTTTCCGATCGGGGTGTCAAAACTTACTAAGGATGAACCATCTGATTCTGCCCAGATTACTCTTTCTTGTCCTGTTGGTTTTATTTTTCTATGCACTCCCAATAATCCATTTTCGGGAGAAATATATAACATGGAGCAATATAAACTTCCTGTATTTTTGACTTGTTCTGTTATCCCTATTACCAAATATAATTGATTCTCTGCTGCGATAGATTCAAGTTTGGAAAGATCACTACTTTCAAGGTCAATGCTATTTTTAAAATACTCTAAGTATAATTCTCGACCTTCCTTTGATCGACTTCCTACTTTTGTTCCAAAATCAAAACCACGAGGATAGCCTGGGATAAATGATTCAGGGAAAACTACCAACTGACAATTTTGATCTGAGCACTTTTTTGCCCATGTATTTACACTCTGAATAGTTTTTTCTTTGTTGAAAAAAAACGGCGCATCTTGTACTACAGCAACTTTCACTTTCATGATTTGAAATTTCTTGATTCAAAAAAAATTACTTGCTCTTCCTATCTTCTTCGACTAAAAATTTTATTTTTTTTAGGATATCATCAATCGCATAATTCTCTTCGGCCATAACATGTGAGGTTTTATCAAATTCCTCTAAAATTAAAAGTCGATTATAACTCATCAAAGAATCAGCCGGAGGGGTAGTTATAGTCATTGGTTTGTCGATATAAATGTATGCATTTTGGATATCCTTAAATGCAACTTTACCCCTTGGAGTCTCTATGGCATTTTTGTAAAGCTTAATTGTTTTGAATTCAAAGCTATTCCAAAAATTAAGGATGGCTGTAGAAGTAGTTAAAAGGAGAGCTATTCCTAGAAGTATAGAATATAATCCTCGTCTTTTGGTTTCCTCATAATTCATTTCTTTTTTATTTAAATAATAAAGCAATCCCAAAATAAAAATAGATAAGAAAGTGAAAACAGTAGTAATTAAAGTTGCCTTAAATGTAATTGGCTCAAAAATATGAATAGGTACTTCCATCATTGAAGTTTAAATTTTTTCAAAATAATTATCGTCACAAATGTAAATAAACAACTTTGAATCTTAACTTTCGTTTCAATATTTAAATTGTAGAATAAAACCGTTATTATTGGTAAAATAAAACACAGATATGGGAAATAAATTATCAATCAATTATTGGTTGTTTCAAAGTAATCCAAATAAGTTTAAACTTAGGGAAGCTCTTCAGCAAGAAGCTTTAAAAACTTTTATTGTCACAGCTCATAAGGGAAAAATAAAAAAAGGTGATAAGGTAATTATTTGGGAAACTGGTGCTGAAGCTGGTTGCTATGCATTAGCAACTGTTGCCTCGAATGTTGAAAATGATCAGGCTGAACAACAGGAAGTTCCTTTTTTTAAAGGAGTTCCTGAGAAATCTAAAAGGGTTCACCTTAGCATAGATTATAATTTATGGAGTAATCCTATTACTAAAGATTTAGTCCCGCTTAGTAAGTCCTTTGATCGGTTTTTCAAAGGTCTATCGGGGACTAACTATAAAGCTACTAAAAAACAATTTACTGAAATTATTAATTTTGTTGTTCAGCAAGGGGGGGCGAAAGAACAGCTGAAAGGTTATGATCCAAAAACCTCTTTGAATCATCCTCTTAATTTGATTCTTTATGGAGCACCTGGCACCGGTAAAACCTATCAAACAATCAATTATGCTCTCTCTATCATTGAAAATCGAACAATGGAGGAATTGGAAAAAGAACCTCGAGAGGAATTAAGGCATAGGTTTAATGAATATATGGAGGAAGGTTGGATTCAGTATGTAACATTCCACCCATCTTTAGGCTATGAAGATTTTGTGGAAGGGATAAAACCAAATACAACACAGCAAGGGAATTTGTCGTACGAGGTTGAGGATGGAGTTTTTAAATATATTTCATTAACTGCTAAAAGACATTTAGTTGAAGTATTGTTAAGCTTAATTCCTGTGCAAGAGGTCAAAATTGATTATGAAGCTTTGTACAGTTCATTTCTTTTGTATCTGGAGAGTGAAGATTTTAATTCATTTGGATCTAGAACAGGAAAAAGAATGCTTTTACAAAAGATGGCTCGTAATGGAAATTTGACAGTTCGACCTGAAAATTCATTTTTGGCTTATACTATATTTAAAACCAAGTTGAAGAAGTTGTACAAAACATTCCAATCTATTGATGATATTAAACACACTCAAAATGACATTAATCTTTTGTTGGGAGGGGTAAATACGAGAGCATATTGGTCAGTTTTTAATGAGTTGAAAAAGTTTGAGCCAAGTTTTGTCCAAGCATTAATGGAGGAAGATCAAGAAGATGTTCAATTGCCAGAAGAAGGTATTGATGCTTTTGAATTAAGCAACCTTTCAGAAGTGGCAAAAAATAGAGCTAATAAGTTCGTTTTAATTATAGATGAAATCGATCGTGGGAATGCTGCTGAGATTTTTGGGGATGTAATCACCCTTATCGAAGAAGATAAAAGAGAGAGTAATCCGGAAGCATTAAAAATTGTATTGCCTTTTTCAAAGACCTACTTTTGTGTACCACCTAATCTACATATCATTGGTACGATGAACACGGCCGATAAAAGTGTTGATTCTTTAGACTCTGCATTTCGGAGGAGGTTTACATTTGTTGAACAAAAACCTAATTTAGAATTATTTAATCAAGAACTTATTGCTGGTGTTGATTTAAAAAGTATGCTAGCCAAAATTAATCAAAGAATATCGATTCTTTTGGATGATAATCATTTGATCGGACACTCGTATTTTTTGCAAGTCAAAAACATTGCAGAGTTGAAAAGTGTTTTTGCTAATAAAATAATACCATTGCTCCAAGAATATTTTTTTGAGGATTATGGTAAAATTGGATTGATATTAGGAGAGGATTTTTTGAAGGAAAAGAAATTAGCTTCTAGTGATTTTGCTAGTTTTGAATATGAACATATGGAGGAATTGCTCAATCAAAAGATTTATCAAGTACGGGATATGGAGGAGTTAGATGCTATTTCATTTATTGGAATTTATAAATGAATTTTCACCAAAAATGATTACTTTTTTAATAATTTAGAAAGCCACTTGTCACTATAAGATAGAATTTAGTAGTTCAATTTGATTCTTCGTTCGATTAATGTTTTGATTAGTGTAAGAAGTCTTATAGTACTGATCTCCCTCTAAATAGTCAGTAAGGAATCGGATTGCTTGTTCATAAATAATGATTTTTGCACCAAGTAATAGATTATCTTCCTCAACTTTTGTTAACCAAAGTTTAGTAGATTCTAAGAAACCTTTTTTTAATATACCATAGTAAGAAGGTGAAATTTTTATTTTGCCAAAATTGGTAGATTCTTCATCTTCTTCGCAGGCTCCTGTTCTTACAAGGTCTCCAAAATCATGAAGCAAAAATCCCGGCATAATTGTGTCCCAATCAATTACTGCTTTGACTTTTTTATTATGGTCAAATAGTAAATTACTGATTTTTGGATCAGCATGAACAACTCTAATTGGAGTGTCTAATTTTTCAAAATCTTTAAGGATGAAATGCCATTTTTTAATTTGTTCAATTTCTTGAGATGAAGTTTTAACTCTATTAGATTTATCATTTTGGATAGCTTTTTCAAAATTTTGAAATCTCAGTCTTGTATTATGGAAATTTGGAATGGATGGATTTATTTTTTTAATTGGTAGATTCTTTAAGAATGCCAAGAACTCTCCAAAGCTTTTTCCTGTTTGATAAATTTGTTTTTTGGATTCAGGCTTTGAGAAATATTGAGTGTCTTCTATGAAGTCAAAAACTCTCCAATACTCATTTTTAGTAGTTTGTAACATTAAATTTCCGTTTAAACATTTTCTAATATTTAAAACGGATTTAGGGTAGTGGTTTTGTTTGAGATGGTTACTTACTACCTCAATATTATTAGCTAGATCAATAGGGTTTTTAAAAACATGATGATTGACTTTCTGTAATATATAGTTTCCTTCTGGTTGGTGTAAATAAAAGGTTTGGTGAATTAACCCTGAACCATAAGGAATGACTTTACATTCATCTATATTTTTAAAAAAAGAGTAAAGAATGCTTGATTTTACTTCATTCAAAATTCATTTTTTTTTAAATCCCGAGTTAATCAATCTCAATATTCCACAATGCTTTTGGATATTTTCCACTACTATGAAGGTTTTTCATAGCAGTCACCACATCATCTTTATCTTCTTTATACGTCACACCGTACCATTTTTCAGTAGAAGTTAATACCTTTAACTCTATAGCCTCTTTTTCCAATAAGTCATTGGCTACTAGTGGAATATAAAATTCAGCTTTAGGATCTTCAGGATTGTTTTTTACAAAATCAACGAACATTTTACGAGTATGCTCAAAAATATTATTGTGAAACCCCCAAAGGTTCATGGATACAATAGTATCATCTTTCAAAAAGATTTTTTCACCATTTTCCTCGTAACAAATAGTTTTATCAATTCTTCGTATGCTTGTGCGTTCAGTCACAGTTGACAGATAATCATTTTTATCTGTTGAGCAAACTCCTCGAGAGACAGAACCGTTTTCAGAAATCGTATTTTTTAAATGAAAACCCACCATTGAATAATGCTTTTCATTACAATCATTTATCAAAAAGTCAGCAACTTTTTGTAGTGCTTCTATTCCATAATAATCATCAGCATTTACAATTGCGAATGGTTCATTAACTAAATCTTGAGCAACTAGAACAGCATGCCCAGTCCCCCAAGGTTTTTCCCGATCAGGCATTTTATCAATGCCTTCAATTTTAGCATCCTTTTCTTGAAAGGCAAAAGCTACTTCAATTTCCCCTTTAAATTTATTAGATACTTTTTCTTTAAATGCTTTCTCAATATTTTTACGAATAACGAAAACAACTTTTCCAAAACCAGCTCGAATAGCGTCATATACTGAATAATCAATGATCGTTTCACCATTTGGGCCAACCTCGTCTAATTGCTTTAATCCTCCGTATCTGCTACCCATTCCGGCAGCTAAAACTAAAAGTGTAGGTTTCATAGATAATTATATTTGATTTTATTAATTTTTTCAAAAAGCGTACAAATGTAGAGCTTTTTTTTTAATGGTTTAAATTTTAAGATCGCTAACACTTAAGGGCTGAACCTATTTTATTTTAAATCAGTTATCAACAATATTTGATATATTTTCTTTTTAAATTTCCTGATACTTAGGTTTAAATATCAATATTTAAACTCCTGATAGAACTTGAAAATCCCAGTTTAAAAATTATTGTATTTATAGTCATATTATATATCTTTGAATTCACTTTACTGGTGTTATGTAAAAACGAAAAACCTAAATCATGAAAAAGCTACTTTGTCTTTCCCTTCTTTTTTTTCTTATTTCTATATTCAGTTGTCAAGAAGATGTAAAATCTGATTTTGATGCAGATCGTCCTTTTCAACCTTGGGTTTTTAGATCTGTTTTGGATTTGCAACCTAGGATGTTGACATTAGCTTTAGATGAAAATATGTGGGCTGCCTATCATGCTGATAACGGTTCATTGTATAAAGTTTGGAAAGGAAATGTAGAATTGACTGGTGCAGTTTATGATACATACCACGGACCTCAGCCGGTGAGTTTAGGGAATGCTTATTTGGTTAATGAGTATGAAAATCCATGGAGAGTATTGACAAATGGAAAAGAGGAAACACCAAAAGCTATTTACAAAGGACATCGAAAACTTAATGGCCAAGTAGAGATATTATATGATTTAGACCTAGGAAATAACCAAGTAATAAGCGTGGCTGAAAGGCCTGAGTACATTGAATCTGATTCAGGGCAACCTGGATTCGAAAGGGTTTTTACTTTTTTAAATGTTCCTGTTGGAACAAAAATATCGATGAAAACAAATGCAAGCTCTATTGTTTCGAAAGAGAAGGTGATTACTAATGGTAATTTAAGTTTTACAAAAGAGGAATCTCGTATAACTGGGGCGATTACTACTTTAGATTTAGCAGCAACTTTAGAAATGAATACTTCTGGAAAAACTCGACTTGCTTGTATTTTTGTGAAAAAACCAACAATAGAAAATCAAAATATAAAGCCTGGGGATAAGGTTGTAACTGAGGTGGAAAAAACGTTGGGAGAGAGATTAATTGATAAAACTGATTGTAAAGCTTGTCATAATACGGAAAGGAAAACGATTGGACCTTCATACGTAGACATAGCAAAAAGGTATTCTAATACTCCTGAAAATATAGCTACCCTAGTTGGAAAAATTCAGCATGGAGGCTCCGGGAATTGGGGTGAAGTATTGATGAGTGCGCATCCTAATTTATCTGCAACTGATGCAGAGCAAATGGTGGATTATATTTTAGGGTTGGCAGAAAGTGAATCAGAAGATGGAAATGCAACTTACCTTGAAAATACTAAAACTTATATGGAGGCAGTAAATGTGGAGGGAAAAACATTATTGCCAGGATTGCTTATTCAAATTCAACAATATGAAAATGACCTTTTGAAATTGGCAGATTTGAATTTAAAAAAGAAACCAATTTATGCTGGAGTTAGTCCACATTTGTCTTTTTTAGATGCAGACTTTAAAGGTTTAAAATCCAACTTTGCTCTGATCGGAGATGGCTATTTAATTATACCAGAGGATGATGTGTATACTTTTAGATTAATTAGTGATGACGGTTCTCAATTGTTAATTGATGGAAAACAAGTTGTTGATAATGGAGGTTTACATGGTGCAGAATTGGTAGATGGAAGTGTTGCCCTAAAAAAAGGTTTACATCAGTTGCACCTAGAATTTTTTCAAGGTTATGGTGGCAAAAGTGTGATCTTGCAGTGGAAAGCTGCTTCCCAAGATGGATTTATGAAAATGGATATAGGTTCTATGATGCATGACAAAGATTTGCAAAATAGATTTAAAGATTATAAACTACCGATGGTGAATGGTTTGCGTATCCCCGGGGATGGACTTGCACTAACAGACGTTCATCCAAGTTATGATTTGAGTCAAGCACGTCCTGACGACTTTCTACCAAAAGTAGGCGGAATGGATTTTTTGCCTGACGGGAAATTGGTAGTGAGTACATGGGATGCTGATGGTGCGATTTATACGATTGAAGGCGTGCAAGGAGGAAATCCCTCCAAAATGAAAGCCCTTAAAATTGCAGATGGAATTGCTGAGCCTTTGGGGGTGAAAGTGGTGGATGGTGATATTTATGTTTTACAAAAACAAGAATTAACTCGGTTAAAAGATATTGATGGTGATGGTATAATGGATGAATATCAGACTGTTTCAAATGATTGGTTGGTATCCGCTAATTTTCATGAGTTTGCTTTTGGTTTAGTTTATAAAGATGGATACTTCTATGCTACTTTGGCTACTGGGATTATGCCAGGGGGAGCTAGTAAAAACCCACAAGAACCAGATCGAGGAAAGGTGGTCAAAATTTCAAAAGAAAATGGGACAGTTGAATTTTTAGCGCACGGACTTAGAACACCAAATGGCATAGGAATAGGTATTGATAATGAAATTTTTGTTGCTGATAATCAAGGTGATTGGTTACCATCAAGTAAGATTGTCCATGTGAAAAAAGGATCATGGTATGGTTCACGGTCAGTTGATTTTGAAGGAACGTCTGATTTAATAGAAAAAAAACCTGTGGTTTGGTTACCACAAGATGAAATAGGAAATTCTCCAAGCACTCCTTTAGCACTGAATGATGGAGTTTATAAAGGCCAAATGATTCATGGGGAAGTAACTCATGGAGGGGTGAAAAGAGTTTTTGTAGAAAAGGTCAACGGTGAATATCAAGGTTGTGTGTTTAGATTTATTCAAGGATTAGAGGGTGGTGTAAATCGAATGGTTTGGGGCTCAGATGGTGCACTTTATGTTGGTTGTATTGGGAATCCTGGGAATTGGGCACAAACAAATAAGCTGTGGTATGGAGTTCAACGGTTAAAATATAATAAAACTCCTACCTTTGAAATGTTAGCAGTACGTGCTAAAACTAATGGAGTAGAAATTGAATTTACTGAGTCATTGGCGATTGGTGATGGATGGAGTAAAAATGACTACCGAATAGATCAATGGATGTATCTTCCAACGGAAGAGTATGGTGGTCCAAAATTGAATGAAGAAAACTTGAAAATAGTTTCAGTTAATGTTTCTAAAGATCGAAAAAAAGTATTTTTGGAATTGAATGGAATGAAAAAAAATCGTGTTCTACATGTCCAGTTGAAAAATCACTTTGTTAGTGAAAAGAATAATGAATTATGGACAACGGAAGGTTGGTACACGATGAATTCTATTCCTGAAAATCAACCTGGTTTTAGTTCCAACAATACATTTGCAAAAAATATTGATAATGAATTAGCAGATTATGAAAAATCAGCTGGCTGGGAATTATTATTTAATGGAAAAGATTTTGGGAGTTGGAGGAACTATAAAAAAGAGACGATTGGATCAGGTTGGATTATTGATGATGGGGCAATTCATTTAGATTCTAGACAAAATACAGATGGATCTTGGTCTGCTAAAGACGGAGGAGATATCATTACTAAGAATGAATATGATAACTTTGAGTTAAGATTAGAATGGAGAATTGGTGCATGTGGTAATAGTGGAATCATGTTTAACGTAGTTGAAGATGAGAAGTATCATTCAGTTTGGTTAACTGGTCCGGAAATGCAAGTACTCGATGATACTTGCCATCCTGATACAAAATACCCAACACATCGATCAGCAGACTTATACGATATGATTGAATGTAAATATGTTGTTGTTAGGCCAGCAGGGGAATGGAATAAAGTCCGATTGATTTCTTATAATGGAAAGGTGGAACATTGGTTAAATGGACGAAAAGTCGTTGAATATGAGATGCATACTGATCAATGGAGAGCTATGGTAGCAAATAGTAAATTTAAAGATATGCCTGATTTTGGTTTATCAAAAAAAGGGCATATTTCGTTGCAAGATCATAATGATAAAGTATGGTTTAAAAATATTAAAATTCTAAAGTTGTAACCTTTCCGCGGTCTAAGTATGTTTGACTATGTTGCTAGGGGCTAAATTTATAAATTGAAGAAAATTACTTAAAAACAAAATACTTTTGCAACAAGAAATTGAAGGTAAAAGCAATTAAAATTGCTACGATTATTTTAGAATAAATATAATTTAAAGCTGTAAATTCAGTCAACAAATAAACTCCTAAAGTATTTAAAATCATACTTCCAGTTGCAACTAAAAAATAACGAAATGCTTGATTGGCTATTTTATTATTAGTTGAATTAAAGACCCAATTTCGGCCTAAAAAAAAATTGGTAATTGCTCCAAAAGTTGCTCCAATTGCATTTGAAATTACATACCAAGTGCCAATTATTTCAGTCAAAAAAATAACTACACCAAAGTCAATTGCAGTTCCAATAAAAGCTGCAAATTGTGCTGTAAGAAATTCTTCAGTTCCTGATTTTTTGTTCAAATTAGAATTTTATAAGGGTTCATCAATTAGTTTGTTTTGATTTTTCATTTCCAAAAGTAAACAATGACTTGTAAAACGATATTGGCGTAAATTCCAGCTCCTACATCATCAAGCATAACTCCCCAACCTCCTTTTATTTTTTCTAATTGTCTGATTCCTAGTGGTTTAGCAATATCGAAAAAACGGAAAAGAATAAACCCTAAAATTAACCATTGCGTTTCAGCTGGAATCCAAAGTACAGCAACCCAAACTCCAATCAATTCATCGACTACAACTTTGGATGGATCTTTCCCCCATTCTGTTTCCATTTCGTTAGTACTCCATACACCAAATAGAGTAAATATTATTATTGCTAGAAGTAATCCCCAAGTGAAATATTGAAGATTAGGTTGTTGCCATTTTATCAAAAATAAAATTATTATTCCGACTAATGCGCCCATCGTTCCCGGTGCAAAAGGGATGTAACCAGCACCTAAAACTGAGGCATTTAATTTATGGAGTAATTTCATCCTTCTTTAATTTTATAAGTACGGTTTATAATATCTTTATGACTAACAATTCCCTCAGTTCCTTTTTTCTCGATACAAAAACTTGCCGCAGCATTTGCATAATTTGTAGATAGGGGAATGTCATTAGTTTCAAAGTATCGAATTAAAAAAGCAGTGGCAAAGATATCTCCTGCACCTGTTGGGTCAACCATGTTGGATGGGAAAATTGGAAACGTGTGTTTTTTGTTTTCGAAATAAACATCTGCACCCTTTTCTCCTTTAGTAATGACTAATATTTTAAAAAGGGAAGCTAATTTTGGAATTAAATATAATTGAAAATTCAAATCTTCTTCACTTAAGATAATTATATCAGCTTTTTGAAAAACAGACCAATCCTTTAATATTTGATGGAATACTTTTCCGTTTGAATCCCACCTACGCATCCATCCTTGTGGGCAAATTGCAATCATTGAATTGTCAAATATATCTAAAATTTCGAAATCGATTTCATTTGCTATTGGCCCAAATAGTACCATTTTTGGTTGTTGGAAATCATCAGGAATATGGATTGTAGATATATTGTTAGATTTTTTCAGTAAGAATTGCTGGCGATGAGAACCATCGTAAACGTTTTTAAAAACCGTAGTTTTTTTAGAAGGGATGGAATGAAGGGTGATATTTTGGAAGCGATTTTGAAATTCAAAATCACTTCCAAAACTTGTTAAAATTGCAGTTTGTAAATTCATTTTTCTAGCAAAAAAAGAGGCATATGATGTTGTGCCTCCTAAAATATTTCCTGAAGGAGTCCAATCATGACAGACATGACCAATTGCTAAAAAATCAATGTTTCGCATTTACGCTTCGTCTTGATAATAATCTAAACCAAGATGGTTGATTAAATCTTCACCAGCCATGTGGCGCAAAGTATTATGCAATTTTTCTTTTTGCTTGAATAAATCATGTTGAGGATAAAGTCCTTTTCCAACTTGAGGTGATTTCAAGTAAAAAGACAACCATTCTTGAATTCCACTCATTCCTGCTCGTTGTGCTAGATCCATAAATAATGCTAAATCTAGCACAATCGGTGCTGCTAAGATTGAGTCTCGACAAAGAAAATCAATTTTGATTTGCATTGGATAACCCAACCAGCCTGTGATATCAATATTATCCCAACCTTCCTTGTTGTCACCATGAGGAGGATAATAATTGATTCTTACTTTATGGTATAAATCTTTGTATAAAACAGGATTTTTTTCTGGCTCAAGAATTTGTTCTAAAACGCTCAATTTTGAAACTTCTTTTGTTTTGAAGTTGTCAGGATGATCTAAAACTTCTCCATCTCTATTTCCTAAAATATTTGTTGAGAACCAACCTTTAATACCAAGCGCTCTAGCTTTAAGCCCTGGGGCTAAAATAGTTTTCATTAAGGTCTGCCCAGTTTTAAAATCTTTACCGGCAACTAATCCACCATTTTCTTTTGCGTAGTCAACGATAGCAGGAATGTCACAAGATAAATTTGGACTTCCATTCGCGTATGGTACACCCATTTTTACTGCTGCGTATGCATAAATCATACTTGGTGGAATAGCTGGATCATTGTTTCGTAAACCTTCTTCTAATGCTTCCATTGTTTGGTGAACGGCACCTTCTTCTATGTACACTTCAGTTGAACCACACCATACCATTACTAATCTCTCGCAATCGTTGTCTTCTTTAAATTTTCGAATATCTTCCATCAAAGCTTCCGCTAATTCCATTTTATTAGTTTGAGGCTTAATATATTCACCCGTTAATCTTTTAGCATATTCTTTTTGGAATACAGCTGGCATTGGCTTAATCGCTTCCAAGTCCGGTTTGATTTGCTCTAATAAGTATCGATCTAGTACTTTTGCATTAACTGCTGCTTCATACACATTGTCAGGATATAAATCCCAACCTCCAAAAACGATATCATTTAAATCTGCCAAAGGCACCATGTCTTTGATTAATGGATTCCTATTTTCGGTTCTTTTTCCTAATCGAATAGTTCCCATTTGAGATAATGAACCAATAGGCTGGGAGAGACCTTTTCTAACAGCAATGACACCTGCAATCAGAGTTGTTGCAACTGCTCCAAGACCTGGCATCAATATGCCTAATTTCCCATTTGTTTCTTTAATCATCTTTTTGATTTTTTCTTTTATTAAAAAAAGGATTTAAGTTAAGTTTATAAATAGATGTAGCGGCTAGATTTTAATAAATCACCGCATAATTTTTGAGTATGCTAATTATTGTTTCAGCTAACTGCTTTTCCATATTTTTCAAGCCAAATTTTGACCCTAGTAGTCATTAAAAATTGGTAAATTCCTATAGTTATAATTGCTGTTCCAATTCCACAAATTACATCAATTATATAATGATGATAAGTATATACAGCTGAAAACCATGTACTAAACATTAAAATGATTCCAAAGGTTAGCCATTTGATAAATTTGTATCTCCAGCTAAAGAAAATTAAAATTATTGGAAAGGCACAATGTAATGAGGGAATAGCTGCGAATACATTAGCATTTAAACTATACATCCCTTCAAATAAATGTGTTCCGAAATATTTATCAAATTCAATCAATCTTCCAGGATTTCCAGGGATATCAAGATTTTCTGTGAAGCCATATTTATCTACATACCAAGGAGGTGCCGCTGGATAAATAAATTGAATAACTAATCCAACTTGACTTACTGTAAGAAATCCAAAAAGATAATTGACCATTTTTTCTCTTTGTTTAGAAAAGAATAAATAAAAAGAAAAGATCAACGGAATTGGAATCCAAGCAAGATATATGATAGCAGTATAAATATCTAAGAAAGTATAGGTAAAGTTTTTATCTAAAAATTCATTTGGAGTTAAAATTCCTGTGGTGGTAGAAATACCAAACCATGCTTTTTCTGCTAAATAAGGTTCCGATATATGTAAAGGCGGATTTATTATATAATTCGGTATTAACCGAATAGAATCAAAAATCAACCAATAAATTAAAATAAAGCCAAATGATAATACTATTTTTCTAGAAGTTTGGTTGAAAAAGAATAGTACTAAAAGTCCCCAAATGAATAATTGGTGATCTGGACGAATTCCACCTAATACCAGATGAACCCATGCAACATACAATGCACCTATTATAAAAAAAGGTACAGCACTTTTAGATGAAAAACGTTGAAATAAATTAGTTTGTGTGTTATCGTAATACCCTTCTTCCAAAATGTAGATGTAGTAAGTTGGTTTTAAAATAATGGATAGAAAAATTGATTCAATGAAATAAAAATTATTTACGAATCATTTATTTAAAATCTCATTTTTTTCACGTTTTTAGAGTTCTATTCTTTGTCTAATAGTTCATTTTTGCTATGGTTCAGTCTTCTAAGAGCGGTAATATTAGACATTACAGCTAAAACCATTAAAGGACCAATAAATATAGAAATCGGCTCAAAGATAATGAAGTCAAAGAAAATTTGCTTCTCTACAACAACAAAATATGAAACTAATCCGCATAGAATAGCTGAAATACTAATTAATAAAATCCTTTCTGGTCTTTGCATCCAGCCAACACTACAATCTGCACCTAAGGCTTCTGCTCTTGCTCTTGTATAACTAACCATGATTGATCCAATCATAGCGATAAAACCAAAAACAGAACTGATAAAATAGTCATGAGAAATTAAGTAATAGCAAATACCTAAAAACATGATTAGCTCACTATATCGATCAAGAACAGAATCATATAACGCACCAAATTTGGAACTCATATTTCCTAATCTCGCCAATCTTCCATCAATCATATCAAATAACCCAGCAAATAAAATTATTCCTCCTGCTATTCCAATGTATCTGTGATCTCCTCTTTCACCAAATTCAGCACCTATAATCAAAACTACTGTAGCTGCTACATTGATAATCAAACCAATAGTTGTTATAGCATTTGGAGTAACTTTTGAACGAATCAAAAATTCAACAAAAGGATTGATTATTTTGTAAACTATATCTTGTCCGTATTTTTTCAACATAATTTGAAAATTGATATTTTTATTTTAAATCCGGGAATTTGGTTTAAAATTCACCAAATTTTTAACCACCCAGTATACTGCAGCACCTACTGCAAGACCTGCTAAAACGTCGACCGTATAATGTACTCTTTGTTGTAATATAAGTAATGGAACAATTACGATAATAATCCGCATCCATTTTTTTACTAGTGGACTAACTGCTACGAGTAGTAATATCATCATTGTAGCACAATGACCTGAGAAGAAAAGATCTCTTAGAGCTACTACATGGTTTGGAGTCATAAAACTTACTAACGGATCTTGAAGTGCAACAATTCCAACGGGTGGTTCTAAAGGAATTAAAAACATGGAAAATGATCTTAATATTTTCATTAATCCAATGGCAAATCCTAATCTTAATACTTGGTTTGGTGATTTTGTTACGACATCAATTAAAACAATAAAAACACTCGAATAGGTCAAAAAGAAAATAATGTTTGACCAATCAATAGCTGCTGGTAATAAAGCATGTACAGGATCATATAAAAGAGTTCCACTCTGAAGGTCAATTACCGCTAATGATTTTGTGATAAAAATTATACTGAAAATCAAAAATGTAATGCAAGCACCGATTAACAAACAAAAGCGAGTGCTTGAAAAATGTATGGACCACATACTTGGAAAACTTATGTCTCTATCTTGTTCTTTCATTAAATTATAATTCAATCCTTTGACTATGTGTAAATAAAGTGCAAAAGTAAACAGTTCCTTGGTAATATAAAACAAGAAGCGCCTTGTTTTATATAATTGGAAAATTTTATCCCATGAATTGAGCGATTAAGCGGATATTTCATACAGCTGATATTTTCCTTTTGAACTTTAGGCAATGAATCCCTAATTTGAAGAACGAAATTCAATTAAATATGGTTGGTTTCGTATTTAACTTTAAGTAAAAATTATTTAATATGTTAAGTATTCTTTATCCAATTAGTTTCTCGATTAGCCTTTTTGGGCTTATTTTATGGTTTTACAATGAGGAAAATCCATTACATCGAAGAAATATGAGCACTATATTTTTAGGTGGGTTTGTTGCATATGCATTTTCGTTAGCATTTGCAGATGGTGAATTAGCATTTAAAATGTGGATCTTATTTCGAGACTTGATGGTTTTAGGTACAGTTTCGACTTTATTCAGTTTCTTTAGAAATAGTAAATTTTTCTTTTTTGGAATGTTTGTCCTACTAATTGCAACCTTCCCGTTTACCTTTTTAAAGAAAATGAATAATACTTTTCCTCAAAAAAGTGTAACTAATGTAAATAAAACTATTCAATCACCCCAGAGGGCATTAGTTGAAGATAATTCCAATTTTGTAGTTAACAACCTAGATCAGGAAGGAGAATTATTGGTTGATTTGGGTGAAAAAAAAACTATGAGAGATTTAGAAAGAATAGTTTCTAAATATAAATTAACCTTTAAAAAGGCCTTTGCTCCAGATGATGATTTAATAACTGACTTAGATGATTATATGATTGTTAATATTCCTTTTAATTATGAAAAAGATATTGATGAAATTGAAAAAGAATTATTAGCAAGTGGCTCAGTTGATTATTTGGAACAAAATGAAATCGTTCAACTTACTCCAATAGAAACTATTCGACCTTCTAAAAGAAAAAGAGCATTTGGTATAAACGACCCCGGAGTTCAGGAACTTTGGGGTTTTGATAAACTAAGGATGGATGACTTGTATAAATTGTTAAAATCAAGAAAAGTAAAACCTCAAAGGAAAGCTAATATTTTTATTTTGGATACAGGAGTAGATTCTGATCACGAGGATTTAAAGTCAAATTACCAATCTTATAAAAAGGAATATGATTCTGATCGCCAAGGTCATGGAACACATTGTGCAGGAATTGCAGCAGCAGTTACCAATAATAAATTGGGTGTGGCTTCTTATGCTCCAAATAATGATTTTGTCAAAGTAACTAGCATAAAGGTTTTAACAGATTATGGAGGAGGAACTCAGAAGTCTGTAATTTCGGGGATGCTTGAAGCTGCTGATAATGGAGCTGATGTAATATCTATGTCCCTCGGAGCACTTTCAAATAAAAATAGGAAACGTGCCTATGCGCGTGCAGTAGATTATTGCAATCGAAAAGGTGCTATTGTTATTGCCGCTGCTGGAAATAATAATATGGATGCCGCTAAATATTCACCTGCAAATGCCCCTGGTATTATCGCAGTATCTGCTATCGACACTAATTTGCAACGTGCTCATTTCTCAAATTATGTTCAGAATGTACCTTTTGGAATTGCTGCACCTGGGGTAAATATATATTCAACTTTTCCAAAAAATCAATATAAAACGTTCAATGGAACATCCATGGCTTGTCCATATGTTGCTGGATTAGTTGGATTAATGAAAAGTATTAATCCTGAAATTATTACAAAAGAAGTTTTTGAAATTTTAGAGAAAACAGGAAAGGAGACTAAAAGTACAAGCCAGACGGGGAAATTAATTCAACCTGCATCTGCAATTGCAGAATTATTGAAATAATATTTTTATTTTCAAAAAAGGAACTCTTTCTAAAGATAATAAGTTTAGAAAGGGTTCCTCTTTTGAAAAGCCCTTATTGAGCTAGAATCTCTGCCATTCTAATTAAATCTTTATTTGGCTTTTTTACTTTAGAAATAGCATCCTTAAATGACGTGAACTTAATTTTATTGTTTACTACCCCAACCGCCACATCTTTTTTTCCTGACAATAAACCTTCAACTGCATGAAATCCCATCCGGCTAGCGAGTACTCTATCTAATCCACTTGGTGCACCACCTCTCTGTAAATGACCAATAATAGCAACTTTTGTATCGTAATAATCAAATTTCTCTTTAACTTTTGCAGCTATTTCTGCCGCACCTCCATTTTGATTACCTTCTGCCACAATAACTAAGCTAAACAACTTTTTCCTTTTGGCACCTTTTTGTAATTTTTGGATTAATTGATCGATACTAGTTTCAGTTTCAGGAATCATAACAGCAGCAGCACCACTTGAAATTGCCGTATTTAACCCAATAAATCCAGCATGCCTTCCCATTACTTCGACGAAAAATAATCGATTGTGTGAATCTGCAGTATCTCTAATTCGATCAACTGCTTCAATGGCAGTATTTACTGCGGTATCAAAACCAATCGAATAATCTGTTCCATAAATATCGTTATCTATGGTTCCAGGGATACCAATAAAAGGTATTTTATGTTCTTTCGAAAATATCTGAGCTCCTGTGAAAGTTCCATCTCCTCCAATTGCCACACAGGCATCAATATCATTAGCTTTCAAATTTTCGAAAGCTAATTTTCTTCCTTCTTTAGTTCGGAAATCTTGACTTCTAGCTGTTTTTAGTACTGTTCCCCCTCTGTGTAGAATATTTCCTACATCTCTAGTTTCCATTCTTTTAAAATCACAATCAATCATCCCTTGATAACCTCTGATAATCCCATAAACATGTAAATCATTGTAAGTAGCAGTTCTTACTACAGCACGAACAGCTGCATTCATTCCTGGGGCATCTCCTCCAGATGTAAAAACTGCAATTCTTTTTATTTCACCCATTTCGGTTTTTTATTTTTTATTTAAGTCGCAAATATAATATTTTCAGCTACTCTATTTATTTTGACGCAATTTTTTGATGAAAATCGACAAGACGATTAATTGGTTTTTTAATTACATTTCCTATTTCTAAATCATAACTTGCTAAAACTATTTCAAGGATGTCTTTAAAATAATAAGCTACTGATCCAACGAAATGAATTTTTAAATTTTGGCAGCCATCATATTTTAAAACATGCCTTTTTACAAATTCATCAAAACTTTTGAAAACTAGATGTTGTATGTATGGATGTCCTTTATGATTGGATAAAAATTTTGAAAAAGAGGCCAAATAAACATTGGGCTTTGGATTGTCATATATTCTGTCAAGAATCCCTCTATGTCCTTCTGGGAAACTTTTATTAAAATCTATTAAAATATCTTTTGGCATTTCTCGATAAAAATATCCTCGCAGAAGTTCTTTTCCTATGTGAGATCCACTTCCTTCATCACCTACCAGAAAACCCATATTCCTTACATTATCAATTATTTCTATTCCATCATATAGGGATGAATTAGAACCGGTTCCAAGAATACAAGCAATGCCAGCCTCTGTTCCACAAACTGCCCGAGCACTAGCTAATAAATCATGATTGACAGTAATTTTTGCATTGGGGAATATTTTTTGTAGAGCAACCTCAACTATTGAATTTCTATAATCATCAGAACAACCTGCACCATAATAAAATACGGCTTCTGCTTTAGTTCTTTCTACTGAGTCAGCAAAATCCTTTAAAAGTCCAACTTTAATAGCTTCTGAATTTTGGATAAACGGATTAAAACCACGTGTTGATTGACTGGTTACTTCTCCAGAGGTATGTAAAATTTTCCAATCTGCTTTGGTTGATCCGCTGTCTGCAATAAATATCATAAGGGAAATTTTTTTAATTCAAAACAAAAGTAGTGTAAATATTACACTAAGTAAAAAGTATTTTCTAATTTATTAAGATTAATTAAATAGTATATGATTGGATATCAATTAGTTGTATTAATTATAAAACAAAATGTTTGTAATTTATTTACTTTTAACCAACAAATTGTTTTATATTGCGTTTAAGTTCATATCTCTCCCAAAAATTAAACAGCTTTTATTATGAAATATAGATTAACTATTATTAAAACTTTTAGTCACTTACGATACGGTAGTGCATCTATTTTTGTTAAACAAAATTGGATAAAAATGGTAATGCTTATTTTTGCTCTTTTTATTATTTTGAATAAGGATATAAGTTTAAATTTAAACTTAAAAGCTGCAGGTAGTCATACTTTTGGTCAGACCGTTACGCAGTCAAATTTCGAAAGGATAAATTTTATAGGTAATTCAGATGTAACTAATCAGCCAGAGGCAGTAAAATCAAATTACGTATCGAAACCAAAAAAGACACACCAAGCTGCTATTTTGCCACTACCATATTTTGAACTTGAAAAACAATCGCCCAAGAGCAAAAGTAAAAAGAGAGTAATAAAGATTAGTGAAAATAACCAAGCAAATACATATGCAAATTTGGCATTTATCTTAAATCCAACTTATGCGAAACGAAAAAATATTGATCAGGAAATTGTTTTGGAAAAACAAAAAACAGTTTATCGTTACATCAAAAGATATGCAGATGTGGCTGTTTCTGAAATGGAAAAATATGGAATCCCTGCAAGTGTAACATTAGCCCAAGGATTGTTAGAGAGTGATGCTGGAGAAAGTAGGTTAGCTAGGATAAATAATAATCATTTTGGAATAAAGTGTTTTTCTAAAGATTGTAGTAAAGGGCATTGTGCTAATTTTACTGATGATTCTCACAAAGATTTTTTTAGGAAATATAAAAATGTATGGGAAAGTTACAGAGCTCATAGTATATTTTTACGAAAAAAAAGATACCTACATTTGCAAAAGTTGGGAACAACAAATTATGTTGGATGGTCACATGGTTTAAAAGAAGCTGGGTACGCTACTGATTTGAGGTATGCTAATAAATTAATTGAAATTATTGAAGCGTTAAATTTGAATAAATATGATTCTTAGGTTTACATCTATTCAAAATTATAAAATGAAATCTTAAATTTCGAAACTTCAGGTTTGTTAAATGGAACATCCCATTGGCCATCGTAGGTAATAAATTCGGGAACATATTTTTCACCTATTATATTCAGAGATATGTCCATTTTTACATCAAAGTCAAACATAGTTCCGCTATGCGATAAATGATAATTCCTAGCAATGACTTGGAAAGTTTTTTTATCAAAAAATGTTTCCATATATTTTATGACAGTTTTGCTATGTTTTGTTCCATTTTTTACTTTTGCTAGAAAAACATAACAGTCAGTTTTTGATTTGTAGGTTTTAGAAGAAATAGAAAAGTCATAAAATTTTGCCATGTTTTTTTCAAAGATGGCTGTTTTTTTTCCGATAAATGGAATATCAGCTTTTTTTCCAGGGTAAAAAATGAGTTTTTTTAATTCATTGATATGTTTTCTCATACCAGTTAAATTCTTAGAGTTATCATATCCCTCCTGATCTTCAATTCTTTTTGATTCACAAACTTTTCCATAGGTGAAAAAAAGCCGATCATGCATTTTGGCAGTGTAATATCTAATCTTTTTCTTTCGTTTATAAAATTTTCCTGAGATTATTGGATTAATAGTTTTCATTGTTCGGCAGCGTCCATCTGAAGTTTGGTTAATTGTATTTATTAAACTTGCTTTGACCTTTCCCTTTTTCGAAAACATTTTTAGATCATTGTCGGATGTATAAGTCATGGTCCGAATATTTCGGAAAGCTTTATAAAATGACTCATCTTCTTGGATCATTTTAATAAAATCATTTACATCGAAGCCTTTCCGAGTTGCAGTCACCACTAATGAATCTAGTTGTATTGAAAAGGAACTAAACTCAATTGTATCCCTTTGGCAGAAACTAGTTTGGAAAAAAAATAAAAATGATAAAAGATAATAATATTTCAACTGACTGATATTTTTAATTTTTTTAAATAACGTTCATTATGGTCGTTAACTGTTAATGAGAAAAGTTTAATTAATGCATAGTAGTTTTATTGAGGAGTATAGATTTTAATTTTATACTATTTTTATTAATATCAATTTAGGTTATAGCCTTAATTCATCTAATTCATCCAGAACAAAAAATACAAAAACATTTTTTATTAATAAATTTTCAAAATTACTTTTTGTTTTAATTTTTTTTAATTTAACAAATGGGTAGGGTATATCCTAAAAGTAAAATTTAGCATAATTGTACATTGGAAATATTTTTAGGAATTGCTATATTTTTTCTTGTAAGCTTTAAATCACTCTTTCTGCTATTAGCTTTAATAAAAATATCTCACGTTCAATTGACATACCTTTTTTATTACTTGAAGCAATGGTATTTGAATTATGTTCTATAGCCTCATGAATATTAACCCATAATGGTCTCATCCCATTTTTTGTTTCGTATGATTCCATTTTTGCAATTCCAAGCTCTTTGTCAATTTCGCAAGTATAGCAATATGAAATCATATGTTGAATGTCATAGTCTTGCTTATACCAAGGCCTATATTCCTCGTAAGCGCCAAATGGTTTTATGTTTCTTACATTTTGCGCTCCAGTTTCCTCACTTAACTCTCTTATCATTCCTGTAATTTTATTTTCGTTCGACTCTAAGCCTCCTCCAGGTAGACTGTAATCCTCATACCTTGCAGTGTAAAGTAACAAAATATTCTCATCCTGAGTAGCTATGCTTCTTGTTGCTAATCTTGTAAATACTGATTTATTTTCTAATGTTGTTACTTCGGAATGAAAGTGTGTTTTTAAAATTTGCATTTAGAAGGTAAATGTTTTTCTTTTTATTTGTTTGAATCATATTTTAGATAAATACTGAATTCTAATAATATGAAAATTAATTTAAGTACAATAACCAAAATTCTTTTTTGTTTTCTCTATTATTAAAAATTAACTGTTAAGAATGACGAATTATTTAATCGTAGCTTCTTTTTGGTTAGGTATCTGACACAGCTTAGTAACGTTAGAAATTTTTTCATGACCTTTTGTTAAGTTCATTGTTTGTATTTCTTACAAATTTTATTTTTCTAACTCCATGATTTGTTTCCCATTGATTAACTTCTATGAATTTAAATTTTTTGTATAGTTTGATAGCAGGTATATTTTTGACTCCAGTTTCAACCACCATGGGTTTATTATGAAATGAGTTCAAAACAAACGCCATTAATTTTTTTGCTATCCCTTTTCTGAAAAATTTTGGATGGACTACTAGACTTTGAATATGAGTAAAACTTTTTTCATGTTTAATTTCTATTATTCCACCTAATTCTTGATCTATAGTATATCCAAAGAAATCGTTGCTACATTGTGAATAATTTTCAAGGCGTCGATGCAATGGAGGGAAACTAGATGCATTTAACAACTTAGCTTCAACAGCGTATGAAACTAAAAAAACTGAACGTATCTTTTTAGCTATTTCTAGGTCGTTATTTGGTAATCTATTTATCATTCGACAGTTTTATTTTTTATTTTTTATTTTCCTCATAACTGGTATTCCTTTTATTTGATCAAGTTCATATGTAATTTCTGAAACCTCTTGATTTTTATATTCTTTACTTGAACTAACTAAATAGTTAATTATAATTTCATTTCCAATGATTTCCTTAATCGAGACTTTGCTTAGTTTCCCCATTTTGTTAGCTTTAATATTTTTAGATTTCCAAAGGCTGTCTTTTTCAGTTTTATCTGATGAGATTTCAAAAGAATTCCAATTTGAATAATCTTCTTTCCCAATTAGTAAACTATCTGTATTAAATTCTCCACCTGTTTGTAAAACTAGCCATTCTCCAATCTTCTTCAGTTGTTCCTTTTTTTCCATTCTTGACTAAAGTATTCACCTTTTCCGATATTTATTGTTTCCCCATTTTCTTTTTGGTAATTGAAATTCAGGAAATAATACCATGATTGTATATCTGCTATGTATGTGGACTCGCAAATTAATTTTCCACCGATGAGTTGCTCTATTTCAATTGTCTCTCCCCTTGTTCTAAAAGCTTCTATGAATATTGCTATGAATAGAAAGAAAATAACTAGAATTAAAAAACATGTATACTTTGTATATTTTTTTAGTTTATAATTCAATCGCTTTACATTTTCCAATTTGGTTAAAAAATAAACAACTACAAAAGTCATTAAATTTTTTGGAGGATAGCATTATAAACAAGATTAAAGAAATATTTTTTAAAAATGATTAGAGAGAATCGTGAAAGTTGTGACTTTTAAAATATGGAATATGATAATGTGACAACACGAAAATTTACCTTAGAATTATCATCTGTTTTTTTGTATCAAAGTATTTTAATAAATATTTTCAACATATCTTTTCCTAAATGTACTAGGATTTTCATCGGTGATTTTTTTAAAAATACGATTGAAGTAGGATAAACTTTCAAAGCCACAGGAATAGCAAGCTTCAGTAACACTTTTACCGGACATTAAAAATCGTTTGGCATGACTAATACGATATCGATTTAAAAATTGTACAAAAGTATAGTTGGTGGCTTTTTTAAAATATCTACAAAAAGCTTCTTTTGTCATATTACTCAAAGCAGCAATTTCATTTAACTCTATTTTTTGTTTATAATTTTTATCCACGTATGCATAGATCTTTCTAATTCTTCCCTGTTCTCTATCGCTTTGTTTTCTAGAATATGGTGTTTCATGTAGTAATTCAAATTCATTTGTATCAGTCAGCGATTGAAGAATTTCAATTAATTGCAGGTATTGTTCAAATGGTTTCAACTTTTCAAATTGAAATAATTTCTTACCCACCTGATTTTTTATTGCTCCGTTAAATGCGACTCCATGTTTTGATTTTTCGAACAATTCTAAAAGTGAATTTAATTCAGAGATGTTTTGGATGTGTTGGTTGATAAATTCTGGTTTAATATGTACCACTACTTTTTGATAGTTTGTTTTTACACCATAGTCAAAGTTAAGATGTGGAATATTTGAACCAATTAAAACCAAATCACTTCCAGCATAAGTCGAAATATGTTCTCCAACATGTCTAGTACCATTTGCTCCTTCAATATAAACCAACTCATATTCAGGATGAAAATGCCAGTAAAATAAATCACTCATCCTAGGATTGTACATCATAGTAAATGTTCTTTTCGAATGGCTGGCGATCGTTTCAAGTTGTATTTTCATTTTTATTATTTAACATTATTTTATCAAAAATGAATGATATACTTTAAATATATCAATATTGTACAAATTTTAGTTAAGTGACTTGAAATTTTATTTTTTCTAAATGTGCAATTTTGTGTTATCGTTAATTAAAATTTTTGCTTTATGAATAATACAGATAAAACTATGACTCCGTCAAATGGACCGGATAATCAACATAAAGATATTCCTGGAAATCCTTCTACTGCAAAAAGTAGTAATGTGAAATTAAGAGTTGAAGCAACCGCTGATTCTCTAAGAGTGTTGACGATGGAGCAGTGGGAATTTTGGAAAGAGAATGGATATGTGGTGATAAAAAATGCTGTTCCACGAGAACAAGTTCAGCAGACTTCAGATTTCCTTTGGGAGTTTGAGGAGAAAGATAGTAGCGATAAAGAAACATGGTATACTGCCCCAAGAGCAGAAATGCAAATGAAAGAATTGGCTGGGACGGGTATGGTAGAGGTTTATAATAATCAGCACCTTTGGAATAATCGGCAAATGCAAAAAGTCTATGATTCCTTTGTGGATATTTGGGGCACGGAAAAATTATGGGTGACAATCGACAGAGCTAATTTAAATTTCCCTATAAAACCCGGACATGAGTACAAAGGATTTATTCATTGGGATTATGACCCAAGTACTAAACCTCAAAATGTTCAAGGAGTCTTAGCATTAGCTGATCAAACAGATGAAAACATGGGAGGCTTCCAATGTATTCCTTGGTTGTATAGGAATTATGAAACTTGGAAATTAACGCAGTCAGAAGACAGAAACCCATTCAAGCCAGACGTTTCAGATTTGCAAGATAAATTAGTTAAAGTGCCATTGGAGGCAGGAGATCTCTTAATTTTTAATAGCTCGGAACCCCATGGGATTCGCCCGAATCGTTCTGAAGATAAAGTTAGAATCGCGCAATATATTTCGATGATGCCAGCTCAAGAGGATAATGATTCGCTTAAAGATTGGCGGGTTAATTCTTGGAAAAATAGAGTTGCACCTGAAGGTTATGCATTCCCTGGTGATCCTAGAAATTGGGAACAAACCAAATATAAAACTGCCGAACTTTCAGAATTAGGAAAAAAATTATTAGGTTTAAAAAAGTGGTAAATAATAAATATGGACTTAAAACTTAAAGGGAAAACAGCCTTCATTTCAGGTTCAACTTCAGGAATTGGTTTTGCTACCGCAAAATTATTATTACAAGAAGGAGTTAAAGTAATTATAAATGGTAGACATCAAAAAGGTGTTTCAGAAATTGTCGATAAACTCCAAAAGCTTGTGCCTGATGGAATGGTAAAAGGTATAGCTGCAGATTTTTCTAAGTCAACTGAAGTTGATTTTTTACTAGAAGAATTACCTCTTGTGGATATTTTAATTAACAATGTAGGTTTTTTTACTTCTCAATCATTTTACGAAGCAACTGATGAAGACTGGTATAAACAAATTGAAGTTAATGTGATGAGTGGTGTTCGTTTGTCAAGACATTTTTTACCAAAAATGATACGATCGAATTGGGGAAGGATTCTTTTTGTTTCTAGTGAATGTGCAACTTTAGTTCCATCTGATTTGATAGCTTACAGTACGTCCAAGGCTGCGCTTTTAGCTATTTCAAGAGGGTTGTCTCAAATGACAACTGGGACAGGAGTAACAGTCAATACGATCATTCCAGGTTCGACACTTACGGAGGGGGCAATAAGTTTTCTCAACGGTGTAGCAGAAAAAGAAAATAAAACTAGGGGAGAAGTGGAAGGAGAATTTTTTAGAAAAGTACGTACATCTTCTTTGTTGGAACGATTTGCTTCCGTTGAAGAAATTGCAAATACAATTACTTATTACTCAAGTCCACTTTCAGCAGCAACAAATGGAGCGGTTATAAAATTGGATGGCGGAAGTATGGGAGGAATAATTTAATTGGGGCCTTGCCTTAAAATAATCTTAAATAAAAACAATGAATATCAAAAAACAACAAATCATGTTTATTCTTTTTTTTGTAAGTCTTGCTTTCCTATCTTGTCAGGATGTGAACTCACAATCTGGAGAGGTAACAGAAAAAAAAGAATCGATAATGGAAAAGCCAGAAAAAAAAGAGAAGGTACTTCGGCACGTAGTCCTTTTTAAATTCAATGATGAATCGAGTGAAGAAGATGTTAATAAATTAAACAAAGCTTTTAATGCATTACCTGACGCTATTCCAGTTATTAAAGATTTTGAATGGGGAATCAATGACAGCCCAGAAAATTTTCATCAAGATTTTACGCATTGTTATTTATTGACTTTTGATTCAGAAGAAAGTAGAGATTCCATTTACACACCTCATCCACAACACAGAGCGTTTGTTGCTAGTTTGCAGCCACATGTAGAAAAAGTATTTGTCGTAGATTACTGGACTAACCCATAAATAATACTTGATATGAATTTTATAGACTTTTCGGTTATAGCTATTTATTTTGGTGTAATCCTTTGGATTGCCAAATGGGCAGCCACTACCAAAGCAAATGCTGAATTCTCTTCCGTCGATTATTTTTTAGCTGGAAAAAACCAAGGTTGGTTAGTTATTGGAGCATCTTTATTTGCATCCAATATTGGCTCAGAAATTATTCTTGGAGTTTCAGGAGCTGGAGCAAGAGCAGATATGCCAACAGCTAATTTTGAAATTCTAGCCTCCTTAGTTTTGATTTTATTTGGTTGGGTATTCGTTCCATTTTATTTGCGATCGGGAGTTTATACTATGCCTGAATTTTTAGAAAAAAGATATTCAAGGGCTTGTCGAGATTATCTTTCTGTTGTTTCTATTTTAGCTTATATTATCACAAAAATTTCCTTGATCATTTTTGCAGGAGCTTTGGTTTTTGAAGTGCTGGGGATTCCATTTTGGACGGGTGCAATAATTACGGTTGTTGCGACAGGACTTTATACTGTGCTCGGAGGTCTAAGAGCAGTAATTTACACAGATCTAGTTCAAGCATTTATTTTACTTTTGGGAACTGCAGCAGTTACTATTTTTGGTTTGTATCAATTGGGAGGATGGAGTGAATTGATCAATACTATTTCGGTGGCTTCAGAGACTGAAGGTAATCCACCTGTCAGTCAATTCTTTAATTTGTGGCGACCTATGGAAGATACCGATTATCCATGGACTGGGATGTTGTTTGGTGCACCGATTTTAGGTGTTTGGTATTGGTGTACGGATCAATATATTGTGCAGAGGGCTTTGTCGGCAAAGGATGTGAGCAATGCACGGAAAGGAGCATTGTTTGCAGGATATTTAAAATTATTACCAGTTTTTATATTTTTTATCCCAGGTGTAATTGCATATGCTTTGATGCAAAAAGGGATGATTAGTTTTTCTATGGAAGATGCTGATCAGGCATTGCCAACTATGATTAAAACTTTTTTGCCAACTGGATTAAAAGGATTGGCGATAGCTGGATTGTTGGCCGCTTTGATGAGTTCTTTGTCCTCTGCATTTAATTCTAGTTCCACTTTATTGACGATTGATTTTTATCAAAAATATAAACCAAATGCATCTGAAAAAGATTTAGTTCGGTTTGGGCGAATTGCAACGGTTATTTTAGTCGTTTTAAGTTTGGGATGGATTCCATTTATGGATGCTTTGATGGGAGGAGGAATCTTCCATTATTTACAAAGTATCCAAGCTTATATTTCACCTCCAATTGCTGCGGTATTTTTATTAGGACTTTTCTTTAAATGGATCAATGCTCGTGGTGCGATTATTACGCTTTGGACTGGTTTCGCTATTGGCGTATTTAGATTGGTTGCTGAGTTTATGAGTAAAGAAGGAAGTTTGATTGTTGCGGAAGGTGGTGCATTAGAATATTTCTTAGGAATTAATTTTTTACATTTTGCTTTGTTCTTATTTCTTTTCTGTTCCGCTATTTTGATGTTGGTGAGTAAATTAGGAACACCCCAGCCAGAGGCTTCTTTGGAGTTGGTTACTTTCCAAAAACGATTTTCAACGAGTGGATTTAAATTAACAACTGATGTTAAGTTGACGATTGTGTTAGTGGTGCTGGTATTGATACTTTGGGGATTGTTTAGTCCGTGGGGGATTGGGGGATGATTACTTTTATTTCAAGTGTTTTATAAACTTGATTTTGAGCGATTAAAAAATAATAACACCCTCTGTATGTCCTTATTGCAGCATTTTTACGAAAATAGCCAATTTAATTTCGGAAAATATCAGGCAATATATTGCTGTTAATGCACTGCATAAACGTAATTTTGCGTCTATCGAAAATTACGTATATACTTTGTTACATACATTATTTGATTTTCATAAACTTGAATGTTTGATTATCAATTTTTAGTAAGTATAAGTTTGATGTCAATTCTGAGATATCAATAACATTGTTTCTAGGGCCAATAAATCCAGAAATTAATGTTTTCCCTAAAATAGAGATGACCTCATATTCTAATTCCCCATTCGTTTTGATTTTTAGATTCAGTCGATTTATTGCCGGATTTGGATAAACAATTATTTTTTTTTCATTTTGAATTTGTTGATTTGAAGATGTAGTTTGATAATCTTTTTTGAATATCCATGCCATATTGGTCGCTGTTTTCCCATTTGGATCAAAGCCTCCGAAATAAAGCGCATTTTCATTTGGGAATGGAGATTTTACATAACACCTATTTGCAACTAAAGCCGCCTCATTTATTCCTATGACTCCATTTATTTCTTCCAAGGAATACTGCATGTCTGTATCTCTTTTTGCGAACAAAGCTCCTTTATAATAACCATTCCATGTTGGATACCCGCCCCCACTTATATTTGCTTCAAACCCTACTAGATGTATGGTTTTAGAAGTTAAAGGGTCAGTAAATTCATAAAATTCATTGTATGCACCAAGGAGATAATTGACATTCGCTCCCGGTAAGTAGTTTTGTACCAATAAGGATAATTTAGTCTCATAAAGGCGATTAAAGCCTCCATTTCCATCCGGTTCAAGACGATAAATTATCCCTTGAGATTCCCCATTTGGGCACCACATTAAAAGCAGGGCTTCATCATTATTATTTGGATTTGGGATAGTAGTTAATCCACGAATTCCTCCAACGGCAGAATTGATGATTGGATTAAGGTCGTTAAAATCATGGACTATTGTATAAGTAGGAGAGGCTCCGTCAACACGCTTGTATAGTTCAGATCCTGATGAAAAATATAAGGTATTATTTGCATTGCTTATTCCCAGTGGGCGGACATTTAAAGATCCTATTTCAGGTGTAGGGACCCAACTTATCTTTCCAGGGGTTGTGGCATTGTATTTACCAATAAAAATCCCTTTAGTTCCGACAGAAATATAAATTCGCTCAATCCCAGTTATTTGATCAGTATATATTTGAATATCACGAATAGAATAATTCTCACCAGCAGGTAAGCTACCTTGGTAAATTATATTTTCATCCCATGTTCCATTTGCATCATTTCTTGTAAAGCTACTTGCGGATACTGTGCTTGTAAAAAAATTGGGAGTGTATGCAGCTGCCAGTAGTAGCGTATCAGGTTCAGGTAAAGGATTACCTGAAGCATCCTGAGTAAATATTACCTGTTTTAATATTTCAGGTCTTAGAAAGTTAGCTCCAAGGGTGAAATCCTCTTGCCATTGTCCATTTGATTTATCTAATCGAATAATCTGTCCCCATCCAATTCCTAAATTAGCTCCACCATACCAAACATTATTTTCATCTTGCCAATAACCTATTGAGGCAAATAATTTCTTTTTATGACCAATTAGTTGCAAGACCTCAGAGCCACCTAGTAATTTGCCATCTGAATCAAAATCCCCAGCAGTAAAAGATTTGCTCCATACTTGTGCATTTGATGTATTCTTAAATCCAAAAAGTATGGTTATGGCCAAGATCAGAGTCGTAAATTTTATCTTCATATTTTCTTTCGTCAATTAGGCGTTTTACTAAAAAAAATTAAATTTTTCATCAAAGTTCAATCTATCCTAACACTTTTACAAATATCTAACATTTCTCTTTTATTCTGAATAATTTAGGTTTCACGTCTACAAAATTATTTATTTTGATAATCTTTCGAATATTAACATTGATAATTAAAATGTAAATATTTGGAGGTGAAAAAGTTAATTCAAGCGCATTAGGAAAAGAATTTATTATTCCTAAAATTAATATAATACCTTTCAATTTGGAAATCTTAAATTGTTGACTAGTGATTGAATTAGATGTTATATTGATTAAGTCTGTAGAAGGGTTGAGCTGTATTTTTATTATTTAATTAGATTCAATATTTCCCTTCATTGATGTAAAAAAGTTATAATTTTAATTTAAAGGAAACTACATTATATGGCTTGTATTAATTCCATTCATTTCATTATTGAACCAGACATGATCTCCTGGTTTTTAATACTCTATAAAATATTGATAAGATTCAAATAACTCTTCTCAGAATCTCTAAGTTAATTATCTCTAAATACATTTTCATTGTTCAATTCTGTGCTCTAGTTTATCTTTGAATCAGAATTGTGATAGCCTTTCCCTTAAACTTTTATTTTGTTTTTATTAGCCTAATCGAATGATTTTCAAAACTCAATATGTAAATATTAGGAGCTAATGAAGATAAATCGATAGTGTTTACTCGAGAATTCAATCTACCACTAATTACTAATTCACCAATCATGTTGTATATCTTAAAATCACTGTCTGGTATAGATTTTATTTCTATGGTAAGTTCCTTATTAAAAGGATTTGGAAATACCTTGTAATTTTTGGCCTGACTATTACTTTCCTTGATAGACGTAGTTGTACAGTCAATTAGTCCATTGATGTCGTAATCTGAGACAAATTGCCAAATCTCCACATTAGCATCAATCGTCATATTCCCAAAGCTTCCTGGCCAATCATGTCCTCCTCCTATCACCTTTAATTCTTCTACGTAGGCACAACCTGATGCATTGGACCAGGTGTTACGCTCTACGCTTGGACTTACTGTATTCATAGTAGCAATTGTATCGCAATTATTATAATTTGCCCAATAACTATGTGTCGCTGCGGCAGAGAGATAGTATTCTATGCCGCCAAATATCACCCCATTGTAAGGAGAAACAAAGTCACTTGTGCCAAGTATTGTAAGAACACCAGTGGAATGCACCGGAGAGCAAAAACTATTTGGATTGGCTTGCATTGTTCTTGCCACTGGGGCTATAGCTGCAATTCTGTTACTGAGTTTACAGCCAAGTTCAAAGGACATATCACCTCCTAAGGAATACCCACAAGCATATATTCTGTTCTGGTCTATTTGGTAATTACTAGCAATCGTGTCAATCAATGTACTGATAAAGGGCACATCATCAAAAGTGCCTGGCGTTTTAGGAAGCCAGTTCAAAGAGTTTCCGTCACTTGGGTCTTGGCGTGCCTGGGGGTAAACAAGAATAAAATTGGCAGTGTCGGCAATGGGTCTCATATCTGCTGTTGTCTGCCAATCAGCAATCACACCATTTCCTCCATGAAAGTTGAATAATAAAGGAGAACTTGTTGTTCCATCATAACTTGCTGGAACATATATGCTATATTCTCTTATTAAACCATCATACTGTATGGTTTTACTAATGTATCCTTGAGCATAGCTTACATTTAGAAAGGCAGTAAATACACAGTGTAAAAGAAGTCTTTTTATTGTCATCTTTATCTTTTTAATGGTATTGTATTAGAGTATCCCATTTAAAATTTGAGTTACCCTACTTTTAATTTTCCATAGTAGCAGGGTAGATCTATTTTTCATATAAGCCTCTTTTTTGGAAAAAATTAATAATCTATTATCCATGGTTAAAAGGAAGACACCATGTATGTATGTATGTATGTATGTATGTATGTATGTATGTATGTATGTATGTATGTATGTATGTATGTAAAAAATATATTCAG
>JAQXDE010000014.1 GCA_029251525.1 Saprospiraceae bacterium | reverse complement strand
TTTATTAACCAATTAAATAAAGTAAATAGAAGTATATTTTCAAGTTGCGAAAATAATTAAGTGATAATACTTTTTAACCTTTGACAACTATTTTAAGGTGAGGAATTAATATGAATTTTTTCCCTATTCTTATGAACTTGTCTAAAACAGAAAAAGTGATTAAATTTTATTGGTTACATTTTTATTCTTGTAGGATTAACGAAAAATTAATTTATCTCTGTTACATTTTGAGTAGTTTGATTTGGAGACCATTGGGATCCTACCGCTGAAAGTGTAATTTCAATCGGTGATTCAAAAAGTCCATTTTTAGTTGCCGTTATCAAAAATGCATCATTTTTAACTTTAAACTGAACAAAGGTAGAATCTGAAACTATAGAATTTATCAAATCTCTTTTTCCAAAAAAATATAGCCACTGCCCATTCGATGGTCAAAGAAAAGTTTTACAAGAAGATCGAATGGCTACATTCTCCTTAAATTTCGTAATATATTCTTCCGATACTCATTTAGGCATAGTATATTTTTAGATCTCCTTGTATTTTTCCTTCTCAATTGCCCTAGTAGGATAACTATAAAGCTATGCCCTCTTTTAATTTTCCTATCTCTAATCATTTATCTCTGACTCAAAAACTAAATCATTTATATTTGCTTCGGAGATAATATTGGTTTTTTCATTAAATTAATTTTTCAAATACGGATGAATCCTATTCAATAGGAATATCTATTATCATTTCTGTTTTCTCTTCATCTAACTGCACCTGAGGGCATCTACATTCTAGGTGGTATTTATTAGAGAAATTATTTTTGATAACGTTCATACCATTTATACTCAATTTAAGGAACCGTTCCATCATTAAACCTTAGTATGGTTTGTAATTTCGGTTGGTATCTTAATATTCATCGATAAGGGTAACTTTAGTAATATTCTTACCATTGCAACTCTTTGTTGCTAACTATCTAGATACAGAGTAGGTAATTGATTTACCCTCTTTTTTAACCTTACTTGTTTTAAATATTCTATGGTTTTTGCGTGTTGCTTTTTTTGAGTTACTTTTGACAATATAAAGGATGAGTAAAATTTTCGATAGATGGTAGGGGTAGGTAATTCAATAAGTTACATGATTGATAAACGAAACTAAAGAATCGATTTTGATAATGGGTAGTTAGTTTTTGACTTAGGAATTCATCAAGATCTGTGTATACGAAAGGTACCTCCATCATGTTTACTAAAATACCTAAAATATTAAGTAGGGTAAAATTACCAGAAAAATAAGACCCCAAAATAGAAATAAACTCTTCTTCTTGATCATCAAAATAAATTCCTTTAAGAACTTGAGAGATTTTCTATCCTCTGATGTAAATTTTTCTTGTTTTGTAGTTTAATTATATTGGTAATTCAATTTGTTATTAGCTAAATAAGTTCGATATTTTAAAGTAATTTAAAATATTGATAAGGTGATGAATTTTTTAGACCAAGAGATTAAATTTCATGGAGTTCATCATTCATTTTGAAATTAAAAAAAGGTAATAATATTTTCATTAAATAAATTGCAAAGGATAAATGCATAATGGTAAGTGGATAAAACCAATATTTTATATTTTTTTAAAAATTGATTATGTTAGAAATTCTAGCTGAACAAAATAATAGAGAAGTTATATCTTTGAGTTAGGAGTTTATTTACTATTTAATTTGAATCAATTAGTTTGGATATATATGATAAAATTATTTTAATTTTGATAGAATCTAATGAGGTAGGCAGCAAAAAGGAGATATTATCGTTTTTGAATAAAGGAATGATGAGCATTATTGGTTGGTATTTCTTCCCCCTTGCTAGACCTGGTTTAAAAAAATAAGTGTTTAGATTTTGTTAAAACTCTAAAAGAGAATAGTAGTAATGTTAAAAAGTACGAGTATTGTAGCTATCATATTTCTTATAGTTTTTATAATTGGCTGCAAAGAAGAGCTAATTATGGAAGAGGTAAATATTACAATTGATGATGAGTTTAAGATCTTACTTTGGGAATCTTTAGAGGGGAATAATCGCTCCTTTAACCTTAACGTAGAAACGATTAAGTCGGAGTCATGTGAAAATACCTTAATTGATGTTGCTCCTTCGGTTGTTGGAAATAGTATTTCATTTACTATTCATGATATTCCCCAACCAGATTGTCCAGCACCAATTTTTATTGCTGATGCAAATGTAGAAGTTGGAATACTTGATTCACAGTCTTACGACATGATTATCAGTTTAAAAAATGTAATTCAAAATGAAGGAACATTGAATGTAGAAAGTGATTATTATGAGTTGAAGATGAAAGAATTAGATGGAATAATAGTTCCTGAAAAAAGACTTTATAAAGTTCCTCAAAATACAATTTGGGGATATATTGCAACTGATAATAGTAACGCTGATTCGGTTTCAGATGAGTTTATTACAGCGTTAATTGAGGTGACAGATGAGCAAAATTATATCGATGGTTATTATGGCTATTTTTCAGTAGAAAATAATAATTTATCTACTTTTCAGCAAAGTATCTCACAAGGTTCAGTTCGAATGTTTGGATATTCTTATACTGGTGATACTACAGATTTGAAGGATATTTTATCAAATTTTAGATCACAATACGCTAACACTGAATTTAAGATTTTTACGTCTAAAGGAGAGGAGTTGTAGCACACTTGTTTTTCTATAAATGAATAAAGTAAAAAGCCATCTCGATGATTCGGGATGGCTTTTACCTTGTTTATTTATTTCACAATTTTATCAATTTTTTCACTTCAGTTATATTTTCATGATTTATTTTTAAATAATAAACCCCAGGGCTGAAATTTGTCAGATTGAATTGATGTTGTAAAAAATTATTCGCAGAATTTTCTAGGTCGACTATTTTTAATACTTGTCCAACAGAATTAATTAACTCCATTTGGATGTCTCCAGAATATCCATCTAATTCTAAATTGAAAATATTCGAACTTGGATTTGGAAAAACATTAATTGATTTGTTGTTATTTAAATTGTAAGTAGGAGTGATGTCTCCTGCTATAAATTCATATACTAATAGTTTTCCAAAATCGGGTTCTAAGGTTTTATATGCTTCACCAATACTTTTGATTTTGAGATCACCACTGCCATCTCCATTGGCCCAAAAATAAATCCCATCATCACCAGAGTCTTGAATTTCTAATTGATAACAACCGTTGAGATTAAATATTGTATCGAGGTATACAGAGCTACTTGATAATCCTGAAACTCTTGATTTTACTAGGTTTCCATTTGCATCATAAATTCGCCAGGTTGTTTCACCTCCAGCCAAGTTCGTTTGCATTCTGATGACCACATCGGTACCTATTTGGGGAACAATTTTAAAAGTAGAAGATTCTTCGTTGTTATTGGGGTACTCATCTGTTCCTCCATTTGGATTACTAATCGCTACTTGAAATTCACCATTTTGAGTGATCATCGAAGTTGCATTAAGAGCAGGCAATTCGACTTCTTTAGATTCCAGAAATTTTAAATTACCAGTCCAAGTATAAGTTTTAGGAGAAATACCATTAACAGAGTAAGTAATGTCCAAAGAGGTCAAAGTGGTAGACCCATTATTTTTTATCAAAACTTTTGGTTTGGTACACATTGGCGTATATCTTTCATATTCAACTTTATTGGAAGGTGTTAATATGTCAATATCTGCATCTAAAGTAAAATTAGGATCTCCATAACTCACCATTTGAGCATTAACAATATAGCGACTATTTCCAGATGCAGTCACTACTCCGTAATCAATTTCTACTTCATCTCCCGCGTATACCCATTCTAATAAATTAAATTCTTGAATATCTGTAGCTTCTCCAGGACACCAGCCAGCTCGGTCATAAATCCAAGTTCCTCCTTGTGGAAAAATAGGATTGTCAGCACATTCTTTCCAAACTTGCCATTCAAATTCATTGTACCCACCATCAATATTGAGAAAGTGAGTTCTAGGAATAAATTCTCCCTCCTGTCCATGGCCACTTATTGTAGCTTTTAGTTTTACATTTCCAGCATTGGCAGGCAGGATTAAATTACGTGGTTCGAATCGAACATCATCAATGATTCGGGTATACGACTCAGAAGTTACAGGCCAAATTTGTTTGATATCAATAATATCATGAGAAGGAGTTCCTTCGATGAAAACAAATTTAATATCCATGTCCTCTTGCCATTGTCCACCTTGTTGTAGGTTAATTCGTTTTTTCCCTTTGAGAATTGGGCCAAAGTCAGTGACATCAAATGTCCATGATTTTCCTTCTTCTCCAAAGTCTAAACCGATTCCGTATGGTGTGACGAATGACATGATTTCAAATTTAGCAGGTCGCTTCGTGTAGTGAATTAGATCACCAATTATAATCGAATTTTCGGCAGCAATAACTACTGAATCTATAATTACTCCATTGTTGTTAAAAACTGCCATAGAACCAGAGGCATAATAAAAATTGGTAGAATTTAATTCTAAGTCAGTTCCATTGACAATGTATTCATCTATTTGATTGGGAATATTTATGAGGGAGTCTAGAATAGTGGTAGTGTTAATAGAGGAATTATATTCTCCTTGGACAAAAGTTAAATTTGCCAATTCATAAGAGGCTGTTATGTTTTTTATCAAATTTTTTCCTTCCCAATTTCGATAAATTGACGTTCCGGATAATTCGCCATTTATTGCATTTGGAGAACTGTCTAGGATTTCACTTCCTACCGCATTATCAAAAGAATAATTGGCAACTAAATTACTATAATCAGGATGATCAGACGTTATTTTTTTTGTCATCCATTCCTTTATGGTAGCCTCGGAAAGTTCTTTGTTCCAAATTTGGAAGTCATCCATCTTTCCATAATATCGTCCATTTCCATTTGCTGAACCTCCTAAACGAAATTCTTGGATATCGATTGGACGAGTAAATCCGGTACCTGAATGCCAAAGGCTTCCATTCAAATAAATTTTCATATCTCCAGTTGTCGCATTTTTAGTGAATGACCAATGACTCCAAACATTCTTATATTCATCTTCTGAGGCTGGTTTATTGATTCTATCATATCCTGAACCATCATTTCCACAGTCCCAATAAATTTGTCCATTACTCCATGGTAGGTGCACATTCATTTGCCTTAAGTTTCCGGCATCCACTCCTTCAAAGGCATAAGTGTTGATGGGTAATTCTTCTGAACCAAAACTCCAAAAGGAAATAGTAATTTCATTTTGAACACTAGGTAAAGCTTGTTCTACATCTACATAACCAGCACCATTTATTTCAAAATATTGGTCATTATCACCGTTTGCTGATAGGCTAGAAACCACTGCCTGTACATTAGATTTCACGTCGGTAGAAGCATCGGTATTTCGATTGTAGCTAATATCTAATAATATGTTAGAGACTCCATCCCAATCAAATTTATTATAAAATTTGAAAAAATGATTTCCAGTACCGACATCAGAATTTAAATAATACACTTCTTCAAAACCGTTGTTTTCCATTGTAGCAGCCTCTAATTCAGAATGAGAAGTTTGTTTCATCCTGATTCTTAAATTTTCAAAACCAGTAGCCATATTTAATGCTTCTAATTTCATCCCTGTGATAAAACCAGTTTGCATTCCTTGTGCGGTAAGATCAGTTGCAGAATACAAGAATTGGGTTCGGGCAATTTTTTGGCCGCCACCAAATGGAAATTCTGAATCAGTTGTGCCACTTCCAATAGTATATTCTAATTCTGTAATTACATTGTTATAGATTATTTCAGATTGAGTAGATTGAAGATAACTATAGGTTGGCTGTGTAGTATAATTATACACATCATCAGAGAATCCAGAGATTAGATGAGTAGGGGAGACGGTGTGAAATGAATCTACTCGACTCGAATCTGTGATATAAGTATTGCAACTATAATCCCATTCGCCGCAACCTTTATTTCTTTCAGCTGAGGTGGAAACCAAAGCATCTTTACAGCGCATAGAATAAACCATAAGAATTTTCTCATAGGTATTATGGTCGGCGGTCGGAAATTCAATAACAGTATCTCTAGTGGTAGAACTATAAATAAATGATTGAACTTCGGTAATTTGAGCAAAATTGGATAGAAACAAAAAAGAAAAAAAGGTAAGTAAAGTAATTTTTTTAAGCATAGTGATTTGGTTTAGTTTTAATAAAATGTCTTATTGAGCGGCTGATCTCTAAATTCAAAAGTACGGAGAAATTAGGATTACTGATTAGTTTGTTAGAGTATCATCTGCGTAAACTTATATCCAAAAAAGTTTCCTTGACTTGGTTACCTATAAGTTTATAAAATGTCTTCAATATCTGTAGTTAGGATTGGGTTTAATTCAATATTGTCAATATAAAGAGAACATTATGAAAAATTATTTTGAATATTAGTTATTTTAGAAAATAGTAAATTTTATTCCCAAATTTTTCCAAATTATAAATCCTACATCTACATCATAAAAGGAGCAACTACTTTTATGATGTAGATGCAAATAAATTAATATCCCATTGCAGAGTCATCGCCTCTGATATCTGCACCTCCTTCTAATTTTCCATCAGGCATAACTAAAATGCCTTCAAAACGACCAATTTTTCCACTGCCTCGAACTCCGACTTTATGCCCTATTTTTTCCAAAGCTGAAATAGTTTCTGTAGGGAAAGCATCAGTTTCAATAAAAATTTGATCTGGTAGCCATTGGTGATGGAATCGAGGAGCATTAATTGCCTCGGACATTCCCATTCCAAATTCAGTTACATTCAAAAAGATTTGGAAGACAGAAGTTATAATGGTCGAACCACCAGGAGTTCCGATAACCATATTTAATTTTCCATTTTTAGTTGCAATAGTAGGAGTCATAGAACTCAACATTCTTTTCCCTGGTTCAATAGCATTTGCTTCTTCGCCAACCAATCCAAATATATTTGGAACTCCAACTTTAGCACTTAAATCATCCATCTCATTATTTAAGAAAAAACCTGCACCACTAACAACTACCTTTGAACCGTAACCAGTATTCAAAGTTGTTGTAACTGATACTGCATTACCTTCTGCATCAATGATAGAAAAGTGCGTTGTTTGATCACTTTCTTTTAATAACATACCTGCTTGAATTTCATCACTAGGTGATGCTGCATTCGGATTAAAATTAGACATCCGTTGTTTTAAATAATTTTTATCCATCAATTCTTTTACCGGAACATCATAGAAATCAGGATCACCTAAATGTTTAGCCCTATCTGCAAATGCTCGTCGTTCTGCTTCAGCCATCACATGGATAGTTTGAGGAGAATGGAAACCCCAATCCTTTATGGGGTAATTCTCTACCATTCCAAGCATTTGGGTTAGTGCAATTCCTCCACTTGAGGGAGGAGCCATAGAAATAATATCATAATTTTTATATTTACTTACAATTGGTTTTCGCCATTGTGCTTCATATTGTTTTAAATCTTCATGAGTAATGATTCCATTTCCTGCTTTCATTTCTGCAACTAATTGATTAGCTACTTCCCCTTCGTAAAATCCAGCCCTACCTTTGTCATGTATTGATTTAAAAGTTTTTGCTAAATCGCTTTGGACTAGTTTTTCTCCTTTTTCCCATTTCCCATCTTCCTTAATAAAGACAGGCCGAGATGTATTGAATTTCTCAAACTTTTCTTTAGTTCGATTCAGGCCATTTGCTTCACGTTCGGTTAGGAGAATTCCATCTTTTGCTAGATCCCAAGATGGCTTAATTAGTTCTTTCCAGTTTTTTAGTTGGCTATACTTTTCAAATGCTTTGACCATACCATCGACTGTTCCAGGAACACCGACTGCTAAGTGTCCATCTAAACTCAACCTTGGAATAACCTCTCCCAAGCTATCTAAATACATATCTCGATGTGCAGCCAAAGGAGCTTTCTCTCGGTAATCTAGAGCGTCTACTGTTCCGTCATTCATTCTGATCACCATAAAGCCACCACCACCGATATTACCAGCAACAGGGTAAGTGACACCTAGTGCCATTTGAACAGCAATCGCTGCATCAATTGCATTCCCTCCTTTTTTCAAAATATCCATTCCCACTTTTGAGGCAAGGGGATGTGCTGAAACAACCATGGCTTTATCTGATATTAATTTTTTATTTTGAGGGTAAACTAATTTGTCTTGTTCTCCTTTTTCAGTTTTTTCTTGTTTGCAACCAATAAATAGAATTAATATTATTGTCAAGATTAGTAAAATGGATTTAGTCAAAAATTTTGGTTTAAACATATTATTAAAATTTTTTTATAAAAAATGAACATATTAAAAAAATTGGTATAGTATTTGAATTTATATTTATTGTTAGTTGATAAGCAAGGAGTAATAAATTTTATATATTATAATTTGTTTTCTATTTTTTGAGAAGAATAAAGTTGAGTGATTAGTATTAAGAATAGTATCAATAATTTATTCTTTGAAATTTCTTTAAATCAGACCTTTTGAATAGATATTAATGAATGAATTTAGGTCTTTCCAAAAGAATTTCAAATAAAAATAAGATTAACTTTTTTTAAAACTAAAATTATGAGGCTCCTATTCCAAATCTCGTTGCCTTACTCTTTATTGCTCTTTTTTAGTCTACTGGTTTCTACACCAAATAATGCAAAGTGTATTTATTTTCAACCAGTAAAAATTAAATCAACTGAAGTAGGAAACATGCTTTCATGGTCCACGTACAAAGAAGAGGACAACAAATTTTTTGTCATACAGAAATCGATAGATGGAATTAATTTTAAAAAAGCTGGTGTGGTTAAAGGCGCTGGAAATTCCAATAAAATTAGAACGTATCGATTTTTAGATTTATCTATTGGAAAGCAAAGATCTTATTATCGGTTATTGCATTACTCAGCTGATAACAGCTTTACAGAAAGTGAAATTTTTATTATCGATAAATCATCTGAAAATAATTTGATGATTAAATCAATGAGTAGCTTAGTTACCGATAGAAAATTAAGATTGACCATCAAGTCAGTAGTAGAAACGGATATCACTTTTAAGTTTGTAAGAACGAATGGAAAAGTTATATCAAGAGGAAAGAAAAAATTGACTAAAGGATTAAATGTATTTTCTTTTGATTGTTCGAAGTTACCCAATGGACAATACGAAGTTATTCTAAAAGGGAATAATGAAAAAGAAATAATTTCAATTAGAAAAGTAAAAACTTCCGAGATGCCGAAGCTCGATTATGAAGTTTTCAAGAAATAAAAGGTTCGGTCGCGAGCAATCGTGATCGAAAATTTTGGTTATGTATTTTCATGGTTATGTTGTTGTTGTGTCATCCTGAATTTTTCAGGATGGCACTATTTTTTTGTATGCACAACACTTTAGTCTTAAATATAGCGTATTAATATTTTTTTATTGTGAGTTTAAATAGTCATCAAAAACCTCTAGCACTTCTGGTAAATTTTCTCTTCCAAATCCAATTCGAATATATTTTTCTTCATGCTCAAACATTTCTGCAGGAACAGTCATGATCCCTTTTTTTTCTACAAGATTATTGCTAAAATCTAAAGAAGACTCTCTAATATTCAATTTCACGAAAGAAGTTGAGCCAGCCTGTGGCGGAATAAATTTTTCAAAAATAGAATGACGTTTCACGAATTTTTCAAAAAGTAAAATATTCCTTTTTATCTTTTTAATATTTGGCTGGAGAAAAATATCCATATGGTTTAAAGCGATTATGGATAAAATTTCGCTTGGTGCCGCATTGCAGATGCTTAAATAATCTTTGAATGCAATTATTTTTTGTAATAATTTTTTGTCTTGAGAAACTAACCATCCTGTTCGCAAACCTGCAAGCCCAAAAGTTTTAGAAGTCCCCCAAAGACTGATGCCTTTTTCATATAAATCACTTATCGGAGGTAATTCTTCCTTATCCCCGACCATTAATTTAGAATACATTTCATCTGAGAAAATATATAAATCATTTGCTCGAGCTAATTCAGCGATTTCATTTAATTCAGATTTTAATAAATAACTTCCAGTTGGATTGTGAGGGAAATTTAGAATTATAAGTTTTGTATTCTTTTTAATTAGTGGTTTTAAGTCTCGAATATTAAATGTCCAATTATCATAATTAGGTTTCCAAAAAGATAATTCGCAAGAGATAGATTTGACCACTTCAGACAAAGATTGATAGCAAGGCCCAACTGCAATGACATGATCCTCAGCTTGCAACAAAACATTCATCAAAATGAAATTTAACTCTCCGGGACTGGCTACGACTACGTTTTCTATGTTTTTAGTTTTATAGTATTGCAAAATGGTTTCTCTTAGGACTGAATTTCCTTCACTTTCAGTATAACCAAATTTCATGTTTTCCCATAGATTTAACTCACTCCTAGAAGCAACATCCAAAAGATTTTTTAATTCATAACCATCGCAATCTGAACTAGACAAGAGGTATTTTGCATTGAATTCATGCTTCGCAAAATATCTTTCAAGTTTGAATTCTTTTATATTCATTTTTTATTTTTCAGGAATTAGTTTGACAATTTCATCTGCCTTTAATTTATAAAAGTATTTATGATATCGGATTTTAAAAATCATATCTAGGGTTTCTATTTTCGTCAATATCTTTTGATTTAGTTTTGTTAGTTACCCAAATTTTTTCCTATTTTTAAGTATTATGCAATAATATAGTGCTTTTTTTCGCTAGATCGAAATGAATTTAAAATTGAATTTTACTGACATAAATATCATGCAATTTCCATTCTCATCGTCACCATGTATTTTTTAAAACCTACTTTTTGGTACGCTCTAACTGCTGAATTATTTTCTTCATAAACTTGTAGTCGAACTTCATTTAAGTTTTTTGATTTTGCCCAAAGATTCAATTTTTTAATAATTTTTTGATTGATACCTTGCCCTCGGTAATTGGGCTCCGTATACATAAATCCCAAATAGGCATAATGACTATGTTTGAAATAAGAATTTGCTTTGACTATTTTAGCGTAGGCGGAAGCTATTATTTTATCATCAATTAAGGCTACAATAACCTCAGCATTTTTTGATTCGATAAGCTCTTTTATATTGTAGTAGGAAATTGGATCATTTGCCAAAGTTGGATCGTAAGGTCGTTCGGCGGTAATGATACCTTGTTCGAATTCGAGTAGAATAGGGAGTTCTTCGAGGAGAGCTGAGCGGACTTGGATTTCTTTCATTAGTGAATTATTAGAAATTATTAGAAAAAGGAATTTTGATGTATTTTAAGTTCAAAATTTACGGTTTCATTATTATTTTCTTGAGTTTTCTTTTAAATATCACTTTGGATGTGACACAAAAGTTATATTTTTTACTTTGTTCTAATGTTACTCTTTTTTTTGATGTAAAACTTTACGGTAGGAGGACCGATTATTCATTTTTATAAAATCGTATTTTAATAGAATTATTAGTTTATCAGAATCTAAAGAGAACATTCCGAATTTATTTTCTTTAAGAAATTGTAAATAGCCAGAATCATTGTAATTAATTAATCGATAAAATTATTTCACCCTTTTATGTTCGTATTAATCTTTTTTGATGATTTTATACTCAATAGGCACAGGGGTTTCTTTATTTTCTAATTCTATAGTTAGATATAATTTACTATAAGTCTTTTCTTATGGTTATCAACCTCTTAAGGAGAAATTGTTGTCTAATGGAAAAGTTTGAATAAAATAAAATAATTGATATTGTTTCAATCAAATTGATCAATTAAAAAGGAATTTTTTATTTGAAATCTAGAGTAGCATTTTTCAAATATAACATAAAAATACTCGCCTATCAAAACCTCCATTTTGTATAAAAATCATATATTGAGTAATGATTCTTAAATTTACAAAAGGAGATTTCTTAACTAATCCAAACTACAATATGAGATCGAAATTTTACTTAAAAATTTCATGGAGCTTTATTTTTACCCTTTTTACAGTTTTGAGTATTTTTGGGCAAAAAAATATTATTAGAGGAATAGTCTACGACGAGTTTGGTGAAGTCCTGATTGGAGCAACAATATTAGAAAAAGGAAATCCAGAAAATGGAACAACGACAGATATTGATGGGAGTTTTCAATTAGAACTAGGATCTGCAAAAATACTTTCGTTGACATTGGAAGTTTCCTATACGGGTTATGCAACTCAAGAGGTTGAAGTCAAAAATACTGATCCACTAGAAATTACCATGACTTCATCTGTAAGTGCTATCGAGGAAGTTGTTGTTACTGCACTAGGAATCAAGCGACAAAAAAGAGAGCTAGGATACTCTACTGAAAGTTTTGAAGGTGATGCAATTCAATTATCTCAGGCACCTAATATTGTCAATTCTCTCCAAGGTCGCTCTGCAGGAGTTCAAGTTAGTAGCGCTAATGGGGTAGATGGTGGAACGACAAGAATTACGATTCGTGGAAATAATAATATTGATTCAGATAACCAACCTTTAATCATAGTAGATGGTGTTCCGTTGCAAAATCAAGCTGGTTTGGAAAATATTGGAAGAGGAGTCGATTGGGGTTCTGCGATCAATAATATCAATCCAAATGATATCGAAACTTATAATATTCTAAAAGGACCTACAGCGGCTGCTAAATATGGTTCACGAGGTGCGAATGGTGTGATATTGATTACCACAAAAAGAGGAAAACAACAAAAAGGGATTGGAATCAACTATTCTTTACAACATAAAATTATTCAACCCTACCGCTATCGTGATGTACAAAATGTTTACGGTGCAGGTGGGCCAACAACTTTACTCGAGCCAACTTTACCAACTGATGCAAATGGAAATTATCGCTATCCAACTCAAGATGATATTTACCTGACGGATGGAGTTTTTGGGCAAAGTTCGACAAGTATTTTTGGGTTTTATGGAACGGGAGTTTCATGGGGCCCAAAAATGGAAGGGCAAATAGTTCAATGGTGGGATGGCGAAATGCGTTCCTTCGATCCCCAACCTGATAACTTGGGATTATATTTCTCCAATGGCAATACGACTACTCATAACTTATCTTTTTCAGGTGGTGGAGAAATGGGAACAATGCGAGTGTCACTTACTCGAACCGACCATAAGGCCATTGTCCCAAATAGTAATTATAATCAAACTACAGTCAATATCGGTTCGACATTAAATATTTCGTCGAAGGTGAAAGCAGATGTTGCTGTCACCTATCTGAATTATCAAAGATTGAATAGTCCGACGTTGGGAGATGATCATCTAAATTCATTTTCAAAAGGAATGATTTATAGTTTTCCAAGAAGTTATAAAGGATTGGAAAAAGAAATCAACATTTTGCCAGATGCCACCCAAAATAATTATGGCGGAAGTTTTCCCTTCCTTTATGCTGGACCAAATATTTGGTGGAATACTTATAATAATAACACGAACCTAGATCGAAACAAATTAATTGGTTCTTTGAGTTTGAATTATCAAATTACCAATTGGTTATCGGCGAGAGGAAGGTTAGGTTTGGATTTTTCTTTTGCTCAATTTGAAACTAGAAATAATCCAATTGATGCTTTGGGAATTTTGAATGGTAGATATGAAAATGAATTAGCAAAAGATCGAGTATTGAATAATGACTTTTTAATAACGGCAACTAATAATGGACTTTTTGAATCATTGATTGATATCACACTTTCAGTGGGAGGAACCCAATGGTCTCGAAGTCAATATGGTCTCAAAGCAAGGTCGGGAGAGTGGGTAAATCCGTGGCTTTTTAATTTTAATAATTATGCAGATGGACAAAATTCACAAATCCCTAGAGAGGTTTTTTATGATAAAAAAATCAACTCGATTTTCTCCTTTTTAAATTTAAGTTATGAGAATTTTCTCTTCTTAGAATTATCAGGAAGGAATGATTGGTCATCTTCTTTGCCGATTGAAAATAACTCTTATTTTTACCCATCAGGTTCTTTGAGTTTTATCGCAACTGAGGCTTTTGACTTAAAATTACCTTGGTTGAATTTTTTAAAACTCCGAGGCGCTTACGCTCAAACGGCAACTGATACAAATCCATTTCAGGTTAACTTTACCTATCGAACTGGGTCTTTTGGAAATAACCAAACGGCAGCTTTACCAACTACAGTTCCACCGATTGCTCTAAAGCCCCAACGTGCGAATTCTTACGAGGTTGGAACAACAATGGGTTTGTTTGATAACAAAATTAATATTGATTTTACTTATTATTATATTCGATCTTATGATCAGATTTTGGATGCAGTTTTATCAACTTCCTCTGGTGCTCCGTCTGGTATTAGAATCAATACGGGTGAGTTAGAAAATAAAGGAATAGAAGCAATTGTTTCAGCTACAATTTTCCAACGAAAAGACTTCTTTTTACAAACTGGTTTTAATATTGGACGAAATCGAAATCGTGTAACGAGTATGGGGATTGGAGCAAAAGTGAAAGAGATTGCAAATATTTGGGGGACAGAAGGACCAACAATTTCGGTTCGTGAAGGAGATGAGTTTGGGACGATCATGGGATTTGATTATCAATATCATGAAAATGGACAACCAATTTTAAATGAAGAAGGAACCCATTATTTAGTAACGTCAAATCGAATCCCAATAGGAAATGCATCTCCTGATTTTATTGCAGGTTGGAATATGAAAGCAGGCTATAAAGGATTTACTTTGAGTACTTTGATTGATACGAAATGGGGTGGGGATATTTATTCAGGTTCGTATGTTTCGAGTTTGCAAAATGGTCAAAGCCCTTTGACTCTGTTGGAAAGACAAGGCGGAGGATTGCCTTATACTGATCCTGCAGGAAATAATAGAAATGTGGGAGTAGTCTTGCCGGGAGTTTATGCTGATGGAACTGAAAATCAAAAAGTAGTTCATTATTTATTCAAATATATTCCTAATACAGGGGGCTGGGGACCATTTTTGAGTACGCCAGGAATTTTGGAAAATTCATACGTGAAATTGCGTGAAGTAACTTTGTCTTATCATTTTAATGAAAAATTTAATCAAAGAACAAAAGTATTTCAAGACTTAACTTTGTCTTTGGTGGGAAGAGATTTATTTTATATTTATACTTCCTTGCCTGATCGAATTAATCCAGAGGGAGCAAATGGATCGGGGAATGCTCAGGGTTTGGAGTGGGCTGCATTCCCTGGAACAAGATCGTTTGGGGTGAGTTTAAATGCAAGCTTCTGATGGAACGTATATGTTACTTATGCCCCCGGATCTCACTAGATTCCATGCATCAGTATTTCATCGGAACAACTTTATCAGTCTAATTTGAAAAAAGATTTTATGAAAAATTTGTTAAAATATCTTTCAGTCTCTATTATTTTATTTTTACTTAATTCGTGTGAAAAAGGGTTTGAAGATTTAAATCAAAATCCTGAGTTTCCAACCCAAACAGATATTGGGCCACTGTTCAATTTTGTTATCCAATCAACTCAACTTGGTGGTGATGAACAACTTTTTATGCATAATGAAGTGATTTATCCGATCACTCAACAAGGTGCTTTGACTGCTGAGACTTTTCAAAATACGCCTCGTGGAACGGAAGATATTTGGACTCGATATTATACTTCATTAGCGAATGTAAGAGAGTTGGAAAAACGTTTTGATGAATATGAGGGAGATCAAGAAGCAACCAGTAATGTGCGAGCGATGGTGAAAATAATTTTAGCTTATCAGACTTTTCGAGTAACGGATTTGTTTGGGGATATTCCATTTTTTGATGCCGGTAAGGCATTTCAAAGTTTGGATAATTTAGAACCTAAATATGATGATCAAGGAACGATTTATAAATTCTTGTTAGACGAATTAAAATGGGCCAACGATAATATAAATACCTTGCCTGATCCGAAAACTTCCGCAGGAGAAGCTTATTTAAACTTTGGTAATTTTGATAATATATTTAATGCTGTAGGAAATAATGGTAATGAAAATGTATTGTTATGGAAAAAGTTCGCAAACTCGCTTCGACTGAGATATGGGTTGCGCATGGTAGAAAAAGATGCCAATTTTGCTAATCCAATTTTTCAAGATGTTTTGGAAAATGACTTACCATTAATTGAAGAAGGAGAAGATGTTGGTTTGTTTCCAAGTGAATTAGATTGGGAAAAAAATTCGACTCACTATTCATTTCATGAGCATAAAAAATTACGAATGGGGTCGACTATTTGGAATATGATGTCTGAAAATGATAATCTTGATGGAAGTGGAATCTTCGATCCTAGAGCTTTTATTTTCTTCGAACCAAATAATGCAGATGAATGGGTTGCATTTCCTCAATTACCAAATGTGAACACAGAAGTTGCAGGTGGTATTCCTTACCAAGGACATCGAGATGTGAGCTATGCAACAAAAGGATCTGGTAATATTTATTCTCCATTTAATTATTATTTGATTCGAGATAGATATGATGTTCCTGAAATTATGATGACCGCTGCAGAAGTGAAATTTTTGAAAGCTGAAATATATTTTAGAGGTTTGGGTGTAGCCGTAGATCAAGGAGAAGCAAGAGCTCAGTATACAAATGGCGTAGTTAATTCAATTAAGTTCTGGCAGAATATTTTTCAAAATACAAATATATGGGAAAATACCCCAGCAGTGCTTTCAAGTGGTGAAATCTTTAGTGTGGCAAACCATCCAAAAATTAATATTTTTACTAGTAATGATCAGCTTAAATTAATTTATGCACAACGATGGATGGATTTATTCCGACAACCATGGGAAGCGTATGCTTTGCTTAGACGAACACAAGCAACTCCCAGAGAAGGTGCTATCCCCAATTATTATCGCTTCACATACCCTTCAACGGAGATTCAAAATAATGCAATAAATTGGGCAGAACAGGTTGCGAGGATGGGAGTAGATTCACCTGAAACAAAAGTATGGTGGATGAATTAATAACTAAAAATAATTTATTGTAGAATCTATTAATACTAAAGCATTAATAGATAATTTAAAATAAAAATCATTTTCTTCATAAAATCAAAACAACCATGAAAAAATTTTACATTTCGAGGATAATATTGGCTTTTTCCTTTTTGTTATTCTTCACAATATACTCTCAAGCACAAACACAACAGTTTTTACATTTCGACCATGATGATGATATTATTGAAATTCCAGCAGCCTCACAGTACATAGCAGGATCGAATGAAATTAGTATGACAGGTTGGTTTTACTGTGATGCTTTAGGTTATGGGCAAGGTTATCTTTCGTTTCGAAATGGAGGAACTGGAGATGGCCAGATGTATTTAATCCAACTGAATAATGGGAAAATGGAGTGTCGTTTAATTATTAATGGTACGACTTACGAAGTAGCAACAGCAGATTTCGTAGCAGTTCCAGAAGTATGGCAACATGTTGCTTGGGTTTATGATGGCTCAAAAGTAGAATTATTTATGGATGGTATTTCTATTGGAAGTACTCCTGCATCAGGAACTATTGCTTCAACTGATACACCTTTGTCAATTGGAAAACATATTTCTCCTTGGGGATTAGCTACATGGGATGGAGGAATTGATGAGGTAACGCTTTGGAGTAAAGCTTTGACACAAGCTGAAATTCAAGAAATTATGGTCAATGAATTAAATGGAAATGAGCCAGGTCTAGAATTGTATTACAAATTCAATCAAGGTGTTCCAGGAGGAGATAATTCATCTATTACAACGTTAATTTCGGAGGTAGAACCTGGAGTAAGAGATGGTGATTTGGTTAACTTTGATATGACAGGAGAAATTTCCAATTTTGTTGGAACAGTGGATAATAGTGTTCAAGTAATTACATTCCCGGTTATTCCAGATAAGTTGGTTACGGATGTACCGTTTGATTTGACTGCAACAGCTAGTTCAGGATTGACAGTGAATTATGAGGTTGTTTCAGGACCAGCCTCGGTAAGTGGTAACACCGTTACTCTTGATGGAGTCATTGGAGTTGTTGAAGTAAAAGCAACACAGCCAGGTGATGGAACATTTAGTCCTGCACCGGAAATTATTCTTTCTTTTCAAGTTTTAAATCCTGATACTTTTGTTCCTTCAACAGAAGTTCGAAGCCCTTTATCGGGAGATGTAATGGTTCCAAGTTTAGGGCCAATTCAATTGGCGGCAATTTCAAATATTGATTTTCCAGACTTATTTAATGTGGCGAATGTTACTTTTCAAATCGATGGAGAAACTATAGTAGCTAAAGATTGGGGAAATGGACATTACACAGGTTGGTGGACACCACCATTTTATGGAGATTTTACTATGAATGTTTTTTCCGAAAATAATTACGGTGCAGTAGGAGTAGAGTCGATTACTTTTACAATAGTAGATCAGGCTTCTAATATGACAGTAAACGCAGGAACAGATGTTTGGGTATATGTCAATAACACAGAAGAAATTGTAGAAGTTGAACTACCAAGTTACGCAGGGGCATTTGATCAGATTGTTGGTAACTTTGATATTGGGTGTCCTACAGGTGGATGTGATCCATGGGATAGAGTCTCTGGTATTGATGTTAAAGGTCATAATGGAGAATGGTATGAGATTATCAGATATATCACTCCTTATGGAATTGCTTGTAATAGTGCGATAGATTTAACAGATTTCATGAGTACTTTACAAGGGAAAGTTGCTTTTCGATTTCGATTAGGAACTCCAGGAAATGGATTTTTATATACTTTAAATTTAGATTATCAAGCTGGAACTCCAACTCATGCTTATAGCTCAATTACAAAACTATGGTATGAGACATATGATTTTGGGAATATGGATAATCTTCAACCGACAGCTGAAATTAATGCTCAATATCCAGCTAATGTTTTAGCTGCGAAACTTAAATTAGTTTCTACTGGTCATGGTTGGGGTGATAATAATACAGCTAATGCTGCTGAGTTTCATGAAGATACTCATCATATTTGGGTAGATGGAAGTCAGACGTTTGAACAACACAATTGGTCTGATTGTGATCCAAACCCAGATGGCTGTAACAATCAGAATGGTACATGGTTTTATGATAGAGCAGGTTGGTGTCCTGGTTCAATTGCTCCTTGGTTTGACTATGATATGGGCGCATATATCAATCAAAATGATGTTACTTTGAAATACGTCTTTGATGAAGATTACACTGATTTTTGTAACGCTTCTAATCCTGACTGTGTGAGTGGAGTGACTTGTGATAATTGTAATGATGGTTTTAATCCTCATCTAATAGTATCTTCTTACCTGATAACGTTGGGAGATGCACCACTAGGTGAAGTAATTACTGCTAATGAAAATTTAGAACCTGCATTAGTGTTCCACATTTTCCCAAATCCATCAAAAGGGAATTTTAATATTGAATTAGCTGAACAAGTGGAGGAATTGAAAATTCGAGTTTTCAATAATTTAGGGCAAGAAGTTTTCTCTATTGAAAGAGAAAATCCAAATTTGTTGACTTCATTTGAATTACAAGATGCAGCAAGTGGAATTTATATTATTGAAATGCATACAGATAAAGGGATTGGAATGGGAAAAGTGATTGTAGAGTAAAGTTTTTCTAGGAATAAAAACGAGCTGTTTTCAATCAATTGGAAGTAGCTCGTTTTTTTTTGATCACTTTCTCCAAATTAAATAGGGATTACTTTTATATGTCTAGGAGATATTTTGGTGACCTCAGTTAAAGCTAAAAAAAATAAACGAGTTACAATTACCCTCTAGTAAGAGCGTAATATTGGTTTTAGCCTTGACGGTAAATTTGTTATATGGAGGGGGAAGAAATGGACGTTAGAATATTTATCAAAGTTCAATTATGCGGGAAGAAGAAAAATATTTTTTTAAGTTTCTGGTAATTGATACGGAAATTTTATTGTAAAATCCTGCTCAAGGATTTGATTCAGCTATTCTTTTAGTGGAAAATAAATTGCTTACCTCCAAGAATATAATCGCTATTGGAGTTTTGAATCTTGTGTCTAAAAAACTCATAAGGTAATTACTACAGGGAATGTTTTTTCTTATTCTGAATGTGACCAGGATTTTGAATAGTTACCTTATTGTAAGTAATTTAAGAATAGTTTTTACAAGATAAATAATAGATTACTCTATGCGAATTGGTTGGTATGACACTAGGAGAAGAGGAGGTTAATTTGACTCAAAGTGGATATAGAAGTAGTGTTAGAGTGAGTGGGGAAGTGGATGATAAAATAATGTTAACGCAAGTGATTGAAATGAAATGAAAATCACGGAGGTTGAGGAGTTAAAATAGATTGTTTATGCTATTTCTTTGATTCAAGATGCTCTTGATCATTACAAGTTGGCTAAAGAGGAATTAAATAAAAATTTCGGAAGAAGGAAAAGTAAAACAATTCGTTCCACATCTAAAAAATGAAAAGAGGAGGCCAGTCCGAGATGAAGCAACTAGTTAAATTTCTTTAGGGGAGGGAGCGAATAGAGAATAATTCAATAGCTCCCTTTCCTTTTAACTCTTTATATCCGATTGAGGTGATACCGAATTTATTCGTATCTAAACAATCGACGGTTGACTTAGAAACACAGAGCTTCATGGAAGGGGCACTGCTCTCAATGCGAGAAGCGATGTTTACATCATCTCCCAATAAATCAAATTGAAATCTTTGTGTGCCAATTAAACCAGATATTACTTTACCTGTATTTACTCCAATTCTACATTTCCATTCAATGAGACCCACTGAACTACTTTTGAGGTATTCAATAATCTCTAATCCGGCTTGAACCATATTGTTAGCATGATTTTCTTCATTCTTTACACCACAAGCGGCCATGTATCCATCCCCAATAGTTTTTATTCGGATACAGTTATTTTTTTTCATGATTTGATCGAAAGCTGTAAAAATCCTAGACAATTCGTCAACTAATTCCTGAGGAGACAGTTGGCTTGAAATTTCAGTAAATCCGACAAGATCAGAAAATAATATGGAAACGGAATCATGAACTATCGGAGTGTAAGTTCCTGATTTATTTAATTCTTGAATGACATTGTCAGGGAGTAGGATTTGAAGAAGCTTTTTTGTTTTCTCTTGCTCTTCTTTCAATTTTAACTGTGTGCTGATTCGCGCTTTTACAACATCGGGTTGAAAAGGTTTCGTAATATAGTCGGCACCCCCCAATTTTAAACCTAAAGTTTCATCCTCACTATCGTTCAAGCCAGTAAGAAAGATAACTGGAATATGTGAGTGGCTTGGGTTTGATTTAATAGTTTTACAAACCTCAAAACCATGCATCTCTCCTGGCATTATTACATCCAAAAGAATTAAGTCAATACTTGGATTTGATGCGATAATTTCCAATGCCTTTTTTCCATTTTTCGCAACAACTAAATCATATTCTTTGCCAAGGAGTTCAATTAGCAACTTGAGATTTTCTACAGAATCATCAACTGCTAATAGTTTCCTTTTTTTATTGTAAGATGGAATCATAATTTTCTCATAGTATTAATGATTTCAGCGGCCGCTTCAAAGTCAAAATCATTTAAAAGGTCTATAGCCGCTTTGATGTTATTTTGTTGTATTTTACTCAGCTTATAACCTAGTCCTATTTTTTCAGCTCTTTGAATGGCGCTTGGATCGTTCTCATTAATAATTAGAAGTAGCTCTGATAGTTTATCAATTAGTTCCTGCTGAGAAGGTGTTGATTTAGGAATTACTGAAACTTCTTCATTTTTATATTTCTTTAAATAAGATTGAATATTGTTGCATACATCTTTCAATATGGTTGATAGTCCATCGATTTGTTTTTCTGTCACAACGCTGAAGTTTTCATATTTCTTTAATTTTGAAGAAACAGACAACATTTCTTTAGATAAGTTTTCAGCACCAATATTACCCGCGACACCACCGACAGTATGTAGTATGGTCATCATCTTTTCCCATTCATTTTTCACTAAACATTGCCCTAATTCCTCGGTCGTATTTTCATATTTATCTAAAAATCCTTTGAGCAATTTTTGATATAATCTCTTTTTATTATTAGCTCGTTTGAGCCCAAGAGTAATATTAATTGATCTAAATTCATTGGTATAATTATCCATACTTTCAGTACTCTGGCCACTTCCCAAATTTTTAGTCAAACTTACTTTACGCTCTGGTTTGGTAAAAGCACATAGCGTTTCATATAAAAATGATGGATTAATTGGTTTGGTAATATGTTCGTTCATTCCGGCTTCAAGACTTTTTTCTCTTTCACCCTGCAGCGCGTGAGCAGTCATTGCAATAATTGGAATTTCCTTGAGCGACTGAATTTTGCGCATCTCTTTTGTGGCTGTTAGACCATCCATTATTGGCATTTGAATATCCATCAAAATAGCATCATACTGTTTCTTGATAGCCAAATCAACACCTTCCTTTCCATTGGTTGCGATTTCACAAGTGACGCCTACATCCAGAAGTAATTCAATAGCAAGTTGTCGATTGATTTCATTATCCTCCACGAGTAAAACATTTACGCCTTCTAGAATAGACTTGTAACGCAAAATATTTAATTCCGAGTCCACTGAGTCCAAGCCGGTAAAATCATCTTTTGAAACTACTTTTTGTATATAATCAAAAAGAATTGATGGACTGATTGGTTTTAATAAATAACCATCTATAATTTGAGAGGACTGTGCCTCACGCAACACCTCAGCGCCATATGCTGTGACCATCAATACGGCTTGCTTATCACCTATGCTAGATTGTAGTTCATTAATCATTTGCAATCCATCCATTTCAGGCATATACCAATCTGCAATAATTAAATTGAATGGATCTCCTAATTCCATTTGTTTGTTGTGTAAGCTAATACCTTCTGCTGCTGATCTCGCATCAGCGACGTTAAAGTTAAATGATTCCAAAATTCCTTTTAAAGTTTCTCTAGATGTGTTTGAATCATCCACGAGCAGAACTTTGAGACTTTGTAAATCTTTTTTCCCTTTGAAGGTTGCTCCCTCTAAACTTTGACCAATGTCTAGCTTCAGATCAAAACTAAATGTAGTTCCCTCGTTTTTTTTACTTTCAATCGAAATATTACTCCCCATTAGTTCAATTAAGGACTTGGTGATTACCAAACCAAGACCCGTACCACCAAATTTTCGTGTGGTTGAATCATCTTCTTGTTTGAATGGATCAAAAATATCGTTTATTTTTGATTTTGCAATTCCAATTCCAGTATCACTAATACTAAATGAAAGAATGACATTATCCTTTTCTATCTCGTTTTTTCTTATTCTTAAAATAATTTCACCTTCAGGGGTGAATTTAATTGCATTGTCTAATAAATTGATAAGAATTTGTTTTATTCTTGTTGAATCCGCATTAACAAAGGTTGGAATTTCTGTATCGTAATCGCAAACAAATTCAATCTCTTTTTTGTCTCTTATTTTGACGTTTGTTAGGTCAATAACATCATTGATGACCTCTTCAAAATTAAAGTTTCGGCGTTCCAAAGAAATCTCACCTGCCTCTACCTTTGAAAAATCTAGAATGTCATTTATTATTTCCAGAAGTGTTTTTCCACTCTTGTCAATTTTAGATAGGTAATCTTTTACTTTAGGAGGTGGGTTTTCACGCAATGACAGATAGGTCATCCCTATTATCGCATTCATCGGAGTACGAATTTCATGACTCATTTTTGCCAAAAAGATACTTTTAGCATGGTTGGCCTCATCTGCGATAACCTTAAGTTTATTCATTTCATTGAATCTATATAAAAGCTCGTCATTTTTTACATTCAATTTGTCAATCTGAGCACCTGCAAATGAGGCAAACAAGCCAAGAAAAAATGGAGCGGTGTCTATAATCCAGATGAGAGGAGAGGTCTCTTGAATTAGTGCAAGGTTTTGAAACGAGATTTCCATATGTAAATCCCAGCACTGGACAATGGAACCAATGATTGGAAAGCTAATACCAAAAATGGCACCGTAAATGGCATATTTAATTCTGTTTTTATTGTTTTTCAATACAATCTGTTTTTAGTTGAATTTTGTGAATTGCAGAATGATAGTAGCATATTTACTAAAATAGTATTCGAATATAACGAGAAAACGAAGAATAGACTAATTTTAACCAAAGGATAAGTAAAAAACAGTTGAATCTATCAAAATAGAATTGGTCATTTTTTAAGAACGAAAAGGAATATTAATGGTTAATATAACTCATCTTTCTGATGTGACATTAACTAGTAATGGAAGCAAATTATTTAGTATTTCTCACTACGAAAATGAGACAGACTTATAGCAAATAAATCTTAGAGTTAAAAAAATAAGAAGTTACTAAGAATGAAATCCTGAAGTGTCGGAGATCAAATTATGGATATAAAAGGTGTTTTTTTCCTTATTGATAGTTCTAGATTGAATATTTCTGCCGAAGGTGGTAAGTGGAAAAGTGTTGGATTTAGCAGACAATTATATTTACTTTGATTTTCTCATGTTCCTTTATATTGATGCCGATTTAAGTAATTAAGAAAATTAGTTGGGATGTTTGATCCTATTAAGGATATAAAAGTGTGGTGTTCGGAATTATGCCAATTGTGATAGGAGGTTAGTGATGGAGAATCCACAACTTGAAATAAAAATCAAAATAGCAAACAATGCTGCAGTTGAATTTGAAGGATAAAATTAGCAATCGTAAAGGGATGAAAGATTAAGAGAAGGTATTTAAAAATAATTAAGTTTTGAATTTTTTTAAGAAAAAAGGAGAATTCTTATTATCAGAATTCTCCTTTTCTTAATTAGTTACTTTTTTTTCTTTCGTAATATGAAACAATGCTTGCTTTAGCTAAAGTATTATTCCAAATGTAATAACCTACGATTGCTGGATTAGTATTTTTATCTAAGCCTAATTTATCAGTACTGAGTGCATGAACAGTAATCACATATTGGTGTAAACCATGACCTTCAGGAGGACAAGGTCCACCGTAACCATTCGCTCCATAATTTGTAATACTTTGGATCGCCTCTTTTGGCGCTAAATTCAAATTTACATTACCTGCATTTGAAACTAGTTCATTAATGTTGGCAGGTAGGTCAAACACCACCCAATGCCACCATCCACTTCCAGTAGGTGCATCTGGATCGTACATAGTAATAGCAAAACTTTTTGTTCCTTCTGGTGCATTTTTCCAAGATAATTGAGGTGATTGATTTTTCCCTGTACATCCAAAACCATTAAACTCTTCTGTTTGAGTAGCTTGACCACCAAGATCATTGCTGGAAAGAGTGAAAGTATTTTGACTAAATAAATTACCACTTACTAGAAGTAAGATGGCTAAAATGAAATTTGACTTTTGCATGGTTTTAATTTTTTATGATAAATATTATAATCACAAAAGTCTATTCTTTTTCATTAATAACTCATTTGTCGATGTTCAAAAAGTATTGCTAAAAGTTCAATTTTCTAGTTGGAATTGTTTGGGAGTGTATCCATATTTTTTTTTGAATGCTTGAATGAAGTTGGATAAGCTTTCATAGCCAGCTGACTCATATAAATCTATGGGTCGTTTTTTTTGAGTACGTAATAAAAACTCAGTATGTTCTAATCTTTTTTCTTGAAACCATTTACTTGGCGGCATTTGGTATTGTTTAGAAAACTCTCTTTTGAAAGTAGACAAACTCATATTACATAAAAAGGAGAGTTCTTGCAGCGTCAATTTATTGAGTGTGTTGTTTTCTACCACATTGATTAGTCGTATGATTTTATCATCGTGATTTTTGAGTAAACCATTCAAAAAAGCTTTCCCTTTTTTGTCGGTTAGGTAAGTCATTATTTCTTCAAATTTTGATTTTAATAATTTCTTTTGTAACTGCTTTTCCAGTCGGTTTATTTTTTCAAGACTTTCGACAAAGTGTTGGATGTAAATATCATAGGAGAAAGCATAATAAGATTTAGCGTTCTTTGGAGGAGAAGAATTCAGTTTGTTTTTTTCCAAGAAACCTAAGAGTATTTCATCAGAGAAAAAAAGTAAGATACTTTTATATTGTTTATTGACTGCAGAGATGGTTTCAGTCATCAAACAGTTTCCCGATTTCATAACTAAAAATTTATTATTTTTTATGGTAGTTGATTTATTATGACTTATAAATTCCTTCGTTCCCTCTAGCAAAAAACTAATCGTATTTTTAGTCAAGTTAATTTTGCTTCGTAAGCAGTTATTGTCTATTCGGTATTCAAAGACTTGGATAGGAGAGTCATTTTCAAGTGGCAAATTATCGGGCAAGGAAATAATATTCATATTTGTTTTTTGGGTTAAAGCATCTTTGTTAAAATCTCCTTCATCATTTTAGCAGCTAAAAACGAAGTCATTTTTTGAAAATCTCGAGTTGGATTATATTCCACAATGTCTGCTCCAACCACTTCACAATTTAAACTTTGAATCAAATCAATCACTTGTCGAGAAGTCATTCCGCCAGGTTCATGATGTGAAACACCTGGTGCAAAAGCAGGATCGAATGCATCCATATCTAAAGAAATATACAATGGGTTTTCAAATTTTGGAATCTTGCTGAGATCCAAATTTTTCATTTCATGGACATCAACCTTGAATCTTTCAGCTTGTTCTGTTTGATGAGTATTTAAAGTTCGAATGCCTACTTGGACTAGTTTTATCGCAAACCCATTTTCCATAATTCTAGCAAATGGACAAGCGTGAGAAAATTTATCGCCTTCATAATTATCATATAAGTCAGCATGAGCATCAATGTGTAAAATATCTAATTTCGGATATTTTGCATGATGTGCCTTAATAATGGGAAAGGTCACCGAGTGATCTCCGCCTAAAGTGAATATTTTGCCACCTTCATTTAAGTGCTTTGCAGTGATGGCTTCAATATCGAAATACTTTTCGATAGTAATATCACCTTTATCTTCAATTCGGGAAGTTTCGATTGTGATTCCATTTTCTGAGAAAAGATTCATCGAGCCAGAATTTAAAGCTTCTCGAATTAATGGTGGAGCGAGACTAGAACCTTGTTGGAAGGAAGATTTTTCGTCGTATTGAATTCCTTGAATTATTATTTTTTGCATTTAGTTATTATTTGAATGGAATATCGTTACCGAAGATTTAGATTTATTTAACCTAATTATTATATTAGGGGCTATGATCTTTTTATAATTTTAGGATTGTCAAATCCACGGTAATACGATCGATCCACGTCATTCATAGTCTCATTACAAAAGGGAGATATTTATTTTTTAGAAACCACAAACTTCTCTATCATTTCTTTCTCCCCAATTCTTATTTTTCCAAAATAAAATCCATTTGCCAATAAACTCAAATCGACCATTTTAGAGTTTAAATTCAAAACTTGTTCAAACATTTTTTTCCCAGATAAATCACTTACTTCAATAGTGACTTTTTCATTTGTCACTTCATTTATTTTTATATTGAAAATACCATTAAAGGATGGGTTAGGGTATATTGTAAATTTACTGTTATCGTCTAAGTTCTCATTTGAAGAAAGTGTTTCATCAAACCTTAAAATATGTAATCCATACTTACGATCAGATGCGATAATATTTCCTGAAGGTAAGTAAGGATATACTCCCCAACATCCAAAATAACCAGCATAGTTTAAATTGTTTGGAAATGTATCATAGTAACCTACCAATGTTGGGTTAGTTTTATCTGTCAAATCAATGACTTGCACACCATCTTCATAATAAGAGATGTAAGCATAGTTACCTTTGATATACGGATTATGAGGTGTATTGAAAAAACCATCACCCAAAAGTGGAAACTGAAAGAAATCACCTACTAATTCAATTGATCCATTTGAGAGTTGAGTTAAGTCAACAATTCCCAAGGGTAATCCAGCAGGAACCTCCTCAGCAAAGATAGCATAACTTCCATCTTCTGAGACCCAGTTACTGTGATTATATCCATTCCCCTCAAGGTTTGCTAACAAGATTGGATTGTTAGGATCATTGTAATTCCATACATAAAACCCATAGTCCCCGTGGTTACAATAAGCGATATTATTTTTGACATAAAGATCATGTACATAATTTATCAAAATACTTTTTCCTAATAATTGTGGTTCTGTTGGATTAGTTGAAATATCCAGAACCATCAATCCTTCGATAACATCGGTATTTGATCCAGCGACAAACATTTTCCCATTTTCATCAATAAATATATTATGTGCTTTTTCGAAAAAATCTAAATTTCGAGTTACTAATGAAACTGAACTGGGCAAATCACTTAAGTCAAAAATCATTAATCCTTCTCCATTTCCTTCACTCACTGCGTAAGCATAATTTCCGTAAACTTTAATATCTCGCCAAATCGTCGTATCCGTTCCCAAAATCTGATCAATCAAAATTGGATTTTGTGGATCTGTCACATCAAAGAAATGGATATAAGCTGCACTTCCTACAATTGCATATTCTCGATCATTGGCTGCATAACCCCAAATGTCATTGAAGACTTTTTGATCTGTTTCATTGGCAGAGGGAAGAGTATTATCATCATAATAACCTAATAGTTCCATATTATAGGCAACTTGAGCATCGATTTGAAAAGAAGAAAAAGAAAGAAAGAGGAATAACACGTATCTAAACATTTTTTTTTATAATTTTAAATTTATAAAGTAATTTTTTCTATTCAATACCTTTGTTTTTTAGCTGACATAAAAAATCAGATAGTGACAACATTTTCCTGTTTTATTGGCTAAAATAATAGAAGTTTTAGAAAGTAAAAGGGAATTTTTACAATTGGTACATATATTGAATTAAATATAGGTGATTTTTTTATTTAAAATCAATATTAACAAATACTCCAATCTGTTTTTTGCCGTTAAAAAAAGATAAATCTTCTTAGCAAATCAATCTAAGAATTAAATGAAAATATAAATGCAACAGTTTAACAATTTAAAAAAAGGCGTGCCTGTTTTTTTACTTTTGGTTTTAAGTATTCAATGGTCTTTTTCTCAAAAATACAGTAATGAATTTTTATCTATAGGGTTGAGTGCTAGAGCTCAGGCAATGGGTAATTCGTTTGTCGCATCAGTAGATGATGTAACTGCGGGATTTTGGAATCCAGCAGCCTTGGCTTCAATAGATATGTCAAAAGGAATTCAAATAGGGGCGAAACATGCAGAGTGGTTTGGTGGAGTCGGAAAATACGATTACCTAGGTTTGGCCATCCCTTTTGATGATCATAAAAGAGCTTTTGGGGTATCCATGATTAGATTCGGAATAGACGATATTCCGAATACTTTAAGTCTCTACGAAGATGATGGTTCAGTAAATTATGATAATATCAAACCCTTTTCAGCAGCAGATTATGCATTTTTATTTTCCTATGCGCAAAAGGTTCATACGGATAGAGGAGAATTGTTTCTGGGTGGAAATGTAAAGGTGGTGCATCGGTCTATTGGACCATTTGCAAAATCTTGGGGTTTTGGCTTAGATGCCTCAGTAAAATATCATTTAGGAAAATGGAAGTTTGGAGCATTGCTAAAAGATATTTCAAATACCTTTAATGCTTGGTCTTTTAATTTTACAGAGGATGAAAAAGTAATTCTAGATTTAACAGATAATACTATTCCTATTAAATCCTTAGAGGTAACTCGGCCACAAATTATTTTAGCAGCAGCTCGTAAATTTGATTTTGGAAAAGTAGGATTGACAGCCGAATTAGATATGAATATGTTTATGGATGGAAAAAGGAATACTCTTATTAGTTCTTATCCTTTTAGTTTGGATCCAACGATTGGCTTTGAAGCAGATTACAAAAAATTCGTATTTTTAAGAGCAGGGATTAATAATGTTCAAGAAGATTCAGATATTGGAGGAAGACGATTTTGGACGGTACAGCCTAATATGGGAGTAGGGTTAAAACTATATAAACTTCGTTTGGATTATGCTTTTACGGATATAGGAGATAATGTAAATGGAACCTACTCACATGTGATTTCTATGGTGCTTGATCTTGATTTTGAATATTTAAAAAGAGCAAGTCAAAAGTCAAAATAAATAAATGAATCCTAAGATCCTGATAATTATAATTTTCATACTAGGTATTTTTGCTTTTCAACTTTCTGCTCAAACGCCAAAATATAGTAATGAATTTTTGACAATTGGAGTAAGCGCCAGAGCTCATGGAATGGGAAATGCAGTTGTCGCAAATGTGGGTGATGTTAATGCAGGATTTTGGAATCCGGCAGGATTAACTCAATTGGAGAAGCCATTTCAAGTTTCTGCTATGCACGCAGAATGGTTTGCAGGAATAGCAAAATATGACTACCTCGGCATTGCTAAAAAAATAAACGCTGATCCCAAAAAAGAATCTACCTTTGGTTTTTCTCTAATTCGCTTGGGGATTGATAATATTCCAAATACCTTTTATCTGGTAAGTCCTGATGGCTCAATTAATTATGATAATGTTTCAGAATTTTCAGCAGCAGATTATGCATTAATTTTTTCTTATGCTCAAAAAACACCTATTAAAAATTTATCAGTTGGAGGAAATGCAAAAATCATCAGAAGGGTAATTGGAACCTTTGGAAATTCATGGGGTTTTGGAATTGATTTGGGGTCTCAATATAGGATGGGAAATTGGAGGTTTGGACTAATGGCTCGTGATATTTCATTTACATTTAATGGTTGGGAATTTAATTTATCGGATAATGAAAAAGACGTTTTTCTTAGGACAGGGAATGAAATTCCTACAAGTACCTTAGAAATTACCACTCCGAGAATTATTCTAGGAGCTGCATGGATGAGGCAATTTACACCTAAAATTTCTCTGGTGACAGAATTGGATTTAGATTTTACAACTGATGGAAAAAGGAATGTTTTAATTTCTGCAGGTCCGATGCAAATTGATCCACATTTGGGTTTTGAAGCTCGATATTCTGATTTTTTATTCCTTCGAGGAGGTATCAGTAATATTCAGAAATCAAGAGATGATGTTAATCCTGATAATATTATTTATACATTGCAACCAAATTTGGGAATTGGTTTTCACTTAGGAAAGTTCACGATAGATTATGCTTTTACGGACATTGGAAATGTTTCACAAATATTATATTCGCATATTTTTTCTGTGAAGATTGATTTTGAGAAACGAGAACCCACGGAAGATTTTAATTAGAAATTTCACAAAACAAATGATCAATATATTAAGATGAAAAAACACTTCGAATACCAGCAGGTAACCCGCAACAATGTATTAAAATTAATTGAAAATTTAGATTTAGCACAGCTTAATGAAATCCCAGAAGGATTCAATAATAATCTTGCTTGGAATTTGGGACATATCATTGCAACACAGCAATTGCTTTGTTATGGAATGTCTAGTTTGCCTATGGATATCGACAATGATTTCATTGGGAAATATCGAAAAGGGTCCAAACCAAATGGCGACATCACACGAACGGATTTAGATTTTATGAAAAATCAGATGATCATTTTGGTGGATAAAATGGAAGATGATTATGCTAATGGAGTCTTTAAAGAATATAAAGAATATACGACCAGCTATAATGTGACTTTGAGTTCGATAGAGGATGGAATTATCTTTAATAATATGCACGAAGCAATGCATTTAGGATTTATGATTGCTTTGAAAAAAAAGGTCTGATAATAATTGAATATCCAATATTTCCTCTTTAAATATTGGATATTCAATTTAAAAACATGAAAATTCTTCATTCCCATATCGTTCCACCAAATACTGCTCAAGAAAGATTAAGTGAATATGCCCGAAAGATCTTTCCTAATATTCCTTCTCGAAAAGGTATCAAAAAAGCTATACTTAGAAATGAAATTTTACTCAATGGGAAGCCTGTTGAGACTGGAAGATGGGTGCAGCCAGGGGATCAAATTGATTGGGTAGATTTAGAACTAAGAATACCTAAAATTTTACCGTTAAACTTAGATGTTATTTTTGAAGATGAATACTTGGCAGTTATCAACAAACCAGCTGGCATCATCGTAAGTGGTAATCAATTTCGAACAATAGAAAATGCACTTTTATATAATATTTCTAAGTCAACTGAAAATGATGGCTTACGAAAACCAAGAGCAGTTCATCGATTGGATAGTTCAACTTCAGGGTTACTTTTAGTGGCAAAAACTGCATATGCCCATTTGAAGATGAGTCAACAATTTGAGGCAAAAACAATTTTGAAAAAATATCAAGCTATAGTGATTGGAGATATAAAGAAGGTAGGTGTTTTGGAAAAACCAATTGACGGGAAAGATGCTATTACCTATTTTGAAAAAATAAAAGTAGTTCCTTCCTTAAAAAATAAATGGCTCAGCCTTATTGATTTATTTCCACAAACAGGTAGAACACATCAACTACGAATTCATCTTTCAAGTTTAGGATTTCCAATTTTAGGAGATGCTTTATATGGCAAAGAAGGAATGATATTGAAGCATAAAGGACTTTTTTTATGTGCGGTTGAGTTGATTTTTTCTCATCCAAAAACTAACGAAAAGATGAAGGTGGAAATCAATGTACCTCAAAAATATGAAACACTTCTGAGACGTGAAGAAAGGCGATGGCAAAAATACCAGTCTTGATTAATTTTAACCAGTTTGGTCTTCTTAATAGAAAATAACTGAATCTTATCTTAATCCTAAATAATTCCCTAATTTCAATTTTTATTATTTTTGGAAAATAGAATAAGATGGTATTTATCAGAACTTTCGTTAATTTTTTGAAAGACCCGGAGTATAGAGATCTGTTGGGTACAACATTTTTTATCCTTTTTTTTGGAACGATGGTATATCATCATTTAGAAGGATGGGACTATTTAGATTCACTTTATTTTTCAATAATAACTTTGACCACTATTGGTTATGGAGATTTTTCTCCTCAAACAGAAGAAGGTAAAATGTTCACTATCTTTTATATTTTCCTCGGAATAGGGATTGTTCTGGCATTTATCAATACACTTTATAACCATTTTGAAAAAGAACAGCAAAACAAAAAAAAATAAGTTCATGACTATAATATTTAAGGCTTGCTAATACATCCTTTTAGAAGGCCTCTTTACATCACAATAGTGACTAAACTATTATTAATTATTCTGGGGTTCATTAACTCGGCAGGAATAAATCTATCCTAATTGTTCTTCTATAAAGAACCAATTGGCGGCATTTTTTGATCAGTTAGAACTTCTTTTTATAAAGTTTCACTATTGAAGTAAACTGGAAATTTAAAATAAGTAGTCAGGTCATTTTTACTTATACCAAAAAAGCCGAAATGTGATTACATATTTCGGCTTTTCAGATTATTAATAAAGTCCTTTAATTATTAGGTGCACTTTCATCGATCCAATATTGAAATTGATTCAGTTGGATTTGACTTAAAGGGGGCTGGCTTTTGGCATAATCATGTCTGTAATAACTTGAGTTTCCAAAGTGCCATCTTTCGCTAAAGTTTCAATACCTGCATAGGTGGTTTAATCTACGTTAACAAAAGCCGCATCGTGAGAGCCAGAAAGTTGTGCAACTGGTAGTAAGAAAAGCAGTAGTTGTTGTAGAATATTATATATCACTGCAATCTAAGGTAATATCTCCTCCTTAATCATCATCTTTTTTGAAAGAGGTCATTGTAATATTTATTTTAATAAATAAGAGAAAGAGAAATCTGCTTTTATTCATTAAATATCAATTTAATATTATAATTCCATTGGTGTAATTTTTTTTTGAAAAATATATTTCGGTTCAATTCTTGAATCTATGTTGTTTAACAACTTACCATCAAAATGTAGATAAAATTTTCTTTCCCCCAATAATTCAATTTCTCAATTGGCATTATTTAACAAATAATAAATCTTGGATAAGACCGTTGAAAAAATGTCTAATTCATTCCTTACTTTTGCGAACTTAAACTTTTATTTAATATCGATTATGAAGCAATTTTATATTTTTATTCTAGCGATCTTATTTTTAGTTGATTTGTCTGCTCAAGACAAACACTTTTCTCAGTTTTATTCTTCTCCTTTGACACTTAATCCTGCTTTAACAGGAGCGTATAATGGAAGATATCGTTTTTCTAATATCTATAGAGATCAATGGAGAAGAGTGCTAGATTCGCCTTTTCGAACCTTTGCAACAGAATTAGATGTCAGGTTTAGAGTAAAGAGTAATTCGCAATATAAAGATGCAGCCGCAGTGGGTTTGGTGTTTTTTAGAGATAAAGTAAGTGGTATTGATTTTAGTACACAGCAAATAGCTATTTCTGGAGCATATCATAAAGGACTAGATTATGATAATAAACAATTCTTGACGATTGGAATTCAAGGAGCTCTCTCTCAGCGTAATGTGAATTATGAACAACTTACTTTTGGAGATCAGTTTAATGGCTTAGATGGTTATACATTTGATACTGATGAAGATTTACCCATCAATAATTTTTCTTATGGGGATTTGTCAATAGGTATTAATTACGCATACATATCAAAGGCGAGAAAATCATTTTATGCTGGTTTTGCGATGCATCATATCACTCAACCTGAAATTTCTTTTTATAAAGATGAGGTTGATGCGAATGGAGATAGTTTCACTTCTGAGAAATTATACTCAAGATATTCTACTCAATTAAGTGCCGAACTTCCGGTAGGTGATATTTTATCATTTTTACCAAGAGTCCTAGTTGCAAAACAAGGTCCACATTTGGAAATTAATGCTGGAACAAATGTTCGAATCATATTAAATGATTATTCCAATAATTCATTTTACATTGGGGGTTGGTTTCGACCAGTTGCTAATGAGGATAATAATTTAGGTATGGATGCTTTAGTTTTGATGGCAGGTTTGCAAAAAGGAAACTTTTTATTTGGAGTGAGTTATGATGCAAATTTTCAAGATTTGACAAATTATCATCAAGGTCAAGGAGCTTTTGAATTGTCGATTAGTTATTTTGGAGATTTTGAAAATAATAGCGTTTTGTGTCCTCGATTTTAGAATGCTTTGATTAATACTATATCAGGACGGTGTCAATGCTTTAAGCGTTAGCGCTGTTTTTTTGATATGTCAACTATTTACTAATTCAATACCGGTTACATATTTTGAACTTTTCGTCATTCTGAATGGGAAATGTTGAGTAATTCTATCTGTAGCTAAATCAAGTTGCTCATCATACTTTAACTCCATTACAATCTCTTCACCTTCAATTCTGTATGTATTGAATATCAAGTTATTTAACAAAGAAAAATAACGCAATTTTCGATCAAGTGTAAGCCGAAATTTACCATCAGGGGTACCGAAGTAGGATCTATGATATGAATTTAATAAAGTAGGTACGAGAGGTGACACTGCCTCCGAAAGAGATTGGATTTCTTTGGTCGGAGAACTAAGGTTAGATAAGTGGAAAGGTGTAATGGGGTAGGATATTTTATCTCCGAGTTGGTTGGACTTTAATTTTATTTCAAAAGTAGGTTTATGAATCATCTGTAAATTGTCACCGTACCACCGAACTCTATACTTTCTTCGTTTCGCTATACCCATTACATTTTCCTTAAATGTCGTCCAGTTTGAAGTGTCAAAATAAATATTATTGACTTGTCGATCTGGAAATAGTTTTTGAAAACCTGCAGGGTGTAATCGAATAGATTGTTCCACTAGGGAATAGCTGATATTTTCTATTTTATATTTTCGTTCGTATCGCATAGTTTTTTGAGACGGCTCCAATGACTAATTTCTCTTTAGTCATCGGAGCGGTGCTAATTTTAATATCCAACGTTTTCCACTATTTCTAAACCATATCCAATCAAACCAATTCTCCTCTTTGGACTATTCGTGATAAGCCTAATTTTGGTAACATTTAACTCTCGAAGTATTTGTGCACCAATTCCGTAATCCCTTTGTTCCATACTTTGAGTTCCTTCTCCGAGTATCTTTTCGCCAGTTTCTTTTTCTCTTTTTATTTCTTTCAAGGAACTTAATAAAGAATCATCTTCGTGATTATGTCTCATGTAGAGCAACATTCCTTGTTCTTCTTTTTCAATCATTTCCAGAGATCTTTGCAATTGTGTTCCATAACCTTTGAATAGAGTTCCTAAAATATCGCCAGTGTTGGTTGAGGAATGAACTCGAATTAAAACTGGATCGTCTATTTTCCATTCTCCTTTTTTGATAGCTAAATGAGTGTCGCCAGTTGTTACTTGGGTAAATGCTACTACTTCAAAGTCTCCAAATTTTGTTGACAATTTTACTTCTAATTCTTTTTTAATAATTCGTTCCGTTCGCATTCGGTAAGCTACCAGGTCTTTGATGCTAATTAATTTTAAATCAAACTTTGTCGCAATTTCTATCAATTCAGGTAATCTTGCCATAGAGCCATCTTCATTCAAAATTTCAACTAAAACACCTGCAGGGTAGAATCCAGCTATTTTAGCTAAATCAATTGCTGCCTCTGTATGTCCAGTGCGACGAAGGACTCCACCAGACTTTGCACGTAATGGAAAAATATGTCCAGGTCGCGCAAAATCTGTACTTTTAGTCTTAGGATTGATAATGGCTTTAATTCCTGTTGATCTATCATAAGCTGAAATTCCAGTGGTGCAACCTTGGCCAATTAAATCGATGGAAACAGTAAACGCCGTTTCATGTAATGCTGTATTGGAACGAACCATCATGGGTAAATCCAACTCGTCTGCCCGATTTTCATCGATTGGAGTACAAATTAAGCCCCTCCCGTGAGTTGCCATAAAGTTGATAATCTCAGGAGTGATGCACTCAGCAGCACAAATAAAATCACCTTCATTCTCACGATCTTCGTCATCCACAACGATAATAACTTTACCCGCCTTTATATCAGCGATAGCTTCTTCAATGGTATTAAGGTTGGTACTTTTGGTTTCTGATTGATGCTCTGACATTATCATATTTTATGGTTTTATTTTTTTACAATTTCTAATTTTTATGCTTGAATTCGTTAGACAAATTATAATATTAAGAAAGTCAATTTCTAAACAATTAAATCTTCTAACTGTTTTCCATATTTTTCCCAACTAAAATTATTTCGAATCCAATCTAGTCCATTCTTACTCAGTTTTTTTTGTAACTCCTCATCTGTCAACAACAAAGATATTTGTTCTTGACAACTTTCATCATCATTTGCAATAAGAATTGATGTTCCATCTTTTGCTCCGATAGCTTGGTTAACTTGATCAGATGTGATACAAGGAATACCCATTGACATTGCTTCCAATATTTTATTCTGTTGTCCTCTACCATAAAAAATAGGAGCTACAAAAATGTTGGCTGAAGCATAAGCAGATCGAATATCTTCTACCCATCCAGTTATGTAAATATTTTTGCAGGCTAAATTTTTGATTTCTTGAGTAGGTCGTGCTCCTGCGATTAAAAGCTTTATATCGGGAAATTTTTCTAATAGTTTAGGAATAATTTTTTTTGCTAAAAAAAGCGCCGCTTGAATATTGGGATAGTAGCCCATATTACCGACAAAAGCTATATTGAAACTCTTTTTAACCTGAGGCATTGGAGCAAAAAAATGAGTATCAACCCCATTTGGTAAAACATGAATTTTTTCATTTTTAAAAAAAGCTAAATGCTTTCGATCTTGCTCAGAAATAATGGTATGATTATCAAAATCATGATACACAACTGATTCATATTTAGCAATTTTCGTAGCATCTCTTTTAAAAATGGCTTTTGTTATTGGATTAGAGTTTTCTGCTCTACGCTGCATTCCTATGGAAAATGCATCCATATAATCCAAGGTTTTAGGGTAAGGTAGATTCCTTACATATTCTGACATTCTGATAAGTTGACAGTAGATGTGATCAGGTCTAACTTGATGGATGATCTCCTCGAATCTCCTTTTTATTTTATTATTAAAAAAATAATTTACTTCAAGTGGTGTGTTAGTTATTAGTGATTTTAGTGCATTCCATTTTGCTCTATTTTTTTTAATAGGAAAGATGTGAACTGAATTACAAAAACTATTGATATGGTTGAGCGAATCTTCTGAAACTGGTTCATCAGCTAAAGATAGCAAAGTGATTTCGTGCCGCTGGGCAAGGTATTTTATTTGAAAGTAGAGTCTCAATTTATCGCCCTTTTCGAGTGGGTATGGAAAGCGAGAAGTGACAACAACTAATTTCATTTTTCAATAAAAGATTAAAGATTAAAGATGCACTACAAAAGTAACTTTTATCCTTTCAATAATTAAAATCTTTATTTGTAAAATGAAAGGTTTTATAATTTAAAAGAGCTGTTCGCGCTTCGTGCAGTAACAGCTCTTTTAGGTATTTTAGTTAAATTTAAGTTTACTCACTTAAAGTCGGCCTCAAATTTAACATTTTTGCATAGTTACATTCTAATCGACGAGCGATATTAAGATTGTCAAAATTTTCTGTTACGAATTCTCGTGCATTTCTACCTATAGTTTGCAATCGAACTTTATCATTCAAAGCAAAAGCAATATTTTCAATAATTTCCTCAGGAGTATCTGCGACCAAAACATCTTGTTGATGTTTTCCAGCAATTCCTTCAAGTCCTAATTGAGTACTTAATACTACTTTTCCAAGTGCCATTCCTTCCAAAATTTTTGCACGCATTCCTCCTCCAGAAAGTAAAGGAACAACCATTATTGAATGTTTATTTATGAATTTTACAGCATCAGGAATTTCACCATAGACAATAACATTTTTCTTTTTCAAACTCATTAGAGAGGCAGGAGTATGTCTTCCAGCAATATGGAATTTTAGACTCGGAAATCTTTCAATTAATTGATCCCAAACATTTTCTAAAAACCACATCAATCCTTCATAGTTAGGCATCCAATCTAAGGCTCCAATAAAAGAAAGAGATGGTGCTTTATTATAAGTATCGAAATTAGGATGGTAATCATTAATATCTAAGCCTATAGGAGTAACGACACTTTTATTTTTATAACCTAATTTTTTGAAAAAATCTAAATCTCGTTGTGTAATGGCTACCATCATATCATAGTTTTGCAATTGGTTAACCTCGTACTTTTTAAGTTTCTTAGTCAAATGATTGATGTACCATTTCTTAGGCAGGAAGTCAGTATTATCAGCTATTCTTTGCCATATCTCAAACTCGACATTATGTGATCGCATAGAAATTTTAGCCTCCGAATACCTTCGTATAACTGGAATATATGGTGCTAAATGAACCGTTTCGATTTGAACAAAATCAAATTCCTCTGATTTTAAGATTTCGATTAATTTTTGTTCAAAAGGGATAGAAATGAACCGTGAAATATGGTAGGAGTCGTCTGAAAAGAGATTTAAAAATGCATCAAATGGTTTTACTTCATTATCGACATCGGTAAAATGAATAGATTGATATTGATCATAATTAGCAGGAAGTTCTGCTATATCGAAGTAATGTTTTTTGGTGTTCATGGTAAGCAATGTAACTTGATTGCCCAACTGATTTAAAGCCTTACTCAAATATGTTACCGCTATAGATTCCCCATCTTTTAATGGATAAGGAAATTTCTTGCAAAGCTGTAGGATTTTCATGTAGTTAATTATTTTCGTTTAAAGTCGCTCTCGCACTCTTGTGAATAGAAACGGTTTCAACCAGTTTTAATTAGCTAAGAATTCTAATATTTGGTTAAAAATATAAAATATCTTTTGCCTTTTCTCGTGTGGAATTTGAAATCAAAAACGCCCGGAGGAGGTATTGATTTTAATTTTCTTTAGTCTTTGACACGGAGCTCGTTGAAGAACCAATTAATAATGTAAATCTTCTCTCTATAAATTATACTTTAAACATGAAAAAATAATTAACTGTTGAATCATATCAACATCTACAAATTTAAAAAAATAAAAAGAAGGATAAAAGGAATTTGGGAAATGATGACGTTTTGAAGGCTAATTAATTTTAGTTCTATTGAATTTTTAGGTTTGAATTATGTCAATCTTTTTAATCTTTAATAATTTCAATATCAGGAGTCCAAGGTGGGGAAACAATACATAAAAAAGCAAGATTTATTTTCCCTTTATTAATAACATATTGTTTTACATTTTCAGGAACATAGATTATGTCTCCCTTTTCAATTACTAGGGATTTTTCATCAAGATGAATTTCTCCATTACCTTCTAGTATATAATAGGTTTCAGAGTGCATTAGACTATGTGGAAGAGATTGCTCTCCTACATTTAAATAAGCATAAGCCAAACTATAATTAAGTGCTAGTATATCGTTGGAGGGATTTAAAACTTCCTTTAGGTGTGTATGGTCTCTTGCTAAAAATTCAGGAATATCTTTAAGTTTTTTATACACCATATAAGAAATAAATTACAGTTCAATTGGAGCCTTTACTATACTTTTACTGTAACCTGCAAATATTCCATATCCATTTTTGATATTGCTATAAATAACCGTAGGACTCGAAAATGGTGTATTCTCTTGAGAAGATTGACGATAAACAGAAGTGTAATATTTATAATATTCCTCCGATACTGATCGTAATTCGATTATAATATTTATTGGGGTAGAAGTTGTATTTAAATTTTCGGGCTTGAAATAAAACAAAGGTTGAAAAACAAACTCTTTTGTTGTTCCATTAAAGCTTAAATCTTTAAATAAAATTCCTCCATCAATTAGATTGAAATTGTTAGTAAGGTCATCATCGATTAACGAATAACCTTCACTAGGAATAACTTTTATTTCATTTTGTTGAATAGACGGCGTTGATGTTAAAACCTCTTGAAAAAATGAAATTTGATAATAATTAGTCTCATCAACAGGATCTTCCATTTGTACACCTAATCTAACTTCATAACTTACAGTCTCATTATCATCAGTTAAAAAAGAGTTAATTTCGCCAATAGAGGAGTGAGAAATCTCTACAGCTCTTGGAATTGAGCTCGTAGCTGTAATTGGTTCTAGACCATCTACTTCTACTTTTAGAGTATAAATCTGTTTTATTTCAGGTAAAGCAACAGTAGACTGATATTTGGTATTGGCATCAGAGGAACTGTTCAAAGGAAGAATTGTCTCAATAACTTCATTATTTACACAAATTTGAACGTCTGCATTGTTAATTATATTACTCTCAAGTTTGGCGGAATTGATAGATTTACTTTTGGATAATTCGAGAACAAAAGGCTCATCAGGGGAGAAATCACACATGATCGCCAGTCTTGAATCGACTTCTTCGGTGTTTAATTGTAGCTCTTTTTCACAAGTTGAAACAACTAGAAATAGATTTAAAAGGACTGCTATATGTAATATTTTTTTCATGAAACACTTTATTCTTATCTAAAGATACAAAAAATTAGAATAAATTATTTAAAATCAGTCTATATTAGGTTCAAATTTTCTATTTAGGACACAATTACTTAATCTAAAAACTAATCGAATAATTTATTGACGGTAGAAAAGGCAAGAAGCTTCCTTGGCGAAAGCTAAATTCATATTCTGGATTTTCAGGATCAGAGCCTTCTACTGGAGTAGAGGTTATTTTATAATATTGTGGATTTGCTCTATTGTAGATATTGTAAGCACCCAAATAAATTTTTTGATCCAATTTCCAAGTTTTAAAATATAAATTTATTCCAGCATCTAATCGATGATTAGGCGGCATACGAGAGTATTCGTAATTAATTAAAGTAAGCCCACCGATTGTAACAGTACTAACTGGAAGAAGGGTAGATAAACCAGTTCCATATGTCCAATTGATGCTAGCATCTATCCACTTTGTAAAACGATGATTAAGAGCGATATGAAAATTATGCCTTCGGTCGTAGCGGTAACTATAAGTGTTACCATTATTTATTTCATCAAATTTTCTATCAGCAACTGCCCATGTATAACTTAACCAACCTGTAGTTTGGCCAATGTTTTTTTTCATCTGAAATTCTAAACCATAATTCCATCCTTTTCCTCGCGTTACTTGTGACTCCCAATTTTCATTATCTATAGGTTGAAATGTAAAATTAAATGGATTAGATAGTTCTGATCTTAAACTAGAATTGTCCAAATAAATGGATAAATTATTCATAGTTTTATAATACCCTTCTAGACTTATTTCAATTGATTTATTAGGCTGAATTTGGATACCCAAAACACTTTGCCAGCTTGTTTGAGGTGGTACTAATTCAGTTGAAGGGAGCCATAAATCGTTTGGAAAGGTAGCGTCTGAACCAGTAACTAAATGCAGTGATTGTACCATTTTGCTAATACCAGTTTGTAGCCGCAATCCTTTGGCTATCTGGTAGTTAAGTGAAAAACGAGGTTGTAAGTTTAAAAAAGTTTTTTCTGGAATAGCAAAGGCGTTAGCCAAAAAACCCATATTTATTTTTATACTATTTCCAATCAAAAATTCATCTTCGAAGTAAATATTATGTTCATATGCATCTGCGCTAGAGGCATTCAAAACAGAATCAATATTAACATTAAAGAGAGGAGATCCATTGACTTGAGCATCTGTTCCAAAAGCCCCTGGTTGAAAACTGTGTAATGTGCTATTGATACCAAAGCGAAAATGATGATTGCCTTTTGCTGTATAATCAAAGTCAAGTTTAGCTCCCCAATCTTTTAATCTTGAAAAATAAGCTTCTCCTACAAAAATATTGACTGGAGAAATTGTTGCAATTGGGATAACATCAATTTCGATAGTTTGCTGTACATCAAATTGGAAAATACTATGCGTCATTGTCGCATTCAAAAATAGATTATTTCCAAAAATATGATTCCAGCGTAAAACTCCTACTTGATTTCCCCAATTATATTTTTGAATTTCTTTATCTGAATATATAAAATCTTTAAATGGGGCATCTTGGATAAAGTCTTTATCTAAAAAATTATCACCACCATTGTAATAGCTAAAATAAAATTTATCCTTTTTACCCAAAGAGAAATTTAATTTTCCGTTTAAATCATAAAAGTTATAATTTGAAAATCCTTGAAGTGGAACTCCGTATAGATCAATAAAATACTGATCCTCTGCTTTTGATTTGGCCGTTTTATTTTGGATAAACTTGTCTAAAAGAGTTCTCCGTGCCGTTATTAGAAGAGATGCCTTGTTTTTTATAATCGGACCTTCGATTCTGGCTGAAGATGAAACTAATCCAGCTTTAAGACTTCCTGACCATTCCTTCTGATTTCCTTCTCGAGTTCGAACATCCATAACAGATGACAATCTTCCTCCGTATCGTGCTGGAAAAGCACCTTTGGAAAAACTGACGCTTTGAATCGCTTCGGAATTGAAAACAGAGAAGATTCCAAGACTATGCGATGGATTGTAAATAGGCACTCCATCCATTAAAATTAGGTTTTGATCTGCACCGCCACCTCGAACGTGTAACCCACCTATACCATCAGATCCAGATTGAACACCTGGCATTAGTTCAAGGATACGGAATAATTCAACTTCCCCACCTAAAGAGGGTAACTTGTTCATTTGGGTAACTTGTAATCGATCATTACTCAATGGTTCTGCTGTATTTATTCTTTGCAATAAATCAGGAGTGACTATTATCTCTTTAAGAGTTAGATGAGATTTTAATTCAAAATTTTGAGTACTATTTTTTGATAGATTAATTTTTTTCTCTAGTGGAGTGAAGCCTGTGTATGAAACCATTAATTCCGCATTCCCCTCTGGAAGGTTTAGGGTGAAATATCCATATTCATTAGCTGTTGCCCATCTTCCGCTTGGTTTATCCCAAATGGTGGCTGCAATTAATCGCTCGCCTGTTTCCTCAGCTTCAATGTACCCGTTAATAGTGAAATATCGTGTTGCTCTTTTTTTAAAGAAAAGCACAACCTGGGCACCAATAGCTTTGAATCCTGCATCAGTACCTGATAACATTTGAGCTAATATTTCTTTAACTTTTTGGTCTGAAAATTGAAATGAAACGGTTTTGTTTTTTGGAAGAATATTATTGCTAAAAGAGATAGGAATGCCTGCTTTTTCTCCCAACTTGACCAAAGCTTCTGCCAAATTCATTTTATTCACTTCGAAGTCTACTCGAGTCTCAAGTGGAGATTGAGTCTTGCCCAAATAGGACACTAAACAAAGGCAAGTTATGAGAAAAAAGTATTTCATTCCGTTTATGTTGTGTCCTTAAAAAATTCTATTATTTATGGAAACTAGATCCTTGATTATTAAAATTAAAAATTGCAAAGAGTTTTAAAAAAGTATCTATAACTTCATAACGTTTAAAAACTAACAACTGTTTGTTTTCTTCAGGATAATTAAGTTTTTTCTTTATTTACTGTTTTTGGAGATTAGGTTATTAACGATTTAGGAGAATAAAATTTTGGTGGGTTAAATTATATGTCGGAAGATTTTCTCCAAAAATAAAATAATTATTAGGAATTTTGACCGTTCTAAGTTAAACAAAAGCCCCGTCTTAATAATGATTAAGATGGGGCTAGTAGTACGGTATTGGGAGGTTTAAGGGTATTTTTTAAATTAATTTCACTTAATAATTACATCTTCCACCAATGAGTTGATATTTTCTGTTGTTTAATTTTTTAATTTCTTCAAATGCTAAGGCAGTTTCTAAAACGTCTAAAAAGTTTTCTAACCCATCAGATTTGACATGATTTGAAATAGTATATGGGCAATTCAAAATATTTGAATTTGTGAACTCTAGTTCAATATTGTAGGTTCTTTCTATTGCCAATTTTACTTTACTCATTTGTACTGATTTGAAAGATAATTCCCCGCTCCACCATGCTAATGCATTTAGGTTATCATCTTTTGAAAAATCATGAACCTTCATTCTTTTTTTATCAAAAATCAATTGATCGTTTGCCTCAAGGATTTGGGTAAAGCCTCCAGTTATATCTGTAACCTCTACTTTTCCTGACCGAACGGTAATTTCAGCTAAGTCTTCATTACCATAATTTCTTACATTAAATGAAGTTCCTAAAACTCGTATCCTTAAATTACCTGCCTCAATGATAAATGGTTTTGTAGGATTTTTTGCGATATCAAAAAAGGCCTCTCCTTTCAATTTTACTCTTCTTTCCTCAAAAGAAAACTCTAAGGGATATTTTAATTCACTTTCTTCGTTGATTGAAATTTTAGAGCCATCATCTAAAATTAAATCTTTAGCAGTATCAGAAACTGTGATCTTTTGCCAATCCAGGCTACTCCTAAGTTGATTAAATGTGAATAAGCAACCTATCATAATGATTGCAGCAGCAGCTGAAATTCGTAACCAAAACTTGTTTTTTTGGAGGGTAACGATTTTGGGGAAGTTGATTTCTTCTTCTTTCATCCGAGATTTTAATCTACTCAAACCTAACTCTACATTTGGAGAGAAATCGTTTCGATAATCAAAACTTTTTTCCCAAGTAGCTTCTATTTGTTGAGCCAAGCGTTGATTTACTTTATCCTTTAATAAAATATTCAATATTTCTCGCTCATCAAATGTCAAAGCATTTGTTAATCTTTTATGAATTAGTTCGATTAAATTTTCCTCTTTCATTCGTTTTTATTAGTCTTTATTGGATTTTGATAAGCTTTATATAGATTTGACACTAATTTAAAACTTGCCCCCTATGTTTTTTGATTTTTTTTTCGAAAAGTCGTTTTAATACCCCTAAAAAGTAAAACCGCAGACATTTAGATGAAGATTAATCAATGATTTATGCAATTACTTGAATGATATTAAACCTACTTATTCGTTTTGCTTCAATGCTTTTCGAAGAAACTTAAGTGCTTTTGAAATTTGATTCTCCACTGTTTTGATAGAAATATTTAATTCATTGGCAATTTCTTGATAAGTCATTTCCTCAAATCTACTTAATGTAAAAACTAGTCTACATTTTTCAGGCAAAAGATCAATCGAATCATTGATTAAATTTTGTAAATCATCAGCTTCTAACTTCTGCTGTGAGGTTGATTGGTTATTATACTGAACGGGCATTTTTTCTTCATCATCAAATTTTATTTTTTGATCACGAATGAAATTAAGTGATTTGTTGACGGCTGTCCGTTTTAGATAAGCCTGTACGGAGGTTGTTATTTTTAGTTTATCTCTTTTTTTCCAAAGACCTAAGAAGACTTCCTGTGCTATATCCTCCGCTAAATTATTATCTTTTAAAATTCGATAAACTGACCGACAGATAGATTTATAATGCCTACGGAAAAGTACATCCATAGCTGATTCATCACCGTTTTGCAAGCTAGTTATTAATTCTTGATCAGTATTCTTGGTCATATTTAAAAAAAAAGGTCGCTAAAAGTAACAGATACCTTTGTGATATCTTATTTTTTTAATTTTATTTTTTAAACCGAAACAGCAGCCTTGATGTGTGGGTGCGGTTCGTAATTGGTTAATTCAAAATCTTCGTATTTAAAATAAAATATAGACTTAACTGATGGATTTATTTTCATCTTTGGCAGAGTTCTCGTCTCACGAGTCAACTGCAATTGAGTTTGTTTTAAGTGATTTTGATACAAATGTACATCACCAAAAGTAATGACAAAATCACCAGCCTCTAACTCACAAACTTGCGCCATCATCATCGTTAACAATGCATAAGATGCAATATTAAAAGGTACACCCAGAAAAGTATCTGCAGATCGCTGATATAATTGACAACTCAATTTTCCATTGGCTACATAAAATTGAAATAAACAATGACATGGGCTTAATGCCATTTTTGGCAAATCTCCCACATTCCATGCATTGACAATAATTCGTCGGGAGTCAGGGTTGTTTTTGATCAAATCAATTGCTTGTGCAATTTGGTCAATGGTTTCGCCATCACGAGTTTCCCAACTTCTCCATTGCTTTCCGTAAACTGGTCCGAGGTCACCATTTTTATCTGCCCATTCATCCCAAATTCTGACTTTATTTGCTTTTAGGTATTTCACGTTGGTATCGCCCTCTAAAAACCAAAGCAATTCATGAATTATCGAGCGAAGGTGCAATTTTTTTGTAGTTAACATCGGAAAACCTTCTTGAAGGTCAAATCGCATTTGATATCCAAAAACGCTTCGAGTTCCAGTTCCAGTTCGATCACTTTTATCAGTTCCGTTATCTAAGATGTGTTGAAGGAGATTGAGATATTGTTTCATGTGTCTTATTCAAATTTGATTTTAATAAATTCGATACAAATATACGAAATAGATACCTTTTTTTAATTTGAAAAAATCTAGTTTCCAATAATTTCAAATTTTAAAAGTTAAAATGTTTTCTATACTTTAGTCACAATAAATGAAACGAAATGAAAAAATCACATTTTTTAATTTCTCATGAGGATTATTGGTCGATTTGGATTGGTGGATTTGTACTGATGGTTGGGCTATTTTTATTTTTTATTAACGCCCCCAAGGATTATGTTATTCAACATGAAAAATACGAGGCGATTCAAGCTGAAGAAAGAGCTAAAGCTCCATTCAAGACCATCAAATGGTATGATGCTTTTCGTTCCAAACAGAAAATAAAAGCATCATCAGAAACGATAGGCAAGTTTTTTAAAAAATTGACTTCTAAACCTTCAAGTTGGAACTCCAACCCTTTAGAGTCATTTCATAAGAGTGCTTTAAATTTCAAAGATGCAAAAAAGGAATTAGCTATAAAATTAGTGAATGCGGTTGAGGAAACTAAATTACAAAAAAGATTAGCTGAGGAAACTCAAGTAACTGCAGCCAAAAGTAAATTTGAAAATATTAAATTTAATATGGATGCAGAGATAGCTATTGAAAAATGGTATAAAAGTCGGGATCGAGCAGATAAAATAAGATCGAAGTCAAATGCATCTAATTTATTTAAAGTAGGTTGGATGCTTTTGTGGTTTGTCATTTTGAATATTCTTTTTTTACCTGGGATTTATTACCTGGGGAAAAAGCGATCAGCGTTTGCGAAAGGATTTGCCTTTGTTTTTTTAATTGCAATTTTGGCCTATTTATTTGGAGCACAAGTCAATATGAAAGCGATGGGAATTGGATATGCGGCATGGGCCATTATTCTAGGTCTACTCATTTCTAACACTTTAGGAACTCCTGAATGGGTAAAACCTGCCTTACAAACTTCATGGTTTATTAAAACAGGTTTGGTCTTGTTGGGAGCAGAGGTTTTATTTAATAAAGTTTTAGCGATTGGCTTACCTGGGATTTTTGTGGCTTGGGTAGTGACTCCAGTTGTTTTGATTTCCACCTATATGTTTGGGCAAAAAGTATTAAAAATAAAAAGCAAAACTTTGAATATGGTCATCTCTGCTGATATGTCAGTTTGTGGCGTTTCAGCAGCGGTGGCGACTGCGGCTGCTTGTAATGCAAAGAAAGAGGAATTGACTTTGGCCATTGGTTTGTCGATGACATTTACTTCAGTGATGATGATCATTTTGCCCATGATAATTAAAGCATTAGGAATGCCGGAGGTGTTGGGAGGGGCTTGGATTGGAGGAACTATTGATGCAACTGGAGCAGTGGTTGCGGCAGGTGAGTTTTTAGGAGACAAAGCTTTAAGTGTTGCCGCAACAATCAAAATGATTCAAAATGTACTGATTGGAATTATTGCTTTTGGAGTGGCGGTTTATTTTACGGCAAAGGTAGATGTTGATTCTTCTACTGAAAAAGTAAAAGTTGGTTTATCGGAAATATGGAAACGATTTCCCAAGTTTATTTTAGGGTTTATTGGAGCATCGATTTTGTTCACTTTGATCTATGTTTTGTTAGGTGATAATCATGCTTACACTATAATTGATCAAGGAGTTATAGGCGGACTTTCTAAAAATGTGAGAGGTTGGTTATTTTGTTTAGCCTTTGTGAGTATCGGTTTGTCAACAAATTTTGTAGAGTTAAAATATCATTTCTCAGGGGGGAAGCCTCTAATTCTATATGTTGTTGGTCAGATATTTAATTTGTTATTGACATTGTTGGTTGCTTATATTATGTTTTATTTAGTATTTCCGGATGTGGCTACTAATTTGTAAAATGAAACGCGTATCACGACTCCAATGATGATAAGTATAAAGGAAAAAGATATGTTGAAAAAATCATATGCTAAATTTTTTGTAGGAGTATTGTTATTTTACATGTTTACCCAAGTTCAATGGGTAAGTATCTTTTTTTCAACAAAACATTTACAAGGTGAAGAAATAGATAATACGGCGCTTTTTTATACAGAAAGTGAGGAGGCTACAAAAGCAGAATTTTTGATGAAACAAAAATAGAAACATTACATTGGTAAAAATAATAATAATGATTTGTTTTGATAACGTAATTTTTTCTTTTGAAAAATAAATATGAAAAAGTAAGGTGCACTTTTTTATTTTTTGCGTACTTTTTTTAAGTAGATTGATCCCGAACTTTTCGCTCTCCCAAAAATTAATATAGAAATCTCAAAGGGTATTTTTTTTTGAGAAGGAGAAGTTGATTTTGGAGCTTTTAGAGTTCCTTATGGCATGTAGAAAATCCAGTTACCATTCTTGCTCAAATCTAAACCCCGAACCTTCTAATTAGAAGGTTCGGGGTGAAATAACTTAATAATTTTTTAAATAATAATTAATTCTATTTTTGAAGAATAAACTTTCGAATCCAAATTTGATCTTCTGTTTGTATTTTTACAAAATACAAACCACTTGTTAAGCTTGAAACTTCCAGTTCTAGTTTTTGATTAGAAATGCTAGATAATTTTTTTCCTAACAATATATTTCCAACTGAATCATGAATGGAAATTTTGAAATCAAAATTAGTCGGCAGATCAAAATATAGGAACAATTGATCATTAACTGGGTTTGGTAAAAGTTGGATGTTTTTTTCTAGTATTAAATTTTCATTGTTCACCATGACGTCAACAGTAATTTCAGAAGAAGTTACCGTACAGCCATTTTGGTCGGTGATAAGTAAAATATAAATTCCTCCTGTTAAGCCAGTTGGATCTTCATCAGTAGAAACCGTATTCCCATTTAGTGTCCAATCAAAATTGAATGGTCCAACTCCTCCATTTATTGAAACTTCGATTGCTCCATCACTTACATTAATATCTGACTCGGCGATAATATTATCAACAATAATTTCAATAGGAAGAGCCTCATCTATAATCACTTCCTCTGTTGAAGTACAGCCTGAATCATCAGTTACCGTTACGGTATAAGTGTTTGGAGAGAGGTTCATGATATTGGAAGTAGTAGCTCCATTACTCCAAAGATAATTAAAAGATACACTCGTCCCATTTGTAACAGCAGAAGCAGTTCCAAGATCCTGTCCTGCACATGGTGAGTCGGTAGATGAAACCTGTAAATTCAGTACGTGATTTATATTTACAGTGAAGTTACAAGATGATGCATTTCCAGATTGGTCATCAGCGATTATAGTAATAACTGTTTCGCCAGCGGGGAAAACGCTTCCACTTGGAGGACCCATAAAAGTATAAATAGGGATGCCGCAATTGTCGGAAAGGGTAGGAGCATCATAAGTGACGAATCCTGTACAATCATCAATAGTTATATTGGTAGGGCAGGAAATAGATGGTGGGATTTCATCTGTTACAGTAATGGTAACTTCTTCTAAAGTCGAATTATTTGCCAAATCATTAACGATTAAAGTGACAGTGTTTTCCCCTAGATCATCACAGTCAAATGAAGAAATATCAATATCCAGAGTAACTCCTCCACAGTTATCAAAACTTCCATTGTCAATCATTGAAGGAATAATAGTCGCATTCCCATTCTCATCCAAACCTACAGAAATATTTTGAGAAAGTACCGTTGGAGGAATATTATCGATTTCTTGAATGGTAATGGTTTCTATTAAAGTACAATTGCTTGCATCGTTAATTGTGACGGTATAAGTTCCAGGAAGTAAGTTACTCTCAGTCGGGAGATTTCCTCCACTAGACCAAGCATAAGTATAGTTTTGACCACCTGAGGAAGTAACTGTAGCAGAACCATCAGTAGCATTTGAGCAAGTTGCATCTACTGTTGTAATCATAGCGGTTAGACTGCATCCAAATGCATTGACTTCCACAGTTTCTGTATTTTCGCAATTATTTGTATCGGTTGTGGTGATGGTATAAGTTCCAGGAGCGAGGTTTAAAATGGAAGCAGTTGTAGCCCCATTTGACCAAAGATAAGTGAAGGTTCCTGTTCCTCCTGTTGGGCTAGTGGTAGCGGTTCCATCGTTAGCATTGGCAAAAGTTTCGTCAGTTGAAGTTACGTTAGTAATTAGCTCGTCAGGTTGAGTAATGGTAAAATTGATAATTTCAAAACAACCATTTACATCAGTAACTGTTCCTGTAAAAGTTCCAGCTGGAAGATTAGAAATTGGGTTTCCACTCATTCCATTTGACCAAGCATATGTACTTCCACCTGCACCACCTATTACATCAATCGCTGCAATTCCATTGTTATCTCCAAAACAATTCACTTGTAAAATGGATTGATTACTTTCTGTTAATTCTAATAAATCAGGTTGTGTAATATTCACCGTTTCACTTATCGGACAGTTATTACTATCGGTAACCGTAATAGTATAATCTCCAGCAGTCAAGTTGGAAATAGTTTCTGTTATTTCCCCACTAGACCATAAATAAGAGAAAGGAGCAGTTCCTATATTAACAGAAACACTTGCGATTCCATTATTGTCGCCAAAACACATAAGGTCAGTTGAAGTTGTCGAAATTGTAATAGCGCAATTAATATCATCGACCGTTATAGTTTGGCTAGAAGTACAATTGTTGTCGTCGGTAACGGTGACGGTATAATCTCCTGGTGTTAAATTGTTAATTGTCGAAGTGGTCATTCCATTGCTCCAAATAAAAGTGAAATTACCAATTCCGCCTGATGGATTTGCGGTCGCAGTTCCATCATTTGTTCCATTAGCAGTTACACCCGTAGCTGTTGCATTTGGAGAAATTACAGGCGGTTCTGTAACTTCAAAATTTACATCAAAAAAGCAATTATTGGCATCTAAAACAGAACCAGTATAAAATCCGGCAGCCAAGCCAGTTCCATTTCCATTTGGTAAAGTAAATGAATAGGGAGCAGTACCACCAGTTGCATTTAAAATCACAGTCCCGTCGCTTACACCATTACATGTAACCTCAGTTGTAAATGCGACTAACTGAATTTGAGTGGGTTCTGAAATTGAAATGGACATTGAGGCAGGACAATTATTTGCATCAGTAACGGTTACTGAATAAGTTACTCCTGGTGATAAATTTGAAATTGTTTCAGTTGTTTCCCCTGTTGACCAAAGGAATGAAACAGGATCACTTCCATTTTGCGAACTTGCAGTTGCGCTTCCAGTTCCTTCAAAACAAAGTGCATTTATCGTGGAAATATTTATTGAAATAGCACAATTAAATGAACTTATTATCACACTTTCCTCGGCCGTGCACATATTATTATCTAGGATTGTAACAGTATAATTACCAGGTGATAAATTTGTAATAGTTTGATTGCTCGATCCTGTACTCCAATCAAAAGTATAACCGGCATTTCCTCCAGAGGGAGTAGCTGTGGCAGTTCCGTCATTTGCATTTAAACTTGTTTCGCCAGTTGCTGTTGCATTGACAATTAGGTTAGAAGGTTGAGTGATGGTTATAGTTTCTGTTGATGTACAATTATTATCATCAGTCATTGTGAGGGTATAAGTTCCTGCCACCAAATTTGAAATAGAATTTCCAGTCACTCCATTTGACCAGTTGTAGGATAAATTTCCGGTTCCACCACTTCCATTTGCCAAGGCAGTTCCATTACTTTCTCCAAAACAGTTTACATTTGTTTGGGAAGTAGAGATTGTGATTTGGTTTGGTTCTGAAATAGTAACTGATTCTGCAGTTACGCAATTATTAGAATCGGTTGCGGAGACTGTATAAGTCCCTGCACTTAAATTTGAAATTATTGCTCCACTCATGCCGTTGGACCAAGTGTAAGTTAAGTTTCCAGTTCCGCCATTTCCACTGGCAGTCGCAGAGCCATTGTTTTCACCATTGCAAAGAATATTAATTTGAGAAATATTGAGAATAATTGCAGTTGGATTAGACAGGTTAACGGTCTCTGTTGTTTCGCAATTATTTCCATCAGTCGCAGAGACTGTGTATGTTCCAGCCGAGAGATTAGAAATTGTTGCACCATTCATTCCATTCGACCAAACATAAGTGAAGTTTCCTGCCCCACCATTTCCACTGGCAGTTGCCGAACCATCGTCAGTATTAATACAACTTATTTCATTTGAAAAAATATTCAGAGTAATTTCAGGTGATTCAGAAATGGTAACTGATTCCGTTTGGGTACACCCATTTGAATCGGTAGCAGTTGTAGTATATGTTCCAGGAGTAAGATTTGAAATAGTTGCTCCAGTATCTCCATTCGACCAAATATAATTGAAGTTTCCACTTCCACCATTACCGTTGGCTTCAGCGGCACCATTATTTTCTCCATTGCAAAGAACATTCGTTTGGGAAATACTTACAACAATGGCATTAGGTTCGGTGATAGTTACCGATTCAACTTTTTCACAATTATTTGCATCGGTTATAGTCAAGGTGTAAGTTCCTGAAGATAGGTTTGATATAGTTGCATCACTACTACCATTAGACCATGAATAAGAAAATCCACTACTTCCACCACTTCCATTAGCAGAGGCAGCACCATTATTTTCGCCATTGCAAAGAATATTAGTTTGGGAGAAATTTATAATTATTTCTGTTGGTTCTGAAATAGTCACTGATTCAGTTTGAGTACAATTATTTGCATCGGTAGCAGTTACTGTATAAACTCCAGCAATAAGGTTTGAAAGGTTCGCTCCACTTATTCCATTAGACCAAGTGTAAGAAATATTTCCACTTCCACCACTTCCATTTGCACCTGCAGTACCATTATTTTCTCCATTACATAAAATGTTGCTTTGGGAAATATTTATAACTATTGGATTAGGCTCAGAAATAGTTATTGATTCTATTTGAGTACAATTGTTGGCATCAGTTGCAGTTGCAGTATAAGTTCCCGGAGAAAGACTTGAAATGGTTTGTCCATTCATTCCATTTGACCAAAGGTATGAAAATCCACCTGCGCCGCCACTTCCAAAAGCTGTGGCAGAGCCATTATTTTCACTATTACAAAGAACGTTATTTGAAGAAATAATTACTGTTATAGCACTCGGTTCTGTGAATGAAACTGTTTGAGTTTGGATGCAGTTATTACCATCAACTGCAGTCACAGTAAAAGTTCCAGCATTTAAATTTGAAATAGTTGGGCCAGTCGTTCCATTAGACCAAGTGTATGTGAAACCTCCCGTTCCTCCATTTCCAATTGCTGTAGCAGAAGCATCATTTGCACCATTACAACTAATATTTGTCGGTAAAATATTTATACTAATCGCACTAGGTTCTGTTACGTTAACTGATTGCACTTCGGTGCAATTAGTAGCATCAGTAGCAGTAACCGTATAAGTTCCTCCTCCCAAATTTGAAATGGTTTGTCCATTTAATCCATTTGACCAAGCATAAGAAAAACTACTACTACCACCACTTCCAAAAGCAGAAGCAGTTCCATTATTATCTCCATTACAACTAATATTTGTGGAAGTAGTCAGAAGGGAAATAGTAATAGGTTGGGTAATTGTAACCACTTCTGTGCTTGTACATAGATTTCCATCAGTGACTGTTGCGGTGTAAGTTCCTGCTGATAAATTTGAATTAGTTGCGCCTGAGGCGCCATTTGACCAAATATAAGAATAGCCTGTTGTACCTCCTGATCCAAGAACAGTTGCTGATCCGTTGTTATTACCAAAACAATCTACATTCGTTTGGTTGATTAACAACAATGAAAGTTGAGTGGGCTGTCCAATAACTGCTGTTGCTGTTGCTGTGAGAGAACTTGCATCAGTAACGGTTACCGTATAAGAACCTGCGATCAAGTTTGAAATACTTGCTCCTGAACCGCCGTTTGACCATACATAAGTATAACCGGGTGTTCCACCACTTACTTGTGCAGTCGCAGTTCCATCGTTTCCTCCAAAACAACTAACATCAGTAGCAGTTGCGGAACTTGTTGGAGGTGAGCCACCAGAATCAATGGTACCACTTATTGAATTGGTGATCGTCAAATCACCACCATTGCCGTTTGCACCATTTCCGAATAATGAGGCAATGTAAAGAGTTATTACTTCTCCATTTGATGCGTTTGGAGCGACCCAATCAAAACTATAGGTAACAGAGGTACCTGAGCCGAATGATTGAGCGGGGGAATGTTCTACATATTCACGAAGTCCTGGAAAAGTAGTCGCCACGTTTGGATCAGTTGTCGAAAGGTCACCAGAATTATTATTACTTGCATCTAATACAACAGCTTGGAATCCTGCTCTGACAGGTGTCCCTGATGTGTATGTTATTTCTGCTTGTAAATTGTATGTACTGTTGGGAGTGATCGACGATGGGAAATTTATTACATTAACCGTACCCGCAAATCCATTTGGATTTGAATTACTGTGGCATCCTGTACAAAGATTATCACCGGGAGCACCCGTATTTCCATCGGGTGGATTTCCAGAAAAGCTAATAAATAAAACAGCAAAAAGTAAGGTAATAAAAAACGTAAAAATTTTGTTTGTTCTTTTTTTCATTAGAATTGATTTTTATCAGAAAGAATTGATTTTTTTTATTTTAAAATTCGGTTTGGAGGGAAAAGTTCATAATGGATTTCCACATTTATTTTTTTTGGTAAAATAGAAATTCCAAAATGAGGCCAATATTTAAATTTGCTTAAATTTATCAAAATAAACCTCACGGCTAAGGGTGAAAACAGTTTTTTATATTTTATTGCGCATATTTAGCACTGTTTTGATCAGTAAAGGCAAAAATATTTTAATCTAATAATTGAATTATAATTTCTTGAATTTGAGATCATATAAAAGATACTTTTCTTTAATAGCAATGCTGCTTGTGAATTTAATTATAATTTAAAATTCTAGATGCGTTAGACTGATTATCTGTTAGTCTTTCTGTTCAAAAATACATATTTTTCATTTTGTCATAATCATTCACCATTATCTTAACTATATTTTACAATTTAATTTGCCCCAATCAAATACTAAAAAATTAACATCATGAACAAAATAATAGTTGTGTTTCTTTTATCGATTTCAAATTTGATCAATGCTCAAAGTATTTTAGGTGATTGGAATGGGGCTCTAGAAGTTCAAGGGACGCAATTACGCCTCGTTTTTCATATCATTAAGGATGATGGAAGATTGAAAGCAACTATGGATAGCCCTGACCAAGGAGCAAATGGAATTTCAGTTGAAAAAGTAGTTATGGAGGGGAAAGAATTGACAATTGAAATGTCAAATATTGGAATGAAATATACGGCAACCCTGAATGATGAGAAAACAATAATAGAAGGAACTTTTAAACAAGGATCAATGTCTTTGCCATTAAAAATGACCCGTGAGAAAATCGAGAAAAAGGAATTGGCTCGACCACAAGAACCTAAAATTTTTGATTATAGCCGAGAGGAGGTGAAATTTGTAAATTTAAAAGGAGGTCATGAACTCGCAGGGACTTTGACCACTCCTGTTGGTGGGAAATTTGAACAAATAGTTGTACTTATTACAGGCTCTGGGCCGCAAGATCGAAATGAAGAGTTGATGGGACATAAACCTTTTTTAGTTTTGTCAGATCATTTTACTAAAAAAGGGATTGCGGTGCTCCGGTACGATGATCGAGGTGTAGCAAAGTCAACTGGAAATTTTAAAGGGGCGACATCAAGAGACTTCGCTGATGATGTTAATGCTGCGATCTCCTTTTTGAGAAATAGAAAGGAAATGACAGGGAAAAAAATTGGATTGTGCGGGCATAGTGAAGGAGGAATGATTGCTCCAATCGTTGCAAGTGAAAATGATGATGTTGATTTTATTGTGCTTTTGGCTGGGCCTGGAATTAAGATTCCCGAATTGATGATGTTGCAAACGGATAAAATTTCAAAGGCAGAAGGGATAGATATAAATTTACGTAAAACGAATGCTAAAATTACAAAACAAGTTTTTAATTTCATGTATGACAATTCTAAAATGAGCACAAATGGTTTGCGAAAAGGTTTGACGAATATTTTGTCAGAGGGATTTAATATGTTGTCTGCTCAGGAAAGGGAAGGGAAGAATAGAGAGGAATTTATTGAAGGTCAGCTTGGTATGATGTTAGACGAATGGTTTCTTTATTTTATACAATTTGATCCAGTATACTATTTGTCAAAAGTAAAATGTCCTGTTTTGGCGATTAATGGTGAGTTGGATTTACAGGTGACCTCAAAGGAAAACTTGGAAGGAATAAAAAATAGTTTAATTAAAGCTGGGAACAGCAATCTAACAATTAAAGAGTTTAAAGGCTTGAATCATTTGTTTCAAAAAGCAGAATCAGGAGCTCCTTCAGAGTATGGAAAAATAGAAGAGACTTTTAATGAGGAAGCGATGAAATTTGTTTCTGATTGGATTCTTGGCATGTAATTTTTGTTTTGAAGTTTGATTTACTTTTTTTCTTACTTTTCGCTCATTTGAATTAATTTTTGAGAAAAGTCAATCAAATTTTTTAGGATTAGGTGGAACGAGATTAAGTGAATTTTTAGTTTGTAGAAGGTTAGGTTCCCAAAATCTATTATTTGGTAGTTAGTTATTTTATTATTTTCTCGTAAAGAATAGCTTGTCTTTTACATTTGAACCACAAACACTTTGGGGAGAACAACCTATTTATCAATAGGTTATTTGGATTTTTTTCAAGATTCCGTAACGTCACCTATCTATCACATTTTCAATTTTTTTGCTAAAAAAATAATTTTTATCGTATTTTAACCTTCTCAATTAAATAATATATCAATCTCAAAATAAGACTATTTATCTTCTTTTATATTTCAGGCTATTTATGCCCAATCTAATTTCGATTTTTATAACTAAAAATCGAAATTCATCTCGTATTTTGTGGTCAAATTTTAGATGCACTTTTTTATACAAAAACAATAAATATGTACGGATTTACAAAAAGCTTTTCTATTACTATTTTTGCCTCAATTATCATTGGGGTATTGAGTGTTGGATATGCACAAACACCCACTGGCTATAATATCTTGCAAGGAGCAAATGATTATCTTTTTAGTGCGCATGATCATATGTTACAACGAGCCATTGATGCAGATCCTTCCATTGAGACAAAAATTGCCAATCAGGAAAAGCAAGCCTTTAACTATACAAGTAATCTTTCTAATCAAAGTGAAAGTATTTTGGCAGATTTTACATTGCCAGTTGTCGTGCATATAGTCCACTCTGGTGAAGCAGTAGGAACGGGAACAAATATTTCTGCTGATCAAGTAGACCAGGCTATTTCAGATTTAAATGCTGCATTTGATGGATCGTTTGGTACAGGAGTAAATACAGAGATTGAATTTTGTTTAGCAAAAAATAATTCAGCAGGAGATCCTGCTACTGGAATCACCAGAGAAGAATCACTTCTGACAAACGTAATAATTGAAACGGAGGATTTATTATTAAAAGAAATAGATAAATGGGATCCAACAAAATACATTAATATTTGGGTAGTTACTGATTTGTCAAGTGATGCCCTGGTAGGAGACGTTCGAGGATATTCCTATCTACCAGTTTTTCATGGAACAGATAGAGATGGAATTGTAATAGAGGCTGAGTATTTTGGAACGACTCCCGAAAATTCTACTATTTTAGTGCAACAAATGGGACATTATCTAGGATTGTATCATACTTTCCAAGCTGGATGTGGAAATGATAATTGTTTGTTGGATGGAGATAGAGTTTGTGATACTCCTCCGGATTGGACAATGGCAGAAGCGCCTTGTAACGTAGATGAAAATAGTTGTTTTACCGATGCAGATGATGCAAGTGCGAACAATCCATTTACGACAGATGTAAATGATATGCGTGAAAATTATATGGATATTAATCCTATAGAATGTTTGACAGCCTTTACCCAAGGGCAAGCAGATCGGATGACATTTTTCATTAATGGCCCTAGAGTTAGTTTGACAGGGTCCATAGTTTGTGATACGGATTGTGATAATCCGATTGAGGAGTTATCATATAGTCCGGGAAACGATACAACAATTTTCGCAGGAGCACCTCAGGTATTTTTTGTAAGTGCATCAGTTGATCCGACTGCTACAATATTTAGCTGGACATTGAATAGTTTAGAAATTGGAACAGGAGCAAATTTAGTTTATCAATTTGATACTACTGGAACTTTCACTTTAACCTTGACAGCTGGTAATGCAGATGCAGATTGTTCAGTTAGTTATTCAATTGAAGTTACAGTGGTTGATTGTCTTGGAAATTCTCATGTTGATGCAGCGACTGGTGTGGATGCCTTTATGTGTGGAGATGTTGGAAATCCATGTCGAACGATTCAGTATGCTTTGGATAATTCGGTTTGTAGTGGAGATACGATTTTTGTGCACAGTGGAACTTACAGTTTGCCTGCTGCCTCTCCAAGTACAACTCCGATAGCATTGATTCCGGAAGATTATACTGTTACGTTTTATGGGGTAGAGGATGATGGCGATGTGATCATCGATGGAGATGGAGTGAGGAGAGGATTTGTTTATAATTATTCAGGAGTTTCTTGTCCACCAGTACTTCCAAATAATGGGATTGATGCTATTCATCAAATTAATTATGCTAATATTACTATACAAAATACTCAATCGGACGAGGTAGATTGTCCGAATGGAGGAGGATTTTTTGCAGGTGGTTCAGCAGTTCTTATTATAAATAATTTATCCTCAACTTTAGATGTTTCAGTGGATAATTGTAAGTTTTTAAACAACGTGACTATTGATGCTGCCGTTACAAATGATGGAAGAACAGCAAGCGGGGCAATCTTCTTTAATGGAAGAATAGATGATACTGTCCCCACCAATACAAACTCGTCAATTACAATTACCAATTCCGAATTTTCTAGTAATCGAGCAGAGCAATTAGCTAATGGTTCAACAGGAGGGGCATTATCACTATTTTATTTATCAGAGATAAATATTTCTGAAAGTTATTTCTGTGATAATACTGTTTTTACTTCTGCAGGTGATTCGGGGGATTTTGATCTTAATAGAAATGCAGGGGGAGCTATCGCGATTTTTGATAGATCCAATTTTCCTTCTCCAAACAATCATAGTTTTATTATTGACAATTGTTATTTCTTTAATAATTCTGCAACTTCAACTAATGGAGCAGGATTTAACAATATGTCAGAAGGTGGGGCTCTTTTCCTTGGGGGAGATGTTTCTAGTTCAAGTGTAACTTCAACAGCTGTAGTAAATATTAATAACTCTTCTTTTTTCAATAACAACATAGAAACAGGAACGGAACATTTTGATAATTCGGTAGGAACTATCATACCTATTGGAGTCACTTCAAATAGTAATCCATATGCTTTCGACTTAGGAAATGATACTACTATTTGTAACATCGATTCTGTAACGCTAGGAACAGAAATTTTAGGAGCTGAATTTTTGTGGAGTACGGGGGCTACTACTTCGATGATTACAGTTGGAGATACCGGAGTTTATGTATTGACTATTTCGATGGGAGCTTGTGAATTTGTTGATTCATTAAAAGTGAGTGAAATCATTTGTGGAGAAATTTGCAATAATGGAATTGATGATGATGGAAATGGTTTGATTGATTGTTTTGATCCAGCATGTTGTGGACAAGATGGTTGTGATTTAGCATTTTATAATGAATGTGTAGATGATTGTTTATTTGTTAATACTTCTAGTGATATTGTACAGGGGCAATTAAAATGGCAGAGTAATACGAATGTCTCTATGACAGGAACACCGGTGACTGCAGATATAGATGGCGATGGGATTCCTGAAGTAATTATTCCTCAAGAGTCGTTAACAAATAATCGAATTATTATTCTGGATGGATTAAATGGTCAGGAAGAATTACAAATTCCAGTGTCTGGGGTGGACGATCATAGTTATCTCGCAGTAGCTGATGTGGACAAAGATGGAACTGGTGAAATATTTTATTATGGTGGTTCTACCTTGACTCGATTTGAGCATGATGGAACATTTACAGCCTCACAAATTTTAGATGGTTCTGGAACAGGTTGGCCTGAAACAGTTGGTTTGGCGGATTTTAATGGAGACGGTTCGGTTGAAGTTTATGCAAATAATACCATTTTTAATGCTGATGACTTGACTATTATTGCCGTACTTCCAATAACAACTGCTGATGCAGTTTTATCAGTTGCGGCAGATGTATTAGAAGACTCTGCTTGTCCTAACTGTGATGGTTTGGAATTGGTGATGGGAAAAAGAGTTTATAGTATAGACATTAATAATGGAGTAGCTGCTATGGTGGTAGAAGCAAATCTTGATAACGGAATTGTCTCGATTGCGGATATAGATAAAGATGGAGATTTGGATGGAGTTGTTTCCGTTTTTAATCCAGTTATTCCAGGAAGTTCTTCTTTGATTTATGGATGGGATTTACAAACTAATACAATCATTGGACAATTTGATCCAGGAGATAATGCTTCACCGTCTACGATTGCCGATATTGATGGTGACGGTCAGTTAGAAATTGTGTTTAAAACAACAACTGCTCTAATAGCGTTGGAAAATGATTTTAACCTGAAATGGACCGTTCCTGCTGTTAATAGTGATTTGAATCTTACAAGCTCTGTTGCGTTTGATTTTAATGGAGATGGCGATTTTGAAATCGTTTCGAGAGGGACTGAGGCTATGGAAATATGGGATGGAACAAACGGAAATTTACTATTTACAACCATTGCATTTTCTGCTACTAGAGCTGAATCTCCAGTAGTTGTTGACGTTGATGGTGATGGATTAACAGAGATTTTAGTTTCAGGGTCATCATCTCAAGGAGATGTTAATAATGATAATGGTTTACTCAGAGCATTCAATTCACTAACCACCCCGTGGCAAACAACTCGACAAGTTTGGAATCAAAACTCCTACTTCAATGTAAATATCGATGATGATTTGAGTCTACCTATTTCTCAACAACAACATCACATTGTTGGTAACGATGTAGTTTTAAATAATTTCTTAACGCAACATGGTCAACAGTTAGGAGCGGATGCTTCTATTAATAGCCTCGATGTTCAATGTGCTTTAAATGAATTGGTAGTTACTTTGGAAGTATGTAATTCAGGAGATAATATTTTATCATTTACAACCCCAATTACATTTTATACAAGTGATCCAACTGCAGGAGTTACAAGTGGTTTGGCTACAGAAGTTCTTGGTGTAACTGTTCCTATTGATAGTTGTGCGTTCGTGGAATACACAATTCCTGCGCAATATGACGATCCTGTTTTCGTCGTGGTCAATGATGATAATTCGATAAACTTACCTTATGATTTAAATTCAGATTTTCCTGTAACGAATATTGGTGAATGTGATTATTCAAATAACATTGTTCAATTTACAGAAGTGCCTGAACCTTACGAATTGGATTTAGGGGGTACAATCACAATTTGTGATAATTCTTCTTTAGAGTTAAATGCAAGTTCTCACTTTGTAAGTTATGAGTGGCAAGATGGAACAACGGATTCAACTTTTACCGTTTGGGATGGAGGAGATTATACTGTAACAGTAATTGATTCATGTGGCGGAGTTCAAACTGATATGGTTAGTATAATTGTTGAACCAAATACAGTGAATATGACGATGCCTGAAAATGCGATCGTTTGCCCTACACAGGATACATCATTTACAGTAGTTGGAAATTTTGATACTTTCAATTGGCAAACGATTGATGGAGGTGATGACTTTTTGGATTGTACTACCTGTCAAACTGTAAATGTTATTAATCCGGATGAAGAGATGCAATACATTGTAACAGCGAGTAATTCAATAACAGGATGTTATAGTGTAGATACTGTATTGCTTTCATTTACTTCTATTTCTACTTCTGGAGATACAATAGTGTGTGTTGGAGAATCTGTGATGATTCATGGTGATATGGTTTCAACACCGATGACCTACTCTGAGACATTTACTTCGATTTTAGGATGTGATTCTACGAGTGCAATAACGTTGAGTAATTATCCAGCAACTACTTTGAGTTTTCAATCTACTTCGACTTGTCCAAATGGGAGCGAAGGTTCTGTTTCTGTTTTTGTTAATCCAGGAGGTGCAACTAATTATGAATGGAGTATTGTTGGAGCAGGGAATGTACCAATAGTGAACAATCTGCCTGTCGGTATTTATAACGTAACAGTAACTGATAATAATTCTTGTACATCTACTGGAAGTGTAGAAGTTGTAGAGGATAACACTTTTACAATTACGACTGATTTTATATCTCCAACGTGTGAAAACGGAAATGATGGAGAATTATCTATAACCAATGTTCAACCAGGTTGGTTGTTTAGTTTAGACGGGGGACAATTCCAAGCAAATCCAATTTTCACAGGATTATCAGCAGGGGATTACCCTATTTCAATTCAAGATGGAGATTGTATTTATACTGGTTTGTCTGGAGTGGTGGATGATCCATTTGGGATTGAGGTTGCAGGCTTTCCTGGAGATGCAATAATTGATTATCCGGATTCTTTCCAAGTGCCTGATTTACTAATTGTATCTACTAATCCGATAGCGAGTACAGTTTGGTCGCCAACAACAGGGTTAAGTTGTGTAAATTGTGAAAGCCCAATGGCACTGCCTCTTCAAACAACAACAACTTACGTTTTTACAGTAACAGATGAAGAAGGTTGTTCTAAAGAATGGAGTTTTACCCTTACTGTAAATTTACCGTGTGATCCGGGATCAGTAATAATACCAAATGCATTTACGCCAGATGGGGATGGATTGAATGATACTTTCAATGCATTGACAGAAGAAAAAATAGAAGAAGTTTTTGAAATAAGGATTTTCAATAGATGGGGAAATCCTGTTTTTTCCTCTAATACAGGAGAAGCGTGGGATGGAATGGATGGAGATAAACCTGCTCCTATGGATGTATATGTCTATGTAATGACCATTGGATGTGAAGTTGGAGATTTAAGTGAGAGAGTGACCCGATCAGGTGAAGTCACTTTGATTCGATAAGGTTATTTCATTTTTGTAAAATAAAAAACCACCAAACAAATTTTTGCTTGGTGGTTTTTTATTTGAAACTTGAAAAAACCTTCAACACTAAATATGGTTATTTTGAAAGAAAGAAATATCAAATATTACAACTAAGCGATGTGCTAAATAGTTAACTTATTTAGGGAAATCTGGGTTGTCACTTTCTTTTTTTTTTGATAAAAAAGGAAATATATATATATATTCATGTTTGGCTTCTAAGGATAGATATCTTTGATTACTTTGGATTAGAAGAGTGGTTTCTTTTGTACAAATGCCATGAGAAATTTGGTCATTGAAGTATTAAAAAAGATGAACGGAGGATCAACGTTGATTTTGTTAAAATATTTAAAAGGATAGGTATGCTACAAGGAAGAGTGATTATCTTTTTGAGTACCTCTGTAATTTTTCGTTAAAAGATTTTTTGGTAACCTACCGTAATTGTTCAAAGAGTTACGTAAAGGCAGATCGATTCTTACCTTGGTGCTATTCACTTCTTAAGCATTGAGAAAAATTAAAAGAACTAGAATAGATAAAAAGTAAAAACCCCTCTTCATATTGGTTTAGGTAGGCTAATATTATTGTGCTTTTATTATTTAAAAATCTATATCTATAAAAGATTTTCTAAAGATTCTAGGTTAGCTTGTTGCTAGGCAATTATTTTTGATTAGGTGTTTTTGTGCCGATTTTTTTATTTTTTTGTTTGATAGAATTTTTACCTCGTGAGGTTGATAGAACTTTTTTATGATTACTTTTTTGAGATTTGGGAGTGGGTTTGTTTGCTTTTTTTTTAGAAGTTGGAGTAGATTTTACTATTTGTTGTACTACGTTTTTAACAGGTTGTTTTGCCTTTGGTTTAGGTGTAGGTTTTGTTTTCCTTTCCACAGTTTTTTGATCGCCTTGGATTTTAAGTAAACCTTGTTGTGTTGAATTTTTATTCTGAGCAAGTTTATTAGCCCTTTTTTTTTGGTTTGGTTTAGTGCCTCGAGTAGGTACTTTTCTACTAGTTTGATTTTGAGTTGTATTTTTTTGAGGTGCTTTTTTATTTTCATTAGTAGACCGATCAATTCTTTTTTTAGTTTTAGGTTCAGTGCTTTGAGTAGTTACTTTTTTACTAGTTTGATTCTGAATTGTATTTTTTTGAGGTGCTTTTTTATTTTCATTAGTAGACTGATCAGTTCTTTTTTGAGTACTTGGTTTGGTGCTCTGAGTAGTTACTTTTTTATTAGTTTGATTTTGAGTTATCTTTTTTTGAGTTGTTGTTGTTGTTTTATTCTTAGAAATGGGTAGATTTTTTCGCTTAGAATCAACCGGTCTAGTGTTCTTTTTGTGCTCAGATTTTGATATTATTGGAACTATATTTTTATCAACTATCGAAAGTTTCCTAATTCTTTCGGTAGATAAGGCTAAAACCATTGCTAATTGCTCTTTTTGAGTAATACTTGAATTGTCAATTAAAACAGCTTCTTTTGCTTTCTTTAGTGGACTATCTTTTCTTGTGGAGTCAATATGATCTCGTTCTAGCAAATTATCTTTAATAGATTTTACACTTACCTTTTGTCCTTTTTTTGTAAGCTCATTGTATCGTCGGTTGACTCGAACCTCTTCATCTGCGGTCAAAAATATTTTTAGTTCTGCATTTGGAAATACAACTGTTCCAATATCTCGACCTTCCATCACAATTCCTTTAAGTTTCCCCATTTTTACTTGCTGTTTAACAACCATTCTACGCACAGTACTGATGGCAGAAACATGGCTTACATTTTTCGAAACGAACATTTTTCGAATAACATCTTCCACATCTTTACCATTTAAGTAGGTACGGTTACCACCGACCGTATTTTTAAAAGTGATACTAATTCTTTTTAGTGCTTTCTCCATTTCAGCCGTCTTTTGGATGTTGACTCTATTTTCCAAAAAATAAAAAGTGACTGCTCTATACATAGCACCTGTATCGATGTATCCATAATTCAACTCATTAGCCAATGCTTTTGCAAGGGTAGATTTTCCGCAGGCAGAATGCCCATCTATGGTAATTATTATTTTTTTCAAGGGAGGATGATTTTATTTTGTTAGTGTTTCTTGCCAACTTCATTTCCCTGTCTTTTGTTTTTTCTAGGAGATGAGGTTTCATTTATTTTTACAAATTTAATGTTTACTATTTACATTTTTCCAAAAAAAAAGACTTACCTCGTAGTATTTTAGGTAAGCCTTTTTTATTAATCTTCGAAAAGGATAGTTTTAGAGTCTTGCTAAAATCATATTCCATAATTTCTCGTAAGGCAATACTTCTAATTCTGAGATTAATCCTCGATAGAAAAATGGTTCTTCAATTAAGCGATTATAATATTTTTCGACATTGCTTAAATTTTCAATTTGAAAATCAGCTTTCACTAATTGTTGAAGCAAGCGAATAAATTGAATCGTCCTAAAATATTCCTCTTTCTTTAATTGGCGATTCGCATAACTTTTCAATCGGTCAATCCTCTCTGCTGCATTGTTATAACTTTTCTTTTCAATTAAAAATAGCATTTGAGCTATAACCACCAAAACAGTAAATATCCTTTGATCTTTAGGATAAAGAACTGGATCATTTATAAAGCGAGCAACTCTGAAGTTCTTGCGTCTTTGTGTCAACAAAACTGGATTTGAGTCTCCTTGGCTTTCGATAATATAATTTAAGAAAATATCATAGATTTTCCATTTTTCTCTATTACGAGCTGGTAACTTTTTAAACTTAGGAAGATTAGAGGCATCGTTAAAAATGGCTAGTGCGTTAACGTGGTTTTCTGTATGAATTGCCAATAGGAGATAATATTCCATGAAGCTAAACCAAGTCCTACTACCTTTGGGGAAAGACTGTAAACACTTTTCAGCATTTATTTTCCCATTTTTCCAATCTCTCAAATGAAGATATGCTGACATCTTCTTCATTTGGAAGGTCGCTAATTTATCATCTTGATAGAATGCTGGATTATCTTCAATATACTTTTCCGCTTTGTTACAAACTTCTAACATTGCATCAAAATCTCGTAACATTTCATATCGATATGCCCAAACTAAATACATATTATATATCACTATGGGGGAATCATGAATCTCAGAAAGTCCTACTAAAGCGTCACAATAAGTCCCAATCTTCTCCTCTAGATCCGAAGCTTTGCCAATTGGTTTATGATAATTCATAATTACTCGTTGGTATAATTCTTCCGAGCGAATTTCAGCGTCTAACACATTTTGAAATTGTTTGCTGTGTTGATCGTAAATTTCATAATTTTTGTCATCACCCATCTGTGCTGCATATCGTCTTAATATTCTAGCACAATTGACAATTACATCCGCAAATTTAAATTTTAAAGCTGTCGTCAAAATCTGTCTTGCCAATGCAGAGGCAGTATGGATTGCTTCATTGGACTTTAATATTTTTACAAGTGTCCAATCCTTATTACAAGAATAATAAGCACGATCATAGCTTGAGGTGGAAGGAAGGTTTACATCTAAGAAGAAAAGTGTATTTAATAATCTTTTCCTAAAACGTGATTTGAGTTGTCGATATTTATCATCAGTTGGACTACAGTCATAAAGGAAAGAGGCTGCATCTCTATCATTCTTAAATTTATTAGCCATTAAAGCTTCATAAAATTCATTAAACTTACTATTCTTGTGTTTTAGGGAATGGTCATCAAAAATTTCAATTTTTCTAACCTTTTTCTTTGTAACAATCTTGGAGATTTCTATCAGATTCTTCATTTAAAGTTTACTTAATTTATTTTGTCCCTAAAATTAATGTTGTGTTTATAAAAGTAGTAACTTTTATGTCACAAATGTTTGAATTTGATGTATTATTTTTAATAATAATTCATTCTGTAGTAAAGTTAGAAAAATGTATTCATGATTAGGAAATAAAATTATTCACTAATATATTGATTACAAGTTAAATACATATGTATATAATTATTTATTTTAAATAGAAAATTAATGCTATGATTTAAAAAGAAAAATTACTTATCCATGTATATGTTATTAGTTAAAATATTTTATCTAAATAATGTGACGTGTTTTTTTATTTTTTTAAAAAAAATGACAACCAAATTAGAAGAGACTTAGGTTATTTTATCAAAAAAATATAAGTCTATGTTTTACCGAAATATGCAGAATAGGTTACGAATAACCTTAATGTTTTTATTTTAATTGAAATTTGCGATAAGATTTTTGGAGTGGAATTTTGCTTTTATCGTGACAAAGAAGTTATCAATTGCGGCAACTAAAAATACAGATTTTATTACTTTAAAATAGAAGAAACGGTGAACTCGTCAGAATTTAATTTTTCGAAATTATTTTGATTCGTTTTAGGCTAGTAAGTAGCAATAGAAAACCGATGGGAACAAAAAAAGTTTTACACTCAACGAATGTAAAACTTTTTTATAAAAAGTATAACGCAGTAATTTTATAATCTCAATCCAAAATGGACTGATAAGTAGATAATTTGTTACGATTATTATAACTAGAAGATTAGTATTCGTCTTCGTTAAAAAGAAAATCATCTTTTCTCGGGTAATCAGGCCAAATGTCCTCCATGTTTTCGTAAATCTCTCCCTCGTCTTCCATTGCTTGAAGGTTTTCAATTACCTCAAGAGGTGCTCCTGAACGGATGGCGTAATCGATTAATTCATCACGAGTTGCCGGCCAAGGACCTTCCTCGAGATGATGTGCTAATTCTAATGTCCAATACATATTACGATTATGAAATATTATTATGAAAAAATGTTTCTTGAAAAAAGATAAAAGTAAAGCCTGACTTCGCCACAAATGTAATAAACAAAAATTATTATCGCAATACTTTTTACTTATGTTTTGACAATTCAAAAACTAGACCATAATATATTCTAAAAAATTTATGGAGATAATGATATTTAATGTATAAGTAGTTGATTATTATACAGTTAGATGATCGCTGTTTTTTTGGCAATAAGTTTTAAAATGAATAAATTCTTTAGCAAATAGCCTTGATTTTAGTTTTTTCTAGAGAATATGACCTTAAGTGGGTGCTGAAATTGTATTTCTTATTTTCAAAACGAAATTATTTTTCATTTGATTTAGTAGTTGGAAGACTAACTGAATTGAAAATTTCTAAAAGTATTATGATCATAAGTAACTTTAGGAACTGAACTTCTAAGAATAAAAATTAGCAACTACTCTTTTTTATTTAGTAATTATTTTCTTCGATTCAGTAACCAAATAAAAAAAAGGTGCTAACACCAAATAGTGTTAACACCTTCTTTTTATTTCATGATTTTCTTTATATAATTAACATTGCATCTCCATAACTAAAGAAACGATATTTCTTTTTGATTGCCTGCGCATAGGCTTCCTTGATCAAATCCGCTCCACCGAATGCAGAAACCATAATCAGTAAACTAGATTTTGGTAAGTGGAAATTGGTAATCATACTATCAGCAATGCTAAATTGGTAAGGGGGATAAATAAATTTATTTGTCCAACCTTCTGCAGCCTTCAAGGTAGATTCCGCAGATACTGCTGATTCGATTGTTCGCATAGAAGTTGTTCCTATTGCACAAATTCGTTTTTTATTAGCAGTGGCTTTATTAACTATTTCAGCGGTTTCAGCAGCAATTTTAAAATACTCTGCATCCATTTTATGCTTTGAAAGATCTTCCACATCAATGCTTCTGAAAGTTCCTAGACCTACATGAAGGGTTACATAAGCTGGGTCAACTCCTTTTAACTCTAATCGTTTGAGTAATTCTTCGCTGAAGTGTAAACCTGCAGTTGGAGCAGCAACAGCTCCCATATTTTTAGCATATACCGTTTGGTATCTTTCTCTATCAATATCTTCAACGGGTCGATCCAAATATTTTGGGAGAGGAGTATTACCTAACTCTTCCAATTTTTCTTGAAATTCATCATCCGTTCCCTCAAACAAAAATCGGATAGTTCTACCTCTAGAAGTAGTATTATCGACAACTTCTGCAATTAATACTTCATTCTCATCATCCTTGTCATTGAAATATAGTTTGTTTCCAACTCTGATTTTACGAGCAGGATCAACTAATACATCCCAAAGCCTAGCTTCATGGTTAAGTTCTCTCAATAGAAAGACCTCAATTTTAGCACCTGTTTTTTCCTTGCAGCCATATAGTCTTGCAGGAAAAACCTTGGTATCATTATGAATGAAAGTATCTCCATCTTCAAAATATTCCAATACTTCTTTGAACATCTTGTGCTCAATTAATCCTGTATCTTTGTGAACTACCATTAATCGAGACTCATCTCGGTTTTCAGTAGGATATTTTGCTACCAGTTTAGGTGGTAATTCGAAGTTAAATTGCGACAGTTTTGTCCTCATGAATATTACTCTTTTTTTGAAATGACCTGCGAAGGTAAGTATTTTAAGGGAAAATTAATAAGAATGGCAGGGTCAAAAATTACTTATTTTTATGGGTCAACTTTTTTATTGAAAAATCGTGTGGTTTTTATGGAAATAAATAAAATATTTTGAAAGAAAACAGAACTCAACTCAATTTTGTTTTATTTTATGTATCTTAAATAATAATAATATTTATCTTTTTAAAGGTAACCTAAATAGGTGTTCATCCGTTGAATTAAAAGGTAAAAATTAATCCGTTTTTTAAAGTTTTTAATCAACCTGATAAAAATAATCCAATGGCAAAAATTCTGATTGTAGATGATGAAGCTAGTATCCGAAATACTTTGAAAGAGATTCTTGAATTTGAAAAGTATGATGTGGATGAAGCGATGGATGGAATCCAATGTTTAGGCAAATTGAAAAAATCTAAATATGACGTAGTCATTATGGATATTAAAATGCCAAAAATGGATGGGATGGAAGCACTAGAGAGAGTGCAGACAATCTCGAGCGATACTCCAGTAATTATGATTTCTGGTCATGCTAATATCGATACAGCTGTGGATGCAGTAAAAAAAGGAGCATTTGATTTTATTTCGAAGCCACCAGACTTGAATCGACTTTTGATTACTGTCAGAAATGCTATGGACAAATCAAGTTTAATTACCGATAATAAAGTACTAAAGCGAAGGGTTCATAAAGTAAAAAGTCAAGAGATTATAGGTGAGTCAGAACCAATACTGAAAATTAAAGAAACGATCGATAGAGTTGCACCAACGGATGCACGAGTATTGATTAATGGGTCTAATGGAACAGGAAAAGAGTTGGTGGCAAGATGGTTACATTCTAAAAGTGGGCGTACAGATGGTCCAATCATAGAGGTAAATTGTGCAGCAATCCCCTCTGAATTAATTGAAAGCGAATTGTTTGGTCATGAAAAAGGATCATTTACAGGAGCTTACAAGCAAAAGATAGGTAAATTTGAACAAGCTAATGGAGGTACTATTTTCTTGGATGAGATAGGAGATATGAGTTTATCTGCGCAAGCAAAAGTTTTGAGAGCATTGCAAGAAAGTAAAATTGTAAGAGTTGGAGGTGATAAAGAAATCTCTGTTAATGTGAGGGTTATTGCTGCAACGAACAAAGATTTGAGAGATGAGATAAATGCGAAGAATTTTAGAGAGGATTTGTATCATCGATTAGCCGTTATCATAATTAAAGTACCAACACTTAATGATCGAAGAAGTGATATTCCACTATTAACTAACTACTTTATCGAATCAATTTGTACTGAATATGGAGTTGCTCCTAAAAAAATTGAAACATCTGCATTAAAAGCACTCCAAGAAGTTAATTGGACTGGAAATATTAGGGAATTACGTAATGTAATCGAACGATTAATTATTTTAAGTGGTGAAACTATTACTGCAGAGGATGTGGTAAGTTTTGTAATTCCATCAAGTGTAACCTCAAAAAGTCAGATTCTTCAAGACCTTTTTTCCCAGTATAAGAATGTTGATGATGTTGTAAAATTTGTAAAAAAAGAGTACGACTGTTTTATGATGGAGAAGGTTTGACAAAAAGAACAAGTCCTAATAATTTGATATTTGTAATAAATTATATAAATAGCGAAACCTACCAATTTAAATTGGTAGGTTTTTTTGATAATAATTAAACATTTAACTGGATTTTGTAAATACAGTTACTAATCGTTTAAATCTTAAATACCGTAGTGTTGGATTGGGAAAATTCATCTACAAAAATAAAAAATATGGAAAATAACGAAGAAAACAACAACCCTAAGCAAGTAATGAAACAATGGACAAAATTAAAAGGTGAAAATGCTTGGACTATGTTCAAAGTAATTTCAGAGTTTGTTGAAGGGTTCGAAACAATGAATCATGTAGACCCTTGTATTTCTATTTTTGGCTCTGCTAGAACCAAACCAGGTACTTTCTACTATGAGTTGGCTGATCAAATTGCAGCTAGATTAGTAAAGGAAGGATTTGGAGTGATTACTGGAGGTGGACCAGGAATTATGGAAGCTGGGAACAAAGGTGCAAAAGAAGCAGGAGGTGTTTCAGTTGGATTAAATATTGATTTGCCATTTGAGCAAAGTCATAATCCTTTCATTGATCCTGAATTGAATTTGAATTACCGATACTTTTTTGTGAGAAAAGTAATGTTTGTAAAGTATGCTCAAGCTTTTATTGCTATGCCAGGTGGATTTGGAACAATGGATGAACTTTTCGAAGTTTTGACTTTGATTCAGACTAAAAAAATAACTCGGGTACCTGTAATTTTAGTTGGTAAAAGTTATTGGACTGGAATGAATGAGTGGATTGAAAATATCATGCTTCATCAAGAAGGAAATATTAGTCCTGATGATATGAGTCTACTTCCAATAACTGATGATCCAGAAGAAGTAATAAAAATTATAAATGATTTTTACTCTGGTCATGATGAAAAATTGACGCCAAACTATGAACTTTAAAATTAAAGGTTAGACCATGAATGGCTAATAGTTATTCCTGTAAATTGGTATTATATATTAGGAATTAACTATTAGCCATTAGTTACCAAATTTCCATCCCAACCCCAGTCTAAATCTAGAATTCTGAATTGGATAAAGAGCTGTTTGGTAATATTGATAATCAGCTTGAATAGAATCAATTGCATTTGCAAAAAATCTAGTTAAGTTTTCTGCTTTTACAAAAAATCTAAACTGCTGAACTTTGATACTTACTGAAGCATCTATGGCAGGGAAGAAGTTTATTTTTTGTTTGTTTTGAATAATAAATTGCCCAACTAGTGGATTGTAGCTGTTAGCAAAATAGCTATTATTCATTCTCAAGTCTATTCCTAATTTAATCTTAAGTTTTTGTTGAAACCATTTTCCGTCGTAGTATAGACTGTGTTTGGAAAAAATATTAGGTAGGTTCAGTGCATCATTAGTCGTTTGTTGAAGGATAACCACATTGTCTAGATGGAAGCTTCCTAATCGAAAATTTTGCTGTAAGATTAATTGGAAGATGCTAAGTGGCGAACTAGTTTGTTGGGCAGTTGCTAAGGTGTCAAAATAGATGAAATTATTTAGCAGATGATATTGGCTACTTGCTTGAAAACCCCATTTTGGTAAAGCATAAGTTGCACTTAAATTAGTTTCCAAAGTAGGTTTAAAATCATTAAACCAGGCATTTCTACTTGAAATGTAAAAACGCTGTTGTAAAAGTTCAGGTTTATATAATTGATTGATTCCACTTAATTTTAATTGACCTAGTTTTTTTAAATCAAAAAAGAACTCTCCACTTATTCGATAGTCTCCTGCATTATCCCACAATCCAAGGTGAGCAGAGGTTTTAACTTGCAATCTTTCGTTCGGAGTAAAGTTCCATTTGCCAGTCAAAAATAAATTATTGACTGCAGAGTCTGCAGTTTCTTCATCAATCCAATTAAAAGAATGTCGAATACCGATTTCAAAAAAATCACTCTGTGCTTTAATTTTATTAGCTCCAGTTCTACGAGAATTAAAAGTGCTGACAGCAAAGGTATTTTCAATTTTCCTAGTTTGAACAAAATGCCGTATACCACGGAGATCAAGTAATAGGGTTTTATAATAACTTGAATCTGCATATGCTGAGATATCAGAAAATCGATATGTTCCTTTTTTATAGGCAAGGCTATGCATTAAAGTATAAGTTCGACCCTTTGGTAAACTATTTATTGATTGACTATTAGCGAAATTTGGAGGTGGTTCAAAAGAAGGAGAAGTTGGTCTTTGATTGTTAATCGAATTCACCTTAGTTTTTTGCAAAGAATCTAGCGGTGTATTTTTTAGGGTATCTGTTGGTGATTTTATTAAAGTATCTACAATTATATTATTTATTTCTAAACTATCCGAATTAGAAATTGATGTGGAGTCCATTGTTATCTTTAATAAAGTGTCTAAAGCTGCAACTCGCGGAGCTAAGGCTTCTACATCGGTCTTTGCCCTGGCTTCTTCTTCTGCTTTTCTTTTTTTATTTGCTTTAAATTGAATTGGGTTATAATTGTAATAATGGGTATAGCTTACTTCTTGCTCAGAGTGTCTAGTTTCCGCATCATCCAACCAAACAGGGATAGCAAGGGTACTTGCAAATCCATTGTCATCTTGAAAAAAAAAAGTGTCGGATTCAATACCTCCGTTGTCTTCTTGCTGATGAATATTATTAGAAAAAGCGAAGAACCCTTGATAGGTATTTGCATCATTTTTAAAAGTCAATCCTCCTGCTAGCGCTGTATGGCGTGCTCGTTGGTTTTGATAAAAATACCTAATAGGAGCAGTAGAACCATATTGACTAATTCGATGATAATCTATAGAAACATTAACATTCTTGTTGAAATTTCTACTGAATTTCCCCTTTAATTGGATATCGTCTTGCGAGCCACCTTGTGAAAAATAAAAATCCGAATAAGCTCTTTTGAGATTGTAAAATTGGAGACCACTTACTTTAATTTTATACAAATCATATTGGTGTAACCCTACATCAAATCCTTGTTTAAATGATGATTGATAAAACAAAGGAAAGGTTGGACTACCTAAATATCCTAAGGTTCCGTGATCTAGGGTTTGTCTACGAGCAGGATCGAACTGATGAAAATAATTATCTAGTAAAGTATCTTTATAGGGGAACTCCTCATTCGGGTTATCCATATAGTAGTAAAAAATGAGTAAGGAATCTTTGGAGATTTTACGAAAAGACTGCAATGGTAAGCCTTGCTGACCACTTATTCCTGATTGGGATCTTGAATTTGGAATATCTCTTTGACCAAGAAGGTTAGTTGAGAAAAATAAACTAATTATTAAGAAGAGGAAGAACAAGTGTTTTTCTTCTTTTCTAAAAATAGTTGTTATCTTTTTTTTCCAAAAAATCATATTCATAATTCCTTTTTCAATGAAACGTTGAAATTAGGAATATAACTTCAATTGTGGAAATGTATTTTTTCAAATATTGATTAATTTTTAAAGATGAACGGTTAATACCATCCTAAATGATAATATGGTATTAACTATTCATCCTTAGTTATTGGTTTTTGATTACTTTGTGTGACTGACTTCCTTTTTCGTTAGAGATCCTTAGGAAATAGATGCCATTTGGGATAGAGTTATTTAAGTCTAAAGTTATTTCATTTTTTCCTACTGCTAAATTTTGTGGAGCGAAGGTTTGAACTGTTATCCCAGTTAGGTTAACTAATTCAAATTTGGCAATTTCTTGATTGTTTAATATTTTTAATTCTATTTGGATAAAATCAGAGGCAGGTTGAGGAAATGTAATTATGTTGTTGTAAATTTTGTGTGGACTTTTTATACTCACTATGTTTTCACATTCATGTTCGCTAATTGATTCTAAAACAAATAATCCATTTTGCATATCCGAAACCAAAATATTTCCTGAAGGAAGAAAAGGGTATACTCCCCAAGCGCCTTCATAATTAGTAGTATTGGGTCGAGTAGAAGTATCATAATAGTAACTACGGGTTGGGGCGTTTGGGTCTGATATATCGAAAATTTGAACACCTTCGTAATAATAAGAAACGTACAACAGGTCACAGCGAACAATTAGATTATGGGGAACTGTTGTCAAGTTTTGATCTGCATTAAAGGTAGCAGAAACGGACATATCGTCAAAATTAGAAACGTCAACAACTTTCAAATCTGAATTCCATGTTTCATCAGCCATATAATAATATTGACCATTGCGATCTAACCAACCTGAGTGATTGTAGCCCTGTTGTTCGTATGTAGTCATAGAACCCAAAATAGTTGGGTTAGTAGCATCAGTAAAGTCAACAGTAAAAAAACCATCAGTTCCACAGTTAGCATATGCAATATTATTTTCTACATAAATATCATGCACGTATGGAATACTGTTATATTCATTTAATACAACAGGATTAACAGGAGAAGAGATGTCAATTATTTGGAGGTTAATAAATCCAGAAAGCCCTGGTCTTCTGACGCCACAAGCATAAATTCGGGCTGCTGCTGAATCGATAAAAATATTATGAGCTCGTCCAAGGAATTCATTAGAATCATAAACTACATTTGTTGAGCTTGGTAAGTTTGATATATCAATAACTTGTAAAGTACTACTTCCACTTTCATCACAGACAGCATATAAATAGCCACCAAAATCATGAAAGTCTCGGTGGACAATACTGGTGCCCTGAGCGGCACCAGCTACAAAGGCATCTGTAATTTCTACAGGGTTATTAGGATCAGTTACATTTATAAAATGAGTGCCTAAAGTTGATCCAATTACTGCGATTTCACTATTGTTTACTGCAAGCCCCCAAACTTCGTTGTAAGGGTTGTCATAAAAAGATGTAGGTGGTATATCAGGATCATTCCAAGTTCCCAAAAGATTAGCTTCTTGCGGTTGTGCGAAAGCATTAAAAGAGATAAAAGATAGGAGGAAAAGTATTAGTTTATTCATATCAAAAAGTTTTAAAGTTTTTTTTGAAAGACTAAGGTAACTATTGTTTTAAAATTGGAAAGTCAGGTATTTATCAAAAGTAAAAAGCCTCTTGGTTTTGGCAAGAGGCTTTTATAGATTAAGATTTTAATAATTGAATTATTCAGCATCAGGTAATAATGCTGGACTCATTCCCATATTTGAAAATCCTCCATCGTGATATAAATTTTGCATTGTAACATATTTCGTTAAATCAGAAAACATCGTTACACAATAATCAGCACAAGCCTCTGCTGGTGCATTTCCAAGCGGGGACATTTTATCTGCATAGTCGAAAAATTCTTGAAATCCTTTGACACCACTTCCTGCTGTTGTCCAAGTCGGAGATTGAGAAATAGTATTTATTCTGACTTTTTTTTCAATGCCATAATGATAGCCAAAGCTTCGAGCGAATGATTCTAATAATGCTTTAGATTCCGCCATTTCATTATAGTCTGGAAATGTTCTTTGTGCGGCAATGTATGTTAAAGCCATGATACTTCCCCAATCATTTACTGCATCTAATTCCATACATTTTTGCATTACTTTGTGAAAAGAGATGGCAGAAACATCGAAAGTTTTTTGCATCCAATCGTATTTAATATTGGTGTAGGATCGTTTTTTTCTAACATTAACAGACATGCCTATAGAGTGTAAAACGAAGTCTAATTTTCCACCTAAAATTTCCATAGATTTTGTGATTAGATTTTCCAGATCTTCTTCGCTAGTCGCGTCTGCTGGAATAATTTCCGCATTCAGTTTTTTACCGAGCTCATTTATCGTTCCAAAACGTAAAGCAACTGGAGCGTTAGTCAAAGTGATTTTTGCGCCTTGTTCGACACATTTTTCTGCAGTTTTCCAAGCAATACTTTGCTCGTCGAGTGCTCCGAATATAATTCCTCTTTTTCCTGCTAGTAAGTTGTTTGACATTGGTTGTACTATTTTGTTTGTGATTAAAGTTTTATTGGATACCTTTTTTGTTGGCATGAAATCTCCATTTTTTGTTTTAAGTGGAGCTTTAGGTTACTTCGATATCAAAAAGTAATTCACTATTATCTATCAAGTTGAAATATTTTGAGTTATTCTTTCATAGTTATGAAGTTAAGGCAAAAATGTACGAAATCCTGGAAATTTAATTTATTTCGATGTTCTCATGAACAATTTCAAAGAACAATTTATAATATTAGATGATCAAATAGTTTTATCAGTATTTAGTTTGATTTTTTTATTTTAAATTTCCTCTATGATTGAATTTCCTATTCCAGTTTTTCCACTTGTCCATTCCCATTTTTCATGTAATCGTATTTTTTTGTTAGACAAAATTTCAGGACTGGAAATACATTTCCCAGTTTTAAAACTTCCATCGTTGCTAATATGTTGGTATCGCATTTTGATCTCACCTCGTCCATCAACTATTCCTACAATATTTCCTAACAGTATACTTCCGCCGCTATAATTTGCCCATAAAATACCTTCCTTTTGGAAGTATTTAAATATGGTTTCAGGAGAGATTTCACCACTTTCAGAATTGCTGATGGATCTAAATTTCTTGTTGTTATATGATATCATAAATTAGAATTTATATCTGTTAAGCCAGTGAAACGCGGGAAAATATGTTTTTTTAAAAGTTGTTTCTAAAAATTAAAATGTTCATTATTTGGTCGTCGTCATGTTTGCTTAAGAAGGGTAACTCCAATTTGGTAAATCATTGTATTTTTCAATGATCTTTTTATTTTCATTTTTATACATCTAGGTTATTGTAACGTATACATTTGACCATGTTTGTCTGTGTCATAATTAACTCTTTCCTTTTTATTTATATTAAAATCACCAATTCTTTATTACTTAGGTTTAAATGCAAAGAATATAAGGGCAATTACTTTTTTAAATTTTATTATGGAGTCAGTCTTTTAATCAAGATCGTTTTGAGAGCATAAAAATCATCAGTATTTGTGTTATCGCTTAATTTTTTTTTGTAGAATGCAATCCTAGCAATAGTATAAAAGAGTATTGTACCTATATTTTTTTCTTTTATGTTAAGTATTGGTCGGAAATGATTTCCTAGTATAATTTTTTTTATTTTTTTACCTGTTGGGGTTAAAATATAATTTTAGAACTCTAGAAGTTCTTTTGCATTTTTTAATGCAGATTCCGATGGAGGACTACCACTTAGCATAGTTGCAATCGCTCGAATTCTTTCCTCAGGTGTCAGTAGGCGAACACTTGTAACCGTTTTATCGCCCTTTATTTTTTTGAAAACAAAATAATGATTGTCCGCTTTAACAGCAACTTGTGGCGAATGAGTAATGCTGACTACTTGATGTTGATCGGCTAAATCGTGTAAAATTCCTCCCATTTTTAAAGCAGTATCTCCAGAGATCCCAGTATCTATTTCGTCAAAAATTAAAGTTGGTAAAGGAATAGCACTTGCCACTAAGGATTTGGTAGCTAAAGTCAATCTTGATAATTCTCCTCCTGAGGCGATGCCTTTGATTGGTAAAAATTGACTCCCTTTATTTGGGGCAAAGAGATAATTTACATCATCTAATCCAGTTGAAGACAATTGTTCTAAGATTCCAATTTCAATTTTTAACTGGGCATGTTCCATCCCCAGTAAGATTAAAAGTTTTTGAACTTTTTTCTCAAAACCACTAATAACAACCTTTCGCTTTTTGGAAAGTTGGTCAGCTAATTTTGTGGAATTTTGTTCAAATTTTTCAATATCTTTTTCTGTTTTTTCTATTTCAATAGATAAATCTGCAAAGGCACCAACTTTAGATTGTAAATCTGTTTGGATTGATAATAACTCATTTACAGTTTTTACGTGATGTTTATTTTGAAGTTTGTAAATGAGGTCTAGGCGGTTTTGAATTTCCATAATCCGTTCTCCATCATGCTCAGTTTCGTCAGCAATTCTCTCAAATTCGGAAGCTACATCTTGGATTTCTAAAACTGCTCCATCAAATCGTTCCATGATTTTATCCAATTCAGGGTAAACTTTTCGGAGACTAGATAGTGCCATTCCTATTTCTTCGAGATTAGAAATAACTGAACTTTCGCTTTCAGAAATACTCTGAAATGCGCCGCCTAATGTTCGTTTTATATCTTCTGCATTACTTAGCTTGGTGATTTCCGTTTCCATCCTTTCTAACTCTCCTTCTATTAACTCTCCTTCTTTAAACTCTTGTAGTTGGAATTTTAAGAAATCGCTTTCATTATCAGCAAGTCGACTTTTTTCAAGCAGTTTAGTTAAGTTTCTTTTCCCTGATGTGTATTGTTGAAATGCAGATTGATATTTTTCTAGTAAATCATTATTTCCAGCAAGTGCATCAATCATACGTAATTGAAAAGAAACGTTGTGAATATCAAGTGTGTCAAATTGTTGATGCAAATCTATAAGTGAACCACTTAGTTGTTGCAACATCTTTAAATTGACTGGAGTGTCATTTATGAAGGCTCTAGATTTCCCAGAAGGTGTTAATTCTCTCCTTATTATCAATTCGTCATCGTAGTCAATTTCATTTTTAGCAAAAAAAGTTTTTACCTTATATTTTTTCACTTGAAAATAGGCCTCAATGATACATTTTTTCTCATGATCATAGAGAGATTTGGTGTCAGCACGATTTCCCATTATCAAACCTAATGCGCCAAGAAGGATAGATTTACCGGCACCTGTTTCTCCGGTGATGATTGTGAGCCCGCTCGAAAAATTGATTTCCAATTCTTCAATAATAGCGTAATTCTTAATGAGGAGTTTTTGAATCATTGTGTTTTGTTGAAAATGTAAATATTGAGCTACACTTCCTGCTGAATTTTGAAGGACAAATTTAATTAAATGTTTGAGAAAAAAGTATGAATTTAATAAGCTAAGTAATGATGACCAAATAATAAATTTAGCTAGCTATTACGACAGATGATAATAAGATTAAGAAATCAGCTGTACAAAGATAATGATTGAATAGCCACTATTCACTAGTTGTTAAATGAAAAAAAGTTATGTTATTGTGAAATAAGGATTCCGTACTAAAGGTGCAAGCTTGGATGTTTAAAAAGAAATGTTACATTTCTAAAAGATCTTTGGGCTGTAGAGTAGAATAGCTAAGTAGTTTTTAAGTTATCACTTTGTAGGTTTTAAATTTTAATGACATTTTTGATTTTAATGATTACAATTTCTCAAATTTCACCTCGCCTCCAACGATCGTATAAATTACTTCTGCTTCCAAAATTTCCATATCATCGCAATCTCTTAAATCTTTTGTCAAGACTGTAACATCTGCCAATTTTCCCTTCTCAAGTGAGCCTTTATTTTTTTCTTCAAAGCCAGCAAAAGCATTCCCCAAAGTATAGGAATACAACCCTTCCTCTCTAGTCATTTTTTGCTCCGTAAAAAACTCGATACCTGTATCTGCACGCTTTCGAGTCACCGATGCATAAAAACTTTCCAAAGGATCTACATCTTCTACAGGTGCATCGGTACCATTGGCAATTAGAACTCCTGCATCCAATAATGAGCGCCAAGGGTAAGCCCCTTCTCGAGCTCTTTTTTCTCCCAAACGATCAACCACAAATGGTGCATCAGATGTACAATGAATTCCCTGCATAGATGCGATAATTCCCCATTTTTTAAATCTAGGAATGTCCTCTGGATGTAAGTGCTGTGCATGTTCAATTCTCCAACGCCAATCTTTTGATGGGTTATCCTTAATGTTTTTTTCAAAGATATTAATCACCTCTCGATTTGCTCGATCACCAATTGCATGTACACATAACTGCAAATCATTTTTTGCAGCTAACCGAGCAATATTTGTAACTTCTTCGATAGTTGTAGTGTTCTGCCCTACGAAGTGTTGTTTATCATTATAAGATTTTAACAACCAAGCTCCGTAGCTTCCTAATGCTCCATCTACTTCTGTTTTAATAGATCGACAAGTGAAAAAGTGATTACCCGCATCTATGATTGGAAATTGTTCTAAGTTTTCATTCATTTCTTCATAAGAATGTCTAAGCATTGCCCATAGTCGCAAGTCAAATTTACCCTCTTTGGCTAGGTGAGTATATCTTTCTATTTCTAAATAACTTGATCCAGCATCTTGGAAACTTGTGATTCCTTTTTTTAGACATTCTTCTTGGGCTAAGTCAATAGCTTTGTACCATCTCTTTTTTAGATCATCCTGAGAAAGTGTTTTTTCATATTCTCTAAATGCCGCATAGACTAAACTCATTGCCCTCTCTTCAAACATGCCTATTGCTTCTCCGCTACCGTCTCTTACAATTTCTCCACCAATTGGATTAGGAGTTTCTGCACTAATTCTGCCAAGCTCCATTGCTTTTTTATTGGCAAAAACACCATGTCCACTTGCATGTCGAAGAAGCACGGGGTTATTAGGTGAAACTTCGCTTAAATCATCATGATATGGGTAGCCATGTATATTTCGTTCTAGTTCTTCATTCCATTTTTCTTGGTGCCAGCCTCGACCTTCTATCCATTCTCCAGGCTTTGCTTTTTTAGCGGCTTCTGCTACCATATCAACAATTTCTTGCCAGTTTTTTGATTTTAGAAAATTCAAATTAATTAGACTTTTTCCAAGTCCTGAAAAATGACCATGTCCTTCAATGAAACCAGGCATAGCGAATTTTCCTTTTAAATCAATGACTTTAGTTTGGTCATTTTTTAATGATTCTACTTCCTTGGTTGAGCCAACTAAGAGGATGCGATCATCTTGAAAAGCGATTGCCTCGGCTCGAGGATTGTTTACATCCAATGTTGCAATTTTGCCATTTACTAAAATCATGGAAGCTGATTCTTTTTCTGTGCAACTTGAAGAGTATATTGTAAAAAGAAGTAATATTAAAGAAGCTTTTAGATTTTTCATTTTAGTATTTTAAAAAAAGGAAAATAATTGAAAAGATAGGAAATGAAAATTAAAAAAAAGTAAGTTGAGAAATTAACTTATTGTATCACCTGATATTTATATAATCCATATTTTTGTTTTCTAACTTTTCAGAATGGTATGTTGAGTTAGTGGTAAATATATTTTTTGTGTAAAACTGGACTTTTTTTCTTGCTAATAAATAGCAGTTGGAAACTCTAAATTAAACTGGTTGGGTTTAAGTACAAATAAAAAATTTCGAAAACTGGGATAATTAGGTAGTACGGAAAGTTATTCTGGCAAAAGTGCAAAATTCATCTTTTTAAGTGAATTTTTATCGAATTGTAGTAAAGCGAAAGTCTAAATTATTTCAAGCGAAACTCAGACCTAGTTCCTTTGGGGAATGAATGTCAATCAGCTAAAATAGAAATTATTCTATATGAGCTTTTTATGGAAAATAGTTTTAGGTATGTTGGAAGTGATATTCTACGGTTAATAAAATTGTTAGGAATTAAATTCTTTATTTTTTCAATTTTAAAAAATTATTATATAAATTTAGAGGTCAAAACAATTTTATTTAACCTTTTCTATTTATACCTATAGAGAATAAAAAAAGTCAAAATGGAAAAAAAGAAAAAGATATCTATCAAAGATTTTCATAAAAAGCTCAAAATTAAAATGGTCAAAAAAGCAAATAAAGTTAAGTTTAGTGGCCGTTTAGGAGTAATTGGTCTTGGTGTGGTATAATATTTTCCTCTTGAATATATCCATAAAAAAAGGTGTAATGAACTTCATTACACCTTTTTTTTATAGATATTAAATCAAGAGATTAGGAGTCAACCGGAATCATTAGACTCATGATTTTTGCATATAAATCATGAGGTTTAAATGGCTTCGTCAAATATGCATTTATTCCTATTGTATAGCATTTATCTGCTTCTTGTTTTGAAGAGTTAGCGGTTAGAGCAATAATAGGAACGTTACTACTTTCTCTAATTTTTTTGGAGGAATCAATACCATTCATTACGGGCATTTGCATGTCCATTAAAACCAAATCATAGCCATGCTCTCGAAATTTTTCAACAGCAATTAATCCATTTTCAGCAATGTCTACGCTAATTTTGTCAGTCCAGGTAGTTAATATTTTTTTAGTAGCTATTTGGTTTAAGAAGTGATCTTCTACTAATAATATTTTAAGCGGAGAGTCAGGAGCATCCCCAGGGGTTAAACTAGTAGGTTTCACAACTTTGATTGGTAGTTCGATATTGAATTGTGTTCCTTTACCATCTTTACTTTCAATTGTTATTTCCCCTTTCATAATTTCCACCAACTTAGCGACTATAGCCATACCAAGATCCTCTTTTTTAGTATCATCAATATCGTCGGAGTAATTTTCGAGCAGTTGATCTGTGTTTAATAGTTCTTCAACTTTAGTATTGGAAATAATTTGTCCATTGTCTGAAACTTGAATACTTAGTTTTATTTCAGTATCCGAAACATCTTTTTGAGTTACTGAAACGTGAATGTTGCCAGTAGATCCCGCTCTATTGCTAGAGAAATCTATTATGTTATAAAATAGTTGTGTAAGTTTCTTTTGGTCGCTAATGATTTTCTCTGGAAGATTTTCGTCTAGTTCAAATTCGATTGTTTGATTAGATTTATCTCCTTTAAGATTAACGATTCTTTTTATGCTTTTGAGGAAGTCAACAATTTGTAATTCTTCTGTCTTTAGAGTAATTTTTTCAGATACTAAGACAGAAAAATTTAACAAGTTGTTTACCATGATAGACAAATCATCTACCGAGGTTTTTAGACCGGCAACATATTCGGTCTGAGATTCAGATGTTCCTGAATTCTCTAAAAGAAACAAAAGATTTACGATTGATGAAAGTGGTGTTCGAATATGAAAACTTAAATCGGCTAATGCCTCATCTTTTATTTTAGAAACTTTTTGATTTATGTTTTTTTCAATTATTAATTGTTCAGAAATTTTTCGTTCAGTAATGTCCTGAATTCCACCTATTAACCAGAACTTATCGGATAATTGATCAAAATTTACCTTAGCTTGAATATTTATATATTTGATAGTTTTGCCTTCAATAACTATTCTATGTTCGATTTTATGAGTTTTTCCATCTTTGCCAGCTTTTACGAAAAATTCCTCCACGTGGTTTTTGTCTTCAAAATGAACGTAGCTCATATAGTCAGAATAAGTAGGAGAAATACTGTTTGGTTGAAAGTTGAAAATTCGATAAACTTCATCACTCCACTTCATTTCGTTTGTTACAATATCCATAGACCAGTTCCCAAAATTTGCCATACTCTGGGCTTCTAAATATCTACTTTCGCTGATATAAAGTTTTTTGGCAGCATCCTCTAATTTTTGTTGAGCTTTGAATCGTTGGATCGCATATCTTATTGATCTACCTAATTGCTTTCCATCAAACTGTCCTTTGACTAAATAGTCCTGTGCTCCTGCTTTGATTGATTGGTTTCCAACAATTTCATTATTTGTTCCTGTTAAAACTATGACAGGAATATGCGGTTGTTTATCCAAAAAGTTAGACAATGTTTTGAAGCCTGAGGAATCAGGAAGTGATAGGTCAAGTAAGACAATTGAAATATTATTTGATTTAATGGCGTCCATCCCATCGAAAAAAGTAGAGGCATTAATAACCTCATCTTTAATGGAAGCTTCTTTCAAGTATTCTTTTATCAAGTTAACATCTCCAGGATTATCCTCGATAATTAAAATTTGGGTTTTTGATATTTTGCTCATATTTGTTGGTATAACAATAAATGGCGAAGAGTATAAAGTCTTAAACAAAAAAGATTAAATATAATTCAAATCTATATTTAATCTTCCTAAAGGTCACAATCTTTCGCTTCAATGTCAATAAATAACTCGGAATTTTAATATGTTGTTAGTATTACGGGCGGCTCATAGTAGGTAAAATAGCAGTTGTAAGCCAGAATTCCTCTATTTTTTGGATAATATCGAAAAATTTTTCAAAATCAACTGGTTTATTAATGTAGCAGTTTACATGTAGGTTGTAGCTCTTCATAATATCTTGTTCAGCATTTGAAGTCGTTAATACAACTACTGGTATCTTCTTTAATAGGTTGTCAGTTTTAATTTCCTTTAAAACCTCTCTACCATCTTTTTTTGGCAGATTTAAATCCAAAAGTATTAAATCTGGTGTATTAACATCAGAATATTCAGCTTCTTTTCTTAAAAACTTTATTGCATCGACTCCATCCATTGTAACATCTAATTTGATAGATATTTTGGCTTCTTTAAATGCTTCTTGAGTTAATCTTACATCTCCTGGATTATCCTCCACAAGTAATACATTCACAGGTCTAATTTTTTTTTCCATTGTTGTAGTTGTAGGTACCAAATTGAAACGACGATTAAATTTATTTGTTACAAGCAAAAATGCTTAATTTATTAGGTGAAATATGGAATTATTTTTTTGATATTATCTATTGAACAATAATGTTAGTTCGGAAGATTGTAGCTTTTTTTGTGTGAGGTTCTAGTAGGGAGGTAGGAGATGCTAGCAAAGTAAAAAAAATGATCTAGCCTGTTTTGTTAATATTTAAAAAGTTTTTTCGTCAGCCTTTCGTATGTTAGTGAATTATTCTTTTGGAAAAAGAAAATAATCCTAAACTTTTTTGGGGATGGATTATTACTTTACTTTATTTATTACCTTAACCTAAATTATCCTCCTTCACTTATGCATGATGTTGTCGAACTTCAATCACATTTTAAGAAATATTTGAACGATAATCAGTTTAATAAAAAGCCAACTGGTTTATATGAGCCAATTAATTATATTCTAAGCCTAGGTGGCAAAAGAATACGACCAGTTTTACTCCTGATGGGGTGCAACCTTTTCAATGAAAATATAGCACAAGCTTTGCCAGCTTCCATGGCTATTGAGGTTTTCCATAATTTTAGTCTTTTGCATGACGATATTATGGATGAGGCTCCTCTTCGAAGAGGAAAACCAACTGTTCATGTTAAGTATAATCAAAATACAGGGATTCTATCAGGAGATGTAATGTTGGTTTATGCTTATGAGTTTTTATTGCAATTAGACGATAAAGCTAAAATTACAAAAGTAATGAAGACTTTCAATCAAGTAGCTATCGAGGTATGTGAAGGGCAGCAATATGATATGAATTTTGAAACGCGGGATAATGTATCAATTGATGAATACATAAAAATGATTGAGCAAAAGACAGCTGTTTTAATTGCTGGTGGGCTAAAAATTGGAGCAATTATAGGTGGTGCTTTTAATGAAGATTCAGACCACCTATATGAGTTTGGGAGAAATATTGGGATTGCTTTTCAATTGCAGGATGATGTTCTAGATACTTATGGTGATCCAGATAAATTTGGGAAAAAAGTAGGAGGTGATATAATTCAAAATAAAAAGACATTTTTGGTGATAAAGGCGCTAGAACTAGGAAGTGATAGTCAACGATCTAGATTGTATACTCTCTTGTCAACTGAATCATCCGATGAAAATATTAAAATTAAAGAGGTAAAGTCGATTTTCAATCAATTGCATGTCCGAGAAGTTGCAGAGTCTTTAATGGAAAAGTATCTAAAGTTGGCATTTGAACATTTAGAAGCAGTTAATGTAGGTGATGAAAGGAAAAAAGTCTTGATTGGTCTATCACACGAATTGATGGGAAGAGAAGTATGAAGGTTAAGATTATGATCAAAAAAAGAGGCAACCAATCCGATTGGTTACCCCTCACACTATGAAACACTATTTCTTGATTTCGGAATTTTGATTAACTTTTAACACTGTTTTTCGGTCGAAAATTCAGTGAACTTTTAAGAGTAAAAAAGAGTGAAGGTTTAGGGGGGGCGAATATAAGAAACTATTTGTATATTCTACTTCAAAATATTTAATTAAATTAAAGAAAATATGGAAGTATGGAAGTATGATTAGGACTCGGAAATGGTATTTGTTGTTAAGATTAATTAGAAGAGTTTATCAATAATAAAAGAGTCCTTTGAAAATAGTTTACGGTTTTTTCATTTCTTAATAGATTAACGAGGTGATTCAGTTATTCAATATGAAAACCGCTAAAACTTTCGTCAATATGAAAATTGTAAATCTAACTGAATATTAGTTTTCCATTCCACCATTCTTTTTCTATAATTGCGTTGTTTTTTTCATAGAATTGAATAGCAGGTTCATTCCAATTTAAAACTTGCCATTTTACACTTGTTGCATTCATATTTTTAGCCTCAGTTAAAAATCGGTCAAACAACAACTGTCCAATACCCTTTTTACGATGTGATTCTGTTACCACGAAATCTTCTAAATAGATCATCCTGCCTTTCCATGTGCTCCAGGTAAGATAGTAAACACAAGTTCCTATTATTCTGCCATTTTGTTCCGCGACTAAGGATTGAAAGACTAGAGAACTAAAGTTTTTTTCATAGTCTGCTAAAGTAGCTGTTACAGCATCAGGTTCTTTTTCGTAAACTGCAAGTTCCACTACTAGATTGTAAATTGCATTTAAATCATTGGCATTTGCCTTTCTTACTGAAATATTCATGTGTTTAATTTTGGAAAAATAACCAAATAGGAAATTTATGGAGACTATTAAATCCGGATTAAATAACACCCAAATGTAAGAGTAAAGTTGAAAAAGAAAAAAAACTCAAAAACGTTTAATTATTTTGTCATAAACTTTTGATAAGAAGAGAAATAAATATATCTTTGCACTCGCTTTAAGAAACGCTTGAAGAAAGACGTAAAAAAACCATTAAAACCAAGGTTTTTTTGTATAGTTTAGAAGATTTTTAATAAAAATATAAAAATACGTATTTATGCCTACTATTAATCAGCTTGTTCGTAAAGGCAGAAAGCAGATCATCGTAAAGAGTAAAACCCGTGCTTTAGAAGCATGTCCACAGAAACGTGGAGTTTGTACTCGTGTATATACAACTACCCCTAAGAAGCCTAACTCAGCTTTGCGTAAGGTTGCAAAAGTTCGATTGACTAATGGGCATGAGGTAATTTGCTACATACCAGGTGAAGGCCATAACTTGCAAGAGCACTCAATCGTATTGATAAGAGGTGGTCGTGTAAAGGATTTACCAGGAGTTCGGTATACTATTGTACGTGGTGCTTTAGATACAGCCGGTGTAACTGATCGATTGCAGAGTAGGTCTAAGTATGGCACAAAACGACCTAAGAAGTAAGGTTTTAATTAAAATAATTTAATAAAGATTTGATTACGAAAAACTTAGAAGTGTGAAATAATCGTAATCTTCAATCAACAATTCACAATAAGATGCGTAAAAGAAAGCCAAAATTAAGAGTCATTGCTCCAGATCCAAGATATAATGATCCAATGGTGACTCAGTTTGTAAATATGTTAATGTATAGTGGTAAAAAATCTACGGCATTGTCTGTATTTTATGATGCAATGGATTTGATTAAAGATCGGACGAAAGAAAATGAGCATGGTATTTGGAAAAAGGCGATTAACAATGCTATGCCACAAGTAGAGGTGCGAAGTAAAAGGATTGGTGGTGCAACTTTCCAGATACCGACGGAAATACGAGCAAAAAGAAAGTTGTCAATTGGTGTTAAGTGGTTGATTAAATTTTCAAGAGAAAGAAGCGGAAAAGGTTACGCGGAAAAGTTGGCTGCAGAATTAATAGCGGCTAGTAAAGGGGAAGGTGCGGCAGTCAAAAGAAAAGAGGATACTCACAGAATGGCAGAGGCTAATAGAGCGTTTGCTCATTTCAAAAGTAGAAGATAGTAGATAACATAACCTGTTTTTAAATCAACAAATTAATTAATCACATTATCTAATTATCATGGCAACAAATTTAAAATTCACTAGAAATATCGGAATTGCGGCTCACATTGATGCTGGCAAAACCACAACAACTGAGCGGATTCTTTACTATACTGGTTTAAGTCATAAGATTGGTGAGGTGCACGATGGTGCAGCCACAATGGATTGGATGGAGCAAGAGCAAGAGCGTGGGATTACAATTACTTCAGCTGCAACTAAAACTAGTTGGGATTGGCAAGACCAAGAGTATACAGTTAATATTATTGATACTCCTGGGCACGTTGATTTTACAGTAGAGGTTGAGCGGTCTCTAAGAGTTTTGGATGGTACTGTTGCTTTATTTTGTGCAGTGTCAGGTGTAGAACCACAATCTGAGACAGTTTGGAGGCAGGCTAATAGATATAAGGTACCACGGATTGGTTTTGTTAATAAAATGGATAGAACTGGTGCAGATTTTTTGAATGTTGTTAATGATGTCCGGACAAAACTAGGTGCAAATGCAATTCCTCTTCAGTTACCGATTGGTGCTGAGGAAACATTCAGAGGTGTTGTTGATCTAATGACAGGTGAGGCTATTGTATGGAACGAAGAAGATAGAGGAATGACTTATGAAGTTATTCCGGTGCCAGAAGGTATGGTCGAATTAGTAGCGGAATATCGCGAAAAACTAGTTGAAGCTGTGGCTGAATATGATGATACTTTAATGGAGAAGTTCTTCGAAGATCCGGATTCAATTACTATTGAGGAAATGAGGGAAGCGATTAGAAAGGCAACAATTGATATGACAATTTGCCCGATGATGTGTGGATCTGCTTTCAAAAATAAGGGAGTTCAGGCATTGTTAGATGCGGTTTGTACATTCTTACCTTCTCCAATGGATATTGAAGCTATTGAAGGTATTAATCCCGATACTGATGAGTCAATTACAAGGAAGCCTGATGCATCAGAACCTTTTGCAGCTTTAGCATTCAAAATTGCAACTGATCCATTCGTAGGTCGACTAGCATTTTTCAGAGTTTATTCTGGAGCATTAGATGCAGGTTCATATATTTTGAATACTCGTTCTGGTAAAAAAGAGCGTATTTCAAGAATTTACCAAATGCACTCTAATAAACAAAATCCAATTAATAGAGTAGAGGCTGGTGATATTGCAGCAGGTGTTGGATTTAAAGATTTAAGAACAGGAGATACTATTTGTGATGTAAACCATCCAATTGTACTAGAAAGTATGACTTTCCCTGATCCAGTTATTGGAGTTGCTGTTGAACCTAAAACTCAAAAAGATTTAGATAAATTAGGTATGGCTTTAGCAAAATTAGCTGAAGAGGATCCTACATTTAAAGTAAAGTACGACGAGGAAACTAACCAAACTGTAATTAGCGGAATGGGAGAGTTGCACTTAGAAATTATCGTTGATCGTCTTAGACGTGAATTCGGAGTAGAGTGTAATCAAGGTGCACCTCAAGTAAATTATAGAGAAGCACTCCAAGCTTCTACTTCTCACCGAGAGCGTCTGAAGAAACAATCAGGGGGATCTGGATTATTCGCAGATATGGAATTTGAATTAGGCCCAGCTGATGAGGAATTTTTGGAAAGCGAAGACTTCAAAAATGGAAAAGTAAGACTTCAATTCGAATGGGGTATTACTGGTGGGTCTATTGATAAGAATTATCAAAAACCAATTCGAGATGGTTTCACATCAATGATGGATAATGGTATTCTTGCTGGATACAGCATTAATGCAATGAAAGTAAGGGTGTTTGATGGTTCTATGCACGCGGTAGATTCTAAGCCAATTGCATTTGAATTGTGTGCCAAAGAAGGTTTCAAATCAGCTGCTAAAAAATGTAAACCAACACTTTTAGAGCCTATTATGAAATTGGAGGTAACTACTCCTGAGGATTATGTAGGGTCTGTAATTGGTGACTTAAACAGAAGAAGAGGTTTACCAAAAGGTCAGGAAGCGAGAGCAGGTGGTGCTGTAGCAATTCAAGCGGATGTGCCTTTGTCAGAAATGTTTGGATATGTAACATCTCTTAGAACAATTACCTCTGGTAGAGCAAGTTCTACTATGGAATTCTCACATTATGCTTCTCCTCCAAGAAGTATTGCAGACGACGTGATTGCTAAATCAAAGGGGGAAATAAACGTATAAAATGGAACTGAGCCACGTTTCAACCCGTGACTCAGTTTGTAAAAGATAAATAATTAACAATTTAACCATATTAACAGGTTATGAATCAGAAAATCAGAATCAAACTTCGTTCTTACGATCACAATTTAGTGGATAAATCAACGGAGAAAATTGTAAAGACCGTCAAAAATTCTGGCGCTGTCGTTACTGGTCCGATTCCGCTGCCTACTGAAAAGAAGATTTTCACTGTGCTACGATCTCCGCACGTGAACAAAAAATCTCGAGAACAATTTCAGTTGCGGACTCACAAAAGATTAATAGAAATCTATACGCCTACTCAAAAGACAGTAGATGCACTTTCCAAGTTGGAATTGCCTTCAGGTGTGGATATTCAAGTAAAGTTGACTTAATAAATTAAGTTAATAATTCTTTTGTAATTTTTTTTGTAAAAAAAGAATTCCTGAATAGCTCAGGAAATACAGTCCATAACTGGAAGTGTGAAATCTCGAATTTCTCACCTCCCCGTCATGCCTTGCGCGCTGTTATTTCTATTCCATTCAGGATGTCAAATAAATCAATATGAACGGTTTAATAGGTAAAAAACTCGGAATGACCAGCATATTTAATGAAGCTGGAAAAAACATTGCTTGTACTGTCATTGAAGCAGGTCCTTGTGTTATCACACAAGTAAAAACTGAAGAATCTGATGGTTATGAAGCTTTGCAACTTGGTTTTGCTGAGGCAAAAGAGAAGAATACTCCCAATCCAATGATGGGACACTTCAAAAATGCTGAAACAACTCCAAAGCGAAAAGTTGTTGAATTTCGAAATTTTGATTTGGACGGTTTAATTCCTCCAACTGGTGAAAGTGGTGAAGCTCTTGAAATCACTGAAAAAAGCTTGGGTAGCGTTTTAGCATTAGCCGATGTTTTTTCTGAAGGTGATATAGTGAATGTTGTAGGAACCTCTAAAGGTAAAGGTTTCCAAGGGGTTGTAAAACGTCACGGCTTTAAAGGTGTGAATGATGCAACTCACGGTCAGCACAATAGACAAAGAGCTCCTGGGTCGATCGGTGCAGCTTCATATCCTGCTAAGGTTTTTAAAGGAATGAGAATGGCTGGAAGAACTGGTGGAGATAGAATCAAAACTAGAAATTTGGAAATCCTTAAGATGTTTCCTGAAAAGAATTTAATTCTTGTCAAGGGAGCAGTTCCTGGGCACAAAGGAGCTTATGTAGTTATTGAAAAATAACTTTTTTCAATAAACTTATTGCGAAGTATCAAACTTGTTAAAAGATAAAAACATCACATCATGAAATTAGATGTAAAAAGTATAGATGGCAAAGATTGTGGTAGATCAGTAGATTTACCAGATGATATTTTCGGTATCGAGCCAAATGAACATGCAGTTTATCTTGCAGTTAAACAATATTTGGCTAACCAACGTCAAGGAACTCATTCTGCTAAAGAAAGAAATGCAGTTGCAGGGTCTACTAAAAAGATTAAACGTCAAAAAGGTACAGGTACAGCTCGTGCAGGTGACATTAAGTCTCCTATATTCAGAGGTGGAGGACGTATTTTTGGACCTAGACCAAGAACCTACGGAATCAAGCTAAACAAAAAGGTAGCTCGATTAGCTCGTAAGTCAGCATTGACCTCAAAGGCAAAAGCAGGATCCATAATTGTTATCGAAGATATCAAATGGGATGCACCAAAGACGAAAAATTTTACTGGGGTACTAAATGGTTTAGACTTAGCAGGAAGGAAATCAGTTTTTGTAATTGCTGAGGATAACCAAAATGTATATTTATCTAGTAGAAATGTTCAAAAGACTAAAGTTATGCGTGCGCAGGATTTAAGCACATATGATGTAATGAACTCAGGTACTTTAGTTATTTCTGAAGGGGCTATTGAAAAAATTAAGGCAACTTTTGCAAATTAATTAGTTGAATTTTAGTCTGTTACTCTACAGCTTAAAAACAACGAATAACAATATTCAAAAATGGCAAAGAACATTATTATTAAACCAATTATTACAGAAAAAGCAGAAGCTTTATCTGAAAATATGGGACAGTACAGCTTTGTTGTCGACAAGCGAGCAAACAAAGTACAAATCAGAAAGGCTGTTGAAGCACAATTCAATGTATCAGTTGATTCAGTCAATACGATAAATATGCCCAAAAAGTCTAAATCTAGGAATACGCGTTCTGGGGTTGTTAAAGGTGCCGTTTCAGGTTACAAGAAGGCAATCATTACCCTTTCTGAAGGTGAGAACATTGATTTCTTTGGAGATATATAACTAGTTATTTGATAAATCAAATAACCAACAATAAAAACTTTTTAGAAGATGCCAGTTAAAAAATATAATCCAATTACTCCAGGTCTTCGTCACCGCGTAGGTAATGATTACTCTATCTTAACGACAGATAAGCCTGAGAAGAGTTTAACTACTTCGTTGAAGAAAACGGGTGGAAGAAACAGTTCAGGTAAAATGACAATGCGAAACAGAGGTGGTGGACACAAACGTCGTTACCGTGTCATCGATTTTAAACGAAGTAAAGATGAAATGTCCGCAACTGTTAAAACTATTGAGTATGATCCAAATAGAACTGCATTCATTGCATTGGTTGAGTATGGAGATGGGGAAAAAAGATATATCATTGCTCCAAATGGTTTGCAGGTAGGTACAGAAATTAATTCTGGTAAGGGGGCAACTCCTGATGTTGGAAATACGCTTTTGTTGAGTGAGGTTCCATTGGGTTCTACTATTCACGCAATCGAGATGCAACCTGGAAAGGGTGCAGCAATTGCAAGAAGTGCAGGTACATATGCGACGCTTTCAAGCCGGGAAGGTAAATATGCTATCATAAAGCTGCCATCGGGTGAGGTTCGAAGAATATTGCTGACTTGCAGGGCGACAATGGGAGTAACTTCAAATCCAGATCACGGCCTTCAAGTTCTTGGGAAAGCAGGTCGGAAAAGATGGTTAGGCAGAAGACCAAGAGTTAGAGGGGTTGCGATGAATCCAGTTGATCACCCAATGGGTGGTGGTGAAGGTAAGTCTTCAGGAGGTCACCCACGATCAAGAACTGGTGTTATGGCCAAAGGTCAAAAGACAAGAAATAGAAAGAAACACTCTGAGAAATTAATTATTTCTAAGAGAAAAAGTAAATAATAATTAATGTTCTTAATTGATTAAATGCTGATAATCAGCTTTACAATTAAAATTAACCATAACAATAATGGCTAGATCACTCAGAAAAGGACCATACGTTTTTCATAAACTTTTGGTCAAATTAGCGAAAGCAAAGGAAACCAAAAAGAAGTCAGTAATCAAAACTTGGTCGCGATCTTCTATGATTATTCCTACTATGGTAGGCGAAACTATCGCAGTTCACAATGGGAAAACATTTGTTCCTGTTTTTGTAACTGAAAACATGGTAGGTCATAAGTTAGGTGAGTTTTCACCGACTCGTAACTTCAGAGGTCACGCTGGAAGAAAGTAAATAAATAAGCATTTTTAATTCTGAATACGAACGCTGAATTTTTCAATAACCAAAATTCAAAATTCTAAATTCAAAATCATTATAATAATGGAAGCAGTAGCTAAACTTAAAAATTGTCCAATGTCTCCTCGTAAGATGCGATTGGTGGTGGATAACATTCGTGGTAAAAATGTGGAAGATGCTCTAAATATTTTAAAGTTCACCAAAAAAGAGGCTGCAACTTGGTTGGAAAAAGTTGTTGTATCTGCTATATCTAACTGGGAAAATAAACACGATGGTTCTGCAGATGCAGATGACCACAAGTTGTTTATCAAAACAGCGTTTGTTGACGGTGGAACCATGTTAAAGCGTTTTCGGCCAGCTCCTCATGGACGTGCTCACAGAATTCGTAAAAGAACTAACCACGTTACAATTATTGTTGAAAACCGTATTCCAACAGCTAAAGATCAAGATGCTGTAACAGCTGCGGCTAACGACGAAGAAGAATAAAATTTTTAAACGATGAACGAAGGATGTTTTTTCATTCGTCATTCATCACTAATTTCTAAATATGGGTCAAAAGACAAATCCAATAGGTAATCGTTTAGGAATCATCAAAGGATGGGAGTCAAGTTGGTATGGTGGAAAGAACTTTGGTGACAAAGTAGTAGAAGATGAAAAAATCAGAAACTACCTTAACGCACGTATCAGAAAAGGCGGAATCGCTAAAATCGTTATTGAGAGGTCTCTAAAGCGAATCAGTGTTACAATTCACACATCACGTCCTGGTATAGTAATCGGAAAAGGTGGGTCAGAAGTTGATCGAGTAAGAGAAGAGTTGAAGAAATTAACATCTAAAGATGTTCAAATCAACATTATCGAAATTCGTCGACCTGAAACTAATGCTGCTGTAGTTGCTGAGAGTATTGCAAAACAATTAGAAGCTCGGATTAATTACCGAAGAGCATCTAAAATGTCTATCCAAGCAGCAATGCGAGGTGGTGCACAAGGTATCAAGATTAGAGTGTCAGGAAGATTGAATGGTGCAGAGATGGCACGTTCTGAAGAATTTAAGCAAGGAAGAACTCCTTTGCATACTTTCCGAGCTGATATCGACTACTCTTTGAAAGAAGCTTTGACTGTATATGGTAAAATTGGTGTAAAAGTATGGATTTGTAAAGGAGAGATCCTTGGAAAACCAGACTTATCTCCAAATGCTGGAGCAGCCAATGAGAAAGGTGGAAGAGGTGGCCGAGGTGGTGACCGTAAAGGCGGAAGACCTGGTGATCGAAGAGGTGGTCGTGGTGGTGATCGAAGAGGTGGTCGTGGTAGAGGTAACGATAAGCGGTAATAACCTCTTTAGGAAATCAGAGTTTTTGTTCTGGTTTTCTAAAGGTTTCATAAAAAAAATATTTTTTCGAAAATATTTAAATTTCAATTTCCTTTTAATAGGAATAAAGAAAAAATCTTGTACCTTTGCTCAGCTTTTCAAAAAGCAGTATCAAATTGTCGGATTTTTAGACCAATAAGCCACGTTTTGTGGTGGTTTTAGCAAAAAAATGTATTCACAATGTTACAACCAAAAAGAACAAAATATCGAAAGCAACAGAAGGGTAGAAATAAAGGTCTTGCTTATAGAGGAAGTACTATTTCATTCGGAACTTTTGGTTTGAAATCACTAGACGCTGGTCGTCTTACCAACCGTCAAATAGAATCTGCTCGTATCGCTATGACACGTCATATGAAAAGAGAGGGAAATGTGTGGATTCGTGTATTTCCAGATAAGCCGATTACATCTAAACCTGCTGAGGTTCGGATGGGTAAGGGAAAAGGAGCATTAGACCATTATGTGGCTCAAGTGCAACCTGGACGGATCATGTTTGAATTAGATGGGGTTACTGAAGAGACAGCTAATGAAGCATTAAGATTAGCAGCTCAGAAATTACCTGTAATGACTAAAATCGTCAAGCGTAGGGATTACGTTGGATAATTTTTAATAAAAAAAATTGCTCGATAATGGCAACTAAGAAATATCAAGAAGTGCAGGAAATTAATGACAGTGACTTGAAAGAGACATTGGCAGAAACAGAAACTGCTTATCAAAAATTAACGTTTGATCATGCGATCAGGGGACTGGATAATCCTTTAGAGTTAAGAGACTTGCGTAGAGATGTAGCTCGGTTGAAAACTGAAATCAGAAGAAGGGAAGTAGCTGCAATGACTCCGGAACAATTAGCAAAAAGATCAAAAATTCGTGCAAGAAGAAAGAATAAATAATATCATGACTGAAATTGTAAAAAAACCATCCAAAAAGACACGAATTGGTGTTGTGTCTAGTAATAAAATGGAAAAGTCCATTACAGTTCTTGTTGAGCGTCGATTACGTCACCCAATTTATGGAAAGTACGTAAAGAAGTCTAAGAAATTTATGGCGCATGATGAGAAGAACGATTGTAACATCGGTGATACGGTAAAAATTATGGAGTCTCGTCCATTAAGTGCAAAGAAAAGATGGAGATTGGTTGAGGTTATTCAAAGAGCTAAGTAATATATGTTGTTCCAGTTAGTTGGAATTAGTTACTTGAAGAGTGGAGTGTGTTTTTTTAAAAAACAATAATTCTATTTTTCCAATTTTTAGCAAAAATATTAGAATAGTACCGAAGTCAAATTTGGTAGAACTTAAATAATAGTAAAATGATTCAACAAGAGTCTAGATTAAAGGTAGCTGACAATAGTGGTGCAAAAGAAGTTTTGTGTATCCGAGTATTGGGTGGATCTGGTCGTCGCTACGCATCTATTGGAGACAAAATCGTTGTTACGGTTAAAGATGCTTCTCCAGGTGGTGTTAAAAAAGGTACTGTTTCTACAGCAGTCGTAGTTCGTACTAGAAAGGAAATTCGTCGTAAAGATGGTTCTTATATTCGATTTGATGACAACGCAGTTGTTCTTTTAAATCCAAGTGATGAACCAAGAGGTACGCGTATTTTTGGCCCTGTTGCACGTGAATTACGTGACAAGGATTATATGAGGATCATTTCATTGGCTCCTGAGGTTTTATAAGATTTAAAAATTAGTTGCAATCATGGCAAATAACAATCAAAAGCGTTTCGCTCCTAAAATTCATATTAAGAAAGGTGACAAAGTAATTGTCATTTCCGGGGCAAGCAAAGGTGATACTGTACGGGAAGTAATGGAAGTTCTTCCAAAAAAATACCGTGCAATTGTAGATGGGGTTAATATTGCTAAAAAGCATAATAAACCTACTCAAGATAACCCTGGAGGAATTCAGGAAAAACCTATGCCTATTCATATTTCTAACTTGATGTTAGTTGATCCAAAAACAGGAGATGCTACTCGAATTGGAAGGAAAGAGGTAGATGGTAAATTGGTAAGATATTCTAAAAAATCTGGAGAAATAATTAAGTAATGAGCTACAGTCCAAGACTTAAAGACAAATATCGGAATGAAATCGTATCCGCATTAATGGAAAAATTCCAATATAATACGGTTATGCAAGTACCTAAAATTGTGAAGGTATGTTTAAATCAAGGTGTCGGATTGGCATCTCAGGATAAGAAACTGGTTGACAATGCATTGAAAGAAATGACAATGATTGCTGGTCAGAAAGCAGTTCCGACAAAAGCAAGAAAATCCGTTTCGAACTTCAAATTAAGGGATGGTATGGTGATTGGCTCTAGGGTTACCCTTAGAAATGATCAAATGTACGAATTTTTAGACCGTTTGATAACAGTTGCTTTGCCGCGTGTACGTGATTTCCGAGGAATCAATGACAAGAGTTTCGATGGTAGGGGGAATTACACCATGGGTGTAACTGAGCAAATCATTTTTCCAGAGATCGACTTAGATAAAGTAAGTAAGATTACAGGGATGGACATTACAATAGTGACAACCGCTAATACTGATGCAGAAGCATTGGAATTGCTTAAACTAGTTGGAATGCCTTTCAAAAATCAAAGAAATTAATTAATAGAAAATCAAAGGAAGTATCAAGTTTAAAGCTTGGGTCTTTTTTTGACTCTAAAAATCTTAATAATAATGGCTAGAAAATCATTAATTGCAAGAGAAAGAAAGAGGGAGCGTCTCGTAGCTAAATATGCAGACTTGCGAGCGCAGTTGAAAAAAGAGGGTAAGTGGGAAGAGCTTGACAAACTGCCACGTAATGGTGCAAAAGTAAGATTGCATAACCGGTGTAAGTTAACTGGTCGTCCGAAGGGATACATGCGTATGTTTGGAATTAATCGTGTAACATTTAGAAAGATGGCACTTGAGGGTAAAATCCCAGGTATCACTAAAGCTAGTTGGTAATAATTTTATAAAATTCATATAATGGCTGTAACAGATCCAATAGCAGATTATTTAACCCGTGTTCGTAATGCTCAACAGGCGGGACACAGGGTAGTAGAGATTCCTTCCTCAAGAATGAAGAAGAGTATTACTGAAATCCTCTACGACCAAGGATACATTCTCAAATACAAGTTTGATGATGCTGCAGGTAAGCAAGGTATTATTAGTATCGCACTTAAGTACGATCCTATTTCTAAGCAACCTGTCATCCGAAAGCTGGGAAGAATCAGTAAATCAGGTTTGCGTCAATACGCAAAAGCAACTGAAATTCCTCGTATTATTAATGGCTTGGGAATCGCAATTGTCTCTACTTCTAAAGGAGTAATGACTAATAAAAAAGCGAAGACAGAGAATGTAGGAGGTGAGTTAATCTGTTATGTTTACTAATTGAAAAAACATTTAAGTAATGTCTAGAATAGGAAAAGCACCAATTTCACTTCCTGCAAAGGTTGATGTTTCTGTTAATAACAGTAACGTGGTAAGCGTAAGCGGACCTCTTGGAAAGTTGGAGCAACAAATTGACCCGGACTTGAAATTAGCAATTGAGGATGGAACCTTAACTCTATCTCGTCCAACTGATCAAAAACGTCATAGATCTGTACATGGTTTATACCGTTCTTTAATCTCCAATATGGTAGAAGGTGTTTCTACAGGGTTTACAAAGGAAATGGAATTGATAGGGGTAGGATATCGTGCCGATAATCAAGGCCAATTGTTGACATTGAGTTTAGGTTATTCTCACCCGGTTATTTTTGCGATTCCTGAGGAAGTAAAAATAGAAACTATTTCTGAAAAAGGAAAACCACCAACCATTAAATTATCAAGTGCTGATAAGCAATTACTTGGACAAGTTGCTGCTAAAATTAGAGCCTTTAGAAGACCTGAACCTTATAAAGGAAAAGGTATCCGTTTCAAAGGTGAAGAAATTAGAAGGAAAGCAGGTAAAACTGCTGCTAAGTAAGTTTAATATTTTTAATAAGAAAATTCGATTCATGGCAGGTCTATTTTTTAGGTACCATGAATACAAAATAAATTTTCAAAATGGCTTTAACGAAAGAACAAAGTAGAAAAAGAATTCACCATAGAATTCGTAAGAAAATTAACGGGACAGCAGAGAAACCAAGGTTAGCAGTTTACAGAAGTAACAAAGCTATCTATGCTCAATTGATTAATGATGTAACTGCGACTACAATTGCTGCAGCTTCATCTAAAGAATGTGGAGCAACTGGCGCAAAAGTAGAACAAGCTAAAGCTGTAGGAAAGTTAATCGCTGAAAAAGCAAGTTCGAATAATATTAGTGCTGTAGTTTTTGATAGAGGTGGATATTTATATCACGGACGTGTAAAAGCTTTAGCTGAAGGAGCACGTGAAGCTGGATTGGCATTTTAATTTTTATACAAAAAAAATAAAATCAGGTGGACGATTTTATATGAAATCGAAACCTAAAATCACTCATTATAATGGCAAGAAATAACGATAAAAGAATCAAGCCTGCTGACTCAGAATTAAAAGAAAAGTTAGTTAATCTTAACCGAGTAGCAAAAGTTACTAAAGGTGGACGAACTTTCAGCTTTGCAGCTATCGTAGTTGTAGGTGATGGAAAAGGTACTGTTGGACATGGATTAGGAAAAGCGCGTGATGTATCTGAGTCTATTGCAAAAGCAGTTGATGATGCCAAGAAAAATTTGATTAAAGTGCCAATCTACAAAGGAACCATTCCTCACGAACAAAAAGGAAAATATGGTGCTGGTAAAGTTTTAATCAAGCCAGCTTCTGATGGTACGGGGGTAATTGCAGGTGGTGCAATGCGTGCAGTTTTAGAAATTGCAGGAGTTCACAACGTATTGGCTAAGTCTCAAGGTTCTTCAAATCCCCACAACGTTGTAAAAGCAACTATCGATGCATTGGCAAAATTAAGAAGCCCAATGTCTGTAGCTAAAACACGTAATATCAGTATGGAAAAATTATTTAACGGATAAATTGATTTATGATTTATAATTAAGGATGTTCCAATCCATAATTTTTAATTCATAATCTATAATCATAAGAATATGGCAAAGATTAAAGTTACTCAAGTAAAGAGTGTCATCGACCGAAGTAAGCGCCAAAAGGCAACAATGATTGCATTGGGACTTAAAAAGATGAATAGTTCAGTTGTTCACGAAACCACCCCACAGATTTTAGGGATGGTTGCCAAAATAAACCACTTGGTAAAAGTGGAACAAATGTAATTTATTAACGTAATTATTTCTTGTAAAAAAAGTTTTGAATTCTTTATTGGGTTCAATGTCAAAAATAAAAATCATGGAATTACACAACCTCAAACCCGCTGCAGGTTCAGTTAAAAAAGGAAAAAGAATAGCTCGTGGACAAGGGTCAGGTCATGGTGGTACAAGTACACGTGGACATAAGGGTGCAAAATCTCGTTCAGGTTACAAAAGTAAACGTAACTTTGAGGGTGGTCAAATGCCTTTACAAATGCGTCTTCCAAAGAGGGGATTTAAGAATCCAAATCGAGTAGATTTTGTGCCACTAAACTTAAGCCGATTACAAGCAATTTCTGAAAAGCACAACTTGACGACAATTGATATGGAAACATTAGTCGCAAGTGGTATCGTCCGAAAAACTGATAAAGTTAAAATTTTAGGCAGGGGGGAGTTGAAAGCTAGCCTTTCTATTAATGTACATGCCATTTCTGATGCTGCAAAAACTGCAATTGAAGGAGCAGGTGGAAGTGTTAATCTTGTTTAAAAAAATTTAATGAAAAAATTAATTACTACTCTACAGAACATTTGGAAAATTAAAGATCTAAGGGAACGTATTTTGTTCACCTTGTTAATTTTAGCTGTTTACAGATTTGGTTGCTTTGTTGTGCTACCAGGTGTAGACGCGGGTAAATTAGCTGCGGCCACCCAATCTGGTGGTGGCGGTCTTTTGGATTTAATTAATGCTTTCTCAGGTGGTGCCTTTTTAGGTGCAGCTGTTTTTGCGTTAGGAATCATGCCTTACATAACTGCGTCAATTATTATTCAGTTGCTTGGATTTGCTGTTCCTTATTTTCAAAGATTACAACAACGTGAAGGTGAATCAGGCAGAAAAAAGATTACCCAAATCACTCGGTGGTTGACAGTTGCAATTTGTTTAGTTCAAGGTAGTGGTTATCTAACTTATTTAGATTCACAGGGTGCTATTGCAACTGCTATGGAGAATCAGAAAACATTATTCTATTTCGCAAACTTAATAATACTTACTACGGGTACTGTATTTGCCATGTGGTTAGGTGAAAAGATTACTGATAAAGGTATTGGTAATGGTATCTCACTATTGATTACAATCGGTATCATTGCAACTCTTCCTGGTGCATTAGCATTTGAAATTACAAGTCAGTTTAACAATAATAGGATTGTAATGCTGATTCTTGAGTTTGCTGCATTATTCGGTGTTGTAGTTGCAACTGTATTGATTGTGCAGGGTGTGAGAAGAATTCCTATTCAGTTTGCCAAACGTATGGTTGGTAGAAGTTCTAATGCAATGCCTGCGACTGGTAATAGAGATTATATTCCATTGAAAGTAAACGCAGCTGGTGTAATGCCTATCATTTTTGCGCAAGCATTAATGTTTTTACCTGCAGCTCTTGGTAACTATGCTTCTCCAGAAGGAGGATCGAGTTTCTTAAGTAGCCTATCTGACTTTACTTCATGGTCTTACAATATTATTTATTTCTTTTTAGTAGTTATATTCACATACGTTTATACTGCATTATTAGTAAATCCTACTCAATATGCAGAATATTTGAAAAGGCAAAATGCATTTATTCCGGGTATTAAGCCAGGAAAGAATACTGCTGACTTTATTGATTCGGTAACATCAAGAATTACATTACCAGGTTCTATTTTCTTAGGTTTGATTTCTATCCTTCCAGCGGTTGCTGCAAATGTGTTAGGAATTAATATAGGGTTTGCGATGTTCTTTGGTGGTACTTCTTTATTGATTTTGGTGGCCGTTGTTTTAGATACACTGCAGCAAATTGATAGCCATTTGTTGATGCGTAAATACGATGGTTTAGTGAAATCTGGGAGGGGGCAAGGAAGAAGTCGTATTCAGGGTATTGGAGCAAGTATGTAACTTTTTAGGTAGTAAGAGTTAATTTCTGTTCCCCTTTTTGATTGATTTAATAAAAATGGTAAATACGATTCTTACATTTTGAAAAAGAAGCCAATATACAAAACTGACGAAGAGGTAGAATTAATTAGGAAGAGTTGTTTGTTAGTTTGTAAAGCTCTAGCTCATGTTGCAAGTGTAATAAAGCCTGGGGTTAAAGGTGCAAAAATAGATCGAGAGGCAGAAGAGCTTATTCGAGATCACGGTGCTGTTCCAGGATTCAAAGGTCTTTATGGTTTTCCAGCTACACTTTGTATTTCCATAAATGAAGGTGTTGTACATGGAGTGCCATCCGCTGACTATGAGTTCAGAGATGGTGATATAGTTTCAGTTGATTGTGGGACTTATATGAATGGATTTTATGGTGATGCAGCTTATACATTTGCTATTGGAGACGTAAAAGAGGAAACCATGGAGTTGCTTCGGGTAACCAAAACAGCATTATATAAAGGTATTGATCAAGCAGTCGTTGGTAAAAGAATTGGGGATATTGGTTATGCTATTCAAAGTTATTGTGAGAGACCTTATGATTATGGTGTTGTAAGAGAATTAGTAGGGCATGGATTAGGTAAGCACTTACATGAAGAACCACAAGTTCCAAATTTTGGGAAAAGGGGAAGAGGGGTAGTTTTAAGAGATGGGCTAGTTATTGCAATTGAGCCTATGATAAATTTAGGGAAAAAAGAAGTTCGGCAATCACCTGATGGACATACCATAATTACTAAAGATGGGACTCCTTCAGCACATTACGAGCATACAATAGTAGTTAGAAAGGAAAAAGCAGATATTTTATCTAATCATACAATAGTTGAAGAGAATATTAAAAATAATCCAGAAATTAGGGAAATCTCAATAAAAAGTTAGATATTTGCACTCCGAAAATTTGAGCATGGCAAAACAGGATTTAATAAAACAAGATGGTATAATTGAGGAAGCATTGTCAAACGCAATGTTTCGAGTACGTTTGGAGAATGACCATCAGATTGTAGCAACTATTTCAGGTAAAATGAGAATGAATTACATTCGAATTTTGCCGGGTGATAAAGTTGCTGTAGAAATGTCTCCATACGATTTATCAAGAGGTAGAATAACTTACCGATACAAATAATAACATTGTTATTTTAACGGATAACAACTAAAAGAACTATCATGAAAGTAAGAGCTTCCGTAAAAAAGCGATCTGTAGATTGTAAGATCGTTCGGCGAAAAGGAAAATTGTACGTAATCAACAAAAAGAATCCTAGGTTCAAGCAACGTCAAGGATAATTTAAAGTAAATAATTTAGTCCTTATTAGGGATAAATACATAATCAAATTAATATGGCTCGTATTGCAGGTAACGATTTACCACGTAACAAAAGAGGAATTATCGGTTTAACCTATGTCTACGGTATTGGATCGACTTTAGCGAAAGAAATTTTGGACAAAGTTGGTGTTGATGCAAGCACTAAAATTGGTGATTGGACTGATGATAATATCCGTGAAATTTCTAAACTTATCCAAGACGATTACCAAGTTGAGGGACAGCTAAGGTCGGAAGTCCAGACTAACATCAAGCGTTTAATGGATATTGGTTGCTATCGTGGTTTGCGCCACAGAAAGGGTTTACCTTTAAGAGGTCAACGTACTCAAACCAATGCGCGGACTCGAAAAGGTAAAAAGAAGACTGTTGCAGGTAAGAAGAAAGTTACTAAATAAATATTGATCATGGTTGCTAGTTGTTTACTATATAGACAACTTCTCAACTAACAACGACATTTCAAAATGGCGAAAGGAAAAAAAATAGCGAAAAAAAGAAAAGTTAAAGTTGAAGCTGAGGGCCAAGTGCACATTCAGGCTACCTTCAACAACATTATTATTTCTTTGACAAATAAGGCTGGACAGGTTATTTCATGGGGATCTGCTGGGAAAGCTGGTTTTAGAGGATCTAAGAAAAATACTCCTTATGCTGCGCAAGTAGCTGCAACTGATGCTGCAAAAGTAGCATATGATGCTGGTATGCGGCATGCGATAGTTTACGTAAAAGGTCCTGGTTCTGGAAGAGAATCTGCTATCCGTGCAATCGATAATGTTGGAATTAAAGTATCCAAAATAAAGGATATGACTCCAATTCCTCACAATGGTTGTCGTCCACCCAAACGTAGAAGAGTTTAATCCCTTTTGGGACTAATTTATTCCGATAGGAAATTAAATATCCATAGAAAATCATAATTAGAAATGGCAAGATATACTGGACCCACTTCAAAAAAAGCTAGAGCATTAGGAGAACCAATTTTTGGTTTTGATAAAGCTTTTGAAAAAAAGAAATATGCACCGGGGCAGCACGGTAATTCTCGTAAGAGAAAGCAGAAATCGGACTATGCTAACCAATTAATGGAAAAGCAAAAAGCTAAATACACATATGGTGTACTAGAGCGTCAGTTCCGGAACTTGTTTGAGAAATCTACTCGTAAAAAAGGTGTTACAGGTGAAGTTTTACTTCAGTTCCTGGAAGCACGGTTGGATAATGTTGTTTTTAGAATGGGTATTGCGCCTACTCGAAGAGCAGCTCGTCAGTTAGTTTCTCACAAGCATATTGTAATTAACGGTATTGTTAACAATATACCCTCTACTCAGCTACATCCTGGTGATGTGATCTCTGTTAGGGGTAAATCTCAAGGATTGCTTGTCGTTGAGGAAAGCATCAATGCGAATAAAAATGAATCTAAGAAATTTGGTTGGATCGAATTTACTCCTTCAAAAATGACTGGGAAATTTTTAGAATATCCTGATAGAGAAAATATACCTGAGAATATCAACGAACAATTAATTGTTGAGTTGTACTCAAAATAATATAATTTTCAGCAACAATTGGTATTTCATCAATTGTTGCTGATTATTTTGCGTTAGAATTACTGCACAGTATTTATAAAATTTTAAAACTCATTTTTTTAATCGTGAATCAGCAGATTTACTTATTGAGTTTTAGTTATTAATTTTTCTTCAAATAATACCTCCAATAAATATGAGCATTTTAAATTTCCAGAAACCTGACAAGATTTTGATGCAAAAAGCTACCGACTTTGAAGGTACTTTTGAATTTAAACCACTTGAACCGGGATTCGGCCAAACAGTAGGGAATTCCCTAAGAAGGGTTTTACTTTCCTCCTTGGAAGGTTTCGCTATTTCTGCAGTACGTATTGCTGGTGTGGAGCATGAGTTTGCTACCATTCGAGGAGTAGTGGAAGATGTCGTTGATATTATTTTGAATTTGAAACAAATCAGAATAAAGCAATTAATTGCTGATGAAGATATTTCCTCTGAGAAAATATACTTAACAATTAGTGGTAAAGAAGAGTTTAGAGCTGGAGATATTGAGGAACATACTAATGTCTTCAAAATTATGAATCCTGACTTGTTAATTTGTAATATGGAGCCATTTGTAAATCTTGAAATGGAATTAACGATTACGAAAGGTCGTGGATATGTTCCTGCCGATGAGAATTTGCCAAAAGATGCAGCAATAGGAGTTATTCCAATTGATGCAATCTATACACCTATTAAGAATGTTGCATACAAAGTGTCTAACACTCGTGTAGGTCAAAGAACGGACTATGAAAAATTGACTATTGATGTAAAAACTGATGGTACAATTCATCCTGAAGAGGCAATCAAAGATGCTTCTCGGATTTTGATTCAGCATTTAATGCTGATTACTGATGAAAATATTACTTTCGAAGATGGTGGTTCTCGCGAAGACAATATCGTGGATGAACATATTTTACACATGCGTAAGTTGCTTAAGACATCCTTAGAAGATTTGGATCTTTCAGTACGGGCTTATAACTGTTTGAAAGCTGCTAAGATTAACTCTTTGGCCGAAATGGTTAAGTATGATACTCATGAGTTGTTGAAATTTAGGAATTTTGGTAAGAAGTCTTTGGTTGAGATCGAAGAATTACTACATGATAAAGGGTTAACTTTTGGAATGGATTTATCAAAGTATAAATTAGACGAGGAGTAAAAGTAACTAATGATTGATGTCCTAATTATCAGTCATTATTTATTATAATGTAGTAACCGATGCGTCTATTAGATTCCGGTGCTGCGATGATCTTTATTTTTTAATTAAAAATTAAACCAGTCAAATATGAGACACGGTAAAAAGTTTAATCATTTAGGTCGAAAAAAAGGCCATAGGACAGCATTGTTGAAAAACATGTCTAATTCATTAATTGAGCACAAGAGAATTAATACTACATTGGCGAAGGCTAAGGCCCTAAGACTTCATTTGGAGCCAATTATTACGAAATGTAAAACAAATACTACTCATTCAAGAAGGGTTGTTTTTAGTTATTTGCAAAGTAAAGATTCCGTTAAAGAATTGTTTGATAACGTTGCACCTAAAATTGCTGACCGACCAGGTGGATATTTAAGAATTATCAAGACTGGCTTTAGAAAAGGTGATGCTGCAGAATTGGCAATGATCGAGTTTGTTGATTATAATACAGTTTATAATAATGATAAAGCACCTGCTGGAGCTGGTAAGAAGAAAACGAGGAGAAGACGAGGAGGATCTAAAGCTGCTGCTGCTGACGTGAGTTCTAAGGAAACAACACCAGTAGTAAATGAAATAACTTCAACTGAGGATTCTAATTCTAATGAAGAAGAATAGGCGGTTATGTAAATTATAGTTTTAAAAAAGGCTGTTCTACTTACCAAGTGAACAGCCTTTTTTTAAATGAAAATTTCCAATGGCTGATTAATAGTACAAAAGAGATAAACTCTTTTATTTAAAATTATAATTGACTTTTGACATGAAACAATTATCTGCAATTTTATTACTAGAAGACGGAACTGTTTTTCATGGTAAATCAGCGGGAGCAATTGGAACCACAACTGGTGAGATTTGCTTCAATACAGGCATGACTGGTTACCAAGAGGTTTTTACAGATCCATCTTATTATGGCCAATTATTGCTTGCCACCAATGCTCATATTGGAAATTATGGAACAAAGGAAGCTGATACTGAGTCTAATTCTATTAAAATTTCAGGTTTAATTTGTAAGAATTTTACATGGCAATATTCCCGTAAGATGGCTGATGAATCTATTCAAGATTATTTTGAAAAAGAGAATTTAGTTGGGATATCAGATTTAGATACTCGTGCAATTGTTCGACATATTCGAACAAAGGGAGCAATGAATGGTATCATCTCATCAGAAATTTCAGATTTAGAAGAATTGAAAGAACGTTTGAAACAGGCTCCTAGCATGTCAGGATTAGAATTAGCAAGTAAGGTAAGTACAGATAAACCATATTTTTATGGGGATCCAACTGCTAAATTTAAAGTTGCTGTAATGGACTTTGGTACTAAAATGAATATACTACGGAACTTCACAAAACGAAATTGCTATCTGCAAGTTTTTCCAGCTAAAACACCAGCAGCAGACGTTATAGCTTGGAACCCAGATGGATATTTTCTTTCTAATGGTCCAGGAGACCCTGAGCCAATGGATTACGCGATTGCCTCTGCAAAGGAATTTTTAGAAGTTGACAAACCACTATTTGGTATTTGTCTAGGTCATCAAATTTTGGCTTTAGCAAATGGTATTCCAACCTATAAAATGCATCACGGGCATCGAGGTATCAATCACCCTGTGAAGAATTTGGAATCAGGTAAATGTGAGATCACCAGTCAAAACCATGGTTTTGGTGTAAGTCCAGATGCCATCAAAGCAAGTGATAAAGTTGTAATTACTCATGTAAATTTGAATGATGATACGATTGAGGGAATTAAGGTAAAAGACAAGAAGGCGTTTTCAGTTCAATATCACCCTGAAGCTGCTCCAGGACCGCACGATGCAAAATACCTTTTTGATCAATTTTTAGAAATGTTGGAAGAGGATGCGAAGGCAGCATTAGTAGAATAATATCATTTTTATTTAAAATAATAATGGAAGTGAGTCTTAATTTTAGGACTCACTTTTTTTATTTGAAAAAGAAAAATTTGTTCGTTTTAAAATCTTCGATTCCCCCTAAATTTTTCGTTTCTTTGCACTTTCAAAGCTACCTTTTGAATGCACTAACCAATCCTAAGTTCTAAGAATTAACCAAAATAGAAAACCTATTTTTTCAAATCAATTCTGATTTAAAACAGAATTAAAAAACAGTTTAAACATGAGTGCAATTATCGACATTCACGCAAGAGAAATTTTAGATTCTCGTGGTAATCCTACAGTAGAAGTGGAAGTTGTTACCGAAACAGGTTTTACAGGGCTTGCTGCGGTCCCTTCAGGAGCGTCAACTGGTAAGTACGAGGCAGTAGAATTAAGAGATGGTGACCAATCTAGATATTTAGGTAAAGGAGTGTTGAAAGCATGCTCGAATGTAGAAGAGGAAATTAGAGATAACTTAATTGGTACAAGTGTATATGAGCAAAGGGAGATTGACCAAATTATGTTGGATTTAGACGGAACACCCAACAAGTCAAAGCTTGGTGCGAATGCTATCTTAGGAGTTTCTTTAGCTGTAGCAAAAGCAGCAGCAGCTGAATTGGAGCAACCACTTTATAGATATTTAGGAGGTGTTAATGCTCACGTTTTGCCAGTTCCAATGATGAATATTTTAAATGGGGGATCTCATGCTGATAATAGTATAGACTTCCAAGAATTTATGATTATGCCCGTGGGAGCGGAGATTTTTTCTGAAGGATTAAGAATGGGAGTGGAGGTTTTTCATACCTTAAAAAGTGTATTGAAGTCAAAAGGCTATTCGACTAATGTAGGTGATGAAGGTGGGTTTGCTCCAAATATAAAATCAAATCATGAGGCAATCGAAATCGTTTTGCAATCTATCGAAAAAGCAGGTTACAAACCTGGTGAAGATATTTTAATAGCAATGGATGCTGCGGCTTCTGAATTTTATAATGCAGAGGAAAAAGTATATCATTTTGCCTCCTCCACTGGTGACAAATTGACAAGTTCTGAAATGGTAGACTACTGGAAAAGTTGGGTAGATAAATATCCAATTCTTTCTATTGAGGATGGTTTGGATGAAGATGATTGGAATGGTTGGAAAGCATTGACTGCATCTATCGGAGATCGATGTCAATTGGTTGGTGATGATCTTTTTGTTACTAATACAACTCGATTGCAAAGAGGAATTGAAGAAGCTTCTGCGAATTCAATTCTAATCAAAGTGAATCAAATTGGCTCTTTGACTGAGACTATCGAAGCGGTAAGTTTGGCAAACCGTCATTCTTTCACTTCAGTAATGAGTCATCGATCAGGTGAAACGGAAGATACAACTATCGCAGATTTGGCCGTTGCATTAAATACCGGCCAAATCAAAACAGGTTCAGCTTCTCGTTCTGATAGGATTGCAAAATACAATCAATTGTTGCGTATCCAAGAGGAATTAGGAGATGCAGCAATTTATCCAGGGAAAGCGCTTCTTGGATGAGGATTTATCTTATTAGGTATTCTATAAGGGTGAACGGTTAAAGTTGCCACAACACAGTAATAGAAGGTATTAGGCCCTCTATATTAGCCGCTCACTAATATAAAAATCCCTATATTTGCTCAAGAAAAAAGTGCTTAAACTATGGCTGTCAGAAATAATCCATTTAAACCAATTATTCGTGCAATTCCTGCGCCACTAAGAAATAAGTATTTCCTAGTGCTGTCTTTTGTGACTATGTGGATGTTTTTTTTTGATAAACATCAATTCTATGAGAATTGGGGGTTAAGTCAAAAAGTTGACCAAATGAAATCAGATAGAGATTACTATATTGAGAAAATCGAGGAGGTCAAAAAGGACGAAAAAGATCTACAGCTCAATATTGAAAAATATGGGCGAGAGCATTATTTTATGAAAAAAAGTAACGAAGATGTTTTCATTTTCGAAGAAGAAACAGAAGAATAATTAACTTCTGATAGTTTTGAACTACAAATATAATTTTAACTCTTAAAAAAATAAAGATGGCAGTTTTAGTAGGAAAAGATTCCAAAATTATCGTTCAAGGATTTACTGGAAAAGAAGGTTCATTTCATGCTGGTCAAATGATTGAATATGGAACACCTGTTGTAGGTGGCGTGACTCCTGGGAAAGGAGGAATGACCCATTTGGATCGTCCAGTTTTTGATACAGTTTCTGAAGCTGTAGAAAAAGTTGGAGCAGATACTTCTATTATTTTTGTACCGCCAGCCTTTGCTGCTGATGCGATTATGGAAGCTGCTGACGCTGGAATCAAGGTGGTTATTTGTATCACAGAAGGAATTCCAGTTCAAGATATGGTAAAAGTGAATGCGTTTTTATCTGATAAAAATTGCCGAATGGTTGGACCGAACTGTCCGGGCGTAATGACTCCGGGTGAAGCAAAAGTTGGAATTATGCCAGGATTCATTCATAATCCAGGACGTATCGGAATCGTTTCTCGATCAGGTACATTGACTTACGAAGCAGTTGACCAAATCACAAAAGCTGGTTTAGGTCAATCAACTTGTATTGGAATCGGTGGTGATCCAATCATAGGAACTACAACTCAACAAGCTGTTCAATTATTGATGGAAGATCCTGACACAGATGCTATCGTGATGATCGGAGAGATTGGAGGAAGCATGGAAGCAGATGCTGCTAACTGGATCAAAACGCATGGAACAAAACCTGTTGTTGGTTTTATCGCTGGTCAAACAGCTCCTAAAGGTAGAACAATGGGACATGCTGGTGCAATCGTAGGTGGAGCGGAAGATACTGCAGAAGCAAAAATGAAAATTATGGCAGAGTGTGGAATTCATGTGGTGAATTCTCCAGCAATGATTGGTGAGACAATGATTAAGGCTTTAGCTAAAGCTGGAGTTGTTGCGGGTTAATTTCCGTTTTTATAAAAGTATTAAACGCCTCATTTCGAGTAATCGGGATGGGGCGTTTAACTTTAAATTGTGTTTCCGAATTACTTATAAAAAAACGAATAAGCCAACGTCGCCAAAACCAAAAAAACTAATGCAATTAATGCTACAATATAAGTAGAATTGTTCCGATACTGATTGTACAACAATTCCATCACATCTCTCCATTCTAATCCCCGAACAGCTCTTTCGCGAGCCAAGACAAAATATTTATTACCACCTTTCCGTTTTTGATCACCATGCTTTCTTAGAATAAAAAAATCTTTATTTAAAAAAGCTAAATCGTAGAGTTCGCTAGTGATGACTGCTTCCCCGACCACTTTTTCAATAATAAAAGTATTCGACCTACTTAAAATTTTCCAAATCCCAGGAGTGATATTTCCATCAATAGAGATCAAATACTCCCCTTCGTCCCGAAAAATATGCAGGACCGATTCATGAAATTCATCATCATCTCGAATTTCCAGCCAACGAGTTTCCAAATAAAATTGTTGTTCGTAAAGGTCTTCACCCCAAGGCCTAACTTTTGGAATAATCTGATCGAGTTGCTGATCCATGGTTGCTGCATCAGGTAATGGTAGTTCAAAAGTTCGAGAAATGGATTCAGTTAATTTATTTTCCACAAGCTGTTTTTAGATAAAAAAAGGTTGATTAGGTTTTTCTTAAATCAACTATGTAAATTTAAATAAAAACCAACAATAGTTATAGATTTTTTTTTAACAAAACATTTACATTTTCTACGAAGATGAATTTAATAAAGATTATTGAAATTGAATTTCATATGGTTTTAGTAAAAAAAAACCTTATTTGCGCTGATGTTTTTTCAATTTTGACAAATAAATTGAAATTACTGAGAGCTATTAGAATTCGTTTCATCTGCTTTTTCAAAATTAAATTGCAAACTTATTTTATTTAAGAATAATTATTTTAAACCTCTTCCATTGCTCGAATTTCAACAATTGGCAACTCAACGAAAAATTCAGTTCCTACATCCACAATCGAATCAAAATGAATTTTTCCATCAACAGATTCAATAATATTTTTAGAAATTGCTAACCCTAAGCCTGTTCCAGAGTTTTTAGTTGTAAAGTTAGGAACGAAAACTTTATTCCATTTATCTTCAGAAATACCTGTTCCATTATCCTTTACTCTAATAATGGCAGTTTGTTCTCGCTGAAGTAGTGAGACTTCAATATTACCACGACGATGATCAGGAATCGCTTGAGTTGCATTTTTTATCAAATTATTTAAAACTTGAATTAAATGATTTTTATCTGCAAAAACAAAAATTTGAATATCTGGTAGTTCCAAACTTAAATCAATCATTTCAGAACCTTCATTGAAAAAATTAAAAACAGATCTTACTAAATCATTCACAACTAATTTTTGATTATCAGCACGAGGCATTTTTGCAAAATTGGAAAATTCGGAGGCAATCGAAGCCAAGTTATCAATCTGTTCAATAAGGGTGCCGGATACTCTTTTTAATAATGGAGAAATATCTTCAGGGTTTGAGCGATAAGCATGCAATAAATATTGAATGCTCAGTTTCATTGGAGTCAAAGGATTTTTGATCTCATGTGCGACTTGCTTCGCCATCTCACGCCAAGCACCTTCACGTTCTTGGTGAGCTAGTTTTTCAGCACTCTCTTCTACTTTTTTTATTAATCTATTATATTCTTCGATCAAGTCCCCTAGTTCATCTTTACTTTCCCAAATGAGCGGTTCGTTTCTCTTACCTAATTTAAACTCCTTCAATTTCTCCCCAATCCTTGCAATTGGACGAGTAATTGAATTGGTAATCCCAATCGCAACTGCACCAGCAATTAGTAAAAGAAAAACGTATAAATTTAAAAGAGTTCCCATAAAAACATTGACATCGTCTCTTAGTTCCCTTTGTTTGGAATAATAGGGGAGCCCCAAATAAGCAACGGTTTCCGTTTCAACATCATTTCCTTTTAAAATGGATAATTTTAATGGAAGATAAGCAGCTTTGTAAGTAAGAGAGCCTACTTTTTCTTCTTCTTGTGTGTATTTTAATTTTTTCATTCTGGACAAAGCACTGAAAGCCATAGCATCCATAGACTTTGAGACGATACCTTTATTGAATACATCACTTTCGGAAGAATTGATCAGCATTCCACTTTTATTATAAATATTTACATCCATTCGATGGACAGTAGAAATTCGTTTTAGCATGCGATCGTAATCGAAATCAGTATTCTCATTACGGTTATAATAATCTTCTAACTCTATGTTAGTATCCATTAAAATAGCTTTCCCTTTTCTGTCTAATCGGCCTTCGTGATAATTGCCTCTTTCATCACTAAAATATTGCACAGTTACCGCACCAATTGAAAGAAAAAAGATAAAAGTTAATGCAATTACGGCCATTTGGATTCGAGTCCGAATACTCATCACTTTGTCGAATTTGAAACTGAAAATGTCAGGAAGTGATTTAAAAATAGAATTAAAAAGAATTAGGATCACAATCACAATCAATAACAAAACAAACAAAAATGCAAATAAAGTAATAATTCTTCTTGCAGTTGGTAGTTCTTTACTAATTACCACAATATTTTCATTAGAGGCTCGATAAATTAAATGTGAACGACCGCCATCCTTAATTTCAATCGGATTTTTGGTTGGGGAGGGAATGACATCAAACTTATATTTATCATCGTAAGATTTCCCCTCTTTGTAAATGAGAGATTCATTATTATTGTAAATCGCGTATTCATAATTTCCTAATTCATTGAGACCTTTATATTGTTTTTCAATGAGTAGTTCTGTAAAAACTTTAGACTGGTCCCTCCGATTTCTCTCTACTTCAAGTACTAATTCGATTGGGTCATTAGGTGAGCCTTTAGGAAAGAAATTGAAATTTAGTAAGTAAGTATTTTTATTATTTTTTTGAGAAAGAAATTTTAAATCATTGGTTCCTGTGGAAGTAGCTTCTTTTAATTTTAGCTCTAATTGTTCTTTCGTTGCGGGAAATGAATCTAAGGCTGAACCAAACTGGGTATATGCATGGAAGTCATATTGATAATTGTTATGTAAATAAATATTGTCTGTAAAGTGTTTATTTATGATTGAAAGAACCTTTTTAGGGTCAGCTTTAAAAGGAAAAGGTTTTAATAATTCTTTTAATTCTTGATCACTTCTAATATCCCTTTTTACTTCGTCTAAACTTTCTTCAGCTAGTTTATCTTTCAATTCAGATAACTTATCAGCATATTTCAATCGCCTTCTATAGTCCATATCATTATTATATTTAAATAATAAGATAGATGGAATCATAGCAAACACAACTAACCATATTACTAACCAGATAAAATTAGGACGATTGTTATCGACATAAATATCAAAAATCAGATTGAACATACATCCAATAATGATCATTTCTGCTACAGGTAAGTTAAAATTAGAATTTATAATAATAGGAATCGCCATCAAAGAAGCTAAACCCAATGCACCTATACGGAAGACTTTTTTCAAACCCAACTTTAGTATAGTTTCCATAATTCGCTGGCTAAAAAGAAATAGCGCAACTAATAAGAGTAGAGAGGCCATAATGGCAATAAAACTATTTTTATTTAAACTGAAAATATGATCAAAATCAAATGTGATTTCTGTATTGAATACTAATTGTTGGAAAACATTAGAAATCATTAAAATCCCAAGAATAATGGAAAAATAATTTAAAGTAGTTAATCCAAAACGTTGGAAGTCGGATAACTTTTTAGCTGGTCGAATTCTAAATTCTGTATAGAAAAAAACCATAATCCAAAAGAGTAAAATAATATTTATGACCAAATCTCCTAGTGAATTCCCCAGATAGGAAGAGTGGAAATTTTGTTCGAAAAAAGAAAGTTCAGTAAATTTGCCCGTGAAATTTATCTGCATTGTAAAAAATCGGAGTCCAAAGATCGTTGCAACTAATAGTGCAAATCCCATCCAAGGTGGACGGCTCAAAGAAATATTTTTAGCAAAAATATTTACTAAGTTGGCAAGAAAAATAAAAGAAAAGGCGTATAGTAAGAATAAAAATTGCTGTTTAATAGGATTTTGAACTTGTGAGGTTCTTGCTGATAAATATGCAAGAGTTTTACCTGACCTATTTTTAATTCCAACCGAGGAGGGTTTTTCTGAAATGGAGATCTGTTTTGGGATGTTTTTATCAGATTTGAAAATATTTTCCAAGTAGGAACTTTCTAATTCGTATTCATATTTAATTGGAATAAAACCGAAAATAGTATATTTGCCTGATCCAGGCTGAGAAAATGACTTTTTTAAAACTTCATAATGTCCGTTGGAGAGTTTGAAATAATTAGAATTTAAGTTCGCATTTTCTCCATCTAGCAAAAAACGATTAGGAGTTATATCATTATTTGTCCAGAAGGCTAAAGAGTCTTTCTGATAAATACAAATAGTATAATCTTTTTTATAAAGACTTTCTATTTTTGTAAAATCTTCTAAAGTGCTTTTATTAGCTAGTTGCCTAGCTATGAAACCTTTCTCTTCGAAAAAGTTTTTTACTTCTTCTTCATTTTCATGAAGATGCTTTTCTATGATTGAGGCATATTGTTGGGTTCCAACTGTTCTTTGATTGTAAAAATCAAAACCCAATGCCAAAAATAGAAAAAAGAGGGTTAAGCCAATGAGGTAAAGTTGTTTCTTAGTCATAAGATATATTCAGGAAATGTGGAGGAAATTGAAAACTAATCATTAGTAATTGATTAATTTTACCTTTCCGATTTTTGGAAATACACTTTATCAAATTACCACTAATTTTTATCCAATCCCAATTTGGTTTTGGTTTTGTAAAATTAATAAAAAATTATATATTTTAAAGCCTAATAAATAGTCAGTTATGAACTTTTATTGGTGAGGGTTTCAAATATTAATTTAGTCACTGTGTTTAAAGTTAAGAAAAGAAAATACTGCAAACCGCTCTATCGTTTTGCTAAGCAATTAGCGAAAAGGAAAGTCCGGACAACGTAGAGTACCACACCACCTAACGGATGGGGTTTTTTTATTATCTTGATAATAAAGAAATACAGATAGTGTCGCAGAAAATTACCGCCCTGAGCAATCAGGGTAAGGGTGAAAACGTGCGGTAAGAGCGCACGACTTTTCCAAGTAATTGGAAAAGTGGATAAACCTTGTGGGTTGAAATGCCACGTACATTTCAGTTTTCCTTTTTGGAAAGTGGAGTTGCTCGCTCCATTGTCTTGAATTTTTGAGACAGCAGGAAGGGGTAGGCAGATTGGGTTCGTCGGTAACGATGAAACTAGATAAATGATAGGGGCTTTTGTTTTGCTTTTGAGCGAAATTGAGGTTACAGAATTCGGCTTACAGGTTTGCAGTTTTTTCTTTTTTATGAAAATAATGTTACTTTAAATCCTCTACAATGAACTTATACTTATTAAGATTAATAATTTATTATTTTTAATTATGACCAAATATTATTTTTTAGGTTTTTTTTTTTTTCTCTTCAATCTATAATTGCTCAGTCTGGTTGCACAGATCCGCAAGCCAATAATTATAATGCCTCAGCTATCTTTAATGATGGTTCCTGCGAATATTCCACCACCAATTATTCTCTTAAAGAAATAGCTATTCTTCCAACCCAAATTTTAGAAACTTCAGGCCTAGCTTTTTTTGATAATCAATTGTGGACTCATAATGATGCTGGAAATGAAGATAAAATTTACCAAATAGATACTACAGATGGTTCTATTCTGAATACGGTAATAATTGCTAATTCAGATAATAACGACTGGGAAGATCTTGCAGAGGACGATACTCATTTGTACATTGGTGATTTTGGAAATAACGACGGTGATCGGATGGATTTAAAAATTTATAAAGTTCTCAAATCTCAGTTGGCTTCAGGGATTGCAACTGCGGACGTGATAAAATTCTCTTATAGCGATCAGGTTGATTTTATTCCTTCCAGTAATAACACAGATTATGATTGTGAGGCATTTTTTTTCCATAATGATAGTTTGCATTTGTTTTCCAAGAATTGGATAAATCAACAAACTAGGCATTATGTGTTACCGGCAGATCCAGGGGATTATATAGCTCAATTACGGGAAACAATGAATGTTCAAGGGTTGATAACTGGAGCAGATATTAGTGAAGATGGAGTAGTAGGTTTGCTTGGGTATAATTTTTCAGGAGTTAATATTGTTTGGCTTTGTTTTGATTATCAAGGTGTGAATTTCTTTTCTGGTAATAAAAGAAAGATTTCTTTAGGTTTAGCGTTGAATAATAGTCAGACTGAGGCTATAGCTTTTAGGCAAGGAGGTTATGGTTATATTTCTTCTGAGCAATTTGCTAGTTTGGATGCAAAACTTTTGTCTTTTGATTCAGGACAATGGACCAATGGTTTGTCAACAAGCTTGAATGAGCTTGAAGAAGAAAATCCATTTAAAGTTTTCCCAAATCCATTTTCTAAAAATGTAAGTATATTGTTTGTAAAAGATGAGAAGTTTGATATTTCATTATATGATGTTTCTGGAGAATTAATTCTTCAAAGAATTCAGTCGAGTGGGAGGTTACTGAGAATAGAAGATTTGAATCTCAAAGAAGGGTTTTATTTTTTGAAAATAAGCAATAATAATAATGTTTGGCTAGAAAAGTTAGTTTTGCAAAAATAGAACTTAAACTACTCTCAAATATTTTTGTTTAAAATTTAAGAATCTAACAAAATTTCATTTTATCTTAATGCGATATTTCTATTTTTTATCAAATAGAAAATAATTTATATTTTGTTAACAATTTTTAGTGATCAAAAACTTTAGAAGTAACTATGAGTAAAATAAAAAACCTTTCAGCTGAAAAAGCACTTGAAAAACTTAAAGCAGGAAATAAAAATTTTGTTTCGGATAAACTAGAAGGAAACCTTCAAGATGCGGCAAGAAGAAAATCTCTGGCAAGTGGTCAAAATCCATATGCTATAATTTTAAGCTGTGCAGATAGTCGAGTTGTTCCAGAATTAGCATTTGATTCAGGTCTTGGGGAAATCTTTGTTATTCGAGTTGCAGGAAATGTAGCAAATACAAGTACAACTGCCAGTATCGAGTACGCGGTTGCTCACTTAGGTGTAAAATTAATTGTAGTATTGGGTCATGAAAGTTGTGGGGCAGTAACAGCAGCAATAGGTGGAGGCGATAATGGTTATAATTTAAATCACCTATTGTCACATATTTCTCCAGCAATTGCAGCATCACGTAAGAAAGATGTAAATTCAGTTGTCAAGAAAAATGCGAAAATGACTTGTAAAGATTTAGTGAGTCGATCTGAAATTATAAGGAATGCAACTGAGAAGAAAATAGGAGAATTGCATATAGTTCCAGCATACTATAATTTAGGAACAGGAAAAGTTAATTTTTTGTAGGTAAAAGAATCATCATTTTTTTCATAAAAAAGGGTTGTTCAATTAATTTTGAACAACCCTTTTTATTTAGCAGGAGTGCTATTTATTTTTTTGCAGAATCAACCAAAACTTTAAATGTTTCTGCATGATTCATCGCTAAGTCAGCTAGGACTTTACGATTCAAACCTACTCCATTTTGTGATAATCCGTGCATTAATCTTGAGTAAGATGTTCCATGCTGTCTCGCTCCTGCATTGATACGAGCGATCCATAATCTACGGAAAGCACGTTTTTTATTTTTACGATCTCGGTAGGCGTATACAAGTCCTTTTTCTACAGCATTTTTCGCTACTGTATAAACTTTAGATCTTGCACCAAAGTAACCTTTCGCTAATTTTAGAATCTTTTTTCTTCTAGCTCTTGAAGCTACAGAATTTACTGATCTTGGCATTTTTAAATTTTTTAGTTGTGAAGCAGGATAATATAAATCCGTTTCTTTTTGCTCCACCGTCGTTAAAAAAAAGGTAGTGATCTTTAAAAATCACTATTTCATACAAAGCAATTTTTTGATTCGGTTCTCATCTCCTTTTTTAAGGATACTACCATGTCTCAAACGTAACTTTGCTTTTTTACTTTTGTTTCTCATCATGTGAGAAGTAAAAGCACCAAATTTTTTGATTTTCCCAGAGCCAGTTACTTTGAATCTCTTCTTGGCACTAGAGTGGGTCTTCATTTTAGGCATAATTAAATAATTTTTTTGATGGAAACGTTAATATAATCCATCTGATATTTCAAAAGAGGTGCAAAGATAAGGAAATAGGTATAAAAGACAAAGATATTTTAGGATCTATTTCAATAATTTTTGCCATTCTTACAAGTCAAAATGACAAAAAAAGGCTACATCTTAAAAAGAGGTAGCCTGATATTTTATAAGTTAAGATAAATAAATTAATCTATTCTTCTTCTTCATTTAATTTTTTTTGTAATTCTTTGGCAGCTTTTTCTGTAGCAGCCTTATCTGCCTCCTCCTTTCTTCTTTCGTGCTTATTCTTTTTCTTGACAGGTTTTTTTAAAGCACTTTTTTTAGGTGCAATTACTACAATCATTCTACGACCTTCCATCTTTGGCATTGCCTCAGGAGAACCGTGTTCAGCCAATTCTTTAATAAATCGAAGTAAAACTAATTCTCCGCGATCTCTAAAAACGATTGTTCGCCCACGGAAATGAACATAAGATTTAACTTTAGAACCTTCTTTCAAGAAATTAATTGCATGCTTTAATTTAAAATCGAAATCATGTTCGCTAATATTAGGTCCAAAACGAATCTCTTTAACGACAGTTTTTACCGCATTAGATTTGATTTCTTTCTCCTTTTTTTTCCTCATATAGAGGAACTTTTTGTAATCAATGATTTGACAAACGGGAGGTTTAGCATTCGGAGAAATTTCTACAAGATCAAGTTCCACTCTGTCCGCCCATTCTATAACTCTTCGAGTTGGGTAAATGCCGGCTTCAATATTTTGACCTATTGCTTCACTTAATTCTTTGAGATTGTCACCCACCAGGCGAATGTCTGGAATACGGATTTGGTCATTCACTCTAAATCTGAGTGTATTTTTTCTAATGGGTTGCTTTTTTTGTCTTTTAGCCAAATGAATTTAATTTTAATAAAAAAATAAAAGTTAAAAAAATTACTTTAAATTAGTTGAGCGTAAAAATAACAGGATATTTTGTATTCTGTTTAATAAAAGGAAAAAAACTCGAATAATTAGTACTATTATTTAAGTTTCCTACATTGGGCTTTACTTTTTTCCAATTGCAAAAATAAAAAACACCTACTGAGTAAATTCAGCAGGTGTATTATATTCTTACTTAATGGGAAGATGAATGAATCATTAAATTCATTATCCCATCAGTTTTAAAAATTATTTTTTAGACTCTGATTTTGCCTCTTTTTCAAAGTCAATATCCAACCCTTCACCGTCTTTTCTCATTACAGCTTTGAAAGAACTACCTTCAGTAGGGTTTTGGCCTAAAATAAATTCAGCTAATGGGTCTTCTATGTATTTTTGGATTGCTCGATGTAAAGGTCTTGCACCAAATTGGGGATCGTACCCTTTTTCGGCAACGAATTTTTTAGCACCATCGGTTAATCTTAGTTTGTAACCCATACCTTCCAATCTTTTATGCAAATCTTTCAATGTAATATCAATGATTTTGAAAATATCGTCTTGATCTAAGCTATTGAAAATCACAACATCATCAATTCTATTCAAGAACTCAGGAGAAAATGTGCGTTTTAAAGCGGTCTGGATAACAGCTTTGCTATTTTCTTCTGTTGCTTCTTGTCTAGCTTTAGTATTGAATCCTACACCAGTTCCGAAATCCTTCAATTGACGAACTCCAATATTAGAAGTCATGATGATTAAAGTATTTTTGAAATCTACTTTCCTTCCTAATCCATCTGTTAGTTGACCATCGTCCAAAACTTGTAGCAAGATATTATAAACGTCTGGGTGCGCTTTTTCAATTTCATCCAGAAGGATAACAGAATATGGTTTTCTACGCACTCTTTCTGTAAGTTGTCCACCTTCTTCATAACCAACATATCCAGGAGGTGCTCCAATTAAACGACTTACGCTGAATTTTTCCATGTATTCGGACATGTCAATTCTAATCAATGCATCTTCCGAATCGAAGATATATCGAGCTAACGCTTTTGCTAATTCAGTTTTACCAACACCAGTAGGTCCTAAGAAGATAAAAGATCCAATCGGTTTTGAAGGATCTTTCAATCCAACTCGATTACGCTGTATTGCTTTGGTAATTTTTACTATTGCTTCGTCTTGTCCAATAATTGCTCCCTGGATATCAGAACTCATTTTGACGAGTTTTTTACTTTCGTTTTGAGCAACGCGCTGTACAGGAATTCCAGTCATCATAGATACTACTTCTGCAATATCTTCTTCGTTTACAGGGTAACGTTTTGTTTTTGATTCTTCTTCCCATTCTACTTTAGCAAAGTCTAATTGACGGACCAATTTAGACTCATTATCTCTTAGATCAGCTGCTTTTTCATATTGTTGATTTTTAACTGCAGAATTTTTTTGTTCTTTAAGTTCTTCAATTTTCTTTTCTAAATCCTCAATATGCTTTGGTACATGAATATTTTTTAAATGAACCCTTGCACCTACTTCATCCATTACATCAATCGCTTTATCAGGAAGGAATCGATCACTAACGTATCTATCACTGAATTTCACACAGGCTTTGATTGCATCATCAGAGTAGATCACGTTGTGAAACTCTTCATACTTTTCCTTTATGTTTTGTAAAATATGAACAGCTTCCTCAGGTGAAGGAGGATCAACCACAACTTTTTGGAATCGGCGATCTAATGCTCCATCCTTTTCAATATGTTGTCGGTATTCATCTAAAGTAGAGGCTCCGATACATTGCAACTCTCCTCTAGCCAAAGCTGGTTTGAAAATATTGGATGCATCTAACGAACCTGTGGCTCCTCCTGCACCGACAATTGTGTGGATTTCATCAATAAACAAAATTACATCACGTGATTTTTCCAACTCAGTCATGATGGCTTTCATTCTTTCCTCAAATTGTCCACGGTATTTAGTACCCGCTACCAAGGCTGCTAAATCTAGCATCACAATTCTTTTTCCAAATAGAGTTCTAGAAACTTTTTTCTGATGAATTCTTAAAGCTAGCCCTTCAACAATGGCGGTTTTACCCACACCAGGTTCACCAATTAAGATTGGGTTATTCTTTTTCCGTCGACTTAATATTTGAGAAACACGTTCGATTTCAGTTTCACGACCAATAATTGGATCTAATTTCCCCTCATCTGCTAATTTGGTAATATCTCTACCAAAGTTATCCAAAACTGGAGTACGTGATTTGGATGCGCTTTTACCTCCTCTTTGTTGGTATCGACCGCCTCCGGCAGAAGCATCATCTTCAAATGGTTCATCTCCATCCTCCTCTGGACTATTAAAAATATCTGGACGACCGACATCACCCATATCAGTTTCTTGATTAACGTAATCTAATTCAGCTTTGAAAACTTCATAGTTTACATCAAACTCATTTAAAATACGAGAGGCTAAATTCTCTTCATGTTTCAAAATAGAGAGCATTAAGTGCTCTGTGCTTATTTCATCATTTTTTAAAATCTTAGCTTCAAGAAAGGTAACCTTCAAAACTTTCTCAGCATGCTTGTTTAGTGGGATGCTTCCTACTTCTAGAGATGCTTTGGGACTGCTACTTTTTCGAACAGATCTTTCGATTGTTTTGGCAAGTTCTTTAACATTTACTTCCAATGAGTCCAAAACTTTGATTGCAAGGCCATTTCGCTCTTGCATGATACCCAACAACAAATGTTCAGTACCGATAAAGTCTTGTCCCAACCGAATCGCTTCGTCGCGACTTCTTGAGATAACTTTTTTGACTTTTGGAGAAAATCTCTTGTTCATGATATATTTTTTTCTTCGGTGATTCTTTAAGCCGATTTAAAACAAAATCAAGATTTTATTTTTATTTCAGCCCCTAATTTTGGAATGTATAATTGAGGAAAATTGTTAAGCGATGATAAAGTTAATATTTTGAGTTTACAACTAATAAATATCGAAAATTTATATTAAACCCTGCAACTCATAAATATTTTATCATGTTTCTGAACTCCTCTTATTTTATTTTTAAACAAAATCCAAAATATCGAAATAATGATTTGTTTTTTTATAGAAAAAATAATGCCACAGGCTTTATTTAAGAACGTTTGTCAGGTCTATTTTATGATATTTTAAATTGTCTGCAAGTTTTAATATTAAGTTAAACTTTTTTTTTGTAAAAAAATCAACAATTTTTTACTCAAGAAAATATCAAAGTTAGCTAAATTATATTGTGTTATAACCCTGAAAAACGGAAACGAGTTACCCATTTAAGGCTTAATTTGGCAATTGATTAAATTTATTAACACATCCTTTATTTTATATCTATGAAAACGGTTAAATTTAGAAAAAGTTGAATTTGTATCTTCATTATTATCTATTAATGTAATGATTTTAACATTCTAATTAAGTTTCCCAAACCGAGAGAAAAACTTTGTGTTGAAAATCAAATAATAATTTCCTTATTATTAATACATTTGTGATAGATAGTTTTTTACTTAATTAATTAGAATAACTTATGAAGTACTCGGTAGACAAACAAGAAAAATATGCGGTTTTTGCGTTAGAAGATGAAAACCTCAACTCTATAATTGCACCAGATTTGAAGTCCGAATTTTTGATGATGAGAAATAGTGGAGTAAGTAACATGATTCTTGATCTTGGAGCTGTCAAATTTGTAGATTCTTCTGGACTTAGTGCCATATTGACAGGGAACAGACTTTGGTCAGCTGATGGTACCTTTATTCTCACAGGTGTTGATAGTCAAAATATTAAGAAATTAATAACCATATCAAAGTTAGATAGCATCTTAAATATCATTCCTACAGTGGCAGAGTCTGTTGATTATGTATTCATGGAAGATATTGAAAGAGAGTTGAATGGTGAGGCCGACTCTGACGTATAGAAAAATAAGAAATTGAGATTTTTGGTATTGAGTTTTGATTCTAAGACATTCTTTTCAAGACACAATATCTAGTGAATCACAATGCCAGAAAATATGAAGTTTGAATTGACTATTCTTGGTTGCAATTCAGCAATCCCTGCTAATAATCGTTTTCCAACAGCCCAAGTCCTAAATGTTCGAGGACAACTTTACCTTATTGATTGTGGTGAAGGAACTCAGATTAGGTTACGTGATAACCGAATCAGAAGGTCGAGAATCAATCAGATATTCATTAGTCATTTGCATGGCGATCACATTTTTGGTTTGATTGGTGTTTTGTCGTCATACGGGTTGAATGGTCGAAAAGAACGATTGCATATTTATTGCCCACCTCATTTGGATGAAATTATTAACATTCAGTTAAAGTATACTGGTCATCCGCTTCCATATCCAATTGAATTTCATATTACTGATCCTGAAAAAAATCAATTAATTTTTGAAGATAAAGTGGTCGAAGTCTATACTATCCCTTTAACACATCGAATTCCTACTCAAGGTTTTTTATTTATAGAAAAACGACAATCTGACTCGATGATTCCTCAAAAAATTAAAGCATACAATATTCCTTTCAAAGAAATTCAGAGCATCAAAGATGGAAACGATTGGGTAAACTCTAATGGTGAAACTGTTACTCATTCTGAATTGACGACACCAGCACCAAAATCTAGGTCTTATGCTTTCTGTTCTGATACGATGTACAATGAATCTATTGTTTCAATCATAGAAGGGGCGGATTTATTGTATCATGAATCTACTTTTTTACATTCTGAGTTAGAATTTGCAATAAAAACTAAGCATTCCACCTCCCTTCAAGCTGCAACTATTGCTCAAAAAGCTAAAGTTGGAAAATTAATTTTAGGGCATTATTCCTCGCGTTATGTTGAATTGGACAAATTGCTTGATGAGGCCAAAAGTGTTTTTCCAAATACAGAGTTAGGTTTAGAGGGAAAGAGGTTTGAAGTTAAGATGTCAAAAAATAAATAGTAAGTAATAATATCCTTAATGCAGCGTTTTTTGAACGTATTATAACTTATTCCCACCTTTCATTAGCATTAACGAAACCTGAGTTTATTTTATTGGTTTAATAATTCGTAGTAAGATTTTTTAAGCTTTGATTATTTTAAGAATTGAAATTAAGTACGTAGAAAAGTACTTTAGACCAAAGCCTGAACTACAATTTTTTTGTTGAATATTTTTAATTGAACCTATTGGTTTAACTATTTTCAACGGGCGAGTTTTATTTTTTTTTGCACCAAAATATTGTATTTAAATCTGAATATTATGATCCGAAAAACATCTAAACTTTTAATATTGTTGGTGATACCATTCTTTTTCTTACTGGCATCATGTTCATCCACCAGTCGAGGTTATAATGACTCATCATGGTCAAGTGCATCCCGCAAAAAGTTGGATCGAGGGGTAAAGAAGGAACTTCGAAATGATATAGCAAAACACTCTAGAAGATATAAAGGCATTAAATATCAATATGCTGGAAAATCTCCGAAAACAGGATTTGATTGTTCGGGATTTACTAGTTATGTGATGAAGAAGTTTAATATTGAAATTCCCTCAGTTTCAAGGAGTCAAGCAATAATAGGAAAGGAAATACCTATAAAAAGAGTTAAACCAGGTGATTTAATATTTTTTGGAAAAGGAAGAAAAGTTACGCACGTAGCACTTGTTACAAAAAATACAAGAGATGGAGTTTTTGTGATTCATAGCACTTCTTCCAAAGGAATAATGGAACAAAATGTGAGCAAGTCAAATTATTGGAGGCCCAAAATTTTGTTTGCCAGAGATATAATAACAAGGTAGCAAAATTAAGAAATCTACTAAAAATAATATCTCATTAGGGTGAAAAAAAATGGGAGTATTTTAGTTTATATTTAAAAGGATCGATGATTTCCAAAAGTGGGTAAGATTGAATCCTTTTCTGAAAGCAATACTTTTTCCATATCTAGTTTCCAGTCAATATTTAAATTTGGATCATCGTATAGTAATCCACCTTCATGTTCTTTGGAATAAAAATTATCACATTTATAAAAGAATTCAGCTGTCTCACTCAGTACTAAAAATCCATGAGCAAAACCTCGTGGAATAAATAACTGCTTTTTATTTTTTGCGCTTAAAACAATGCTAAACCATTCACCATAAGTTCTGGAATTAGGTCGAATATCAACCGCTACATCTAGAACTTTTCCTTCAATGACTCTTACTAATTTCGCTTGGGCGAAGGGAGGGATTTGATAGTGTAAACCTCTTAGTACGCCCAAAGAAGATCTTGATTGATTGTCTTGAACAAACGAACAATCAATTCCTGCATTTTTAAATGACTTAAAGTTATAGCTCTCAAAAAAGTAACCACGTTCATCCCCAAACACTCTTGGTTCATATATCTTTAATCCTTCAATGGGAGTTTCTATTATTGGCATGTTATGCGTTTTACGTTAAACAGGTGTATTTTAGTTTGCAGGAAATTAAACATAAAATGTCTAACGCTTGTACTATTTTTCTCTAAAAAATACACTTATAGGAACTCCAGTAAAATCAAAATTCTTCCTCAACTGATTTTCCAAAAAGTTTTTATAACTAGGTTTGATATACTTAGGGTTATTGCAAAAGAATGCAAAAGCAGGGTAGTACGTTGGTAACTGAGTAATGTATTTGATTTTGATAAAAGCACCTCGATGTGATGGTGGTGGATTTCTAGAAATGGCATCTTGCATGATATCATTGAGTTTAGAAGTCGTAATTCTTCTGTTCCGATTTTCATAAACTTGAAGCGCAGCATCCAACGCTTGCGAAATTCTTTGTTTTTCCAATACAGAAATAAAGACTACAGGTACATCGTTAAAGGGAGCCATTTTTTTCTTCAATTCTAATTCAAGATCACGGGCAGTATTAGTTTCTTTATCCATTAAGTCCCATTTGTTTACTAGGACTACAATTCCTTTATTTCGTTTCATGGCAAGGGTGAATATTGCCATGTCTTGGGCTTCCATTCCAGTTTGTGCATCAATCAATAGCATTGTTACATCTGCCTCTTCCATTGCTCTTAAGGCGCGCATCACTGAATAGAATTCTAGGTTTTCATGAACTTTAGTTTTACGTCTTATCCCTGCGGTATCAATTAGTAGAAACTCTTTGCCAAACTTATTATACATCGAGTGTATAGAATCTCGAGTAGTTCCAGCTATATCAGTTACAATATTCCGATCTTTACCTAACAATGCATTAACAAAAGATGATTTTCCAACATTTGGCTGTCCAATGATAGCAAATTTAGGATATTCAGATGGTATAGGTTCACCATCATCTAATTGTTCGGCAATGGCATCTAGTAATTCACCTGTTCCACTACCTGAAAGTGAAGAGAGAAAGTAAGTATTTTCAAAGCCTAGACTCCAAAATTCATTAGCTTCCAGGAGTCGACCTTGATTGTCCACTTTGTTAACGACCAGAAAAACAGGTTTTTTAGTTCGTCTTAGAAGGTTGGCTACTTCTTCATCTAAATCCGTAATTCCCGTTGCAACGTCAACCATGAAAACTAGGGCAGTTGCTTCCTCTATTGCAATCTTGACTTGTGAACGAATTGCAGCTTCAAACACATCGTCAGATCCCTGAACAAAACCACCGGTGTCAATGACAGTAAAATTCTTACCGTTCCAGTCACTTAATCCATATTTGCGATCTCGTGTGACTCCACTTGTATCATCAATAATAGCGTTTCGCCCACCGATTAAGCGATTGTATAATGTAGATTTTCCTACATTTGGTCGGCCAACAATGGCAATAATATTTCCCATAATTTTTTTTAATGCTTTCCATCACTTTATTATGATGGTGAGCTTTGTATTATTTTTGCAAAAATAAGAAAATAATAGGTTCGAGGTGGGGAAAATTAGAATATGATTTTTTTGAAATTTAAAGATCAATTATTTGGGGATATATATTGTTATTGAATTTCAATTTTTTTAGTTATTTCGTCTTCAAAACTAAATTATACAAATTCACCTTCATCACTTTTAAAAATTGTATCAATAAAGTCTAAAACATCCTCGTACTCTTCCATTATATCTCGAGCAGGAATTTGCTTATGTAAAAAATAAACGAGTAAATAGTCACCTTCACCTTCTACTAGCATATTTTTTTTACCCATAATGAAATCAAGAGATTGAGAATTTAATTCAGTTTCTAAATCTAGAGGTTCATCTGTAACTATTTCATAATTAATATGAAACTCAGTCGCATTGGGAAATGCCTTTTCCTTGCTTAAAACCAATTCACTCATTTTATTTAGAATGCCTTTTGTCCTAAGTTCAAATTTCGAAAAATCAAATTCGGCACATTTTATTTCAAAAATAGTTGTCTTTCTTTTTTTGAAGTCCCCAAAATACCAATAATCATATACACGGAGATCAGCATTAAAAGCTAATTCCTCTTTAATCATGATTCCTTTTAAACGTTTATCTTTTTTACCATTAAAAATGGAAAATGATTTTAATAAATAGTCTTGGCTTGAAAATTTTTCTCGATCTTTAAATATAAATTTATTTGCACAGGCAATCTGCCGCATCTCTTCGATACGCCCATTTTTTCTAAAATTATCAATTAAATCGTCAAAAAATCCTTCCATCAAATTATTTAATTATTACGGTATTCCGAATGTGGTGATCAACCTCCCAAAATTTTGAAAAGAATTTTCTTTCAAATAAACACCAAAAAAATAACATTTTTATCTAAAAAATAAACCAAAAAATGAGCAGTCATGTTGATGGTTTTTACTATAATTTAGAACTGATTGTATTTAGTATTATGATCACAGATTCTGTTTTGGAAATGTGATATGTATTAATAGCGCTTAATATGTTTTTTAACCACTTACTCCTTCTCTTTAAATAAATCTAAGTCGCTTGAAGCATTTGCTAATTTTATTTACCAAAAGTAGGTAATATCAATGGCCATTTATTTCCCGACTTGATTGAATAATCAGTTTTTTGAGGAAAAGAATTTTTATCAATATTTTGATTAGACCATTTAATGGTCCTCAAATGTAATTTTTTCAACTCTGATTTTATTAAAATGATTATTCCAAACTTGATAGATTATAATTAGGAGTATTTTTTTTATTCAAAGTTATTGGAAATATCATCGTACTAGGTTCGAGTATTTAGTAATGAAATTCAAAATTAATGTCAAAATTAAAAAAACTACAATTTATATGATTAATTTTTTCAATCCATCGACGCAACGTTCTACTTCCTCCATTGAATTATAATGACTGAAACTTAATCGTAAAATTCCATCATTTAAATTAGTCACTTTCATTGCTTGCATTAATCTGTAAGCATAGAAATGCCCTTGTTTAGATACAATATTATCTGCAGCTAAACCTTTCATTATTGATTTGGAGGAAACATTATCGGCTTTTATCGAAATATTTGCTTCTCGACCTTCCATGGTTTTTTTTCCAAAAAACTTCAAAGGCAGATTTTGAATATTTTTTAAAAGGTAAGAACAGATTTTATTTTCATGGGCATTCATCAAACAGGAGATTTTTCTTGTTTTTTCATGTAAGGGTAATTCCTTGTTTGGGAAATGATGATTGTAGGCTGCCTCAAAATAATCACCAATGCCGGCTAATGCAGCAATCGACGCATGGTTTGGGCCCGCAGTATCTAATCTTTTATGCAAAATAGATTCATTGAAAAAATGACATTGTGGCTCAAGTTCCTCTAGGAAATCAGGACGTACAACCATTATCCCTTGATGTGTTCCGTAAGTTTTGTAGGTGGAGAAAACGTAAGCATCACATTTCAATTCATCCAAATTTGGAAATTCGTGTGGTGCAAAAGAAACACCATCAACTACTAAGCGAATGCCCATTGGTCGAATTAAATCGGCTATCTTATTAATTGGATTGATTGTTCCGATAATGTTGGAACTATGGGTGATACAAAGAATTTTTGTTTGAGGAGTAAGTAGTTTTTCTAAATTTTCTAGTACTAACTCACCAGTATTAGTTTGTACTTTCCAAATTTTTAAGATTGCATTTTGTTGTCGGCAAAGCCGTTCCCATCCTCCGATATTTGCTTCATGATCTTGCTCAGTAACGATGACTTCGCTACCTTTAGTAACAATAGAATTACATGCTATAGCAAGCGTATTTAGATTTTGAGTAGCGGATGCTCCGATGGTCATTTCGTTGATGGAAACGTTCAGTAGTTTTGCCATTGTATGGTAACCTAAATCCATGGCTTCCCCTGCTTTTGTTCCAAGTGCATTGGGACCATACGGTTGGATTTTATAATTTTTGTAAAAGTCAGTCAAGCGATTGACAACTTGGATGGCAGGAAAACTTCCTCCAGCGTTGTCGAAGAAACCGATCTTTTGACCGAGTTCAGTTTGGAAGATGGGGAATTGTGAGCGAATAAAGTCAAGATCTAATTGCATTTGTATTTTTTTTTGAAGGTATAAAAAATACATTGTTAATTATTATTTAAACGAGATTCTCCCAGGGAAAAGAATCTTTTTTTTTAGTTTAAAAGTTTCAATCTGATTACAGCCTCAATTAATTACCTCTTAGTTCACTACCATAAATGTCTTGTCAATAACTCAGACTCTATTTTAATAAACAACACATATGTTCCATTTGCAATTATGAGGCGTATGTTTGTTCTTGGTTTTACCTCTAGTAACTACCCATTTTTAGCTAGTAATAGTTGAATCTAAGGTGTTCGAGAAATGAATATGACTATTCCACTTCTAGCGGAATAGTTATATTTAATTGATTTTCAACTGTATTAAGGAAAAGAGTGATATCTACAACAAATAGTTTTCAGTTGTAAGAGGAGTAGTGTCATTTACAGCATTTTTTTGAGTAAATGCCGATAAAGTTAATCCCATTTTATTCTTTCCCTAAAATCAAAATACGCTTTCAAAACCTTCTTAGGTGCTTCCGTTTGAGGATAGTGTCCAATTATATCTAACAATACAATTACAGGATTTGGAATTAATTCTTTATAACGTTCTGTCATGTGTTTTCCAGAAATTGGGTCAGCCGCTCCATTAATTAATGAAATTGGAATTGGTGATTTTTGCAATGCTGCTACCCATCGTTCCCGATACTTTTTTCGATCACTCATATAGCAAATTAACTTATGAAAAATCATCCGGCCATTTTTGTGTTCCATTAACGTATAAAATTCATTTATCTCTTGTTCAGTTGCCTGAGTTTCTTTTCCAAAAATATTATTAAACGATTTTTTTAATTTTTTTCGATTCAAGAAATGGACGAGCAATCCTCCTATCGGACTTATTAATAATTTTTGGATGGGAAGTGCTTGATGAGTTTCAGGAAATAAACCACCGTTAAGCAAAACGACTGATTGAATTTCAAAACTTTCTTTTCCTGCATTTTTGCGATCAATAAATCTGGCTAAAATTTCTTGTAAAACGGTATCACCATAATCATGTGCTAGAATATGTGCTTGTTTGATTTTCTTTTTTTGTAAGAAATCTTCGATTAAATCTGCCTGATCCATGATCGAATAATTATATTTTTTTGGTTTATCTGAAAAACCAAATCCAATCAAATCAGGAGCGAGTAAATGATATTTTTCTTTTAAAGGATTCCAGATTTTATTCCAATCCCAAGAGGCGGTCGGAAATCCATGAATTAATAAAAGAGTTTCACCACTTCCATTTTCTTGATAAAATATTTGGTGTTGATTTTTATAAGAGAAAAATTGTCCTGAGTTTTTCCAATCGTTGAAATTCATGTTGGTTTGCTTTTTTCGAATTGAATTTTCTAGTAAATAAGGTAATGGAAGTTTTTGGAAAAATTAAATTTGATGCTGTATTAGAAGTAAATTTCCCTTTTCCTCTAACAGCTAATCCAAAGTTTGATAATTGTGTAGAAAGAATTGGCAAAGAGCTAAAATTAGGATTTAGTGAAATGTTTTTCAATAATGATTATGTAAATTGGCAGAGTAAATCAATAAAGTAGAATAACGAATGGCAGACTACATAGAAAGGGCAAATCAAATTTTAAAAGTAACTTATCCATTTCTAACTAATGATGATCTAGAGGCATTATTAAAAATTAGCCAATTTCGTGTTTGTTACAACAAAGAAGTGCTGATTAGAAGTGGTCAAATTAATCAAAACTCATTTTTTATTTTAAAAGGAATGATTAGAGGTTTTTTTATTAATGAAAAAGGAGATGAGAAAAATATTTTTCTTCGACCTGAGCATACTATTTCAGGAGCTCCTGAATGTCTTTTTCATAATAAACCTACCAAGTTTACTTTCGAATCCATCTTGGAAACTGAACTTTTGGTGTTCAATTTTGAAGAATTAAAATCTCTTGGTAAAAAGCATCCTAACCTTATTCAAGTTAATTTTGAAGCTTTACAAGAGAATATAATGACACTTATTTCGCGTGTAGAATCACTTATAAGTCTTACTCCCGAGGAACGTTATGAAGCACTGTTGGAACAAAGTCCCCAATTTTTTCAGACTGCATTTAATAAGCATATTGCTAATTATTTGGGTATTACAGCTGTTTCTTTTTCCAGAATTGTTAATCGGAAACGTAACTCCAATAATTAACACATGTAAAGTACTTTTAAGTTAATTTAGTCTAATTTTGTTGAGAAGTATTTTTTTAGTAAAAATAAATTAAATGGATAACACATTATTTGGAATAGAGAATTTAGATGTCTATGTGGTGCTCGGAATTATAATCTTTTTCGTCCTAGTTGAGACTTTAGCAGGCTATTGGGTAAATACAAAACGTAACTTTGGTGATTGGATTCAAGAGGCTGGAGGTTTTTTTGTTTTGTCGTTATTAATCAAACCCACTATTGTTGCTTCAGTATTTTATCTCGGAAGGTTTTTACTTCCTGAATATCAAAATATAATTGGAGATTGGAGTTTATGGTTAATGTTACCTTTTTATTTATTTATCGATGATGTTATGCAATATTGGTATCATCGATCTGCTCATGAATATGAATTTCTTTGGAAATTACATCGACCTCATCATCAAGCAGAGGAAATGGGATTTTTAATTTCATACCGAAATGCAGCATTATATTATGTAATTATGCCAAATCTTTGGTGGGTGGGAATTGTTGTTTTTCTTGGTGGTGCGAAAGGAGTTGCGCTTGGGTTAATTCTCAAACAACTAGTCATTATTGGTTCACATAGTACGTTGTCTTGGGATAAGTTCTTCTATAAATATCCCATTTTGAATCCTGTAATTACTCTGTTAGAAAGGATTTTTATTACTCCTGCTTTTCATCATGCTCATCATGGGAAATCTATGGCTGATAATGTGAGCGACCCAAATGGTAATTACGGAAATATGTTTTCGCTTTGGGACCAATTTTTTGGTACAGCTAAGTTCACTCGAAAATTCCCCGTTGAATATGGTCTTATCAATGATCCAAAAGATAAATGGACTGCAAGTTATTTGTGGCCTTTAGTTGGTTCTGATAAATCAGGGAGTGAAATATCGAGAGATTATAAAAGGAAAAAAACAACAATAATGGAACCAACTCAGGTTGAGTTGAAACCCAATATAACCCATCTATTTTGTCAATGTGGATTCAGTAAAAATCAACCATTTTGCGACGGATCACATCATGGTTCAAAATATAAACCGCTTCCCTTCGAGGTGAAAAAGATAGTGAATGCAAGACTTTGTAATTGTAAACTATCTAAAAAATCTCCATTTTGCGATGATTCTCACTTGAATAATTTGTTTAAAAAAGAAAATTAATGAAAATAAAAAGCCACTATTTTTAATTAAATAGTGGCTTTTTTATTTAAGGGATATTTAGTCTAAATTTAGATTTGACTGTGATTTTTAGACCTTCACGTTTAATTGGCAAAAGAACAGATTTTAGATTTGGTCAAAAAATAGTTTAGTTTATTATACTGCTCTTAGCTTTTTCTTTTCTAAATAAAATGGAACCTATACTCGGATATTTTGATGCAATAGCAATGTTATATAATTCAAAAAAGTTTCCTAAAGGATGTAGTATTGTGGAAAACCGAGGTTTGATTTTTTGGAAAAAAATCGGTTTTGATTCTCAGGAAAAGGGTGTTAAAGCTACTATACAATAAAAAACCCTTCGCAGGAGAGGGTTTAAAATATCAGTTGTTTTAAGGGTTTTGACCATTCATAGATGCTGGCTTCTTTTATCAATTTACCAACAAAACTAACATCAAGTATTTGTTCTCTTTTCCTTTCTTTACAGTTTAGGGTCTCTGTAATTTCGATTCCTGTAGTCAACCAATATCTGTTTTCTCCGCCTTTAACTTCAGCGGTATTGGCAGCTAGCCATTTCACGGCCCACTTTGGATTACTTTCTGGAAACCATTCTTCTAAGGCTTGTCTATGCATTGCCTTTCCTTTTAATTCCCGAGCATCTTTAGTCTTTATTAATATTGAATCCTGAACTATACCCATGATTTTATCAATATCCCTCTCGTTGTGAGCTTTTATAAATTCCATATAGGTTTCAATAATGGCAATATCTCCAGCTATTAAATTTAGTTTTCTCTAGTCTCACTATATTCGTAACCAATAACGGTTCATGTGTGTCCATGATCTGATTCTTTTTCTGCGGGAGCTTGACAAGAAATTAAGCACCCTGCAAACAATGTACTTAATATTAGTTTTTTCATAAATATAGTTTTGATTAACGATGCCTGAGTATAGCTTTTTATATTACTAATCGTAACCGATTTTGTAAAATCTTTTCAGGAAATAATGTTTGGAATGAAATTACTTATTATTATAGTAGCTGATATTGAAAAAGAGTACCTGCGACTCAAAAATCTTAATGTTGATTTTATAAAAATACCAACAAAAAATGATTGGGGAGCCATAGCGATATTTGAAGACACTTTTGGGAATTGTATTCAAATTCACCAGAGTCAATATTTTTTTTGATCAAAATAATACTCTAGCTAAAGCATTAATAATAATGAGAAAATCTATTCCATAACTACGAATCTTTATCAATAAAGTGGGTGATTTGCAAATAAACAAAAGGATGGAATACTGATTTTTTTAAAACCGAAACTTACGTTGATTACAATTATCAAAAACCATAAACGTCTAGATGTTTATTATCTGTTGTAATCATATATCTACAGAGTTGAAAATGGTAATCCTTGTTTTGTTTGGTGAAAAGCAAAAGTAATCCATTCTAAATATACAAATGCAAAAATAACATTTATGATATTTGTAAAAGTATTGTTATTTATTTTTTTAGAAAAATAAAATGCATCAAGTGGAATGATTTGAATCCCATGTATTCCAAAAAAAAATGAGCCACCCGAAAATCTCCTCCAACTGTACTCCAATTTAAAAATGGTAATACTGAACCTCTAGTCTGTGATACCTATATTATGATTTAGTTGAGAAATCATTGAACCACCAATAGCACTCGCAAAAATGAACGTAAACCAATCAATTATAAAACTCCATTTCATATAATTTGGAAACTCTAATTTTGAGGAAAATGATTTGATGAAGAACCAAAAAACAATTCCTGAAAACGTTCCTATTGCGCATTCCATGATTCCAAAGACAATTTCATTTATCATCGAAGAGGTGTTGTAATGTGAGGATACTCATCTAGCAGCTTGACCTGTGATCATAATAATTTCAATTATCATTAAGCTAGACGCAGCGATTGAAGTAAATTTTTTAGATTTTTCGCTAAATGGATAATTAAATAAATACCAATCCATAGTCCATAGAACGATGATTTCTGACAAGGCAAATTTAGTTGGATTTATCCAAATATTGGTTCCCATTAATTGACGATTATCTATTAACAATCCAATTAGGCAAACTATCAATATTATAAGATGTAATAAGACTATTCGATTTAGAAATTGAAATCGTTGGCTGATTTTTAGGAGAGTATTTTTTTTAAAAACTGCCCTAGTTGATAAGTTTATTTTAGCTATTTTTTCGTTTTAAATTATTTTAAGTTATCAAATTATATTTTGAGATCAAGTGAAGTAAAGAGAATTATGGAGATATCGAAATATAGGTTGAGATATCGTTTTCTCGAGTTGAATTGTTTGTTGGAATATTGTATTCTATCGTTTTCCTTTTCTGTGCAAGTAGTTATTTCCTCTGAAAGTGAGGAGGTGTGTGTTAAGCTTAAATACTTCAATCATTTTCTGTATTTAATTTTTAATATTTGTTTTGTGGTATGGTTCTACTAGTCGATTGGTAATCTTTTATTTGGTTGTGATTTAAAATTTTGAGGAAATTTAATAAATCTATTAAAGGCTATCTTTGTTTAGAAGAACATATTGATGAAGTATGAGTCGTTTTTGAATTGTTAATTCTATTTTTCTTGCAGGATGAAGATCAATATATCAATATACAATTATTATCTTGTGCCACCATTTAAATTAATAACTTTTTAACAAAAAAAATATGAGCAGAATTGTAACGCTTGATGAATTTATCATTCGAAGTGAAAAAGCAAATGTTGATGCTACCGGTGAATTAACTGGCCTTTTACGAGATATTGGAGTTGCTGCCAAGATTGTAAACCGAGAAGTTAACAAAGCAGGATTAGTTAATATCTTAGGTGTTGATGGAGCTTCAAATTCAAGTGGAGACGAGGTGCAAAAACTCGATATGTATGCCAATGACAAATTGATTGAATGTCTTCAAAACAGTGGTGAATGCTGTGGTATCGCATCAGAGGAAAATGAAAATTTTCTTCCAATCAAAGCGCTTTCATCAAAAAATGCAAAATATGTTGTGTTATTTGATCCGTTGGATGGTTCATCAAATATTGATGTCAATGTTTCAGTAGGAACTATTTTTTCCATTTGTCGACGAAAAAGTAATGTAAAAAACTCAGTAGATCTTAAAGACTTTTTGCATAAAGGTGTAGAGCAAGTTGCAGCGGGTTATGTGATTTATGGGACATCTACAATCATGGTTTACACAACTGGTAATGGAGTAAATGGTTTTACTTTAGATCCCTCTATTGGAGAGTTTTGTCTTTCACATCGAGACATTAAAATTCCTGCAAGTGGACAATATTACTCAGTAAATCAAGGATATTATTTAAAGTTTGATTTGGAAATGAGACGGTATATAGATTATTGCTCTGATTTGAATTTAAGATTGAGATATATCGGTTCGATGGTTTCTGATATTCATCGAATTTTATTCCAAGGTGGAATTTTTCTATATCCAAATACTCGAAAATATCCACATGGTAAATTGCGATTACTGTATGAATGTAACCCACTAGCGTTTGTGGTGGAGCAGGCTGGAGGAAAAGCCATCAATACTAAACTCGAACGAATTATGGAAATGGAACCAGTAGAATTACATCAAAGGACAGCGATTGTGATTGGTTCTCCTGATATGGTGGATGAAATGAAAGCATTTGTCGAGAGGTATAGTGCCTCACCAATATAGATTTTGCAAAGCGAATTTGATGCATGAGATTAAGTATTTTGGGATTATCATTTGGATAGTTTTATAAAACTTAAATCCTTGTGCGAAACTCTATATTTATTTTTTTAAAACAATGTCTTTTTTTAACTGGTTATACTACCAATGACAAGTCTTACATCTACCATGTCAATGAAAACAGCTGAATTCAAAGGTTTGTTAGGTAGACTAACATATCTCCCATTTTCAAAATTTGGTACAAGATCTTGGGAAAAACTTGATCTATACCTAATTATTTGAAGTAGCATGAATAATTTAATCTGGACAGAAGTAGGGTGATTTGCTACCAAGGAAATTAATAATAGAATAGGTTTTTAGGGTATTATTCTTTTTGATGAAAATAATAGGTACGTCTGGAAGGGGTTTCCTTTATTATTAATTTATTTAATAAAGAAGTATTTGAGATTATTTTAGATCTACTATTTTTCTATCCATGTGTTATATATAGCCATCAAGGCATAGTATCCTGTTGATATACTTATACAAGCTATCCATAGATTATTTCGTTCTGGGTACAGCCATAAAATAGCTACACAAGAGCTAATAAATACAATAGTGTTAATTAAGGTAAGGTTTTTAAAGCTGCTCGCTTGACTTGGATAAACAAATTTTATTGGAGCAAAATGTAATGCTGCAAAAAATAAAATGAAAAATATATTCCAAGTTGAAGAAAAGTCAACTACAAAGAATAAAAAGAAAACTACCATATTCCATAAAACTGGAAATCCAAGAAAGTACATATCATCGGTAACCATTCCTGTTTTTCCATAATATACTGCTGAAACTAGTAAAATCACTGAGGTGCAAAATAGATTCCATTCATGATCTACCAAGTGTGCTTCATGGAAAAAATACGCAGGGATAATAGCATAAGTTGCAAAATCAATTACATAATCAATTATTTTTCCATCGATTTCGGGTAAAACTTCTTTTACTTTAAAAAGACGAGCAAATGTTCCATCAACTCCGTCTATTACTAAACATGCTACCAACCACAACATGGCTACTCGCCACTCTTTCTCATTGATAGCCAATATTGCCATAAAGCCAGCTACCAATCCTGAGGCTGTAAATAAGTGGACACTCCAAGCCAAGGTTTTTTCTAAAGGAGAAAAAGAATTCATGAGTTTAAATATTTTGACGTCTTGAATTTTACTTCTAAATAGATTTTGAATGGTAAAATTTATTAGATTTGTTAGTACTAATAATTTAAATTTGAAACCATGAAATTAGGGAATAGGAATTTATCAACCAATTTTAATTGAAAAAAGAAAAAATGGACAAATTCGAAATCAAACAAGCACTACTCGAGGAAGTCGAAGAATTGATTTATCAGAAAATATCGGTTTTTGAAAAAATGATGAATGATGCTCAAGATAGTGCAAACAATGAAACGAAAAGTAGCGCTGGTGATAAATTTGAAACAGGTCGTGCAATGATGCATATTGAAAGAGACAAAAATGCCCAACAACTTTCTGAGGCTCGAAAGTTAGAATTATTCTTAAGTCAAATTAAAGTAGATCGAGTATTTGGTAAAGTAGCATTTGGGAGTGTAGTGCAAACTGATTTTGGAAATTATTTTATCTCCATAGCGGCAGGTAGAATAGTGGTTGATGAGAGAAAATATTTTGCGATTTCTCCTCAAGCACCTCTTGCTAAAGAAATGATGCAAAGGGAAAAGGGCGATTTAATCACCTTTAATGAAAAACTAATTAAAATATTAGATGTATTTTAATTAACTAGTGATCTCCTACCAACTTCTAAAATAAAATTAATATAACAATGTATTTGCAAAAATATTCAAAATTACTTCCAACTGTTTTTTTATTGATATTTTTAGTTGCTTGTGGTCTTTATTTATTTGTAACTGGAGCATCAGTTATGTGGTCAGGATTTATTGCGATGATGTTTTTCTATGCTTTAATATTTTATTTTGGTTCTTATGTCGCTGGTAATCAAAAAGTTAAAGATGGAAATGATACTATGCTCGCAGGACGATCTATTCCACTTTTTATTGGGATATTCACGATGAGTGCAACATGGGTTGGAGGAGGTTATATTAATGGTACAGCCGAGTCCGCTAAAACTGGTTTGGTATGGGTGCAAGCTCCTTGGGGATATGCTATTAGTTTGATTATCGGAGGATTATTTTTTGCTCGAATCATGAGACGACACCAATTTAAAACTATGCTTGACCCACTTTCCCAGCGATTTGGAAAACGTATGGCAGCGCTATTATTTATTCCTGCTTTGTCTGGGGAAATATTTTGGACTGCTGCAATTCTTACTGCTTTAGGAACTACTTTTGGAACGGTTCTCGGGTTAGAAGCACAACCTGCAATTATACTTTCTGCTATTATTGCAATCGCTTACACCTCTATTGGAGGATTGTGGGCAGTAGCTTTGACCGATGTTGTTCAGTTGGTTTTATTATTAGGTGGGTTAGCTTTAGTTGTTCCCATCGCTATGAGTTCAGTAGGTGGTTGGGATGTTGCTTGGACTGCTTATGTTGAGAAGAATGGAGTTACTGCGACCTTCTTTCCAAGTCATGAAAACTTAGGAGGCTATTATTGGATGTGGTGGGACTATGCGTTGCTATTAATGTTTGGAGGAATTCCTTGGCAAGTATATTTTCAGCGTGTTTTGTCTTCGAAGGATGAAAAAACAGCAGTTCGATTATCTGTTTTTGCAGGAGTCATTTGCATTATTGCAGCGATTCCAGCAGTACTAATTGGAATCATAGGTGGAGTAGCAGACTGGGAAATGATCGGAGCAATTCCCGGAAATGATAGTTCCATTTTGCCACATGTAATTCGATATATGACTACCCCTTGGGTTGCTACTATTGGTTTAGGAGCTGTTGCAGCAGCAGTAATGTCGTCGGTGGATTCTTCTATTTTATCAGCCTCCTCGATGGCAGGTTGGAATGTATTTCGTCCATTGTTTAAGCCAGATATTTCGCCTTCAAATTTAGAAAAGGTGATCAAAAGATCCATCTGGATTATTGGAATAGCAGCTACCCTTTTAGCGATCAATGTGCAAAGTGTTTATGATCTTTGGGTGTTATGTAGTGACTTTGTTTATTGTCTTTTATTTCCTGCATTAGTTTGTGCTTTGTTTGATAAAAAGGCGAATACGATTGGTGCAATTTCAGGTTTTGCAGTAAGTTTTATTTTGCGGTTTGGGGGAGGCGAACCGACTTTGAATATTCCGAATATGATTCCTTATCCAATGATGGAAGGGGAGACGGTTTTGTTTCCTTTTAGAACGTTGGCAATGTTGAGTGGATTGATGACGATTATTTTGGTGTCACGGTTGACTCAAAATATTTCTGTGCCTAGGGTTTTAACAAAAATGGAAAACTAAAATAGTTGTACAGGTTTTTTGGAAAATTTCAAAAGGAGTTTTTAGAAGTAGTATTGCTTTTTACAATGCAACAATATATTTCCATACAGCTATTCCTTATGCAAAGTCAATAGAAATACTTGTTATGATTTACTAAGGAGTATTATTTGACTAAGGAATTACTTTAATTAAAGGTGGTGGATTATTAGTTTTTACTAATGTTGTTTTTGGAAGTATGTTTGCATTTACTTTTTTAAAGAGGCAATTTCCTAGCCTTAAATTTTGATAAAAACCTTTTTAAAAAAGGGTAAATAATTGTGTCTTTCATAAATTTAATAATTCTTCCTTCCTTTTTTACGGGAAAGATTTAATTGAAATGATCTGATTAAATCGATCACTAGGTATTGAATATTTAGAAGAGGAGTTAGTTGATTTATTTGATCATTTTATCGAAGATAAAACTGTATGAAAAAATTACTCGTTACAGGCATATCAGGTTTCCTAGGTTGGCATATCGCTTATCATTTACAAAGTGATTTTGAAATTATAGGAGTTTATAATAAAACAAAACCTGAGATGAAAAATATTCATCTTCAACAACTCGATTTGACTAACCAAGCTGCTGTTTCTATCTTCTTAGAAAAAAATAAATTTGATGCTGTTTTACATTTAGCAGCCAATTCTAATCCTAATGATTGTCAACGAGATCCTCTTTCAGGAATTATTAATGTCGAAGTAACTAAATACCTAGCTCAGTATTGTGCTGTTCAAAATATTGCATTTTTATTTACCTCCACCGACTTAGTTTTTGATGGAGAAAATGCCCCTTACTCAGTTTCTGAATCACTCAATCCAATTATGGTTTATGGGAAACAAAAGTTAAAAGCAGAACAATATGTATTAAAGGTTTTTCCAGAAGCAATTATCGCACGGATGCCTTTAATGTATGGTTTGCCAAAAAATGGATTTGGATTTATGAGTGCATGGCTGCGAGATTTGCAAGAAGGGAAAAATATTTATTGTTTTACAGATGAATATCGAACAGCTACTTCTGGAGGAGATGCTGCTCAAGGAATCTTTGCTTTGCTGAAAAATGAAACAAGTGGAGTTTTTCATTTAGGAGGGCCAGAAAGAATGTCTCGATTTGATTTTTCAACAAAGATGGCATTACATTTTGGGTTAGATGAAAACTTAATTATTCCATCTTTACAGAAAGATGTGAAAATGCTAGCAAAGCGTCCTGCTGATGTTTCTTTAGTTTCTAACAAAGCATTTACATATGGTTTTTCACCAAAAAAGTTGGAGGATAATTTAAAGAAATTATCCTCCAGCTTTTGATCAAGACTTTTTATTGTAATTTGAAATGATTTTTTTTATTCATTTCGAAAAGTAAAAAATATCAGAATTACTCATTTAATTTAGTTTTCCAGCAATGAATCCAGTTGTCCATGCAGATTGAAAATTATATCCACCTGTGATCCCATCAAAATCCATTACTTCACCAGCGAAATATAAATTTTTACAAGCCTTACTTTCAAATGTTTTTGAATGGATACTTTCTAGACTAATGCCTCCACAAGTAACAAACTCTTCTTTGAAGGTAGTTTTCCCTTTTACCTCGTAAATATCATTAGTTAATATTGTGATCAATTTATTTAATCCTTTTTTTCCTAGTTCATTCCATCTTTTATTTTCAGGATAGTCACATTTTTTTAATAAATAATGCCAAAGCCTTTCAGGTAAAAGATAAGGACGATAATTGGTTAATAATTTTTGGGAATTTTCTTTTATGATTTTTTTTAATTCCCCTCTAACAACCTCAACATTTACCTCGTTGACCCAGTTCACTTGCGCTTTACACTCATAATTCATTTCACTTAATAGTCTTGCACCGAAGGCAGATAGTTTTAAAATAGCTGGGCCACTCATCCCCCAATGTGTGATGAGCAAAGGTCCATCGGATTTTAATTTGGTACCTTGAATATTGACTAAAGCTTCTTCGACAACGATGCCCATTAATTCCCTGATTGTTTCTGAAGGCATATTAAAAGTGAAAAGAGAGGGAACAGGTTCTGCAATTTTATGACCTAAAGTTTCCAACCATTCTAACCCACTTCGTTTAGGAGAACCACCGGTAGCCACGATCACTTTATGAAAAATTTCATCTGGAAATTCATCTTTGTTAAATTCCAACTTGAGTTGACCCTTGATAGGATGGATAGCTTTAACTCCTCGTCCTAAATGAATTTTAATATTTAGCATTTTAGATTGTTTTAGAAAACAATCTATTATACTTTGGGAGTCTTGAGAAATGGGAAAAACACAATTATCCTCTTGGGTCATCAAAGGGACACCACGTAATTCAAACCAGTCGATTGTGTCTTGAGTGCTAAATATATGGAACGCTTTTTTGAGGACATTACCACCACGAGGGTATGCTTTAGAAAGGGTTTTTATATCGGTACAGCCATTAGTAACATTACATCTTCCACCGCCAGAAATTTTTACTTTGGAAAGAAAGTTTCTTGATTTTTCAAAAATAGCAACTTGTGCATCTGGATAATTTTCCTTGGCAGAAAAGGCAGAAAAAAAACCTGCTGCGCCTCCTCCAATGATGGCAATTTTCATATTTTTATTAAAATTTCAAAAGTTAGTTGTAGCGCAAAATTAGGTTTTATTTTGATAATTTTTTATTCATCAATAAGACTTTTCGATTTTCGTTTCCTCTTAGAATTTGAAATTGGATAAGAATTGGTTTGTTGAGTGAAAGTCCATGCAACGATGCGACTAATTTTTTGGCCTTGACCCATGGGTATGGTCTTTACTTCTTTTACTTTTGCTTCTCGTAGCGCATCATAAATGGCATTAAGATTGGATTTCTTGGAAACTAAAGAGGAAAACCATTTTACGGATTTGGCAAACTCCTTGCTTTCTTGAATCATATTTTTTATGAATAACTTTTCCCCTCCTTTTGTCCATAATTCATTGTTTGTTCCACCAAAGTTTAAAACAGTTTTTGAAGGTTTTTTTTCACTTATATTTAATAATTTTCGTTTTGTTCCTCTTGCGGCTTCCTCCGCTGAGGCATGGAACGGAGGATTGCAAATTGTCAAATCAAATTGTTCTCCTTTTTTGATTATTCCTCTAAAAATATTTTTCTTCCTTTTTTGAAAACGAATTTCGATTTTATCCTTGAGAGAAGGATTGGAGTCGATAATTTTATTGGCCACTTTAGCAGATTTAGGGTCGATGTCACTTCCAATAAATTTCCAACCATAAGTTTTATTTCCAATAATTGGGTATACGCAATTGGCCCCGACGCCAATATCAATACAATTCACTTGTTCACCAGTTGGGATTCTTCCATTATTTGAGGCACTCAAAAGATCAGCAATGTGATGAATATAGTCTGCTCGTCCTGGAATTGGAGGACATAAATAATGTGGAGGGATTTCCCAGAAATCAATTCCGTAAAAATGTTTCAGTAAAGCAGTATTTAACATTTTTACAGCTTCGGGTTCAAAGAAATTAATCGACTCTTGGCCAAAATCATTTTTTATTACAAAAGGTGCAAGTTCTTTACAGCTCTCGATTAGTTTTTTGAAGTTATATCGTTTTCGATGGGGATTTTGAGGGTGTAATTTCGATTTAGTTTTTGATTGAACTTTCTTTTTTTGCGCCATTTTTTACTTTTTACAAAAATAGAAACTATTGCTGAATAATTTTTAAGATTCTATATTGTTGATAGGTTTACTTTTATAAACTAATTTAGTAATTCGAGGGCTTTACATTTATTTGTACAACAGTGAAAGTTTTGTTAGGTCTACTTCAAGTTTTTCGATCCGGAAGAATCGAATTGGTGATAGCTAAAATCCACTCGAAGGAATTAATCCTAGAAAAATAGTGTCTGGATCAAATGTGATTTTCCAAAAAACAACAAAAAGAGGAGATGTTTGATGATTGTTGTTGTGAAGGAAATAGCCGAGCCACGATTTTTAAATAGTGACTCGGTTAAAGCAATTGCAAATCTATTTTTTCAAAACTTTAATCAATTGATCTTTTTTCAATTGATCAGTTAATTGCATTCCATTGACAATAGCCATTTGATCGAATTGATCGGACTTGACACCTGCGTTCCTCAAAGCAACTGAAAGTGTTGAAGGTGAATTAATTGAAATAATATGAATACGATCTGGTTGAACTTTTATTTTAGAGGGATCGGTTAACCTTTCAAATCCTTCCATTGTATTTCGGAAGAGGTTTTTGTACTCTATAAAGTCGGAAGGTTCGGACATTCCATGAAAAGTATAAATGGTAGAGCCATCCTGAATGAAATAAGTAACAATTTTTAAAGTAACAATTGCTTGTTCATTTTCATCTACTTGATTTGGATCAACTTGTTCAGTTATAATTGCTTTTGCAGGAAATCCATTAATCGTCAAATTAGCCTCCTCTTTTTTTTGTAGTTTATTTTTAGTTATAAAATTATTAACAGCTTCATTCAATGTTTTTTCAGGAGCCAAAGTAAAAATCATCATAGCTTTTCCATTCTTTGGAGCCATTTGAACTTGTTGAGGTGAGTTTGCTAATTGCCAGTTTGTAGGAACGGGAAATTTAAATTTTAATTCAGGATGATAAAAAGTATTCCCTTCTTTGTAACCTTGTCGAGGATCTTCTCCGTAAATTAATCCTTCCAACATTCGAAGATATTGATTTCTATTTTCTTTGAATTCTCTATTTGGATATTTTGTTTGTTCCTTTTTTGCCCATTGACCAACCTTGGTATATCTGTTTAATGGATCAGGATGAGTGGACATGAAAGTAGGTATTCTTTGCCCTTCATCTCCCCCCGATAATCGATTTAATGTTTTAAAAAAACCAGCCATGTAGGTTGCGTCATACCCAATTTTAGTGGAGTATTCGACTCCCATTTGATCAGATTGAGTCTCATGATCACGTCCATTTTTTAACATCAATAACTGCATGCTTTGACCGGCAGATTCTGCATACTGAGCAAATTTTTTCGAAAGTACAATTCCTGCAATCATTCCCACTTGAGTTAGAATTGAATTTCGTTGTTGCTTGGCTGAGTGTCGTCCTGAGATGTGCCCAATTTCATGACCAAGTACACCAGCAAATTCTGCTTCATTATTAAAGTGAGCCATAATTCCACGTGTAAAATAAATATATCCACCGGGTAAAGCGAATGCATTTACAACAGGAGAGTCTAGAATTTTAAATTCATATCGTAGATGACTTCTATGAGAAATCCTAGCCATTTGTTGACCTTTGGTGTCTATAAATTTTTGCAAAGTTTGATCCGGATACAACCCAAAACTTGCTATGATACTTGGGTCAGCTTGGTCACCTAATGCTTGTTCTCTTGATTCGTTCATTACAAATGCCTCTTTTTTTCCAGTAATCGGATTTCTAGAACATGCTGAAATAATCAGTATAGCAAGAGTTAGAAAAAATGTTCTGGTCCAGATGATGTTACTCTTTTTCATTTTTTAATAATATTTTATCTGTTAGAAATAGATTGGGATTATCAAATTTAGGTAAATATTCTCAACTAGGTATTATGACTTTTTAAAACGAAAATAGAAACAGAGAAATTTGTTATTTAAAAGTTATTTTTTGAAAAAAAGTGGGGATTGTATGAGTTATTTAAGTTGATAAAATTGTTCATATTCAACTTTTAGTACTTCATTTACACCGATAAAAAGTATTATTTTTTTTACAAAAAAATCAATTTCTGATAAAATTTATCACAGTAGTACTTTTCATATTTGCAATTTTGGATATCACCTTTGCACAAACTGAAATAAAAATTAATCTATTAGGTTTACTTTTTAATACTCTAGATATTGTTGGAAAATATTTACTGAATGTAAATGTTGAAGCTGAACATGGAATAGGAGGGTCTTTGCGAGAACTATTAACGATTTTACATAATCAAGATCGAATTCGATGTATCCTAGAAGGTGTTACTTGTTGGGGTATAGGTCGGTTTTTTTCGGAATCTATTTGAGACAACAAATCATAAGTTAAAAAAAATAGGAGGAATTTAATTTTGATAATGCGAATCTACAATCAGGATATTCCTACTAAAATAATTTTAGTAGCGTATGGATAGGTGATAGAGTTAGCATTGAGGTTAATATGGGATAAGGGAATTTATATTGAGATGAATTTTATCTACATCTCAATTCAATGAATATATTATTTGAGTAAACAGAGGTTGCTTTTTTATGATTAAGATTTTAAATAGTAATTTTCTTATCTCTCGCAATGACTTTCCATTCTTTTTTAGCCCAACCATTTTCATCAACTATAATCGCTTTTTCATATAAGGAACATGTAGGGCAAATATGAATCGGTACTCCGTAAAGTACGTCACCTAACTGAAATTTTGAATTGTCTCCCACCTCTAGAACTAAATGTTCTTCACTTTGAGAAATTTGTTTGGCATCAGGTAAATTTATAAAATGAACTCGAGGAAAGGGATTTTCAGCAGCGATACTTTTATGTCCCAAATCGACGCAAAGCAAATGATCACTTGGTTTAGAAATGATTCTGCTAATAACTAATGCAGCCCAATTGAATTTTTGTTCTGGTAACATTTTTTGATAGCCATAGTCCCAAAATAAACAAGTTCCTGGGCTACAATCTATATTTTTTCTTAGTGCATGCACATTAAAAGTTGGAGATCCTCCAGCAACAATTTTAGGTATTTGATGGCCTGATTTTTTAAGTTTGGTTAATAACTTTTCTACTAACAAAAAACATTCATCACTTCTTTTTTTTCTTTTTTCAAAATTATCATCTCGAATATGTCCATCATAAACGTGAAATCCAACTGGCGAGATTCCATCTAGTTTATTACAAAAATACAATAAATCAAGAGCTCTTTTATCTGCAAAAATACCAGTTCGATTCTGTCCTACGTTTAGATCTAACCAAACTTCAATAGTTTTATTTTTTGATAAAAATATTCTCGAAATATTTTTAGCTGCCGCAAGATCGTCAACGAGGCAAGCAAAATTTGTTTGTGGAAATTGCTCGACTATTGCCGCTAGGCGGTTAACTTTTGGACCAACAGGTTGATAGGATAGCAATACACTTACTGCACCAGCTTGGCCTAACATTTCAGCCTCGGCAATGGTGGCACATTTGAATTTTTTTATACCATTGTCCATTTGCATTTTTACTACTTCTGCCATTTTATGAGTTTTGACATGAGGACGTAAACGATTGACATCGACAGCAATTTCTTTCATGCGATCGATATTTTGTTGAACTAAATGAGGATAAACAACTAGAGCGGGGGAGTCGATTTCGTCGATGTTTTGGATTTGGTATTTCATTGATTTACTATTTTGGAACGCAAACTATTTTCTTTTGACTTAGAAAATTCTCAACCATTCATTTAGAAAAATAAAGTTATAGAATGTAAAATAAAAAAACTACTTGATGCTTCCGTCAAATAGTTTTTTAAATAAAAATTCTTTTTTATTAATTACACCTTATTTGATCCCTCCGATATTCGATATAATCTTCTAGTAAAATAAATTCTTCTGACATTTGATATTCTTCCGGTGATTCAGGATAAGATTTAATATCAACATAATTGATTTGTGTTGCAGCAATTTTTTCACCTAAACAAGCTTCTAGAAGTGCGATTAAACCAATTTGGAAAAGCTCTTCTCTCTTCTCTTCATACTCTGACATATAAATTCGAATAGCATTCACGTCTGGAAATTCTACTAACTCAATTGGAATAAACTTTAATTTTTTTGGATCAAAAATAATTCCAGCCACATTAACCTTTATTCCGAAACCATCAGCAGGTTTGAAGGCTATCACATCCCAGTTTTGAAAGATTGGAGCACTATTAACCAATTCTTCAACTTTTCCAAAGTTAGTAATAACTCCATTAGCTGATATTGTTAAAGAACGAATTGGAGTGTCTAGTTTACCACCAATTTGAAAGGTAAGTTGTGGATGGAATTCTCTCAATTTGGTTTGAAGTTCCAAGTATAATTTTTGGTCATAAACCTCTTTAATGGCATAAAACTTAGTTCTGTTTTTATCAAACCATAACCAAAAAGTTCCAGCTGGTGTCATAATCAGTTTTTTTATAGTATGTAAAACTGATATATGAGATTCATAAATCATTCCAAAAGTTATACTTTTACTTATAGGTTAAGGTTTATAACTTTTTACCTTAATGTTTTAGTAGGCTCCGAAATACCTACGTATGAACCATTCTAAAATTAACAAACCGAGTAAAGTAAAGAATATCCATTTCAAATTAATGATCGTTCTTGTTTTTGTGGTGGTATATATCACTGGCTTGATTGGACTCTCCATCAAGGTTGTCCCAATCGAAGCGATGTTATTTGGATAAATTAGTGAGCCTCCATATTTCTCGCTTAATAATTTTAAAACACCATGATCCGCTGTTGTCTCGAAACTTTCTAGTTGAATCGGTTGGACACTAAATTTACCATTATAAACTAGTTGCTCGCCTGCATTATTTACAGTTCCTCTGAATTTATAATTTCCGACAGGGAAAACCTTATCTCGTAATGTATAAGATTTACCGGATTTACTAAATGTGAAATTAAAGTCTTTTCCCTCACTATTTGTTATTGTCAAAGTCGCATCAGGATTATTAATCAGCTCGTAGCTTGCATTATACAATTCTGCATCAAAGTTAATTCCTTCGTTTTCGTTAAAAATATTTTTGTCTAAACTAATTCGAAACTTTCGCTTGTCGTCTTTGAGTGTTAAATACTGAACACTTTTCCCCAAAACCTCTTCAAAAATATCGTGATTTTCATGTTGTAAAAAATCAAATAAACGCCATTTCCAAATTCCTTCAGCAGCCAATACTCCCGTTTTTATATTATTTTGTTCTCCAAAAAGCAGCAAAGGTTTTTTGGTGTTAATTTTTCCAATTCGTTGATAAAGTAGTACATGTGTATTTGCATTATCTTTGAAGTCTCCAAAAGGAGCAAGTAAGGGTGCAAAATTTGGCAATTCGTTTTTGACTTCATCAGATATATTGAATAATCCAAATACTGGTGAAATACTAGCTTGTACATTATCCGTATTTCTACCATCCCCTGAGACGTTGAGGATAGGTTGATTTTCATTAAATCTACTTAAATTTGTTTGACTTCCAACAATATACAAACGTGGGATAGATTTATTGTTCATTGTTGCCAAAAGAGCTGTGGCCTTGTTCGTTTTACTTGGTAATTGATGCATGATTACAAAATCATAATTTGCTACATTTACTTTCATATCATTGATGTAGACGGTTGTAATTTCGTAATTCTTATTTTTGGAAATTGATTGTTTTATAGCCGTTAAATCTGGATGTGGAGAATTTGCTACCATCAGGATTTTTTGCCGAGCATCTAAAACATCAATAAAAATATCTTTCGAATTATTGACTGTTGTCACCTCACCTTTAATAGAGTTTACACCAATTCGATATCGTTGAACACCGCTTATATTGGCATCTAAGATAATTTCTTGTGTATTGAAAAATTCATTTTTAGTAATCGAAATTGGAATTTGTTGGATTCGAGAACTCGCTCCATCCACAATTCTTGAAATGGTTAAATTTGTATTACTGCCAACACAATTTTTTGCTGCAATATCAATTTGTATACTAAATTTATCTCCGAGGTAAGCTATTTTATTATGAAAAACTCTTTTGAGGATTAAATCTTTTTTGGATGTAGTATCACCAAGAGCAATCGAATAAATTGGAGCAGTTAGTTTTGTTCCAGCATAAATCGGATTACTACCTTGGTTATAAATACCATCAGTAGCCAACACCACAGCTCCTAAATTCTGATTACTATATAGGTCGTAAATGTTTTTCAAGAAATCAGAGATATTACTCACCTTATCGTTAAATTGAAAATCAATTCCTTCTCGAATCGATTCTCCAAAAGCGTATTCTTTGACGTCATAATTTTCACGTAATTTCTGGCTCAAGTCTTTGAATGATTGTTGATAAGTTTGAGATTGTGACTCGTCCATATTAGCTAAAATTGACTCAGATTGGTCTTGTGCTAAAACGATAACAGGTTTTTTCGTTTCTGTAATTAGCGACTTCAAAAGTGGCGATAATAGTAACAAACTAATCAGTGTTACACTCAAAAATCTGATGATTCCCAAAAACCATTTAAGTCTGTGGGAGGTCTCTTTGAAGGTTTTATCTCGAAAATATAAAAGTGTGGCTACACTAAATCCTAATATTGCGCAAAATAAAATGTACCAAGTGGGGTATTGAAAAGTTAAATCTTCCAAGTTGTTTTAGAGTTAATGGTGATCTTAAAATAGCTTAACGTTATGATTATCAGTTCATTATGTTTTTGGAGATAATAATTTTACCTGACTGATTACCTTTTCGTTTTGTAATTGTTATTAACATAAAATTGCTCAAAGATACATTACGAAAATAAAGATGCAAAGTTTAATTATTTTTAAGTCATTAAATAAATTTTGTCCATTTAAGTTCCACATACAAGGAATGTCTCAAAAGAGAAATCTATCAATTAAAATAATGATAATGTGAATGAATTTATTTCAAGTTGTATATTTTTTGTCTCGAAAAGAAAATCAAAATTTTATTGATTTTAAGGCAATAGTTACTGAGGAAAATGACCATATTGGAATAGTATAATCTACTATTTTAAAATAAGAAGGTAGCTTTTATTATTATTCTAAATAAACTAGTCTTGACCAAGCATTTATGAATATATTTCAAGAGATAATGGAAATTCAAAAACGAAAATTTTAATCTGAGTGAGCAAAAATGCAACATCCTTCGATAGAATTGGTTAATAATTTGTACCTAAAATGATAAAACGAATTTAAGAGAAATACAACGCTTTTCATTTCTGAAACAAACCAAATAGAAGTAGGGATTAAGATGAGATGGAGTAGTAAAATAAATTTATTTTAAAGGTTGATAACCTGAAAATAATCAATCATAAAAACTCAAACTAAATTATAATAGTGAACAGTATATTGTCGTTTTATTTCAATAGAAGTTATGATCACCTAGTTAAACGAAAATTAAATTCATGAAAAAATTATTTACTCTAACAATTTTCTTTTTTATTGCCATTCAAATGCACGCAGCTTATATGGTTTTACCGATGGATGAAAAACAAAAGAATCATCTTAAAGCTTACGGTATTACATATTGGGTGATCGATAATGGAGCGGAAGCGTTTTGGTTATTAAATTATCGAGGTGGAAGTTTTGCTTTCCGACATAACATTGTTTTTGAGAAAGAATGTAAAACTAGAAATGTGTCTTTTGAAGTAATTCCAGATGCGGCTTTTGCAAAAATTCAAAGAGAAATATCTAATCCAGAAGTCAACCAAGATGTGATTAAATTGGAAGTCGCTCCAAAGATTGCAGTTTACACACCAGAATTTAATGCAAGAGGGGAACGTTTACAACCTTGGGATGATGCAGTGACTTTGGTATTGGCTTATGCAGAAATTCCTTATGAGACAGTATATGATCCTCAAGTTTTGGATAATAAATTGGCGGAGTATGACTGGTTGCACCTGCATCATGAAGATTTTACTGGTCAGTATGGTAAGTTTTATAGGATGTATCACAGTTATCCTTGGTATAAAGAAAATGTGAGAGCAATGGAAGAAATGGCAAAAAGTTTGGGACATTCGAAAGTGTCACAAATGAAATTAGATGTAGCTAAACGAGTAAAAGAATTTGTAGGAGGAGGTGGTTTTATGTTCGCGATGTGCTCAGCAACAGATACCTATGATATTGCTTTGGCAGCGGAAGGAATTGATATTTGTGATTATATGTATGATGGAGATGGAGCGGATCCCAATGCTCAAAGCAAGTTGGATTATTCTAAAACCTTTGCTTTTAAAGATTTCAAATTGGTTAAAGATCCATTTGAATATGAGTACTCTCAAATTGATAATTACAAAGGCCGAAATGTAACTGCAAAACAAGATTATTTTAATTTGTTTGATTTTTCTGCGAAGTGGGATCCTGTTCCAACAATATTGACACAAAATCATACTAGGACGGTTAAAGGATTTATGGGGCAAACGACTGCCTATCGAAAAAAATATATCAAATCAGATGTTCTTATTTTAGGAGAAAATAAACCTGCTGGCGAAGTAAGATATATTCATGGAACTTATGGAAAGGGCACATGGAGTTTTTATGGAGGGCATGATCCCGAGGATTATCGACATTATGTAGAAGATCCAGAAACGGATTTAAATTTACATCCAAATTCTCCTGGATATCGATTGATATTAAATAACGTTTTGTTTCCTGCAGCTAAAAAGAAAAAGAAAAAAACTTAGAAAAAAATATATAATCATCAATTATATATGGTTAATAAATAAATTAAAAGTCTTGTAACAGTAATGGTTGCGGGACTTTTTTTATACATGATAATTCAATGGTTGATGATCAATAAGTCGTTCTGATAGAGGAAGAAAGTATGTATAGTTAGGATTTTATTTTTACGACTATAGATAATATTAAACTAGTGAACATTTTTTACAAAAAAATATAAGGGAAGTAATATTATCTACGATTAGATTAAATATTGGAATTTTTAAAATAAAATTATGCTTAAATATTTGCTTCTCTTCTTAATTTTTTTTGCCTCAATTTGCACTAATAATTCATCAAAGGCAATAAATAACAATACATTTACTCAAAATGAAAATAAATCAACGGATGACGATAGTCAAAAATTATTATCGACTCGTCAATCAACCCCGTAAAAATGGTTGTCGATGTGATAGGAAAAGAATTAAACCTGTTTCACCATTGAAAATAAATGAATTGTTAAATCAAGCAGCCTTGAATCATGCGAATGATATGGCATCTAAAATTTTTTTTGCTCACCTTGGTTCTAATGGAAGTGATATCAGTGATAGGATTTCCAAAACTGGTTATGATTGGCAAGTAGTAGGTGAGAATATATTTTGGGGAGAAGTTAAGATGGAGGAAGTTTTTGAGGGATGGAAAGATAGCGCTAGCTATTTTAAAAATATGATGAGTAATGATTTCAAAGAAATGGGATTTGCCCATGTTGGATATTATTGGGTGCAATATTTAGGGAAAATATGTTAAAAATAATTTGATAGTAGGTTATCTAGTAGGGCATTTTAGTCCTCTTAGGTTTTATAATTAGAGAAGGATTTTTATCAGATGTAAGATTCTTTTATTTTTTTTTAATTAGATTAATTTATCTCTAAATTATTATTTAGAATCCTCTAGCCTTTTCTAATTTATATTCATTTATATGATCACAAATATTGTATCAGTTAAATATAATTAGATTGAATTTAGAGGTGATCAGAAAGTAAAAGTCAAAATAAAATGAAAATTTCGTTCAAATGAGTTGATTTCTTCAACACTTATCTGAATGATAGTCGTCATACTTAATGCTTCCTAATCATAATATCCTTGAGTTGTATCGGGTATTCGTTTGGGAGAGGTGTGATTAGGTTTTGTGATTTCAACAATCTATACAATTTAGAATTATTATTTATCATGTCAATATTGAAAATATTTAATCGTACAACTAATATGGTTGATAATTAAGTGGATGATTTGGCTTAGAATAAATATTTAAAAGATTGGCTAAATATTTGATACCTAAAGAAGTATATAATAAAAATAGGATTTTGTAATGAATCTTAACTCTCCTTTCAGTTTTTTATTAACAACGCCTCGCCTTACCTTTTTTGAATAAATACCAAAATTTTTGGTGATAAATATAATACGCTACAGGTTTAAATAATAAAAATGAGATTTTATATTGAATCTCAACTCTCCTTTCATTATTTTTATAATAACACATCGCCTTACCTTATTTGAATAAATATTAAGTCATATTAATGGAAGTTAAGTCGATAAAGTTAGATTACAATTCTTTAATGGAGAAGTATAAACTACTCCAGTCAAAAGAACGATATCTAGAAATTATAAATAGTTTTTCACAAAGTTTGAAGGATCTCAACACTAGTGAAGAGATAGTTTGGGGTATAGCAAAACAGGTTATTGCTCGTATGGGATTTGAAGATTGCGTAATCTATCTTTTAGATAACGAAGGAAAAAATTTAATACAAAAAGCTGCTCATGGACCGAAAAATCCATTCCAATTAAATATTAAAAATCCAATCATAATCCCTTTAGGAAAAGGGATTGTCGGAACAGTTGCTGTTACGGGGATATCTGAGATTATTTCTAATACGACTAAAGATAGTAGATACATTTTAGATGATGAGCAACGACTATCAGAAATAGCGGTTCCCATAATTTACCAAGATAAAGTTATTGGAGTAATAGATTCTGAAAATTCAAATGCTAATTTCTTTACAAAGGAACACTTGAATATTTTAACTACTGTCGCTGGAATGGGAGCATCCAAAATTATTAATGCTAAAATAAATGAAGAATTAAAAGAGTATCAATTTAGTTTAGAAAAATTAGTAAAACAAAAAACGATTGAACTTAATCATTTGGTAAATAAATTACAGAGGTCAAATACAGATCTTGAAAGTTTTGCTTTCGCAGCTTCACATGATCTTCAAGAGCCTTTGCGAACTATAATTAGTTATCTTCAATTAATTGAGAGAAGAGATAATAATTTCTCTCCTGAGTCTTCTGAATATTTTCAATTTGTGATAAAAGGAGCATCTCGAATGAACCTTTTACTTCAAGGCCTTTTAGAATACTCTAGAGTTAATGATTTTCAAACTGATGAAGTGAAGGTCTTGAATATGAATGATATTTTAATTTTGATAAAAGATAATTTGAGAGGGGCTATTGAAAATTCTAATGGTCAAGTTTGGGTAGAGGACTTATTGGAGATAGAAGGGAATAAAACTCAAATCATCCAACTATTTCAAAATATCATTTCTAATGCATTAAAATTTAGAAATCCGGAAACTGTTCCAGTAGTTAAAGTTTCCTGTCAAAGAATAGAAAATTTTATAGAGTTTAAAGTCGAAGATAATGGAATTGGTATAGAAGCCAAATTTCATAACAATATATTTGGATTATTTAATAGATTAAACCCTATTGATAGTTTTAAAGGAAGTGGAATTGGTTTAGCTCTTTGTAAAAGAATAATAGATTACCATAATGGAAATATTTCAGTAAAGTCAAGATTAGGAGGAGGAACTAGCTTTACTATTAGATTACCTTGGGGATAAGAATTATTTTTTCAATACTTTTCATTAATTTGGTTATTTTCTCTTCTATCTTTTTGATGCAAAAAGTTTGGAATTGAGTCTTAGTGAATAACTATTCCACCGTTGCCTCTCGATAATAGTGCGCCAATGCAAATCTAATTTTTTCGTAACTCATTTCCTCTTCAAAATAATTAAACACATCCAACATTTTATAAGGGCTATCCATCAAATGTAACATACCTAAAACCATATCAATTTCTTCCTCAGAAACAAAAGCTGAAATATCTATCTCCTCTCCCAATTCATAAGCCTTTGCCAAGTGGCTAGAGACGGTTGTATTTTTTAATTCCCGTTGTTCAACGATCTCATCAATTGTTTTTCCTCTTTTGTAAAGTGCGTATGAAATAATGTGTGAACTTCCCTGAACCTTTTCACCTACGGCCTCTTTTTTTAATAAAAAATCAATGATGCCTTGTTTGAATTGTTCTCCATATAGATGCATTTTTCGTTCTCCGATTCCGCTGATTTCATTCATCATAGCATCAGTTGTAGGTCTTTTGGCAGCCATTTCTTCTAACGTTTTATCACTAAATACTATGTAAGGTGGAACACCTCTTACTCTCGCCAATTGCAAGCGAAGTGCTCTTAAAGATTCGAATAACTCGTCTCGAACTCTTTCTCTTTTTGGTTTGATAGTCACTTTCTTTTTCGCGGTAATTTTACGAGTTTCAGCAGTAGCAGGTTTGACAAGGTCTATTTTTTTTCCATCAAATAAAATGGCTTTAGCTATTGCGGTCAATTTAAGTGCACTACCTTCGTTATAAGCTATTTCCATCAATCCTGCGTTCAATAATTGCATGATATAAATTTGCCAATCAAATAAACTAATTTCTCTACCAGCACCGTATGTTTTAATTTTGTTGTAACCTTTTTCAAAAATCTCTCTTTGATTGGAACCTCTCAGGATACCAATTAAAATATTGATTCCTACCTTTTCTTGGGTTCGTGCAATGGCAGAAAGTGCCTTTTGAGCAATCAAAGTGCCATCTACTCGTTGTGGTGGATTTTTACAAATATCACAATTGCCACAATTTTCAGTTGACATCGTTTCACTAAAATAACCAAGTAATATTTTTCGACGACATTGCATCGCTTCAGCGAAGTGGCGCATTCGTTCTAGTTTAGTCATTTTAAGTTCAGTTTGGTCACTCGCATTGGAGGGATCTGTTAATATATCTCGTAAGATTTTTATATCACCATAGCTCCAAAATAACATTGTATCTGCTTTTGCTCCATCTCGCCCTGCACGACCAATTTCTTGATAGTAACTTTCTATATTTTTAGGTAGATTGTAGTGAATCACCCAACGCACATTTGATTTGTCGATCCCCATACCAAAGGCTACAGTTGCACAGACAATTGGTACTCGGTCATTGATGAAGTCCTCTTGGACTTCACTTCGCATATTTGGAGAGAGTCCAGCATGGTAATGTGTTGCTTTAATTCCGTTCGCTCGTAATTTATTTGCAACTGCTTCTGTATTTTTTCTACTTAAGCAATAAACGATACCCGATTGATTTGGTCTTTGTTTCACAAAGTTGACAATTTGATGTAGTCGTTTTTGTCCTGGTCTAACTTCAATACTTAAGTTGGGACGGTCGAAAGACGAGACAAAGATTTCAGGATTACGTAGCCCCAATTGGCTGACAATATCTTTTCTTGTCAATTTGTCAGCTGTTGCTGTCAAAGCCATAATTGGAACATTAGGGAATGAGTTTTTAAGGAATTTCATCTTGGTATATTCAGGTCTGAAATCATGTCCCCAAGAAGAAATGCAATGTGCTTCATCTATCGCAAATAGGCTAATATTCATTTGTTGCATTAAGTCATAAAAGCTACGTGTCAATAATCGTTCTGGTGAAACATAGAGTAACTTAAGTTGTTGACTTTCAATGTCTTGTATGACTTTTTGTTCGGCTGATTTTGATAAGCTACTGTTGTAAAAGGCTGCTGGAATTCCATTGCCTCTAAGTGATTCCACTTGATCTTTCATTAATGAAATTAATGGTGATACAACGATGCAGATACCATCCAAAGTAATTGCTGGAATCTGGAAACAAATTGACTTTCCACCACCAGTAGGCATGAGAACTAAAGTATCCTTACCTTCATATGTATTTTGTACAATTTCAGATTGACCTGGTCGAAAGTTGTCGTAACCAAAGAATTTTTTTAGAGCGATTCTAGCGTCTGGTAAGGTCATTATTTTATGATTAGTTTTTCTCAAAAAAAGAGAAATCGGGAAGTTTATTATTTTTAAATAGACAAAACTGTAGTTAAATTAAATAGAAAATAAGAACTAATAGTTAGTAGTATTGATTTTCATTTTTTTTTGACTTAAAACATAGTGTTATCTTTTAATTGGTATGTAACAATATATTTACAAATTATATCTTCTGATTGTTGCAAGATACGGATTTGTAATTGTTTATCATAAAAAATATGTTTTCCACATTTTAAAATAGAACTTTTTCAGATGGTTGATATTTATAAAAAACTCTAGTACAATTGTGATTATGTGTAAGGTTGAGTAAGGTGGGGATTAAAAAAACATCTTATTTATTAAATAGTTATTCTTTTTAATGAATAAGATGTTTTCTGTTAGTTCATTATATGTCAAGATTGAAAGATCCTCGAGATTAACTTTTCAAGACTTATTTTCTATTCTCTCTTAAAAAATAGTAAACTTGATTATCACTTTCTCTAGTTTTATAATTGATACTATTCAAGTTTATAGAGTCAGGATGAATCAATCCTGTATAAAATGTAGGACTATGGTTATAATAAACTTTTGTTGTAAAAAGAATAGAGTCATTTTTAGTTTTATAAAAACCATGAATGTTACCATGAGTTGTTCGTTCTAGTTGCATTAGTTCCTCAGGTGAGCTATACGCAACATGGGAAATAACTAGACCGTCTTCGTAAAATCGAAAAGTTTTGTAAGTATCTCCAAATTGGTCAGTATCAATTATTTTAAAATAAATACCATCGGTTCGTAACTGTGTTAAATTTCGATCAAGGAAAAAATTATCTTGATGGTACCAAAAACTTTTTGTTCGAGGTTCTTTCCCCTTGATTGTTTTTGAGGTATATTGTTTTCTTTGACAACCAAGAAGAAAACATAAAGCCATCGCCGTGATAATTAAAAAAAGTAATGATCTATTTTTATTCATTTTATTCAGTAAATGATTGTTTTTTGAAAAAACTTAGCATCCAATATTAAAATGCATTTATTGATCTTGTTGACTAAAATATTAATAGTATGAATTACCTATTAGGATACAACTACAATATTGAATATTTATTTAAAAATGCCCACCACATGCATCCATACCAATTGGAGATCCATCAGGCAAATCTTTTGGTAACGAATTTTTCCATTCATTTGGATTACCACTAAATTGTTTAATCATCGAAAGGGCGTGTATAATATGAGCTTTTTCCATTTCATTATCTGATGTTTTTTCATCCAAATATTCTTTTAGTTCGTTGATTTTGTATAAACTAACAGCTCGCACTTGTTCACTTGCGTTTTGGTTCATTGCTAATTTCATCAAGTTTTGCAATACTAGCTTTTCAGTTACTCGACCAATTTCTGCAAGATAAGTATCTTCATCATCAGTAAACCAGGTTGACTGAAATAAGGCATTGATGGTATTTTGTAATCCTGGATTTCTTCGGTCTAAAGAATGTTGTTCTATTAATCGAGTTGCTCGCTGAGGATGTAAATACATAGAGATTAAATGGTTAGCAGAACTCTCTGCAGCAGCCATTGGGTCAAAAGTTAGACCTGTTCTGGATTTAAAACTTTCTCTTGTTCGTTGTGAGTCAAATGTTTTTGGAGGAATGAGTTGTAAAATGTTTTTAGGTATAGCCAACTCTTTTGAACTTAATGTTCTCATTAAACTTGAAATTGCTTTGATTTGTATTTGATAATCAACAATCCTTGCCGCTATTCGAGTATCACCTCTTGAACTATATTCATAATCAACACCGCCAACAACTTTTACTGCTGCCTCAACTTGATATCGATGTGCCAAAAATAAAGGAACTAAGACCTCTTCTAAGCTAGAAAGAGGACTATTCATTGGTATATTATTTATACTGAAGTTTTTCAAAGCTTTCGCCCGAACACCCATCAAACGATTTAATTCTGTTGTTGGATCAGCTCCGTTATCCCAAAGATGAGCATAAGGATGAGCACTACCAGCTGGGCGAGCATCAGCATCAGAAATATATCGTAAACCTTGCCTTTTATTTTCTTTTAAAATTCCAAGCAATGCTTTTGAATGATCTGTTCCCTTTGGGAAATCTTGATAACCGTACAAAACTGTTCGCTTATCCCATGCTCCAATTTTTGTATCATAAGCATCGTCAAAATTTAAGCCACCATCTTTATCTGCAGTAATATACGGATGTGGATAGTCCATTACTGAAGATCGATTATTGGAACTTGCAGCAAAGTTATGCGCTAAGCCAATGGTATGTCCAACTTCATGCGCTGACAATTGTCGTAATCTTGCAAGTGCCATTTCAAGCATTTTGGGTGAAACTGGTTTTCCTTCTTCATATGCGTTTATCAATCCTTGAGCAATTAGAAAATCTTGTCGAACACGCAAAGAGCCTAAAGAAACATGCCCTTTGATAATCTCTCCAGTTCGAGGATCCGTAATTGAACTTCCGTACGACCAGCCACGGGTAGATCGATGAACCCATTGAATCACGTTATATCTAGCATCCATCGGATCAACATCATTAGGTAAAACTTTTACTTGAAACGCATCTTTGTATCCTGCAGCTTCGAAAGCTTGATTCCACCAACTTGCTCCATTTATCAACGCTGATCGAATTGGCTCTGGTGCACCTCGGTCAAGATAATAAATGATTGGTTCTACAGCCTCACTAATAGAAGCTGAGGGATTTTTTTTCTTCAATCTATGTCTACGAATAAACTTTTTCACTAAGGGTTGGTCAATCGGTGTAGCATAATCTTGGTAAGAAATTGAATTAAATCCACTTCTTGGATCAAATACTCGTGGTATATAATTAGTATCAGGTAACTCTAAAAACGAGTGATGCATTCGCAATGTCAGAGCGTCAGCACTTGGTGTCACGCTCCTAAGGTTTCGTCCTTTTGGTTTTCCAACAAAAGTGATAGTTGCCTCCAATTCTGTGTTTTTTGGAAAATTTTTACACATTTTAGGATAAATTGCAGATCTTGATTTATCAATTTTATAGGATCCTTCTTTGTTACGCTCTAGTCGAGCGGCAACTTGGTGTGCATCTCTCAGTAAAAAACTAGTAGCATCGACAAGGACTGAGTTCTCTTTTTCACTTTCTATTTTGAATCCCCAAATTACTGATTGAGCAAAAGCTTGCTCAACAGATTCACTTTCCGCAGGGTTTTCGCTTACCGCACGATATTTGTAATTAGGTTGCATCATCAACACTTTGTTTCCAACTCGAACAAATTTTACAATTCGAGTTGCGCCTAATTGTCCTCTATCTAATCCAATATCATTGGAGCCCATTCCAGCAGGAAGAGAATTTACATAGAGAAATTCAGTATCGAATTTATCGATCTCTAATAAAATGGAACCTGTTTTTTCATCCCAAGTGAAATTAAAAAATCCATCTTCATGACCTGCCATTTTTTTTATGGTAGTGATTTTTTTTAATGAATTGGTTTCAGTTGGAATGGAAGATTTTGCATTACAACTTGTCAAAAGGATTAAGGGTAGGAGGAGGATAATTCTAAACATAATTCTTGATTTCGGTCTATTTTACGAAAGAGTTGAAAGGTTAATAATTAAGTTCAAGGACAAAATTTATTACAAGTTTTAATCAATATTTATCATATATTTTCCTGAGAAAAAATGGTAAAACTAGATCGAGAAATATTTTCTTTTAAAAGGTTTATGAAAAAGAAAGGTGTAAAAAAGATAAGTTTTAATAATAAATATAAGGTTGAAGATACTATTTTATTGCAAAAGGAAAAATTGTAATTCGACTGATTTTATTAATAGGATGAAATGGCTTATTATTTAATAATTAATTAAATATGTGTTTCTTTTTGTCTAAGGGTTGCACATACGATTTTGAAAATATATTGTTTTTATAAGAATCTTATATTTATAAAATTAACCTTATATTTTTATTTTACCCCTCTAATAATTTCAAACTTAACCTTAACAGTTTTTTAAATTTGTAAAAAATAAGTAAGGTGTAAAAGTCACTTTTTAAAATTTGTTTCGTTGTATTTTCCTTTTTTATAAAAAGAGTTGATATAGAATGGTTGTTCAAATTACAGTTTATATTATGCAAGATATAATGATGCAATTTTGTAATGTTGAAGGCAGTTTTTCTAGCATTTGGAACATAAACTAAATTGGTAGAACACAATTAAATCTAAGGGTAGTTTTTTATTTTAGGAAGAGAACAGAAATTCGATGAGTTTGGTTAAGCCTAATTAAGGTTTTACTATCAAAAAGAAGTACCCAATTAAAACTTATATAATAAATAAGTGTTTTAAATTTGGTATAAATTGTTCTTGTTTAGTTAATTTTTATCTCTGCAATTTTTTATTGTTTTAAAAAAAATAAAAAGTGAAATATACTTCTTTCAATTATAAAATGGCAATCATCGTATTATTGGTGATTTTAGGATTTGGAGTTTTCGAGTGGATGAGTGCTAATCTGAAAATTGCAGCAATGTTAACTGCTCCACTTTTATTTTTAGTTTTGTTTTTTAGCAATACATACGAGGTGAAAAAAGGTTATCTAACTGTATCTACTTTCGGGAAAACACATCAAAAAATTTGGCTAAAAGATATTGTAAAAGTTGAAGTTGATAAAACATTTTATGGAAAAAAAATGGCTAAGGTGTTTTATGATCAATATAATTATATCAGTATTCCATTGGGTGAGAAAACGAATGCGTTTATTTTGGAATTAAAAAATGCATTGCCTAGGTAATTTTCCATTCTCTTATTTCATCCGCACAATCATCAAATCATCAAAATAAACTTTTTCAGAAGTAGGATTAAATAAAAAGAAGGATGCCTTAGTTCCTTTAAAATCCTTTGGGACGGTGAATTCTTGAATTTGTTTTTTCCATCCATTTTCATCCATTTCTACTATTAAGTGGGGATTCTCTAAATAAGAACCACCTTCCATTGAAAAAACTGCCTTTACAGAATTAGAGGTAGAGAGCTTCCAAGAACTGACTAATATTTTTTCGCACGGCTGCAAATCATCCATGAATAATGAGAAACCATATTGATGACCTGGTTCTAATAATATGGAATGCCCTCCAGAGTGTGCTGTATTAGAAACTCTTGTTTCTACATTCATTAGCAAAATTTCTTTTTGATTGGTGAGGAAATGTAAGCCATCTTTTGAGAGCAATTCTGCATTGCACATAATCGTATCTGTCTGATTAAATTCCTCTTTTTTCAATAAATAGATTGTATCTCGCTTTGGCGGAAAGTAACGATTGAAAGTAAAACTTTCGATCGTTTCAAAAAGACATTGTTCTGAATGAGAAATAATATATTGCTCCCGTGGATCATTCCAATCTTCCATGCCTTGATAACCTAGTGGGCGATTAAAATTTATTCCAAACCATTTTTTATATTCAAATCCCCCATTGATTTGAGTTGGTTTCAATTGAAGTTTTTGATGAGCGTAATTGGCTGCTTCCCAACGTGCTCTATTCCAAGATAGATAATCATGAGTTGCTCCAATGGAAAACAAAATTATGGATGATAGAGTTATAAATCCGAGTATTTTTAAGGCAAGAGGTAAGGGGGTATCTTCATTTTGGGGGAAGAGCGTTAAAATCAAAAATGGAAATGCTATCAAACTATATCGGTCAAAGTAAAAATTGTTTAACATTAAAAAGGCGAAATAGCCAAAAGCAGTTGCCAGGGCGAAAAAAGAATTCCAATTGACTACTGTTGTTTCTTTTGTCTTTAACAAAAATAAAATTTGAGTGCTTCGAATCAAAATCCATTTTAGTAAAATGACGGCGCTGATGAATCCAATTATTGTAAAATTTTTCCAATCATTTTTATGGAGATGGCTTATAGGGAATTCCCCCTCAGATGGGAGAACAATCGGACCAATTCCAAAATTTAAAAAGGTATTTCCTAAATAGGAATCTGCTAAAGAATGATAAAATGGGTAGCTAAATAAAAATGCAATTATAATTGAAATTATTTTTTCATTTCTTGAGTTGTTTTTCCAGAAATTCCTCACTAGAACAATTAATAATGGTAGTAAAAAAAGTCCCCATAAAATAAAGAATCCAACTGATTTAGATGAAATAGCATCAGCTAAATATCCATTTGAAATATTGTCAATGAGTTGGCTAGTTTTTCCAAAATTTTTAGAAAGTCCATAGTTCGTATTTCGCCAATTGGTAAATAAAATTAAACTTCCTAAGGTCAAAAATGTTGGAATAATACCTTTAATAAGAGATTTAAAAGAAAGTTTATTTTTGGCAATATAAGTAATAAAAAAAGCAATAGGAACTAGTATTCCTGGTTGACGAATCATTGTGGCAATGATTGAAAATAATGCAGCTAAAAAAATATTTTTTTGTCCTTTGTCATTGATTGCTTTGAGAGAGAAAAAGGCAGCTAACATCAAAAAACACATAAATGGAACCTCTGTCATATAGGTAAACGAATTGGCAAAATAAAAGGGGTTAAATGCAAATAAAACCGTTGCCCAAAAAGAATGATTTTTTTTCATTCCTCCTTCTTGAAAAAAACGATAGGAAACTAATAATCCTAGCCATCCTAAAACTAATGTCGAGAATCGGAGTACCGTAAAAGAGAATCCAAAAACCTTACAGAAAAAAGCACCCCACATCGTATGAGCAATCAAAGTCATCGCTCCCCAATCATCAAAAAATATTTTATTTTCCAAAGCAAGTACTTGGGCATTTCTACCGTAAGACCAATCATCATTGAGTGGGAAATCACCAATTGGATTGACTAATATTATACAGATCAACCAAATGATGGAGAGATAAAAAGGAAAGGTTAAGTATTTTTTCAAATTGCGTTTTCGTTACTTTATGTGGAAGTTTCTTATTCTTTGATTAAATGTACAAGGTGTTAAAATATATGGAATATTCAGGAAAAGTAAGTTCAGGGAAAATAAAAACTTAAGGTAAATTTAGTTAAAAAACCTATTTAGGCTAGGCTTGCTTCATTATTTAAGAATGGTCAAGTCACCAGATATTTTTTTTGAAATATTTTCACCTTTTTGATTTACATCAAATTCAAGGAGATAAACATAGACTCCTTTATTTATATCTTTATTCTTTAACCTGCCATTCCATCCCTCGTTAGGATTGGTTGATTGATAAATTAGAGCGCCCCAACGATTAAATATTTTCATAGAGTAGTTAAGTAATGAACAATTTGAGTAAGGTGAAAAATAATCATTATAGCCATCAAAGTTTGGCGAAAATGCATTTGGAACATAAACTTCACAAATTGTACAATTAGTAAATTCAAGATTGACTTCATCTAATAATACATTACATTTATTAGAAATCGTTACACCATAAGTGCCATTTTCAATTATTTGCAAGCTTGAATTAGTTGAGCCATCACTCCAGAAATATTCATTTGCATTCGGGTCAAATACATCTATAACATAAAACCCATCCTCTTCGCATAGCAAACTATCAGAGCCTAAATTTAAATTTAATTCAGTCTCATCATAGTCTATTTCGACAAAGGCAATACCTGTTTCTCCACAAGCACCGAGGATTTGAACTTCGTAAAAGCCTGCTTCCGTAACTTGATAAACTGGATTTGCTGAACCATCTTGCCATTCATATTGTATACCCCCTATCCAATTTGCATCTAATGTATAAATTTCTCCTGGGCATAATAGTGTATCTGGTCCTAAGTTTACGTCTACGGCCTGCAATGGAACGAAATTGACCAAAATATTATCAGTTATTGAATTACAAACATTGGTGATTGAAACGGTGTAAGTTCCCGGGTCGGTGATTGTAATTATTGGTCCAATTGTCCCATTAGACCATGAGTATGATTCGGCATTGGGAAGTGAGACATTAAATGTTACAGACTCTCCCTCACATACAATGGTATCGTTTCCAATATCTATATTTGTCAAAGGACTATTTAAGATAGTAAAGTTATAAGAGGAAAGGGTGGAGGGGTTTTCACATAAATCTAACACTTCTGATGATCCATCCGAAATTAAAGAAATTGTATAATCTCCAATTTCTGAAATAGTGGGATTTATATCTAAAGTGAAAATATTATCATATTGGCCACCTTGATTACAAGAATTTGAGGATACACTTGTAGTATACTGTCCACCTGGTCCGGTTAGAACGAAATTACTACTATTAATTGTATTGCATTGAATGTATTCTGAAAAGGTTACTTCAATTTGGTCATCTCCACAATCTCCTGGTAATATTACATCAGAAATTTCAGGATTAATCATATCAATGATTCCAATATTACTAGATACTCCAAAATCAATTGTATACCCATTAGTTGAATTTGACCAATTTGAAATTACTAAAGCATAGGTATTCCCTAGTGAAACTGGAACAAGTGCATTGTCAGGGCTATTTCCAGCAAATTGACTTGGAGGGTTACTGTTACATCCTGCACCTTGATTATTATAATTGGAGCCGCCATTAGCTCCTGTATTTCCGTTACAAGATCCTCCACCAGCCGCATTGCAACTTACTTGCATTGAGATATCATTAAAAATATCTTCACAGCTTCCATTGGTAATATTAAACATTGCCCAGTCGTAATCATCAATTGGGTTATTGGGAGTCAAAGTAAATCCAAAATTTCCTGATTGATTAACTGTAAAAGTGTACCAGATAGAGTTTAACTCATTGTCCATGCAACAAATTCCACCTTGGGAAGTTCCATTTATTTCATTTGGGTAATTTCCGGAGCCAGAGGGAGAGGTAGTTTCAGAATATATTTGGGCACAAATAGGAATAGCACCTAGACAATCTTGAACGGTAGGTGTTTGAGATTTGATAGTATTTACTAGACATAATAAAATTAATATGAGAGGGTTTTTAATCAGTTTTACTAATTTTAATTTAATATTTATCATTGTTCTAAAATTAAATAATGCTGTACTTGTGCATGGTTTTGGGACTTTTTACTAAAAAAAATATTTTTAAAGATATTAAAAAAGAGAAGATGCAAATAGTTTTATTTAAGTAAATAATTGACAAAGATTATTTAAAAAAAATTAGATAAATAGGATTTCTTAAAAAGATCAATTGTGTGTTGATTTTTCTAAAAGCGAATATTTGCTATTTTTACATGAAATAAATAGATTTGGTTTTTACTAGGAATTATAAATAAACAAAAATAATATGTTGAATTCAAAAATAGCAGGAATTGGAAGCTATGTTCCTGAAAAAATAACTACTAATGATGATCTTTCCAAAGTTATGGAAACTAGTGATGAATGGATTCAAGAAAGAACGGGGATTCAAGAAAGACGATATGGGAAAAAGCATGAAGAAACTACGGCAACCATGGGGACAAAGGCTGCTCGCATTGCTATAGAACGAGCAGGAATCCAACCTGAGGAAGTAGATTTTATAATTTTTGCAACATTAAGTCCTGATTATTATTTCCCTGGTTGCGGTGTTCTATTGCAACGAGAATTGGGAATTACTGGAACAGAAGTAGGAGCACTAGATATTCGAAATCAATGCAGTGGATTTATTTATGGATTGAGTATCGCTGACCAATTTGTCAAAACAGGAATGTATAAGAATGTCCTTTTGGTAGGTTCAGAAATGCACTCAATGGGATTGGATTATAGCACGAAAGGAAGAAACGTTACAGTTATTTTTGGAGATGGCGCGGGGGCAGTTGTGGTGCAACCAACGGAAAAAGAAGGTCAAGGAATTTTAACTACAAAATTGCATTCGGATGGATCTTATGCTGAAAAATTAGCCTTTATCAATCCAGGTTCTCATGGTGGATATCATTTAGATAAAATGGGAATTGAACATGATTTTGGTTATGATAAGGATTTAGAATATGGTGGAATTTTCGTAACAGAAAAGATGCACAAAGAAGGTCATCTATATCCAAATATGGAAGGACAATTTGTATTTAAGTTAGCGGTAAGAAAATTTCCTGAAGTGATTCAAGAAGCATTGACTACTGCAGGATTAGAGGTGTCAGATATTGATATGTTTGTTCCACATCAGGCGAACTTGAGGATTAGTCAATTTGTTCAGAAAATACTAAAATTAAATGATGATCAAGTTTGGAATAATATTCAAAAATATGGGAATACTACTGCAGCTTCTGTACCTATTGCGTTATGTGAGGCATGGGAAGCAGGTGCAGTGAAAGATGGTGATTTGGTATGCCTTGCAGCATTTGGTAGTGGATTTACGTGGGGCTCTGCATTAATTCGCTGGTAGTCTACTTGATGAGGTAAGCTATAAAAAATGTAATTATATTAACCTTGGGGTTAACCAATTACATTTTATAAAAAATTTAAAATCGTTGTAAGAAAGAAGTCTATCTATTTATCGATAGGTTTAAAAAGCATTTTTCTGGGTTTGGGTTAATCTAATAGTCTTTCTATAAAGTTTCTCCATAAAAAAAGGCTGTTAGTATATAATGTACTAACAGCCTTTTTTTTTGTACTAAAGTTTAATCTTGTTAGAGTGGAATTTTTTGACTTTCCTGAATGAATGCTTGTAACTTTTCGTCGTTATTAGCGATTAGAATCATTGTTTTTCCATTTGCCAATTTAATTTCAACAGCATCTCTTGCCTGCTTACTTGCCCATAACCCATGTATTTGATTTGGTGAAAAGTTAAAACTACCTTTTCCATCTCCCAATAAAATAGTTCCGTTACTTGCATCATAAACACCTGATTCAGTTTCTGCCCCATCATTATTTCCAACTATTAAAACATCCATATTTCCGTCACTATTAAAATCTGAGGTTAAAATTTCTTGAGCTGGAGCAACTTGTGCTTCTTGTAAAAGCTTTGTTATAGAAAAACTTCCATTATTGTTATTTAATAAGACTGTTGACATCAATTGAGCTTCCAACAATAGCGCACTCTTTAGTTTTTCTTTTGGGAAAATAGCGGTGATGTCAGATTTTGCATATTGATTATATCGATTAAAATTTCGTTTGATTCCGGGTAATTGTAGAATCAAATGATCTCTACCTGCAAAAGGGTATTGTTTCCCATTGTAGCTAAAAGTCATAACTGCATCTAAACTTCCATTATTGTCAAAATCATTTGCGTAGATCATAATTGGTTTTTCTTGGGAAGCTTTGATACGGGAATTGTGACCTAAATTTCCTGCAATGATATCAATATCACCATCATTGTCAAAGTCCTCTAATGCAAAACAATTCCACCAGCCAGTAGTATTTTGTAATCCATATCTTGATGTAACATTGTTGAATTTTTTTCCATTAAAACTAAATATGGTGATGGGCATCCATTCACCCAAAACAATCATTTCTTTTTTCCCATCTTGGTTTAAGTCTGCCATTTTTATATCAGTTACCATTCCAATTTTCTCAAAATCAGGCGCCACAGACTTAGTTACATTAGAAAAAATTCCTTTTTCATTTTTTAAAATTAAACTTTGAGGAGCATTTGGATAATTTCCTGGAACTGTTCGACCACCGACAAAAATATCAAGGTCACCATCTGCATCATAATCGAAAGTGGCAACACATGCTGCACTTGAATTAGATTTAGGAAGAACACCTTTTGAAAATATTCCGGTGCCATCATTTAAGTACAAACGATCTTGGTAGTTAGTTGAATTAATTCCACTTGCATTCCCTCCACTCACAACATACAAATCCAGGTCATTGTCACCATCTGCATCGAAGAAAATACTTTCTATGTCTTCATTAATTTTATCAGTGTCCCAAGTTACTTTCGAATGATTTTGAAAATTTCCATTTTTGTTTTGTATGAAAAGTGCAGCTGGACTATTTGCAGCTCCACCAATAAAAAAGTCCTCCAAACCATCTCCGTTTACATCACCTTTAGAAATGTGAGGTCCAAGGTTTGACAGTTTGTGAGGGATCAATCGTTCTCGATTAAAGTCATCAAATACATTTTCTTTATGCGTAAAATTAATGTTATGAGTATTGCTTTTTTCTGAAAAAATTGGATTAGGTTTATTTTTTAAGATAGGTTTCCTATTTGCTTCTGAATGTTTTATGATGAGTCGTTGATTAGATGAAACGTTTTCCATAACATGAGTTCTTCCATCCATCCAAGTAATTTCAATTTTGTCTATAGTTGATTGATTTCCTAATCCAAAATGAAGTAAGGATTCAGACCCAGAAAAGAATCCACGATTAGAAGTTTTTTCCAAAAACTGAATTTCATCTCCAGTATAGATTTTCACCTTTGTACCAATCCCTTGGGTATTTTTTTTGCTTCCTAGTAGATTAATTTGAAGAAAGTTAGAGTTTGTTGTTAGGTTTTTGTAGATAAAAGCTGACTCGTCAATATTATTGACCACCAAATCCAAATCTCCATCTGCATCGAGGTCAGCATAAGCGGTCCCATTAGAAAAGGAGGCTTGGGTAATTCCCCAGTCTTTTGTTGCATTCGTAAAGGTTAAATCTTGATTATTCTTGTAGGCATAGTTGACTTGCTTTTTACTAGGAATCATGTTGAGATAAGAGTTGATATCAGGAAATTTACGTTTTGTAACTCCTCCAGATTTTTGAATAGAATCTCTAGTGTAACTCATATAATCAAGGTCTGTTACGTCTCTTTTGTATCCATTGCCAATATAAATATCTTTCCATCCATCATTGTCAAAATCAGCAAATAACGCACCCCAGCTCCAATCGGTATTTGAGACACCTGAAAGTTGTCCAATTTCACTAAATGTATTATTTCCATTGTTAAGTTGAAGAACATTTCGACCAGCTTGATGACCATATCCATATTGTAATAGAGCATTGTATCGATCTTTTCGCATAACGTTCATTAGTTGTTTGTACCGAATAGGATCTTCCGTTATCATATCCATTACCATAATGTCGAGTAGCCCATCATTATTAAAATCAGCAATATCACATCCCATGGAATTTTGACTAGAATGCCGAATGTAAGAATTATATTTATCTGTAAAAGTTCCATTCTTATTGTTGATATAAACATAATCAGGTTCGATATAATCATTAGCGACATAAATATCCATGTAGCCATCTTGATTCAAATCTGCCACCGTTGCACTTAATCCAAAAGATGAATTTTCAACACCTGCAGCTTTAGTTACATTAGTGAATTTTCCATTATTGTTTTTATAAAGTCGGTCTGATTCAAAAATAGTTTTTGGGGCTTTTCTTCGAGTAATAGAACCGTCAGGGTTAGATTGCAAATCCATTTTGACTGCATCTTTAAAGCCCAATCGATGATTTAATAAATATAAATCTAAGTCACCATCATTATCATAATCAAAAAAATTAGCATGATTTGAATTACTATTATCGTTTAACCCATATTGTTTTGCACTTTCAGTAAAAGTCAGATTTTTATTATTGATAAATAGTAAATTGTCTTTCTTCCCATCATCAGATTTACTCGTTCGACAAACGTAAATATCCAACCAACCATCATTATTGACATCAGCCATTGTAACTCCAGTTTTGAAACCTTCATTTGCGCTGACACCTGCTTTTGAAGTGATATCCTCAAATTTCATTTCTCCTTTATTCACATATAGTTTGTTAGAAACAAAAGTTCCCGAAAAATAAATATCTGGTAATCCATCATTATTGATATCACCGACTGCTACACCACCACCATTATACAAATATTCAAAAGTGAGGATGTTGTGATTATAATTCTCATTAATAGTATTTGAAAAAGTAACACCACTCGATTGTGGATTTACTAATTCAAATCGCTTCTTCAATTGTTGAATTGGTGTATCATTGACGATTGGAATAATTGTGGTTATTGGCTTCGTTTCATCTCCACAAGACACCATTAAGCAGAAAGAGAGGATAAAACAAAATTGAAAGATCTTTAGAACGGTAAAGTTTTTCATAGAGATAAAATTCGATTTTGCATTGAGTAAAAATGTGTAGTTTTTATAAAATGCTGATAATGATAAATTTAAGGTAGAGTGTGTTTTGGATATCTAAAGGTATCAATTCCTCTAATTTTTTAAAATTAGAGGAATTGATTTTGAATCGTATTTAAAAGTATCTAACGGAAAAAAAAGATGTTATTTGGTCTATGATAAATCGATTTTTTTAGATTTAACAATTAAGAATTATCACTTTTATTTTTTGGTAACTTCGAAACTTTAGGATTTCTTAGGTTCTTTTTGGGAACATTTATATTAGTGTTACTGTGAGGTCTTTTTTTTCCTAACCTTTCCTCTATGGAGTCGATAATAAAAGAAATATGTGGTTGGCTAAAAAAAGGATCCTCTTTTCGAGTTTCATCCAATAATTTAAATAATTCTAAATTTTCTTTGGAGGCTTTCCCGTAGATCGTCATTTCAGCATCACTAATTCGGGTTTTGAAATGGTGCTCTAAAAGAGTTTTTATTTTTTCAATATCATTAATTGTAAATTCTACTTTTGTTGGAATCATTTCACTTTTGGAAATTTTACTAACTTGAGCGAAAGAATGATCACTAAATGTCAAAATAAAAATAGTAAAAATAGGAAAAAGGAATTTTTTAGATAAATTCATAAGATTTTATTAAAAGTATAATTTCGATTTAAAAGTTAAAACCACTACTTAAAGAATCAATAAATATGCCGTAGTTAATATTCTGAAAAACAGTGACCTTAAGCCTAAACAAAAGCAGATTAAAGAGGTTACCTTATTATTATTTTAGTTTATTAGAATTTAAAAAAAATGGATCAAATGGAAAATAATAGTATTCATCAATTCAAGGTTAAAGATGCTTCCGGAAAGGAGGTATCTTTATCGGAGTATAGAGGTAAGGCCTTGTTAATTGTAAATACAGCCTCACAATGTGGTTTCACTCCTCAATTAGATGATATGGAGAAATTGTATGAAGAATTTAAAGAAGAAGGATTTGAAGTTTTAGCCTTTCCATCCAATGATTTTGCTGGACAAGAACCATTAGAAGGCGAGGCGATTCAGCAATTTTGTATGACAAAATATAATGCTCAATACCCTATTTTTGAGAAGATGGTCGTTAAAGGAGAAAATGCCAGTCCATTGTATAAATTTCTTTCCGATAAAAAATTAAATGGAAAAGTATCTTCAAAGCCTAAATGGAACTTTCATAAATACTTGGTTGATAAAGAGGGTAGAGTAGTGGATTATTATTATTCGATTACTAACCCTACTTCCTCAAAAATAAAAAGGTCAATAAAAAAAATATTAGAAGATTAATAGTTAATCCCTTTTTACAGGAAGAGTTGCTAAATAACATTTATTTAGCAACTCTTTTTTTATATTTGACCAATTATTTTTTTCCGTAGATATTATAAAAGCCTAATATGAAATTAGATATTCTAGCAATTGGTGTTCATCCTGATGATGTGGAACTAGGTTGTGCAGGAACTTTACTCAAGCATATTAAAATGGGTAAAAAAGTTGGCATCTTAGACTTGACGAGAGGAGAATTAGGAACTCGTGGTTCAGGCCCATTGAGAGTTAAGGAAGCTGAGTCTGCTAGGAAATTGATGGGTGCATTAGTTCGAGATAATGTAAGAATGAAAGATGGTTTTTTCCAACATACACAAGAAAACCTAAAAAAAATAGCTCAAGTTATTCGGAAATATCAACCAGAAATAGTTCTTGCAAATGCTTTGTCGGACCGACACCCCGACCATGCACGAGCTGCAAAATTAACCTCTGATGCCTGTTTTATCGCAGGACTTGCCAAGGTCAAAACTTACAATAAAAAGAAATTGCAAGAACGTTGGAGACCCAAAACAGTTTATCATTATATCCAGGATCATACATTACACCCTGATTTTGTAGTTGATATTTCACCATATATTGATAAAAAATTGGATTTAGTACTTTGCTTTAAGTCTCAATTTTTTAACCCAAAATCAAGTGAACTAGACTCACCCATTTCTGGTAAAAGCTTTTTAGATTCAGTTAAAGCAAAAAGTAGTGTATATGGTAGAATAATTGGTGTGGAATTTGCTGAAGGATTTAATGTTGCTCGGCCAATTGGTGTGGACAATATTTTTGATATTTTTTAGTAAAAAAGCTTCCAACAAAATATTAAGTTTTTTCTTTCAAAATATTAATTGGCATATTTTTAGCCACAGTAATAGTATTCCCCTTACATTTTTCCCCATATAGTTTTCCCCTTTTTTAATCCAACATAAATTTCCCCCAATAAAGATAACTCATTTGGTTTTACCAGATGACCTTTCTAATCTATTTACTTAACCATGAAAAATTTTTCAAGATGACTACTTTAAAATCAATCATGAACAGCAAGACTGTTAAGGTTCTTGACATTCAAGACAAAAAAAATATTAAAGGTGGAAAAGACACCGGTAATGGTGGAGGGATTCCACCTCCAACAGGAGTAGCGGGATAACTTCGTTTTTCTAAAATATTAATGCCACTTTTATTTAAAGGTGGCATTTTTTTTGTACCAAATACTGAAAATAAATCCGACCTATTACCAAATACAAAGTATGATTCATTCCCGAAGTATATTACTGATTTTTTCGTTTAGTTTAATGGTAATTCCTTCTCTTTTTGCAAATAAGTTAGATAGTTTAGAAAGTGCACTAGAGTATAAAGTCAAGACTAATAATTCTAAAGAACTTTTAGATGCATATTTGGAATTAGGTATGTCTAACCTTGATAGTAATCAATCAAGTAAAGCTCTTGAATATTTATTGATAGCTGAATCATTGAGTATAAAATTAAAGGAGGATGATCTTAAGTATGAGATTCAATATCAAAAAGGTCTGAGCTATATTTATTCTCACAAGTATGGAGAGGCCATTTCCGTGCTAACAAAATTAATTCAAAATATTAGTGGTGAAGAAGACAAATTCTTAGGTGATGCATGCTATAGGTTAGCTAAAGCATACCAGTTAATTGGAAATAATGAATTGGCTTACGAGTATCAATTTAAAGCACTACAAATTAGAGAAAAATTAAAAGATCAAGAAGGAATAGCTTATTCATTATATCATATTGGCGGAATTCATTTTTATCAATTGAGTTATCATAAAGCAATTGAATATTACAAACAATGTTTGACTGTATGCGAGAATATTAATCACCAAGTATTAAAGATCTCATGTTTTGGTGCAATTGGTGGAGCGTATTCTAGAATTAATCTAAGGGAATTATCATTGGAGTATAATTTGAGAGCCTACGATCTTTCAATATCTTTAGATGGGCAGCCTCAATTATCATATATCACTTTTAATCTAGGAGATAATTATCAAAATTCAGGAAATTTTACTAAAGCACTAGATTATTTTATCCAAGCTCATGATAGAAATATTGAAAATAATGATCAATGGGGTGAGATTAGTAGTACCAAAAAAATTGGTGAAATTTATATAGCTCTTGGGAACGAAAATAAGGGACTAGGTTTTCTTCGAGAAAGTTTAATTCTAGCTCAAAAATTAGGTGCTCGTCCAATAATGTTAGATGTTTATATTTCTTTAGCTACCAATCTAGAAAAGGTTGGAGAATTCGAAGAATCCAATAAATATTATCGAAATTTTTCTTCTCTAAAGGACTCTCTACGAAATGTAGCAATACTTCAAAAAATGTCTGATACTAAAATGCAATATGAGATTACAAAAAAAGAAAAGGATATTTTAAAAAGAGATACTGTGTTACAAAATATGTACAGAAATTTTTTGATTTTAGGTTTATTTGCATTGCTAGTAATTCTATATCAAGTTCACAGTAAGTATAAAAATCAAGCTAAACATAGTCAAATACAAACAGAGAAAAATCAGCAGATTCAACAGCAAAATATTGAGTTAGAAAAAGTACATCTCAAACTAATCAAAACTAATCAATTACTTCAAGAGCAAAATGAGCAAAGCCTCATTCAAAATAGAAAATTGGAGCGAAAAAATGACGAGTTACAACGTTTTGCTTATATAGCCTCACATGATTTAAAGGAACCTCTTCGGAATATTGGCTCATTTGCGACTTTACTTAAACGTAGGTTTAAGGGAGAATTAGGAGAGGAAGCCGATGATTATATTGATTTTATTACAAATAATGTTAGTAGAATGTATGATTTATTACATGAGATTTTGATTTATTCAAAATTGGAAAATGAGGATATTCTTGAAGAATTAGTTTCTCTTGAGGAAGTGGTTAGTATGGTGATCGGAACTTTTAAAGGAAAAATAATGGAGCATGGTGTTGATATTAAGGTAGCTAATTTGCCAGATGTAAAAGGGCATAAATTACATTTAGGTCAACTTTTTCAGAATTTAATTAGTAATAGTATTAAATATACTGATAAGAAAAATCCGAAAGTTGAAATTGGAATTAAAGAAAAATTTCAAGGCAATGACATAGTATTTTTTGTAAAAGATAACGGAATCGGTATCGACATGGAGTTCAGAGATCAAGTCTTTGAGATTTTTAAAAGATTACATGGAAAAGATGATTATGAAGGTACAGGAGTAGGTCTTGCAATTTGTAAAAAAATTGTAAATCAAAATAATGGAGAGATTTGGGTGGAATCAGAATTAGGTAAAGGAGCTACGTTTTATTTTACACTTAATACTAAGCCTAAATTGAATACATTGTTTTTAATACCGGCAGAGGTTCAAGGATTAAGTGCAGAATTGAATTAATTTTTATTATTGAAACTGTTTCCATTTTCCTTCTTTCTGATCTACAGCTTGAACTTCTCCTAAACGAAATCTGACTGGAATATTAGTTTTGAGTTCAATTTTTTCCTCTAGTCTACAAAAAAAAGCTAACTCATTTGAAGCATTTTTTTGAGTAAAAATATTTGCTGAATTTACGGTAACATTTTCTGATAAAAGATATTTTTTTAAGTCCTCGGGTATTTGTGATTGATTTTTTTGATTAAAAAGAACTTTTACCGACCTTTTTCTTTTTTTCCAATCAAGTTGGTTTTCTTTTACGAATTGCATTCTTTTTACTGTTAAACTAATTTGGCCTAACAGTATATTTGCAAAACTCAAAAAAAAGGATAGGATGAATATCTTTTTCATAAATTATTATTTTTCAGGATTATTTTTTAACTCTGACCCACTCTTCATTTCTTTAAAAGAAGTTCTTCTTGTTCCATCGTACATCTCAAATTTAACGTATTTACAATCCAAAGGGCCGTTCATCAAGTGAATCTTTTTGGAAGGACGAAGACCAATAGACTTTAAAGCCCGCATATTCGAAGAGATCACCCAAACTTCCCAACCTTTAAATTGTTGTTTAAATTGATCACCCATCATTTTGTATAATTCATTGATGTTTTTGATGGCTAAACGTTCATTGTATGGAGGATTTAGAATCATAATTCCTTTCTCAGAACTAGCCTCTAGTTTTTCAAAAGTAGTTCGTTTTACATTAATGGTATCATCCAATCCTGCTTTCATAATATTAACACGTGCTACACTTATTGCTTTGAAATCTCGATCATAACCTGAAATATTATGTTCGAAAGGGATTATTTTGGCTTTTGCCTCAGCTCGTACTTCTTGCCAAATATCATTATTGAAATCTTTCCAAGTTTGAAAGCCAAAGCTTGTCCGATTCCATTGAGATGGCATATTTCGAGCAATCAACCCTGCCTCAATTGGTAGGGTTCCAGAGCCACACATACCATCCATGAAGTCAGATTTTTTATCCCAAGCTGAGAGTAATATCATTCCAGCTGCTAAAACTTCATTCATTGGAGCTCCCATTCTTTCTACTCGATAACCTCGCTTAAATAAAGGATCTCCAGAAGAATCTAGGGAAACGATTACTTCATCTATTTGAATATGAATACTGATTCGAATGGTTGGGGAGATTACATTTACATTGGGACGACGACCTGTATTATCCCTAAATTGATCAACGATAGCATCCTTTGCTTTGAGAGAAATATATTTTGAATGTGTAAAGTATTCTCCAAAAGTAGTTGCATCAACAGCGAGTGTATCGCTGTTTGACATATATTGAGACCAATCCAATTCTTTGATTTTATCATAAAATTCATTCTCATCTTGTGCTTGAAAAGAATAAATCGGTTTTAATATTCTAATCGAAGTTCTTAATTCTAAATTAGTGCGATAAAGTGTTTTTAGATCACCTTCAAAACTGACTGCTCGTTTGAGCATTTGAATATTTTGACCACCAAGGTCTTCAATTTCTTTTGCTAAAATTTCCTCTAATCCTGTAACTGTTTTTGAAAGTAATTTCATTATTTATTATTATTGATTTGGAACTTGTGATTCATGTTCCAGGGAGAATTAATCTAATGCACATTTTCCAGCTTGGATTATAAGATAAGTTGTGATTAAACCTTTGATCGTAAAAAACAAAATTCCTACCCAGCCAATTTGTTTGAGCCATTGATTTAGGGATTTTTTTTTGTTTTGTTTACTCATGTGTAAATGTATTGTTTTTTTGTTTTATTTACGATTATTTTAGTTGTTTTACGTTTGAATCACTCCTACATTAAACTTTTCCACCTGCGCATTATTAGCAGCTTCGATTCCCATCGAAATTACTTTTCTAGTTTCCAAAGGATTGATAATTGCATCCACCCACAATCTTGCTGCGGCGTAATATGGAGAAGTTTGTTCATCGTAGCGATTTTTTATTTTTTCAAATAACGCTTTTTCGTCTTCAGGAGAAGGTACCTCTCCTTTTGCTTTTTTGGATGCGACTTGAATTTGAGTTAATACTTTTGCTGCTTGAGATCCACCCATTACTGCAATTTTTGCAGTTGGCCAAGCTACGATTAATCTGGGGTCGTACGCTTTTCCGCACATAGCATAATTGCCAGCACCATATGAATTACCCATTACAATACTAAATTTAGGAACAGTACTATTGGAAACTGCACTGACCATTTTTGCACCATCTTTAATAATTCCACCTTGCTCACTTCTTGTACCAACCATGAAACCAGTAACGTCATGGAGGAAAACTAAAGGAATTTTTTTCTGATTACAATTCATAATAAAACGAGAGGCTTTATCTGCAGAGTCTGAGTAAATTACTCCACCAAATTGCATTTCTCCTTTTTCAGTTTTGATAACCTTTCGATTGTTAACTACAATGCCGACGGCCCAACCATCGATGCGAGCATAACAGCATGTAATGGTTTTTCCATACCCACCTTTATATTCCGTGAATTTTGATTCATCTACAATTCGTTTGATAATGTCTTTAGTCTCATAAGGTTTAGCTGGGTCTTCTGGAAAAATGCCTAAAATCTCTTCAGGCGATTCTGAAGGTAACTTTGCTTCTTTTCGATCAAAACCTGCATTCTCGAATTTGCCAAATTTATCTACCAAGTCTCGGATTGTCTCTAGGCAAGTTTTGTCATCAGGCATTTTATAATCAGTCACACCTGAGATATCACTTTGAGTTTTTGCTCCACCCAAGGTTTCTTTATCTACCACTTCTCCAATCGCAGCTTTCACTAAATATGGACCTGCTAAAAAGATAGAACCAGTACCTTCAACAATTAAAGCTTCGTCAGACATTATCGGCAAATATGCACCACCTGCAACACAACTTCCCATAATGGCACTTATCTGTGGAATCCCCATTGAGGACATTTTTGCATTATTGCGGAACATCCGACCAAAGTGTTCTTTGTCTGGAAATATTTCGTCCTGCATTGGTAAAAATACACCTGCAGAATCGACAAGGTAAATAGTAGGTAGTCTATTTTCAATTGCAATCTCTTGGGCTCGTAAATTCTTTTTTCCCGTTATAGGGAACCACGCACCAGCCTTTACAGTCGCATCATTTGCCACAATCATACATTGTCGTCCTTTAATGTATCCGATTCCAGTAATTACTCCTCCCGCAGGACAACCACCATATTCTTTGTACATTTCGTAACCTGCAAAAGCACCGATTTCTAAAAAATTACTATTTTTATCTATTAGGTGGTCGATTCTTTCCCTAGCTGTTAGTTTTCCTTTTTCATGTTGTTTTGCGATTTTTTTTACTCCCCCTCCTTGATAAATTTTCTCCAATCGATTATTTACTTCGGAAATCAACATTTTATAAGCATCTTCATTCCGCCTTTTTTCTAATTCTTTTTTGGATATCATAAATTTTCTGTTTTTTCTAAAAAAGTTCTTCCTGGTTATACAATTGTAAAACAGAAATTATTTAAAAAGATTATCTTATTTAAAAGACGAATTTACGAAAAATGAAAGGAATAATTAATTATCAAATGGCCAGTTTATTTGTTTATTGGACTAATAAATTTTTAGGCAGCATGAAGGATAAAAATTAGAAATTTCGTTCACTATTAAACAATATATGATAATATTGAAATTATGTCAAAGCACTCAAAGTTCAATATGCTTTCTTACTCTAACTCAAATTAAGGGGTATTATTAAATTTTATTGCGCAATGTTGCACTAAGATTTTTACAAGTTCCTTATAAAGTAATGTGAAAGGTTATAGGGTTAATTTATAGAGGTTGATCACGAAAAGTTGTTTTATTTGTTGTTCCAAACTGTTATTCTTGATGGGTATGCATTTAAATACTTCTGCTTTCTCACTTTTTTCGAACGCATTCCCAATATCAAAGTGATATTTATTTTATTGATCAACTCGAAGAAAAGGGTGTATTTCTCTCAGAAAATTTTGTCTCCAAAATCAGGAAAAAATATTTTGAAAACCAAAATAGATATTATCATGTCTCAACTATTGAATTCTAAAAATGGATTAGTCATAGTTAAGTAGACTTCCTGGGAAAGTGAAATTTTAAATAAATATGAATAAAATAAGTGATAATACTCTCATTAACCGTTGATGCTTAAGTAATATTATCTTAATTGGTTTTAACCTTTAATAAATTTGATTTCTCAACTTTATATAATCATGGTTAACAAGATAATTAGCCACGATAATATACATTTTTTGTTTTTGTACATAGGATTAGTGATTGTAAAATTCTGTGGTGAATGAAGTACAACTAGTTTCTATTGTTCCTCAAAAGGAAATAAAAAATAACCCTGATACTGATAACACCGATTTTATCAGTATTACTCAATCTAATATACAATGTGTTTACAGTACAATTGAAGACCTTAGAGGGTTTTTTGATGAAATAAGGTGAAGTTAAAATAGGAACGGTAGATATTAATTAAATTATATTTAATTAATAAAGAACTTATCATGTTGTTTAGAAAAAGAAAAGGCAAGCATCAAATATGAAAAGTTGCCAACTATTTCGAGTAAATCATTATCAAATGGTCTAACTTTTTCAAAATATAGTTGAGAATGGATTGAAGTATAATAGTTTTATAGGTCTTATAGTAATAATTGCTGTTTTTGAAGAAAAGGGTAGTGTAGTTTTTTAAGTTGAAGAAAATAGAATTGGAATAAACTCCGAATACCATAGACCATTTCTGATTTTTTTAGAGGTTTATCCAATCAGTCAAACTAGAGGTTTTAGGGGGATTATATCAATTACAAAGTACATTAGTTTCAAATCATGTAAGTTCCATTGAATTAATTTCTGCAAAAAAATATTGGACTTAAATTTAAGTTGAATTTGAAGCTGAAAATTTTAAAAACTAAAAAGATAGAGGTATTTGAAGAGTTGAATTGATAGCTTGTAACACTGATTTCACTAATTAAACGCTATGGCATCACACAAAATAACATTTAATTAGCAAAATCAGTTGAGCATTTATTGATCGACTTTAAAAGCATAATAATACTCACCAGGGAAATTTTCATAAAATCCCTCGAGCATAACTGTGCCTTTAGTATTTTTAAATTCAATAATAATCTCATCGACAGAGCTTACTCTCTTGTCATTCACTTTAGTAATGATGTAACCTGGATCCATTTGTGTTTTTTCTATGGCACTTCCTCTTAGTATGCTTACCACGTATACACCTGAACTAATTTTTAATTTCTTTCTTTCACGATCAGTTATTTCTCTTAATTCAAAACCTAGTTGCATCAATAAGTCATCATCTCGTGCGCCAATTAGAGAAGTGGTATTACTCTTATTTTTGAGAGTAACCTTTGTTTCTTGTTTTTTTCCATTACGAATAAATTCAATAATGATTGTATTTCCAGGCCTAAATCGAGCAACCTGTTCTTGTAATTCAGGAACAGAATTCACTTTATTTCCATTGATTCCAACGATAACATCTTTTGCTTCGAGTCCAGCATCTTCAGCAGCACTATTTCCATTTACTCTCGAAATGTAGGCGCCATTCAATGAAACTAATCCTAAACTCTCAGCAGTTTCTTCGGTGATTTCCTCAGGGAATATTCCTAAGAATCCTCGCTGGACAATTCCGAAGTCTTTTAAATCTCTTATAATTTTTTGAGCTAAGTTTACTGGAATTGCAAATGAATATCCCTCATATTTTCCAGACCGAGTGATGATAGCAGTATTAATACCCACCAACTCCCCATTAGTGTTCACTAGAGCACCTCCACTATTTCCTGGATTAACAGCAGCATCAGTTTGAATAAAAGATTCAATTGAATAATCGTCTTCAAGAATGTTAATATTTCTTCCTTTAGCGCTGATGATTCCAGCGGTAACAGTACTTTCTAAATTGAAAGGGTTCCCAACTGCAAGTACCCATTCTCCAACTAAAAGCGAATCAGAGTTTCCCATTTGTAAAAAAGGAAAATTACGTTCGTCATTAATTTTTAATAAAGCCAAATCAGTTGAAGGGTCAGTTCCAATAATTTTAGCCTCTATTTTTCTTTTATCAAATAAAGTAATTTCCAAATCATCACTATCTTCAACCACGTGATTGTTAGTTACAATATATCCATCAGGTGATATAATTACTCCTGAACCTGTTGAACCTCCATAACCTCCCCAGAGGTCAAAATCATTTTCTGTAGTAGCTCGAATATTAACAACAGCTGGTGTAACTATGCCTGCAGCAGAGGTGAAGTTAGTTGGTGAAGAGGATAGAAATTGCCTCTTAGAAACATCAGAGAAAAGTCGATCAGTATAATTAGTATATTTGGCAGGAGAGGATTCTCGAATAATGACTTGTTGAGGAGCGTCAAAATATTTATAAATCATCACGGTAAATATAGAACTTACCATAGAAACCAATAAAATTAAAAATCCAGTTCTTTTCATATTTTAGAAATGTAATTGTAGGGAAATTTTAAATTTTCATATTAAATCCAATATAGGGATGAAATCTTATATATTCAACAATGAATCAATATTAGGAAGACTTAAATTTCAATAACTTTGCACCGACGAAATAATTTTGTCAATTTATTAGATTAAGTTTTTTTTAATGACTTTTTCTTTAAAAGTTCACTTTTTTTTAATTAGTAATATTTTAATATGAGCAATAATAAAAATAAAAAGCCTCATTTTCTCGATGAGTACGATGATGGAGAATATCTCGGAAACATTTGGGGATGGAAATTTTCATTTATTTCATTAGCTGTAATAGTTGTTTTATCTATTTATGTAATTTACAGTTATTCAACTCAAGAGGTTCCTATTGAACCCACTTATCATGAGCCGATTCGAGAATAATGACTAAATGAATATTGTATAAGCATGTGACAAATTAACGTTTTACAACTTATTAGATTATTAATATATGTGAAAAAATTACTTTTAATATCCTTAGTTATAAAAATATATAAATATTTGGTTTAACTGAACATAGATCAATCAAATAGAAAATTATTTATTTAAGTAAACTTTATCCCATGAAAAAACCGTTTACCCGCCTAGTGGTGGCATTATTGCTCATTCCGCAAATTATTATTTCTCAATATTCGATGGATTTTAATCATGATATTTCTCTTATTCGTAAAGCGGATATACACCACAATAGTATTCAAACTATCCATAGTGACCCAACATTGGGTAGACTGAAAACATTCGAATTACTAGATCAAGGAAGTAAAAACAATGTTAAAGTGGTTGCTTCATTTTTAGAAAAGGAAGCTTTTATATTACACATTTATAACCAAGATGGATTGAGCATTTATGAAGAATCTTTTCAAACTGATGAATTGAATCTTGCAATGGGTTTTTCAAACCTGCCAAAAGGTAAGTATTTTTTTAGCTTAAAAACAAGAGAAGGAATATTAATAAAAGAGTTCAAATAATTAGAAAATATATTATTACAACGATGAAAAAACGGTCAAGAAGTAATTTTCTTTACCGTTTTTTTACTTTTTTTGGTGTTCTGGATTTGCATTTTTCTAAGCAAATCTATTGGATAAGCTTTAATTGAAAGCAATAAACTTCATGAACTTGAAAAAAATAACCTAACCTAGTGTTATGATTATTTCTTTATTTCTTTATTTCATTATTTTTAAATCATTGGTAGTTTCTCTAAAGAAAAGTAACTAGACACAACAATGATCTAATTATTGACATTAGAGTTTTAATATATTAATATTTCAGGATAGGTAATTTAAACTGAAAAGTTTGGTCGAAGAGAATTGACTTTAAAATAAAATTGGGGCATTCTCAACGGGTACTTATCTTTTAGGTTTAAAAATTGCAGATGGTATCCATATAGAAACAGTTAAGAAATGTAAAACCTAGTAAATTCATAGAAATCACTTTTTTTATTTGAAAGGTTCAAAAAGTGATTTCTATTATCTATATTTGATTTTATTTTTATGTATCCCCTTTTTTGAATCTCAAGTCTTGTTTTTATTAAAGTTCTCATTTATTCATTGCTATTTTTATCTAAAAAATTAACGATTAAAAATGCTCGCGTCGAGAATTTTTAAGTAATTTTGCGGATTAATTAAAACAAATTGACCCCCATGAATCGGTTTTACATATTAGTAGCCCTGTTTCTTTTCTGCCATGCATTAGCTGCACAGCAAATCCCTTTATTTACCCAATATCGCCAAAATGTAGGCGTACTTAACCCCGCTGCTATTAACGGCGACTTTCATACTTCCGAACAGAATCTTTCCTTTGGTATTTCTTATAGAACCCAATGGGTTGGATTTGATGCCAATCCCATAACTCAAACTATTCGAGGAGAATATGTAATGGAAACTGGAGGGGTAGGATTAATGTTTGGAGGATACTTAATTAATGACCAAACAGGGCCAACTGGTTTCACAGGAGCTTATGGTCGTATCGCAGGAATCATTTCAGATGATATCGAATATAGTGGATTATCAATTGGTTTGACTGCTGGTTTAGTCCAGTATCGAGTAAATTCCTCTAAATTGTTTGTAAGAGATCCAGGTGATATTTTGAGTATGGAAGATCAATCAAAAATATTTCCTGACGTTGGATTAGGTGTCTATTTTTATAGAACTTTTGAAACTGGATTTTTAGCGGATGACTTATTTTATTCAGGAATTTCTGTTCCGCAAGTGTTTGGTTTAAATTTGAATTTTAAAGATGAAAGTGGAGATTTTTCTACCCAAAGAATTCAACATTTTTATGGCTTGGTTGGAATGTACCATTACTTTGATAATGATGGTTATCTAGAGCCTTCCATTTGGGTTAAATATGCACCTAATGTTCCAGTTTCAGTTGATTTTAATATTCGGTACCAATTTCCAAGCAATATGTGGCTAGGTACTGGACTCTCTACTTCAGGGACTTTTCATTTAGAGACCGGGTTCAATTTAGGAGAAAATCTAGGTTGGGATAACCTCTTAAAAATAGGGTATGGCTACGACTATTCCTATAATACTTTTGGCCCAACGGTAGGAAGTTCGCATGAAATTAATTTGGCATTTTCTCTATATAAATAAAATTAGAAGCCAGATTAAAATTATCAACTTAGATTTAATTTTTTAAAAGGACAAAATATTGGGTTTTTAAGTTTTGTCAAAATTAGAAATAAAACTTCTAACTTTTTCAAAGAGAATACCCAATAATATATCAAACGTTAGAAGATGATAAAAATAATAAAAACCATTGTTACAGGATTTTTCCTACTTCTTACAATTTTCAAAGTTCAGAGTCAAGATGCAATTTTTACCCTAGAAGATGAATCTGGAGGTGTTGGGAGTTCATTTTGTATGGATGTTACAGCCGAAAACTTGATGAACATAAATGCTTTACAATTTTCCATAAACTGGGATCAAACTATATTGAGCCTCAATTCTATTCAAGCATTGAATGCAAGTTTTACAGGTGCGAATATAAATACTTCTGGAAGCGCTTCAGGAGTTTCTACATTTTCATTTTCATCATCAGCTCCTGGAGGTGTAAGTATGGCAAATGGAGATTTATTTTTCCAATTGTGTTTTACAGTAGTTGGACCAGGAGGCAGTAGTACACAAGTTGATTTTACTGGTACACCAACTTCAATTGATATTTTGGCGGTTATAAATGGAGTTTTTACTCCCATGAACTTGGTAACTCAAGGGGGGAATGTAACTATTCCTGCGCCTTTGGTATTTACCATGCCTAGTGAAATTTATGCACCAGGTGAATCATTTTGTTTGCCGATAAGTGTAACTACTTTTGATGATTTAGAAAGTATTCAGAGTTCAATAAATTGGGATCCTTCCGTTTTACAATACGATTCTGTGACCGCATTTAATTTATCGGATTTGGATGTAAATTCATTCGGGATTACTAATGCAAGTTCAGGGCAAATTGGTTTTTCCTGGAATGATAATGATTCTGATCCATTTAATGGTGTGACATTAGCGAATGGAACTATCATTTTTGAAATGTGTTTTACGGTAATTGGAAGTGTGAATGATATGACATGTGTTTTATTTGACGATAATCCAATTCCAATTGAAGTAATTCAATTCGGAAATACTAATAATTCAGGACTAGAATCTTCTGGAGGTAAAATAAATATTCAACAAACTATTTTTATTACTAATAGTACCTTAACTCAACCTAATTGTTACAATGCAAATGGAGGAGGAATCAATATTTCAGTTGCTGGAGGAACAGGACCTTATACTTACCAATGGAGTAATGATAGTACTACTCAGGATTTGACTGGGATTGATATCGGTAGTTACACTGTTACAATTACAGATTCAAGTTTACCAATAAACAATTATTCTTCTAGTTTTAGTCTTTTTGGAAATTTTGCAAATCCAATTGCTGTAGCTGAACTTTTAGATACAATTAGTTGTGCTGAACCGACAACGGTATTAGATGGAACAGGTTCATCAACTGGAATAGATATAATTTATGAATGGATTCATGCACCAGGAACTGCTACTATTTTGTCTGGAAATACGCTAATGGCAACTGTTAATGGAATTGGGACTTATAACTTGATAGTAACAGATACCTCAAATGGTTGTACAGACATGGCCTTTAGTTTTGTAGAAGGAGATGTGGTTCCACCAATTGTAGAAGCTGGAGATTCTGATACATTAAATTGTGTAGTGTTAGCCTTGGAATTAAATGGAACAGTTGATCCAATTGGAACCTATACTTATGCATGGACTACGATTGGTGGAAGTTTTGTAATGAATCAAGACATGCCTAATCCTACTATTGATCAAGAGGGTACTTATATTCTTTTGGTTACAGAAGATGGAACAGGATGTGTATCAACAGATACGGTGGAGATTGTATTAAATAACGATACACCAACAGCAAGTGCTACATCTGGACCTTCAATTACTTGTATTAATGCAGAGGTTACTTTGGATGGTAGTGCTTCTTCCTCAGGTTCACTAATCACCTACGCTTGGTCAGGCCCTGGTACGATTACAAATGGAAATACCACTATGCCAACAGTTGATGCTGTAGGAACTTATACGATGACTGTAACAAATACATATAGTCAATGTACGGATGAAGCTTTAGTGATAGTAGGTGCTAATTTGGCAGATCCGGTAGCGGTAGTTTCAGATATGAATAATGAAATAAACTGTACTACTCCTTTTATTATATTGGATGGAACAGGTTCTTCTACTGGGGATTTTACATACTTATGGGTAACTAACGGCGGAGATATTGCTATGAATGGAACAACCTTAATGCCGACTGTAACCGCTGCAGGTGAATATATTTTGATGGTAACAGATATAACTAATGGTTGTACAGCTAGCGATACCACCATGGTGACTCAAGATGCAAATCTTCCAATTTCTAATGCTGGGTCAGATCAAGTATTGTCCTGTGATATTTTAAGTGTTCAGTTGGATGGATCAAATTCTTCAATAGGGGCTGAGTTCAAATATTCTTGGACAACAACTGGTTCTGGAAATATTACTCCTGATCCAACGTCAATAGCACCCTTCGTTGATGCTGGAGGTGTTTATACATTGGAAGTTTTAGATACTATCAATAATTGTCTAGCGACTTCTTCGATGACAGTTTTGATGGATACAATAGCTCCTATTCCAAACCCAGTGGCTTCAGGAATTTTGACATGTTCTCAATCTGAGGTAATATTATCTCAAGGAACATCAGTAGGAAGTAATATTAATGAGGGATGGGATATTATTTTTGGAACAATTTCAGGAACTAACCCTCAAGGCGATTTAATTATTGATGCTGCAGGGACTTTTCAATTGACACTTACTAACGATGATAATGGATGTAAGGACTCTGCAAGCATTGTTGTTGTTCAAAATATTGTCAAGCCCAATGCAGATGCGGGAAATGATATTGTATTAGATTGTGGACAAAATTCCGCTTCATTGGATGGGTCTAACTCTTCTACTGGAGTTGATTATACTTATCAGTGGTCAGCAATATCTGGTAATGCTCTTGCGAACCCAACTACATTATCTCCTACCATTTCATCAGCTGGGGAATATTTAATTATGGTAACCGATATTATAAATGGATGCACAGATATAGATACAGTTGTAGTTACAGAAAGTGATGATTATCCAATCGTAGAAGCAGGAGCAAATGGAACAATTACCTGCACTAATCCTGAGATTACTTTAGACGCGTCTTTAGTTTCTTCAAGTGGTTCTGACTATTTTATTGAATGGGTCGCTGTTTCTGGTTCAGGAGTGGTAATTGATGGCAATGAAAATACTTTAATGCCTACTGTAAATGAATCTGGAGCTTATATTTTAACAATTACTAACATTAATAACAATTGTTCATCGTCGGATCCATTATTTGTCTCCTCAAATAATACCGCTCCACTTGCAACTGTAGCTCAAGATACAATTGAATTTGATTGTGATGAAATGACAGTAACTTTGGATGGAACTGGTTCGACTTCTTTTGGAGTAGAATATTTTTGGAAGACAATAGATGGGAATATTGTTTTGGGGCAAGATGCTTTAATAGCAGAGGCTGACATAGGAGGGACATATATCTTATGTGTAACTAATACTAACAATGGATGTGTTGATACTGATACAATTTTTGTAGAACAAAAGAGTGCATCACCAATAGTAAATGTGGAGCTCACATCTAACATTACTTGTAGTAATCCAATCGTAACACTTGATGCATCTGGAACAATACTTTTACCAAACCAAGTTTTTAGTTGGGTGACTGGTCCAAATGGAAATTATATTCCTGGAACAACAAATGGATTAATGCCTTTAGTGAGTTCTCAAGCATTTTACACGTTGTTAGTAACTGATACTATAACAGGATGTGTTTACCAAAATGGAGCCTTGGTTTTAGTCGACTCTAGTTTGGTGATGGCAAGTGCGATGGCTGATAGTGATATTAATTGTTTGACTAATACAGTTAATTTTGAGGCTTCAGTTAATGCTTCAACTCTAGATGTAATTTATAACTGGACAGCATCAATGGGAGGAAATATTACTTCTTCTGATCCAACTCAATTAAACATTCAAGGTGATGCTGCAGGTATTTATGAATTTATTGCTTTAGATACTGTCACAGGTTGTTCAGATACGATTAGTTTGGAAGTCCTAAATGATGAGGTTGCTCCAATTGCTGATGCTGGTATAGAAATGGAATTACCCTGTGCGGCTACTTCCATTTTCCTTGATGGTTCAAACTCCTCAATGGGGAATGATTTTGTTTACCTTTGGACAACATCTGGCACTGGGTCTATCGTTCTTGGAACTGAAACTGATATTAATCCAGAAGTTGATGCAATTGGTACTTACGTATTGACAGTTACAGATACAACGAATGGATGTTCTTCTAGTGCTCAAGTTAATATAATATCAAGCCAAGTAGTTAATGCGGTGGTAGTAACTCCTGTTGATTTAGATTGCGGTGTTATTTCAATTCTTTTGGATGGAACAGCGTCTTCAACAGGGGCAACAATTACCTATTCTTGGACATCGTCCAATGGAGGAATTATTGATATAAATGAGGATACCACTATGCCTCAAGTATCCTCTGCAGGAACTTATACTTTATTAGTTACCGATATACAATCAGGATGTACAGCGACAAGTGACGTAGAAGTTGTTTTTAATAATACATTCCCTCTTGCTGATGCAGGAGATGATTTTGCAGTATGTGAAACGACTACAAATTTGGAAGGAAACTTACCGAATGAAGTGATTGGAATATGGGTAAGTCTAGGAAATGCTATTCCGACAGATCCTGTAAATCCGATTACAGATGTTACAAATTTACAAACAGGAACAAATATTTTTATTTGGACTATTTCAGCATTAGGTTGTCCTGAGTACAGCTCAGATACCGTAATAGTTACAGTTGATGAAGTTTCTGTAACTAATGATGATGTCTATAATATGGTAGAAAATGAAACATTAGATTTTGATGTAAGTATAAATGATGCAGTTGGACAAGGACAATTTATAGCTTTGACTAGTGTGGCAAATGGAACACTTTCTAACATTGGCGGTGGTGGTTTCAATTATATTCCAAATTTAGATTTTATTGGAACGGAAATATTTGAATATGAATTTTGTTCTACCGTTTGTTTGGACGCTTGTGATACTTCATTAGTTACGATTACAGTTAATGTAAAAGACCCATTGCCAATTGATAGTTTAATTCAACAAAATACGAATACAATTACTCCGAACGATGATGGATTGAATGATGTTTTTGTTTTTGATATTTTAGCTCAAAACCCGCATGATTATGTCAACAATGAATTTGTAATATTCAATAGGTGGGGCGATGTGGTGTATGAATCAAAACCCTATAATAATGATTGGGGTGGGACAAATCAAAATGGAAAACCGCTTACAGAGGGAACTTATTATTATATTCTTCGCTTAGACTTTGCATCAGGATTAATATTAAAAGGTGATGTTACAATTTTGAGATAAGACAAGATTATATTATCGTTTTTTAGATTTTAAAAATCGAATCAACATTATATTTATGTAATTTTGATTCGATTTTTTTTGCCTAGAATTAGGAAAATAAATTGAGTAGTCTTTAAAAGTCTATATTTCTTTTCAATATCTATCTTCTTAAAACCTTCCTATTTTTTCTTTGAGTTACCTACCTCCTCAAACGAATATAAAAAAGAAGATGAATCTATTGATCTACATGTCAAAGTTATTTTTTCCTTTTATTGGTATAAAATATTCTGGTGATATTAATGATTTAATTATTGCATTTAGTTTTGAACAAGGATGATGGGTTAAAGCCTTTAGCTCAGAAAAAATTAAAATAGACTTAAGTACTTCATTGCTGAAATTGATTCATTTTTCAGAGTTTACTTTATTTGATTCAAAAACTTATTTAATGGGAATGACCTAATATTATTTTATCCTGATTTTAACCCAAGAGTTTGTTTTAATCTAAGTTCAAAATCTATCTCACTTTATATTTTAAATCTTTCATATGATTTATATATAGTAAAATTTGCCCCAATTGTATCCTAAAAATCCTATGCTTATGTAGAGTTAGTTGAAAGAGTGGAGTAGTGGTTTTAAATAAGAAAAAGAAGTGTTGATCAGATTGGGAGCTGGTTATAAATTATGAATTTGAAACTGTTCTTTTGCTAATTTCTTGTTGGGAAAAAGATACTGAAATGATATAGTTAATTTTTTTTAATCAAAAAAAAATTATCAATTAACTCGGCATGGGTTGACAAAATTTCATATCTTATTAATAATTATTAGAGGCAGTAGTTTCCAAGCTAATTTTTGAGTAACAAGCAAAATCGAGTCTTTTTTATTTTTGACTATCTTAGTATTATTTTTGAACAACGTTCTTTTTTATTTTTTTTCAATTTAGTAGATGAAGTAGGATACCTAGAAACCGATTTATTTGATAAGAAGCCACTTTTACTTTTGAATTTTTATTGCAATTCGTTTTTCAAGTAGCTTCCAATAAAGTAATATATTTAGCTGCAGCAGTTGCATCAATTATTTTTTGCAAGCTATTAGTTATTGAGGTGTTTAAGTTTTTGTTTTTGTGAGGAGTTAATTTGAGATACTTACCGTTAAAATGATCAACGTAAATGCAATGAATATTTTATTTATAAAAAAGGAAACGTGTTATTTCAATAATCACTGAAATACTGAAAAATATTTCGAAACAAAATAAATGACTTAATAAAGTTATTTGTAAGACCTAAATAAAACTGTTTTTCAATTTTATTCACATGTTAAAAAGCTGTTAAACACCAAGATTAAAGGGGAATAATCCTTTTATTGCTTAGTATTTAATTGATCACCTCTTACCGAAGTAATTAATTGTATCTAAAAAATTAAACTTAATGCAGTCAAGCAGAACATCTTACGTCATCGCCGCTTCCACTTTAGTTTTGATTGCGCTGATCGCATTTCAAGTCAAATGGCTTACTGATTCGCAACGATTAATCGAAGAACAATTTGATGAGAAAGTTCGTATGGCGTTGTGTTATGCAGCGGGTAATATCATTGTTGAGCCTACTTCGAAATGTATTGTTTCTTCAGATGCTTCCTCAAAAGGTTGCGCTCCACTTTTGCAAGAAGGAGGTTGTGTCCCTTATTTTCAAGATGGGAATGAATTTAAAGTAGAATCAAATACCCCTTTTGTAAGATCGACTTTAGACAGCACACTAGCAATTGCATTTGATTTTTATGCAATAGATATGGAATATAAAGTAGAGATAATCCAAAAAGAAACGTTTAATAGTTTTGGTACTTTTCCTACTTATCAATGTGCATTGAATCCACTGCAAAAATCTGATAATTATGTTATGAGTATCACTTTTCCGGAGAAGAGAGATTATATTTTTGGGAAAATAAAATTTATGTTTTTCTCCTCAATTGTAATTTTGTTTTTCATTACTTCAGTTTTTATTTTTGCTAATTATACGTTGTTGAGACAGAAGAAAATGGCTCAAATTAATAAAGAATTTTTTAATAATATGGCTCATGAATTTAGGACACCATTGACTAATATTTCATTGGCTGGAAATCTTTTAGCAAAAAAAATAACAGAATCTTCTCATCAAAAATACCTTCATGTAGTTAAGGAAGAAAGTGGAAAGCTTAAGCATCAAATTGAACGAGTATTACATTTGGCAAAATTAGAAAATGGTGAATACCAATTGGAGAAAGAAAATTTGAATCCTAAGAAATTGATACAAACTGTGATTGAAGGAATGGATATTCAGATAAAAGAAAAAAATGCAAATGTATTGTTTTATTCAGATATTGAAAATGTTGAATTAGAAGGAGATAAGTTTCATTTAGGGAATGCTTTTAGAAACTTGTTAGATAATGCATTAAAGTATTCTGTTACGACCCCTGAAATAAAAATTATAATGAGAAAAGAAAATCAGGGAATCCTTTTTCAATTTGAGGATAATGGGATTGGGATTTGTCAGAAAGAACAGCAAGGTGTTTTTAAAAAATATCAACGAGTACAAAATGGAGACGTACATGATCGACCAGGATTTGGGTTAGGATTGGCCTATGTTAAAATGATAGTTGAACGTCATCAAGGTTTTGTAAAAGTGATAAGTGATTTAAATAAAGGAACTCGATTCGATTTATTTTTACCCTCAAGAAATACGGCATAATCATAGATTTGTAGATTTGGTTTTGTAAGTAACCTGATACCTATCTAGTTGAAGATTATCAAATAATTTAAAAAATAACCCATGTCAAATCAAAATATTTTAATTGTAGAAGATGATGTTAACATGGGAATGCTTTTATCTGAGTTTTTAGAATCTAAAAATTTCAATGTGAAACTTTGTAGAAATGGAACTTTAGGTTTGGCGAGTTTTAAAAAACATAAATTTGATATCTGCATTTTAGATGTTATGATGCCCGAAATGGATGGCTTTAATTTGGCGAATCAAATTCAAAAAGAGAAAAAAGATATTCCATTTTTATTTTTAACAGCTCGGTCGATGAAGGAAGATAAGTTAAAAGGATATGCAGTTGGAGCAGAAGATTTTGTTACTAAGCCTTTTGACGAGGAAGAATTATTATGTCGGTTAAATGTAATTTTAAGAAGGCATCAAAAAGAGGAAACGAATGAAGTTTTACCGACTCAATTTAAGCTGGGCGATTATTATTTTGATTACCAAAGACAAGAACTATCCTATAAAAATGAGCCTCGAAGAATTACAGAAAAGGAAAATGAAGTACTTCGGTTATTATGTCTTAATCAAAATCGTATTTTAAAAAGAGAAGAGGCTGTTAAACAGATTTATGGAAAACAAGATTATTTTTTGGGACGTAGCTTCGATGTTTTTATTTCTCGAATTAGAAAGTTATTAAGAAATGATCCTAAGATCAGTATTGAAAATGTTTTTAAAGTTGGTTTTATTTTGAACGTAAGAGATTAGTTGTTAATTTTTTTTAAAACTAATTCTTTATATTGATTCTCAATATTTGAAATATTAATATTCTTTTCATTTAAGTATTTATTGAAAAATTGAATGACAACTTTTGAAGTGATTTCAATTGCAAGCTCTGGTTCAATTTTTCCACCTTCATTGATCAGGGATGAATTAATCATAAATGGTATATCCATAAAACTGGAATGCCCAGAATTTTTGATTTTTGCCTGATAGAAATCTGTAAGACTACCATTTCGAAAAGCATACTTGTTCAAGTTTGGATGATCTTCAGACCAATCGGATGATAATAATAAAAATGGTTTTGTCAAAAAAGTATCCACCATATTTCCCCATTGAACTCCATCAATACTTATTCCTGCGCTAATTTTTGGATTATTTAGGACTATTTGTCCAGCCGCAGCACCACCTTGAGAATGACCAAATACGCCAATTTTTGACAAGTCAATATGATTTAACAAGAAGGTGTACTTTTCCCACACTGGAATTTGGTGAACGACTAAGTCAATGTCATTTGCCCATCGATGAGTTATTTCAGCAGCAAAATAATTTTTTAAAATATGGCTGACTGATTCAATTCTTTTGGTTTCATCAGTTGTATTTTTATAAACCTCCATTGCACTCCAAATCATGGTAGCCATTTCTTTATTATTTTTTTTACGATCATATTCCTTTGAGTATAGTTTAATTTCGTTGGATGGAAATAAAGTTCCAACACTTTCATAGGTGTGGTTGATATTTAAAACGATAAAACCATTGCTCACTATTTCTTCTATCAAAGCATAATATCCACTCGCCTTGGAATATAGTCCGTGAGAGAAAATTAGCAAAGGGAATTTGCCATCAACAACAGCTGGACTTTGAAAAGTATGTGTTTCGACTTTATCTAAATAGTTGAATATGTTTTTTGGTAATCCATATTTTGCAGCAAAACCATATCTGTCACCATCGTTGAGGTAAGCTTCTTTTTCCTCTTCTTTGATTATCGCAGGATACCAAACCTTAATCATTAGTTCTCTTTTGTCGTTGATTTTTTTTGTTAGGTTGTCAGTTTCATCCGACACTAAATGTAAATATTTTGAGCCTACTTGATACTTGCCAGTTGGAACTGGTAAACTAAAAATCGGTAAAATTGTAGATAACAAAAATCCTATCCCTAATAGTGAAAATAAAAAGATACAACTAGTTATTTTTCTAAGCCAGCTACCCTTAAAAAATTTCCAATTTTTATATGAACACAAAACGAGGAATATACACGACAAATAAATGGGAATCATTTGCCACCTAAAATCATCTAATATTATGTGTAAAATTAAAGTTATAACAGTTAATATTCCTAAATATTTATGATTGGAAGAGTTATTTTGGACGGAAAGATAAAAGGGCAAAATACTAACCAAGGATAGTAAAAGAATTTCTAAATAACTCATTATTTTATAGTTGGAATTTTTATTCAGTTCTAGTATATAATAACGAGATGATAATCTAGGTTGGTTTGATGTGTGAGATTTATTTATTCTTTATTCATAACTTTTAATTCTTTCAATTAACATGTTAATCAATCGTTTTCGAAGTTCAGGTTCATTTTGAGAGTATGTCTCATATTCTTTTTTTGTAAAATGTCCAATTACAGTACCTATTAACAAACTTCTAAAAGTTAAATCCTTTCGAATATTACTTTCAATATATTCAAGTTTTTTCTCTGGTGGGAGCTTTTGGTAAATATTTTTTCTTTGGATTGTATATTGATGAAAAATTTGAATTAATAAATCATGTTGTAATTTCAATATAGGGCGCAATGTAATATTTTGAAAATACTCTGAAGGGCTAGTGATGTTCTTTTCAGATATAGTGGGAATGAGTGGCCGGAGGGATTTAAGGTTTTTATCTCTATTAAACATACAATTTTATGAAAAGTTAAGTTTGAAAATATTTCTTCTAAAACACTAATTTTAAAATATAGTTTTATTTTATTCAAAGTAGTGATTCGAGTTAACCGTTCGCCATTAAAATATCTCAACTTGAGTAGATTACTAATAAATAGATATGACCAGAATTTATTTATCTAATCCATTCAAAAAGGAATTATTGGAACCAATTATTTGTTGACTGTTGCACCATGAATCCTAACTATTATAGCGAATTTTGTGAAAACAACTTGTGGATTATAGATAGTTCTCTCGAATTTTTTATTAACTCAAGAGAACATCTTATGCTTTTGACATTGGAAATGCCACCTCGTTTCCAGTTTATACTTCTTGGCGTTTTGTTACTGAAGATCGATTATTAGATAAAATGATATTAATGAAATAAGTTGTTTTGAAATATATTATCTGTGGTGGTCAACTTTACCAAGCCTGAAAAGGTAAAATGTAGAATTTTAATCTATCAAATAAGTGAACGTTTAAGTTTACTAAAGCAAATAGCTACCTATTTGAGCTGCCAAGTTAGAAATTTGAGCAAAATATTCAGATTCTGAATTTTTTCTATCCCATTCATTTTTATCAGAAAGATTATAAAAAGGAAAGAAATTTTTCAAGGGTAATAAAGCTTGTAGAGCGGCTTCTTCAAATGGCCTTTTATCGACTAAAAATATTTGTGGCGAAGGATCAATATCTTTTCTGTTTAAAAAAAGTTTTAGCTCCTTCTGGCAATAATCAGAGAGGAAATATGCAGGAGTTCCGATAGGGATAAAAATATCGGCTGCCTTTATGTATTTAATAGTCAATAAGTTGGGACTAGCAAATTGTTTATCATGAAAGATAGTGATGGGTATTATTTTTCCCAACAAAAAAGAAATTTCGTTTTCTAAATCATCCTTAAATGCACTTACCCAAGCACGATCATTATTTTCGAAATTTTGGTTGTCTACATAGGCATAGCTTAGGTAAATTTTGGTCATTATATTTAAAATATTAATTGGCAAATATAAATTAAAATGACTCAAGTTTTATTTTTATAGTGTCAAGTGGTTATTAAATTGAAATTTAGTTGATTTACCTCTAGCGTTTAAATTACCAAATTGATCTCTAAATTCGACGCCTATAAATTCTAATTTAAGGGCTAGGTTGTTTGGGTTTGTATTTTTTGCTTTTGTTAAGACAATGGTTGCAGGTATGCTTCCTGATTGACGAGAAGATTGAGAGAAACCAATTCCATCTATAATTTTCCAATTTCCCTCCGGACCAAAAATGGCGAAAGTATATTTGTCATCATTAATCTCACGCAGCCAGATAGTTGGATATTCAAAATCATAAAATCCGTAATCTGAATCGAGTAGATATGTTGGTCCTTTGTAAGGGAGCAAAGGTAGGTCGGTATTCTGATGATCTGAAACCGTTGGATAAATTTTCTGCAAAGAATCTATATTTCGATTTTTTATTTTTTGAGGGAATAAATCATTGGAAAAATTAATATTTTTCCAGAAACTATTGCTTAAGTTTTGTTCAAGAGAATTATAAGCTGCAACTATATTTCGACTTTTTGAAGAACAACTAATACCAGGCCCTTTATTCCAATTGATATAATTATGCATTAGAGTTATATCTATATTTCCCATATCTACAATTCCTGCATTTAAATTAAAAGTTACTTTATTATTATATATTTTTCCAGTAACTCCAGATTCTAGGATCACTCCTGTATTGTTGTGAGTAATTTTATTATTTTCTAAGGATATTTTTTGACTTTTATTTATTGTTAATCCTGCGGCTCTGATTTTTCCGAATTTGCTTTCTAATGGTTTAGAGCATTTGTTGATTTTATTTTTAGTTACATTTTTACAACGGAAATTATAGTTAATTTTACAATTATTGATATTTAAATTGTCGGTAAGAGTGGCAAAGATACCGACATAGTAGCCTTGTAGGTTTAGATTTTTTATTTCAATATTATTTCCTTCTACTAATATTCCAATTCCATAATACTCATCGGGTAGATTTTTATCATTTGATCCTTTCAAAACTGCTCCTTGAAAATCGATTACTATATTATTCCCCTTAATCACTATTGCTGGTTCATCTGTGTTTCCATCAATTCTAAATGTATCGACCAAGACGGTTACTGTTTTTGAAATCACCATTCCTTTTCTCAAGGAAATATTAGTATTTTTTTTATCACAAGCGCCAAAAATAAAAAGTAAAAATAAAGGGAAGAAGAGATTAATTATTTTCATAAGTAATAGAATCCTTTTGGTTCGTGACTACTGAAATGAAGTTAGATATACTTCACTATTAAAAAAATAAAATCCCAGAGATTAACCATTTTTAGTAGCACTAACAAGATTCAATCACAAAATGATATTATTTTTCAAAAAGTACACATTTGGATTATTTTAATTTAAAAAGTATGGTTATGTGTAATTAGTTGGTGCTGAATGTCTTGAACTAGATTTTTTACAAAAGTAATGAAATGATTTAAATTTCTCTGTTTTTCATATTTGGAGAGGAGTTGGTTACAGATTAGTAATTGGTTTAATTTTAGATATAGCTAAACAATACCTCCAAGTATTTGATACAAAAACCAGTGCTTCCATTCTTATTGATAATTGATTTCCAGTTTTAATAAGAATATAAAAAACACTTTTTCTTTAAAATTTATACTAACACCGTAATTTCAAAACTCCCCGTTTTGTGATTATTCGTATTTAATCAACTTATTTTGCACCTAATTTATAAAAATATGTTCCCAAAATATTACATCTTTTCTATTTTAAGAAGTATTTATTTGTGTTTTATGTTTTGCTGTTTATTTCTGATCTTGACATCTTTTAGTAAAGAAGATTTAAAATCAAATATCATTTTAAACTCTGAAGATGAAGACTGTCGTTTGTCACAAAAAAATAAATATCAAGACGTAGATCAATTATACTCCTTTGAAAGGTTTTTATCTAGAAATATTCTTAAAACTTCTATTCAAGAATATGAAATTGATAATAGTATTGAATCAGAGAAAAAGGTTGAAGATTTAGATAATAATAGCAATAGCTCCTGTGAAGGGACTCACAATAATGGAGCTGGAAGGCATAATCATGGAAAATCACTAAATTTACTTTATACAGGACCATCAGGAACTTATATTACTCAATTCGAAGAATCAGAGGAAACAATTGTATTTGAATCATCAAAATCTCAAAAATATGGATTAAGTTCTGATTGCACTTATCCATTTGATTCAGTTGACCTTCATACCTCTTGTTCACAAAATGATACAGAAATTGGAGTATTCTTTGATCCATTTGAGATAATGGGGATAAGTATAGCAAATGGTTGCTCGGAGGATACTTTTAATTCACCTTCCAATTTATCGAACAACGCTACATGTATTTGTCAATTAGGAATTTACTCGGTAACATTTATCTATAATGGACCAACTGTAATTGGAGGTGGAGCATATGACTATCATGATAATGAATTAGGATACTGGTCTAATCTAATACCTGGTCAATCATATTCTTTTGATATATCTAATACCAATCATACTCATTGGCACTATCACAATAATCCTATTTTCTGGACCTATCAAAATGGAGGGTGGGTAAATCATGGAACAATGGACTCATCTTGCGGAACAGATGTACTTGGTAATATCTATGGACCATTTACCATAACTGGTTGGACAGATCTTCAAGGTAACCAATGTCCGTCTAATGTAATATGTGATAATATTACAGATGGAGGTTTAATAAGTGGAGACGAAACAAATTGTGACCCTTTTGATCCAATAACGATTATTAATTTAGAAGAAGCAAGTGGAAACTCCAATCCAGGGAGCGGAAATAATGGAGGAAATAATGGAAGTGGTTGTTGTAATGGCACTCATAGTAACGGAGCAGGAGGACACAATCATGTAAAATCACTGAATTTGCAATATTCAGGTCCTTCAGGTAATGTGAATTTGTATACAAATGATGGATCAGGAGGCACTGGGGTAACTAATATTACTCAATTTGTACAAAATGGGGAAACTGTTATATTTGAGGCAGCAGGATCTCAAAAGTACGGATCAAATTCGGCTTGGAATTATCCTGGCGGCTCAGTTAACCTTCATACATCTTGTTCACAGGCAGAGGTGGTGATAGGAGCCACTTTCGGCCCTTTCCAAATATTGGGAATTACCACAGCAAATGGATGCACAGAAGGTGATTTTGGAAATCCAACATCAGATCCAATAGAATACCAATGGATTAAATCAATAGTTGGTTGTCCAGCCAATATTAACCAAGCAATCCAAGGTGCAACTGGACTAACCTATAATCCACCATCCATAACTGAAACAACTTGGTATGTGAGATTAGCAAGGAGAGAACTATGTGAAGAAAATGGTGTTGGAGATCCTCAAGGATGGATTCCTAGTAACTGCGTCGTCAAAATAGTTGAAGGATGTGGTATTCCAATATTTTCCAATCTACCCGCTGATATAACAATAGAGTGCACAGAAGATGAATCCTCTTCGAACACAGGAATAGCCACAGGATCAGATACATGTGGATCAGTAGTTATAACGGAGTCTGATACTGTTTTTGATAATTGCGGTAATACAAAAGTGATTACCAGAACATGGACAGCAACGGGTACTTGTGGAAACCAAAACTCTGCAGTACAAACAATAACTGTTCAGGATACCTTTGTACCAACGATAACAGCACCGGCAGATGTAACAATAGAATGCACAGAAGATGAATCCTCTTCGAATACAGGAATAGCCACAGGATCAGATACATGTGGATCAGTGGTAATATCAGAGTCTGAAACGGTTGTTAATAATTGCGGGTTCACAAAAGTGATTACCAGAACATGGACAGCAACAGATGCTTGTGGCAATCAAAGCTCTGTCGTGCAAACAATAACTGTTCAGGATAATGAGGCCCCAGTCTTAATAGGAGTGCCTGCTGATGTAACAGCAGAATGCGATAATATTACTTCGGTAGCTGCTAACATAACTGTAACTGATAATTGTTCAACAAATGTTACGATTGATTTTATAGAAACAAATGTACCCGGAGCTTGTATAAATGCATATACTATCATTCGAACATGGATAGCCACTGATGACTGCGGAAATACAGAATCAGTTTCGCAAAACATAGCAGTAGAGGATAATACCCCACCAACATTAATTGATGTTCCTGCTAATACAGAAGTTGAATGTTCTTCAATTCCTGAAGCACCATATGTAGGAGCAATAGATAACTGTGATTATGATGTTGTAGCCATTTTGACAGAAGTTGAAACTCCTCTGAATTGTGGTTATTTAATTATTAGAACATGGACGGCAACAGATGCTTGTGGAAACAAATCTACTGCAACTCAGGAAGTAATAGTAACAGATTCAGAAGCACCCTCACTTTGGGAAATTCCTGCTGATATTCAAACTGAATGTGGGAATATTCCACCTATTGATTTAAATGTTGGAGTACTTGATAATTGTGATCCAAATGCAACTCTAGATTTTGTTGAAACTTATACGCCTGGATTTTGCATTGATAATTATACCATAATACGAACATGGACAGCAACAGATAATTGTGGTAATTCAGTTTCTGATTCTCAATATATATCAGTTGTAGATACTCAAGATCCAGTATTGATAGGAATTCCAGCAAATGTAACGATTGAATGTAGTGCGATTCCTTTACCAGCTATTCCAATTGCAAATGACAATTGTGACACTGATGTTGATATTTTATTTCAGGAAAATATCACTCCTGGAGCTTGTATTGGTAATTATACCATAACAAGAATTTGGATAGCAACAGATAATTGTGGTAATACCGTGGAGGGAATCCAAGAGATTATAGTAGAAGATACCACAAAGCCAATTATTTCTGGTGTGCTAGCTGATGTTGATGTCGAGTGCGATGATATACCATCTGCTCAAGCTGCAGGAACAATTATAGTCTCAGATAATTGTGATACAAATGTTGATTTAACATTTAGTGAAATAATTTATCCAGGAAGTTGTATTGATTCCTATACCATTAAACGTATTTGGACGGCAACAGATAACTGCGAAAATATTACAGTAGTAACTCAAAATATTACAGTTTCAGATGTAACACCTCCAATATTGATTGGAGTACCAGTTGATATTCAGGTAGATTGTAATAATGTTCCTAGTGCACCAGCTGCTGGATCTATAATTGCGACGGATAATTGTGATATCAATGTTGTTATTCAATATCAGGAGGAATTGATTTATGGTGATTGTGATGGTTCATATGTTTTAAAAAGAACATGGAAGGCAACAGATAATTGTGGAAATGAAACTTCTGCAACTCAGTTAGTTACGGTTGGAGATATATATAGTCCTGTATTAATAGGAGTACCTGATGATATTGTAGTTGAGTGCAATAATGTTCCAGATCAAGCTAATCCAACTGCGATAGATAACTGTGATATGGACGTGATAATAAGTTTCTCAGAAACTTATTATCCTGGCACTTGTCCAAATTCAACTATCATAATTAGATCATGGACAGCCACGGATAATTGTGGAAATGAAACTAATGATTCTCAAACTATTATTGTGGATGATATTGAAGCCCCAATTTTAATAGGAATACCTGCTGATGAAATTGCAAGTTGTGATAGTATTCCTTTAGTTGCTGGAAATATTACGGTAACAGATAACTGTTCAGTAAATATTTCTATTGATTATTCAGAATTGACATCTCCATTAGCATGTGGATATTTAATCATTAGGACATGGACAGCAACAGATGATTGTGGTAATATGGCTTCAGAGTCACAAAATATTACAATAGTGGATGATACAAATCCTACATTGATTGGTGTTCCTTCAAATATTACTGTAGAATGTTCTTCAATTCCTAGTGCGCCGTATGTTGAAGTAACTGATAATTGTGATTTTAATGTAATTGCAGTTTTATCAGAATTCGAAACTCCATTAGCTTGTGGATATTTAATTACAAGAACATGGACAGCGACTGATAGTTGTGGAAATACTATTTCTGACTCTCAGTATATTACTGTTAAAGATACACAATCACCTATTTTAGAGGGTATTCCAACTGACTTGACAATCGATTGTAATAATATACCCACACCAACTCAACCAATTGCAACAGATAATTGCGATCCAGATGTATTAATTTCATTTTATGAAATTAATACTCAAGGAACTTGCTCTAATTCTTATACCTTAACTAGAGTATGGACAGCAACAGATAATTGTGGAAACACAACTGAGTCTGTTCAAACTATCATTGTTCAAGATGTAATAGAACCGATGCTTATTGATGTACCTAATAATTTGACTATTGATTTGACTCAAGGACAGACTATCCCAACTCCTCCAGTTTTAATTGGAACCGATAATTGTGATATGGATGTTGAAATTACATTTGAAGAAAACCAATTAGGAAGTGGTTGTTCTTATACCATAGAAAGAATTTGGACAGCAACAGATAATTGTGATAACAAAGTTTCAGAAACTCAATTAATTGAGGTTCTGGAGGAATTAAATGTTGTAGAAACTCATACTGATGCTTATTGTGGTGAAAATAATGGTAGTATTGATTTGACAGTTTTAAATGGAGTTTTGCCAATTTCATTTGTTTGGTCTAATGGAGTCGGTAATATCGAGGATCAATCTAATCTTGCCCCAGGTATTTACGAAGTTACGGTTACAGCCGGTGTTGGATGTGTTGCAAATCTTTTTATAGAAATTTTAGGATCCGGTTCATTGGAATCTGATATATCAGCTACCATGTTAAATTGTTTTGGCGGAAATGATGGGAGTATTAATGTTACTATGTTAAATGGTTTAGCTCCTTTCACATATGATTGGACAGGTGGAATTGGAAATACATCTAATCCAACGAACTTAACAGCAGGTTTTTATAATGTTACAATCACTGATGCAAATGGATGTACAGTTTCAACCGCTGCAAGTGTTAATCAGCCTCAAGAACTAACTTTAAGTATACTTTCTGATGATAGTGGTTGTCCAAGTGGATCAGGTTCAGCAACAGCAAATATTGTAGGGGGAATGATGCCATACCAATATTTTTGGTCAAATGGTGAAACAACATCAACGATTAATAATTTAGATGTGGGAACCTACACTGTCATTGTAACAGATAATAATGGATGCACAATTGAAGATGAAGTTGTAATAATTTCAAGTTCTGATTTAGCAGTTTCGATTGATAAAACTGATGTTAGTTGTAATCAAAATACAGATGGGATAGCTACAGCAAATGTAATTGGTGGACAACCTTCTTACACCTACTTATGGAGTAATGGTGAGTCCAACGCAACAATAATCAACCTTGAGGCTGGAATCTATACAGTAACAGTGACTGATGGAAATGGATGTTTTGAAACTCAAACTATTCAAATTATTTCTCCTCCAGAATTGCAATCGGTAACAGTTTCAACAATGGTAACTCCAATTGGAAATGATGGTTTGGCAACAGTAACAGCAACGGGGGGATCAATCCCTTATCAATATATTTGGAGTAATGGTCAAATGACTCAAACTGCTTCAGGGTTATCGGTAGGAAATTATACTGTAACTGTGATTGATGATAATGGATGTTTTGAAGTAGCTGAAGTGGAGATTACTGCATCATCATTAAATGGAGAAGTGAATATTGGAGATTATGTTTGGTTTGATACTGACCGAGATGGTATTCAAGATTCCGACGAGTTAGGTTTCAATAATGTGACAGTAAACTTATTGACAAGTGGTCAAGATGGTACTTTCGGAACATTAGATGATGAGATTATTGCTACAGAAACTACTTCTAATAATCCTTTTTTAATGAGTTCAGGATATTACCTATTTGAAAATGTAGGAGGAGGAACATATCAAATTGAATTTGTATTAAGTAGTTTACCAAATGATTATATAATTACATCGCCTAACTATGGAATCGATGATGAAGTGGATAGTGATGCTAGTCCATTAACTGGACGAACTTCAACATTTACAATTGTAACTGGACAAATGGACGATTTAAGTTTTGATGTAGGTGTTCACCCCGAATGTGACAATGTTAATACGGGTGGAGCAATTGGCGAAACTCAAACAATCTGTGAGGGAGAAATTCCAGATTTATTGAATAATAGTATTTATCCAACTGGAGGAACCGGAGATTTGGAATATGTCTGGTTGACTAATACTACAGGAAGTCCATTTTCAAATATAGATCCTACTTGGACAATTATTCAGGGAGCAACAAATGAATACTATCAACCAGGACAGATTAATACGAATACTTATTTTGTTCGGTGTGCAAGGAGGATGGGATGTTTATATTATACAGGAGAAAGTAATATTATTTCAATTTTGGTAACTCCTTTACCAAGTGCTGAAATAGTTCAAGCTCCAACTAGTCTATGCTCGAGTGATTCAACTAGTTTTCATGCAGCTCACGCTGGTGCAACAGCGACTTATTTTTGGGATTTTGGAATAGGAGCTTTACCTCAAAATTCAACACAAAGAAATGTATACGACCTTATTTATAGTTCTGCAGGAATAAAAACTGTTACTTTGACAGTTGAAAATATGGGATGTTCAATTTCAACTACTTATGAGTTTGAAGTAACTAATTGCTTTAATGGTTTTGTTTTCACAAGCTTTTCTGTAGAACCTGAACCAAGTGGAACAGAAGTATTGATTAATTGGACGACTCAATACGAGGTAAATGACAGTCGATTTTTCTTGGAGCACGCTAAGAATGGGGATGAGTTCCAAACATACGAGGTGAGAAATGCTAATGGAAGTGCTCAACAGACCAATAGTTACTTTGCTCTAGACGCAGATCCCTATTATGGTGTAAACTATTACCGAATTAAATATGTGGATGCTAGTGGTCAAGTTTTTTACTCTGAAGTAGAAGTAGTTATTTTTGATCATGGATCAAGAGATATCAATGTATATCCAAATCCAATTATTGATGATATTTATATTGAATTCTTAACAGAATTGAAAAATGATGCCACCATAGAGGTAGTTGATTTAACAGGTAGAATAATTCATACCCAATCAGTTTCAGAGGGTTTTAGCACTTATAAAGTTAGTTTAGGGGATTATCCAGCAGGTACTTATTTGGTATGGGTAAGATATAATAACTACAGGAAAGATGTTGAGCGAGTATTTAAACTTACAGATTAGTTTTTTTAAAAAGTTTAATTTACAAATGAAACGGTTGTCGGAATAATTCGGCAACCGTTTTTTAGTAAAAAATATATTGAAACAAAAAATCGATAATCAATCAAGGTTGTCGCTTTCTGAAAAAAAAATCACCTTCATTTTTAGAAGCGAAACAAAACACTTGTTTTCCCTAAAATTTTATTCATTCGCTCCGAATTAATTTTGGCAGTCAATTTAATCATCATCTCTAGGTATTGATTTTTATTGGCTAAAGAATCAATCAGATAAGCAAAGTCTAATTGTTTTTCTATCAAATCATAATATTTAATTGCCTGGATTTCCATTGCGAAATCAAATAAAACCAAAGATAATTTTTCAAATGGCGATGCTGAATATTTAGGGTCTGTTTGAGTAATAATATGTAAAAATAATTCCAGGCTTCAAAACACCTCATTTCACCTTGGAATATATCAATATTCAATCATCTTGTAATTCTCCATTTTTCCAGTCCCCTCTAATAAATTTCGCTAGTCATTAATTTAATTTTTCTAAAACCATTCGTCAAATTATTTTCAAAATCACCTGAATAATTATGTCATCCTAGGAAAGTGTAAATTACTTCTACCTTTTTTCATCTGACCAATTGTCCATTTAAAAACTTACGTCATTATATTCCATCACTTCAATGCCTTCAAAAGATCCTCGAAAGAATTCACCTTTGTAAAATTATTCATAATGGTGAGTTATTTCCTTCACCATATGGTTTGCTAAATTTAAAATCAACCAACTTACATTTGCATATATCGAGTAACGAAAAGAATAATTATGGACTATGGTAATAACAGAGAAGATATGACGGAAGATTGTTCATAACGTTTTGTTTTACAGTTTTATCATTACATTTTGATTAATAATTTGATTAAGAGAATATTGGAGGAAAGAGAAAAAATATTAATTTTTGGAGGGAGGAACCTGTGAAAACCTTTTTTGAAAATATAAAGCGTTCATAATCAATAGTTTAATAGTTGATAAGCTAACAATTATTAATCATTTTTTTGATAACTAAAAATAAGATGCTACTTTAACGTGCTGAATTTAAAGATTCAAATATTGTTTATTTTTTTACAAAAAACAATAGATGCCGTAAAACCAAATAATAAAATCGTCATTTATTGAAATGTGTATTTTCTACACAACGTTTAACCAAATTTTATATTCATATGAAAAAAAGATTACTTTTATTATTGGCAAGTGTTTTAATTCCGATTCTAACATTTGCCCAAGAAACTGCTGAAACTGCCGAGAGAGGTTGGGATGAAATAATTAATGATGCAGTTACTCCAGCTACAGAATTTATCTTCAATATTGTTTTTTATCCATGGGTATATTCGGATATGGCGAACACAGGTGGATCAATGCCTTACGTCATTATTTTATTATTAGGAGCAGCAACGATTTTTACTATTTATTTCAAGTTTATAAATATCATGAAATTTCCAATGGCTATAAATGTTGTTAGAGGAAAATATGATGATATAGATTCTCATACCCCAGATCCAAATGAGAAGTTAAATGTAAACGTAGTAGATGGAGATATTATCGATACGATCAAAGATGAAGCAGAAGAAGGTGAGGTGAGTCACTTCCAAGCATTGACAGCCGCACTTTCGGGTACAGTTGGATTAGGAAATATTTCAGGTGTTGCAATTGCGATTACAGTTGGTGGACCTGGTGCTACATTTTGGATGATTGTGGCAGGATTAATGGGAATGTCTTCCAAGTTTGCAGAATGCACACTAGGAGTGAAATATCGTGACGTTGGGCCAGATGGTACTGTTTACGGTGGTCCAATGTACTACCTCTCTAAAGGTTTGAAAGAAAGAGGGATGGCAGGATTAGGGAAATTCTTAGCTGTATTCTTTGCCGTAATGTGTATTGGAGGTTCTTTTGGTGGAGGAAATATGTTTCAAGCTAATCAAGCGGCAGCTCAATTTAATAGTATGATTGGAGCAACAGGTGGAAGTGCAGGAGTAGTATTTGGTTTAGTGATGGCTGTATTTGTAGCTATTGTTATTCTGGGAGGAATCAAAAGGATTGCCAGTGTAACAGAAAAAGTAGTTCCGTTTATGGTGGGAATTTATTTATTGGCTGCTTTGGTTGTAATTGTAATGAGTATTGGTCAGTTACCAGCTGCATTCGGGATGATATTTGACGGAGCATTTACAGGTGCAGGAGTTACTGGTGGATTTATAGGTGTGTTGATTCAAGGGTTTAGAAGGGCAGCCTTTTCAAATGAAGCAGGTGTTGGTTCTGCTGCGATTGCTCACTCAGCAGTAAAAACAAAGTATGCTGCAAGTGAAGGTATTGTTGCACTTTTAGAACCGTTCATTGATACCGTTGTTGTTTGTACAATTACTGCTTTGGTAATTATTATCACTGGATTTCATACAGGAGCAGAAGGATTAGGAGGAGTTGATTTGACTTCGGCAGCATTTGCAAGTGTAATCCCATGGTTCCCATATGTATTGACCATAGCAGTGGTATTGTTTGCATTCTCTACGATGATTTCTTGGTCTTATTATGGATTACAATCTTGGTTGTATTTATTTGGGCGGAGTAAAGTAAACGAATATGTGTACAAAGTACTTTTCTGTTTGTTTGTAGTAGTTGGTGCAGCAGCAAGCTTAGGTGCCGTTACTGATTTCTCAGATTCAATGATTTTTGCAATGGCAATTCCAAACTTAATTGGTGTCTTCTTACTTTTACCAAAAGTTAAAGAGGAACTTAATAGGTACATGGATGCAGTAAATAAAGGTTAAAATTTTACTCCAATAAATAAAAAAAGGCACTTTTCATTAATTTGGAAAGTGCCTTTTTTGTTTCATATTCTTAAAGTTTTTGGGTTTTTGTTTTTTTTAAGTACTAAAAAATAAAAGCAAGGAATGATTTTTTCTTTAACACTGAATACATAAGAATTAGAATAATCTTACCACGGCGTTATTTTGTTATTTTTTTTGTAATGAAGCATCATTCTTTGGCCTTCCAATTATTTTAATTTTTTGGTAAGTACACTATCTTCTAATAAAAAATTAAAAACGTTTTCAAGAAACATCAGTTGGTTTATCTGTTCCATTTCCGGGTAATCTTTTTGCAGCATTAAAGTGTGGACAATTTATCAAGAAGCATTCTGTCGTTAACTTTTTGCAGTACTCTAAGGTATAGTTGGTCTTTAAAAGAATTAAAAAGATCACAATTAATAAAAAAGTTGTAATAATTAGAGCAATTGAAAAAATCAAGGGTAATAGATTAACCGATGTAATAATTAGAATGATGGAAAAGAAATTAGAAAGATAACATGGGATTATAAATGAAAGATGACGAATATTTGTAGATGTCGGTAATCTAACTCAGGAGAAAAGTTAGTTTGAGCTTATTTTAAAGGGATATAATCCGAAGATTGAGATTTTGAAAAATTAAATTAAATGAGTTAAATAGGAATAAAAGAAGTTTGTTTAAAATATTTTGAGCATTAAAATTTGGAGGTTAAACTTATTAATTAAACAGAGATTTATTCTTGTCAGTAACTCAAAAGGGAATAATTTTTGAGCTTTTTAGATAAAAAACCCTTAATTTAGGTAGTAGCTAAAAAAAATTAAAAAGTAACATATGGCTTACGTCGACAAAGCACAGGTGAATAAAAAGCAAATATTTACTAGAGGTGAATTTCAGATACAAAGTGGTGGTGAGTCTACTTTTCAATTTGTAGATAATAGACCAGAGGCTGTGGCTCAGCAGAAATTACAGGAAATGGCTAACAATAGTCCACAGACTAAACAAACAGCTCAATTTAAGGTAGCGACGGTTAATCCTTCCACTCAACCTATTCAAAAAATGGCAATAGAAGAGGAAGAACTTTTACAGGGGAGATTTCAACCTATTCAAAAGAAAGAAAACAACACAGGTTTACCCGATAATTTAAAATCTGGGATGGAAAATCTTTCCGGAATGTCTTTGGATGATGTTCAGGTCCATCGAAATTCTGATAAACCAGCGCAACTACAAGCCCATGCTTATGCACAGGGCACAAATATTCATTTAGGTCCAGGTCAAGAAAAACACTTGCCGCACGAAGCATGGCATGTAGTGCAACAGAAGCAAGGACGCGTAAAGCCTACCATGCAAATGAAAGGTGAGATAAATGTGAATGACGATTATGGGCTCGAAAAAGAAGCAGATTTGATGGGGCAAAAAGCACTCCAGCTCAAAGGCAAAGAAGATGTTAGTAATGACTCTGGGCTCGAGAAAAAAGCTGATTCAACGCGTGCTAAAACACTCCAGAAAAAAGAGAAGGGAGATAGAAATGGCAAGGTGCTAGATTCTGGTATTTGGAACACCCCCGAAGAGGAAGAAA
>JAQXDE010000008.1 GCA_029251525.1 Saprospiraceae bacterium | reverse complement strand
ACATCTCGCTCTCGTGGTTCATCAAACACTTCACATCCTCGATCTAACAAGGAAGGCAGTAATCGAAATACTTTCTCAGGAATCAAAGGTGTTTGTTTTAAGGACTCCCAAAAATGTATCTTATTTTCTTCTTTGCTCTTTTTGATCGTCAAGGTTTTTGACCCAAACTCTGAAATGTGATGCTGGTAACTACTAGCCACCGATTTTCGAATTTCTTTGTTATCCAAATCAAATTCAGACAAAGCAAAACTCAATACTTCACTTTCTGAAATTCCTTCTCGATTGCAATTCGATGCAAAGAGATAAATAAAATTATTTCGATTGCCTTCTACATATTGCATTTTCTGTTGGGTAAATGCTAAACATTTCTCCATACCATTTTTAGTTTTAAAATTTTGCTTTAAAGGAATTGTTTTTTGAGGTTGCTCCAACTTATTGACCGTGTGAAATGGCAACGGTTTTACCAAGGTTTCTTTTACCGTAAATACCTTACTATTTTCATTGTAAAATATATCTTTATCAAAAGAGAAAAAACACAACCGAGTAATATCCTTTCCCGATTGATCTATTTTGATGTTCAATTTTCTTTCGTAAAATTCCGATACCTGTATGTAAGCCGAAAGATGTTGCGATTGAGTGGAATTGACCTTAACAATGATTTTACAACCATTGCCACTTGGACTTAAAAAACAAACTTGAGTGTAAGGTAATTCTCGAACGACCTGATTGACTCGGTTCAATTCTTCCTCCTTCAATTTATCAATATCCAATATCACCAACGGATGATACGCCTTCAATCGCTCCATCGTTCGACCACCTTCGAACTGTCCAGAAACCGTAAAAGCATGCAACGACTTCTTTGTTTCGTCCGCTACCTTTCGGTCACCTCGTTGCACCGCTCTACGCACGGCGAGGACTTCCTCTAGATAGACGCCTTGTTGTATCGCTCCTACAATTTCTGGTAAAGTTCGACTGCCGATAACCTGAGTGAAATGTCTAAATATGGTTATCTGTTTCATCATTAAAATCTTCTTCGTGTGTCAAAATGAAATGGAATAGCTGCAATATTCAAATGTGCTTTTTCATCGGAAGACATCAATACCAAATGATCTAGGTCTCGACCATCTTTTGAAATTCTTTTGGTATTTAATTTCTTAGAAAAATATTTATAGCACCTCCTAAAAACTTCTTTATGATGCTCCTGCCCTTCAGCAGATTTGATGATAAAACAAATGCCACTTCCCATCACATTTCTAAAGGAGGCAAAAACATAAGGATTCGACATCAATTCTTTTCGAATGGATTTAAATTCCTTTGGATGGATATAGGGAATTTCAAAAAATAGAAAATGGGAATAGTTGATCAATTCAATGTCGTAATCATTGGATTTGAAATTTCCTGCAATAGAAATTCTTGGAATCATTCTCCGCTGTGAAGCAAATTGAGATTCGTAATTATGCTGGTCATAATATCGAAGTTGGTCCACTATGGTCTCATACTTTCGACACTTGATTTGGCTAATAAATGAAATGAGGGGCATTGCTGCTACCACCATTTTTGGATGTTTAAATTTTGTTACTATCGACATAATATATATTTTTTAAATGTGAAAAAAATTCCCATTTAGGGTTAGGGCTAGACATACCTCTCCTAGACCTCTGATGTCAGAAGTCAATGATTTTTAAAAAATGTAATTAGTTTGTTATGAAAATTTCCTTTTCAGGAAAGGGTTGGCTAAAATTTTATTTCTCCCAACTTTTTTGAAATAGCGAAAGGATGTTTGTGATGGTCAACCAAGAATTTTTCAATATCAGAAAGGCGATAATAAATCTTTTTTCCTTCCTGACTAAAACCAATCTTCCCTTCATCTCTCCATGTTTGAGCTGTTCTAAAAGAGATGTTCATCAACTTTGTAAATTGTTTGTTATCAATAAATGCTTCGTTCGGTACGACAATCTTTTTGACATGCTTTTTAATTTCTTGCAAGTCTGTTTGAATTGCTTTGTAATCTTCTTTACTTAGAATAACTGCTTCCATAATTTTAGAATTTAGTAGTGAATAAATAATTTTTACAGAAGCAAAGTAAGGGGGAATATTTGAACTTATTAGTCCTGACGAAGGGACAAAATGGTCTTGACAAGACCTCTTTTTTTTTGACCGATTTTAACCATTTGTAAATAGTGCATTTACAAATAAGGTCTTTTTTATATTTGATATATCTTTTTAAAAATTGTTTGAGTCCTGATTTTTGGCCTCCAAAAGTCCTGATGGATTTCCCCTTTCTTCGGCTCATTTCAGCCAAATGATTTTTTAGTACTGATACCTAAAACACTTTTTTTGATAAAGTCCTGATGGATGTTTTGAATTACCGTCAACCTCTTTTTATTACCATATAAAAAAAGAAAAGTCCTGATAGACTAATCAGGACTTTTTATTAATTTATTAAGTAGTGCGCACTACTTCTTGGAACCATCAATGATATTTTTCAGATTAATCCGTTTATCTCGGGAAGGTCGTTTATCTACTTTGGAGGGAGTTAAAATGGTAAGTACAGTTGAACGGCTTATCTTTTTTCCATCAGCTTTTCGAAAATGTTTGACTACAAAATCAGCCACTTCATTTTTAGTAGTTTGAATGAGTGGTCTTCCATTAGCAGCTTTAATCGTCAACATTTGATAAAAAATATCAACTAGAACATTGACTGGTGAATTCCAAATCCAGATGGTAGTTTTATCATCTGAATATCTTGGCAATCTTCCAGCTTCAATGATTCTTGAAAACTCATGGAAGGAGTTAGTTTCCCTTGGATGTTTATTTCTTAAATCTTCAACCATATCTATTAGTTCCAGTAAATTTTTCCTTTGTCCACGCTTTATGAATATTCTCCAATTATAATCCAATAATAGATAGACTGAGTTGAGCCAACTCCAAGGTTCCAATACCAAAGAACATTGATAATCAAAAAAGGCGTTTCGATTTTTCTTCTTTAAAGAAAATAATTTTCGGATAAGTTTGATACAGTAGATTTGATGATTGAAAGAACGTTCATTCATTTCTTCAATGAAAATATCAAAAGATTCGATTTGTTTATGAGATAAGAATTTCACAGGATGTTCCTTGAACTCCATCCATTGAATTTCCTTTAAGGGTAATACCATAGCTTATAAATAATATTTTGCTCATGTAATATAAAAGCTCACAACCTGCTTTTGTTTTTTCTTTGTTTCGTGAAGACTAGTGAAACGTTGATAGGAATGCCGATAAGCAAGATAAGTCAAAACAATTTTAAAACAAAATGTTTGAATTAAAAGTCGAGGTAATTACTCCTTTTAGGGTAGAGAATATATGTTCTTTTATTTGAGAGTAATACCGAATCGAAATACTATAACCAAGCTACTTAGTTCAATGGTAACAATAGAGTACCCAAACTTTCAAGCAATTAAATAAAAGAGAAAAATAGAATGGAGTGAAATCTATTGAGAAGTAATTTTAAATACAAAAGGAAAAGAAAAATTCATAGTCCTACCTTTAATTGAACCATGAAGTATTTGGAAGAGAAATGCAGAAAATTTTCAATTGTTTAGCCATTGTTTAACCACCTAAAAATAAAAATGCGTAACAGGTTGATTATCAACGAGTTACGCATTATATCCGTGGTCCCACAAGGACTTGAACCTTGGACCTACTGATTATGAGTCAGTTGCTCTAACCAACTGAGCTATAGGACCAAAAAGAATGCAAATCTAAACAATAGATTTACTTCATGCAAGA
>JAQXDE010000042.1 GCA_029251525.1 Saprospiraceae bacterium | reverse complement strand
CACCTATGACAGGGTACAATTTAAAATTGACTTGTCCAGTATCTAGTTGACTAAAAGTTGAAAATGAAATAAAAGGCAAGAAAATGGGCATGAGGTTTTTAATCATAGAGCGATATATTTTTAGCATTTACGGAATGATTAAAATAAGAAAATTCTATTGTTTTAATATATTATTCGAAGATTATTTATTCCATAATTTACTCGCAAGATTCCGTTCTTCTTCACCAACAGCTCTACCATATACTTCCATCATATCTCTAGAAGCCCAACCCATCCACCGTTGGATAATATGATCGGGAGTTCCCAATCCTTGATGATGTATAACAAAGCTATGCCGCAATCCTTTTGGGACTACTTTCAAGGCACATAAACCCTTGTAAATCAATGAGTTATGAGGGTTTTTTTATTTCTTCCCGAGTATTTCCCGAACAATATTCATTTCTACCTCAATAATAATTTTTATTATTATTTCTCCTGAAAATAATTTTCAATATTATTTGCTCCATTATGTAATAGGCATATCCACCTCTTAATGACTACTGCTATCAAACTTCATTTTACAAATATCTTACTTTAAAATTTCTTAAAAATGATTTCCTCAAATTCTTCTGATGATTGCTTTCATAGCTTCCTTTCTATTTAATGTATTAAGTGGTTTGACTGCATCCTCATTAATCTATCTATTTATTTAATCTTTCTATTTATTGGTAATCTAGTTAGCAATAGCTGGATTCCGTACACCTGCACAATATTGATTATTAGACTGCATGAACTTTTGAGAGGAAACATTAATTGAAAACCTAATAAATCAGTATGGATTTATCTCGACGAAATCTAATTATGCAGCTTTTGAAAAAGCTTTTTAATTATTAGTTTCAAATTTCATTAAAATAAGAATGCACAAAATAAAGACGTTGGAGATCTATTGACTTGTATATAATTTATACTGCCTTACTTGCAGGAATAAATATTTCAATCTAGCTTTAAACGATAGGAAAAAAGAATCTGTAATAAATTATAAATATCATTAAATCGCATCCTGTAATTCTGTCGATTGTTCAATTAAGTAAGTATTGATTTTTGATATAATTTTTATTAAAAAAAATCAAATATGGTTTTATTGGGGCAATTATAACATTTGGGATTGGTGCAGTTCGATATTCATTTTCCAAATTATGAAGTTACCTTGGGTAGCTATGTTTTAGCTATGAATATTTTCAGAGAAATTCAATAATGTATTTTTATGAAAAAAATAAGTAACAAGTTTGAAATTAATGTAAACAATTAAAAAAAAATATTACTTTTACGTTATAACCAGATATAAAGCTAAAATAGGCGACTAAAATTGAAAAGCCGAATAACCAAATAGAAAAACCTTAACAAATGAAAAAGAACCTCAACACTCCACGAATCCTTTCAATTCAATTTCACAGCGACTTAATTTCCCTGTTTTTCTACTAAAAAAGTAATAATAAATAATGTCAACTATATTTTATTTGAAACTGAATCTATATCAAACAATTGATTGGGTAATTACAGTTTCAATTAAAGTAATAATTTTCGGAAAATATAACAAAACAAATATTAAACCTAAGAATAGTTGTTCCTCATTTAGGTCAAAGAAATAAGTGCTTGAAAATTGTAATCTTCACGGAAAGTCTAAACGCCTATATCTAGTTTATATCTTCTTTAAATTTAATAATTCTAATATCATCGTGTACTTTTATTTTAAAGTACTTAAGATAGTTCGAAATGTAAGAGTATATTGTTACTATCTATTTTAGTTAAGAATTAGTTATGAAAAACAAAATTGGCAATTATCATCCAATCGTGTTTTGTTCTCGTTTTCAATTTATTGTCAAATGCGAATAAACTTAAATCCATTTTTTCGAGGCTAAAAAAAAAATCCCGCATAAAGACCGAAATAAGATAATTGATATTTAAATAGAAAGTATAATCTATTTAAATCGCAGTAAGTTCTCTAAATAATTAAAGTTATGCCAAAACTACGTTACCTCTGTGTGCGCTTTTCTAACAATATCTTTCCATATGATATTCCATTTTTTAGATCTGCTGTTATCGAAAAAACAGCCAGAGTAGCTTCCCTTTTTCATAATCATAAAGATGATATTGCTGTCATATATAGGTATCCTTTGATTCAATATAAGGTGACTTTTAAGAAAGCGAGTATCATTTGTTTGGATCAAGGTGCTGATGATATTCATCATCTTCTACAGCATCGGACGATGGAATTGAGGATCGGAAAGACTACTCAAACTTTTGAAGTAGAAGATATTGATTTGCATTATCATCAGGTGCAAACTTGGGACACCATGTTTGAATATAGTTTACTGAACTGGATGGCTTTGAATCAAAAATACCATGCACGATTTAAAGAATTGGAAGGGGATGAGAATGCTCAAATTGATCTTTTAGAAAGCATTCTTAAAGGAAATATTCTCTCTTTTGCTAAAGGGATAAATTGGTATGTGGAGGAAAGAATCAAAGTCAAAATTCAAAGCATTAAATCAATAAAACTTTTACCATTTAAAGGTAGAAAGGTGTTGACGTTTTGTGTGAATTTTAAAACGAATGTGAGTTTACCTGATTATGTGGGATTGGGGAAGGGGAGTAGTGTGGGGTTTGGGGTTGTGAAACAAATTGAAAAATCTAAATAAAACTAAAATACAAATGGAATTTAAATTTTTATATGGAGCTAGTGTTCAAGGTATCCAAAACTTTATTTTCGAAACTAGTAAACTATCTGAAATCACTGGTGCAAGTGAATTGGTAGAAAAAATTTGTACTACTTTTTTTAGAGATTGTATTGGTGAAAATTTATTCAAAAAAGAAAACCTTATCATTGGAGCTGCTGGAAACATTAAATATGTTTTTGAATCTGAGGCAGAATGTCAAAGATTAGTTTCCAGTTTCCCGAAAATAATAATGAATAAAGCACCAGGCATTACAATCAGTCAAGCCGTGGTAAAATTTGAAAAGGCAAACCCTGATAAATCGGAAATTAATACCCTTGAAAACCGATTAAAGATTCAGCGTAACCGTTCAGTATCCCGACATGGATTAGGGCTGATGATTTCAGAGAGATCGAGAAAAACAGGGAAGGCTGGAATTGACTGGAAAAAGAAAGAAAGTGAAATTATAGATTTTAGTCAACAACAGAAGGAGGATCATAAGCGTGATGCTAAGTACAATCTTTTAGATAAAATATTGGGTAATGATAATAATCTTAAAGAATCAAATTATCCAAATGATATTAAAGACATGCTTAAAGATACTCCTGGCTATAATTGGGTAGCAGTAGTTCATGCAGATGGAAATAATTTAGGGAAAGTACTTCTGAATATGTCTGAAAAATTAGAACCAAAAGATATAAAAAAGGCATTTAGTGAATTTTCAATTTTATTAGAAAAGGCTACTACAAATGCTGCTTCCATGGCCTATTATGAAGTAGTACATGATAAATTTAAATACAAATTACCTATTCGTCCTGTTATCATTGGAGGAGACGATTTGACTGTAATTATTAGAGGTGATTTAGCACTCCCATTTACTACTTCTTTTTTGAACTATTTCGAAGAAGAAACTCGAAAAGAATTTAAAGATTTTTGTCAGAAGTATCCTAAAATAAAAGATTTAGAAAATGGATTAACTGCATGTGCAGGGATTGCTTATATAAAATCAAATTATCCTTTCTATTATGGAGTAAACCTATGTGAAGAATTATGTAAGTACTCAAAAAAAATAGCAAAGAATCTAGCTAATGAAAATGTTCCTTCATGTTTAACTTTTCATAAAGTGCACTCAAGCTTCTTCAATAATTATGAAGATGTAATAGAAGAAGAGTTATCAGCAAAATCTGTTCAATTTAATTATGGACCATATTTCCTCCATAAGCAACAAAATTATGCAACTGTTAAAGAATTAAATGGCTGGGTGAAAACCATAAAACTAAAAGATGCTCCTAAAGCTCCACTTAGGAATTGGGTTGGTGAACTACAGGTAAATAAAGAAAGAGCTCATCAACAACTAGAAAGAATTAAACAAATTAATTCTAAAAAATTCATTGAAGAACTTTCTCTGGAAAATCCCTTTACAAAGCGTATGATAGATAATAAAGGAGAACGCAAGGAGAAGGATTTTACTCCAATTTTTGATGTTTTAACCATTGCAACTATTCAAACTAAATAATATATGAAACCAATAATATATCAAATAGATTTTTTTACAAATTGGCATACTAGCTCTGGACTATCTGGAAGTACTTATGCGGATTTATTAGTTATTAAGACTAGTGAGAATTTACCCTTTATACCTGGGAAAACCTTAAAAGGTTTATTAAGAGAAGCTGCTGAATCAATTCATGAGTTAAACAAGGAGTTAGTTACTGCAGATTTCATAGGTCATGTTTTTGGCTTATCTCCAACAAAAAAAGAAATGGAGAATGAAGTTTATACGAAGGAAGCAGCGTGTTATTTTTCAAATGCCTATTTATCTAAAAAGTTGACATCTGGCATAACCAAAGAGAAAAGTTCTCACTTATATAAAGTGATCAGTTCAACAAAAATTGATAAAAATGGAATTGCAGAAGACTCTTCTTTAAGACAATTAGAGGTTACTATCCCACTTATATTATATGCAAAAGTTGAGCACTTTCCTAATGACGAAGCTTATTTAACTCAATTAGAACATTGTTTAAGTTGGGTTAAAAGAATAGGGTTAAATCGTTCTAGAGGTTTGGGAAGATGTAAATTTTCAATTTTAAAAGAAAGTTAATTATGAAGAAATATCAATATAAATGTACGCTGCAATCTGATGTAATTATTTCATCAAGAGCTGCAACTACAGGATTCAATAATTCCTTAGATTATATACCAGGCTCTAAGTTTCTGGGTATTGTTGCAGGAAAATTATACGATGAAAACAATAGAGAAAAGACACTAGATTTATTTCATAATGGCAAGGTGAAATTTTATGATGCACAACCATATTTCAAAGGAGAAAGAACGGAGAAAGTGCCTTTTTCATGGTTTTATCCAAAAGGTAAAAACTTAAGTGATAAAATTCTTCTTCACCATAAGATGCATTTATTAAGCAACTCTGAGTGGACTGAATTATTACCCAAACAAGCAAGAACTGGATATTTTAATTCTAAAGGAGCGTTGCTTGAATCTAAACAAAGCTTCTCTATAAAATCAGCTTATGATAGAGAAACTCTAAAGTCAAAGGATCAACAAATGTACGGGTATTTTGCTTTGCCAAAAGGTAGTACTTGGGCTTTTATCGTAGAGGATGAGACAGGGAAATATACTGATGAGATTAAATCCAATTTGGAAGGGAAGCATGGAGTTGGACGTTCTCGTTCAGCAGAATATGGTTTAGTAGAAATTCAATTTGACAAAGAAATTATAGAGAAAGAAGAAGCTGAAACGCTTAATGGAGATATCCTAATTTACGCTTCAAGTAATCTTTGTTTTTATGATGAGTTTGGAAGAACAACTGCACAACCAAGTCCTGAAAACTTTAATTTGCCAAGTGACTCAATAATTGATTGGGAAAACTCTCAGGTTAGAAATAGGGTATATCAAACATGGAATAGGAAGAGATTTAATCGAGATGCAGATCGGTTAATCATAGAAAAAGGATCTGTTTTTTCTGTGAAATTAAATGGCTCAGTTTCTAAAAATATATTCAAAAATGGAATTGGAGCACATCGTTCAGAAGGATTTGGTCAAGTCCTTATTCAACCCGGTTTTCTAAAAAGTGAAAATGCAGCATTAGATTTTCAATTATCAAAGGTGTCGGAATGGAATAATTTATCCACATCAACTATTTTGAAAACAGGAACTAATGATCAGGTAGTCATAGATTTCATTAATAATCAAGATTCGCAAATAAAGAAGCTTTTTAGTATTGATGAAATGGTCAACAAATTTATTAAAGAGAAAGGAAATATATATCAAGGTTTATCAAGTAGCCAATGGGGAATGCTAAGAAATTACGCAAAGCATTCTGCCAATATAGAGGTATTTAAAAAAATGGTTTTTGAAAAAGATTTTGGCTGTTTAAATAGAGGCAAATCAGAAAAAGATTGGAGGAAAAATGGGAGACGTGAAAAACTGAAGAAGTTTTTATTTGAGGAAGGGCAGATTGATGAAAATGCTGTTATCTCTTTTACAATAAAATTATCATCCCAAATGGCTAAACAAAAATCTAATTAAGAATGAAAAATACAATTAAATATTTTGCACGATTCATTGTCGAAACAGCCACACCTTTAGCAATCGGTTCAGGCGAAAAAGGGTTAGAGGTAGATCGATTAATTATTAGAGATGCAAATGGATTGCCTTATATTCCAGGTTCTTCTTTGGCAGGAGTTATAAGACATGAGATAGAAAAAAATCCAGCTTTCAGTTCAAGTGAGGAAAATCATTTATTTGGATATCAAGGAAAAGAAGAAGGACAAGGTAGTCGTATTAATTTCAGCCCTGCCAAATTAATGGATGCGGATGGCGTAACTGTAATTGAAGGATTACAGATTATTAATTTTAGCGAGGAATATTATTCTTGGTTTAAAAAGTTACCTGAAAGAGATCATGTCCGAATTACAGATAAAGGTGTAGCTAAAGACAAAGGAAAGTTTGATGAAGAATTACTTCATCGAGGAACTAAATTCGCATTTGAAATTGATTTGGAAGGAACTGAAGATGATTTAAAAATTTGGAACTCCATATTAAAAGCCATTCATCAACCATTTTTTAGAATTGGAGCTGGAACTAGAAATGGTTTTGGCAAATTAAAAATTTTGGAATGTCGAATTGCAGAATTTGATTTAACAAAGCAAGACGAATTGAAAGGGTACTTAGCCAAGAGCACTTCTTTAAATTCTGACACTTCATCTTGGAAAAGATTCAGCCTTGATGACTCTGAAAAAGGAGGTTCAGATTGGCAACATTATCAAGTTGACTTGACTCCTGAAAATTTCTTTCTTTTTGGAGCTGGCTTTGGAGACGAAGATGCAGACATGATTCAAAAGACAGAACGATTTATTGATTGGTCTGAAGGCACACCGAAGATGGGAGAAAAACAAACTAGAACTCTTATTTCAGCTACTTCTATCAAAGGTGCCATCTCTCATAGAGTTGCCTATCATTACAACTTAGCAATGGAGAAAACTATTTCAAATCCATATGAAGTTCAAAAAGATATTTTACCTAAAGTGAACTTAGAAGAAAGTGTGGACAATTTTTCATATGGTGTAAATATTGGTGAAATCACCTTAAGCTCTGACTCAGATGAGTGGGAAAAACTTAATGAAGAAATAGACTCATTAACTTTTGAAAACTTCAAATCTAATTCTAATGAATGGAAGGATTTTATTCAATCGTCTGATGAATTATGTTCTAGGAAAGTTAACAAAGCATTACCGTTATCTCCAACTGGAGAAAATAATAATGCAGTAAAGGCTCTGTTTGGATATGCCAAAGAAGATGAGGATAAAACTAGCGGAGCTAGAGGGAATGTAATTATATCTGATGTCTATTTAGATTACAGTAAATCGAAGGAGAAAGTTTTTAGCCATGTTGCAATAGATCGATTTACAGGAGGAGGAATTAATGGAGCTTTGTATCAAGAAAAAGTAGTTAACTCGAACTCTTTCCAATTAGATATTTATGTTTTAAAAACAGCTTTGGAAGATATCAAAATTAAAGATGCCTTTGAAAGTACACTTAGTGATTTAGTTAGTGGAAACCTTCAACTTGGAGGGAATACAACTAAAGGTCATGGTGCTTTTACTGGAAATTTTCAAACCTCGTAAAAATTATAAAGTGAAAAATATATTTCAAAAAATTACAATAAAAGAGATTCCTGATTTTGATTTTGAAGGATATTATTGGTACTCCAACGAAAGAAAACCTAAGCGTGTTTTGGGTGGAAAAATTGATCAATCTATATTTTCAGATTTACCCTTTGTGATAGAAGCTAACTTCTTTTCCAAAAAAGAAAATGTTAGTATCCAAGTAAAGAATATAGATGGTGACTATTACATTCTTCAGTTTAATTTGAGTTCAATCCAAGATCATCATCTTATCGATAAGCAAGATTATATCGCGCATGATCTAGTAGATATTAAAAAATATAAAATGATGGAAGCATGGGAAGAAAGGTCGGATGAGTTATTAGAAGGAATGAAAACCTTAGTTCCATCTTGGACAGCTTTTGTTGGATTTATTAACGATTAAAAAAATTATAATTATGTCAATTATAAAAGCACCCTATAATTTTGTGCCTCTTTCTGATAAGGTTGTAAAACCATATTGGACAAAGTTTATTAATCATGATCTTCCTTTTGAAGATGCGCAATCAGGTACACTAGAAGTTACCCTAACTGCAGAAAGTCCCATTTTTGTTAAGAATGGAAATAACAAAAAGGAAAACGATTCATATTTCAATGAAAGGAATGAGCAGACAAAGCCATATGATTTTAATCAATTTGAGCAAAAATATTTTATTCCTGGATCTTCCTTAAAAGGAATGGTAAGAAGTGTGTTAGAAGTGATGAGTTTTGGTAGGATGGACAATCGGGTGAATGATGATAAATATGCTTTAAGAGATTTGTCCTCAGCTATGAAAAATAAATACCTAGATAATTTTAAACCAGACAATATTAAATGTGGCTGGTTAAGAAAAAATGATGATAATACATACACATTAGAAGATTGTGGTATTCCTGGCAGAATTTCACACAAACAATTAAAGGAAGACCTAGGAGCACCTTTTGATACTTATTATACCCCTTTTGGAGAATTTAGAGGAAACAAGGATTCTGAAAAATCTGCACAAAAAAAATACGAACTATTTGGTGATCGAGAGAGAACTCATCGGTTTTCTTTAGCTCCTGAGCAAGACACAACAGGACGCAGAAAATTTGTTTTAAATAAAGATGGAGAAGTTTCAGGTAAGTTAGTTTTTACTGGACAAGCGGGACCAAGAAAACAAATGCATAACGGAAAATGGACGGGGCATCATTTGGAGTTTGTTTTCTTTGATAAAGTAAGAGAAGTAATTGTGGAGGAAAAAGTAATGGAGAATTTTTTCTTTGCCTATTATGAACATGATAAAACTAAATGGTCTGAAGATTGGAAAGTTTGGAGAACAAAATTAATAGAAAAAAAATCTATTCCTGTGTTTTTTCAAACGACAAAAGATAGTGTAATTAAACATATGGGGTTGTCTTATTTATACAAATTACCTTACAAAAACTCTGTCAAAGAATCCATCACTCGTCATCAAAAAGATTCGGATTTTGATTTAGCAGAGGCTATTTTTGGATATACCGATAAAGATCAAGGAGCCTTGAAAGGAAGAGTTCACTTCGGGCATGCTTTTGCCTCTAATACTCCAGAAGTAGATAAGAAACAATTAGAAGTTTTAGCAGGACCTAAAGCATCTTATTATCCAAATTATATCCGTCAAGATGTGAAAAATGGGAAGGTAAATAATTACAAAACCTTTATGGATGATTCCGCTGTGATTGCTGGATGGAAACGATATCCCATTCACAAAGATGGTGTCAAAAACAATCCTCCTCCAGTAGTAAGAGGAATAGTAAATGCTAAAATAGGAACCCAGTATACTCCCCTAAAAAAAGGAGCAGAATTCAAATTTAAAATACGGTACCACAATCTTAAAAAGATAGAACTAGGAGCCTTACTTAGTGCACTTACTTTTCATCAGACTGCTAACACTTTTCACAGTTTAGGGATGGCAAAGTCTTTAGGGTATGGAAAGACTAAATTAGAAGTAGCAGGTGTGAAGAACATTCAAGAATGCTTATGTGAATTTGAAAGCTTTATGAATGTCTCTTTACGAAATGATTCACCAGAATGGACTATTACTCCTCAAATGAAGGAACTGATTGCCATTGTTTCTGAGCAGGAAAATATGGGATCAAGTGAATTAGGTTATA
>JAQXDE010000040.1 GCA_029251525.1 Saprospiraceae bacterium | reverse complement strand
TTTTTATTCTTTAAAAAATTAGAAACTAGCATTTACACCAATTGACCAACGTTGAGGTTTTGGATAAAGACCATTAACTCTATCTTCAATTGACCATCCAGTTTGTACATATTGATTCGCTCCTTTTCTATCTACAATCCATCCTAAATTTTCTCCGCTGATGTAAACTCTTAACTTAGAAAAAATGTTAGCTAAACCATTTGTTTCAGGAAGGGTGTAGCCAATCGCAGCTTGTCTGAATGATAAGAAATTTCCATTTCTAACATTGTAATCTAATGAAAATCCAAACGGACGATTACTATTACTTGCCGCAGGAATATGAGAACCTGTATTGGTTGGAGACCATGCATTCAATTGATTAACTCCTCCATTTTCTCCATTATCCAAAGACCCTAATTCCATTCTAAATACATCAGGAGTAACTTGTCTACCTAGCTCTCCCCAAGTGAAAAGAGTAAAGTCAAAGTTCTTCCAATTAACTTTAAAGTTTAATCCAAATTGCAAATCAGCGACACTATTAGCACCACCATATTCTTGGTCTAAAGCATTTACAACTCCATCTCCATTCAAGTCTTTAAATCGCAATGCACCGACTCTCGCCCCCACTTGATCAGCATGCGCTTCTACTTCAGCTTCATTTTGAAAGATGCCATCTGTCCTATATCCAAATAGTGCATTGGGTGCTTGACCTACAATATTTTGTTCAGCATTTCCAGCATAAGAAGACCATAAATCTTCTGGTAAAGCTGTAATTGTTGCATCGTAAGCTGAGAAATTTCCACCTACGGAAAAGGTCAAATCTTTATTAATTCTTCCATTATAAACTAATTCAAATTCCCACCCTTTGGTTTCCATATCTGCTCCATTTACCCATTGACTAGCACCATCTCCGAAAGCTCCAATTTGAGTTGGTTGGATCAAGATGTCTTCTGTTTGTTTGTTAAACCAATTGAAAGCTCCACCGATTTTTCCATCTAACAATTCGAAGTCAGCACCAATATTTAACTCTGTAGTTGTTTCCCATTTCAATTCATCATTAGCAGTTTGAGTTGCTGTAAAACCTGATGGTAAAATACCTGTATTGTTATTTCCAATATCATAAGAAGTTGCAGCATCTGGACAAGGCGTTTGTGCGCAACCACCATCCCAAGGAAGGACATTACTTGATGGCGCATAGATAGCTTGATACAATCCATATCGTGCATCATTCAAAATATCTTGGTTACCCGTTTGTCCCCAACCTACTCTTAATTTTAAGTTCGTAATCCATTTATTATCTTTTAAGAATTCTTCTTCGCTAACTCTCCAACCAACAGAGAATGCAGGAAAAACTGCAAATCTATTTTGAGTTCCAAATCGAGAAGAACCATCTCGTCTGATAGTAGCAGAAGCCAAATATTTTCCTCTAAAATCATAATTGACTTTTCCAAAATAAGAGAACAATGAAAACCCTTGTGTCACTCCTGATGATGACCTTTCTCCTGAAGCTGAACTCAATTGGAAATAATCAACAGTCTCTTGAGCAAATTCTTTTCCTGAAGCAGAGAATATATTTACTTTGTTTTTAACTGCTTCTGTACCTCCAAGTAGAGTTAAGCCATGGTCGCCAAACGTTTTAGTATATGAAATTGTATTATTGAAAACCCAATTAGTTTGGTGAGTTTGTCGGATTAAAAGTTCTGCTACATTATTGGCTAAGAATCCTCTTGAGTAAGTTCTAAAAATATCTTTTCCATAAATATTATCGTAATCCAAACCAAAGCTAGTCCGGTAATTTAGCCCTTCCAAAATTTTGACATTGGCATACACATTTCCAAAGACTTTGATATTGTAAATAATATCATCTTTGTTATCATTAGACGAACCAACAGGATTATCTCTATCCGAAAATCCACCTCCAGGAGGACCTGAAAATCTACCATCTTCAGTTCGAACTGGTAAAATGGATTTGTATCGATAAGGGCCTGAGTCAGGTGTTCCTCCAAAACTATTATCCACCCATTGTCTTTCACCACGAGATACATTTAAGTTTTCTCCAATAGTTACTCTATCATCTAAGAAGTTGAAATGAGAATTCATTCGAAGTCCATATCGCTTATATCCTGTATTGATAACCACACCACTTTGGTCAAAGTAATTGGCACTAAAATGAACGCCACCTTTTTCTCCTCCCTGAGAGAAAGCAACGTCATAATTCTGAACATAACCCGTTTGAGAAATTTCATCCCAGTAGTCTGTCCCTTCTTCGATATTCCCTCCATAGATACTACTTGGATGTCCAGAAGGTCGTAATTGATCATCTTCATCCAACCACTCTGGATAAATAACCCTATTCAAAACTGGAACTCCAGTACCTTGAATTCCAGGTCCAAGACTTGGATCCAAATTCCACTCGTAAGTGTAAACACCTGTTGAATTTGGATCGGCTCCATCATTTACAGCACCTTGCCATTCTATTTCTGCCCGCTCTCGGGTATTGGTCAAATCATCAAATTGATTCCAATTTTCAACACTTGTTCGAACATTGACATCTATCCTTGCAGAATTTTTCGTAGGTTGCTTAGTCGTGATAATCACCACTCCATTAGAAGCTCTCGATCCATAAATAGAAGCGGAAGAAGCGTCCTTCAAAATCTGAACAGACGCAATGTCATTTGGATTCAACCAAGACAATCCCCAACTCGTAGGTTGGTCAGAACCATTTTCATTAGTGATATAGGATTGCAATGGAACTCCATCAACAATGTAAAGAGGGTCATTCAATTTCCCTAAAGTACTTACTCCTCGAATTTCTACTCTTGCTCCTTGCCCTGGATTACCTGAGAGATTTACATTAACTCCTGCCACTCGTCCTTGCATACTTTGTAAAACATTTGGATTGGCAACATCTTTAATTTCTGTCACATCTAAAACTGCAACAGCTCCAATTAAATCCTTCTTCCTTTCTGTAGAATATCCAGTTACCACCACTTCATCCAATAAAGCACCAGCAGACATGGAAATATTTATTTCTGAAACACCAACTATTGAAGCTTCTTGTTCTTGAAACCCAGTATAGGAAAATACTAAGGTTGTTGCATCAGCAGGGACAACTATGGAATAGCGACCATCTACATCTGTAGTCGTTCCTTCAGTAGTTCCTTTGACAATAATGTTTACCCCAATAAGGGTTTCACTATTTCCTGCATCGGTTACTGTTCCCGTTATTGTCTTTTGTCCTATGGCAAAATGGGAAAACAATAAAAACACAAATAGTGTGAGTAATTTCACATTCATAATAATTTTGTTTTTAATTTAAAAAATTAAGCAACGTGTATTGCTTGTTTCAAAGGTTGGTTATTGTAAAACTCATCATTTCTTTTTTCATAAAAAATTACTTTCATAGTCATTCCGATTTGAAATGCTATTTCCAAATTCCTTTTAAAGCATAAATATTTCCGCTGACCAACTCGGCATTGCCGTGGTCTGCATAAAGTGTGATTTGGTTATAATCTTCGGTTGGGAAAAATATATTGGTAATTATGGAATGTCCGTCATCCGCAAATACTTCCATCGAGCTTCTGTCAATGAAAATATGAAGTTTCATAATGTTGTTATCCAATATTCGCGGGATGAATTGTAACCCAGGAAATTCATTGGAGAATTGAATTTTGCCTGACTGAGTTCTATCAAAAATAAAAAGCCCAGATTCTTGTTCGTAAGCAAACCGAACTACTTCCCCTTTAGCATTCGAGAGTTTGATTCCAAAAGATTTAGCATCCGTTTTGCTCATATCAAAAGTCAGTTCCAATTCGGATTGACTTGCATCAATGCCACTTGAAAGAAGGGAGACTTCTTTATTGGAAATACTTTGAGCAGCAATTTGATTGGTTTGGCTGCGGAGTTTTTCTAATTCTTTTACTGGTGTAGAAAAAAGTCGGATTCCGCTTGGAGTTGTTTTTAAAGTTAATTCCCTTGGTAAAGTCATTGCATTTCGCCAAGGGTGTGTAGGTACATCTCTTGCATATTGCCAATTGCTCAACCAACCGATAAATAATCGCCTTCCATCTTCGGAAGGAATATCTGACCACGTGACCCCTGCGTAATTATCTTTTCCAAAATCGGCATAAAGCAAGTCGGTAGGGGCGTTATCATTTTTGAATGTTTTACCATCAAATTCTCCGATAAAATATTGTGTACCTGAACCACCATTTGGCCCACCGGGATTCATGTTAACAATAAGCACCCATTTTCGGTTATTTTCATTTCCATCAATGGGTAACGAAAAAATATCAGGACATTCCCAAACGCCTCCATGATTGCCTTGCCCTTCTCCAAAATCACTTGTCAATTTCCAATTTTTCAAATCTGGAGAGTTGTAAAACTGCATGACAGAACCTCTAGAAAGCACCATCACCCATTGCTGACTTGGCTCATGCCAAACAACTTTTGGGTCTCGAATATCTTTAAATCCCGGATTTTTCACTACAGGATTCCCAGCATATTTTGTCCAAGTCCTTCCTTTATCATTGCTATAGGCGATACCTTGAGTTTGATAATCTGACCTTCCCAATTTTTCCCCAACCATATCATGGTAAGTATAAATGGCAATCAACGGGTCTTCTTCTCCAGTCTTAAATCCAGCCGTATTATTTTTATCAACGACGGCACTTCCTGAAAAAATCATCCCTAACTCATCAGGATAAAGTGCTATTGGTAGGTGTTCCCAATGCACCAAATCTTTACTTACGGTATGGTGCCAATGCATCGGGCCCCATACTGTTGCATAGGGATAATATTGATAAAACAAATGGTATTCTCCATCGTAGTAAACCATTCCGTTGGGGTCGTTGATCCAACCTTCTTTGGGTGAGAAATGATATTGCAGGCGATGATCTTCTTGGTAGTATCCCGTTTCGTCTGTCGAATTAGAAACGGAGTCGCCAGTATCTGAGGCTTTGGCATTATCGCAGGATTGCCAAAGTAAGGAAAGGAATAAAAACCCTAACAAAGTTATTCGATTCATTTTTGTTTAATTTATAGTTTCGTTATTAAAGTTGTTTTAAAAAGTACCCGAAGTTTTTATCCTCTCCGAGTACTCGCAAAACTGTATGAAAAGTTAATATCACTTTTTGGTCAGTTGCTTTGTCAAATCTTCAAGAGAAACTCCTTTCGTTTCAGGCATAATTTTCCACACAAAAAGCAATTGCAAAAACATCATAAAAGCGAAAAATCCAAATACTGGAGCAGCTCCAATAGTTGTAAATAAAACTGGTACTACCGAAGGTATAATCGCCGCCAATACCCAATGGGTACCAGAGCCAAACGACTGCCCACTCGCCCGTAAATGATTAGGAAAAATTTCTGAAATGAATACCCAAATAACTGCTCCTTGTCCAACTGCATGAGCTGCAATAAATATGAAAAGAAAGATGGGAACTGCCATTCCTTTCCAACCCAAAGTAAATGCTAGCGCTACCAAAGAAAGCGAAACAATGTACCCAAAAGAACCGATGTACATTAATTGTTTTCTACCTAGTCGGTCAATTAAAGTTATTCCTAATAAGGTAAACAAAAGGTTGGTTATCCCTATTCCGACACTACTCAAAAGTGCAGCACTCGCCTCCAGTCCAGCTAATTCAAAAATTCGTGGAGCATAATAAAGCAAAGCGTTGATGCCTGAGAGTTGATTGAAAAAAGCGATTAGAAAGGCAAGGCTTAAGGGAAACCGATATTTTTTTATAAATATGGTTTCCGTTTTTTCGGCAGTATCGTGATCTGATAAAATATTATTAATTTCTTCTTCAACATCTGATTCGGGAGCAATGAGTTGAAGGGTTTGTGCAGCTGCGGCTCGGTCGTTTTTAACAGTCAATAACCACCGTGGACTTCTTGGTACGGTTAAGACCATGATGGTATAAATGAAAGCCGGAATAGCTTCTACTCCAATCATCCATCGCCATCCATTTGTTTCTATACCGCTTAATAAATAATTTGAAATGAATGCGATCAATATTCCAAAAACAATATTGAATTGATAGAGCGCGACTAATTTTCCTCTATCTTTTGGTGGAGCAATTTCTGAAACATAGGCAGGAGCTGCAATCGTAGATGCTCCCACTCCTATCCCCCCTAAAAACCTTAAAGCTGCAAACATCCAAGGACCCGTTGCTAATGCTGATCCCAAAGCAGAAACAAAATAGAAAATACCAATCCATAAAAGTGTCTTTTTTCGCCCCAGTTTATCCGTAGGAATATTTCCGAAAATAGCCCCAATTACTGTTCCCCATAATGCTGAACCCATAATTACAAATCCGTGAAAGACGTCGCCTCGATTCCATAATTCTTGAAGCGATTGGTCAGCTCCAGAAATTACTACCGTATCAAATCCAAATAAAAAACCTGCTAAGGCTACGGTAAGAGACCAAAAAAGAACTTTTTTGTTTTTCATAAGTTTTGCTTTGTTTATGTTAAAACTACGTTGCAAAACAGATGGACTCCTTTAATATCTTTTCAAATATCCTTAATATAGATG
>JAQXDE010000038.1 GCA_029251525.1 Saprospiraceae bacterium | reverse complement strand
AAAAAAAAAAAAAAATAGATCTACGTTTATTGACAATTCCATTAATTGTCTTAACCATTGGTCTTGGTTTTTTCGTTGAACAATCTGATTTTGTTCCAATTATTTCACAGTTTGGAATTTTCTTTTTTTTGTACATTTTCATTTTCAAATACACTAATAAAAAAAATAAAATTATATTTTTTGTAGGTGTAAGTGTATTGTTACGATTAATACTTTTATTCGCACTACCCAACCTCTCAGATGATGTTTATCGATTTATTTGGGATGGTCGTTTACTCATAAATGGTCATAACCCTTTTGATTACTCACCAATATATTATATTGAAAATAACATTTCAATACCTGGAATCAATGAAGCGCTTTATACAAAATTAAACTCGCCTAAATACTTTACTATCTATCCACCTATTGCACAAAGCGTATTTGCATTTGCTTGCTGGCTATTCCCAAATAGTATTTTTGGAAGTGTAGTTGTAATGAAAACATTTTTGTTTCTCTCCGAACTTGGATCTTTGCTTTTTATAAAAAAATTACTCCACCGATTTCAACTTCCTGAAAAAAACATTTTGCTATATGCTCTAAACCCTTTAATAATCATTGAATTGTGTGGAAACCTACACTTTGAGGCAGTGATGATTTGTTTCCTTCTCGCAGGTGTCTTTTTTTTAGTAGAAAGCAAATTAATATTCTCTGCTTTTTCAATTGCTTTATCTATTGCTTCTAAATTGCTTCCATTGATGTTTTTACCTTTTTTTATAAAGAGATTAGGTTTGAAAAAGAGTATTCAGTATTTCTCAATTGTTGGAATCGTAACCGTATTGTTATTCATTCCTCTTTTAAGTGGTGAATTTTTCAATAACTTCAGAACAAGTTTAGATTTGTATTTTCAAAAATTCGAATTCAATGCTAGTATCTATTATACCATTCGTTGGGTCGGTTATCAAATGGTAGGATTTAATTGGATCCAAAGTGCTGGGCCCACACTCGGGGTAATTGTACTATTAGGAATAGTAGCAATAACATTTTTGGAAAAAAATATTAATTGGAAAGATCTTTTCGGAAAAATGTTATTCGCCATTTGTTTATATATCTCGCTTGCAACAGTGGTACATCCATGGTACGTAAGTTTACCAATCGTTTTATCATTATTTACTCGATATCGTTTTCCAATACTTTGGTCAGGATTAATTTTTCTGACTTACATTAATTATAGTTATGAAACATATTCTGAAAATTTGTGGGTGGTTGGGATTGAATATGTTTTAGTTTACTCATTTTTATTTTATGAAATGACAAAGACACATTCATTTTTCCAACTAAAAAATCAATCCAAATAACCTTGTGCCTGCAAGTGAAAAAGTTCTGCATATTTTCCATTTTTTGCTACTAATTCATCGTGACTACCCAACTCTTTCATTTTTCCATTTTCCAAAAACAAAATCCGATCTGCCATCCTAACTGTAGAAAACCGATGTGAAATTAATACTGCACTTTTCCCTGCTATTAAATCTGCAAAGCGAAGAAAAACTTCATGCTCTGCCCTTGCATCTAATGCAGAAGTCGGTTCATCCAAAATTAACAATTGAGAATCTCGCATATATGCTCTTCCCAGAGCTACTTTTTGCCATTGACCTCCAGAAAGCTCTATGCCCTCAGCAAATCTTTTTCCCAAAACCTGATCATATTCTCTTGGAAGATTATCAATTACTGTATCTGCCAAACTCTTTTTGGCTGCATCTTTAATTATATCTAATTTGATTCTGTTTTTAATATTACCAATAGCAATATTATCGGAAGCCTTCATTTGAAAACGAATATAATCTTGAAAAATAATCCCAATATTTTGTCTTAAATCAGCTAAACTATAAGATTCCAAATTTTTTCCGTCTAATAAAATTTTCCCCTCAGTAGGCTTATAGAGTCGAGCAAGCAATTTAACTAGGGTCGTTTTTCCCGCTCCATTCTCGCCCACTAATGCCAATTTTTCTCCTTTTTTCAAGTGAAAATTTAAATTTCGAATAGCCCACATTTCGCTATTCGGATATTTAAACCCAACATTTTCAAAAGTAAAACCTTCTTGAATTGGCTGTGGAACCATATAATTTTTTTCTCCAGAAACGATAGTTGGTTGAATAGCGAAAAAATCAAACATATCTTGTAAATACAATGATCCTTCTGCAATTTTGGAGAACCGAGTCATAATAGATTGTAGCATATTTCTCATTCGTTCAAATGAACCAGCTAAAAAAGTAAGTGTTCCTATTGTTATTAATCCACTTACCGTTTGAGAAATAATAAATATGTATGCTCCATAATATGAGATGGTTCCAAGGGAAGATAGTGCACTGCCCCAAAGTGCTCGTTTAACCACAATTTTTCGGTTAGCAGTATAGTATTTATCAGATAATTCTTTAAATCGATTCGCTAAGAAATCGGCGAGGCTAAAAATTTTTACTTCCTTAGCCGTTTCATCACTTGCTCCGATGTATCTTAAATAATCTAATTCTCTTCGTTCGGGAGTAAAATTTCGAGTTAATGAATATGTCCGTTGATTAAAGTGTGTCTCTCCTAAGAAGGAAGGCAAAACCGCTACAAACAAAATCAAAATCAACCAAGGATTAAAGGCAATCAATCCAATTCCTAAAAATACAATTGTAATTACATCCTGAAACTGTGCTAAGACTTGAGTCATCAAAACAGTTCGACCAGTCGTTTGTCTTCGAGCACGTTCTAGTTTATCATAAAAATCTGGATTTTCAAATTGGTATAAATCGAGAGTTGCAGAATGCTTTATCAACTGAACTGAGGTCTTATTGGAAAACAAATCACCAAGTAAGCTATCTAACAATATAATAACCCGATTAATCAAATCTGAAAAGACAGCTAACCCTAATTCTATTCCGATCAAAATCCACAGGTAGGACCAGTTCTTATCCGAAACTTCAACTAATCGTATAATTTCATCAATTATTTCTTTTCCAACATATAAAATTAATAAAGGAATGGAAGCTTTAACTACCCGTAATATGACATTCCAGATAGTCATAGATTTATTGGTTTCCCAAACAAGTTTGAAAAATTCAGGTAAGTTCTTTAGAGCTGAAATTTGGGTTTTGAGTGCGTTTTTCTTTTTAGTCATATATCGTATATATTCAAAATTGCTTTAGAGCGCGTTTACCATTTCAAACAAATTTACTGAAAAAATGATTTCAAAAAACACAAAAGAGGAATTTATACCTTAGATTAATATCGTCTCCGCATACCCGTTCATTGTTGGCTGTAGTGTTCTTTTTTTATCTCATTAAATTTCCAACTACAATTAAAATTGGTGTCGAGATGAATAACCAATAAGCAAATTTTCGTTGAGTTATTTTGGCTCTCAATTTATTTTTGATTGCTTCATCATTAGTTATTTCAATTACTTTTCTGATTTCACTTATTCCGTATCCCATTCGATTTTCAATCCAACCTGTCCGTTCATAATTTATCTTCGATATTATCCCAGAGGCATTTGAAATCAGTATTAGAATCATCCCGATTATCCAATTTATTGTTGCTATGATCAGTATAAATGATTTTACCATTTTCGTTGTTAGTACTGTGAGATTCTATATTCTTCACCGTTTTCCTTACATCTATAATTTCCACCTTTCGGTCCACCTCCTATAATTTTTGTAAAAGTCTTTTCTCTGATATAACAAATATTCAAACTTGATGTGAACTCACCTTCATCAATTTCTTATTTAATCCATGGATATTTGAAAGCATTATTTTCCGTAAGTTGATTTACAAATATTTTAAATTTTCTTTTTGCCATTTTAAAATGTCGCTTGATTTTTTTCTTTTTTCTTTACAGCCAACTAATCAATATTATTGTCTGCAAATACTATCACTGGATATCAGGAATCGAGACTAAATAATAGCAGCATGTGGTTAGAAAATTTCTAAAATAAGGAATAGCTGAAATTGCTGAAAATTGCTTTCGTGGTGTCAAATTAAATTTTGCCTCATAATTAGGGTTAATTAAAAATGGCATTTTTTCATCCACTTTATAATTTTCATCTTTTAAAATTTTTTCAAAGCGTTCAATACTTATTCCTGTATCCTTTATTTCAAGAAGTGCCTCAATTCTATTTGCTGGTTCTCCAAAAAATTTTAGCATTCCTGTATAAATTGGGCGGGGAAGTAAATGATAATAAGGTAGTTTAGCAGCTATTTTATTTTGACATATTTGCTGATGTCCTCCAAAAGGCATTTGCCAAGGTGGAAACCCAAAAAATATTTTCCCACTTTTTGAAACAAATTTTTTAAGGTAGCCCATAAATTTTTCTTGATTATGGATATGCTCAATGACATCTCTCATAATTATTAAATCAAAAGTTCCTATCTCATCTACACTTACCTCATATATGTCCCTGTATAAAAATTGAATATTATCTTTCTTTTCGTGAGTTTCGAAGTAAGCTCTTCCTTTCTTGATTTTTCCTTCACTTAAGTCTACCCCTATTACCTGACAATCTTGTTTTAAAAAAGGTTCTAAATTTCCACCTTCTCCGCATCCAATTTCTAAAATTCTAGTATTGGAATTTATGAGCATATGCTTTTCCAAAAAAGGAATTACATATTTATTTGTTGTAAATATTTGTTCTTTGAAATAAACCTTCCTGTCTTTATGTCTTACTTGCATATTATAATTTTATCTGTAGCAAAAATACGAAAGGATATGGTTTTTATTCTTTAAAAAATACAACCGTTCAATATATCATACTATTTAATCAGAGTCTGACAGAAAGTCACACGTCGATAAAATACAAAAGCCCATTTCGAATTTTCGAAATGGGCTTTTGTATTTTATTTTATCAAAATTAATATGACCATAAATCATGCTCGTAATTGAAAATTTCTTGCTTAATTTTATCAGCCTCAAGTAAAATATCTACACCTTGAAGATAATCTTGGATACGTCTGTTGTAAACGTTTGATTCTTTATAAATGTAACTAGAGAAAAATCTTCTTTCGAAAAGGTCTTCCCAAGTTCCTAAATCACCATCATTCCCGGAATTGAATACTTTGTGCCGAGCAAACAACTCTCTACAATCAGGATAGTAAATCCAAAACATTGGCTTAGTAAAACGATAGTTACCATTGTCATCCTTTACATCAATAAGTGGCGCAATACCAAGAATTCTAACTTTCAATTTAGATTCATTCTCATCAAAAAACCATACTTCTTTTAATCTGAATTGTTTAACATCTTCAGGATTCAAATCGTTTCTGACGATTTGAACTTGCTCTTCGTATGTCTCAGGGTCGAAAGTTATTACAGTATCAATATTACTTCCCATTGAAGCAATTTCGTCAGCTTGTAATCTCATTTCAAATTTATCATATTCATTAACATCATAGGCTGCAATCTCACCATTAACAGCTGCTTCCATAAGAATCGTAAAAAAAGGTTTTTCAGGATATGCGAATGGTAAATTCATTTTTTCTCGAATATCAATTACTCGCCAAATTCTTTTTTCCCAGAATACATCTGCTTCTCGAATTGGTGCATATGGTAAAACCATACGATCATCAACTAATCTCTTTTCAACGATGTCATCTAATGGTAAATCCTCTGTAGTTTCTGCCTCCGTATTGACAGGGTTTGGATCTTGTGCCAATGTTGGGTTTGAAAAAATCAACAACCCTAAAAGGCATAAACTAAAAAATTTAAACGAAATCTTCATGACTTAATGATTTATGTAATTTTCTTAATACTAATTATTTCTAAGTTTGAATTTAATAAGTTTTAAAGAATAAAAACTTATTAAATTCAAACGAAGTTTTGAGGTCTTTATTTGATTTTAAAGACCATTGCGTTGATTTTTCGACCTGCAGGGTCACCTGGACATTTGGCTTTTACATTATCAAAGTAGTAAACATCACCTGGTTTTGCTTTATTTATCAACTCTCTTGACTTTGGAGACCATCTTGGACCTCTATTATTACTTTCAACAGGATCCGCTCGCTTTGCTTGACGAGTTACGATGAAACCTTGAATAGCACATTTTGCATCAAAATCAAATCCATCAAGAATGGCAGAAACTCCACCTTGTGCTTTGAACTCTCCATTTCCAATTGCTCCACCTGTATTACCAGAAAGTTTTGCAGTCGGATCAGGAATACGTTTGACACGGAAGAGAGCTTTCTCACCTTTTAATCCCGGAGCATCAACACGAACTTGGCATTCTTCCCCAAGCTTTGCCGGTTTAGTTACAGTAATTTCATATGACCCAGTCCCACTTACCTTCTTCAAAGTACCACCACCGCCTCCACCAAGGGAAACTTTCACATCGTTACTATTTACTCCTGCTGCAGAAACTTTAATTGGGTTAGGTACTCCAATATAAAAGACATTCATTTTGGTAGCAGAAACTGTTACAGATCCCTTTCCTACTTCATAAGAAAATTCTGCATCTCCAGAACTCGTTTCCCCAGTTAATGGATTTCGAACAGCTGCCTTTAATGATAATTTCCTAGTTCCTAACCTACTTGCAGTCTCTATAAATTTAACTTTCCCATTTGCATCTGGCTTCTTCACAGCTCCATTAACGGTTATAGTAACATCATTCGGATTGATTTGATCAGAGTAAGTTCCTACGGAAATTTCTGCTTCAAATTTATCCCCTTCCAAAACATACCCCTTTTTTGCGCTAACTACAGGAAAGAACTGATTAAACTCAATCACACGTCCTCCTGAAAGCTCAGCCAACTGGTTTACACCGGAAGATTCAGCATTTCTCGCATCAGTAATCATTTGAGTTAAGGTAGGAAGAACAGCCGCTACAGGCATTTGTCGGAACTTATAGTCAGACCAACTCTTTTTATCTTTTGATTCTTTCCAATCGTCAGAAACCCCAAGAGTCAAGTTATTTTCGAAATTATCAACTCTTGTTTTAATATCTTCATCTTTTAGACCAAAGGTTTTTCCATGTTCTTCCAATACATCTTTGTACGCTGATATAATATTATTTCTAGACTCAATTATTTTTGCTTCTAACTCTTCTCCTACCCCTTCGTTCACCATCATTTTGGTAGGAACATCTTTATTTTTTAATCCCTTGAGCTTATATCTGTTTCCTTCTTTTATGATATAATCTCCATCGTCAATAGAACCACTTTTATCTCCTGACTCATCAATAAGTCTAACTTTAAGGCTCTCCACATATTCAGAAAAAGAAGCTACTTCGTCCCTGATAGATTGAATAGCAGGTTGAAGAGGTCTATATTTTTGTTTAGAATCATCTTTTAAAAGGTCATCCAAACTTTTTTGCGTTGCATCTAATGCTTTTACAGTATTTGTATTTGAAATATCTAATGATTTATCAATAGATAAAAAAGCATTCATTACCTCGGCCGAAACATTCAAAGCCAATAGTGCTGTCAGTACTAAGTACATCAAGTTGATCATCAGCTGCCGGGGTTCTTTAGGTATTGACATATCCTTTGTTTTTTTTTTTTTTAAACAATAAATTCAGAACCTTCTTATTTATCTCCAATGCTTGACATAGCTGTCAATACATTTCCATAAACTGAATTAAGAGAACCAAGATTTTGATTTAAAGCAGTTAATTGCTGCTTGTATGCTTTAGTGTCTTCTAAAGAATCATTAAGATCAGCCATTGCTTCATTCATTCTAGTATAGAAATTACTCATTGCCTTCATTTGGTCCCCTGTACCCGAAAAATCAACTTCTTGCAATGCTTTGAGAGAACCAAGAGATTTTGACATTCCTTGTAACTCGTTTAACATTCCTCCTAATTGTTGCTCAACAACCTCTCCATTTATTCCTGGAATTTCTTCATCAATTGGCCCAGCCATCAAAGGAGAAATTTTAGAATCATAATCAGAGAGACCTGGATATAATTTTTCCCAGTAATAATCTTTATCAGGACCAATAATTCCTAAAAAAGCAAATATGAATGCTTCAATACATAAACCAGCTATTAGCATTTCACTTGCATATTCCCAGCTTTCTAATTTAAATAATGCTCCTAATAATACTACAGATGCTCCAAGTCCAATGATTAAATTCTTAATGTACTTGAACGTTTTTGACTTTAAAAAACTCATTTTAATCTTTTTAAGTAGGTTAGTAATTTATTTCAACAAATGGGTTGCTACTTTTTTAACAGAATTACCCTCAAGCATAATGCTAAATTTGTAAAAAGTAACAGTTTAAATTAACGTAAATATAAACAGGTAGGATTTGGTTCAATTAATATTAATTTAAAAAACACTAAGGAGCAGTTATAAATTAATAGCTGCTCCTTAATGTTTTTATATTCTTCTAAAAGTCATTGATTGAACGACCCAAGAATGTCAATGCACATCTAAATCCAATATAAGATTTAGTAGTATCTTGGAATTCCCAATGACGCGTCCCAGTCTGCATAAAAAATGCAATATCTTTCCAAGATCCACCCCTAATTACCTTTCTCTTTTGAGCCTCTGGGTCATCATCCGATGCATCATATCTAAAATCCGGGTTCAAATCATGTATAAACGAATAAGAGTTTTCATGAAAAGCAGAGGAAGTCCATTCCGCAACATTCCCTGACATATTATATAGACCATAGTCATTCGGGAAATAAGCATCTGCTTTTACTGTATAAAACCCACCATCCTCTGGATAATTTCCTCTTCCAGGTTTGAAGTTAGCCAAAAGACATCCTTTAGCATTTCTTACATAATATCCTCCCCATGGATATGGTGCATGCTCATGACCTCCACGTGCTGCATATTCCCACTCATGTTCTGTAGGTAGTCTGAAATCTTCAGAATTTACCTCTCCAGTGATACTCCATAGTTTGGTTCTCCAGTAGCAAAAAGCATTTGCCATTTTCCAATCGACCCCAACTACTGGATAATCATCGAATGCTGGATGCCAAAAATAATTACGAGTAAAAGGTTCATTATATGAGTAGGCGAAATCACGAACCCATACAAGTGTATCTGGATAAATCGATGCCTCATCTCTGGTGATGAAACTACCTCTTGACAAATCTGGATCCTTGTTATGAGCTGCAGCTTGCCAGTTGTACCATTCATAATTATAGACAAAATTTCTTGTGTCTAACTCCTTTCTACCTGCGAATCGATCATCACCAGAATAATAAAGATCTTCCAATTCTTCTGATTCCCAATCGATTTCCATTTCCCAATCAACTCTTTCTTCACCGGTTTCATCATCCTCCATCACATTACCTAAAGCGGTATGAGCCAACGAATCACGAACCCAGTATACGAATTGACGCCACTCATTATTAGTGATCTCAGTGTCATCCATGTAGAAACCTTGGATAGAAATAGATTTTGGTCTTTGAATGTAGGTTTGACTGACATCCTGGTCACTAGGACCAACGTGTAAGGTTCCAGAGGGTATATAAACCATTCCATAAGGATTGATTCCACTCCATGACGGTCTATCAGATACACCAATTAGTTGACCATTTTGCTTTGTACCGCAAGAACTTGCGATGATACTAAGCGTTAGTAATACCAGTACTGTTTTTGATAATTTTTTCATTTTAACACCCGAGTTTTCCTTCAGATTAAGTAAAGCTTAAAAAAAATGAACGTAAATATAGTCTGTTTAAAAGCTAAAACAAAAATTTATATTTCGAAATTTGCATAATAGCTGCCAAAGATATAAATAGCCAAACAAAAAATGGAAGTTTTTTTAAAAAAGAATATTTCTTTCCACATTTAATTTTGCTGTTGTATATTTTGCATCTGACTAAGTAATAACGTCTATTATTTTAAAAAATAAAACGTATAAGTAATAATTTTTATAAAAATCTTGGATTGTGAATAATTCGTGGAAGCACTCCGGCTCCAATTATTTTATTCAAATTGTATCTGATTAAAACTTCATGAGATCCGTTGCTTACCGAATTGTAGGAGGACAATGTTAGGTCGTAAGAGTAAGCTAGGGTAATTTTCTCACTCAATTTCATACCGACCAAGAATGCTGTTGCGTCAATTGTGTTTTCGCTATATCCTCTAAACGCAAGCCCTCCAAAAATATTGTCGTTATATTTAATAATCGTTGAAACTTCTAATTGTGTTTCAATAAAATCTGATTCCACCATAATTGATGGTTGTAAACTAAAAGAATTATTTATATCCCAATTATATGCCATTGTTATGTAACAATGCCTTTTTAATTGAAAATTAACATTTGTATTTAAATTAACCTCAGGTTCTATCAAGTTTATTGCTGATGCTCCTATTTCAAACTTTTCTGTTTGAAAAAACACCCCAGCATTAAATATTGGTGCAATACCTGTTTCTCTTCCTTCAAATAAAATTAAATCATTATGATTGACTGGGCTATTTTCCTCATAATCTCCTTCTGGAGTCCTTAAAATACTACCATCTAATATTTTCTGGTAAAAACCTCCGCCGACCCCTAAAGATAGAATCCCAATATTTCCAATTTGTTTATGAAATGCATAAGATAATGACATTGAAGTATTTTGTTCTGCACCAAGTTCAATATTATCTATATTTAATCCTATTCCCCCTTTAATAAAATACACCGGCATATGTGCATTAATATTTTGCATTATTGGGTTACCTTTTAGCCCTACCCACTGACTTCGGAAAACACCAGTAACGACTAGGGAATTGTCTAACCCCGCGTAAGCTGAATTGTTTTGATATTTATTTAGCATAAACATTGAATATTGACCAGCCTGTTGACTTTGTACTGAAAATCCAATGAATAAAATAAAAAAGGTAAAAAAAATCTTCATAGTGGGAGTTTTTGAATTCTTACTAAAAACCAATTTGAAAGCTTTTTATTATTTTAGTTTGAATAATAACTCTTTTCATAAATATAAGTGTCTTTTTTAATTATTCCATTACTCCGATAAATAATTAAGATAAATTGTGCAAAAACGCCTTTTATTTATTTTATTGGTAAACCAGTGTATTTTTCGTGTTCATAAAATCTGAATTAAATTGCTCCCTTATATTTAATTATTTAATAATACAAATTCCGAACCATTGTTTCCAATCTTCATCATCAATTTGTTTGACTATCATTTTTGATATATTGATATAATTAAAATGTAAATCAATTTTATTTCTTTGTAACAAAATCAACAAATATATTTTAAAATTAAGTTGATAGTTTAAAATACCTTGTCCTTTTATTTTTTAAATCTCTATAATTTGTTGATCATATGCTAAATTAACATTAGTAGGTAGTAATTTATTTATTTCATTAGCTAATCCCATGTGATGACTTACGTGTGTCAAATATGCTTGTTCTGGAACCAATTCTTCAAAAATATCCAAAGCCTGGGGAACATTAAAATGTGAATAATGCTCATAATAATGTAATGCATTAAGTATCACTATTTTACTCCCTTTAATTTTTTCCATTTCCTCAGAAGCAATTGTCCTAGCATCAGTAATGTAGGTGAAGTCTCCTATCCGAAATCCTAAAACTGGTAGATTCCCATGCATTACTTCTATTGGAGTGAAATTTAAACCTTTAACCTCAAAAGGTTTATCATTGAAGATTGAACGTAATTCCAATGTAGGAGCTCCTGGATATTTTTTTTTAGAAAAAACATACCTAAATCGTAGCAGTAAATCTTTCTGTACTCGCTCAGTTGCATAAACTGGAATACCTTCTTTTTGTTTAAAATTAAATGGCCTAACATCATCAACACCAATCATATGATCATTGTGCTCATGTGTCAAAATAATTGCATCCAGATGAGTAACCCTTGCTCTCAGCATTTGTTGTCGGAAATCAGGACCTGCATCAATTACTATGTTTTTCCCTTCTGCTTGAATTAATATAGACACTCGCAATCGATTATCTTTCGGATCTTTTGATTGGCACACTTTGCAATCACAGCCGATAATTGGAACTCCTTGAGATGTTCCTGTTCCGAGGATGGTGATTTTTAATTTTATGGTAAGTACTTTTTATATTGAAAATGATAAATTTGAGACTTATTTTAGCTTAATTACTCTTGCTCTTTAGCTATTTGGGGTTCTGAAATTTCTCCGGATTTATTTACTTCTTTTTCTTTTTTATCTAAATACTTTATTATTTTTTTGTAAAAATCTAAAGTCTTTTCAGTAAAAGCAGTTTCATCAATCTCTTCAAAATCATTAAGAATCTCCAATAAAACATTAATTCGCCCTTCAATATCAAAGAACTTATTAACCACGGCAATATTTTTATTTTCTACCAAACAATATCCAGAATTAAAACTGCCTCTTTCGTATCTCACTTTATAATCCAACTCTAGGAAGATATTTTCTATTTTCTGTAAGGTAGTTTTTGTATATTTAAACATATTTGTTTTCAATTAATTTACGTCCAAAATCTAAAGATAAAATAATTTTAAAATGTAAAATTAAAATACTCATTTTAAATTAGACATTTTATAATTTTACAGAAAATACTTTCTTAGTAATTTCCAACTACTTAATTTAACGTCCGCTACAATTAGAACTAAACATAACCACTATTGTTTTTCATTTTATTTACTTAAACGACTTTTACAGAATACAAATAAACCATGTTGAACCTCATCAAAATAATTGTACTCCCATTATGTTTTTTTATTTTCTCAAAAAATACTCATGCGCAAACTTTTGAAGCAGGTTTGATCGGAGGAATTAATCTTTCACAATTAAATGGTGATAATTTAGCCGGCTTTAACCAAATAGGATTGAACGTTGGAGGTCGAGTAGCTGTCCAAACCAGCGAACGTTGGAGATGGAATGTTGATATCTTATTTAGTCAGAAAGGTAGCAACAAAGGAAAAGATGATCCTCAATCAGCTCCATTTGATAGTTACCGTCTGAATTATGTAGAAGTACCAATTATGATCTCATTTTTAGATTGGTTGGATCAAGAAGATGAGAGGGAGTATTATAAACTACATTTTACAGCTGGATTTTCTGTAGGGCAAATGGTTGACTTCAAAGTAATCGATGTTTTGGGACAAGATGTTTCTGACCTCCAAGAATTCAACAAAATTTCTGTTGATCTCATTGTTGGAGCTACTTATTTCATTAATCCAAATATCGGAATTAATGCTCAATATTCTTTTGCAGCTCTAGATGTAAGAAAAGAAAAACAAGCACAGTCTCTAGCTGGGAGAACTTTAACTTTCAGGACAATTTATATGTTTTAACTTAAAAAAAATAAAAAAATGATGTTTCGACTTGTAACCGGCGTATGCCTCGCAATTTTGATTTTTTCGTGTGACAATTCAGGAAAAACTAATACCTCAAAAAAAGATTTAGAATTGACTACTCAATCACCTGTTATAGAAACTAAAATCAAATCAAATGGAAAAGCAATGTACCCTAGCATCCCTTTTAAAACGATTAAGGCTCTATACGAAAAATGTGACTATGTAGATTATAGCTTTAATAATTTACCCTTCACCATTAGTCGCCAAGAACCTAATGATTTACGTCATTCACTTGGTCAAATTGCTCAGGAGGTTGCCCTTGTAGATTCTAATTGCTCACCCTTTGGTCGTATGATATATTACAAAGATGGAGAGGTAGCTTTAGAAGGTTTAATTTACTATTCGAAAGGATGCAATTACTTCGTTTTCCTGGAAAACAACCAACCCAAATATGCTAATTTCATGACTCCCTCAGGTGTTCAATTCTTCAATGGCTTGCTCGCCCAGCTCCAACAAACACCTAAACAATAAAACTTTATGAACCGATACGGTGTAATTGATCTAGGAACAAACACTTTTCATTTACTCATCGTTGAGGTTGATGGAAAAGGGAAGTCAAACGAACTTTTCCGAGAACGAATTTTTGTGAAACTTGCAGAAGATGGAATTGGAAAAATTGGAAAAAAAGCCTACAGCCGAGGTATAAATGCCCTTTCCCATTTCCAAAAAGTCCTTCATAAACATCAAGTCAAAAACATAAATGCTTTTGGAACCGCTGCTCTCAGAACAGCAGCCAATGGTCAACAATTTATAAATGATGCAAAAACAGAAAGTGGAATTTCTATTCAATTAATCCCTGGAACAGAGGAAGCAAGATTGGTTCATGTCGGAGTTATTCAAGCAATTGAACTAGGACACCAAAAAGGATTAATAATGGATATTGGCGGAGGAAGTGTGGAATTTATCATTGCTGATGAAACTAAAGTATACTGGGCGAAAAGCTTTCCAATTGGCGTGGCTGTACTTTACAATAATTTTCACCAAAAAGAACCTATTTCAATTAAAAATATAAAAGTGCTTTACAAACATCTTAAAAAGATATTGCAACCTCTTTTTGAAGTTTTAAAAACCCATAAAACAACATGTCTTATCGGAGCTTCGGGTACATTTGACGTTTTAGAAAAGATCCTCCCAAACTCTCAAAAAACAACTTTAAGTGCTACTATTAATATAGAAAATTTTCATCCTGCGTATCAGAAAATTTTAAAGATGAATATGGAAGAACGACGTGCTGAAAAAAACATTCCACTCACTCGTGCAGACATGATTGTGGTCGCCTTAATCCTTATAAATTTCATCATCAAAGAAGTGAAAATAAAAAAAATATTAGTTTCTGCATATGCTATGAAAGAAGGAATCTTGTGGGAAATGAAAAATTCGTAATCACATTGTTATCATTTTTACCTCTACAAAATCTAACTCCTTGTTTTCCAAAAAATTAAATCTACATCAAATAGACCAACTAATTCATCGATAATCCATTCCCTTTCATTCGGTATTCCACATTATTATCCATATTTTTGCAACTTATCATAAGGGTTAGAAAATCAGTAACACCCATACACAATAGAAAGAGAGACACTAAATTTATTATATATAATTCCACAATGGCCAGAAAAAAAAGTAAAGGACAATTAAATATTTCTTTTCCAAAATTTAAGGACGAACGGATATACAAGCTATTTGGCCTTTTCAGTATATTTATTGCTCTATATCTCTTCATTTCATTCACCTCATATTTATTTACTTGGCATATAGATCAGTCTAATGTACTGGAGCATTCTGTGAGTTTTCTTTATGAAGGTGAAATTGGAGCTGCAAATTGGTTGGGTCGATTGGGTGCAATAGTTTCCAACATGTTTTTTTATTGGGGCTTTGGATTACCATCTTTTATCTTCGTTTTTGTTTTTGGAAAATTGGGAATTAACACTATTAGAGAAAGACCCTTTAATGAAAATGTTTCAATGATTTGGAACGGATTCATCCTATTACTTTTTTTATCCATTTTTTTTCATTTCATATTTCAATCTTCTAGTTTCCCATATGGTGGTGCTTTTGGAAAAGCAACAACGACATGGTTATTAAAATTTATCGGAACAATTGGTTTAGTTGCTTTACTTATGTTCACTGGTTTTACAGCCTTCATTTGGACTAACAATCCAAACTTTAATGAACTAACTTTTGAAAAGTTACTTTCAAATACTCGATTCTTCTTTGATGATTTATTTAGTGGTAATTTTTTAGGAAAAAAGAAAAAAAGGCGATCGCGAGTTGCTTCAAAAAGAGAAACCTCGAATTCAGGTGCATTACTCCCTAGGAATTCAGGTGCATTAATAACAAAATCTTCCCATTTCTCAGCAGACTTAGAACTATCAGCTAGTGAAGCTGGAAGTGCCGCACCTGTAGTTGCAGATGAATCATCAGAAGTTAAAAAAGGTCAACTCGCTTTTGATTTGGCAAAAAAGAAAAGACAGAAACCTCAAACCCTTCGTTCAGGAGAAGCTGAGATGGAAATCTCTGCTCCTACTCCATTCGTTCCAGAGGAAGATGAACCTAAAAGTGAACCTGCAACTACCTTGACTTCAGACTATGCAGAAACTACTTTAGAAATTCAAACAGATAATAAGCTACATACAGAACCTTACGATCCAACTTTAGATTTATCACACTACGAACATCCTGTTACTTCATTGTTGGAAGATTACAATGCTGATAATTTTGAAATAGATCGTCAAGAGTTGGAACAAAATAAAGATCAGATCATTGAGACTTTATTAAACTACAAAATCGAAATTGTAAAAATAAAAGCGACTATCGGCCCAACCGTTACGCTTTATGAAATTGTACCTGCGCCGGGTGTTCGTATTTCCAAAATTAAAAACTTGGAAGATGACATTGCATTAAGTTTATCTGCCATGGGCATTCGGATTATTGCACCGATTCCAGGAAAAGGAACAATTGGTATTGAGGTGGCCAATAAAAAAACTCAAATCGTTTCGCTCAAAGAATTACTACAATCAGATAAGTATAAACGAGCCAAAATGGACTTGCCAATTGCTTTAGGAAAAACTATTCAAAATGAAGTATTCGTTGCTGACTTGGCAAAAATGCCTCACCTTTTAATTGCAGGTGCGACAGGTCAAGGGAAATCCGTTGGTATTAATGTTATTTTAATGTCTTTACTATATAAAAAGCACCCTTCACAAATCAAATTAGTTTTGATTGATCCGAAGAAAGTAGAGCTTTTCCCATACAGTAAAATTGAAAATCACTTCTTAGCTTATTTACCAGGATTGGATGAACCAATTGTTACAGATGTGACGAAAGTAGTTCACACTTTGAACTCGTTGATGATAGAAATGGATACTCGTTATGACTTATTGAAAAAGGCACATGCAAGAAATATTCGTGAGTATAATGAGAAATTTATAGCTCGTAGATTAAACCCCAACAAAGGTCATAAATTTATGCCTTTCATCATTTTAGTTGTGGATGAGTTCGCCGATTTAATTATGACTGCAGGAAAAGAAGTAGAATTGCCGATAGGGCGTTTAGCTCAACTATCAAGGGCAGTTGGAATCCACTTAATTATTGCCACCCAGCGACCTTCTGTAAATATTATCACTGGGGTAATCAAAGCAAATTTCCCTGCACGAATTGCCTTTAAAGTAACTGCAAGAGTTGATTCAAGAACCATATTAGATACTGGTGGTGCCGACAGATTAATTGGACGAGGGGATATGTTACTATCATATGGCAGTGATTTAGTCAGATTACAATGTGCATTTGTTGATACACCTGAGGTGGAAAAAGTAATTGACTTTATCGGTTCTCAAAGAGGTTATGCAACACCATTTTTCCTCCCTGAATTTCATGGAGACGACGATGATAGTACTAAACCTGGAGCAGTTAATACGAAAGACCTAGATGACAACTTCGAAGATGCTGCAAGGTTGATTGTACAGAATCAACATGGATCAACTTCAATGATACAAAGAAGATTAAAATTAGGATATAATCGAGCTGGTCGAATCATGGATCAATTGGAGGCATTAGGAATTGTAGGGCCAAGTGTAGGAAGTAAAGCCAGAGAAGTTTTGATATATGACGAAATAGAATTGGAACGGTACCTGGAAGACATCAGAACTAGGAAATAAAAGGCATTTTCTTAATTAGATTACCAAGCCAAAAACCAGCAAATTAAAGATTTTGCTGGTTTTTTTTATTCTTATTTTCGAGATAAAAAAAACTCAACCAATGCTAAGTGTATCGTTCGAGTCCTTAATTCATCTATGAAATAAATAATATTTACCTACTTTTAAAGAACTTAAACTTAAGTTAATTTTTAACCTAAACCTCTATTAATGAAAAATCTAATTCTATTCTTTATCTTTTCTCTTTTACTTTGCTCTTGCAAAGAATCCAAAACTAAAAATAATTCTTCAGATTCAGTTGCCGCATCTCATCAACAATACTCTATTGAGCAATTTTTAAATAATACTAATATTTATGCAAGATCTTTTTCGCATGATGAAAAAGAAATCCTGGTTGGAAGTAACGAATCAGGAATTTATAATGCCTATTTAATAAATTTGGAATCTGGTAAAAGCCAACCATTAACGGAATCAAAAGATGAATCTGTCTGGGTGTCTTCTCTCTTTCCAAACGATAGTAGGATGATTTATACTGCAGATAATGGAGGAAATGAAATTGATCATATTTTCCTGAGAAATGAAGATGGTTCAACTAAAGAATTAACACCTGACGAAGGTGCCAAAGCTGGATTTTATGGATGGAGTGACGATTTAAAAAGTTTCTTTTTTGGCTCTAACAAAAGAGATAAAAGATACATGGATGTTTATGAAATGGACATTGAAAATTTTGATTCAAAACTAATCTATAAAAATACAGAAGGATATGATTTCGATGGGATATCAAATAACAAACAATACATTGCAGTCACAAAGTCAATCAATACAAATGATGTAGATTTATTTTTATTAGATACTAAAACGAATAAAAAAATAAAAATAAATGAAAATTTATCAGGAAATAGCTCTGCTGATTTTAGTGTAGACAGTAAGTCATTTTATTATCTGACCAATGATGGAAGCGAGTTTCAATACTTGATGAAATACGATATTGAAAATGGCGAAAGAGAAAAAGTGATGGAAGAAGATTGGGATATTTCCTATGCTTATTTTTCAAAAAAAGGAAAATACCGTGTTGTCGGAATTAATCAAGATGCTAAAACTATTGTTAAAATTTTAGATACTTCAACTGACCAAGACGTAGCTTTCCCTGACATTACTAATGGAGATATTTCTTCCGTCAGGATTTCTAGAAGTGAAGATAAAATGATCTTCTCCGCAGGAAGTTCTAAATCTACTAACAATCTTTACCTCTATGATTTTGGAACTAAAGAACATAAACAATTGACCAAAACACTTAACATTGAAATCAATCCAGATGATTTGGTAGAAGCTGAAATCGTTCGATATGAATCATTTGATAATCTTCAAATCCCAGCTATTTATTATAAACCAAAAAGTGCCACCAAAGAAAATAAAGTTCCAGCATTAGTTTGGGTTCATGGTGGTCCAGGTGGTCAATCTCGTACCAATTACTCCTCGTTTATTCAATACTTAGTTAATCATGGTTATGCTGTTTTAGCAGTTAATAATCGAGGAAGTAGCGGTTACGGAAAAACCTTTTTCAAAATGGATGATCTAAATCATGGAGAAAACGATTTGCAAGATTGTATCGAAGGAAAAAGATGGTTGGCTCAACAACCTTATATTGACGGTGAAAAAATAGGAATTATTGGAGGTTCATACGGCGGATTCATGACAATGCGTGCAATGACCCATACTCCTGAGGAATTTGTAGTTGGTGTCAATCTTTTTGGGGTAACTAATTGGTTGCGTACTTTGAAAAATATTCCAACATGGTGGGAATCTTTTAAAGAAGCGCTTTATTTAGAAATGGGTGACCCGAATACTGCGGACAGTACTCGACTTTATGATATTTCTCCTGTCTTCCATGGCGATAAAGTTAAAAATCCAGTCATGGTTCTACAAGGTGCAACTGATCCAAGAGTGCTTCAAGTAGAATCAGATGAAATGGTTGCTGCTATCAAAAAAAATAATATCCCTGTAGAATATGTACTTTTTGAAGATGAAGGGCATGGATTTGTAAAAAAGGAAAATCAGATTATTGGTTATAGCAAAGCGCTTATCTTTTTAGATAAATATTTAAAAAACAAAGTAAAAGGATAGCTTAATTTTCAAATAAAAAGGCTTTCCAATTTTAAAAAACTTGGAAGGCCTTTTTCACAACAGATATAAATTAAAATACTTCTAAATTTTTCATCAAATAATTTCGCAACGGTAACTCCATCATCTTTCCTGAAGCGTCCAACAACTCCACATACAATAAATAAATTTCTTGTTGAATTCTAAATTGCTCCAACTCTTTTTTGAATTTACTTCCTCTTAATTTTAACATCGCAATTGGTGAAGTTCCAGCCACTTTTTGATACTGCTGAAGAACTTCATCCACTTGACTATTTTCCAATTGTTGATTGAGTAATTGGAATAATTCATATTGAGTTTCCATCTCTAGTCGAACTTGGATCATACGATCTTTAAGTTGAATTTTGAGCTCTTCATATTTCAAACCCTCATCGATCTTCTCAAACTCCAATTCATCCAGATTTTGTTTTTGCCGATTTCTAACTGGAATTGTTATACCCATCCCCAAAGAGAAACTTTGCCGAAACCCTCTATCGTCAGTTCCCCCTATTTTTGCTTGAAAATAGTCAACTGTATTCTCTTCCTGTGTTACTCGAATAGCTTGCTCTTTCACTGCTATATCAACATTTAAATTTCTTTTCATTAAAGTGGCATGAGTTGATGAGGGCTCGGTTGAAAGTGAACGAGCGACTTTCATAAGTTGTTCAACACCAATCAATTGTAGGTCATCTGTTTTTAAATAACCTCTTTTACTAGAGAATCGATATATTTCTTGCTGCACTAAATTCAACGAATTCTTTAATTTTAAGATATCACGATCTACCAAATGTAGATCATCCTCTGCATCGATTAAATCTATAACATTAAACCTAGGTAGATTGATACTTTTTTTCAAAACAGTCATACGATCTTCCAATAAAACTTTTTGTTCTTTTTTTGCAACGAGCAATTTTTTAAAATAAGAAACTTTTATAATTGCGTCATATCTATCTATTAACAAATCTTGCATCAAAAGTTGCTCGTCGATGGTATTTAATTCTATTTTAGCCTGATGAAAATCTGCATGCGCTTGTTGTTGCAACTTAGTGTGAAATCTTCCTCGAAGTACATATTGTTGTTCCTTCAATCGAAAGTCATTCGTTTCTGTTCTGAATTCTATTTCATCAACTAAGGGTAATTTATATGTGGATTCTTTCAAAAAACTAACTCGCTTCTGTTGGAGTCCCAAAACATATTGTTGCTTTGCAGAAGCTAAAATGTCAGAAGTAGATAGTGTATTTTGTGCGTACACAATCGTTGGCACTGATACATTTACAAAAATAAAAACAATGTAAAGTGGGATTTGAAATTTCCATCCTACTAACTTTTTCATTCGTAAAGCCTTATTAATTTTTTGACATTCAATTTTTCTCATCATCCTTTTCCTGAAATTACTTTGTTAGTTTTCTCGTCACTCGAATCTAATATCGAATCAAAAATAGTCGCAGGGCGTGAGGTTGATTTTAACAAATTTAAAATCACTTTTTCTTTTTGTAGAAAAAAATTGGTTGGAGGAATTGAAATTAATACCTCTCGCCCATATGTTTTCAGATCTGGATTTTTTCTAAGTCGATCTGGAATTTCAACAATCCGAGAACCTAGCCCTGTAATCACTCCCTGACATTTATGTTCAGGATGTTGAGTAGAAATTGCCTCCAGCGTATCTCCTACTGTAACCTCAAGAATTAAATTCTCATGAACATATCCTTTAACCATCGTAGGGTTCTCCTCATAAAAAGAAATCAAAGTATTAAATGAAGAAATATTTTCTTTTTCTTTACAATAAATATTCCCTATCAATCCATCCTTAGGAGCAAAAATAGAAAGTCCATCTTTTTCTTCTGTATAAAATTTTTGATCTTCTTGGAGCTTTCGAATTTGAATTCGCTTCGGACTATTGGAAGACTCTAGCTCTTCTTTGAGTCTAGCAATCTGTACTTCCAAAGGTTTTATTACTAATTCTTGTTCTTCTTTCAAATTAGCAATTTTTGCTGCTCTCGGATTTACTGTCGTTTCAGTAACATCTATACTTTTTAACCCTTCAAGTAACGAACGATTTATTTCTATCTCCATCTCTAATTGTCGAATTTGGGAATTGATCTCACTTTCTTTTACCACTTTCTGAGCTTCTAAACGACTAATAGATGTACGAATATCTGCTTTCCATATATTTTCTTCCAACCGTAACTCATCCATAGAATGAGAAATATTATTTAATTTCAAACTAAAAGTAGAGTGCGTAACCTTGGCTAATAATTCTCCCTTTTTCACTTTTTGACCAGGCGTGACTAAAAGACGATTAACTTCTACTGGGTGGTCCAAATTAATTTCTGTTTCCTTTGTTTCTGCAAATCCATAAAACATTACTGTATGTTTCCCATACCGATTGTTGAGTTGCCAAATTAAACCAACCACTAAAAAAAACATCAGATATACTAAATTAAATTTTTTCATTATCCTTTATTAAAATCAAATTAAATGTTCTCCGCAACATCATCGAACGCCAATCGCACCGAATTAACATTTGGAGTCTGACGAAGAATTTTTGCCAAATGAAGTCCCTCATCTTCTTGTTTTAACTTCAACATATATTCGTATTCAATTACATTTTCCTTCTCAGGATTATTAAAAGTTTTGTATCGTTTCAGTGCAAATCTTTCTGAATACTTTTTCAATATATTTCTAACCTCATTCAATTTTTCATCATCTTCTACCATTTCAAATCGTAGTGTGCCCACCAAATTATTCTTTTGGCTAAAAGGAGTAAATCTCAAAGCAAATGCCGAAATACAAAAACCAAGAGTTCCCACAATTGCAATTACAAACCCATATACTCCACATGCTATCCCGACTGCCAAAGAGGAAAACATAAAAACTATATTTCTTGGATTTCGTATCGTTGTTCTAAACCGAATTACAGCCAAAGCTCCTAACATACCTAGACCTCTAGCCACACTATCTCCTATTGCTTGCATTACAGTAGCCGTAACTATAGCTAATAAAACTAAAGCTTGAATAAAGTACAATGGTTTTGATACATCCCTAGAAGTTTTTTCATAAGTGAACGCAATTAACGACGACAATAAAAAGGAAAATAAAATAGTATAAATAATGAGTAGTAAAGTCGGGTTTTCTGTACTGTTCTGAATGCTGAAAAAATCAACCATCAATTCTATTTTTTAATTTGGATTTACTATTTAGAAAGTTCAAATATACACTTCCTTTATTTGTGATTTAATATTTAAGTTACATTTTATTAAAATCTAACTTATTTCTACAAATATAAAATGAGCAACTTTCTCCTATTTGGTGCAAATATTGTTTTTAACTAGTTGCTAAGTAGTTAACATTTTCGAGAACAAATCTTACTCATTTAACACAACAAGGACCTCAAGTTATTTTTTTAATTAAAGTACATTACTAAATATTTCTCACATTAAAATCGTATCCTTATTAAAAATAGCAAAACCCGAACAAATTATAGCCATATAAATCATTCAACTAAATCTTTTTTTTAATCGTCAAACAAATTTCAACTTGAGGACTTTTGAAATACATAACTTTAACTTGATTTTAATAAACTAGGACTTGCTAAAAACGTTATTATATCATTAATTTTACATCACAGTAATGAATTTAAATTTACACCCTAACTAGTGTATTAACTTTTGAAAAAGAAAATATGATTGATATGAAAAACACATTGGCAATAATAATGAGTCTTTTTTTTATAGCAACAGGCTTTGCTCAAAGAAAAGACTTTACCAAAGCGGAAGACATAGATCAGGAAGCACAAAAAATCCTAGATAAAGTGAGTAATAAATACGAAGCCTATAAAAGTATTGAGGCTACTTTTTCTTTAAATATTGAGATTCCAGAAGAACCAATAGATACACAAACTGGAAAATTAAAGCAGGAAGGAGACAAGTATAATGTAGACTTGAATTTTTATTCCATGATTTGCGATGGTAAGAACTTTTGGGTACACAACAAACAAAATAAAGAAGTACAACTCAATGATCCTCCTGAAGAAGATGAAGAAGAAATGATGGCACCACAAGATTTCTATAACTTTTATAAAAAAGGAAAATATTTGTTCGCATTAACCAATGCAATTGTAGAAAACAGAGTACCTCTTTTACAAATTGAATTTAAACCATTAGAAGATGATTCTGAATATTCAAAGATCCGAATGACAATAGAAAAGAAAACCTCCCTAGTAAAAAGAATTAAAGTTTTCTCAAAAGATGGATCTAGATTTACTCTAGAAATTCAAAACTTTAAAGCAAATAAAAAATTCACTAGTGCAGATTTCACTTTTGATAAAACAAAATACCCTGGTGTCCATGTAGAAGATTTAAGATTTTAAATATCTTTTTACTGCTATGAAAAACCCCATCTTGACAATCAAGATGGGGTTTTCAGTTAAACAAATCTTCATTTTTTTTACAGAACTATTTTCTATTTTTGCTAAAAAAACTTACTCCGATGGGTTATAAATCATTTCTAGTTAAGCCTTTTGCAAAAAAAATTGCCCGTGATATTCTAAAATGGTCAAAAGAAGCTGTGTCTGCCCAAGATAAAGTTTTTCAAAATTTGATTCAGGGTGCCAAACACACTTCCTTTGGAAAGGATCATGGTTTCGAAAAGATAAATTCTTATGAGGCCTTCAAAGCCCAAGTTCCTATTCGAGATTATGAAGGTTTGAAAGATTATATTGAACAAATCAAAGACGGAAAATCAGATGTTCTATGGAAAGGTTTACCAAAATATTTTGCTAAAACTTCTGGCACCACCTCAGGTGTAAAATATATTCCACTTACCAAGGAAAGCATACCAAATCATTTTGGTACCGCTCGAAATGCACTATTTAATTATTATGCCAAAACAGGCAAAGGAGATTTTTTAGATGGAAAAATGATTTTCCTTTCCGGTAGTCCTACTTTAACAGAAATAAGCGGCATCAAAACTGGACGTCTTTCAGGCATCGTAAATCATATGGTTCCTGGTTGGTTGAAGCGTGATCAATTGCCCTCATACCCGACAAACTGCATAGATGAATGGGAAGAGAAGCTAGATAAAATCGTAGAGGAGACCTTAGGACAAGATATGAGATTAATTAGTGGAATACCGCCTTGGGTACAAATGTATTATGAACGATTACTTGAAGTGAGTGGCAAAGAATATATCAAAGATTTATTTCCGAATTACAATACCTTCGTTTATGGTGGAGTAAATTTCGAACCATACCGCTCGAAATTAGAGGAGTTAGTTGGAAAGAAAATAAATAGCCTAGAAACTTATCCTGCCTCGGAGGGATTCATTGCTTTCCAAGATGCTCATCCACATAAAGGATTACTGCTAAATGTAGACTCTGGGATTTTTTATGAGTTCGTTCCGGCAGAGGAAATTAATAATGATAATCCAACTCGAATAGCTTTAAAAGATATAGAACTCAGTGTTAACTATGCAATTATATTAAATACAAATGCTGGGCTTTGGGGATATAATATTGGTGATACAGTTCAGTTTGTTTCTAAGGATCCTTATCGTATAATAGTCTCTGGAAGAATCAAACATTTTATTTCTGCATTTGGAGAACATGTAATTGGAAAGGAAGTAGAAGAGTCCTTAATGAGTGTAGCAAACAAAGAAGGTTTGAGAATTATTGAATTCACTGTTGCCCCCCAAGTGAATCCAACGGAAGGTGAATTGCCTTTCCATGAGTGGTTTATAGAATTCGATGAAGCTCCTAACAATATCTCTAAATTATCTACTGAAGTTGACAAAGCAATGATTAAGCAAAATATTTATTACCAAGATTTGATTAGTGGAAAAATATTACAACCGTTAAAAATCCGAATAATGCAACGGGATAGTTTTAGAAACTATATGAAATCGCAAGGAAAACTTGGAGGTCAAAATAAAGTACCCCGACTTTCGAATGATCGAAAAATTGCAGATCAATTGCAGCAATTCATTTTAGAATAACTAGTTTTTAATTGTTAAACGCCTTACGATCATCCATATTCAGTAAAATATTATTTTATGCCTAATCAAAGGATCCATGGTTTAGAAGTTATCAAAGTTGATAAGGAAGATACCAATTTTGCATTCGATAGCCTTGCTGTTGAGGAACCTTTGGAAATTCAAATTGAGTTTGGTGCAAAAAAAAATCGAGTTCGCAATAGTATTTCAGTTACCATGCGAACACCTCAGCATGATAGCGACTTGGCAATTGGCTTTTTGTTTACTGAAGGAATTATTGCCTCTTACAAACAAATTAAAAGTATCGGGCCAAATCTTGGTGAAGATGGAAAAGTAAATATAAATGCGATCTTAGTTGTTTTAGATTTTGATGTGGAAATTGATTTGAAAAAACTAGAACGACATTTCTACACCTCCTCAAGTTGTGGTGTTTGTGGAAAATCAAGTATTGAGGCAGTCAAGATGAATAACTTTCCTATTCTGCCAACAAGATACCCCTATTTTCAAATTTCTAAAATCCATCTATTTCCAAACGTACTTAAAGTTCGTCAAACTGTTTTTAAAAAAACAGGAGGACTTCACGCTGCTGCCTTATTTGATAAAAAAGGAAAACTACATTTACTTAGGGAAGATGTTGGCCGACACAATGCAGTAGATAAACTAATCGGAGCATCACTCTCTTTGGGTCTATTTCCAATGAATAACTATTTAATCATGGTAAGTGGTCGAGTTAGTTTCGAACTAGTCCAAAAGTCAATAATGGGAGGAATTCCAATTTTAGCAGCTGTTGGAGCACCGAGTAGTTTGGCAATTCAGTTGGCGAAAGAGTATGGGATGACAGTATTAGGTTTTGTAAAAAATAATAAGTTTAATATTTATTCGCATGCGCATCGTATTATTGTTTAACTCTAATTACTAAAAAAGGTGGACAACTTACGTTATCCACCTTAGTTTTACCAACGAATCATAATTTTGAAAAACAATTCGAGCTAAGTTTTAATTATTTTATCATTACTTTCTCAACCACGATTCCTTCCCCCGTACTTACTTTTACAAAATACATTCCTACTGGAAGTCTTGCCACGTTTAAACTCACTGTTTGCAAACCATCCACAACTTGAAATGATTTATCCATCATTTCTTTACCATCAATAGTAAGAATTCGAACCGAGGCATCTGCAGATTTATCATTTAATACTTGGATATTTAAAATGTCTTGCGCAGGATTAGGGAAAACATTTACTTCCATACTTGTTTTGAATAAATCCTTGCTAGATACTGTTCCCTCTGGTTCTACTGCAGTTCCACGTTCGTCTACATCAGTACAATTATTGTCACCTTGATCAGTAGTTACACATGCCACACCTTGATAATTTCTCATATCCATAAATGTTACATCATCAATAAACCAACCTTTTCCGCTTGTATTATCATCTGATGCAAATCGGAAACGGAAGAATATATCTTCCCCTATGTAATCACTCATGTCCACATAAGTAGCAACAAAGTTTTCTCCTCCTGCACTACTTTGTCCTGAAAAAGCAGAAAGAAAAGGAATTACCAGTGTTCCATATTGTAAGCTTCTTGGGTATTCTTGTCGGAACATAGACGTACCAACTTGTTCCCAGATTGTTCCACCATCTTTGGATACTTCTAATAAGCCACCATCAGCACTTGCTTCTGTGTCATACCAATGGTAAAACCTTAAAACTGGTTGAGTACCTGAAACTGCAATTGGGTCTACAGCAAATAGTGTCTGATCATTTTCCTCTGCAACATCTCGCACAAACCAAGCTTTCTCTCCACTATACGCTAATGAATCATCTCTTATGTCAAAAATGGAGGTCCCATTTAAAAACTCAATATCCCAATTATCATCTGGATCACCTTCTTGGTCATCATTAAAAATTGCGATTGATTTGATAGCAGGATCAGTTTCTAAAGTATAACTTACTTGAGTAACCTCTTCAACTGCCATTTCCCCAATTACAAACGTAATCGTATTTCCACTTACTACTCCCGGGCCATTTATAGATGAAGGAAGTACAGTTGCTCCATTTGGAATTTCATCAGTGACAGTTACGTTAGTTGAAACTGATTGTTTGTAATTTCTTATATCAATTACCACATTTATATCCTCCCCCGCATTAATCAATTTGTCGACAGTTTTATTTATTTGAATTTCATCCAAACAGTCAATTGGACGATCAAAACTCTCAATTCCATCATTAGAATCAAATGAAGAAACTTGGTCAGCATTTTCTCCTACTCCTCTTTTCGCGAATGCTTTCCAAATTAAACATTGGTTTGCACCTCCATATAATAATTGATCTGCCGCTAAAACTCCATCCCGTCCATCCGTATAGCCAGGGCTACAAGATGTTAATTTCATTCCTTCAATTGCTAATGATACCGCAATATTATTTCCTCCACTCCCTTGGAATAAATCTTCATCGAACCCATATTCTTCTACTAACAACCAGTACATCTCCCATAAACATAATGTCCAAATCTCTCCAATTGGATGTGGTGCTGTTTGTCCCGCTATATCTTTATATGTCAATGGGTTAATTCCCATATCTGTAGAATAAGGATATCGTCTAATCCCGCCACCATCTACGTCTTGTCTTTGTGCAAATGTTCCAATTCCTCTTCCCATATCTCCAGAATCACCTGGCTTTACAGAAGTTACTAATGAGAAGAAATCACTAATTCCCTCTCCCATTTGTTCTCCATTACCAAGACATCCTGTATTATTTCCTCCTCCGATCAAACGATTTGAAATACCATGACCATATTCATGGGCAATAATTCCATTATCTAATGAACCTGAGAGATTATCTGGACCGGAACCTGTTGGTTGTTCCACAAAAGTCAAACTCAAACTACTTCCTGCAAAAATTCGAATATCAGAGCATAAACCTACACCAATTGAAATTACTGGAATAGTTACTGATCCTCCGTCATCTCCTCCTGCCATACCTACTGGCTCATCTTCAAAATTACATATTATTACTCCTACTGCACCAGCATTTTGAGCGTTTAATGCTTTTGTTCCAAATTGACAAAGACCACGATCAATGATCGCAATTTTTCCAGCAAGATCTGCTCCATTTACCAAATCGTTACAACCTTTTGATCCATCAGTCCCTGTTCCATCATCAACTATCGCAACTTCCGCAGTCAATGGAGTCATATCAATTTGTCCACCCCAATCTCCTGGGTGAGATACCTCATAAATCCCTGCAACTGATGCAGGCTCGTTAACAGTCAATAATCCTGATGCTGCAGTAGAATTCCATAAAAACATTTGCATAGTTCCATTTGATCCATCCGGAGGAGTTGAGAAATTGGCGTTATTTGTTCCGCTCCCATCATCTACATGCATATTTACATAATCATTTCCGTTCCCACCATTTCCATAATTATTGGATTGAAAATTACCAGCTACCTCATCAAAACCGTACACATAAGAAAAATCATGTATCATATTTGACATGAAAAACCCGTTAGTTACTGAAGCATTTTGAAATGTTTCTGGCTCAGCGTCAATATCGATTGGAAAGTCAAATAATAACGCAGCTCCTCCATCTGGTTCATCCCCTTGTGAATTATTTGATCCATCAAGATCTAAGTATGCGTGTACATTATTACCTCTTGTAATAGTATATTCCGCTCCATTCTGCCCGTTTGTATCATGCCATCCGTAGGGAGAAGCTACTAAGCTTTCAATCCCAGTTAATAGATTTCTTGTACCATGGTTTGGACTTTCATGAGTATGTAGGTTCCCATCCATAGTTAACTCTGCATACACAGCGTAGCTTCCTCCAAGCAAAACAGGAGGTGTAACGGTTGTTGCTTTGGGAGAAGTAACGATTCTCATATTATTTTTACTACGGCATTCTGCATCATGGTTATGATAAGCATCGTGAGCAAAAGTACAGTAAGTAGTATAATTATGTTTTCCTAAAACATTACCTGTAGATGCATCCACTTTAACATTCCAATAATCAGCATTGGAAACCATATCAATTACTACTTCCCAAACTAACTCTACTTCATTTTCATTAGTTGGATAAAACTGTAGGTTTACTTTGATATCTGTATTGGAATAAGCTCCTTTTTCAAATACAAATTCTTGATTATTTTTTCTTTCTTTCTGAACTAAAGCATCTACCATTTCTACGTTCAAATGACTCAATGTAGAGACAATCGCAGTCTCTGGAGTTAGAGAAGGTGAGACTGAGTCACCTAACTTATTTACAATATTGGGTATGATTCTACTTGCTGCATGTACCACTTCTCCTTCTTTGGAGATACCTACATTATAGATTGCATTGTAAACTTTAATACCTTGATATCTCTGCATTAAATAAACCATGCTTGCCCCCGAAGGTGTACTCACATAATTGTCTGTTACTACCAGATCAGCAATATCTGCCTCGGTAAGATTCCACTGGTTTTTGTTTTCTTGCAAATACTGAATTGCTTTTTCAACTGGATTGTGAAGTTGAGAAAATGCACTAATGCTTAAAAACATCAAAAACATCATCACACTTAAGATTTTGCTTTTTGTAGAGGTAACTCTCATCATGTACTTTATTTTTATATTAGAAATAATAAATATTAGGTAAAATTAAAAAAAATAATAGCTTTTGAAATGTTCGAATACATTTTACTAGCTTGCTGAACGACAATTAACAAAAAAAAATCCAAGATTAAATTGTTTTTCTACTCTGATTTTATTTGAATTAACTCAACCTTTTATCTTTAAAAACATTTTTATTTTGATTTGGTTTGTATTAAAAAAAAATGCCGACCTTAGTCGAAGATATGCAACTCAAAAAAAAATCAACAATTATTGGTAAACATCCTATTGTGGATTCTATCCAAACAGGGACTAATTTTGATAAAATTTTTCTCCAACAAGGAACTCGGGGAGAATTCGAAAAGGAACTTCGTCACTTGACAAAAAAGTATAACATTCCAGTACAAGTTGTTCCAAAAGAAAAACTTAATCGAATGACTTCTGGAAACCATCAAGGAGTGATTGGATTGATTTCTTTAATTTCATATTATAAACTAGAGGATTTACTTCCAATGATTTATGAAAAATCTGAGATACCTTTGATTTTAATTTTAGATGGAATTACAGATATTCGAAATATAGGGGCTATTGCTAGATCAGCTGAAATTAGTGGTGCTCATGCCATTGTTATTCCTAAAAAAGGATCTGCCCAAATTAATGATGAAGCTATAAAATCATCTGCAGGTGCTTTAACTAGGCTTCCAATATGTCGGGAACAAAGTTTGGATGGTGCTTTGGATATGTTAGAAATGTCTGGAATCACTGTTTTCGCTAGTAATCTAGGTGCAAAGAAAATGGTTTTCGAAACTGACTTCACTGAACCAAGTGCCATCGTGATGGGCTCTGAAGGGAAAGGTATTAATCGAGAATTATTGCGAAGGATTGAAAATCAATTTATTATTCCTCAAATTGGAACGACTGACTCATTTAATGTTTCTGTTGCCACTGGAATTATTTTGTATGAAGTTATGAGACAAAGGGGTTAACACCATAAAAATAAAACTCCCGTACTTCATTTAGTACAGGAGTTAATTTCAAAAAAACAGCAGGATATCTTCTGGAGTTTTTACATTAACTCCGTTAACCTTCTTTTTACTTTTAATAACTCTCTAACCTCACTAATTTCAATAATAAATGTATCATGCTCCCCATGATTTTCTAAAATCAACTTCGAATGTGTCCATCTATTATATCAACCATAAAATCGTTGCACTCGTTTTACCCAAACTGATTGGTTCGAAAAAACTACATAAACTTTGTTTTCAATCATTTCAGAGGTATTTTCTAGTATTGAACAAACAACCATATCTCCTGAAGCAATGTTTAGCACCGAACTATTTCCAATGATATTAAAAGTAATTAATTACCCTTTGACTCCTGAAATACGAAATCATTCATTTTCTTCAAATAGATTTACTCCAATCGTATTACTCGCAAATGCCTCCAAATTAGTAAATAAGATATTTGCGGGAAACTCATCCCTAAATCATAGTTAGTCCTTATTCCGAGTCAGATAATATTATTTTTTAAAATAGACCATCAATAGCTTGAAACATAAATGTTTCATTAACCCAATAGTGAATACAGAGATTTTCACCTATTTAATAGGTGATTTTTCATTTATCTTCTAGGAATAAATTTATAATATGCACCTTTGATCTAGCCTACTTACAAATGCTATTTGGCTTTTTACCTTTTTGATCGGTTACTTTTAACGATAAATCGCCGTCGTACCAACTGCTGATAAACTTCTTCAAATCATCCATTTAGTTTTCACAGATTAATCATTTTCATAAGATGGGCTAATCTCACCATAAAACAAAACAAATTGTATATTAATTAAATAATTCAAATAAATTTGTTTGAATTATTTAATATTTATATTCCGATTTATATCTTTCCCTTAGGTGTTAAATAGGACAAAGCAAACCTCAGATTAAAATTAATATATTATCTCATTGGCTCACCTTTCTTACTAAAAAAGGCTTCAAATTTAAGTCTGAAATTTACAATGAACTTATCCGACTTTCCACTTTATACAACCTAGTATATTCATTCACCTCCTCCTCAAATGGATCAAACTCTAAACTATTTGCAGATATTAGCTTTAATCCAACAATTCTACCTCGAGAATTGAAAATACGTTTTACATATTTTACCCAAAGTGAACCATTACTTTTAACAGCATAAATTTCATTATCTTTTATTTCATGAAGACTTTGAATTTCCCTACATATAATAATATCTCCGTCATTTATTATAGGCTCCATACTATTTCCTTCAATTGAAAATGCAACCAAACCATTCCCACTCATACCTGGAATGGCAAAGAACTCATTGTCCTCATCACTTGAAGGACTTGCGCTTTCCATTCCAGCACCAGAGCCCGCAAATGCTTGTACCGTAGTAAAAAGTATGTTACCTCTACTAGATGGAATATTATTTCGCTTGTTTGCTTTAGGTAAATCAAACCCAAAAGGAGATCCTTCACCATCAATTAAATAACCTTCATTCACCCCGTACTCCCGACAGATTGATCTTGCTTGATGATAATCAATTACCCTTTTATCTTCTTGATTTAAATAGGCACGGATGATATGTCCGTATGCTCTTTTACCTAGAATCTTTTTAGCAAAGTCTCCCATTCCTTTACCACCACGATCGTTAAGAACTATTTCACCACGCTCTTGAAGTAATTTAAAAACTTCGATAAACCGGTTATTAAGTTGTATTCTGTCTTCTCTTATCATCTTTATTAATATTGTATTTTTAAAACAAAAATAGTAATCTGACTGCAATTTAAAACAATTTTTTGTAAAAACAAATCGTTTGACCTCAAACTTTTTTGTTTTAAACTTGTTTTTCGGTGAAAACAAAACTGAAGTGAGTGACAGCAATGGATTGAGGAATATTGATTTTCCAAAAAAAATATCAGATACATCTTTCGACCGTCAGAAAAATTTCAATTAGTGTCACCCCAGATGTTGTCTTTTTTGTGATAAAAAACCCAAGTCAAGTAAAATTTGAAACATATTATTTCGAGTTGATTCTTAAGAAAAAATACCAACCCACTTTAGAATTAATTGATGATAAGGGCGGGTTGCTTAACTTCTCTGTAAAGGCGTCAAACGAGTTAATTAAAAACATATCCTAAGTAATAATTTTTCCATTTCTCCGACTTATTCAATCCATTATTTTACTTTTGTGAAGACTTGAAAGAGTACATATTAAAAACTTGTTACATGAAAATAATTGTTAAATAATGGATAAATTAAAAGCCCAAAAATTACCTGGTGATTCAACACTTCCCTCCACACCTGAAGAATTGCAACAAATCATTGACGCTAACCAAGGCGAGTATAAATATTCCGTCGAGGACTTTTTTCGGACACCTGAGAAATCAAATTATCAGTTATCACCCGATGGTACACACTTTGCGTTTATGAGTCCATACAAACGACGTAAAAATATTTTTGTCCAAAAAATTGGAGAGACGGAAGCCACTCGAATCACTTCTGAAACTACCCGGGACATTGGGGGTTTTGGTTGGGTAAATAGCAACCGAATTATTTTTATTAAAGACAATGGAGGTGACGAAAACTTCACGCTTCTTGCGGTTGATAAAAATGGGGAAAATCTAAAGGACCTTACTCCTTTTGAAAATATTAGAATTTCAGTTATTGACGATTTAAAGGAAGATGATGACCATATTATCATCGGATTAAACAATCGAAATCCACAACTTTTTGAACCATACCGATTGAATGTCGATACGGGTGTATTAAATAGATTAGCAGATAATATTGACCCGACAAATCCACTTGATGGCTGGATGACCGATCATGAAGGAAAACTTAGAATAGCGACAAAGATAATTGGAACAAACACCACAATCCTTTATCGAGAAAATGAAGAAGAAGACTTTAGAGAAGTAATTACCACCGATTTTAGAGTATCCATTTCACCATTATTTTTTGATTTTAACAATCAAAATCAAGTTTATGTAGCGTCTAATTTGAATCGAGATAAAAGTGTAGTTATCAAATTTGATATGACAACCAGTCAAGAAGTAGGAGAACCTATCTTTTCTCACGAGTTTGTAGATGTGACTAATCTAGGGTACTCTCGCAAACGAAAAGTTTTAACCGCAGTATCCTATACAACTGCCAAAACACAGTATCATTTCCTCGATAACAAAACAAAATCAGCTCGTGAATATTTAGAATCAAAATTAGGAGATTACGAAATATCAGTAGCTAGTAAAAATAGAGCGGAAGACAAGATGATAGTTCGCACCTACTCAGATCGTTCATTAGGTGCATACTATTTTTATGATTCTGAAATAAATTACTTGGAAAAAATAACTGATGTTAGCCCATGGATTGATGAAGATGATATGGCTGAAATGCTACCAGTTATCTATCCAACTCGAGATAAATTAACTATCAATGGTTACTTAACATTACCTAAAAATGTGGAACCAAAGAATCTTCCTGTGATTATCAATCCACATGGTGGTCCATGGGTACGCGATAGTTGGGGCTACAATCCAGAAGTTCAACTACTAGTAAGTAGAGGCTATGCCGTTTTACAAATGAACTACCGAGGAAGTACAGGATATGGCCGTAATTTCTGGGAAATGAGTTTTAAGCAATGGGGAAAAACAATGCAAGATGATATCTCAGATGGAGTTGCTTGGCTAGTTCAAGAAGGAATTGCGAACCCTAAAAAAGTTGCCATTTACGGAGGGAGTTATGGAGGCTATGCAACTTTAGCAGGCGTAACTTTTACACCTAATTTGTATACTTGTGCAATTGACTATGTAGGTGTTTCCAATCTCTTTACTTTCCTTCATACCATCCCTCCTTATTGGAAACCTTACCTCAACATGATGCATGAAATGGTTGGACACCCTGAAAAGGATAAAGAACATATGGCTGCTGCATCACCTGCTTTACATGTTGATAAAATCACTACTCCCCTTTTTGTTATTCAAGGCGCAAATGACCCTAGAGTAAATATTGACGAAAGTGATCAGATTGTTCGATCACTCAGAAGTCGAAATATTGATGTACCATATATGGTGAAATATGATGAAGGACATGGATTTCATAATGAAGAAAATCGCTTTGAAGTATATAATGCTATGCTCGGATTTTTGGGAAAATATCTTTAATACAGATTACAATATCCTTTTTTAGAAAATATCGTCTGATAAACAAATCAGATTCAAGAAAAAATCCTGAAAGAATTTCTTAAATCTAGATAAAGGTTTATCAGACGATTTTTCTTCAAACCAAAGCTACTCTATGCAAAAAAACTTTCCTCCTATTTTGTAATTAAATTGTTACATATTCCCTTTACACTGTATGTTACTCTCGCTGAACCTTTCTTTTGATGTAAGTATTCATAATACTACAAACGCTTCGTAGAATTCATCATTAGAAACTACAAAGAAAAAATTCTGATGCCCACTAGCATGCCTCTATTAAAATTATTGGAATTACAAAATGATATCACTGAAGATCTTATTACTTTTTTAGGCGCGCTTCAAGAATAGGTATCACGAATTTATTCACCCTTCGATGAAACTTGCTTATACCTTCTTTATTAACTTTCATCAATTAGTATTCTCATTGATTGAAATCAAATATCCTATATTGCAATTAATACATTGTAAAATTTATATATTATAATTATCAGTAGAGATAGTTACTCGTAATATTCAACCTAACTTAAGTTTCAATTAAGCTCAATAACTTTTTAGTCAATCTAGACAATTGTAATAAATGTATAAGTACAATTGAACACCTTTAAGAATCAGAAAACTCTATCGAAATCTTCCCAACCCTTTTTTACCAAAATAAATACTGATTCCTGAATCCTTTCCTCAATAGAATTCTCATTGGAAATATCCTCTGCACAAAATCAAAAAATACTTCCGTATAATAATTTATCTAAATCTAATATTCTATTCTAAACGAATAATTGTGTCTTAGATTACAAAAGTGCAGCAGTAAGTTTTTATTATTTATCAATAATGTACCACGGAGCTACTGTGGAAAAAAAGGTATTAAAACTTTAAAATTATTAGATCTACAAATCATACCTAAAACTGAATAAACTTGAAATTCGACCTATGATTATCTCATCAAACAATCACGTTCCGCAAATACTCCCTTTTATTTCTTTTCTTAATATTTATCTAGCCTCTTTATCCAATTCTGGTAAAGACAATAACCTCTTTACCAAGCGAAGCGAATTCAAGTTATTTGAAACCTAAAAAATGTTGATAATATTTGTGTAGGTGTGTATCAATTATGAAAATCACCCATCAAAGAATTATTATTTTTCACTATCCAACTAGTGAAAAATAATTTATTGCTTCACAAAAAAATGATTTGGAATTCATAATAATATATCCTAATACTGATGACTAAAAAGCGGTAAAACTTATTTCTCAGATACCTGAAAACCCTCTACAGCAGACCAAACGATTAGAATTTATTTTATCGGAATCCAAACCCGTGGAATTATTTTCACAAAAAAATTAAGCATTGTGAAATAAGGCTACTTTAATTTCAAATATAAAAAGAGCTAACCAATTAAATGGTTAGCTCTTATTTTATTTGACCAAAATAATAAAATTCAGATCATTTATTTCAAGCCAAATGCTTTTTTCACTTTTTTCACATAGTCTAACTTTTCCCAAGTAAAAGTTTCTACGTTCATCGTTTTAGTTTTACCAGAACCGTCCGTAAATGAAACTTTTTTCTTTTCAGGAGTTCTTCCCATATGACCATAAGCAGCACTATCCGAATAGATTGGCGTCCTTAATTTCAATCGTTTTTCAATGTGATATGGACGCATATCAAATACTTTTTCGATTACCTCTGCAATCTTACTATCAGACAATTCTACATTTGCAGAACCATTTGTGTTCACATAAATATTAGTTGGTTTTGCCACTCCAATCGCGTAAGATACTTGGACTAAAATCTCATCAGCAACACCTGCTGCCACTAAATTCTTAGCAATATGTCGGGTGGCGTAAGCAGCCGAACGATCCACTTTTGATGGATCTTTTCCAGAAAATGCACCACCACCGTGAGCACCTTTTCCACCGTAAGTATCTACAATAATTTTTCTTCCAGTCAAACCAGTATCACCGTGTGGCCCTCCGATAACGAATTTTCCAGTAGGATTTACATGGTAAGTAATTTTATCATTAAATAATTTTTTGATGCTTGCTTTGCATTGTGCTTTCACTTTAGGGATCACAATTTTCACTACATCACTTTTGATTTTTGCCAACATTTTTGCATCAGCATCAAAGTCATCATGTTGAGTTGAAACTACAATTGAATCAATTCTAATTGGTTGATTATCATCAGAATACTCTATAGTTACTTGTGATTTAGAATCTGGACGTAGATATTTCATTTGCTTTCCTCCTTTTCTGATATCAGCTAAAACTTGCAATATCTTGTGAGACAAATCCAACGCTAAAGGCATGTAGTTGTCAGTCTCAGAAGTTGCATATCCAAACATCATTCCTTGGTCACCAGCACCTTGGTCTTCTGCTTTTTTTCTTTCAACACCTTGATTAATATCTGGAGATTGTTCATGAATCGAAGAGAAAACTCCACAAGAGTTTGCCTCAAACATGTATTCAGATTTGGTATAACCAATTCTTTTGATCACATCTCTTGCAATTTGCTGGACGTCAAGATAAGTTTTTGTTTTTACCTCACCAGCCAATACAACTTGTCCAGTTGTAACTAATGTTTCGCAGGCAATTTTTGACTTAGGGTCAAATGCGATAAAGTGATCAACTAAAGCATCTGAAATTTGATCTGCAACTTTATCCGGATGTCCTTCTGACACAGATTCAGAAGTAAATAAATATGGCATATTTTAATAATATTAATAGTGGTTTATAGAATTACCTTTCTGTCACAAGGCTTTAGTTTCTTAAAAGTGATGAAACGCATCATTTCAAAATCTGGTGCAAAAATAGGAATACTTTTTTAATAAAAACAAAAGTGAAAAAAATTAAATTTAGTTTAACGGATCTGACAATCCATCAACTTTTCTCCATCAACAAAACCTTCCAAATGATCCCCAATCTCAACTGGGCCGACTCCTGCTGGTGTACCAGTAAAAATCATATCTCCCATTTGTAATTTGAAGAATTTAGAAACATAGCAAATCAAAAAGTTAAAATCAAAAATTAAATCCTTTGTATTTCCATCTTGTACAACTTCTCCATTCTTTTTCATTTGAAATTTAATTCCTTCCTCCTGGTTAACATTTTCCAAAGAAATAAATTCACTCAGCGCTGCTGAATTATCAAATGCTTTAGCAATTTCCCAGGGATGACCTTTTGCCTTACATTGATCTTGAATATCACGAGCGGTAAAGTCAATACCAAAAGCTATTTCTTTAAAATATTTTTTGGCAAAAGCAGGTTGAACATATTTTCCATTTTTACAAATCTTCAAAACAATTTCCGCTTCAAAGTGAAGATTTTTTGTAAAGTCAGGGATATACATTGGTTTATTTTTTATCAATAAAGCTGAAGGTGGCTTCATAAAAACAAGTGGCTTGGTCGGAACTGGATTATTCAATTCCTTTGCATGATCTCTGTAATTCCTACCGATACAAATTATTTTCATAGTTTTTAATTATGTAGAGAAGACTGTTAACATTTTGAATACTCGAAATTTTATTATTCTAACCCTTTTTTCAAGTTCAAAATCTAACATTTGATAAACCTGCTAACTCTTTTACATCTTTAACGGTTTGCTGTGCCGTTTTTCTAATTTCAAAAGAAGATTGTTTGATTTTATTTTTCATCTGTTTCCTATCCGAAACGATCTCAGCTTTTCGCGCTTTAAACTCCTTACTAATTGCAACTAGTCCTTCAGCTACTGATTCTTTCAAATCAGAATATTTTAGAGCGCCTGAATTATAATCATCCATCAACGAAGTGTGTGCATCTATTCGGCCACTCGCTTTTAGCAAGCTAAATAAATTTTGAACTCCTGCACTCATTTCTCCCTCTTTCGCTTCCCCTGTATCAGTTACGGCAGATTTGATTTGTTTTCTAATCCTAGCCTCTTCGCCAAAAACATTAATGAAATGTTTCTCACCAGCACTCTTACTCATTTTTCGAGAAGGATCAGCAGTTGATTGTACTTTTGGAACTTCCGTAAATAATGGTTCTGGCATCACAAAATATTCTTTCCCCATTTGATTATTAAATCGTTGGGCAATATTTCGAGTCAACTCCAAATGTTGAACTTGGTCTTTTCCAATCGGCACATAATCTGCTCGATAAATCAAAATATCTGCTGCCTGCAAAACTGGATAATCCAACAAACCTGCTGAGATAAATTCATCAGATTTCTCCTTACTTTGCTTACTCTTATCTTTAAACTGAGTCATTCGTTGCAACATTCCATAAGAAGTGAAGCAATTGAAAATCCAGCATAGCTCCGCATGCTCAGGCACTAAAGATTGAATAAACAGATTATCCGCCTTTACTCCTGTTGCCATCAAATTAAAAATCAATTCCCAAGTTGCATTCCGCAATTTCTTGGGATCGTAAGGCATCGTCATCGCATGATAATCTACTACACCATAAAAGCAATCGTAATCATCTTGTTGATCCACCCAGTTTTTAGTCGCCCCAAAGTAATTACCAAAATGCATATCACCTGTTGGCTGAATACAGGATAAGATTCGTTTTTTATTTTCCATAATTAAGGTTATCGGGTTGTTTAGTTTTAAGCTATTCCCTCATAAACTGAATAAACAATTAACTAATATTAATCTAAAGCTACAATTACTGAAATTTCAATATTTACAAACTTTGGTAGATTAGCTACCTCTACTAATTCCCTAGCAGGCGCGGTTGCCTCATCAAAATACTCTGCATAAACTGTATTGATTCGAGAGTACATATTCATATCAGCAACAAATACACTTGCTTTTAATATATTTTCAAAAGTTAAGCCTGCATCAATCAAAATGGCATTGATATTTTTCATCACTTGATGCGTCTCTGCTTCAATTGAATCTTGCACTAATTCACCTGTTGTTGGATCAAGTGCAATTTGACCACTCATATACATCACTCCATTATGAATAGTTGAATGATTATACGGACCTACTGGAGAAGGTGCGTTTGTTGAATTGTGAATTTTTTTCATAGTTAATACTTTAGATTTTGACTACTAAATATTCAATAGTATTTAAACAGTAAAGCCCCGCATCCCGAAAAAATGGGATGGGAGCTTTGTAACTTTTCATTAAGTGCACAAAATGCTACTCTTCGTCTGCTGCTTGAATTACAAGTTTCCCTTTGTAGTACATGTTTCCATCTACCCAATGAGCACGGTGATAAATGTGTGCTTCGCCTGTAGTTTTATCAGTAGCAATAGTTGGCATTGCTGCGCCTAAGTGAGTTCTTCTTTTATGCTTACGCATTTTGGAGATACGACTCTTTGGATGTGCCATAATTTATTTATTTAGTTTCTGTCGAATCAATCGACAAGTTATTATTCAAATTTAATCTTTATTAAAATTCTTCAATTCATCCCAAGGAGAATTAGAAGATTCATCTTCTTTTTTTTCTGTTGGTTCCTCTTTTAGTTTATTTTCTAAATAGTCCAACATTTTCAGATCGCATACATTTTCAGGTTCATCTTCACAATTATAAATATTCGTCACTGGCATCGCTAAGCAAATGTACTCATATAAATATGTAGCCACATTTAGTTCTGCTGTTCCTCTTTCAATGTATACTATGTCAATTTCTTCTTCTGACTCCTCAGCATATTTGATAATCAAATCCTCATCACCTTCAATCGGCAAATCAATTCCTACCAAACACCGATCACAATCTGTTTTGATACTTCCTTCAAAATCAAAAGTCAGTACCAACATATCTTCTCGAAGATCAAGGATGAACCTTACTTTAAAAGTTCCTTGCTCAATTGGAGAGTCTTCAAAATGTGTAAAAAACTCATTGCCAATCAAAAAATCATATTCGTGAATCCCTATTTTAAGACCTTGAATTGGAATAGTAAATTCTCTTAAATGACTCATAATGCTTGAAAATATATCAGTTTCAAATTTCGAGGTGCAAAGATATGCTTTTTTGATAAAAATAGGAAAGATTTATTTCATTGATTTTTGAAAAAAAACTTTTAAATCCTGAAGGAGAAAACCAGTTAAATTGAAGCAAAATCCTCTCTTTTTCGTTTACTATCATTATAAAAACATATAGTTTTGCACTTTTAAAAAAGATAGAACTAAAATATCAAAACAGAAGTTCCAATTTATTGAAATTAAAATCCCAATTTTCAAATAATAAATTATGCCTAAAATATCAACAAGAGTAGCTCAAGCTTACTCTTCTCCGATTAGAAAATTAACGCCTTTTTCAGATCAAGCCAAAGCGGATGGAAAAAAAGTATTTCACCTCAACATCGGCCAACCTGATTTGGAAACACCTCAAGTCGCTTTTGATAAAATCCGAAATATGGATCTTAAAATCTTAAAATACGGTCCTTCAAAAGGTGCACTCTCCTACCGAAAAAAATTAGTGGAATATTATCAACGATTCGATATTGAAGTTTCGGCAGAAGATATTTTAGTGACGACTGGAGCTTCTGAAGCAATTTTGTTTTTGGTACTGAGTTGCATGGACAAAGGTGATGAAGTAATTATCCCAGAACCATTTTATGCGAACTATATTGGTTTTGCCGAAATCGGAGATGTGGCGATCAAGCCAATTACTTCGAATATCGAAACTGGTTTTGCTTTGCCAAGTGCAGCTGATTTTGAAAAAATAATTACACCAAAAACAAAAGCAATATTAATTTGCAATCCAAATAACCCTACTGGATGTTTGTATTCCAAAGAAGCTTTGCAAGAGTTAGGTGCGTTGGTAAAAAAACATAACCTCTTTCTTTTTGTCGATGAAGTGTATCGAGAATTTTGCTATGATGGTTTGGATTTTTTCTCTGTTCTGAACTTGGAAGGTCTGGAAAATAATGTTGCCGTTGTCGATTCTATTTCCAAAAGATATTCCGCTTGTGGAGCAAGAATTGGAGCAATCATTTCTCGAAATGAAGAACTCGTCAATGCAATTACTAAACTCGGACAATTTAGATTATGTGCTCCGATGCTCGGACAAATTGTGGCTGAAGCAATTTTAGAAAATGATGGAAATTATTTGACTGAAGCACTTGCCGAATATGATCGTCGTCGAGAATTACTTTTCGAAAGATTAAGCAAAATTGAAGGCGTTACTTGTAATAAACCGGGGGGCGCATTTTATATTTTTGCCAAATTTCCGATTGATGATAGTGATAAATTCTGCCAATGGTTGTTGGAAAAATTCATTCACGAAAACCAGACGGTCATGCTTTCGCCAGGTGCAGGTTTTTATGCAACGGAAGGTTTGGGAAAACAGGAAATTCGAATTGCTTATGTTTTGAATTGTGATGATTTGAATCGGGCGATGGATTGTTTGGAAGTGGCGCTAAAGGAATATCAGACTTTACGAGTGGATCTACATCAGAATACAAAAAAAGACATATACACATAGTAAAGTAAGTCTTCATTCATAAAAAAATTCCCACTTATTAGCTGGGCCTCTCTCATTCTCTTTACCAGGTAGAATTTTAGTGTGCATTATTATTCTCCCAAAGGAGTCATACTTTTTTTTAAAATCATAAACTTGATTACCTTCTTTATCATATTCAGAATGTACAGTATACCTTTCTACCTTTTGCGCATTTTTATTAAACTTTATTCCTTCTTCATAATCTAGTTCTCCGTCAATTCCATAAACTGTTTTTTTTATTAATTCGTTTTTATCCGAATATTCAAATTCTTTAAACCCTCGCATCTTACCATTTAAAATGGATGGATAATATTCTTCTCGAACTAGATTTCCGTTTTCTGAATATATAAATAAAGTGGAATCTGCATATTCATTTCCCCTATAAAGTTGACCTTTCATTCTTTTACCAAAAGAGTCATATGTATATTTCGAAAAACTGAGTTTATAGAAATTATTATACCTCCATACAAAATATTGTTTTTCGATAATATTGCCTCCCTCATCATAAATGTAATATGAAGAATCCCTAGAATACAATTTTCCATAATCCCAAAATTCTTGGAAGATTATGTTGCCATAACTATCATATCTTTTTTCATTATAATTAGAATAAGATCTAATTGATTTACTTCCATCAAATACTTCGCAAAAAATTTCAATTCCTTCATCATCGTATTTCTTTATTATTTTTCCTGATCTCATCATTGAATATATTCGAATTCCATTTTCATTATATTTAATGTGATTAGTTGCTTTTTGGAGAGCCTTCCTAAATATTATTAACTCCCTTAATATTCCATCTTCATTTACCGTATTTAAACAAAGATTGCTTTATAGTATCCTTGATATATTTAATTTGCTGTTCTTCAATTACTATGGAATTTGCTCCTTCTATTTTTTCAGAAATTACTCGATTTGCTGAATCATAATCATATCTAATTAGTAATTTTTCTTCCGTTCTTTTTTGAAGGTTTTGGATTTCAATTTCATCTACTAAATCATTCTCTCTATATTTAAAAAACTTCTTCCAAATTAATGTATCCTCTTTCCATCTTTGTTCGCTTTCTAAATTTCCAAGACTGTCAAAGTTAATTATACTTTTAAAGTCAGGTAGATTGTACATTTCAGAACCAAAATCATGTCTAATTACTTTTGTCACTTCACCTTTTTTTACCAAAAAATTATAATCCCATTTTTCTAACTTTTTTAGCTACCACCATAAGTGGTAGCCTTTTTTCTCATCCAATGGATAAATACCAAAGTCATAAAGAAAATCTGGTTTTTCTTTATGATTAGAAAAGTGCTTTGAGTAATTATAAGGAAACTGCGCAAAAAGAAAATTCGAAATAAAACAAAATAAGGCAAGAGAGAGAATGCGTTTTTTCTTTTTAATAATTTTATATTTTTTTTAAACTAAACAATTCCAAATATAGAAAACAGCATAATCAAAAACAATTTTATTTCTAAAATCTTATCTTCGCCCATCATTTCACTAAAAAAACATTTTACCAAAAAATGAAATACCGTAAAGAAAAAGACAGCATCGGAATCGTCAAAGTCCCTGCCGACAAATATTGGGCAGCACAAACGCAACGTTCCATAGAGAATTTTAAAATAGGTGGTCAAAAAATGCCAATCGAAATAGTTCGTGCATTTGGTATCTTGAAAAAAGCTGCTGCCAATACAAATGCAACTCTTGGAGTTTTGCCGAAGGCAAAAGCAAAATTGATTGGCAAAGTTTGCGATGAAATTTTAGCAGGGAAATTAGATGACCAATTTCCATTGGTCGTTTGGCAAACTGGTTCGGGAACACAATCCAACATGAATGTCAATGAAGTTGTGGCGAATCGAGGACATGTTTTGAATGGAGGAAAATTGATGGATGAAAAAAAATATTTGCATCCAAATGATGATGTAAATAAATCTCAATCCTCAAATGATACTTTCCCAACTGCAATGCACATTGCAGCATACAAGGTTTTAGTAGAAAATACAATTCCGGGAATTGAAACTTTGCGAAATACTTTAAATGCCAAAGCAAAAGAATATAAAAAAGTAGTTAAAATTGGTCGAACACATTTCATGGATGCAACACCTGTGACTGTTGGACAAGAATTGTCAGGTTATGTTTCGCAGCTTGATCATGGAATTGCTGCCATCAAAAATACGTTAAAACATTTATCCGAATTAGCATTAGGTGGAACTGCAGTTGGAACTGGATTGAATACACCAAAAGGATATTCAAAACATGTTGCGGGAGAAATTGCAAGGTTAACTGGACTTCCATTCATTACTGCTAAAAATAAATTTGAAGCACTTGCCGCTCACGACGCTATCGTCGAATCACATGGCGCTTTGAAAACAGTTGCTGTTTCTTTGATGAAAATCGGAAATGATATTCGAATGTTGGCTTCTGGTCCACGATGTGGAATTGGCGAGTTAATTATCCCCGCGAATGAGCCTGGTTCTTCTATCATGCCTGGAAAAGTTAACCCAACTCAATCAGAAGCACTTACGATGGCAATGGCTCAAGTTATTGGAAATGATGTGGCAATTAATGTAGGAGGAATGACTGGACATTTTGAATTAAATGTTTTTAAACCAATGATGATTTTCAATTTCCTTTTCTCAGCAAGATTAATTGGTGATGCTTGTCGTAGTTTTGACGAAAACTGTGCTCAAGGAATCGTTCCAAATTATCAGCGAATAGAAGAAAATTTACATAATTCATTGATGCTAGTAACTGCTTTGAATACTCACATCGGTTACGACAAAGCATCAACAATTGCGAAAAAAGCGTACAAAGAAGGAACAACACTTAAAGCAGCTGCTTTGAAATTGGGATATTTAACGGAGAAAGATTTTGACGCTTGGGTAAGACCTGAGAATATGATTTAAATAAAACGATTTTTAAAGTCGTTTCTCCATAAAATAAACAGAGCTTCTTCATTAATTTGATGAAGCTCTGTTTTTATTTTTCAAAAAAATATGCCGTCAGCAGAGACAATGTCACACACCTTACTAAAAAAAACTCTAGCTGATAAAACTAAAAAGAGTGAAAAATTTCCTTTCCATATTTATAAAACGAATAAAAATTCTCCTATTTTTGGCGGACTGATATGAAAAAATTTTCTTAATAAAATCAATTAGAAAAATGAACTTACCTGAGAATTTAAAATACACCAAAGAGCATGAGTGGATTCGGTTGGAGGAAGATGGCACAGCATATATAGGTATAACCGATTATGCACAAGGCGAATTAGGAGAAATCGTTTATGTTGAGGTAGATACAGTAGGTGATACCGTTGACGCTGATGATATTTTTGGAACTGTTGAAGCAGTAAAAACAACTTCTGAATTATTTATGCCAATCAATGGTGAAATTTTAGAATTCAATGCAGAACTTGATGAATCGGAAGGAGATAATCCTGGACTATTAAACTCTGCTCCTTATGGCAAAGGCTGGATCGTAAAAATTAAAGTTTCAGATCCTGAACAAGTAAAGGAACTTTTAAGTGCAGCAGACTACAAAGGATTAATAAGTTAGATAATATCTTCACAATTTTTGGCTGTTTATTTTTTTAAAAAGAGTAGACAGCACACACCAAAACTGTTTCTAATTACATCCTATATAGTAAATCAACCAAAAGAGGATTGAATGTTAAGAAAATTAATTCCAGCTATACTTTGGGCAATTCTGATTTTATACTTTTCTACAAAAGGTAAAATAAATTTACCAGATTCATGGGGAAATTTATTATCCATGGACAAGATTGGCCATTTCGGGATTTATGGAATCTTTACCTTTTTATTACTCAGAGGGTTGATTTTCCCGTTTTCTAAATGGAAAGAGAAAGGAGTACAGATTGCATTAAGCATTAGCATTCTGTATGGAATTGGACTAGAAGTAATACAATATGCCTTTTTCCCTGGAAGATATTTTGAATTTTTAGATATAATTGCTAATATTATCGGTTCATTTATTGGACTACTTTTTTTTAATTTTTTAATGAAAAAACATGAATAATTTTTTGCTATTCGTTGACCTTTCAATACCGGGACTTACACTTTCGTATATTCTTCTTGGTTTGATTGCGATTCTAATCGTAGCTATCACTCTGGTGAGAACCCAGATGTCAAAAAATGCTACCTCAGGAGAGTTGACTGCAAAATTTGCAGATAAACCTAAAAAATCTCCCCTTGATGGAAGAAATAAATACGCGCCTGTAGATGTTCTACGAAAAAGCGGTACTATTTTTAATATCGGTTTAATTACTTCTCTTACACTAACTGTTTTGGCATTTAGTTGGACAAGTTTCCCAGATGAGATTTTTATTCCGGAGGATGCAATGGAGATAGATGAAGATATTGAACAAGAGCCACCTCGAACGGCTGAACCACCTCCACCACCACCTCCTCCTCCCCCTCCAGTAATTGAAGAAGTTCCTGAGGAAGAAATCTTGGAAGAAGAAGAACCAGTTTTTTTAGATCAAAGTATTGATGAAGATGAAATACTTGACGTTCCGGATGAAGAGCCTGTGGAGGAAGAACCTGAAGTAGAAGAAGTTGTGGAGGAACCCGAAGAAGAAAAAATCTTTAAGGTAGTAGAAGATATGCCTCGTTTCCCTGGCTGTGAAGGTCAAGGAAAAAGTAAAAAAGAATTGAAAGAATGTTCCGATGCTGAGATGTTGAAATTCATCTATAGCAATATCAAATATCCTGCTGTTGCTCGTGAAAACGGAATCGAAGGTAGAGCTATTCTAAAGTTTATGGTTGACCAACAAGGAAATGTGAGTAAAGTACAAGTTCTTAGAGATCCAGGTGGAGGGACAGGTAAAGAAGCAGAACGCGTAGTGAACTTGATGAATGGTATGGGACAAAAATGGGTTCCAGGGAAGCAAAGAGGAAAACCAGTAAAAGTTTGGTTTACTCTTCCGGTAAGTTTCAAACTTCAAGGATAATTATTTTACAGATTATACAAAAAACGGTTGTTCCGAATATTTCGGAGCAACCGTTTTTCGTTTATTTTTTATTCTTTAATAAAAAAAAATTAAACTTTGATTAATATCTAAAACAGATCAGTGTTATGAAAATTTAATAATGGCAACTTTTCTGTAACCTAAGCGTTTTTATAAATATAAAATGGTTCAAAAAAAATTACCGAAATGAGGATATTACTAATTATACTTTTAGCTTTTTCTTATCCCTTATTAGCTCAAGGCCAGCCACGGAATAATGATTCTAAATTAGCTCAGCAATATTTTGCTGATGGAGAATTTGAGAAAGCTAGTGTTTTGTATAAAAGATTATTTAGTAAAAATAACAGAAATGATTATTACCTCAATCGATTCATGGACTGCATGTTATCCCTTGAGAAGTATTCAGAAGCTGAAAAAGTAATCAAAAAACAACTCAAGAAAAACCCAAAACAAGTTCAACTTTATGTTACATATGGGAATATTTATGAGAGACAATATAAAGATGATGAGGCCGTCGAACAATATGAAAAAGCAATAAAAAAAATGCCTGCTGACCGATTCTCTATTACTCGACTCGCCAACGCTTTTATCAATCTAACAAAATACGAGCTCGCAATTCAAACTTACGAGAAGGGGGCAAATATATTAAAAGATCAAAATATATTTGCCTATAACCTAGGTGATTTGTATCGTCGAAAAGGAGATACCGAAAAAATGATTTTGAATTATCTTAATAGTCTAGCTCATAATCCAAACCGATTAAATTCGATGAAAACACTTTTTCAACGCTACCTAAGTGAGGATGACTTTTTGGAATTACAAACACAACTGTACACAAGAATTCAAGATAACGATGAGGTCGTCGCTTACCCTGAGTTATTGACTTGGGTTTTCATTCAAAAGAAAGATTATAAAAATGCTTTACGTCAAGTAAAGGCCTTAGATCGAAGATTAAAAGAAAATGGAGGACGAATTTATCGCCTTGCAGAAATTGCAGCCAATGATAAAGATTATGATGCAGCCATTGTTGCTTACAACTATATTGTTAGAGAAAAAGGAAAAATGTCAAGCTATTATATTGAATCAAAAAGAGAATCTTTAACATGCAAACGAAAAAAATTAGTTGAAGGATTTGACTATACTGACCAAGACCTAAAGACTTTAGAAGCAGAGTATCAATTTTTTTTAAATGAGTTTGGAAAAAGAAAATCGACAGCCTCTATTGTAGCAGAATTAGCTGATTTAGAAGCATTTTATTTAAATGACTTGGACAAAGCTATATTATTATTACAAGAAATGATTGAATACAGAGGATTGAACAGATATATTTTGGCTAAAGGAAAACTGAGCTTAGCTGATTTTTACTTGATGAAAGGAGAAGTATGGGAATCTACATTGCTATACTCTCAAGTGGACAAGGAATTTAAAGATGATATACTAGGTCATGAAGCCCGTTTTCGAAATGCCAAACTTTCCTACTATTCAGGCGACTACCAATGGGCCCAAGCACAGTTCGATATTTTAAAAGCATCTACTTCGAAATTAATTGCAAATGATGCTTTAGATTTATCCATCTTTATCATGGACAATTTAGGATTGGACACGATTGCTACTCCAATTATGATGTATTCTAATGCGGAATTATTGGTTTTCCAAAATCGTTTTGAGGATGCTTTTATAAAACTAGACTCTCTGCAAACTATGTTCCCTGGACATACTTTACAGGATGATATGCTTTATCTAGAAGCTAATATTTTGGTGAAAAAACGAGAATATCAAAAAGCAGAAACTATTTATCAAAAAATAATTAATGAACATCTCGAGGAGATTCGAGCTGATAATGCCATGTTTGAGTTGGCTAACTTATATGAAAATCAATTAAATAATTTAGAAAAAGCTCAAGCTTTATACGAACGAATTTTTATTGACTTCTCAGGTAGCACCTTTGCTGTAGAATCCCGGAAAAGGTTTAGGAAACTGAGAGGTGATACGATCCAGTAATATATATTTTTGACAAATTATATTTTAAATAATGGCGCAGAAGTTGGTACTTTTGCGCCATTATCTTTACAAAATTGAATGATGAAAAAAATATTTTACAACGTAACAATAGTAATCGAACATGCTGCTCACGACGAATGGCTTAAATGGATGACTGAAGTTCATGTTCCTGACATTATGAAAACAGGAATATTCCTAGAAAGTAAAATTTGTCGATTATTAGGGAATGACGAAACGGATGGCTTAACTTATTCTTTTCAATATACAGCTCCCAACATGGAAACCTTTCAGAAATATCAAGAGCACTTTTCGCCTGCATTACAAAAAGATCACACCGATCGGTATCAAGGGAAATATATTGCCTTTCGCTCGCTAATGGAAATCAAGGAAGAGTTTTAAATCAAAAAAGAGCTATCAGGTTTAAAAATCTGATAGCTCTTTTAAATATCTAATTCTCCATGTATTCCACTAAGCTCTAAACATCCACTTTCCTAATTCTTTGAAAGTTACTTTCTTTCCATACATCAAAATTCCGACACGATATATTCTGGCAGAAAGCCAAACGAAAAATATACACGTCGCTATTAAAACAATTACCGACACTGCAATTTGCCAAGCAGGCGGGGAAAACGCTAATCTTGATGGCATCACAATCGGAGAGAATAATGGAAATATTGATGACCAAACAGCTAAGCTACTATTAGGTGATTTTACAGCTACCATCATGATATATAAAGCAAGTACAACTGGAATCGTAATTGGAATAGTCAACGCTTGACCTTCTCCTAAATCATCTCCCATTGCCGAACCAACTGCTGCAAACATAGAAGCGTATAAAAAATACCCCCCCAGAAAGTAAAGAACAAAAAGAGGAGCTATTAACCACCAATTTTGAGATTGTAACTCAGCAATTACTTGAGCAGCATAAAACTGTATATCATCAGGATCCATTCCTCCCCCTCCTGACATTCCTGCAGCTCCTTCATTCATCGCCTCAGGATCAAAACCAAAAATCAACTGAACAGAAATGCTAATGATTGGAATTAAAATTGCCCAAATTGCTACTTGCGTCAACCCTACTCCGCCGACTCCAATAATTTTTCCCATCATCAATTGAAATGGCTTTACTGACGAGATCATTACTTCCACAATTCGATTTACCTTCTCTTCCATCACCGAACGCATCACCATCATTCCGTAAATAAATACAGTTATATACATTATAAATCCCATAAATCCTCCTAATGCTGCACCAACACCAGCCTTCATTGAAGTATCCTTCTCCTCATTCAAAAGAGATCTTGGACTTAAACTAATATCTCCTTCCAAAGCCTCCAATTCTTTTTTATCTAACCCTAACTCTTTGATTTTATATTCCCTAAAAAATCGACCTAGGCTTTTTTCTATTTTCAATTTAGAATCTATATCCAACTCATTTTCGGAATAAAAATAATTAATCTCAATACTTTTATCATATAAATTCTTTACCACAGGAATCGCAATCACTCCCGAATACTTTTCATCCTCTACATCTTTTTTCAACCCCTCTAAATCTTTCTGAGGTTTTGTAAAAGTAATTGATTTTGTATTTGGAAGTTTTGATACGCTTAATACATTACCTGGATCACTTATCGCAATTTGTTTCACATCTCCATCCTCGTAAGAAAAAATAAAACCAACTACAATAAAAAATAATCCAAATGCTAAAGGAGTAAGTATCGTCGCAAGAATAAATGATCTCTTTTTCACTCGAGTCAAATATTCACGTTGTATAATGAGCCAAAGTTTATCCATACTTAAATTGTTGTATTTTTGTGATTAGAAGATGCTACTTTTCTTATAAAAATTTCATTCAAAGTAGGTAGGATTTCATTGAAAGAATGGACTTGCACATTATTTTGAAGCAAGTGACGAAGCAATGCATTTGAATCATCCTCCTCTTTTAATTGAACCGTAATAGAATGCCCTTCTTGGTTAATAATTTTTGTTTGAGCAAAAGCTTCCATTGGAAGAGCTCCATCAAAATCAATTTTAAACAAATTTTCCTTATACTGGTTTTTAACATCCTTCACTGAACCTTCAAGAACATTTTTCCCTTGATTGATCAAAACCATAAATTCACACACTTCTTCCACCTGTTCCATTCTATGTGTCGAGAAAATTATACTCGTTCCATTCTTATGTAATTCATCTATTTCATCCTTTATCAAATTAGTATTAATCGGATCCAAACCTGAAAATGGTTCATCTAATATTAGTAACCCTGGTCGATGAACAACCGTTGAAATAAATTGAATTTTCTGCTGCATTCCTTTCGACAATTCTTCCACTTTTTTACCCCACCAATCTTCGATTTCAAATTTTTCAAACCATGATTTAATTTCTCTTAAGGCGTCAGTTTTAGATAAACCTTTAAGCCGTGCTAAATAAACGAGGTGGTCACCCACTTTCATTTTTTTATACAGTCCACGTTCCTCCGGCATATAGCCAATTTTGGAAGGATGATTTTGGTTTAATTTTTCCCCATTATAAAGTACCACTCCGCTATCAGCCTGAGTGATCGTAGTAATAATTCTAATAAGGGAAGTTTTACCTGCTCCATTAGGACCTAGCATTCCAAACACACAGCCTTTTGGCATGTTAAAGCTTACCCCATCAACAGCAACATGTTTGTCGTAAGTTTTTCTTACGTTTTCTAAACTAAGAATATTCATAAATTTATCTGATCAGTTGGTTTTAAACAAATACGTTTAATAATGTGAAAATATTTTGAGCTAATTGTTTATAATTTATAATTCCAATAATATAAATTTAATCTCGAAAAGTAAATTAAATTCTATAAGTGATTTCTTTTTTCGGATAAAAAAATGGAATTTCAGTTAATTTATGTAAACTTTTTTATCCAAACCGAAAGATAAACATATAATTTAATACCAAATATTTTGTCAAAAAAAGTAAAAGACCACTGGTTTATAATAGTGAACCCAAAAGCCAATGGAGGTCGCTTGGAAAAAGAATGGGAGCACATTAAACAATGTTTAAATTATAATCATATTAATTTCTTTATAAAAAAAACTACTCACCCAAATCACGCAACTGAACTTACCAAAGATGCTATCGAAAATGGTTATAAAAAAATAATCGCAGTCGGTGGTGATGGAACTGGCAACGAAGTTGCCAATGGAATTTTGCAACAAAAAATAATCCCCTCCTCTGATATCACATTTGCGCTATTACCTGTGGGAACTGGAAATGATTGGATCAAAACACACAAAATCCCCAAACATTTAGAGACATGGATTAAAATGTTGAAAAATGAAAAAACCACTTTCCAAGATGTTGGTTTGGTTCAGTGTTTTTTAAATCAAAAAAAAATAGAACGTTATTTTATTAATGTAGCAGGTATGGCCTATGATGCTTTTGGGGTTCAACTTTCAGAGGGTAAAAATTGGCATTTTCCAAAAATTCAATACTTATTCCACGCACTTAGCGGATTATTTAAATATAAAATTCATCGAGCAAAATTGATCTTTGATGAACAGAAAATTATCGATTACTTTTATATCATCAATGTTGGGATTTGCAAATATTCAGGTGGTGGAATGCAATTAGTTCCACATGCCGTACCTAATGATGGAAACTTTGCATTAACTTTCGTCAGGAAAATTTCTAAACTTGACGTTATTTTAAATTCTTATCGCTTCTACAATTCATCTCTCCTAGAACATTCGAAGGTGGAAGGATCTTTAACCAAAAAAATAAGAGTAGAGACTATGGATGATGAACCAACAGGCGTAGAAGTAGATGGTGAATATATAGGGGAATCACCTGTTGAATTCTCTATTTTACCAAAAGCACTGAAGATAATAATTAAATAGAAGCGACTCCAAGCAGATGCATTTAGCGAATTTTCACATAAATCTGAAAGATTTGATTGTTATTCATCTAAAATACCTCAAAAAACTAGTCAAATCGTTTAATTTCTTTACCATTCCCTAAATTTCTAAATATTCAAATAATAAAGAATTAACTCTCTCCTAAAAATCCTTATCTTTGCGCCGCTTTTTTAACCTGCCATCAAAACAATATTGATGGTAAAAAATTAAAATTAAATGGCAAATACATCAGAAATCAGAAACGGATTATGTATTGAACACAGTAACGACATTTATACCGTCGTTGAGTTTCTTCATGTAAAACCGGGGAAAGGACCTGCATTTGTTCGAACCAAATTAAAAAGTTTGACAAATGGAAAAGTAGTAGATAACACTTGGCCTTCAAGTCATAAAATTACTATCGTTAGAGTAGAAAGAAGGCACTACCAGTTTTTGTACATGGATGATATGGGTTACAACTTCATGGATAATGAAACTTATGAACAGATTAGTATCCAAGAAGACATGTTATCTAATCCTAAATTATTGAAGGAAGGTAGTTCTGTAGAGATGCTTTTTCATGCTGAAAAAGAAATAGCATTAACTATAGAGATGCCTCAATATATTGTTTTGGAAGTAACTCAAACCGAGCCAGGACTCAAAGGAAATACTGCAACAAATGCTACCAAACCTGCAACTGTTGAGACTGGTGCAGAAATAAGAGTACCCCTTTTTATAAGCGAAGGTGAAAAAATAAAGATTGATACTCGCACAGCATCTTATGTAGAAAGAGCAAAAGGATAAAAAGGAATTAAATCCTTAAAATTTTCGATTTTAAAAATTTTAGCTAACTTAGTTGCTACTTGATTATCAGTCTAAAAAAATATAAACAGATTACTAGTAATAACTAAACAGGCATCAACACGAACGTACAACAATAGAAAAAATCATGAAATTTAGTGAAATTCAGGAGCTAGTCAAGCTCATCAATAAATCAAATCTTACAGAATTCAAATTAAAAGAAGGTGACTTTGAGATTTCTATCCGTACCAAAAATTATGGAAAAGTACGGGCTAAGGATATTCAAGCTTTACAATCATCAGTTCCACAAGTAGTTTCAGTTCCAGCTCCAATGCAAGCTATGGCAGCAGCTCCTGCACCAGTTGCAGCCGCACCTGCACCTATTCCTGCTGAAGCTCCAGCAAGTGAAAATAAAAATACTCTTTTGATCAAATCCCCAATCGTAGGTACTTTTTATCGATCTGCCGGACCAGATAAAGAAAACTATGTTGGAATTGGATCAATCGTAGAAGTGGGAACGGTAGTTTGCATAGTTGAAGCTATGAAACTATTCAACGAAATTGAATCAGAAGTAAGTGGTAAAATTGTTAAAATATTAGTTGACAACGAATCACCTGTTCAATACGATCAACCCTTATTTGAAGTAGAACCTATTTAGTCTAATCAATGATTTTTGGAAACGAGACCTTGAGTAAATGAAATTGAAAATTTACTCATTCAATCGTTTTGCATTTAATCATCTTATCCAAAAATAGTATGTTTAAAAAAATACTCATCGCCAATCGGGGAGAAATTGCTTTGCGAGTAATTAGAACTTGCAAGGAAATGGGAATCAAAACCGTTGCAGTTTACTCTACCGCAGATAAAGATAGTCTTCATGTAAGATTTGCCGACGAAGCAGTCTGTATCGGGCCAGCATCTTCAGCTGAATCTTACTTAAGTATTCCTAAAATTATGGCTGCTGTTGAAATCACCAATGCCGATGCTTTACATCCTGGCTATGGATTCTTGGCAGAAAATGCTGATTTTGCTGAAGTATGTGCAGAATATGGTATCAAATTTATAGGACCAACTCCTGAGCACATCAGAAAAATGGGAGATAAGATTACTGCTAAAGAAACAATGATTAAGGCAGGAGTACCTGTGGTACCAGGTTCTGGTGGTTTATTAAAAGATTTAAAATCTGGCTTAAAAGAAGCAAAAGATATTGGCTACCCTATTATCCTAAAAGCAACAGCTGGTGGCGGTGGAAAAGGTATGAGAATAGTTTGGAAACCAGACGATTTTCAAGAAGCATGGGATCAAGCTAAGCAAGAAGCAAAAGCATCATTTACTAATGATGGTATTTATATCGAAAAATTTATTGAAGAACCTCGTCATATCGAAATCCAAATCGCTTCTGATCAAACTGGTAAAGCTTGTCACCTATCAGAAAGAGATTGTTCGATTCAACGACGTCATCAAAAATTAGTTGAAGAAGCTCCTTCCCCATTTTTAACTAAGGCTCTTCGTAAAAAAATGGGAGATTCTGCCATCCTAGCAGCTGAATTTATTGGCTACGAAGGTGTAGGAACAGTAGAATTTTTAGTAGATAAACACAAAAATTTCTACTTCATGGAAATGAATACTCGTATCCAAGTAGAACATACCGTTACTGAAGAGGTAATCGATCATGATCTGATCAAAGAACAAATCAAACTTGCTGCAGGCCATCCAATTTCTGGAAAGAATTATTTACCTACAATGCATGCCATTGAATGTAGAATCAATGCCGAAGATGTTTTCAAGAACTTTCGTCCTTCTCCTGGAAAGATTACCTCTTTTCATAGTGCAAAAGGCCATGGGGTTCGAGTAGACACACATGTTTATGCAGGTTATGAAATCCCACCTTTTTATGATTCGATGATTGCCAAATTGATTTGTCGAGCACAAACTAGAGAGGAATGCATCAAAAAAATGAAAAGAGCTTTGGACGAATTTATCGTAGAGGGCATTAAAACGACGATTCCATTTCATCAACAATTAATGGATGATGAAACGTTTAAATCAGGAAAATTCCATACAGGATTTATAGATACTTTTGATTTAAAAGACCCTAAATAAACGATTCTAAATATATTAAAAATAAAAAAGTGGAGTTATCGATTAATTTTGATACCTCCACTTTTCTATTATGACCTAATCTTTATTAATTACTCTTAATGAAATTTATTTATCTTTTACAAAGGATAACAAGTTTTCAACGTAAAATATAAATGCGAAGAAATGAATTTATTGAAATCAGGTTTTAAACAGGATTAGCAAGTGGAAGGATTCCTTATAGCCAACTTTATTCAATAAGTGGTATCGGTCGAGGGTTTCAATTTTTAGAATTTAAAAATACCTTTCAAACAATGGATATTTACGAATTTTTATCTGACCGGTTTATTCATCTATTCTTGGAACATAATTTTGAGACACTTCTTTTTTAATATAAAAATTTCAAACCAGAACTCTCCATTGTACAAAACATCGGCTTTGGCTCACTCAAAATTTCAGAAATACACAAAAATATTGAATTTAAAACAATGGAAAGAGGCTTTTTCGAAAGTGGATTACGAATTGACAATTTGATTCGATTTAATTATTTCAATATCATGCTTGTAGGACTAGGAGGAGGTATTTATTATAGATATGGAAATTATGCTTTTCCAACTTTTAACGAAAACTCAGCTTATCGATTACGACTAAAATTTTCTTTTTAGCATAGTGGTTTATTTTTCTAGCCTAAAAATGAATCAACTGTGAGATTTAGGTCAGCTAAAATAGACCATCATATCGCAATATACTATCCTCATTTAAACCTTATTTTCTATTTAAACCTTTATATATTTGTCTTTCAAATTAAATGTAAAAGAATTAACGATGAAGAAAATTTTAAATATTGGGTTGATACTTTTTCTAGGTATTTTTTTAACACAAAATATCCATGCTCAATCGCCAAAAAAGTTAACCTCAGGCAACATTCATGAAAAGATTCAAAAACTTCAAGTTCTTGGAAGTGTTCTTTATGTAGCGGCTCATCCTGATGATGAGAACACTAGAATGATTGCTTACCTATCTAATGAACTTAAAATGAATACAGCATACCTTTCATTGACGAGAGGCGATGGTGGTCAAAATTTGATAGGTCCCGAAATTCGTGAATTGCTTGGTGTCATAAGAACTGAAGAGCTTTTAGCAGCTAGACGCGTAGATGGAGGAAAACAAATGTTCAGTAGAGCAAACGATTTTGGTTATTCCAAAAAGCCAGATGAGACGTTGAAAATATGGGAACAAGATGAAGTAGTTGCTGATGTAGTTTGGGCAATTCGAAAATTTCAACCTGACGTGGTAATTAATCGTTTCTCACATGATTCAGGAAGACGAACACATGGCCATCATACTTCTTCAGCAGTTCTCTCACATAAAGCCTTCGATTTAGTCGGCGATAAAACTAAATTTCCTGAGCAATTAAAATACGTAAAACCTTGGCAACCTCAACGATTATTTATGAATACCTCTTGGTGGTTTTATGGTAGTCGTGAAAAATTTGCAGCAGCAGATAAGTCCAAGATGGTGGGTGTTGACGCAGGTGTTTATTATCCAATCAAAGGGAAATCAAATAATGAAATTGCAGCTGAAAGTCGAAGTATGCACAAATGCCAGGGTATGGGTTCTACTCCTTCACGTGGTGCACAAATGGAATATTTAGAATTACTCAAAGGCGATATGCCTAAAAATAAAGAAGACATTTTTGATGGAATCAATACTTCCTGGACTCGAATAAAGGGAGGAAAGGCAATTGGGCTGTTATTGGAACAAGTAGACCGTAATTTTAATTACGGAAACCCTGCAGCAAGTTTACCTCTGCTAACCGAAGCCTATAAAATGATCTCAAATTTACCTGAAAGCTATTACAAAAATATAAAACTTGAAGAACTAAAAGATATCATCATTGGTTCAATGGGCTTATTTGTAGAGGCAAAAGCAAATGATTATTCAGCTACTCCAGGCGAAAAAGTTGAGTTAAATATGGAGATTATTAATCGTTCTTCTGCCAATGTAGAATTATTAAGTGTAAATTATTTACCAACCGAATTAGATTCTACTCTAAATTTAAAACTAGAAGGGAACCAAACTTATAAGTTTTCTAAAAAATTAAATTTACCAAATGACATGCCTTTGACTGGGCCATATTGGTTAACTAAGAAAGCAAGTTTGGGAATGTACTCTGTTGACAACCAAGAACTTAGAGGTCTACCTAATACTCCTCGTAATTTCAAAGTTCGATTTAATTTGAACATAGAAGGTCTTCCATTATTCATTGAAAAAGAAATAATTTACAAAAAAACAGATCCTGTTAAAGGCGAAGTGTACAGACCCTTTGAGGTAACGATTCCGATCTTTGCTAACCTAACTGAAAAAGTTTTTGTTTTCTCTGATGACAAACCAAAAGAAGTGACTGTTTTATTGAAATCAGGAAAAACAGATGTGAAAGGAACTTTAGAATTATTTTCTGATAAAAACTGGAAGGTAGAACCTGCCTTAGTTAATTTTGAATTAAACATGAAGGGTGAAGAACAATCTTTCACATTCAAACTCTATCCTCCCCAAAACCAAGAAGTAAATTTTATCTCTCCTTTGGTAAAAATTGGTGAAAAAATTTATACACAAGAATTAGTTTCTATTGAATACGATCATATTCCAACTCAAACGGTGGTAAAAAATTCTGAAGCTAAAGTAGTGAAAATTGATTTGAAAAAGGAAGGTCAAAATGTTGGATACATCATGGGAGCAGGTGATGAGATTCCGATCAATCTAGAACAAATTGGTTACAATGTAACGTTACTCAAAGACAAAGATATTACACCTTCTAATTTGGGTAAATTCGATGCAGTAATATTAGGAATACGTGCTTACAATACGATTGAACGAATCAGATTTTATCAAGATAAACTATTCGAATATGTTGAACAAGGAGGAACAATGATTGTGCAATACAACACAGGTCACCGATTAAAATTACCAAAAGAAAAAATTGCTCCGTACCCAATTAGTATTTCTAGAGGTCGAGTAGCTGTAGAAGAAGCTGAGATTCGAATCTTAAAACCAGATCATCATGTCATGAATTATCCTAATAAAATTACATCTAAAGATTTTGATGGATGGGTACAAGAACGTGGATTATATTTCCCAGACGAATGGGACGAAAATTTCGAAGCGATTCTTTCTTCAAATGATTCAAATGAACCTGCACTTGATGGAGGATTATTGATTACTAAATACGGAAAAGGATATTATGTTTACACAGGCTATTCTTGGTTTAGAGAATTACCAGCTGGAGTTCCAGGAGCATATCGAATTTTTGCCAATATGATCTCATTAGGAAAAAGACCTTAATTATTAACTTTATTCCCAAGGTGGCTTTAAAGCAAGTCACATTGGGAATATGTCAACCAATAAAAAAGAATCTAACTCTCGTTAGATTCTCCTTAAGGTGTTGTTAAAAGTCGAGAAATCAGGGTAAAATACTTTTCTATTGAAGAAGAAAACAAAAGCTACTAATTCTCATTAGTAGCTTTTTTTAATGAAGAATAAATTCTTCATACACACGCCTTAGATAAATTCTTACATTTTGTTCTCATTCCGTATTTCATCTTGAACACTTAAAGAGACGTTGCATAAATGTCTAGCATATACGCACTACCTAGAATTCAAGAGAGGAATTCAATATTTACCCCATGTTGGCATCATAAGGCAAATTCAAAAATGTTTTCGAACAAAACAATGTCGTTGGTGCATAATAGTTTTTGTCCTAGTTTTAAGCTAATTACTGAACTGTTTATTTTTGAGATATAACTTTTTAAAGTATTCCTATATCGACATTTGTAATACCTCCTTTAATTTTTTTGTTTTCAGTTTTTGATAAAATTTTTAAATTCCTTGTAAAATGTTTAATTGGTTTTTTAAAGTCTTTTCTCATTTTTAATGGTTTTAAGTGGCTACTCCAACACTATAAAAGTGCAGCACTGACAATCATGGATCCTCTCTATATCTGATCATAACTAAATGATTGGAATATAGTTTGAAAATCTTCATCCTTTTAAATCTTATTTCCAAAAAAGTTGCTGAGATAATGCCAAAAAACCTGCAGCAAAATTAACGTGCCGAAATAACTAAAGTCAACAAATAATAGCTAATAAATTTAAAAACAACTATTTCTAATTGTCCTTAAATGTTGATTCACAAATATACACGTCAAAATACATATAATTTTAGTCAATAAATAAATTATTATACCTTAGTTTAAATTAAAATACACTGCATAGTAAAAATATAAATACTTGACAACCATATAGTTACCTTTAAAGAAATATCATTAAATTTCCATTTAAAATATTTAATAAAAATAATAAAATGAAATATTTAAAAGATTTAATATCAATTGTGGGAAAGAATAAAGTAAAAAATATAGAAATAATTGGCAATGAATTATCTAAAGATCAAAAATTATACAAACTATATGATGGTATTTTGCAGCAAAAATTCAGCTCAGATACGCACGCCTGCAAAGAATTATATGGAACTAATGATCTAAATAAAGGCTACAGAAATATTAAATCCAGATTGGAAAAACGAGCAATAAATACTCTTTTTTTTATTGATCAAAACGCGTCATCTTATACTGATTTACAAAAAGCAAATTTAAGTTGCTATAAAAATTTAGCGGCAATTAAGATTATGGCTGAACATGGTGCTAGAAAAGCAAGCATAAAACTTTCTGAAAAAACTTTGAAAATTGCTTTAAAATTTGAAATTCATGATATTGCCATCAACTTGCTAAAAGATTTACGGACTTACTATGGAACACTTCTCGGGGATCAAAAAAGATTAAAAAGGTACAATCATATTTTCAAACACCTAAAGGAAGATCGAGACTATGAAGAACAAGCTAGAGAAATGTACGATAATTTAGCCAGTAATTTTGTTCAATCTAAAACCATTAAACCATTTCACATAAAAATAGCTAAAACTTATGCTAAAGAATTAGAACCTTTATTAGAGAAATCAACTTATAGACAATTTCGTCTATTTGCTCACACTGTTCTGGTTTTACGTTTTCAAATGGAAAATGATCATATCGGAACAATCAAGGCTTGCAATCAAGCACTTCATTTTTTCCAAAATCAACCTCATCAATCAAAAACCCAAATCTTTAACTTTATATTTAAAAGATTAAGTAGCTACACTCAAATAAAAGAATATGAAGCAGCTGATTTAGACGCAAAATATTGCTTAACTCTTGTGAGTGAAGGAAGTGTAAATTGGTTTATTGTCAGTCAGTTTTACATTCTCCTTTTATTCCATTCAAAAAAAATACAAGAAGCGTTTAGTTTTTATAGAAAAGTAAGATTCATTCGTAAAAAGAAAAAATCAAATTTAGAAATAGGAAAAGAATTTTGGAATATTATCGAAGCATTTATTGATTACTTTATTCGAATTGGAGAAATTGAAATTCCAATTAATAAACGTAAACCAAGGTTTGATTCTAGATCATTTGTCAAAAGTTTACCTGCTTTTTCAAGAGATAAACGCGGAATGAACATTATGATTCTAGTTTTACAAATTTTATTTTTATTTGGCGAAAAGAAAGAAGATGAGGTAAATGAAAGAATGGAAGCTTTGAGAAACTATACCTCTCGATACCTCCGAAAAAACGATGATTTTAGAAGCAATTGCTTTATTAAAATGTTTTTGAAAATCCCAGAATCTAATTACAATCGAATCGCATTGGAGAGAAACACTAAAGATTTATTTAAGAAATTAAAAACCAAACCTCTAGAGGTTGCCAGTAAACCTATCGAAATGGAAATAATACCTTTTGAAATGCTTTGGAAAATGGTATTGGAATCATTAGACAGAAAATTAATGAGAGATAGAAAAGGAGCCAGATTGTTTTAATAAAAAACTTTTCCACACCTCCGAGAAATAGCTAATTGAACACCTTTATTAGTTTCCATTTTGATTATCTTGTGAAAACATATAACAATACTTATACGTATTTTTTAATAAATAAAAAGACACTATGTCAGAATTCGTTCATCTTCATTGCCATACTCAATACTCTTTACTTGACGGAGCATCTTCCATCTCAGGAATGATGGATAAGGCTGCTGCAGATGGTCAGAAAGCCGTTGCCTTAACTGATCATGGTAATATGTTTGGGGCATTTAAATTTGTTGCTGAAGCTACTAAACGTAATATTAAACCAATCATAGGTTGTGAATTTTATCTCGTTGATGACCGACATAAAAAAGCCTTCTCGCGAGCAAAAGGAGAAAAAGATAAAAGATATCATCAATTACTTTTGGCCAAAAATAGAACAGGGTATGAGAACCTCTGTAAGCTTTGTTCATTGGGATACATGGAAGGTTTATACAGTAAATATCCTCGAATTGACAAAGAACTATTAGTTAAATATTCAGAGGGATTAATTGCTACAAGTTGTTGCATTGGAGCAGAACTGCCGCAAACTATTTTACGAGGAAAAGAAGATGAAGCTGAAGAATTATTAAAGTGGTGGCTTGATCTCTTTGGCGAAGATTACTATATCGAATTTCAACGACACGGTGGCTTAGAAAACATTGATGGTCTAGGTGTCAGTCAAGAGGATATCAACCAAACACTCCTCAGGCTTGCTAAAAAGTATAATGTAAAAACTATTGCCACTAATGATTCTCACTATGTAGAAGAAGAAGATTGGGCACCACACGATATTCTTTTATGCATCAATACAGCCAGTAGTGTGGCTAGTGAAAAACGATTTAAATTTCCAAGTTCTGACTTCTATTTCAAAACGCAAGATCAGATGAAAGTCTTGTTTAAAGATATACCTGAGGCAGTGGACAACACCATGGAAATTTATGATAAAGTCGAAACGCTTGAGCTAGCACGGGATGTACTTTTACCTAATTTCCCAATTCCAGAGGGCTACACTACACAAGATGATTTTCTTCGAGGATTGACCTACCAAGGTGCAAAAAAAAGATATGGAGACATCACACCAGCAATCAAAGAACGATTAGATTTTGAGTTGAGTGTCATCAAAGCATCAGGTTATCCTGGATACTTTTTGATTGTTCAAGATTTTACAACAACTGCTCGAGAGATGGGTGTGAGTGTTGGCCCAGGTCGAGGTTCGGCAGCAGGTTCGGCAGTTGCATATTGTATTGGAATTACAAATGTTGACCCGATTAAATATGATTTACTTTTTGAGCGTTTTCTTAATCCAGAACGGATTTCAATGCCCGATATTGATATTGATTTTGACGATGTAGGACGACAAAAAGTAATTGATTATGTGATTGATAAATATGGTCGAAACCAAGTAGCACAAATTATCACTTATGGTACAATGGCAGCCAAAAGTAGTATTCGAGATGTTGGAAGAGTTTTAGATGTGCCACTTTCAGAAGTAGATCGAGTTGCAAAAACTTTTCCTCTTCAACTTGGAGCAACGCTTAAAGGTGTTTTGGAAGATGGAGACATCAACAAAAAACTAAAGGGAAAAATGAATTCGGAAGATGTAGAAAAAGCCTACCAATTCCGGAAACTAGCTGAGCAACCTGACCACATTGGAAAAATGTTACAGACTGCCCGAAAGCTTGAGGGCTCAATCCGAAATACTGGAATTCATGCTTGTGGGGTTGTCATTACACCTGACGAGATCACTAAATATATCCCCGTTACAGTTGCCAAAGATTCTGATATGTTGGTCAGCCAATTTGATAATAGTGTAGCGGAAGATGCAGGGCTTTTAAAAATGGATTTCTTAGGTTTAAAAACTTTGACAATTATCAAGGATGCGATTGCGATGATCAAAGAAAATAAAGATCTTGACATTGATCCTGATGAAATTCCGCTTGAAGATGAGTTAACTTATAAGCTATTCCAACGAGGTGATACGATTGGAGTATTTCAGTATGAGTCAAGTGGAATGCAAAAATATTTACGTGATTTAGTCCCGACAAAATTTGAGGATTTGATTGCGATGAATGCTTTGTATCGTCCTGGTCCATTGGCTTACATTCCCTCTTTCGTTTTACGAAAACACGGAAAAGAACCAATCAAATATGACCTCGCTGACATGAAAGAATATTTGGAGGAAACATATGGAATTACAGTTTATCAGGAGCAAGTGATGTTACTCTCGCAAAAACTAGCCGATTTTACCAAAGGTGAAGCCGATATGTTACGTAAAGCGATGGGTAAGAAAAAGAAGAAGTTAATTGATGAAATGTGGCCTAAGTTTTTGGAAGGTTGTAAAAAGAATGGGCACGATGAAACCATTGTTAAAAAAGTATGGACAGATTGGGAAGCCTTCGCCTCATATGCATTTAACAAATCGCACTCTACTTGTTATGCTTTAGTTGCATTTCAAACCGCTTATTTAAAAGCACACCACCCTGCTGAATTTATGGCTTCAGTTTTAACGCATAATAAAAATGATATTTCAAAGCTTACTTTCTTTTTACGAGAGTGTAAAAGAATGGGAATTGATGTTCTCAGTCCTGATGTGAATGAAAGTGCAGCAGACTTTTCTGTCAATAAAAAAGGTCAAATTCGATTTGGTTTAACTGCGTTAAAAGGAGTTGGATCAGGTCCTGTTAGTGCAGTTTTGGAACAAAGAGCAACTGGTGTTCCATTCAAAGATGTTTTTGATATGATGCGCCGATTGGATTTAAGTTCCTTTAATAAAAGATGTTTGGACAGTTTAGTCTTAGGTGGTGGTTTAGATTGTTTTGACATGGCACGTTGGGTTTATTATGCTCCCTCGGAAAAATACGATACGTTTATCGAACATCTATTACGTTATGGCAATGCTTATCAAGCTCAAAAAGCACAGTCTTTGAATTCGCTATTTGGAGACTCTGAAGATATCTTAAGTCCTGAACCAAAAATACCTCAAGCTCGTGAATGGAGCTTAATTGAAAAATTAACAAAGGAAAAAGAGGTAACTGGAATTTATATTTCTGGCCATCCTTTAGATGATTATAAATTAGAAATAGAAAACTATACGACCTGTACTTTGGAAGATTTAGAAAATCATAAAGGTGGAAATCTTAATCTCGCAGGTGTAGTTATAGCAGCTAACAATAGAATTGATAAAAAAGGAAATGGTTACGGATTTTTTACAATTCAAGATTACAACAGCTCTTTGGAATTAGCATTATGGCGAGATGATTATAATGATTATGCTGCTCGAATGAAGCCAGGTGAAGTTGTTTTTATCAAAGGAAAATACGAATACAATAATTACCGTGAAGAATATCAGTTCAAAGTTCAAGAGATTCAGCAATTGGCTGCCATTGGATTAAAAATGACAGAATCAATTACTTTGAAATTACATGTTCAAAAAATAACAGACGACTTAATTGATGAAATAGAAGATATTTGTAAACACAGCAAAGGTAAACTTCCTCTAAAAATTGAAGTAATTGAACCTGATAACCAGATAAAATTAAGATTTCGTTCTGTTAGTCGAAAAGTTAATGTAGACGGAGAGATGATTGCAAAATTGGAGCGAATTGGAGTCAAATATAAACTGAATGCATAGCTTGACTTTTCTAAATCTATTTTTTTAAAAAAGTAATATTCTCTATAATGAGGATATTACTTTTATTATTTATTTAAAAAAACAATCCCATTCTCATATTTTTAAACAAAAAAATCTAATTTAATTTTATTCTGAGTAGCAATTTTACCCAAACTGTATTTTTCCAATTTAGGTCTATAATAACCTCTTTCTCAATATCATCACATCGATCTATTTCTTGTTTTTATTTTTTTATTTCACAAAACATAACTCATTGATTATGAAACAATTAATATTACTTTTTACTGCATTTTTATTCGTAGTAGGGTTCACTTTTCCAACCCAAGTTACTTTTAATACCATATCAGAAAAAAGTAACGGATACCAAGTAGGCGATGTTGCCGCAGATTTCAATTTGAAAAACATAGATGATAAGATGATTTCCTTGGAAAGCATCCAAGACATAAAAGGATACATAGTTATTTTTACATGTAATAGTTGCCCTGTGTCAATCGATTACGAAGATCGCATCATTGATTTACATAAAAAATACGCACCAATAGGATACCCAGTCGTAGCAATCAATCCGAACGATCCTGATTTAAGACCGGATGATAGTTTTGAAGAAATGAAAGTTCGTTCTGCAGAAAAAGAATTTCCATTTATGTACTTACTCGATGAAGATCAAAAAGTTTATCCACAATTTGGAGCGACTCGAACACCTCATGTTTTTCTTTTGGATGAAAATAGAGTTGTTAAATATATTGGTGCAATTGACGACAGTCGAGATAATAATAATATAAAAATCAAATACGTTGAAATAGCGATTACTCAAATGGAAATAGGTGAAAAACCTGATCCACAATTTACAAAAGCAATGGGTTGTTCAATCAAGGACAAAAGAGTAAAAAAGAAAAGATCTAAAAAAAAGCGACCAAATTTACGAAGCCCTCAACGATCTCCTAAAAGAGGAAATGGTTAGTTAAAATATTTACTTTTAAATTTGATTTTAAGATAAAAAAATGAACGTACTAAAATATAAACTTCTTTCTATCCTTTTGTTGACTGTACTTCTCCTTACAATCCAAAGCTGTGGAGAAAAGCAAGTATCTACCACTCCTAGAATTAATCAATCCGATTCATTTAACAAATCTAAGATTGATATAGAAAAGGCACCTAAACTTTCAGCTGTTTACGATTCCTATGATGATTTAGCTTATCTGTTTAATCATAGAAATGATACGACCTATGTAATAAACTTTTGGGCAACTTGGTGCTCTCCCTGCATCGCAGAATTGCCTTATTTTGAAGATTTAAATAGGAGATACAATGACAAATTATTAAAAGTTGTTTTGATCAGTTTAGATTCAAAAAAACATATTGATTCTAAACTTCGACCTTTTATTCAAAAGGAAAAATTAATGTCCCATATTGTTTCTTTGAATGATCCAGATTTTAATACTTGGATTGACAAAGTTGACCCAGAGTGGGATGGAGCAATACCAGTCACAATAATATATAATAAAGAAGAATACGAAATCATCAAAGGTGAATTCGATAACTACGAAGAATTAAACACTATTGTTAAATCATATTTAAAAATCTAATCATGAAAAATTTAATTAAAACTTCTTTCCTATTTCTTGCTATAGGAATTTTTATGACTTCTTGCGGAGAATCAACTGCCTCAAATAATGGTACAGAAAAAATAACTGAAGCACCCCAGGATAGCGCATCTAAAATGATAAACGATGATGTATCCAAAAAATTAAAAATTGGAGATACAGCAACAGATTTCAATTTAAAAAATGTAAATGGCGATTTAATTTCTCTTAGTAGTTTTGAGGGTGCAAAAGGTTATATAGTGACTTTCACTTGCAATACTTGTCCTTACGCAGTTGAATACGAAGATCGAATTATTACTTTGCATAAAAAATATGCACCAATAGGTTACCCAGTTATAGCAATTAATCCAAATGACCCGGCGGTAAAAGAGGGAGACAGTTTCAAAGCAATGCAAGTCCGGGCAGAAGAAAAATTATTTCCCTTCGAATATGTGTTCGATGAAGGTCAAAAAATTTTTCCAAAATATGGCGCAACAAAAACTCCTCATGTATTTTTGCTAAACAAAGATTTAGTTGTAAAATACATTGGAGCAATCGATGATAATCACGAAGATGTTAACTTAGTAAAGGTGAAATACGTGGAAGATGCAATTAACGCATTAGAAGCTGGAAATGATCCTGACCCTGCAACCACAAAAGCTGTTGGTTGTGGAATTAAGTCTAAGAAAAAAATGATGTAATTAACTAATTGTTAATGCTTAATGGTGAACGGTTAATATTAATCGTTTACCATTTTTTTTGCACTCATTATTTTTTTTAGATCTGTTTCAGAGAAGTCGTTTTCAGAAAAATCAAAATTTGGATTTTTAAAAGTCATTTTACTTTTAATATTACCTTTTCCAGAAAGATGAAATTCTCTAGCTCGCGTTATTTTTAAAAGTTCCAAAATATTTTGTGAATTTACTCCTGCACCAGGCATAATGGAAATTCTACCCGCAGCTTTTTCAACTAGTTCTTTCAATAACAATTTCCCTTTAAAGGCATCGGAAAATTGACCTGAAGTTAAAATCCGACTAGCGCCTGTTTCAATCACTTGCTCCAAAGATAAAAATGGATCAACAGCGCGATCAAATGCACGGTGAAAAGTAACTTTCATTGGAGCAGCCAAATCAACTAACTCTTTAGTCCGTTCGACATCAACTTGACCATCTTTTTGCAAAATACCAAGCACGACACCATCAATTTTTTTACCATTTATTGTTTTTACGTTTTTGCAAAATAGAATATCTCGCTTAATGACATCTAATTCGAGAGAGGAATATAAAAAATCTCCTGGTCGAGGGCGAATCAAAACATAAACTTCAATATCCAAAATTTCTCTTGTTTTTTCAATTGTCGAAGCACTTGGAGTAATTCCTCCCAATTCCAAACTACTGCATAATTCTACACGATGGGCTCCTGCCAACTGAGCGGTCAGGGCAGATTGAACTGTGGCTGCACAAACTTCAATTTTTATTTTCATAATTAAAATTAACTTAAAAAAACTAATCATTAAATTTTATCCGTTGAAAAGTATATTTTTGTTGTCAATGTTTTCTTATTCAAATTTAAAAATCATAAATCTAAAAAAATATTCATGAGATTATTTTCCTTTTTTATAACTGTTGTTGTTTTTGCGGCTTGCAATAATGCAGATGACAACTATTTGAAGCCTCGTAACCTTCTCGAATATGGAATTCCGTATACTATATTAGCTCCTGATAGTGTTGATATAAAAAAAGAAAATTTAGTTGTTCAAGATGAAGTGATTATCAAAAGTCAAAAATCTGATGATTATGAAGTGCGTGTTTATTTTGGTGAAGCAACAAAAGATGTTGTTGCAACAAAAGGAGAACACTTGAATAATTTAAGAAGTATTTCTGTTTACTCTTCTGTTAATGTAATTCTAGATGAACCAAATGGATTTGTATTTGAAACTGTTATTGATTCGACTTTACATAATTTCGGTTTTCGAAGAATTGTAATTCAAGGAGATCGAGAATATATTTTTCAATCTGGAAATGGGAATTACACTAAAGAACAAGCGGAAGAAATGTATCAAGCGACGATTCCTCAAGAAATGAAACAATAATAATTTAAGACCATTCCTTAAAATGAGAAAAGGCTTCCACAAAAATTTGTGAAAGCCTTTTCATTTGGGTTGTTTGTCTTACTAAGCTTCTTGTACGATTTCATAACCGAAAACAACAAGGATTAGCGCTAAAACACTTAAAATGATCATGGGTAAAGGTTTTATGTAAAATAATTCAGTTATTTAGGAAATTTCCTTAATAAACATTTTTTGGATTATAATATTTGAAACGTTATGTTAGGCTAATAAGTTGCCACAAGTTACAATCTAATCCTCAAAGTGACAAATAAATAGATTTTGCACATTTAGCTTATTGGTTAATTTTATAACAGAAAAGACCGAAAACAATCGTTTTCGGTCTTTTTTATCCTAAAAAGCACAAAATTATTGAAATGTTAAAATTTCTATAATTTCTATTTTGTCTCCTCATTTACATTAAGAATGCTATTTCTTGGTAGCTGCAGAAAAATTCCGAGCTACTTGTTTCCAGTTTACAACGCTGAAAAATGCTTCAACATAATCAGGTCGTTTGTTCTGATATTTCAAGTAATAAGCATGCTCCCAAACATCCAAACCTAAGATTGGTGTTCCTTTTTTATCTGCACAATCCATTAAGGGATTATCCTGATTAGGAGTACTTGTAACAAATAATTTTCCTTTATTACTCACACACAACCAAGCCCAACCCGAACCGAATTGAGTTTTTGCAGCTGCAGAAAATGCATCTTTGAACGCTTCGAAAGAACCAAAGTCTTTATTGATAGCTCCTCCGATTTTACTTTTGGCGGAAGGCTGGACTCCTCCATTTGGAGACATCACTTTCCAAAACAAAGAGTGATTATAAAATCCACCACCATTATTTCGAACTGCTGCTCCATGGGTAGAAGCTTTTTTCAAAATATCTTCAATAGATTTTTTTGCAAGATCGGTTCCTTCAATCGCTGCGTTTAATTTTGATGTATATCCATTGTGATGCTTAGTGTGATGAATTGTCATTGTTCGCTTGTCAATGTGTGGCATCAAGTCACCGTATTCATAAGGGAGTTTAGGAAGTTTAAAAGCCATAATCTGTTTAATTTTTAAATTTGGAAATTAATTGTCTTGGTATAAAAACGCTCAAAGATAAAAAGTTTTATAAAACATAAGTAACGTTTTTTTTAGAACAGAATTAGATTAACATTGTTCTTGGTTTTTGAATTAAATTACTATTGTAAATGTAGTGTTATGAAATTTAAATTTTACCTCGTATAAAATCCACTTAAATTCCTGAGCAAATAATTTGAAAAACGATTGAGATAACTTGAAAGATGGGTAGAGCAAAAAAAAAGTAAATGCGAAAAATGGAAACTAGAAAATTAACGATGGCAAAAGAATATAAAGAGATGAGCATTGAGTTTTATCAAAAATAATTTATTACAATTAGCCCAACTCAACAATACATTTACATTTTACAAAAAATAACCCAACGTTGATTTCTCAACATCGGGTATTATATTTCTCGAAAAAAATCAACTTACTTCGCTGCTGCTGCTTTTGCTAAATGTTCTTTTACCCATTTTATCGTTACAGACTTTGGTCGTTCTAATGGAAAGCCTAGAGCTCGTGACCAACAAAGTGCAGACAAAACGCCTAGCGCCCTAGACACCCCAAATAGTACGGTATAAAAACTATATTCGTTCATTCCGTAGTGAACCAAAATTGCTCCTGAATGAGCATCTACATTTGGCCAAGGATTCTTTACCTTACCCAATGCTTTTAATTCTTCTGGCACCACATCAAAACATTTCCAAACTACATTAATAATATCTGAGTCTTTAATATTTTCTTTTGCGAATCTTTTTTGTTCTACAAATCGAGGATCTGGTTCCCTCAATACAGCATGTCCATATCCAGGAATTACTTGTCTTGCGGCGAGTGTCGCTTTGACATATTTTTTGATTTGTGCTTTCGTAGGTTTCTTTGTTCCCAAAGATTCTAACATTTTGAAAATCCATTTGATCACTTCCTGATTCGCCAATCCATGCAAGGGGCCTGCTAAGGAATTCATTCCACCTGCTAATGAAAGATAAGAATCACTTAAAGTTGACCCTACCAAATGAGTTGTATGTGCAGATGCATTTCCCCCTTCATGATCGGCATGAATGGTCAAATACAATCTCATAAAACTTTTAAACTCCTCTCCAGGAACACCTAGCATGTGAGCAAAATTTCCGCCCCAATCTAAGGTCAAATCTGGGGCAATATGTTTCCCTTGGTGATACGATCTTCTATAAATGTATGCTGCTACCCTCGGTAACATTGCAATCAAATTCATCGTGTCTTCGTAAGTTGCATCCCAATAATCATTTTTACTCATGCCTTTTGCATATTGTTGAGCAAAAACACTCTTAGTTTGAAGCGAGACAATAGCGATACTAAATTGCGTCATTGGATGAGTGTCCTTTGGAAGAGCATCCAATGCATCAAAAGTATGCTGAGGAACTGTGCTTCGAGCCATCCATTGCGCAGTCAATCCCTTCACCTGATCTTCCGTTGGAATCTCACCAACTAGCATCAACCAAAATAGAGCTTCAGGCAGAGGCTCTTTCCCATTTACTACTCGAGGTAATAAATCTCTTAATTCTGGTATTGAATACCCTCTAAATCTAATCCCTTTAAGTGGATCCAATTGTGAAGTTTCCCAAATCATACTTTTTACACCCCGCATTCCCCCAAAAACCTGGGTTAAAGTTACCTCATCAACTTTTTTTCCGCCTTGTGCTTTTAAAATATCCTTAACTTCGGTTTTTAATTGAGATGATTTTTCAAAAAATTTTTGCTTAAGTAGATCCATTTATTTCTTATTGTATTTTTAATTCCCGATTATATCAGGAGAGTTTGATTAAATGTTTTTTATCCAACGATTGAACATCAAATTTGTTAAGCCATTTGGAAGACAAAAATATTAATTTTTTAGCAGATCATCATTTTTTTCTGTAAGATTAAATAGGTAGCCAGGAGAAAAAAATAGAAGGAAGGAAAACTGACAAAATAAAAGACTAGAATGGATAATTCAAGTCTTTCATTTTGTCATTAAATAGACAACTAATTTACTGTGATAAGTACTTTTTTTATTTCAAGAGGACTAGCTCCTTCTTTTTGCATACGGGAGGAAACACCTGCTCTTTTCACCCGCAAATCATACTCGTCTTTTGTCAATATTTTCACTTGTTCTGTATTTAAAATTCTTCTAATGGAAAAATTAGTTTGCTCTTCATTAGCACTCATTTTGGCTAAATACTTATCAATATCCGTAGCCTCGAGTGGTGCGATCTCTAAATTATTTTTAAGCTTACGTTGTTGAATTTTCAGCATTTTAACAGCTTGAATATCCGATAATTGAAATTTTCCCACTAAAACTTGAGTAGCTGCATCTGCTGCCGATCGATCCACAACTGTATTATTCTGTGCGAAAATGCTTGCTACCATAAAAAGCATCAAACTACTTAAAAGTACTTTTTTCATATTTATTAGAATTAAATGCTCAAATAAAGTTGAGACAAGATTAAATAAATTATTTTTGCTAAAGTTAAGAAGTTGAAATTTAAAATCTGAATATTGATTGTAAAATGTAAAACATTTACTAAAAAAAATATAAAGCAGATAGACTAGTCACTGAGTCACACTAAATAAAATTTATGCTAATTATAAAAGGCAAACTTGTCAGCGATGATGTAATCAAAAAACAATTCCTTTGTAACCTAAAGGCTTGCAAAGGCGCCTGCTGTTGGGAAGGTGATTTTGGTGCTCCATTGGAAAAAAATGAAATTGAGATTCTGGATCAAATTTATGAGAAGGTAGCTCCTTTTTTGACCGAAAAAGGAAGGCAAGCAATTTCTAAAGATGGAACATCAGTTTACTACGATGAAGCAGAAGAATATGGAACATCTCTTCAACCGGATGGAGCCTGCTCCTTTATGACCATAGATGAGTTAGGTATAGCAAAATGTGGAATCGAACAAGCACACAAAGCCGGTGCAATTGATTTTAAGAAACCTATCTCCTGTCACCTTTATCCTATTCGTGTGGAAAAAGATGAAAGAGTGAATTTTGAAGCCATCAATTATGATATATGGGATATTTGCTCTGCAGCTTGTGAATTAGGAAAAAAAGAAGAATTACCAGTTTATAAATTTTTGAAAGATCCCTTGATCAGAAAATATGGACAAGATTTTTATGATGAATTAGATGCAGCTGCTATTCATCTAAATGAATAAAATAACGACTGCATTAAAAAAATCAAATCTTAACTTCACAGAATTAGATACCTGCTATCATACGTTAATAAACTCATTTAAATGCGTTTTATTTATTATACTTTGACAATCCATATTCATTTTGCATATTCCTAAATCATTTTCCAACCTTTTCCAATTTTTAGCGTAAAACCAACAATCCATATTTACTTTCATCGAGCCATAAATTCATAAAAAACGAGCTTTTTTTGATTTTAAGACCTAAGAATGATACCTTTGCATGGATTTTTTAAAACCTTCAAACTTTGTCGGTTTTCATCATAAAAATTCTCTGGAAATATATAAGGTATTGTATTTAATACCAGCACTTTACATATTTAATAAAAAAATACATATTTTAAAGTAAATCAATCAAAATTATAATACGAAATGGCGTTAATTGGAAAAATTAGAAAAAATAATTGGCTTTTAATCCTTCTTATTGGTTTAGGGCTTGCTGCATTTATCATGATGGATTCTATGTCAGGTGATAGAAGTATTGGTGCAACGAGTGGAACCACAATTGGAAATATAGCAGGAACCAAAATTAGTTACCCTGATTTCGATAGACAATATCAAGTTAGAAGTAAAAGTTTTCAAAGTAATGATAGTTATGCTCAGCGAGCTAGTTTATGGAACTATTTGGTCGAGAAATCAATTATCCAAAACGAATCTGAAGCTTTGGGCCTTGGTGTCAGTACACAAGAATTAAAAGATTTACAATTTGGCTCACCTGCCAACTTGAGCCCACTTATGGCTAGTCGTTTCCCTGCTGGGGGCCCACAAGCTCAATTCAATCCTAACCCTCAACCTGACATGGAGAGGATTAGACAATTTCAGAAAATGATTGAGGATGATGAGATTAATGGAGAACCATTAAGCAAGGACTTTGTCGACTTTTGGAGTATGCATGAAGGAGAAGTTAGAAAAGAACGCATACAATCTAAATTGAACACTTTAGTAAGCAAATCAATGTATAATCCTTCTTGGATGGTTGAAAAATCATATGCTGACCAAAACCAAAGAATTACATTTGAATATGTTAAAATTCCTTTCGATGAAGTTCAAGATAATGAAGTTGTTGTTGAAGATGCAGATTTAACCTCTTATTTAAATGCTAATGCTGTCAAATATATGCAAGATGAGGAAACTCGAAAGGTTGGTTATGTCACGTTTAATGTGACTCCTTCAGCCCAAGATTCTTTAAACATAAAAGAAGATGTTGCTAAATTAGGAAATGAATTTGCTGAAAAAACTAACTCTGAAGATATTGACCTTTTTATTGAAAGTAACTTTGGTACTAAAGGACAAGGATGGTTAACCGCTGATAATCTAAATCAAGCTATTCAAGCTAGCGCCTTTGAACAAACAATAGGATCTGTTACTGTGCCATATTTAGAGGGAAGAGCTTACAATGTTGCTAAGATAATAGATCGAAGGGTATTACCTGATTCTGCAACTGTTCGTCATATTTTAATAAGTGATCCAACGTTACAAAGAGGTCAAAAACCATTTGAAGCTCAATATTTAGCTTGGGAGAAAACAGCAGATAGTTTGAAAACTGTAATTGAGGCGGGTGGAGACTTCGCTGCCTTAGCCGCAGAATTCAGTACTGATGAAGGAAGTAAAAATAAAGGTGGAGTTTACGAATACACTGCTATCAATCAATGGGTTCCTGAATTCAATGATGTAGCTTTTTTTGATGGAGACTTAAACAAACTATATGCTGTAAGAACAGATTTTGGTGTTCATTTAATTGAGCCTCTTGGAAGAAAAACAACTACTAAAACAGTACGAGTTAAAGTAGCTTTCTTGGGGAAAAACGTTATTCCTTCTAAAAAAACTACAAAATCTGTTTATGCTCAAGCAACTGAGTTCATTAGAACTAATAAAAATTTAGACGCAATGAAAACAGCAGCAGAAGCAAATACAACCGTTGAGTATACTGCTTCTAATCCAATTGCAGCCAATGCCTACAGCATTCAAGGTCTAACTTCAAGCGAAGATTCTAGAAAAATGATCAAATTTGCCTTTGAAAATAGTGTCGGAGATGTTTCCTCAGATGTATATAGCTTCCAAGATCAAGTTGATTTTTATGATAATAAATATATTGTTGCAGGTGTTGATATGATTCAAACAGCTGGAAAAGCTTCCCTTGATAATGTTAGAGACATCATTACACCTATAGTTAGAAACATGAAGAAAGGGGAAGTCATTAAGGGAAAAATCAATACGCAAGACTTAACATCTATCGCTAATACATTCCAGACTGATCTAGATACAGCCTCGAATGTAAGTTTCAGTGCTCCAAATGTTCCTGGCCTTGGTCAGGAGCCTAATGTTATTGCTGCTGCTTTTTCAGTAGATCAAGGAACTGTTGCTGCTCCAATAATTGGTCAAAATGGAGTTTTTGTAGTAAAAACTACTTCGAAACCAGCTGCTACACCTCCTTCAAATATTGCCTCAATAAGAAATACCATCCGATTGAATTCTCAAAATCAGGTAAATACTGCTGTAATGCAATCAATGAAAAAAAATGCTGATATTGACGATAAGAGGTCTAATTTCTTTTAATTAGTTGAAAAAATAACAGGATCTATTTATTAAGATCCTGTTATTTTTTCCACTAAAAGTTATTGAAGCCCTATCTACTTAACAAAACCTTCATTAACTGTTTTACATGCTTCTTCTAAAGAGCGCTACTCAACCAAAACACTAATTGTTTCTTTGTAAAACTATTACGCTTTCCATGGAAGAATGCATTAAGAAATATTTTTCAAAGTTAACTGTACTTAATATTCAGCAATGCTTTTTAATAAATTTCTGAATTCCTATTATTTTACTTAAACCCAATTTCCTATTATGAAAATTGCAGTCGTTGGTACTGGTTATGTTGGCCTTGTTTCAGGAACCTGTTTTGCAGAAACCGGTAATAATGTGATATGCGTAGATATTGACGCAAAAAAAGTAGAAAGAATGCGTAATGGCGAGGTTCCAATTTACGAACCAGGTTTAGAATTACTTTTTGAGAGAAATACTAAAGAAGGAAGACTACGATTCACAACTAATCTAGTTGAAGCAGTAAGTTTCGCTGAAATCATTTTTCTAGCTCTGCCTACTCCACCTGGAGAAGATGGGTCGGCTGATTTATCTTATATTTTGGGTGTTGCTTCAGAGTTATCAAATATAATTAAAGATTATAAAGTTATTGTGGACAAAAGTACTGTCCCTGTTGGAACTGCTGAAAAAGTTCACGCAGCCATAGCAGCAAATTGCGATGAATCTCTTTTTGATGTAGTTTCAAATCCAGAATTTTTACGAGAAGGGGTTGCAGTTGATGATTTCCTAAAACCAGATCGAGTAGTTATTGGAACTAATTCTGAAAAAGCACAAAAGTTCATGAAAAGATTATACGAACCATTTGTTCGTCAAGGAAATCCAATCTTTTTCATGGATGAACGGTCTGCTGAAATGACTAAGTATGCGGCCAATTCTTACTTAGCGACTCGTATTTCATTTATGAATGAAATTGCTAACCTTTGTGAAATGACTGGTGCAAACGTTGATAACGTTAGAAAAGGAATGGGTAGTGACAATCGTATTGGAAAAAGATTTCTATTCCCTGGTGTTGGATATGGTGGAAGTTGTTTTCCTAAAGATGTGCAAGCATTAGCAAAAACTGCCTCTCAAAACGATTACGAATTTAAAATTTTGAATTCAGTAATGAATGTAAATCGACTGCAAAAAAATATTCTATCTGCAAAAATATTAAGACACTTTGGAGAAGACTTGACTGGCAAAACGATCGCAGTTTGGGGTTTAGCATTTAAGCCAAATACCGATGATATTCGTGAAGCGCCTGCATTATATATAATTGATGATTTAATTAAAGCTGGAGCAAAAGTAGTGGCCTATGACCCTGAGGCGATGGAAAATGTAAATACCATTTACAATGGTCAAGTTGAAATGGCAGATGACCAATATTCATGCATCGAAAACGCAGATGCCCTAGCTATTATCACAGAATGGAGTGTTTTCCGGACCCCTAACTTTGATCGAGTTGCGGAAGCGTTGAATAATAAAGTTATTTTCGATGGAAGAAACTTATATAGTTTAGACAGAATGAAAGAATTAGGATTCCATTACGAAAGTATTGGAAGAAGTATCATTCCAGCTAAAGTTAAAGCAAAGTAACTTTATCGAAAAAACAAAAACCGCAATCTAATTAATTTAAGATTGCGGTTTTTTTATTACCCAAATCATCTACATAAAGTCTTTAAGGTGTCATTTAAAAAATTAACCATTTCAAAAACTATAATCTATTTTGTAATTTCCCGTTCTTCTAAAGCGTTTTAGTTTATTTAAAAAAATCAAAATAAGACCATAAAAATGAATCAAGTTCTTTTTTCTATTTTTCTATCAGTTTTATTTTTCAGCTGCAGTAATATTGAAACAGTCGAGGTAAAAGAAGGTGATATAGTTATAGAATCCTATACCCGACGTAAATCAGATTTTGCCAAAGAAGGTACTTATTCTCGATTTTCTGCTGATGGGAAGTTATTGGAAAAATCAAATTATAAAAACAACCAACTCCATGGAACGCAAGAGTTTTATTTCCCAAATGGGCAAATTCAAGAATTGGTCAATTATAAAAATGGCATTCATGATGGAAAATTTAAATCATTTTTCATTGATGGAACGGTTTCCCAAGAAGCTACCTATGTGCTCGGAACTTGGGAAGGTGAGTTAAAAGGATATTTTTCAAATGGAAAAATTAAAGAGGTTTTGCATTTTGAAAAAGGAAAAGAAATGGGATTTTTCAAAGAATATCATGAAAATGGAAATTTAAAAACCGAAGGTAGTTACAATGGTACTGATGCTGATACTGACTTTGCACTTGAACATGGAGAACTAAAAAAGTATGACGAAAATGGTAAACATTTTCAAACAATGAATTGCATCAATGGTCGATGCCTTACAACTTGGAAAAAGGAGGGAATTGAAATAAATGTAGAGTAATACTTTTTTAAAATAAAACAATCTAAAGTTACCCACTAAGTAAACTAAGGTTACTTGGTTAGAAAAAAATTATAATAGCATAAAATGAAAAAATTACTACCCCTCCTTTTAATTTTACTTTTTGTTTGGGAAAATTTAAATGCTCAAGTTGGAGGAGATCACATCTACGAATTTCTTAATCTCTCCAATTCTGCAAGAGTAACCTCACTAGCTGGAAATTTGATCACGGTAAAAGATGATGATGTTGCTCTTGCCTACTCAAATCCTTCTTTATTAAATTCCAAAATGCATCAGGCACTTTCTTTCAACTATAACTTTCATCTATCTGATATTGGTAATGGTTATTTTGGGTATGCCCACCATTTAAAAAAACAGGATTTAACTCTTCATGGTGGACTTCAATATATCTCTTACGGGAAATTTGACTTAACAGATAATCTTGGAAATATCAACGGACAATTCAAAGCATCTGAGTATGCTCTGACAATGGGGGCTGGGAAACAACTATATAATAATCTTTCAATTGGAGCTAATTTAAAATTAATAAATTCACAATTTGAATCTTATAATTCTTTTGGGGTTTCAACTGATGTTGCAGCCTATTATTCTGATTCGACTGGAAGATTCGGAGCAACTTTACTTTTTAAAAATATCGGTTTTCAATTTTCCGCCTATGAAGGGAAAAACCGAGAGAATTTACCATTTGATATCCAGATAGGAATTTCTCAAAGATTAAAACACTTACCATTCCGATTCTCTTTTATAGGTCATAATTTACACCGTTGGAATATTACTTATGATGACCCTAATACGGTGGAGTCTGTTTTCTTAATTGGTGATGGTACTCAAAACAATCGATCACCTTTTAAAAACTTTGCAGATAACTTTTTCCGTCATGTTATTTTTAATGGAGAATTTCTTTTTGGAAAGGGAGAAATTATGAGATTACGCATTGGTTACAATCACATGGTAAGAAGGGAGCTTTCAGTTACTAATTTTAGAAGTAGATCAGGTTTTTCTTTTGGAATTGGAATGAAAATTAAAAGGTTTAGAATCGATTATGGTAGAGGAATTTATCATTTTGCAGGTGGATTGAATCATTTGTCTATATCAACTAATTTAAAGGAATTCCGACGATAGCTTTTCAATATAGTATATAATACTTCATAAATTTTTATTTGATCAACCATCCATACTTCAACCAATCCTCCTCATAATCTATATCGGAAAGTTGGGGTAAGAAAAAACATCTTTTCTTCAAACTAGCCATGCGTAAAAGCGTTGTTGGAAAAACGGTTTCTGTACTCCATTCTATATCTTCAAAAACAGAAGGCTCATACGAATTCATGCCTAACAGATAGTATCCGCCATCAAAAGTAGGCCCGACAACAAAAGGATACTCATCTAGTTTCTCGAGTGCTGTTTTTATAATTTCAGGTGTCAATGAGGCACAATCACTTCCAACAATTATTGCTTTTCCATCCACCCCAAAAACATCCAAAAATGCATTTGACATTCGGCTTCCCAAATCACCTTGTGATTGCACTTTTTTATTAAAAAAATTACCTGACCAGGAATCTTTTTTTTCAATAAAAGAGCTATAAAACAAAAATCGTTCAGCATTAACTGCTCGAACGACTTTTTGAGTATGTTCTAAAAGGGCTTCATAAATTTTTAGCGCTTGATCATCACCAACTGTAGCAGCTAATCGTGTTTTCACTTTTCCCCTTTCAATATTTTTTATGAAAATAATTATTGAATCCATAATATATAATGTGAATGATTAACTTATCATAAAAGAGCAACTGATCAATATAAAAGCTAGTAATACTTTTTTTCTTTCTTATCTTTGTCTTCTATTCGGACTTGCATTCCAGCTTTCAATTTCCTAGATATAGCTGAATACGGGCCAGTTACAACTTCTTCTCCCTCTTTTAAACCAGAAAGGATTTCAATATTTTCATCATCTTGAATTCCAGTTTTCACTTCCACCATTTTTACTGTATCAGCAGACATTACGAAAACTACTTCTTTGATTTCTTCGTTCTTTTTCTTCGACTGTTCTTTATTCTCTTCATTTTCATCATCTTGTTCACCCTCCCTAGTGGTAACCGATTGAATTGGAACACTCAAAACACCTTTTTGAGTTTCAGTATTGATGTCAACCGATGCAGACATTCCCGGACGGAAAGGAAATTCCTTACCCCTCTGAATGATATCTTTATATGACTCAGGAACGATCCTTATTTTTACAATAAAATTGGTTACTTGGTCTGTATTTAAAGAAATCGAATTCCCTGTGTTACTTGCTGAGTTTGCAATCTCAGATACTTTCCCAATAAATTTTCGATCCAAATATGCATCTACCTCAATTTCAACTTCGTCCTTTAATGATACTCTCAAAACATCATTTTCGCTTACATCAACTTGAACCTCCATTGAATTCAAATTAGCGATCCGCATGATTTCCGTTCCAGACATTTGAGCAGTTCCAACCACACGCTCACCTTGTTCAATATTTAAAGCAGATACAATTCCGCCCATCGGTGCATAGATTGTAGTTCGCTTCAAACTTGTCACCATCTCTTTTAAACTTGCTTGTGCACTTTTCACAGAAAACTCTGCCGCTTTTTTGCTCTGCTCAGCAGATTCTACGTTCGCCTCAGCAGTTTTGACGTTTGCTTCAGTGGAGCGAAAGTTAGCTTGTAATTGTTTTAGAGTTGCCTCTGAATTTTCAAAATCTGCTTGCGAAATTACTCCTTCTTTGTACAATGAAATATTTCGATTATGAATATCGCCTTGATTTTCTAATTGCAATTTAATTTGTTCTAATTGAGCTTGTGCCTGAATCAATTGTGCTTTGCTTCTTGCAATTCCAGAAGCAGAATTTGCCACTTGAGCCTTACTACTGTTTACTGTAGCTTCTCCTCTTTCAACCATTGATTTATATGTATCAGGATCAACTTTACACAATAACTGACCTGCAACAACCGAGTCACCTTCCTCCACATAGAGTTCTACAATTTCTCCCGAAACATCTGAACTAATTTTTACCTCTGTTTCAGGAAATACTTTTCCACTTGCACCTACCATTTCTTTAATGGTTCTTTTAGAAACTTTATCAACAACTACTTCCTCTCCCATTGGCTTACTTTGCCCTCTGAAATAGATTAAACCAATAATAAAAACTATTGCAACTATTAAAAAATAGATTAATTTATTGTTTTTTCGCATGTTAAGACCCATATCCCTTAATAAAGAAACATCTGATTTGGGTGATTTTTTGATTTAAGAATTATCTTTCAATGAAGATTTTATTTCGTTCTAACTTATTTTAATTCCAATTCTTTGCCTTGATAAAAATCCAACACTTTCAATTTAAAAATATAATCATATTTTGCAATTATTAAATCTACTTCAGCTTGATCTAAATTATTTTTTGCCGTGGCATATTCAAAAGTATTGATTGTTCCTAATTGAAATTGCTTTTCTGAATTTTGAAAAGCTGCTAAAGATGCTTCGACAGTTCGATTAGAGGCAGCAAGTGTTCGCTTGGCAGTACGAGCGTTGGATAGAGCTGTTTGAATATCGTTTTTAAGGTTTTGCTTATTGATTTCAGCCGTATATTGATTATTCAAAATATTTAATTCAGCTCGATCAAGATTAACGATATTTTGATGATTGTTATAAATTGGTATATTTAAGCTTAGTCCTATATTTTGTCCAAAATTTTCTTTTAACTGTTTACCATATGGTGCATCTAAAAGAATAGGAAAATCAACTACCTCTCCTACATTAATTACTGAAGACGGGTTATCTGGGAAAATAAATTCTCTTGAATAGATTCCTTGTTGAAAACCATCTACCTGTCTACCGTTTGTAGAATAATTAGTACTTAATCCAGCAAAGGCAGAGATCTGTGGAAGTAATCCTGATCTAGCTATATCTTTCCCTAGTTCTGCACTTTTAACTCTGTATTCATCTGCTTTTACAAAAGCTTGATTACTTAAAGAAGTTTTGTATAACTCATTTAAACTTAAGATATCAGGATTGTCTTCAGCCGAAATTACAATCGAATTTGGTTTTTCCAATATAATATTTGTACTTGGGTCGAGTTGCAATAAATTTTTAAGATTTAACAAACCCGTTTCGACTGCATTTTCTTGACCAATAATAGCTTGTTCATTTCGTGCAATCGTAGCTAAAATCTCCAACTTATCATTTTGAGGTCTTGCTCCAGCACGGATTAACTTCTCCACCTGATCCAATTGACTTTCAGTGAGTTCTTTTCTTTTAATCGCTGCATCTAATTGCTCTTCTGCAAACAAAACATTCAAATAGGACGAGGCTATAGATAGGTTAATGTCACTTTTTACTTGAGCCAAATCATTCATTGCAGCCTGAATATTAAAACCAGCTTGCTTAATTTGGCTGTTAATTCTATTTCCATTATAAATGTTAACTCCAGTATTTAATGATAAGCTATTGGTTCCAAAAGAGAGATTATTAAAGTCATTCGTAACTGGGTCAATCGTTCGACCAAATCGATAACTAGCCCCAACTGATCCATTCAAACTTGGCAACCTAGACATTTTATTTCCTGATTTTACTAGCCGACTATCATCTACATTTAATTGAGCTCTTTTGATTGAAATATTATTATCTAATGAATAACGTACACACTTCTCTAGCGACCAAGTCTCCTGTGCAAAAATCCAATTGCACACAAAAATACAAGCAAAAAAAGTCAAGGTTAAATTTTTAAACATATCTAATTCAGTTTTATAACTTTAAGATTTTTGAATCCGGTTGTAAAAATAGTGATGCAATTATAATTATGCCATTTAATATCTACTAATTATTTATATCAAACCTCTTTTCTAAAGGATAAACGAATCAAAAAACAATATTTAATAATATTTCTCTTTTTGTCTTTAAGTTAAGGTTCTAATTAGTGCGTCACCCTCAAAATTTTATCGAAAATCAATTCAAAAAAAAATATTATATTAAATATTATACTTTTTTTATTGAATTGCACGAAAAAAAAATGTGAAAGAAGTGAGATTTACTTCAATCTAATATCCAATAATCATGAATTTTGATTCAAAAGTGATTTTATTTCAATGAAAATGAGTTATAACTAAATTTAGAGTTGCCTAATAAAGAAACGGTCAATTCAAACCTCTTTAATATAATTTAACTAAGGACAGAAATTATTTTTGATTTGAAAGAAGGCGAAATGTCAACCACCTGCCTCGTTTCTATTTAATTCCACCTATAGCTTGAATTGTTTTGAGGAATAAAACTATCCCAACAAACCAAATGAAGGATAATGGCTCAACGACTGAATTAAAGCAACTAAAACTATTTAAAAATTCGACTTCAGTTTTGAGAGGATACTCTTGAAACTGGATTTTTTTTGGCTTACACCGAACTATTTCTTCCTTCTAAAAATCTAAAATCCAAATTTAATTATATCTCATTCCTATAAATTCTGCAATATTTAAATACAACTCTATATTATTGTAATTTCTAGTTCCCGAAGTTCTTCTTTTTTCAAAAAATCCTCTTTCTGAGTCAACTATTTTAACACGAAAAGCGTTATATTTGCACCTCTAAAGGTCTTTAGACTAAATCTAAATAAAGAAAGAATAAAATTAAAATGGATAAAAAACTCATCTACCTCGATAATAATGCGACGACTCCTTGTGATCCAAGAGTTGTAGAAGCAATGTTGCCTTATTTTTATCAACATCCAGGGAATGCATCAAGCAGAAATCATCCCTTTGGCTGGGCAGCTGAAGAAGCAGTTGATTATGCTCGAGAACAAATAGCTAATTTAATTTCTGCTGATCCAAAAGAAATAATTTTCACATCAGGAGCAACTGAAGCTGACAATTTAGCAATAAAAGGTGTATTTGAAATGTATAGCCGTAAAGGCAATCATATCATCACCGCAAAGACAGAACACAAAGCAGTTTTGGATGCCTGCCAAAAAATCGAAAAAATGGGAGGTGAGGTAACCTACCTTGACGTGGATTCAGAAGGTCTGATAAATTTAGATGAATTAGAAGCAGCTATCACTGACAAAACTATCCTTGTCTCTATCATGTGGGCTAATAATGAAACTGGTACAATTCAGCCAATGAAAGAAATAGGGGTTATTTGTGAAAAACATGGAGTTTTATTCATGAGTGATGCCACACAGGTGGTAGGAAAAATCCCAGTTAACCCAAAAGAAGTTGGAGTTCATTTAATGGCTTTTACAGGTCATAAAATGTATGGTCCGAAAGGTGTTGGAGCTTTATTCGTTAATAGAAAAAATCCACGAGTTAAGGTTACCTCTCAAATGGATGGAGGTGGACACGAACGTGGAATGCGTTCAGGTACTTTGAATGTACCAGGAATTGTAGGATTTGGAAAGGCTGCAGAAATTGCTGGCCAAGAGATGGCACAAGATGCAGAACGTTTGAGTAAATTAAGAGATAAATTACAAGCTGGTTTGTGTGCCGCTTTGGAAGAATGTTATGTAAATGGTAGTGAAGAAAATAGAATGCCTCACGTAACTAATGTTTCTTTTAAACATGTGGAAGGAGAAGGTTTAATGATGACATTTAACCAAAATATTGCAGTATCCTCCGGTTCTGCATGTACTTCTGCTTCATTAGAACCATCCTATGTATTGATAGCGTTAGGATTAGGAGATGATTTAGCCCACTCCTCTATTCGATTTAGTTTAGGAAGATTTACGACAGATGAAGAAATTGATTATACAATTGATGCGTTGACAAAAGGAGTAAATCACATGAGAGATTTGAGTCCAATTTGGGAAATGTACAAAGAAGGAGTTGATATCGACTCTATTGAGTGGTCTGCTCACTAGAACTGATCCTTTATCCTGAAAAAACCTTTTAATAAAAAATTAAAATAAATATAAAATGGCTTATTCTGAAAAATTACTCGAACACTTCAAGCACCCTAAGAATGTAGGAACACTTGACAAAAGCAAAAAAAGTGTTGGAACTGGTTTAGTTGGTGCACCTGAATGTGGTGATGTTATGCGATTACAAATTGAAGTGGACGATGAAACAGGTATGATCAAAGATGCCAAATTCAAAACTTTCGGTTGTGGTTCTGCAATTGCCTCTTCTTCTTTGGCTACCGAGTGGCTAAAAGGAAAATCTGTTGATGAAGCATTGGCTATCGACAACATGGCAATAGTGGAGGAATTAGCATTACCCCCAGTAAAAATACACTGTTCAGTTTTGGCAGAAGATGCAATTAAAGGTGCTATCAAGGATTATCGTGAAAAAAACGGTATAGTGGCTCCTGCTGAAGAAACTGGGAGTTCTCATTAAAATTATTCATTGGAAAATTAGCCGTTGGGAAACCAGTTTATAATCAACCAATAACCAATTAACTTAACTATGGTATTCGTAGCAGAAAGTGCAAAATCAAAAGTAACAGAATTAATGAAAGGTGAAAATCTTTCTGAAGATTACTTTGTGCGAGTGAGTGTAACTAGTGGTGGTTGCTCAGGTCTATCCTATAAAATGGATTTCGATAACGAAACTCAACCTAATGATCAAGTTTTCGAAGACAATGGGGTAAAAGTAGTAACTGATTTAAAAAGCTTTTTATACTTATGCAACACTATACTTGAATTTTCGGGCGGCTTGAACGGCAAAGGATTTTACTTTAACAATCCTAATGCCTCAAGAGAATGTGGGTGTGGTGAAAGTTTTGCTGTGTAGCGTTATTTTGTAAAAAATATTGAAATATTAGTCCTTCTAGAACTTAAAGTTCTAGAGGGACTTTTTTGTTTAGAAATCCTCTTTAAAAAATAATTTATCAAAAAAAGAGATACTTCACAACCAACACTTTAACCATTCCAAGAATAAAACTAAACTTAATCTTCAATATATTCAGCAATTTTTTTTCATAAAAGGATAAATTATCCCAATAATAATCCTTTACGGATAATATCCAAAATAAAATCAACCCTAAAAGACAATAAACCTCGCTAAAATTGTGCAACATCGCCTACTTTTTACGTTTCATAAAAGAGTATTGTGATTAATTTCTTATGATAAAAAATCTACTCCTTTTTATTTTACTTTTTGTGTCATTTGCCTTAATAGCGCAAAATGATGATTTATCAAATTATAATATCCAAAACATCAAATTTAAAGGAGATAGCATTTTATTAGATAGTTTAACTATCATTCCCGAAACTATCGAAATTTTCGATGTGAAAATTAATAAAGAACTAGATAGTAGCACATTTTATGTAAAAAATTCAACCGTTTATTTCAAAAATAGAACTTACCTCATTGATTCCACTTCCTTAAAGATCAGATATCGTACGCTCCCCTATTCACTCCATCAAACAATCATTAATCTCGACTCAACAATCATCAAACGGAAATCTGATGGAACCTATATTGGAGTAGACTATAGCCCTTATGAAAAACAGAGAGGTCTCTTGGATTACAAAGGTTTAGACTACAATGGAAGTTTTGCACGAGGAATTTCATTTGGAAATAATCAGAGTTTAGTTTTAAACAGCAGTTTTAATTTACAACTCGCAGGAACTCTAGGGGACGACATTGAAATCCTTGCAGCCATTTCTGATAATAATATTCCTCTTCAACCAGAAGGTAACACAGCTCAATTACAAGAGTTTGATAAAATTTTCATTCAACTAAAAAGAAAAAATAATCAACTAATAGCAGGAGATTATGAACTCAAACGTCCAGATAGCTATTTTATGAATTATTATAAAAAGCTGCAAGGTGCTACTTACTCTAATGAAACTCAACTATTATCAAGAGGAACCTTAAATTCAAAGTTTAGTGCAGCAATTGCTCGAGGAAAATTTTCTCGTAACAATATCATTGCACAAGAAGGAAACCAAGGACCATATCGTTTAGAGGGCGCTGAAGGAGAACGATTTATCATCGTCCAGTCAGGAAGTGAAAAAATATATATTGATGGTGCTTTGATGATAAGGGGATTGGAAAACGATTATGTGATTGACTATAATCGAGGTGACGTTATATTTACGAATCGTCAGCTAATAACCAAAGATTCAAGAATCGTTATTGATTTCGAATATGCTGATCAAAATTATACGAGAAGTATGGTTGCAATCAACAACGAATATCATTACAAAAAATGGCGAGTAAATTTTAACTTTTTCAATGAACAAGATGGAAAAAATTCTACTGGGGTCGACGAACTTTCTACAACACAAAAACAATTTATCGCAGCACAAGGTGATCAAATTCAACAAGTACCTTTTACAGGTATCGATACTCTGGAAGGCGGCTTTAATCCTGATCGAATTATGTACGCACAAATTGACACGAGCTATCTTGTTAATAATATTCTGACTGATACCTCTATTGTTATTTATTCTATTGATGCAGATGTTGCAATTTACGTTGCTCGTTTCTCGGAAGTCGGACAGGGCAATGGAAACTATGTAATTGATACTCAAAATGCGATCAATGGAAGGGTCTACAAATGGGTTGCCCCAAACTCACTAACTGGTCTACCACAAGGTAGGTTTGAACCAATAATAAAATTGGTGGCTCCTCAAAAATTGCAATTAATGACACTAGGAGCAGAATATCAAATCAATAAAACCTCTTCTATTTTTTCAGAGATTGCCATGAGTAATAAGGATTTGAATCGATTCTCAAATTTGGATAGTGGCAATGATCGAGGCATTTCCTTTTTCACCAATTATAAAAATGAAAAAAGATTAAGAAATAAAAAATCAATAAAAAAGATTCAAAAACCATATGATGGTTGGACAATGCTCACTGATTTAAAATACGAGTTTGTTCAAAAAGACTTTAACTCCCTCAATCCTTATCGATCTGCAGAGTTTACTCGAAATTGGAATTTAACAACAACTAATAATATTTCAAATGATGCACTTCTTGAAAAACGAACTGAAAATATCGGAACAGCTAGTTTAACTTTAAAAAATAAACACATAAGTCTTCAATATCAATTTTCAGGCTTTACCAGGGATTCAATTTATACAGGTGCAAAGCACTTTTCCCAACTGCGCTTTTCAAAAAAAGGATTTAACCTTTTAGGTCAAGGAAGTTTATTAAAGTCAAAGAGCCTAACAGAAGAGAGTGAATATATAAAACCAAAAATTGATATTTCTAAAACTTTTAAAAAACTAGGTGATTGGAGTTTTGGCGTTCATGGAGAACAAGAAAAAAACAAACGTATGGATATTGTTTCCGATACTTTAAACCGAACTAGTCTTTATTACGATTTGTATCGAGTGTATTTAAAAAGTCCAAAAAGAGATAAATTTAATTTTAGCATCAACTATACTGAACGCCAAGATTATATCCCTGTTGTTACTGATTTCCTCCAAAACACCAATGCGCAAGAATGGAACATCCATGGAAATTGGGCACAATCCAAAAATTCTCGATTAGGATGGAATATGACTTACCGCCAATTAGAAATCCAAGATTCCACATTGACTGATCAGAAATCACAAGAGACTTACCTAGGTCGTGTAGATTACTCCATCCGATTATTTAAAAATTTATTGCGATCTAGTACAACTTATGATATCGGATCTGGTCAAGAAAGAAAAATTGAATTTGTTTATGAACCTATAAACGACCCAAACTTGGGTCAGTATATTTGGAATGATTATAATGAAGATGGAGAGCAACAAAATAATGAATTTGAAGTCGCTGTTTTCCCACAGGATACAATGTATATTCGGATTCCTTTATATTCTGATATCTTTATTAGAACAAATAATATTCAGTTTAATCAGAGTTTGGTAATTAATCAAAATTATTTTAAAAATCCTTGGTTTCAGAAAAAAGGGTTACAGAATATTCTAAGTCGAATCTCTGCGAATTCTACTCTTCGGGTCAGTCGAAAAACTAGAGAAATCCCTGGTGTCTCCCAATGGAACCCTTTTCAAACCAAAATTCCAAACGAAGGATTAGTTTCACTCAATTCGATTATCAATAATAGTTTATTTTTTAACCAAAGAGACCCAAAATTTCGTTTTCAACTCAACGCGATCAATAATAATAATCGACTTGTGTTAACCTCCGGTTTTGAAAATAGACAGATTGAAAGACAATCAATTCAAAGCTTTTGGAATATCAAAAAAAGCTTTGATTTTGAATTTAAATTAGAACAAGAAACCAGCACCTATGATTCTGAATTTTTTGATAACCGAGATTATTTGATTGATGGTTGGTCTTTATCACCAAAATTCACTTATCGTATTTCTAAAAATTTTAGAATGCAACTTTCTTATGAGTTTGTCGATAAGGAAAATAAGTTACCGGTTGGTGCTGGAGAAACTGCCCGGTTTCATGACTTCAGTTTTGAAATTAAATATAATCGAACGGCAAAATCTCGGTTTTTACTCAATTTATCTTTTATCGATATTGCTTATGTCGGTGAACGAAATACACCCATAGAATTTGCGATTTTAGAAAGTTTACAAAATGGAAAAAATTATCTTTGGAATTTAACTTTTGAACGAAGGTTAGCTCAAAATATTGATTTGGTTATTTCCTATGATGGTAGAAAACGTGGTTTAGCTAATACTATTCATACAGGTCGGGCGCAGGTACGAGCGACATTTTAATTTTTATGTCTTTAGTCTTTCATGGTTTTAATTAATTTATTCCTTTTTGTTTCATTCGTTTTATATTTGTAATGCACATCAAATATTTGCCTGCAATATTTTACTACTTTGCATAAAACAAAACAATTAAAAATGCGAACAATTCTACTACTCCTATTTTTACTTTTTACTAACCTAAACCTAATAAGTCAAAATCCTTGGACTGATATCCCTAAAAACTCCATTACTAACTTACATGAAGAAAACTTTAATCCTTTGCCAAGTGAATTCCGAGTGATTAATTTAGATTTTACAGAATTGAAAAATCATTTGGAAAATGCACCAATGGAATTTACGATAGCGGCAAAAAATGATCCTTTATTCCTACACTTACCAATGCCTGATGGAACAATGCAAAATTTTGAAGTAGCAAAATCTCCAATTATGGAAGCAGGTCTTGCTATAAAATTTCCTGAAATAAAAACATTCACTTTACAAGGTGTTGATGATCCTACCGCAGTAGGTAGAATGGATTTTAATTCAAATAACTTTCACTTATTTATAAGGTCTACCAATGGTGTATTTTTAATTGATCCGGCTGGTGATCATTATATTAGTTTTTATAAAAAAAATAAATATCTCCCTAAAAATACTCGTCCTGAATGTGGATTTAAACATCCAAATGACGGTAATATTCTACAAGCCAATACTCGAACAACTTCCTCCGTAGGTGAAGAATTACGCATCTACAGGATTGCAGTGAGTACAACTGGAGAGTATGCTTCTTATCATGGCGGAACAGTCGCAAGTGTAATAGATGCTATTGTAACTACCATTAATCGAATCAATACCGTTTATGAAATTGATCTTGCAGTTCGATTAATCTTGATCGCTGACAATGATCAATTAGTCTTTTTAGATGCAGATAATGATCCATTTAATAATAATAATGCAGGTGGAATGTTGAATCAAAACCCAACCACCATCAATACAATTATCGGTTCAGAAAATTATGATATCGGGCATGTCTTTGCAACTGGAGGTGCTGGGTTAGCTGGTTTGGGGGTAGTATGTTCAAATGGAAAAGCAAGAGGAACAACAGGAGTTTCTCCCCCGATTGGTGACTTCTTCGACATTGATTATGTTTCTCATGAAATTGGTCATCAATTTGGTGCTAGCCACACGTTTAATAATTGTGGTGGGAACGAAAGTTCAGGAACTGCTTTCGAGCCGGGAAGCGGTTCTACAATTATGGCTTATGCAAGTTTATGTGGAGTAAACAATGTCCAGTTTAGTAGTGATCCATACTTCCATGGAGTTAGCCTGCAAAATATTTTTGACTTTATGGACGCTGGTGGAGTAGATTGTGCAGAAACTATAACTACAAATAATACTCCTCCATCAGTAGAAATTATTGGAGGTGGCTTTAATATTCCTATTAGTACGCCTTTTGAATTGACAGCAGATGGAAATGATGTGGATGGAGATATTTTAACTTATTGTTGGGAACAATTTGACTCAGGTACAACAAGCACCCTAGGGATGCCAATGGGAAATGCTCCAACCTTTAGAACTTATTTGCCGACAACTTCACCAACACGAGTTTTTCCAAAAATAGAAAATGTAATTAATAATAATCTATTTTCAGCCGTAGAATATACACCAGATTATGAGCGGGGGCTAACCTTTAATGTTACCGTTCGAGATAATAATGCAGGTGCAGGAGGAATCATTTGGGATGAATTACATTTTGATGTTACAGAAACTGCTGGTCCATTTGAAGTTTTAAATCCGAATACTTCAACGACTTGGGAGGTCGGACAATGGCTTGAAGTAAACTGGGATGTGGCTAATACAGATAATAATATAGTAAATTGTCAAAAAGTAAATATCAAACTCTCCGTTGATGGAGGGTACACCTATCCATACCTTTTGACAGATAACGTTCCAAATAATGGTAGTGCATTTATCTCCGTGCCTAATGTTTTAACAGATCAAGCAAGAGTTAGAGTTGAGGCCGCAGATAATATTTTCTTCGATATCTCAAATGCTAACTTTACAATAGTTCCTGCTTCTCAACCAGGGTTTTCCTATTTTATAACTCCTAACTCTCAAGATATATGTTTACCTTCTGTGGCTTCAATTGACATCGTAACAGATTCACTCTTGGGATATAATGATGCAATAACATATAATATTACCTCTGTTCTTCCAACTGGAATTATCTCAACTTTTAGTACAAATCCTGCATTACCATCAGAAGGTAGTTCACTTAGTTTGGATATGAGTAATTATGGCTTTTCAAATGCTTTCAATGTGACGATTCAGGCAATTGCGATTGGACTAGATACTAGCTATAGAACAGTTACTATTAGGACCATTGGAAATAATTTCTCTGATTTAATCATGGAAGCTCCGACAGATGGAGCTAACGGAATTCCTGAATTGCAACAGTTCAATTGGCATAGTGCTCAAGCAGCGGATCAATACTACATTCAAATTGCTAAGAGTCCAACATTTGATCCTTCCACAATTCATGAAGAAATTATCACTACAGACACTTTCTTTTCACCTTCTACACAATTAGAAATTAGTACTCCATATTACTGGAGAGTTCGTGCCTCCAATGAATGTGGAGAACAAGAATTCTTAACAACAAAGTCATTTCACACCATAGTACTTGCGTGTGAAACTTATGAAAACAATACTGCTGAAACTATCCCATCGACTGGTCAAGCAACTGTAGAGAACAAAATTACAGTCTCTTCTGGGGGCTCGATAAGCGATATTAATATTTCTAAAATAAAAGGTAACCATAGCAATATGAATCACCTAGATGTTTCACTCATCAGTCCCTTAGAGACAGAGGTTGTTTTATTCTCAAATATTTGTTTGACCTCAACAAATTTTAATCTGGGATTAAATGATGAGGCTGCTCAATCAATTATTTGTCCTCCTAACAACGGTAATCAGTTTTTACCACAAAACCCTCTTTCTGCTTTTGATAATGAACCTGCAGAAGGTGAATGGATTTTAAGAACAATAGTCAACAATACTGCAGGGAATGGTGGAAAAATTTCACAGTTCCATTTAGAACTATGTGCAGATGTAAATTTGAGCTCTCCATATTTAGTAACTAACGAATTATTGCTAGTACCTCCCTCGCAAGGACGTCAAATTACAAATGAATTTCTTTTAGTTCAAGATGACAATAATACCTCGATAGAATTGGAATACACTTTAGTTACTGCTCCTAAAAATGGACAAATTTTATTTCTTGGAAACGAAGTTAATGTAGGAGAAACCTTTAGACAAAGTTCTTTGGATGCTGGAAATGTTATCTATGTCCACAACGGAAATGCGAATCAATTTGATTCTTTCACTTTTACCGTTATTGATGGTGAAGGAGGATTTTTTGGAACACCTCAATTCAATATTGAAATTGACCCTAATGCGACGGTAAATATTTATGAAGTCTTACAAGATGAGGAAATTAAAATTTTTCCAAATCCAAATAATGGTAATTTTAATATTCTTTTTGAAAAACCAGCTTGGGAAAACTTAGATTTGAAAGTGTACAATATTCATGGACACTTGATTTTTGGGAAAAAATTAGAGCGAGGTACTTTCAATTTTGAAATCCAAACTCCTTCAATTCCTTTAGGAATTTATTTTATAAAAATAGAATCGGCGAATGAATTTTTAGTTAAAAGAATTATTATTAAATAAATTTCAACCACAGACACTCAAGGACTTAACTGGTTTTATTAAAATACAAATAAAAAAAACCGGTTAAGTCTCTGCTTACCTAGGTGAAAAATCACCCACATAGCAATTGCAAAATCAAACCAATTGCCATAAATCCAACCAAACTCGATACCACTATATTCCAAGTTCTTTGCTTTACTTTCAATATATCCATTGCCACATATGCAATTACAAAAATGATGGCGACAATCATTAATTGTCCAATTTCCAATCCAACATTAAATGCAAAAAGTAACCATACTAAACTTTCATCTGCATCTAATACGCTTTTCAAATAATTGGAGAACCCCATCCCGTGAATTAATCCGAAAAAGAAAGCAAAGAAATAATTGACTATTATTTGTCTTGTAAGATATGCAATTTTACTAGGAGTCATTTTCCCAGCTCTTGGTTGATTGGTCCTAGAAAAAATATTGTACAAGCAGGTTAAAACAATCGTAACTGGAATTAATAATTCGATTACATCTTTTGGAAAAGTAATAACATCCAAGCCAGCCAATGCTAAAGTTACAGAATGACCAATAGTAAATGCAGTTACTAAAATCGCCACCCGTTTCCATTCACTCAATTTATAAATTGCGCACAACGCAACTACGAAAAGAATGTGATCATAAGCATTAATATCTGCAATATGATAAAAGCCAATCTTAGCATAAATTGAAAAAGCTGATTCCATGATTCATTTTTTTTTACAAAATAGAAAAACTAATCAAATGAAAGAAGGATGCTCGATTAATTTCGAACATCCTTCCTATATTTTCTAAATAAACTAACTATCCACAGATAAAAAATTCATGACTCATCACTTAGTAGTTTATCATAGGAATTCCTAGTATCTGTAGTACTCAGGCTTATAAGGTCCTTCCACTTTTACGCTAATGTAATCTGCTTGATCTTTAGATAACTCTTCTAACTCAACACCGATTTTAGCTAGGTGTAATCGAGCTACTTTTTCATCCAAATGTTTAGGTAACATATAAACTTCGTTTCCATACTTATCATTCTCTTTATTTTCCCAAAGTTCTAACTGAGCCAAAACTTGGTTAGTAAATGAGTTAGACATTACAAAAGATGGGTGACCAGTTGCACAACCTAAATTTACTAGTCGACCTTCAGCCAAAACTAAAATATCTTTTCCATCCACGTTGTACTTGTCAACTTGTGGCTTAATTACATCTTTCGTATCACCATAAGCTCCGTTCAACCAAGCCATATCGATTTCATTATCGAAGTGACCGATATTACAAACAATAGTTTTATCATTCATCATTCTGAAGTATTTTTCAGTAATGATATCTTTGTTACCTGTTGCAGTACAAACAATACTTGCTTCAGCCAAAGCATTTTCCATTTTCTTAACAGCGAATCCATCCATGGCAGCTTGCAATGCACAAATAGGATCTATCTCAGTTACAATCACCCGGCAACCTGCACCTCTTAATGAAGCAGCAGATCCTTTACCAACATCTCCATAGCCCGCGACAACAGCAACTTTTCCAGCCATCATTATGTCAGTAGCTCTTCTGATTGCATCCACTAAAGATTCTTTACATCCATATTTATTATCAAACTTGGATTTAGTAACTGAATCATTAATATTAATAGCTGGCAACTTCAAAGAACCATTCATTTGACGTTCATATAATCTATGAACACCTGTTGTAGTTTCTTCAGAAATCCCTCCGATTCCGTCAACCATTTCAGGATAACGATCCAAAACCATATTTGTCAAATCACCACCATCATCCAATATCATATTCAATGGCTTTCCACCTTCAAATGCAGTTAATGTTTGCTCGATACACCAATCAAATTCCTCTTCGCTCATTCCTTTCCAAGCAAATACTGGCACTCCAGTTTCAGCAATTGCAGCAGCAGCTTGATCCTGTGTAGAAAAAATATTACAAGATGACCAAGTCACTTCAGCACCTAAAGCTGTTAAAGTCTCAATTAAAACTGCAGTCTGAATAGTCATGTGGAGACATCCTGCTATACGAGCTCCCTTTAGTGGCTTAGATGCACCAAACTCTTCTCTCAATGCTATTAGACCTGGCATTTCTGCCTCAGCAAGATTCATTTCTTTTCGCCCCCAAGCTGCTAGGGAAATATCTTTTACTTTATAATTTAACTTTGTGGTTTCCATGAGTAGAAATTTTAAATTGTTATTTTGAAAAAATAGGAATTATCAATTTTACGATTAAAAACTCTGAATGTTCTAGCTTCTTGCTAAAGCATTAAAATTGGGCGCAAATTTAAGTATTTTAGTGATTAAATTCATAATTCAAACATTTTTAAGAAATTATTCCTAAATTTTAATAATTTTAAAGGAAATATTCATCTTTTACTTTGCATTATATAACTCCAAAAGTAATTTTTCCTATGAAAATAAATTTAGATGCAATCGATAGACAAATTTTAGCAATGCTGCAAGAAGATGCTAAAATTAATATCAAAGAAATTGCAGCAAAATTAAACATAACTAAGACCCCTATTTACGAACGAATCAAGCGGTTAGAAAAAGAAGGTGTGATTGAGAAATATATTACCGTTCTTAATCGAAAGAAATTAAGTTCGTCAATTATCGTTTTTTTAGAAGGCTCTTTGAAGGTGGAAAAGTTTGAACAAGCAGATGAGTTTTTTGCAGCAGTTGCTGCAACACCTGAAATTATCGAGTGTTATTTGTTAGGAGGGGAAAATGATTTCATGTTAAAAGTGATTGCACCTGAGCTAGACAAATATCATGATTTTTATGCTACGAAAATTGCAAGCTTACCAAGAGTTGGGCAAATCAAAAGTTCATTTGTAATTAAAGAAATCAAACACTCAATGAAGTTGCCAAATTTGGAGTAGTATTTCTCCAATAAAAAATATAACTCCCGAAAAGATTTGTAATTTTGCTCCTGGTCTCTCAAAATGAAAAACAAAACCATGAAGAAAATTAACTTAATTTATCTCCTTTTCATTTCAATAATTTGTTTCACAAATTGTACAAATTCTACTTCCACAAATAAAATGTCTACCCAAGACGCAGACTTATCAGATATCGTAGAAGCTCCACCTAAGAAAAAAATTAATCAAACACCTATTCAAAAGGAATCCAAAAAATCTAATTCAGATTTACAGATAACTATTGGAACATTTTTATCAATCGAAAATGGAGATTATTATCAATTACACATTAAGGATAAAAATGAAAAGGAAGCTTCTTTCTATTTTTGGCAAGCCTATGAAGGTGCAGACCAACTCAATATTGGCAATTGGAAATCAGTAAAAGGGAAAAAAATAAAAGTTACCTGGCAAGATTCCAAAGAAAAGGATCCAAACAGTGAGAAAAAAATTGCTATCAAAAAAATACTCGCTATCGACATCCTATGATAAACTAAAATATTTGAATGAATATACCCGATATTTTTAGTGCTAAAATAATAAAAGCAATTGAGTATTAACATTTAAATGACTCCACTTACTTTTAATTGTGATACATCTGGGTGATCACTTCCTCCCTCATCTTCCAATGTGATATTCAAACTAGTTGCATTTGCCATGTGAGGAATCGAAATCATTTTTCTAACATCAAATTCCACTACTCCCATATCAACCATTTGATTGTCGATATCAGCCCACATTTGATAGGTTTTGCCAGCAGGAGGTGCTGGTAAATTTTCTAACTTCAAATAGGCATTTTCTTTATTCTCATTCCAATAAGCTATTGCTAAATAATTATTTTTACCACGCAAGTGTATGTGTGTAGTGCTCAAATCTTTAAGAAAAGAATTTTGTGAGGCATAAATAATTTTGTCATTTTCTAATTGCTTACAGTCTTCTTGGAACTGTTGGAAATCGGCTGAAAGAATCGCCATTTCGCTTTCTACTTTTGATTTTCCACCCCATGTAGAAAAAGAAAAAACCAACAAACCTACAAGACTTGCCGCTACTGCGTATACCAACCTTTTGGGAACCCAAATGTTATTTTTCGTGGCCCTTTCCAATGCCTCTATTTCATTAACTTTTGTCAAAACACTTTTTTTCAAATTAACTGGTGGGGGAATCGCATGAGCACGAGCATATTTTTCAATACATCCCTCCAATTTCACACAGTTATTTTTCAACTCCGGATAAGCTAACAACATTTCTTCTACGGTTTTACTCTCTTCTAGAGTGGTTAAACCGAGAACATATTGTTCACATAAACCTGTTTTAATGAATTCTTCTTTCGTCATTTTATAATAAAAGTGAAATGCTATTGAAAAAATAAAAATAAACCAACTACACTTAGCGCGTCAAAAATTCCTGGTAACTATCGCAGTGCTGTTCTTAACCTGGTTCCTACTGTCCTTAATAGAATATTCAATTATTCACTCGCTTTTGTTTGAGTAAAACATTTTGCATAAACCATATTTATGATTTTTTTATACTCATCTTCCAGACTGTTTAACAATTCTTTTACCTCTATATCACCCGGATTCGTTCTTCTTTACTAGATATTTAAATATTTGAGAGGTCATGGATCATTTGATTTCCTCCCCTTTTCCTGTAACTAACAGAGCGTGACTTATTAATCGCAATGTTTAAAATGATACCTTCCTTTTATGTGAACAGATTCCTTAAATAGATTCGTAGGTTGGACCTTTTAACCAAAATATCAAAAATTCATCCTACATTAAATTTTCCCCAATCTATTCTGACTGAGAAAGTACAATGCTAGTCTTGACAAGAAATATGCGTTCTCATCAAAAGTAGCCACAATGAATTGTTAATCATTTTGATGCACCAATCCTACAATTTCACTTTCGAGGATTTCCATCTATTTACCAATTGAATGTGAGATTAAAAAGATATACATTGAATCCTATAATATTCAGTAACATAGTGTAAAGAAAAATGTTTAAGCTTTTTTTTTAGAAAAAACTAGAGAAAATCCAACTAAAAAAAACAAATTGATTTTCACTTAGTAGGTACGTTGATTTCCAAATAATTAATCCTAAATAGAACACATTTTGACAAAAAAATAATGGTTTTAGCATTTTTATCTTCCCTTGGTGTTCTTAGTCTTCAAGCACATCGCAATAGTTCAAAAAATAAGACTGTCAAAATTTATTTCCTAGAAAATGGAAGGTCTCTTTCAATTGATATTGCTATAAATCTATCGAACTCACAACCCTATTTATCTGAGTAAAAATGACTGATTTAGTTCGAACGCTTAAAAGTGATGAGCCTCTTACTATTTTCGCTCCAACAAATTCAGCATTAAACAGTCTTCATGATAGAACTGTAAATACTCTATTGAAGACTGAGAATAAAGATCAAGTGGTCAAATTTTTAACATATTTATGTTATGGCGAGAAAATTTACAGTTAAGGATATGGTCAAAGCAATTCGAAATGCAGGTGTAAAATTAATCTTTAAAGACAGTACGTAGCAATAAAATCGTAGTTACCGTAGGAGACAAGAACGCAGTGCTTACAGATAAAAATGGAATTTTACTTTAGATACAGCGACTGATTTAAAAAGAGGTAATGGAGTGATTCATGTGATTGATTCTGTTGTTTCACCTAAAAATTTCTTTTCCCAAATGGTAAATGGTTAATACCTTCAAGAAGTATTAACCATTTATCATTTAATATTAATCATTTTTTAATCAACTTTCCTACCTTTCGCTACGCGTTTTTGCACTTTGGTATCTCGAATTCTTCTCAAATCAACCATCAAAGTTGCAAATTGACTTTCAGAACTAGTTCGGTAAGTTTTTCCATCATAAGTTACTTTTCCAAAACTACGATTCCAGTTTTTGGCAAATAATCGATACTGACCACTTCTTCTTTTTGCTGCACCAAAGATCAAATAACCATCATCATTATCAGCCTCAAAACTAATGGCAAATTTATCTTCTTTTGGTCTAAAAATTAAAACACCTGGAGTTCCTTTTTTAATGATCACTTCATTTATTTTTCGACCATTTCTAATTTTTATTTCTCCTGAAATAATTTCAGATTCTCCTCTACTTAATTCTCTAAATAGTATAATATCATCAGAAGTGTAAAATTGAATTCGCTTCAATTCTTCTTCTGACCAATTATTATCATCGTATAATCTCTGGGTAAAAGGTGTCAATTTCGAGCCACAAGAACTTAGGAGAAAAACACCTAAAATGGAAAGTAAAACAAGGTTTGTCCATTTCATGCTGTAAAAATTTTAGTATTTTATGCCAATCAAAAAATAAATGACAATTATTAAATTTATTATTCTGTCGTAATTTGGTTTGAATTCCATACACTTAACCAAAGCTGAAATATATACATTAATCTAACATAACGGTAGTATTTAGATAGTCTTTAACCTCCTGTTAACTCATTTTAACTTCACAAAAACAATAGTCAGAATCTATAATTGAAAATATTTTATTGTAAATCTCTTCCATCTTTTTCTTTTTGTAAAAAAATCAAAATACAATTTCTAATCATCATTATGACACAAAGATGGTAAATTGGAAAACCACCGAAAAAAAGAAAATTAGTATTCAACTAAATAAGTTCAACACTTGGATATCTTTTCTACGAGCCTTTTGCTGTTTTAAAAAATACACTTTGCAACAATGGTTTCAAATAATTCCCATTTATCAAGCTCATCAATAAACTTCCACTCTTGGCTGGCATTTCCTTTGTTGAACAAAAGGAAGCCGCACTTGTCCATTCTTTTTCCCGAAAGCAAAATGATAAAAATGCAAATCATAACATACAGCAAACCAAAACCAACACCAAGCCAAACAATACACTTCCAAACACTATCATTCCTCTCTTTTCAAAAATAGAGAACATGGTAAAATAAAGCATATAAATAACTCCACCAATTGAGCTAGTATCGTCAAAATAAAAGTATATTAAATTTTAAAATTGATCTACAACTAAATTTAACACCTATAAAATCACTTGATTCTTTAATTTTGTGTAAACTATTGAGCTAGTTTAAGGTTTCATTATGGATGATCTAATCAAAAAAATTAAAAGCATCCAAATGCGACCAATAATTATTTTATTTTGTTCACTCAGTTTTTTCAATTGTACCAAAGATGATTCTACATTTACTTTTATTGATCCATCTTCAATCAATGAATCACCTGTTGAGATAGAACAAGAAGCAAAATATTTATCTCTAGGAGATTCTTACACGATTGGTCAGAGTGTCGCAGTCGCAGATCGCTACCCCTTACAATTAGAAAAACTACTTCAAAGTGATTCTATTAAGATCGACACTACAATCATCATTGCTAAAACTGGTTGGACAACCACTAACTTGAAAAATGCAATCGTCACTTCAGGTTTGACTGATACTTTTGACCTTGTTTCTCTACTCATTGGCGTCAACAATCAATACCAAGGAAAACCGATTGAAGAGTACGAAATCGAATTTGAAGAACTATTGCAAACTGCGATTAATTTTGCAGGAGGTAAAAAAGAAAACGTTTTTGTGGTTTCTATTCCTGATTATGCCTTCACACCATTTGGAAATGGCAACCCCTCCATCAGCCAAGAAATTGACAATTTTAATTTAGTTAACCAGGCGATTACAGATAGTATTGGAGTGAGTTATTTCGACATCACGCCTATTTCAAGAGAAGGCTTAGATAAACCTGAGTTGGTAGCATCAGATAATTTACACCCTTCCGGTATTCAATATTCTCGTTGGGTGGAATTATTTTATGATGAGGTAAAATTGAAAGTGAATGACTAGTTTTTTCTTAATTTCATGTCAATACTCAATTCATCCATCTACGAAGTTATTTAATTATCTCTCCGATTATTATTTTATTATATTTTATGCACATTAGAATTTCAATTCTCAAACCATTTATTTTTTTTAAATCTGCACAAATACATCTTTACGAAAATTACAATACTATTGAAGACATAGAATCACTCTATTCTAAAATCCTCCTAGATGGTCTTTCGAAAACAAATGCTCTGGTCATATAAAATCAAATCTTTCCAAAAGTTAAAAGCATATTTTCAGATTCAGTCAACAGTAAGAATCTAGGGAGAATTCCAAACTCTACTTCCAGTAATAATCAAATTAAATTTTACAACTTTGTTGACTATCTATAATATAAGTAGGTAGCCATTAGATATTTTGAAAAAAATCTTCTAGGTATATTTTCATACGGATAAGTAATAGCATAAACTATACATGCAATTAACTTAATTAATAATCGAAGAGCGAATATTGACAAAGAATAACAATCTGATATTTAATAAATAATTCACTCATACGTGAACAACTAAAAAATCATCGGAAATATATAAATGTTAGACAAATAGCTTTCAAAAAAACTATTGATTAATGTGCCTGGAACTAAATTGAAAAAATATAAAAAGTTGAATAAATTGTAATAAAATAGTCAAATAAGGTGCTAAACTTGAAAAGTTTATCAATTAAAGCGTTAATATATTTCACCGGTTTAAATGTCACAAATTGAATCATGTACTAGAAAAGACCCGTTGGTGATTATTTTCTCCGAGTACTTCTTTATCTTCGTAAAAATTTAATTTAAAAAAATATCAATGGAAAGTATTCTTTTCTCAAAAGAGGATGGCATTGCCACTATCACACTCAATCGCCCTGACAAATTCAACAGCGTCACTAAAGAAATAGCATTGGGTATGCAACAATTTTTAAAAGAAAGTGCAGAGGATTCAGAAGTTCGTTGCATCATTATCACCGCTAAAGGAAAAGCATTTTGTGCGGGGCAAGATTTAGCTGAAGCAACTCATCCTGACAGTCCTGATTTATCAGTTTTTGTTCGTCAACACTATAATCCAATTATAAAAAAAATTAGAGAAATTGAAAAACCTGTCGTTGCCGCTGTCAATGGAATTGCTGCAGGTGCAGGTGCAAATATTGCTTTAGCTTGCGACATTGTCATTGCAACAGAGTCAGCTTATTTTATGCAAGCATTCTCCAAAATTGGTTTAATTCCAGATAGTGGTGGAACATTTACTTTACCTCGATTAGTCGGAATGGCACGAGCAACTGCGTTAGCATTCCTAGGAGAAAAAGTACCAGCAAGGGAGGCAGTTGAAATGGGGATGATTTATCAATATGTAGCAGATGAGGACTTTGAAAATGAAGTACAAAAGTTAACAAAAAAATTAGCTAAGATGCCAACGAGAGGCTTAGCATATACAAAGCTAGCTTTTAATAAGTCTTTGACAAACGACCTCGAAACTCAACTTGCTGTTGAAGAACATTTGCAAAGTGACGCATCACACACCACTGATTATAAAGAGGGTGTTGCTGCTTTTTTGGAAAAAAGAAAACCAATTTTTAAGGGAGAATAAATTAATAAGGTTCCGAGTATTGGGTGTTGTAATTGCCCCCTATACTCTTATTCCTAAAATCAACAGACATGAAAATAGGCATATTAGGAAGCGGATCAATGGGGAGTGGAATCGCTCAAATAGCAGCCACCGCAGGGCACGAGGTCATCCTATACGATAAAAACAAAGAGGCCTTAACTAAGACTAGTAAAAACTTACGCAGGATCCTCAATCGTCTTGTCGAAAAAGGACGAATAGATGATGCAGCGGCCAATGCAATTTTTGGAAGAATTTATCTAGTTAATAATATGAACGCATACGCAGAGTGTGGACTTATCATCGAAGCAATTGTCGAAAATTTAGAAATCAAAAAATCTGTATTTCAACAAATGGAATCCATAGTAAGAGATGATTGCATTTTAGCATCCAACACCTCTTCACTATCAATAGCGTCCATTGCAGCCGCTTGTGAAAAATCAGAGCGAGTCATTGGAATTCATTTTTTTAATCCTGCACCTTTGATGAAGTTAGTAGAAATTATTCCTGCTGTCCAAACTAATGATAAGGTTTTAGAGGAATCTCAAAAACTCATTGACAGTTGGGGTAAATTGACGGTGATAACAAAAGATACTCCAGGCTTTATTGTCAACCGAGTAGCTCGCCCATTTTATGCCGAATCACTTCGTATTCTTGAAGAAGGTGTAGCAGATGTTCCAACAATTGATTGGGCGATGACTGAAATTGCAGGTTTTCGAATGGGACCATTTACTCTCATGGATTATATTGGTAATGATGTAAATTACACAGTAACCGAAACCGTTTTCACAGCCTTTTATTTCGATCCTCGATACAAACCCTCCTTTACTCAAAAACGATTATCTGAAGCAGGTTACCTTGGCAGAAAATCTGGAAGAGGATTCTATGACTATTCCGAAAATGCAAAAAATGTGGAACCTATCAAAGATATAAAATTAGGCAAACGCATCGTTGAAAGAATTGTCGCAATGTTAATCAATGAAGCTGCTGATGCTGTATTTTGGCAAATCGCATCGAAAAAAGATATTGATTTAGCAATGACCAAAGGAGTAAATTATCCAAAAGGGTTACTTCAATGGGCAGACGAAATCGGCATTCCAAAATGTGTCAAACGAATAGAAAAATTATATAAAAAGTATGGTGAAGATCGCTATCGTTGTAGCCCGCTCTTGCGAAAAATGGCGAAGAAGGGAACTACTTTTTTTTAAATATAAAAGGAATTGATTTGGATAAATTAGTTTTGCTGAAAACAAATTAGGACCTCATGAAAAAACAAATTAAAATTGCATTTGTAATAGATGAATTAATCATTTCTATTTGGAAATATAAACTAATAAAAAGAATTCTAATTGAAAAAATTGCTGACATTTGTTATATAATTATAAGATCCAAAGAGTTTACCTCTAAAAAAAACACAGGGAGTAAAATTCAAAATTTCCATATTAAACTTGATAAGAAATATTACAAACCTTCTCCAGATGCTTTTGAAGATAAAACCCTAAAAGATTTATTTCCTGAGGAAAATAAATGGATTTCAAGTGGTTTTGCTGATAAATTAAAAAACGAAAGTGTTGATTTTTTAATCTGGTTAAGCGATGAAACTCCAGAAGATATATTTTATAAAGATTTGAAACATGGTATTTTATTTTTCTCTCATGGAAAGAAAAATACTCGGTTTTCTCATTTTGGATATGAAGAATTTATAAAAATGAACGGAGTCATTTCTTCCTCTCTCATTCTTAAGAAAAATATTAGCGACTTAGGAAAAATTATTTCCCAAACATGGTCAACTATGCCTTCTTTATCATTATCACGATCCCGAAATGAACATGCATGGAAACTACATTCCTTCATCCCTCGAGCTTTAAATAATTTCTCAAAAGAGGGAGAATCATTTTTTTCAAATAAGCCTCAATACTTAAAAAAAGAAAATCTATCCAAAAAAAAATCACCTAGTGAAATTAATGCTTTACTAAATCTGTGCCTTCATTTCTACTATATAGCCTATAATTATATTCGAAAAAAGTTTATGCGAGAACAATGGTTATTGCTATTTAAAAATGAAACTACTCCTTCTTTTTCCGTCAACGGTTTTAAAATAATATCTCCACCAAAAGATCGATTTTGGGCAGACCCAATATTAGTCCAAAAAGAAGATAAAAATTATCTATTTTTTGAAGAATTACCATTCTCAACCAATCGAGGGTTTTTATCTGTTGTAGAAATAAATGAAAATGGTTTTTCAGGTCCAATCAATCCAATTTTGGAAAAACCCTATCATCTATCATATCCTTTTATCTTTGAACTAGAAGATATCTTTTACATGATTCCTGAGTCCAATGAGAACAGAGACATTCAACTTTATGAATGTACAAGCTTTCCAAATGAATGGAAACACAAAATGGATTTGATGACGAATTTGGTTGCTGTTGATACAACTCTATTTTATCATAATAAAAAATGGTGGATGTTTACAGCTATCTCTGAGTGTGAAGGTATAGCAAAAAATGATGAATTATTTCTTTTTTATGCAGATACTCCGCTTACTCAGGATTGGAAAAGTCATCCTCAAAACCCAATAATTTCAGATGTAAGAAGTGCAAGGCCAGGAGGAAGTATTTACATTCAAAGTGGAAAAATCATTAGACCTTCTCAAGATTGTTCCAAAAAATATGGATATGGAATCAACCTTAATGAAATTGAAATTTTAACAGAAACAGAATATAGTGAAAAGCGAATACAACATTTTACTCCTCCAGATATTTATAAAAATATAAGACGTACACATTCCTATGCGCATCAAGCTGGTGTATCTGTTATTGATGGATTAATTCAACGCAATAAATATTTTTAAATAGATTCGTACAAATCCAAATACTCTTTGTTCATTCTTTCGATGGTAAAATATTCATGAATTCGATTTTTCCCTTTTTGTCCCATTTCAGCACATAACTCAGGTCGAGCTAATAGATAATCCAATTTCTCAAATAAAGCATTAGGGTCCTTTTGAGGAACTAAAAGTCCTGTCTCTCCATCCATCACAAGTTCTTTTGTTCCTCCTCCATCTGATGCAATAACTGGTTTTCCTAATACCATATATTCCATAATAGAATTAGAAATCCCCTCAGTATATGTTGCCAGTACTCCAATATCCAATAAGTTAACAACAGATTCTACATCATGAATCATCCCTAAAAAAAGTATTTTATCTCGAAACTTTTTTGGTATTGTTGATTTAAAATAATCTAAGTTTGGCCCATCTCCAATAGCGAGAAATGTAGTATCATCTTGTTTCTCGAGGTATTTACATGCTGCTTTTAAATACGTATCATAATCCTTTCGGTCAAAAAAAGCACCCACCATTCCAACTAATTTACCAGGCTTGATCAGATAATGTTCTCGAGTCTTTTCTTCATCATTGATGGTTTTGATTCTATTAAAATCAAAACCATTATGAATGCATGACCTTTTCTTTTCTGGAACTCGATAAGCTTCTAGTCCAGCATTTGAATTGGCAACAATAATATCTGAAAAAGGAAAAGTTAACCCGGCTCTAAAATATCTTTTGTCGAGTAAACTCATATCTTCGGGGGCATCCGCTATACATGCATTGATGAGTTTAATGCCTAGTATCTTAACTGAAGGAATAGCATAAATCGTAGGCATAATTCCCCAACTATGTATAATATCAGGTCTTTCTTTTTTACAAATATTATAAAAACGATAAAAAACACGAGGGTCTTTTTTAGGGTTTCTTTCTAAATAATAAATAGGAATATTCAGGTCGTAAACTTCTGGATATTCTACTCTACTTTTATTAGAAAAAAGAACTAATGAAACTTCGATATCTTTCCGTTTCGAATAACTTTTTAAAAGTTCCAACAGTCGCCTTTCTCGGCCACCTTTTACAAGACTATCAATTAGCATTAATACTTTCATTTGGCAATTATTTATCTGTTGAAGAAAATTTCAGAAAAGGTTATTCAATTGTCTTTAAACTCAACTCTTTACAACATTGCTTGCTGTTAGATTATAAAATATATTAAATCTTGAAATTATTAAAGATGGATTATTAGACTCCTAGAGGAGAGACAAATTTAAATAAATACTTAAATAAAAACAACTTACCACAAAGTTAGGATAGATATGCTTACTGAGTACTTTAAGCCAACATATTAGATTTTGTAAAGAATATTCCAAAAATAAATAGGTAAATGGTTGAAAGATTACGGTTACTTATCATCATAAAAAAGTCATAAAAATCGTTGTATCCTAAAACACCATTTTTATTTCTGTATTTTTGTACAAACATTATTAAAATAATGATTCAAATTAAATTCTTGTTTTCCTTACTTTTACTGACAGCTTGTTTTTCCGGAAAAAATGAGGCACACGATATCCACGTCAGCAAATGCAATATTGATTTTTCTAATGAAGAAAAAACATTGCAGATCACGATGCATATTTACCTTGACGATCTAGAAACTGATATTGCGAAAGGTGGTGTGACTAAAAAATTACATTTACTCACAGAGAAAGAACACCCAGACGGAGATAAATTTTTATTAGAATATTTTCAAAAAAACTTCAAACTCCAAGTCAACACTAATAAAGTGAATTATAATTTCTTAGGTAAAGAAATTACAGAGGATTTGCTTGGGGGTTGGTTTTACCTCGAAGTTGAAAATGTGCAAGAGCTTAAAGATCTAAATATCTACTACGGCATTCTTACAGATTTATATCATGATCAACAAAGTGTTATTAAAGTTAAAGGTCCCAACAAGCAAAAAGGTTATTTCCTACTAGATAGTAAAAAGAAAGAAGCCAATGTAACCTTCTAATTAATGAGTAACTTATTTAAAAAAATATTCATTCTACCAATTCGATTTTATCAAATCTCAATCTCACCATTATTGGGCTCTAATTGTAGATACCAACCTACTTGTTCACACTATATGATTGGTGCAATTGAAGAATGGGGAATTTTAAAAGGAACCTGGTTAGGCTTAAAACGTATTGGTCGGTGCCACCCTTGGAGCAAAAGAGAAATGAATGATCCTGTTCCAAAAAAAAATTCAAAGAAAAAAAATTAACTATAATAAAACTGTTAGTAACGAAATTTACTAACAGTTTTTTAATTAAAAAAAAATATGTTAAGACGACCTAGAAGAAATCGACGTTCTGCTGCCATTCGCAGCATGATTAGAGAAACGCATTTAAAAACTGACCACTTAGTTTATCCTCTTTTTATTTTTGATGGAAAAAATATCAAAGATGAGATTTCCTCTCTACCTGGAAACTATCGAATGTCTCTAGATAACATATTAATCGAGATAGAAGAGTGTGTGATTTTGGGCCTACGAAACTTTATGATTTTCCCAGCCGTTGCTGAAAAGCTAAAAAATAAAACTGCCACCTATAGTTACAATCCCAAAAATTTCTATCTCAAAGCCGCAACAAAAATTAAAAAGAAGTTTCCCGAAATTACTTTGATCAGTGATGTAGCAATGGATCCATATAGTTCAGATGGACATGATGGACTAGTGAAAAATGGGAAAATTCTAAATGATCCTACTCTTCCTATTTTAGGGAAAATGGCTGTCGCACAAGCTAAGGCCGGCTTTGATATCATTGGCCCATCTGATATGATGGACGGTCGAATTCAACACATCCGGGAAGCGTTAGATAAAAATAGTTTTACTGATACAGGAATCATGTCCTATTCTGTAAAATATGCAAGTGCATTTTATGGCCCATTTAGAGACGCACTCGATTCTGCTCCAAAAGCTGGGGACAAAAAAACCTATCAAATGGATCCTGCCAATCAAAGAGAAGCGCTTATCGAAGCAGAACTGGATGCACAAGAAGGAGCAGATTTCTTAATGGTCAAACCTGCTTTAAATTATTTGGATGTAATTAGTCTATTAAAAAATAATTTTGAACTACCTATTGCAGCTTATCATGTAAGTGGAGAATGTGCAATGCTGATTGCAGCTTGCCAAAATGGTTGGTTAAAATATGAAAAAGCAATGCCAGAAACATTAACAAGTATTCATCGAGCAGGAGCGGATGTGATCATTACTTACTTTGCAAAGGATTACGCTAGGTTGTTGAAAAAATAATTACTAAAAAACTCTAAGACCAATTAAAAGGGATTATTTTTTGGAATAAAATACGGGAATTCAACCATTGTCGAATTCCCGTATATTTTTGATAGCGTAACAAATTACGCCTTTTGAAAAGTTCAAAAGGTTTATTTCAGACTAACCTCTCTTTCCTCAATCATCTTACGAATATTAATTAATGCATAACGCATTCTACCCAAAGCAGTATTGATACTAACTCTTGTCAGTTGAGAAATTTCTTTGAAACTCATATCCGCGTAATGTCGTAAAATAACCACTTCTCTCTGTTCTGGTGGTAAAGCATCTACAAGCGAACGAATTTTTTGGTGTGTTTGACTTTTCATGATAAGATCCTCCGCATTATCATCTCCTGATTTCAGAACATCAAAAATATCAAAGGTATCTGTTTGGGAAACTTTTGGACGACGCTTAGTCCGTCTAAAATTATCTACACACATATTATATGAAATACGTAAAGCCCATTGCAAAAATTTGCCCTCATGGTTATACTTTCCTTTTCGTAAAGTATCAATAATTTTAATAAATACTTCTTGGAAAATATCTTCAGCTAGCGCTGTAGATTTTACGAATAAATAAATTTGGGTATAAATTTTTGCCTTGTGTCGAGTTAATAATACTTCGAAGGCCTTTTCATTACCATCAAGGTAACTGTAAATCAATTGCTGATCGTTCAACTGGGTAACTTGCATAACTATCTACATTTAAGTTAAAAAAAGTGGTCTTTGTCAATAAATCTTAAAAAAATGTAAATGTTATGTAATCTATATGCAATGATTTTTATGAAGAAAAAAAGTTTAATAACTTACTAGTATAAGTTATGTTGTTGTGAATTTTTATGTTCTTAATTAAAGATAAGCGTTTATTATGTCCGAGGCTAATTTTTTTTCCTCTTTTAAGAAAAATTTAACGAAAACGTTAATTAGTATACATTTATTATAATCTGTCCAAAACTAAAATTAAAATATGCAAAAAAGTAAACTCCCTTAATATATTTTTTGATTGTTTTCAATAAATCTAAACCCAACCAATTGATTTTCAGATAATTATAAATTTAATTTTAAAAAAAATTAAATCCTTTGTGCCATATTACATTAAGACTTTTTAAACTTATCCATATATCAAGACCACATCCTTATTTTACCATTTAATTACTTTCTTATAAAATTGAAGAATGGCTGATATTTGTTCCTGAAAAGTAATCCTTATTATTGTTTAGCTAATTCTATATAGAGCAGTAATTTTTAATTAAGATGCATTAGAATCTCTGTTTGGTTTGGTATAATTCATTTCCAAAATTTTTGACTCAAGTCCAAGTTTTCTAAAAAAAATTTTCCAGGGATTGTTAGGAGTCACTAAAAAAGCGATATCGCCTTTTGCTACTGTAATTGTTTTATTCAACATTTTTCGACTTATTTCATAAGTAGAATCTTGTTGTGCTCCAAAATAAACTAAAATATATTCTGGCCAATAACCCGACATTCCCGTTTTGTTAACTACTGTTGCCGCAACAATTTGATTATCTTTTTCGACTGTTACGATGTAACCGCCAAAAGAAGGTCGATCCTTCATCGCATATTCTATTGCACTTATAATATCATTTTTCTCAATTTCGCAATCGCCTTGATTGTCATATAGAAACTTAACCACGCGATGCCTCTCATAAGGACTTATTTTAGAGAATGCGTCGTAAAGATGTTGTTCGAACATAATAATATCCAATATTTAGAATTTATAGCAAAAAAAAATCTCAAAAGCTAGCATAATATTAGGAATTTATTTCAAAAAATAGAAAGAAAAACAATGCTATATCAATCATTCACGGTTGTTCAGCTCTTTTTTTTAAAATCTTTAAATATATCTTGTCGTAAACTTCACATAACATCTTATAGATTTTTCAAATTTAACCTAAATTTATTTTTTTTCTTAGATTTACAAATATTCAAAAGATCCATGACGATGTAAATTAACTGGTCTACAAAGTTTTTTCTCCCTCTACTCTTGAAATATATTTCTTAAAACTATGATTTACATTAAAGGATTTATTCCCAATTACCTAATAATCATTTCTTTCTAAATAGTGTACCTATGAAAAAAAAAAATCTTTTCATTTGTCTGATATTTTTAGCATATAATAACTCATTCACGCAAGTTTCAATGAATATGAATTTATTGGACAATTGGGATCAATCTGGACTTAGTTATAACGACGTATGGGGTTATGTTGATGGAAATGGAAATGAATATGCTATTTTAGGGTCAAAAAGTAAAATCCACTTTTTCGAAATTACCACTAATAATACATTATCACTCATTGATGAATTTATACCAGGTGCTACAAGCACTTGGAGAGATTTTAAAACTTATGGGAATTACGCCTATGCATGTACAGAAGGAAACGAAGGTCTATTAGTTTATGATTTGAATAATTTGCCAACCGCTGTTACTTTGGCTCATCAAATCACCTCTGAATTTACTCGAGCTCATAATATTTATATAGACGAGGCAGAAGGAAAATTATATGTGGTAGGATCAAATACCCAAAATAATGGATTAATTATTTATGATGTTACCACTAGTCCTCCAACCCACCTGGCTAGTGTTCCCCTTTCTGGACCCGGCTATGTTCATGATATTTATGTCCGAAATGATACAGCCTATGCTTCTCATGGATGGGATGGATTTTATATTTGGGATGTTTCAAATCCAACAAGTCCTAATTTTTTAGCCTCCTTCACAGGAGAGTCAGGCTATAACCATAGTAGTTGGGTTACACCAGATGGAAATACTGCCTTTTATGCTAGAGAAGTAGGAACAGGATTACCAATGACAGCTTTGGACATTTCCGATTATAATGATATTGAAGTGATTAGTAATTTTCAATTCCCATTGCTTGCCCCAAACTTCACAGACAATACTCCTCATAATCCGTATTTAGTTGGCAACTATCTTTTCACCTCTTATTATGAAGATGGAATAGAAGTTTTTGATGTATCAGATCCCGCAAATATAACGCTAGCAGGTTATTATGACACCTACCCTTCAAATACCCAATATACTGGTTATAAAGGTTGCTGGGGAACATACCCGTTTCTACCATCAGGAAGAATATTAGGATCAGATGGAGTAAATGGATTATTTTTATTGGATACTAATTTCCCCTTAGTTCCTCCTCTTGAACTTAATCTGGTGATTCAAACTGCAGTATCTTGTAATGGTGGATCAGATGGGGTATTTGAAGTAGTTGCTAATAACGGAACACCCCCTTATACCTACACAATAATTGGAGGAACACCTCAATCGAGTGGTGTTTTCACTAACCTTATGGCTGGCTCATATATTGTAGAGGTAATTGACGCTGCTAGTGATATAGAAAATATTACAATCACCATTACTCAACCTGACCCAATAATTCCCCTAATCATCCAACAACAAAACGTGAGTTGCAACGGAGGAACAGATGGATTCATTATAGTAAATGCTGTAGGCGGAACTCTAGTATCAAACTACCTTTACAGTATTGATGGTACTAACTTTTCTACCAATAACACATTCACAAATCTTTCATCAGGTGTTTACATCTTAACTATTCGAGATGATAATGATTGTGAGGCAATCTTACCCTTTACGATTTCTCAACCTGATCTATTAGAATCATTTGTAAACACACAAACAGCGGTAGATTGTTTTGGAAATAGTTCTGGATCTATTGAATTTAATACTACAGGTGGAACACAAAATTATTTATACTCCCTTGACCAAGTAAATTATCAATCAAATAATACATTTTCTAATCTCTTAGCAAATAATTATACTCTATATACACTTGATGCAAATAATTGCACTTCCCTGACTACTTTTTCTATTTCTGAACCTACACTTTTAGAGGTTTCAATAAACCAACAAAATAACTTAGATTGCTTTGGTGATACAGATGGGAAAGTAGTTCTAGCTGGTCAAGGTGGAACTGAAAATTATCAATTCAATATTAATGGAGGCAATTATCAAACTAGTCCTACATTCAATAATTTATCAGCAGGAAATTACGATTTCAGTATTAAGGATGCCAATGATTGCCTCGATACAATAAATGTATCAATTACATCACCTCCTGAAATAGTTGTTCAAATATTCGAAATAATTCATGTAGAGTGCTTTGGGGAAAACACAGGATCAATTACCCTCCAACTTTCAGGAGGTGCTGGAAATTTCAGCACCATTATGAATGGTAATACCGTAACAGGAAGTACCGTTGTTTTCCAAAATTTAACATCAGGAACCTATCCAATCTTAATTGAAGATGGCAACAACTGTACAATGATCGAATCAGTAATCATTAATCAAAATACTGAAATTCAATTATCTCCTTCTAATACTCAAGATGTGTCTTGCCATGGAGGGTCAAATGGTATCATTGAAGTAAATGTATTAGGCGGCAGTACAAATAGTGGATACATGTACTCCATCAATGGCTCATCTAATGGATCCAGCAATATTTTCACAAATCTCACTGCAGGACAATATTCTATATCAACAATGGATGATCTTGGATGCGAGGATGAAATTACTGTTGATATAATTGAACCATCAACCATTCAAATCAACTTAATTTCTCAGACAAATGAAAGTTGTCCTGGAGCAAACGATGGATCAGCAACCTTCCAAGCATTGGGCGGTGTAGGTAGTTATCAATATACACTAAATAGTATCACTAACTCAAACGGTATTTTTAATAATCTTTCCGAAGGAAATTATAATCTATTGGTGTTAGATGGAAATAATTGCATTGAAGATTTACCTTTCATTATTGATCCTGCCAACCCAATGTCTACTCAAATTGATAACCAAACTGACGTAGATTGTTTTGGAAATAATAACGGAACAATTCAAGTTTCTGCATCAGGAGGAAGTTTTCCTTTTACATTTTCCCTCGGAAGTCAAACCAACACAACTGGTCTTTTCCAAAATTTAGCGGCTGGGAATTATTCTATCTCAATTGTGGATGGAAACAATTGCCAAACAACAATCGAAGGAGTCGTCTCGCAGCCTAGCGAAATTTCTCTTTCTATAGCAAACTCGCAGCAGGTAAATTGTTTTGGAGAAAACAGTGGAAGTTTTCAAATTGAAGCTAACGGCGGTACAGGTACCTATACTTTCTTAATGGGAAATGAAACTAACACAACTGGTATCTTCGAAAATCTTAATGCCAACACTTATAACATAACAGTTTCAGATAACAATAATTGCACTTCTATAATTGATATAGAAATTACTCAACCTGTTGCGTTAGAAATAGACAATAACCAAACGACTAATGTAAATTGTTTTGGAGAAAATAACGGTAGTATTAACTTAAGTGCAATTGGTGGAACAGGAGTAATTACTTTTTCCCTAGGAAATGAATCTAATACCTCAGGAGTATTTGAAAATCTTAACGCTAACAATTATACTATTTCAGTTGAAGATGAAAATGAATGCACAGAAACTATCGACATAAATATCACTGAACCAAGTATTTTAACCCCCGGAGTTTTACAAACCAATACTATTGATTGCTCTGGAGGAAACAACGGAATGATTCAATTTGAAGCTATTGGTGGGACTGGTAATTATCAATTCACCTTGAATGGAGAAACTAATACAACTGGGCTTTTTGAAAATTTAGTTGCCGATGATTACACCATGAATCTCACTGATGGAAATGGCTGCACCTCTTTTCTAACTGTTACACTTACGGAACCTATTGCAATTTCTGTTGAGCTTTTAACAGTAGAAAACACACTTTGTAATGGCGAAAACTCAGGCACCATCTCTGTTAGCGCTACTGGAGGAATTGGTCAAATTGAATTTTCTTTAGGCAATGAAACTAATACGACCGGTACTTTTGAAAATCTCAACGCGGGGGCTTATAATATTACAATCAAGGATGAGAACAATTGCCAATATTTCATTAATGTAACGGTCGATGAACCCAATGTTATTGATATCCAAACATTACAAATTCAAAATATTCTTTGCTATGGAGATAATACAGGCACTATTAATTTTGCCGCAAATGGTGGAATTGGAAATCTAACATTCACCCTTGAAAATGAGTCTAACTCATCAGGCGAGTTCGGAAATTTAGCAGCTGGAACTTATGAAATAACCGTAACTGACTTCAACGGTTGTTCTAATTCTATGTCTTTTGCAATTAATGAACCCGAACTTCTAGAAGTAAATTTAACACAAATTCAAAATATCCTTTGTAATGGAGATGACTCAGGTTCTGTCAATTTAATTACCTCTGGTGGAACTGGAAACATCGAATTCACTCTAGAAAACGAAACTAACTTAACTGGTACCTTCGAAAATCTAACAGCAGGAAATTATGAAATATTCGTAATAGATAGCAACATGTGTACGTCTTCAATTGAGGTCATTATCTCAGAACCTGCTGCCATCACTTTAACCTCCGAATCCTTACAACCAGTTTCTTGCTTTGGCGAAAATGATGGAGGTATTTCTATAATTACTTCTGGTGGAATTGGAACACTGACTTATATTCTTGGAAGTTTATCGAACACTACAGGAGTTTTTGAAAATCTTCCTGCTGGGGACGATTATAACATCACTGTTTTAGATGGAAATAATTGTACAAATACTTTCTCTGCATTTGTACTCGAACCAGCGCCTATTAGTTCAACCATCAACTTTACCAATTCTATTCAATGCTTTGGAGAGGAAAATGCCTCCATCCAAATTAATGCCTCTGGTGGAACTGGTAACCTAGAATATACTTTTGTAAACGAAACCAACTCAAGTGGTATTTTCGAAAATATAGTTAGTGGAGCTTATATCATTTCAATAGTTGACCAAAACAATTGTAACTCATCTCTTGAATTTGAGATTGAAGAACCACAACAAATTTCTACATCAATTTCTCAAACTCAAAATATCCTTTGTGCAGGTGAGACATCTGGAAGTTTTGAAATAAATGTAACGGGTGGAACTGGCACACATACATTTATTTTAAATGGAAATTCAAATACAACTGGTGTTTTTACCAACCTAAGTGCTGGCACTTTTGAAGTAATTATTGTAGATGAAAATGATTGTGAAACCACAGAAATAATTACACTCTCCGAGCCTAACGAATTAACCTTAATTTTGGAAAACACTCAAATGACAAATTGCTCAGGAACTAAAACAGGTAGTTTCCAAGTCCAAGCTTCAGGTGGAATGGGAGACCTTACCTATTCGATCCCTAGTCAAACTAATACAGATGGAATCTTCGAAAATCTAGCACCTGGAATATACGATTGTCTGGTTACGGATGAAAACAATTGTACATTCCTACTTCCAGTTACCATTAATGCAAATAATGACATTGAACTAAATGAATTCAACAATACGAATGTTGTTTGTTTTGAAGATGAAAATGGAAGCATCTCAATTACTGTTAATGGTGGAATCGGGGACTTTACTTTTTCTCTTGGAAATGAAACTAATACAACTGGTTTCTTCCAAAATCTTCCTGCAGGAAACTATGATGTTTTTGCTACTGACATCAACGGTTGCTCTGCTACTTTCTCAACACAAATTACCGAACCAGATGTATTAGAAATGTCAACTGATGAAATCACCAATGTTCTTTGCTTCGGAGATAGTACTGGTTCTGTTCAACTATTTGCAGCTGGTGGAACAGGGAGTTTTGATTTCTCCATAAATGGAAACTCTAACTCCACAGGATTTTTTGAAAATTTACCTGCTGGAAATTATGATGCGATTGTAACAGATGAAAACAATTGTAACAACGTAATTACATTTGAAATAATCGAGGCACCTGAACTCCTTTTTTCTATTACAAATTTAACTACTGACAATGGAAATGGAAATGGAAGTGTTACTTTCAAAGGTACAGGTGGGACTCCCCCATACTTGTTTTCTGTGAATGGATTAGATTATCAGCAAGGGACGACCTTCCCCATTTTAGTTGCAGGTAATTATACTGGTTACATTCAAGATGCCAATGGCTGCATAATTGAAAGTCTATTTGAAATCATTTTGCAAACTACCATCTCTAACCTAGATCTAGGTGTACTTGAAATGAATGTTTTCCCAAATCCATTTTCTGAAAAAATTATTTTACACATGGATTTGGTTTTTGCCCAAACGATCAACTTAAAAATGATTAATATTTCAGGACAAACTTTATTACAAAGCAAAACCAATGTTGAAAGTGGTAAACAAAATATCGCCCTTGACGTTGAAAATAATATTCCAACAGGTATTTATTTTTTAAGTGTAAAAAATAAAAATCAAGCGATTGGATATTTTAAAATAATTAAACATTGATTTTGTCCACTACTTATTATACAGATTTTTACAAAAAAGTAGCGATGTAATCTGTAGTGAATTTTAAACACATAAAATATCAACATGAAAAAATATTCAACATTTCTAATCCTAAGCTCTATCCTCTTTTTAACTTGGACGGCATTTACCCCTCCAACTACCAATCTTGAAGATGAGGATTGGAAAGAAAAAATTTCCTCAAAACTTATGACTAAAGCCCTAAGAGGAGAAGCTTTAGATTTTCTAGTCATTTTAAAAAATCAAAAAAATGTTAACGACGCTCCAAACTTTAAAACAAAAGAAGCTCGTGGAAATTTCGTTTACAAAAAATTAAAAAGCAATGCACAGGCTGATCAAAAAAATATTTTACAAATTTTACAAAGCGAAAAAGCATCTTATCGATCATTTTTTATTATCAATGCCATCCAAGTCAAAGGTGACTTCAAACTCCTTAAAAAACTTGCAAAGCTGTCTAAAGTAAATCAATTGACTGACAACTCTCCTATCCAATTCGAAGAACCCATCTCCAATAATTTCACCAACGAAAGAGGACCAAATACTATCGAATGGGGAGTTGATATGATTGATGCAGAGGAAGTTTGGGCACTTGGATTCAATGGTCAAAATGTAATAGTTGGAGGTCAAGATACAGGTTATGATTGGACGCATCCAGCTCTCAGTGAAAAATATAGAGGCAACGGTATCACCATAGATCATAATTACAATTGGCATGATGCAATTCATGAGATCAATGCCAATGCACAGGACTCGATTAATCCATGTGGCTTAGATGTGCAATATCCATGCGATGATCATAATCATGGAACTCATACGATGGGAACGATGGTTGGAGAAGATAACGATAACCAAATCGGGGTTGCACCAGGTGCAAAGTGGATTGCTTGTCGAAATATGGAAAGAGGAAATGGTACACCAGCAACTTACATTGAATGCTTCGAATGGTTTATGGCTCCAACAGATTTAAATAATGAAAACCCTGATGTATCAAAAGCGCCTCATGTAATTGCCAATTCTTGGAGTTGTCCAACCTCAGAGGGTTGCGACTCTACCAACTGGCATGTGATGGAAGCTGTAGTTCAAAACTTAAAAGCATCAGGTGTTGTTGTTGTCGTTTCTGCTGGAAATAGCGGAGGTCAAGGTTGTGGAAGTGTTAGTACTCCCTCTGCAATATTTGAAGCAAGCTTTAGCGTTGGAGCAACTGCTCAAAACGATATGATTGCTGGTTTTAGTAGCCGTGGTCCTGTGACAGTTAATGGAACAGGCATCCGAAAACCAGATGTCTCTGCACCAGGAGTAGCTGTACGATCTTGCGTTAGAGATAGTAGTTATGCAACTTATAGTGGCACTAGTATGGCTGGACCACATACAGCAGGACTGGTAGCTTTGATGATTTCTGCTAATCCAAATTTAGCTGGACAAGTTGAAGTTATTGAGGATATTATCGAACTAACTTCTATCCCAAAAACAGATACTTTAGATTGTGGCGATATTTCAAGTATGGATATTCCAAATAATATTTATGGATACGGTAGAATTAATGCTTTAGCTGCGGTCAACGAAGGTCTTAATTTTACAAATACCAATAACGTTGAGGTTCCAGAAGTTTCTTTAAAAATATTTCCCAATCCAACAAGTGACTTAATCTCTTTTGAATTTTTTAACCTTTCAGAAAAAACAATCTTAGAAATATTCGATGCCACAGGTCGATTATTACAATCACACCAAATTGAAGGTTTAGAATATGAAATAAAAAATATACGAATGGACAAATTAGCATCAGGTGTTTATTTTTATAAAATAAAAAACACCGCCCTTAAAAAAACAGGTAAAGTTTTCAAAAATTAAATTACTCAAAAGCACCTTTCTAAAAAAACGGAAATTAGTTGAAAACTAGTTTCCGTTTTTTTATAGTTTTAAAAACCAATACTGAGAGTCACCAAATTTTTCTTTTATAGTACCTAATGTTTAGTTATTTTTGCAAAAAAGTATTAATACATTAAAATGAAGAGATTACATAATAAAATAAACAAAGAGGAGCTCAAGCAAAAAATGCTCGAAAGCAACGTGGACCGTACCACTTTGTCATTTTATAAATATGCCCTAATTAAAGATGTAGAAAAATTCCGAAATGAATTATATCGTGCATTCGAAACTATTGAAGTTTTCGGAAGAATATATGTTTCAGAAGAAGGCATCAATGGTCAGATTTCAGTTCCAACAAAAAAATTTAAAGAATTTAAAATACGACTTTATGCTATTGAGTCTCTAGATAATGTTCGGCTTAATATAGCTATTGACGATAATGGAAAATCTTTTTATTTACTAAAAATAAAAATCCGTGGAAAAATTGTGGCTGATGGGTTGAATGATGCTACTTTTGATGTGACTAATCGAGGTGTACATTTAAATGCAAAAGGATTCAATGAATTAACAGAGGATCCAAATACCATTGTCATTGATATGAGGAATCACTACGAAACGGAAGTAGGTCACTTTGAAAATGCTGTTTTACCTGATGCGGATACTTTTCGGGAAGCATTGCCAAAAGTGGAAAAAATGCTAGAAGATAAAAAAGATAAAAATATTGTCATGTACTGCACAGGAGGTATCCGTTGTGAAAAAGCCAGTGCTTATTACAAGCATAAAGGATTTAAAAATGTATTTCAATTAGATGGTGGAATTATCGAATACGCTCGCCAAGTAAAACAGCTAGGCATAGAAAATAAATTCGTTGGAAAAAATTTCGTCTTCGATGACCGAATGGGCGAACGAATTTCAGAAGATATTATCGCTAAGTGCCATCAATGTGAAAAGCCTTGCGACACACATATCAATTGTGCGAATGATGCCTGCCATATATTATTTATTCAATGTGATGAGTGTGCAGAAAAATTTCAAAATTGTTGTTCTGAAAAATGTACTGATTTTATCCAATTGCCACTCGACGAGCAAATGAGAAAGAAAACAAAGGAATCATTTAATGGAACAAAATTCGGTAAAGGTCGGTACAAAGCTTATAATAAAAATCATAATTTGTGATTTATAACTATTTTTGGTAAACAGTTTCCATCAGTTTATAGTCATCCATAATTCTTATTCCACCAATATCTCAATCTACAAAAGAACTATGTCCAAAAAGAAAAATCCAAAAGTTACCGCTCAAAAAAAAACTACTCCTTCCAAATTAAAGAGATTTTTCCCAGCTTTTATTTATAACAAGGCAATGATTTGTGGACTTATCATGGTGGTTAGTTTTGTATTATATGGAAAGACTTTAAGTTATGGTTATACTCAGGACGACGCTATTGTGATAACAGATAATATGTACACCAAAGATGGAATTTCTGGAATTCCTGGAATTTTGGGAAATGATACATTCTATGGTTTTTTCAAAAAAGAGGGAAAACAGTTCTTAGTAGAAGGAGGAAGATATAGACCATTGACATTAGTTTTCTTTGCTCTGGGATGGAATATATTTGGAGAAGAAAAAGGGGCTCCACTTGATGGAACACCTACAAGTGCTATGTACTTTCATTTTTTCACTGTTTTTTTTTATGGTTTAACAGGGATTGTTTTATATCTTTTATTTATAAAAATGTTACGACCATCGAAAGGTGATAATTTTTCGTTTTTCGTTTCATTTATAGCAGCTATATTATTTATAACTCACCCTATACATACAGAAGTTGTTGCGAACATCAAAGGTCAAGATGAAATCATCGCTTTACTTGGAAGTTTAACAGCATTGTATTTCTCTCTTAAAGGTTATTATGAAAGAAACAAGGTGTTTACTTCTATCGGAGTAGTTGCTTTCTTTCTTGCGCTTCTTGCTAAAGAAAATCCAATTACATTTTTAGCTGTTTTACCACTCACTTATTTTGTTTTCACCAAAGCAAAAACAAATGAAATTGTAAAACAATCTGTTCCTTTTTTATTAGTAGGAATTGTTTTTATAATCATTAGACAAAATATTTTAGGAGGCGGATTTGGTAGCGAAAATATGGAGTTAATGAACAATCCATTTATTAAAATTGAAAATGGAGAATATATCGCCTACTCATCTGGAGAAAAAATAGCTACTATTTTTTATACGCTCGGACAATACGTAAAACTATTATTATTCCCGCATCCACTAACTCATGATTATTATCCTTACCATATAGAAACTATGACTTTTGGTAACTGGCGTGTGATATTAAGCTTCTTGATTTATGCTGGTATGGTGATTTATACACTAATAGGACTTTTGAAAAAAGATATAGTTTCCTTTGGAATTGCATTTTACATTATAACACTTTCAATAGTTTCTAACATTGTTTTTCCAGTAGGAACGAATATGGCGGAGCGGTTTTTGTTTATGCCTTCTGTTGGTTTTTGTTTAGTAATCGGAGTTTTAGTTTATCGTCTAGCAAAATACTTATCTGGAAAAAATAAATTAAATTCATCTAGCTTTATGATTCCTATAGCATTTACTGGACTAGTTGTTTTACTCTTCTCATATAAAACTAATGATAGGAATAGTGCTTGGGAAAGTAACTATAAATTATTTTCAACAGATATTGAAGTTTCTAAAAATAGCGCAAAGTTGCGTAACTCAATGGGAGGCTCAACTATCGAAGCTGCGGCAAAATTACCTGAAACTAATCCAGAGCGAAATATTTTGCTTAAAGAAGCAATTGTACACTTGAAGGAAGCAACTCGCATTCATCCAAATTATAAAAATGCTTATCTACTATTAGGAAATGCGAATCAATATTTGAAAAATTTTGATAAAGCAATCCAATTTTATAATCAGGCATTAAGACTTGACTCAGAATATGCCGATGCTGAAAATAATTTGACCCTTGCCTACCGCAATGGTGGGAAGCATCATGGAGAGGTTACGCGAAATATTCAAAAGTCAATTCAATATTTAGACATCGCCCATCAAAGAAATTCTAAAGACATTGAAACATTACGTCTAATGGGTATCGCATATGGCATGTCTGGAAATGGATTGAAAGCAGTAGAATATTTAGAAAAAGCCCTGAAACTACAACCAGACAATCCGAGTATAATGTTTAACTTGGGAATAGCTTTAAATCAATTTGGGGATACAACTAGAGGTGCTCAACTGATACAAAGAGCAAAAGAACTCGATCCAACAATGGGTCAATAAAGATTAAATAGATTCAGATTTGAAAATAAGGAGTTAAGATTTGAAAAAATTATCATTCAACATTTAAAAGACACTATCTCCTATTTCACTTTAGGAGTTTTTTATAAAAAATTAGAAATCGGCAAACGCGTGAAAGTAAAAATACTCACCCTCCTCCTAATTACATTTATCTGTACAAACATAGGTAAAACTCAAATTCAATCTTCTAATTTTAAACAGGACATTTCTAATTTAGAAAAGAAATGGGTTAATAATATTTATGATAAGATGAATTTGGATGAACGGATTGGTCAGTTATTCTCAATTCGTGCACATTCTGATTTGGGAAAAAAACATACTGATTGGGTTGAAGAACAAATACGCAAATATCATGTTGGCGGGATGACTTTTTTTCAAGGTACTCCTGAGAAACAAGCTCATCTGACCAACCGATATCAGTCGTTATCGAAAATACCATTGATGATTGCTGTGGATGCAGAGTGGGGTTTAGGAATGCGATTCAAAGAGAATGCGGTTAGCTTTCCAAAACAATTAACATTAGGTGCAATTCAAGACAATCGACTCATTTATGAAATGGGAATAGAAGTTGCTCGCCAATGCCGAAGGTTAGGAATGCATGTCAATTTTGCACCAGTTGTTGATGTTAACAATAATCCAAATAATCCAGTGATCAATACTCGTTCATTTGGTGAAGACCGATATAATGTGGCTGCCAAAAGTTATATGTATATGCAAGGAATGCAAGATGGAAATATTATCGCTTGCGCGAAACATTTTCCGGGGCATGGTGATACTGATGTAGATTCACATTATGATTTACCTATAATTTCACATTATCGAAACCGATTAGACAGCTTGGAATTATTTCCTTTCAAAGTGCTTGCACAACATGGTGTAAAAAGTATGATGGTCGCACACCTAAGTGTACCAAATATTGATTCTACTATAAACTTACCTACTTCCCTTTCTCCAAAAGCGGTAACAGATTTATTGAAAAAAGAAATTGGTTTTGAAGGGCTAATATTTACTGATGCTCTGGAAATGAAAGGTGTGTCGAAGCATTTTGCACCAGGTGAGGTTGCTGCAAAATCATTGATGGCCGGCAATGATGTTTTGGATTTACCAGATGATATTGAGAAATGTATTAATGAAATCAAACGATATATTAATGAAGGAAAATTACCGGAATCAAGAATAGAGGAAAGTGTAAAGAAAGTACTACGAGCCAAATATCGACTTGGTTTAAATAATTATAAACCAATCAACGAGGCCAATATCCGAGCTGAATTAAATACACCAAAGGCTTACACGCTCAAGCGTCAACTTATTCAAAATGCAATGACACTAGTTCGTAATCCAAACGATTTAATCCCTTTTAAAGATTTGGAAAACCACAATTTTGCTTCTATTAGTTTAGGTACTAGGGGTTTGACTAAATTCCAACAAACGCTCTCTTTCTATAAAAAAATGACTCACCATCAAGCTCCTAAAAACTTAAATACCTCTAGGCAAAAACAATTATTAAGATCAACCCAAGACAAGGATATTGTTTTTGTAAGTATTCATGACTTAAGTAGTTATTCAAGCAAAGGTTTTGGATTAACAATGGAAGAAAAAGGATTTATTGATGCACTTAGCAAAAAGACTAAAGTTGTTTTAGTTCATTTTGGAAATCCATATGCACTAAAATATTTTGACAACATTGAATATATCCTTCAAGCATACGATGAAGATGATATTTCGCAAGAGATTGCAGCACAAGCATTATTTGGAGCCATAGCTATTGACGGTCGGCTGCCTATCACTGCCTCTGAAAGAAGTAAATTTAATACAGGTATAACAACACAAAGTTTATTGCGATTAGGATTTGACATTCCTGAAAGCGTAAGGATGGATTCATATACTCTAGCCAAAATTGATGGACTAGTTCAGGAAGCAATTAATACTAAAGCTACTCCAGGAGGAGTTGTTTTAGTAGCTAAGGATGGAAAAATTATTTATAATAAATCTTATGGCTACCATACATATTCTAAGAGAAGACCTGTAACTACTACTGATATTTATGATTTAGCTTCTGTTACGAAGATTGCAGCTTCCACCATATCAATGATGAAACTTTATGAAGATGGTGAAGTGAATGTCTATAACCCAATGAGTAATTATGTTTCAGAACTAAAAGGTACTAATAAAGAATCTATGACCATCCACGATATGATGGCACATCGAGCACAATTATACCCATGGATTCCTTTTTATGAGCAAACCGTATCTAAATGGAAACAACCACTTCCGAAATATTATAGCAGCAAAAGAAGTACAACCTTTAATACTCCTATTACTGATAAGCTTTTCATGAAAAGTACTTTCAAAGACGAAATATGGAACCAAATTTACGAGTCTGATTTATTAGATACTAGAAAATATAGATATAGCGACTTGGCATTTTACCTAGTCGCAAAAGCCGTGGAAAAAGTCAAAAATCAACCTCTGGATATTTATGCCAATCAGAATTTTTATACAAAACTTGGACTCCACTCTACTACTTTCAATCCATTAGATAAATTTTCCAAAACTATGATTCCCCCAACAGAGGATGATAAATACTTTAGAAGAAGTCTAATACAAGGAAATGTTCATGACATGGGTGCTGCTATGTTAGGAGGAGTTGCTGGGCATGCAGGTTTATTTTCTAATGCTAATGACTTAGCCATTATTATGCAAATGTTGTTAAATGAAGGATACTATGGTGGTCAACAATTTTTCAGTCCTTCAACCGTTCGATTATTTACTACTCGACATACCGAATGCTCGCGCAGAGGAATAGGTTTTGACATGAAAGAATTAAATGACAATCGATCACAAAATATGTGTACCCAAGCCTCAGATAATACATTTGGACATTTAGGATTTACGGGGACTTGCGCTTGGGCAGACCCAGATAATAATTTAGTTTTTATATTTTTGACAAATCGAACTTATCCTTCAATGAGAAGAAACAAATGGAGTGGAGAGGATTTCAGACCACGAATCCAAAGTATAATTTATGACGCGTTGAATACAACAATTAAATGAACCTATCTTTTAACATAGCCAAACGATACATTTTTTCCAAAAAATCAACGAATGCGATCAACGTCATTTCGGGTATTTCTGTTTTTGGAATTGCAATAGGAACATCTGTGATGATTTTACTTTTTTCCGTCTTTAATGGTTTGGAAGATTTATTAACTGGCTTTTTTAATACTTATAATCCAGATGCCAAAGTAGTTCCTTTTTCTGGTAAAACATTTTTGCAAGATTCTATCGATATTGCTCAAATTGAGAGTCTAGAGGGCGTAGATTTCATTTCAAAAACGCTTCAAGAAGTAGCCTTTTTTGAATATGGTAGTGGCGGTGATCAAACTTTTGGGATTGTAAAAGGAGTAGATAAGAACTTTGCAAAAGTCAACAGAATTGATTCGATTATTCGCGAAGGAGAATACACACTCAAAATCAATGATAAAGAAATGGCGGTTCTTGGAGCTGGAATTCGAAGGAAACTTGCACTTAACTTGGACGACCCTTTTACTCCTATTACAATTTACTCAGCCAAAAAGAAAAAAGTTTCAGCTACTAGTCAACCATTTAAAAAGGTTTCCATTTTTCCCTCTGGAATTTTCGCCGCTTACCAAGAAGAGTTAGATAATCAATACGTCTTCACTTCATTAAAATTTACAGAGGAACTATTGAGCTTACCTAATAAATTGAGTGCACTAGAAATAAAATTTAATCCTGACATCGATCAATCAAAGACGATTCAAGCTATTAAAAAAATCATAGGAGCAAAATTTGAGATCAAAGATCGCTACCAACAAGAAGAAACTTATTTTAATGTTTTGAAAATGGAAAAATGGTTGATGTTTGCCCTATTAAGTTTTGCTATGATACTGGTCGCATTTAATATGGTGGGAGCATTATGGGTAATTGTATTGGATAAAAAGAAAGACATTTCCATTTTGAAATCCATGGGTGCTGAAGATTATCAAATTAGAAATATCTTTTTGAACAATGGAATTTTGCTCACTAGCTTAGGAATCATTATTGGAATAGCATTGTCTATCTTATTGTATATCATTCACCAAAAATGGGGACTTGTTACAATGCCAGAAGGCTCTATTATTGATATTTATCCTTCAAGTTTACGACTTGGAGATTTCGTCATTGTTTCGGCTACGGTAATGTTAATTGGACTGGTGGCAACTTTGGGGCCAGCTAGGCGAGCTTCAAAAATCAATGCTTTGATTCAGGAAGGATAATTTCTTTATTGACATATAAAATACAGAACTAAAAATATTGACATTTAATATTCTAAAATCTCTTCCTCCTCTATTCTTTTCAAAATATTATTATTTTTGCGTTTAAAAAAAGTATGGAAGAGTGGCAAATAGAATATGAATGGCTCCGAGTCAGGCACGTAGTCAAAAAATCGATGGGTAAAACAGAATTACCCAACTTAAATAATATTTTATTTTTAATTGGCATTCAAGAGTTAGGTAGATTCGATGACAAGTTTTCCAAAGAAGAAAAACAAGACTTGATGCACATTGCTGTGTGTACTTTATTAGAACCGGATGGTTATTTTAAATTTAAAGGTAGAGATGCTGATGGTTGGCCTCACTTTGATCCGATTAAATCTGTCGGAATTGAAGGAGTGAGAAATCAAGAAGAATTATTGAAAGTCAAAGTCATCGAGTATTTTAAAAACTTACATGACGAAGAAGAATAAAATATTGATAATATCCTAAATATTCATCACTTCCCTTAATTATAATATTTATAACTAAAAAAAATATGAAACGAATAATATTACTATCTTTTTTTGGATTCCTTTTCATGCTTTCATCTTGCAATAAAGAAACCTCTCCATATGCGATTATCAAAACCGACCTGGGAGATATCAAGATCAAATTATTCAAAAGTACCCCAAGACATACAGAACAATTTATCACATTGGCTAAGAGAGGTTTTTATGATGGTCTAATTTTTCACAGAATATTAAAAGGTTTTATGATTCAAGGCGGTAATACTCAAATTAGGACTGAAGAAGTATCTGTTGAAATAGCTGCCAATCCAGCAGAAATTGATCATGAAATTGGTGAATATCACTATCGAGGCTCACTATGTGCAGCCCGAACTCCTAATCCTGAAAAAAGATCTGGATCTCAATTTTACATTGTAGACGGATCTCCAGTAACCGATCAAATGTTGGATAGTTATTCACAAAGAAATGGGGTTAGCTATACAACTGCTGAAAGAGATTTATACAAACAAGTTGGGGGAGCTCCAATGTTGGATGGTGATTATACGGTTTTTGGAGAAGTTATTTCAGGAATTGAAGTTGTTGATAAAATTGCTGCTGCTCCTGCTCCTCCAAATCCAAGCGGAAGTCGCCCTTTTGATGACATAAAAATGAAAATATACATCGTTTTCGAATAATTCCTCACAAAAAAGAATAATACATAGTTATGATTTTCACAAAAAAAACAATTGGCTCATGGTGCATTATTGCAACCTTATTTACAGCTTGTTCTAAGCCAATTGCAGATTTTCGAATTTCTGATGAAGCGGTAAAAACAGCACCTGCAAAGATTACCTTTAAAAATAAAAGTAAAAAAGCTGAATCTTACCAATGGGACTTTGGAGATGGAAATATTTCTAGTGAAGAAACTCCTTCTCACCAATATTTCAAACCTGGGAAATACACTGTTACATTAAAAGCTGCTAAGGAAGATAAAATAAATACCAAATCTCAAATTATCGAAATCGAAGCTCCTGAAGAATGCCTGATTGAAATGGAAACTTCGATGGGTACAATGATTATTCTTTTATATAGCTCAACTCCTAATCATCGAGATAATTTCATTAAACTAACGGAAGAAGGATTTTATGATGATTTGCTTTTTCATCGAGTTATTAATGGTTTTATGATTCAAGGAGGTGATCCAAATTCTCGAAATGCCTCCTCTAATGCTAGACTTGGAAGTGGTGGGCCAGGTTACCAAATCCCTGCAGAATTTGTGGATTCCTTAATTCATATAAAGGGAGCATTGGCTGCAGCTCGTCAACCTGATACTGTTAACCCTCAACTCAAATCTTCCGGTTCTCAATTTTATATCGTTCAGGGAGTAAGTGTCTCAAGAGAACAATTAGATCAACTCGAAAAAAGAACTGGTTTAAAATATACAGATGCCCAGCGAAAAAAATATTATCAATTAGGTGGTACTCCTCAATTAGACCACAATTATGTGATATACGGACAGGTAATAAGTGGTATGGAAGTAATTGACAAAATAGCAGCCTCAACAGTAAATGGATCACGACCTAAAGATGATATAAAAATGAAAATAAGAGTCATTAAATAAATATTTTTGACTCCTAGAGTAGAATCAACTAACAAAAATCAAACATAAAATAAATAGCTTATCCATATGATTAACAACCAAATTTTAGGAATAGATGTGGGTGCATCTGGTATAAAAGGAGCTATCGTGAATGTCAAAACTGGAGAGTTAATTACAGAGAGGTTTAGAGTTCCAACTCCCTCTCCTGCCAAACCAAAAGCAGTGGCTAAATCCGTTTTAACTATCGTAAATCATTTTAAATGGAAAGGGTTAATTGGTGTTGGATTTCCCGCTGTCATTCAAAATGGAATAGCTAAAACAGCTGCCAATATTGATAATAAATGGATCGGAACCAATGTTGAGAAACTCCTTTCTAAAACAACTGGTTGTCCTGTTTCTGTAAGAAATGATGCAGATGTGGCTGGAATTGCAGAACTTCAATTTGGTGCAGGGAAAAATAAAAAAGGGACAATTATTCTAATCACAATAGGTTCTGGCCTAGGGTCTGCAGTATTTACAGATGGTGTTTTATTAGCCAATTCTGAATTAGGTCATTTAAAATTCAAAGGAATGATTGCAGAACATTACGCTGCTGATTCTATTCGAAAAAAAATGAATCTTAATTGGAATGAGTGGGGGAAACGATTTAATGAATATCTTCAACATCTTGAATTTATATTCTCACCTGATCTAATTTTACTCGGAGGAGGTTCTAGTAAGAAATTCATTAAATATAAAAATTTACTAAAATTAGATTGCGAAGTTATCCCTGCAAAATTGCTAAATCATGCAGGGATAATTGGAGCAGCTTGTCTTGCCTCATTAAATAAAAATACCTTAAATTAATAGTCTAGGTCCCTTTTTATGGAACTTATATTCCTAAATAGTTGTAGTAACTTATTAATGACTACACCCACATTTCTGTGTTCATTATAGCATACACCAAATCATGTGCTACAGATATCCACTCATTTAAAAATTATCATTATCAAATTGCCAATTCTATAAATCGATATATATTTTGACTAAAACCATTTAATAGAATTGTCTCCATTTCTTTTGACAATTAATAATAAAACCTTTACCATTCCATTCAAACTCACAAATAATTTCCTCCCGAGAGTCTTTGTTTTTCTGAACAGAAGTCCTATTCGCAATCTCTGTTTGGTTAATGAATTAAAGTCGTAATCTTCTTTTTGATAGTTCTTCCTCCATAAATACATCAAATTTATTTGAAGAATCATTAATTATATCAGAAATTGCGTTTTCAATTATTAACTGAGCCCCTTCATCAAATTCCTTTACCGATTGCTCTAAAATAGTATCCTCCTCTAAAGTAGGTAGGTAAGAGGATGTCAAAGCAAATTAAAAGAAAAAAAGCTGGTTTTAATTTAATTATTTTCCAAGAAGAATAAATATGTTTGATTCGGAGGGAATTCTACATTTCAATAATCCAAACAATATGATATGCCAAAAAAAAGCACCTTTTGGAAGATTTCCAAAAGGTGCTTTTTTTAATTAATTAATTGGCAGTTACATCATAAATAAATTTATTACTGCCCTTACTTCCGAATCTTGCTCTAACTCTGGAGTCAATTTAAATAATGATTCCAATAAAGAAGCATTCTCTTCAAGCGCCAAAGTTAATGTTTTAAGAGCTTCTTCTCTTTTACTCATAGCAAATAAACATGCCACTTTACAATATAAAAGCTCTGTATCTACCGTGTATATTTGTGCCTCATCTAGGATAGAAAATGCCTCCTCGCTATCTCCCATCTTCATCAAAAAAGTAGCATATTGCGTCCAATATTTTCCTAATTCAGGAGCCATATCAGTTGCTTTTTGAAAAAACACTCTAGCTTGTTTGGTATTTTTATTTTTAAAGTAAGCTTCTGCAATCGCAATCAAATACTCCTCTCTATTGCAATCCGCTTCTATAGCTTGGTTGTAGTAATGTATTGCATCATCCCATTTTTCTTCAAACATATGACATTCTCCCATTCGAAATAACGCCATACTGTTGGATGCATTTTCCTCTATAGACTTTGAATAGTGTATTTTGGCAATTGAAATTTCACCCATATGTTCATGGCAAAAGCCTATTTTTGCAAATACATCACTATCTCCAGAAGATATTTCCAAAAATTCTTGGTACAAATTTAAAGCCTTCTCATAATTTTTTGCCATTATGTAGGACTCTGCGCCATCCTTGTATGCTATTTCAAATTTACTATTGATAATGAAGGAATATTCAAAGGCTTCTGCAGCAGTTTCGTAATCCTCGAGACAAAAATAGGCTTGGCCTAGATTATACCACGCTAAATAAGAATAAGGATGATCTTCGATTATTGCTAAATGCAATTCAACACTTTCTTCGTATAATCCAGCCATTTCAACAGCAAGCCAGATTTTATTTAATAAAATTGGATGATTTGGATCTTTTTGTAAGGCCTTTTTTAATACTGAGAACATCTTTTTGAAATCGCCATTGATTTCATGTATTTTCGCCAGCAAAAAAAGAACTTGTGATTGCTCTTCGTTTCCAGAGTTCTGATAGAGACTTTTAAGAATATTGTATGCTAACTTAAATTCCCCATAAGCAATCCAAACCTCTGCTTGCAATAAATTTAAATCAAAGTTTTCAGGTGAGTAAGACAAAGCTCTTTCTAAATAAACTAGCGCCTCATCGAGATTCTCTAACTCAACATGTAATCTACTTTTATGAAATAAAAACTCCATAGATGATCCATATTGAGCTATCCCAATATCACAAACCTCGAGAGCCTTTTCAACATTATCATCATTTTCAAAAAATAAGATCAAATCTAAAAGTGCCGTTTTCTCAAAAAAACCTACCGTTCCCTTTTGTGACATGTCCAAAAACCTTGAAATAAGCTTTTTTAATATATTTTCTTCGTGATGATATTTCATTTTTATTTCTCGTTTAAAGTGGTAACTGTTGTAAAGATTGAAAAAATCTTTTGAAGAAACTACTTTTTTAAAGAAAAAAAAATTAATAATTTTTAGTATTAAATTAATTCATAAAGTGTATAACTAATTGACAATCAATATATTATAAAATTAAATAAATTATAAATAATTTTAGTATAACCTTTAATACACTCTTCCTCACAGCTTAACACATGATAAAAAAAAACATGCAACTTAAGTAAAATGATATACTTAAAATAAATTCCTAGGAAAGACAAAAATTTAAAAATAAATATATTTGTGACAACACATTAAACAAAAGCTCTATTCATTTTGGAAAATACTGTTCTCCTTGCTAACTAAAAAGACACCGATAAATATCAACATTCCTGCCAATATATTAATAATGTTTAATTCATCTTTCCCAAAAGTCAAGGCTATAAAAGACGCAAATAATGGTTGAAAATAAATATAAATACTTGTAACAGAAGGGTTTACTATTTTCAAAGCAAATGCATTAAGTAAGTATGTTAAAAAAGTTACTGCTATTAACACATAAACAAATGAAAACCAAATAACAGGTGTAAAAGTAGACCATTCGATTGTTTTTACATCATTCCAACCGAAAGGTAAAACTATAATTATACTAAAGGTGAATACCCATTTAACTACAGTAATTGGGTGATATCGTTTCATCAACTTTTTTACTAAAACCAAATAGACTCCATATGAAATAGCATTAATAAAAATTAGGGCATCGCCTAATAATTGATCACGTTGTAACGAAAATGAACCTCCTTTACTAATTAATATAATTGCACCAAATGCACCAATTACAATTCCAATCAATTTCTGAACAGTAATTTTCTCTTTTATTAAAATCGCAGAGGCAACTAAAACGAGAATCGGGGTAGTGGTCATAATCAATGAAGCATTGATTGGAGTTGTATATTTTAGTCCCATAAAAAAACACATCTGATTTAAAGCAACGCCAAAAAAGGCACACAAAAAAAGCATTGGAATGTCTTCTTTTTTAATTTTTTCTCTAACGAAAACTAGATGAAAAAACCAAAACAATCCCACACCACTCAAAATCCGGAAAACGATAAATCCAAAAGGTAGAATATAATTATCATCTAACACTAATTTTGCTATTGAATAATTAGCCCCGTATATTAATGCTACTAAAAAAAGTGCAATATGTGCTTTGGCAACTTTAGACATAGGTAGGTTTTATCCAACTAAAACAATAAAAAAATCGATGCTTATAAAATATATAAGCATCGATTTTGTTCTTCAATTACAGAAAATTATGGCTATTTCTCGAATCTTTAATTTCCATTTTGGATGTTCTTACGTCGTTTTAGTCTTTCCTTCTTCCTTCTTTCTTTCATCATATCCAAAATAGTAGTTTTAAATTCTCTTTCGGCTAATTGTAATGTTGCAATTTTTCGAATAGACAAAACTTTTTTTAACTTTTCAAAAAATTCTTTTTTCAAATCTAGTAACTCTTGATCTTTCTTAAAACTGTTGATTATTTGGTCTTCCAATTCAGCATCAGACATATTTTCAACTCTTTGTTTACTTTTATGTTTTTTATTTATTGACCTTTTAACTTTCTGAAATTGGTTATAAATTGGCCAAAATACAGCAGACTCCTCTGTAGTCAAATCTAAACGGTTAGTAATGTAAGCAACTTTTTGAGCTTCTATTTTTGCATTTGTATGGCCGACTTTTTGACCGAAAAGTCCTACTGTACAAAAACAAGCGAAACATAATGCTAAAACATGTATTTTCATAATTCAATTTTTTTTCGATATTCTAAATTTAGCTTTTGTTTTACTTAAAGGAAATCTTCCAATTCGGTAGCGTCTATATCATCTATTATTTCATCTATATATCCGTCTAAATCCTCATCATTCATTTTAATCTTAGTCCAACTAATTTCTTCTTCATCGCCCAAAACATTTAGTAACTCTTGTATTTCAAAATCATCTATATTTGTTTTAACATAATCTTCTAAATCATTTGAAGTCAAATCTACTACTGAAATATCCACCTCATTTAAATCGTTAAAAATAGAGATGCAGGCTATTCCCAACATAACCATCATTGAAAATCCCATTGCAATTTTAGGACGAAAAAAACTAGCTAGTTGTTCTATCAGCTGATCAACCCAAGTGATTGTTGCTGCTGCCGAAATAGTTTCCTTTACTTTTTTATTTTTTGAAAAATCAATTTGATTTAAAATTTGCTCAGGGAGTTGATTGAAATAATCATCAGGGAAACTAAATCCTTCTTCTTTTTTCAACTTTGAAAGTAAAGGTGCAAGTTCTTCCAATTCGTCCTGAATTTCTTTTTTATTATTTTTCATTATAAACTATTAAACGTCCGTTTGCTCATTCAAAAATTGTTCAATTTTTTTTACTGCGTGATGATACGATGCTTTCAAGCCACCTACAGAGGTTTCCAGTATACCTGAAATTTCACGATAACTCATTTCCTCAAAATACCTCATATTAAATACCAATCTTTGTTTTTCTGGCAACAATTTTATTGCATTTTGTAATTTCAATTGTGCTTTTTTCTCATCAAAATAACTATCTGCACTCAACTTGTGCCTCATATCCAATTCATCATCATCAATTGAAGTAGTTGCTTTTCGTTTTTTTTTATTTAGAAAAGTTAAGGTCTCATTTGTTGCAATCCGATAAAGCCATGTATACAATTGGGAATTACCTTTAAATTTTTTTATGCTTTTAAACACCTTAATAAAAGTATTTTGAACCACATCATTCGCATCCTCATGATCATTGACCATTCTTCGGATATGCCCGTACAATCGCTCTTGGTACTTCAATACCAACCATCTAAAAGCTTGTTCCACATTGATATCGTTTTGGAGCAAGTGTAAAATTTCTTCGTCTGAAATATTTGAAATTGATTGCTGCAATATTTAAGGTTTGCTAGTTTGACTTAGGTAAGCTTTAAAGGTTTAACTCATAAAAATAAAAATTTTAATGAGAAATAGTTTGACCACACACCTTTTTAAAAAAGTGAGATCAATCCAATCAGACTGAACTCACTTTTTTAAAAATCAAATATTGACCAAATAAGTTATTTACTGGTTTGTAATTGACTTACATTATTAATTTTAGTAATTACTACATCTACTCTTCTATTTTTTGCTCGAAGCTCATCATTACTATTATTGTTTAGTGGCATTTTATCACCCAACCCAACCGTTTCAATCCGAAGTGGTTGAATAAATTTTTTAAAAACTAAATATTGCTTAATTGCTTTGGCTCTTTCCTCAGATAATTTTTGCAACGCCACCTTATTTCCTCGATTATCCGTATGTCCTTCAATACGAATCGACACAGTCCAGTTTTCATTTAAAAAATCCGCCAACTCATCCAAAGAAGCATAAGATTCCTCTAAAACAACTGCTTTTGATTGTTCAAAAAATATTGGTTTTAAATCAACTTTACTATTTAATTGCATTGGATTTAAAAACAAATCCATAGAATGATTTTTAAAATAAACATAATCTGACCTAAATGTAATTTCTTCTTCCTTACCAGAAAAACCAGCTTGCTCTGCAATTAACCGATATGTTTTCCCTTTTGGCAAACTCAACTCAAATGTACCATCATCAGATACGTAAACACTTTCTAAATGATCCTCCCCTATTGGAGCAAACAAAACTTTTCCAGGTTGTCTTTGATTTGTTTCAGTATTTAGAATTTGTCCTTTTACAATAACTTGAATTGGATTAGCCGGCATCAATTTTGCCTTGAAAATGTCTAATGATCCTTCCCTATTAGATGAAAAATAAAGAAAACCTGTTGCAGAATTAAAATAAGGTTGACTATCATCTGCATAAGAATTAATTGGTTCAACGAATCGATATGGCACACTCCAATCATCCCAATTATCTCCAGTTCGAATTAAATAGAAAATATCACTTCCCCCCAAAGTTCCTTTTCGGTTCGATGCAAAAAACAATCGTTTGCCATCTTCTGATAAAAAAGGAGACGTCTCTCGATAAATTGTATTTACCTTTGACCCGAGATTTTGCGGTTCACTCCATTCATTATGTCCAATCTTGAAACATATGTACAAATCATTTTCACCAAAACTATCTGATCGTTCCATGGAGAGAATCAAAATATTTCCATCAGCGCTCATTGCTAAATTAACATCAGAATTATTATTGGAGTAATTTCTTATTCCAATCGGTTCAGGAAAAGTCCACAAATTATCAGATGTTTTCCGAGTAACAGAAAACCCTTTTTCCAAACCTCCATATTGTGAAAATTTATTTATTACTATCAGCTCATTGCCATTGGGAGTCATTGCGCTCACACTATTTGGAAGAGCATTATTAAGTGGATAGCCTGGATGAGAAATTTTTTCAAAACTGTAAAAAACAGATTCTGCCATCCAAATATCTTGATTGAATTTTGAGCTTTCAGGATTTTGAACGTTACTTCCAGCTATATTTGAATAAATACTCCCTAATTTTTTCTGATATTCATTATCATTTAATAGAATAGAAATATCAGATCCATTCAACTTTAAAGTTCGGTCAAAAGTGGGATGTCCTACTCTGGTAAAATAAAGAGTTTTTCCATCAATACTAACCACAGGTGATATTTCATCATAATCCGAGGTGTTAATCCCATTATTCAGAGGTTCAACTTTAAAAATCTGAGCATTGATTGCAAAAGAAGAAGATAATATAATTAAAGTAAAAAGAAGAGATACTAAATGTCGATTCATAGTGCTAAGTGTGAGCTAGGGATTCAAAAAAAGAATTAACGTTTTTATCTTAATTTATATGTAATGGAGTAAAATATTTGAAGTAAACATTTTGATAAATTATAAATATATTTTAACACATGCAAGTTTTATGAATATAAAAACATTTAATTCAAGCTAAAGAAACATCACACCAACTATCAATTATGGATTTCAAAGCAATAAACATAGGCTCTCGACCAACCTTAGTCACTAAATCTTCTTCCTCCTCTAGAAGTGAATCTTCGATAAACGCTAATAAATCTTCTTGAGAACTATTCTCAAAAAAAACAGTAAGACGGTCTCTAAATTGTTTTGATGTCACTTCATTAATTAATTGCCAATTTTTTTCTTCAAATTTCCCTAAAACATCAGCGGAAGCTCTAGGTATTTCTCCTACTCCAATTTTTATTGATTTAAATATAACTAAGACCAAAAACAAAAAATACTGCTTTTCAGCATCAGTAAATAAATCAAAATTATCAGAAAAAATATAAGCTGCAATATTCGGTTGCTCCATACTTAATTCCACCGTAATTTCCTTGAATGCTTCTTCTGATCCTCCAATTTCCTCAGCAATTCGATCAATGATTTCTTCTGAAATAAATTTCATCTTTTTTTGCTCGAAAGTAAAACATTTTTGGGGTATTGAGAAATTTGATTAAGTAGATAAGTAATTCAGCCTTTTACTTGATTTTAGATTAACTTATAATTTTCCTAATATTCAAAATCCCTTTACCTTAAATTAACATCCAACTCTAAACTTTTCTTACATTTGTAATAAAACATACAAATCGTGGAAGTAAAACTTTTTTCAGGAATCGAGTCAGAATATTTAGCAACAAAAATTGCAGACTTTTATGGTTTCAATTTAGGGGACAAAACCCTTTTAAAATTTTCGGATGGTGAGATGCAACCTATCATCAATGAGTCTGTTCGTGGCTCATACGTTTTCTTAATCCAGTCTACTTTCGCTCCTTCCGATAATTTGATGGAACTACTTTTAATGATCGATACTGTGAAGCGAGCCTCAGCGGGTTATATAACAGCAGTTATTCCATATTTTGGATATGCAAGACAAGATCGAAAAGACAAACCACGAGTTCCGATTTCTGCAAAATTAATTGCCAACTTGATTCAAGCTGCTGGTGCTAACCGAATCATGACAATGGATTTTCATGCAGATCAGATTCAAGGTTTTTTTGATATACCTGTTGATCATTTGAAGAGTGAAGCAATTTTTATAAAGCACTTGACAAAACAACAGAATATGTCTAATGTAGTTTTTGCCTCACCTGATGTGGGTGGTGTAAAACGTGCTCGAACATATGCTAAACACTTTCAAAGAAGATTAGTGATTTGTGATAAATATAGAAAACGGGCTAATGAAATTGCAGGAATGACTATCATTGGAGACGTAACTGGGGCAGATGTCATCTTAGTAGACGATATTGCAGATACTGCTGGTACACTTTGTCGAGCAGCTGATATTATTATGGAAAAAGGAGCTAAAAGTGTTCAAGCATTAATTACTCACCCAGTATTGTCTGGAAATGCCTACGAAAATATCAATAACTCAAAATTGAGTAAAATGATTGTAACAGACACAATCCCCTTAAAACAAGAATCAGATAAAATTGAAGTAATATCAACTTCTAAATTATTTGCTAAAGCAATCAGGAATACGCATGAACATCGATCTATTTCTGCTTTATTTGTTGGTGAGTAAAAAAAAAATTTAATCTTTTTTATAAAAACGGCGCAAGATTACTTTTGCGCCGTTTTATTATTGATTCTTTATGAATTTGGATGTTCTAGATATAAAACAAAATCGAATAAATTCCTCTATTTATTATTTTATGATCTATTTTGAATAGATCATAAAACTTATCAGGGATTAATCATTTTGATAACTCATTGATTATCAGTCATTATTTCGCCTAAAGGGTAAATATAAATTTAATTAAACTCTCTTTTTATTTTCAAATAATAATAAAAACCTTATCTTTGCGAGCCTTTTCAAAAAGGGCTTAAAAATCTGATATTTCTTAAAATTAAAATATTCATAAAATGGAGACAGTTGCCGTAAACGGAACCATCCGAACAGAAGTTGGAAAAAAAGCTACTAAAGCAGTTCGTAAGCAAGGTGAAGTACCTTGTGTAATATACGGAGGTGATAAAGTAATCCACTTCACGAGTCCCCCAAGTGCATTTAAACATTTAATTTTTACGCCAGAGTTTAAGTTGGCTGAAATCACACTTGACGGAACTGTTTATAAATGCATTCTTAAAGATGCTCAATACCATCCAGTATCTGATGAAATTGTTCACATGGACTTTTTGCAATTAATTGATGGACAAAATATAATTGTGAACATTCCTGTTTCATTTAAAGGAGTTTCACCTGGGGTTAAAGCGGGTGGTAAATTGGTTTCTAAATTGAGAACAATCAAAATCAAAACTACTCCTGACCAAATAGTAAACCAGCTGTTTGTTGATATCTCTGAAGTTACTTTAGGCAACTCTGTTAGAGTAAGAGATGTAGAAGTTACCGACAAAATGTTGGTGATGAACCCTGGTGCAACACCAGTCGCATCTGTTGAGATTCCAAGAGCATTGAAAAGTGCAGGTGCAGCAGAAGCTGCAGCTGAAGAGGCAGGTGGAGCAGTTGCAGAATAGTTTTAACAAAAGTACTTTTCAATATAAAAAAGAGGCGCAAGTAAAACTTGCGTCTCTTTTTTTTGTTTTAATAAGAATTAATATAGAAAATTATGGTAAAAGCATGGCTATCTGCATTTCGTCTAAGAACACTCCCATTGGCTCTAGCAAGTATTGGAATGGGTACGTTTTTGGCCGCATCATTTGAATCAATGCAACCAAAAGTATTTTTACTCAGCGCATTAACTACTATATTTTTACAGATTCTCTCTAACCTTGCTAACGATTATGGAGACTCAATTCACGGCGCCGACAGTATTTCCCGAAAAGGTCCACAACGTGCAGTTCAATCCGGTCAAATTTCTTCTAAAGCAATGTATGTAGCAATAATCCTTTTTGTATTTCTTTCATTTACTTCAGGAGTTTGGTTACTTATTGAAGCAACTAACTCTTGGCAGACGTTCGGATTATTTTTAATCCTCGGAATTTTAGCGATTATTGCTTCTATTACTTATACTGCAGGTAGCAATCCTTATGGATACATAGGTTTAGGTGATATTTCAGTTCTAATTTTCTTTGGATGGGTCGCAGTTTTAGGTACTTTTTATTTACACACTCAATTTATTGATTGGTGGATTATTCTTCCTGCCTCAAGTTGTGGATTTTTTGCGACTGCAGTTTTAAACCTAAATAATATTCGTGATATCGAATCTGATAAATTGGCAGGTAAGAACTCTCTACCTGTAAGAATGGGAAAAAGTAGTGCAATAAAATATCATTGGTTTTTATTAATCGCTGGGATTGTGAGTGCAGTAGCTTATGTTGGATTTAATTTCCAAAATGCTTCCCAATTTCTATTCCTAATTGTTTTACCTTTACTTTTTGTCAATGGAAAAGCAGTTTATGAAAAGACGGAGGCTTCACAATTAGATCCTTACTTAAAACAAATGGCCTTGACAACTTTGCTCTTTGTAATCACCTTTGGAATTGGACAGATAATTTAACATTTCCCAAAAAAACTATAAAAATTTACATTTGATCGAGGTTTAAAAAAACCTATGGCTTCATCACTTTTTTCATCATAGGATCAACCGCAGTCACTGTGTAACCTTGTTTCCTTAATAATGCAACAACACCATTTTCTCCTCCCAAATGCCCTGCACCGACAGCAAAGAAAGTTGATTTTACTTTCATCATTCCTTCCATCAAAGGAATCCAATTTTTATTTCGACCAACCAATAGTAAATCTTCAAACTCTCCCACCCCCTCAGTATCACCTTCAATCATTTTATAAAGCGCAGGCAATGCCTGTTGTTTATATAAGTCCACCATTTGTTTAAACTGATCACCCCCTTCATCTGCACCTTTAATTGCATCGACTAACATTTTCGCCTGAGCTTCATACGGAATACTATCAAACATACTTAATTGAAATTCAATGGTTTCTAATCCAGCCATTTCCTTTTTAGTTTTTTGAGCCATTTCCATAAACTCCATTTCGTAAGATTTTAATTCACCAGATTGCAAATCTCCCGGAGCAACATCTCCTGATGCAAAAGTAGAAAGGAATAATGGTTTCATTTTTTCTAAAAACATTAAAGGAAGCCCTAGTCCATTAAAGTGAGTTTTGACTAATTTATAATCCGCTTCGCTAATTAAATCCTTCAAGGTTTTACCACCTTCCATTGTAATTTTTCCCATCAATTTAAACAATACACTAACATCATTCATATCTTCCATATTGATTTCAAAAACTACTCTATCGCTTGCCGCAAAAGCTTTTTTCATAGACTCAGTTAAAAAGAAATCTTCTTTTTCAATCATATGAATTGTCCCAAAAACATAGGATGTTTCTTTTAAATCATTTCCCATAACTTTCCATAATAATGCATTCTCATTTGCAGCTAAACTTTGCTCTTGATCAATTTGTGCGATTACTTTTTGGGAAGAGTTACACGAACAAATAAAAGAAAATAACACTATCGCTAATCCTAAAAAATTTCTCATTTAAATGTATTTATTTTTATTAAAAAAATCTGACAAAAAAATACCACCACAATTACCTTTTAGTTGGCATTATCAAAATCTTTTAACATATTTATCAATAAATCAATATCCTCATAGAATTCATAAATCAATTCGAAACTAACATTTGATCTAAAAACATAAGGTTCTAAAATATCATTTGGTTCTGTTATTGCAATATATATTTCATTTTTAATAAAAGAAACATACAATTCATTCTCTGTTTTCTCTCTAAAGCTTAATATCGTGTGCTGCATGGCACTTGAAAGTTTTTTAGCGATCTCGGTTCCCTCCGTTGCATAAACCAAAAAATGTTCAACCATTTCCTTTGCCAATATTTCTCGATTGATACCATTTCTCCCTATAATTGTTTGCTTGTCATAGTGATTAATCATTTGCAAAGTTTCTTCATCCACCATTACTCCTCCCTTCAAATTAAACGATCGGATTGTTTTGGAAAGATACGGTTTAAACTTTTTAGGTAAAATTAAAACCTCACCTAGCATTTCAGTTCCCAAAAATCCTCCAACTTTTTTTTGATTCATCGTAGCATAAAGAAATATACCTCGAAAAACATAATTTAATCGACTTCTAACTTTTGAATATTCTCTTACATTCAATTCACTTAATTCGAAATCTAACTCACCTATCTTTCCGCTGATATAATCTTCACCAGAATATTGGGGTGCAGAAGTTTTAAATATCTGACTAGCTATAAAACGTCTCTTTTCCACCTTTCGCTTGCTATCATAATTAAGTGTTCCATAGTTTACACCATTATCCATAAAATCCAAGATCAAATTCAGCACATTCGGTTTAAACTTTAATCTAAACTGCTGTATACGGTATAATAAATAACTAAGATAAAATCCTAAAGGTAGGACTAAAAAAAATGACAACATTGCCGCTTGAAAAAATAATAGTACAATTACAAATACCACAAGAACCACAGCTGATATTGTCAAGAGAAATAACAATCGTTTACGCACTCGCTCCATCCGAACTAATTCAGGTTGAATCGTATGATTATAAAATAAGCGAAATTCATCAATGCGACGCATGAGGGGTAAATAGGTTATTTATCAGAAAGATATGTTTTATTTTCAAAAAAATTGCAAATCGATTTTAAATAAAAAAGCTGAATGATTTTAGAATCATTCAGCTTTTTTTTAATCTTTATTTTCATCAGAATTTAACTCATATTTTACGAGGTAATCGGCAACTACTTCGTCTATCACATCTTTAAGGTAAGATTTTTTCAACTTTGCGATGGTCTTCAATTTTTTCAACTTTTCTTTATCAAATACAAATGAAACTCGTTTCTTATTACTTGTCGATTCGATTTGCATGATACTTCCTTCGACAGTACTTCTTATCAATGAATCAATTCCTCCTGATCTAGGTATTACTCTTCGCTTTTTCTTCTCAGGTTTTGATAGAGTTTTTTTATTTTTCCCTTTCTTTTTTTCCCTTTCTTTTTCCTTTTTCAATTCGAATTGTTCTTCAATAGACTCTTGCACAACCTCTTGAAATAATGAATCCAAATCCGTTGTAAAATTCTTACCTGCATTAGCACGTCTACTTGAATCCTTTTTTGCATGAGGCTTTAGCTTTTGTGATCCGAGCTGATAATCTTCCGTTTTATTATCTAGTTCTAATACGACATCCTCTATCGGTTCACCTCCCCAATCGCCGAATAGACTTTCTAATCCTTTTTTAAACTTTTTCTTACTCAAAACCTATATTTTTTTTGAAAACAGATGGAGGATTTTTTTAAAATTACCTGTTCTCTTTTGTTTAATAATAGTTTTCTTAATTTACTCTTACAAAAAATAAAATACTAATCATTTCAGTTTATGAAATTATGCTTGATCTTTTTGTGCCAAAACCTCTTCAACTGAATTATGTTCCAACCTTTCTATAATTTCATGACATAGTGCTAAATAATCTTTCGCACCGTTACAATTTCTACTGTATGAAAAAATATCTTTTCGTTGAGAGGGTGCCTCAGCTAAAGCAACTGTATTTCTAATTTTAGTATTAAATACTTTTTCTTTAAAGTATTTATGAATAGTTTCTACAACATCTCTATTCAGCACCTTACGTTTGTCGTACATAGTTGCGATTACGCCTCCAATTTGCAATTCTTTGTTTAATCGGAATCGAACTTTATCAACGATTTGCTTGATCTTCGCAACTCCCTGCAATGCCAAAAACTCAGTTTGCAATGGAATAAATACTACATGGCTACTTGTCAAAGCATTCAACGTCAACAACCCAAGGGATGGTGGACAATCTATAATAATGTAGTCATAATCATCCTCAACTGTCGCAAATAATTCTTTTAAAATATATTCTCGCCCTGCTTCATTGATTAATTCCATTTCAGCTCCTGACAAATCAAGCGATGAGGTAATAATATGTAAATTTTCTTTACACTCGTACGGCTCCAAATCACTCTCTCCCCGAAGTGCTTCATAAATCGTATTTTTTTGACGAGGTACTCCTAAAGAGAGTGTCAAATTTGCCTGAGGATCAAGGTCTATTAAAAGAACCTTTTTACCAAGTTCAACTAAACCTGCTCCTATGTTTATAGCAGAAGTGGTTTTTCCAACGCCACCTTTGTGATTGAGTAGTGAGATAATCTTTCCCATCCTGTATAATTCTTTTGATTAAAAAAATCTTTTTTAAATGAAACGAAGAAAATAAATTAATATTTATCTACATTTTTTTAATAATATGTAAAATTATGAATTCCAAAACGTAATAAGGAATAAAAGTTGTATATATTACTAACACTCTGTTAAAAAAAATTCAGCTTTACGCTTATACAAATGACTAGAAAATCACTTTTTATCAACAAAAATCTAGAATTGAGATTGCCTGAAAAGGAATTTGCCAAAACTCTTTTTCAAATAATTGAAGATCAAAGGGAATATTTAGGAAAATGGCTTCCATGGGTCGAAAAGAACAAAATTGAAAAAGATAGTCTTGAATTTTTAAAATCTTCTATTCTTTTTAATAATGGAGGACAAAAGCTAACAACTTTCATCTTTTTCAATCAGGAATTAGTTGGATCTATAGCTTTTGTAAAAATAGACAAAAGAAATAAGGTAGCTGAAATTGGTTATTGGCTGAGTAAAAACCAACAGGGTAATGGTATAGTATCTCTTGCTTGTCAACGATTAATAAAATATGGTTTTGAAAAAATGAACCTCAATCGTATTGAAATAAATATAGCTTCCGAAAACTCTAAAAGCCTTGTTATTCCCAATAAATTAGGATTTATTCATGAGGGAACGACCAGAGAATCACTATATTTTAACGATAAGTTTTATGATGAGGAAAAATATAGCTTGTTACAGAAGGAATGGTTTAAAAATAATTAAACGATTTGCCTCATTTCAAATTATAATATTTCGATTTACCTTTCTTCTTTTAAAAAACAAAATTACGTACATTAGATAATTATTTAGTCAAAATATAGAACTCCCTCCTAAATATTAATTTCACCATTGAACCAAAAGAATCCTATTTTCTTTAAAATTTATTGTAACTAATTTTTTTTGGCAAAACTTTAGCTATAAATACATTTTAATTGTAGTATTTTTGATAAAATATACAGAATCAAAACAGTTTTTATTGCAACTGAATACTGTGTAAAACATCTATGCTTTTCGAGTTTTTTTTTAACAAAAAAAATAACACTTAATGAGAGAATTCTTGATTTTATTAGTTGGAATAATGTTTTTTTTGAGTACTCCAACTTATGCAAACTACTATACTGTTCAGCCTTTCTTTTCCGTTGAACAAGATTCTTTAACTACTTTACCAAAAGTTTTCTTACTCGGAAATCATGAGAGTGCCTATGAAAATCTCAGTAGTGAAGGTACTTCTCTTCTTGCTATTTGTGATGATGATTTTAATTTAGCTCATGGAAAATGGAATACTTTATTAAAAGAAATGGAAGCTCATGCCGAGATGATTAATTACGATATAAAAGGGGTGAAGATGTGGTTACATGTTTTTTGGGATAGCAAAGGAAAAATTAAGAATATTGCATTTTACCTTAAACCTAATTCAAGAAATATAAAAACTGAAGAGATGACAGCTTTCTTGACAGATTTTGTTAATAATTATCATCTTCCATCTCAATATAAAAGTAAGTTTTCACACTATGGCGGTGCAGCTTTTCCAACCTTAAATTGGGGAATAACAACCGTTAAGAATAAGATAAAAGATTAACCTTTAAACCTTAACAAAAAAAGACTTTTACTTTTGTAAAGGTCTTTTTTTATGCTCTTAATGCTACATTAAATTTATACGATTTGTTATTTTACTTTCATGAAAATAAATTCATTACTCTTCATATCACTTTTTACCTTTTTTTTAAGTTGCAAAAAAGAAACATTTTACACTTCATGGATTGAGCATGATGTTCCAACCGATTTGACTTTAAATGCTGTACACTTATCAGATGATTCCACCGTCCACATTGTTGGCGGAAATGTATGGAATGATGATATTTATTTAAAATCAACAGATGCCGGAGCTACTTGGGTATTAGACTCTCTGAATGGGAAAGAGATTTATGATATGCAATTTAATCCTAACAATAATGGGTTTGCAGTTGCATGGGGTGGTGATTTTTATTCCAAAGAATCTCCTGCAGATAATTGGTCCTATCATAACCTAGGTTTTCCATTTGAGACATTTCGAGGTGTTAGCTTTTGGGAAAAAGAAAATGGAATAATAATAACTGGAGCAGCATATCAAAATGGAAAAATAATTCAAGTTAATGAATCATTTGAAGCCACTCTTGTTGATTCATTTGAGCAAGAATTAAGCGCTGTTTTTCACTCAGAGAAAGAAATCATTCATATTGTTGGTTATGGTATTGTCTTACGTTCAAATGACGGAGGAAATACTTGGGAAAAGAAAGATATTTTCGGAGATTTTTTTAGAGCTATTCATTTTCCATCTTCTAACGTTGGATACGCTGTTGGGCAATCAGGTTCAATTATCAAAACTATTGATGCAGGTAAACACTGGAAATTCATTCGAAATGGAGATGCAATTTCTACTTCTAATAAATCATTTCGTTCTGTATTTTTTATAGATGAAGAACATGGTTATGTAGTAGGACATGATGGCCTATTTTGGAGAACGAAAAACGGTGGAGCCAATTGGGAAACAATGCCAGATTTACCAGAAGTAGATTTACATGATATCTTCATTCGAGATAGAAAAGGGTTTATTGTTGGAAAGAAAGGAAAAATATTTTCGTTTCAGTTATAAAAAGAAAACCGTAAAGGCAAAAATGTCTTTGGAGTTTTCTTTTTTATCATTCTGATTTTTACAAAATTTCAGTTTTAACTGTATCCAAAATAGAACGCACTTTAGAGGCATCTGGAGCTTGTGCATACACTCTCAAAACTGGCTCTGTGCCTGAAGGTCTAATCATAACCCATTCTGTATCACTCAAGTAAAATTTGTACCCATCAATTGTTTCGATACTTTGAACTTTATAATCTCCAAATGATTGATAAGGATCATTTTCACATTTTTCGATAACGGCAACTTTTTGTTCTTCTTTGATATGTAAATCATCTCGATCAAAATCAAAAGACCCTACTTTTTCATATAACTCCACTATCAATTCTTTTAATGTCTTTCCTGTTTTTGCCATAAATTCAAAAATCAATAATCCCATCCAAATTCCATCTCGTTCAGGTATGTGACCTTTAACTGCTATTCCTCCAGACTCTTCGCCTCCAACCAAAACATCATCATTAATCATAATCTCAGCAATATACTTAAATCCAATTTTTGTTACTACAACTTCCAACCCGAGGATTTTTGCAAGTTTTTTCATCTTATCTGTAACTGAAAAAGTAACTATTACTTTCCCCTTCAAACCTTTAAAATCATGCATGTACCAGAGTAATAATAACAACAAGTGATGTGAATCAACAAAATTCCCATCTCCGTCATACATCCCTATTCGATCAGCATCACCATCATTAGCTAAACCACAAGTAATTTCAGAATCATTTTTTATTGTTTCAGACAACTCTAACAAATTCCTATGGATTGGTTCAGGAGCTTGCCCATTGAACCCTGGATTATCATCGCAATGCAAAAATACCGCATCAGGTAATAATTTTTGTACTGCATTCATTCCCGCTCCATACATTGCATCATAAGCTATCTTTTGACCTGAATTTCGAATTGCATTCATATCAAAATTTGCCTCTACCTGATCCAAATACATACCTTCCAAATCCACATAATTCAATATTCCATCCTCCATCATTTTTTCCATACTCGGCACTTCAATCGTGGAGACATCTGGAACTAATACTTCTACCTCTGCAATATCAGAAGGAATAGATGGTCCACCATGAATACTTTTTAATTTATATCCATTGTAAGTAGGTGGATTATGACTAGCCGTAATTACCACTCCCAAATGAGATTTAGTTTTAACCACGCCAAGTGAAACCATCGGTGTAGAAACGAATCCCTTTGCCAAATTTACTTTGACATCATAGGCTCCAAAAATTTGAGTTACAGCTTCAGCAAACATTTGCCCCCCAAATCGACAATCGTGGCCTACAACCACTTTATCATAACCCTTCGCTTTCATCCATTTTGCAGTGCCTTCAGCAACTCTTCTTACATTATCTATTGTATATTCTTTTGCAATAATAGCTCTCCAACCATCTGTTCCAAATTTAATGGGTGTAATATTCATTCATTAAAAATTTTAATTATTATTTTTTATCAGTATTCCGTTCTTATCTATATTTTATTAGGACAAAAATACCAAAACGATTTCAAATACTCCAATCCTATATTTAAGAAATAAATAAGTATTTTAAAAAATGTTTCTGCCAAAGAACAGTAAAGTGTTTCTTTAACAATGAATTTCTAAATATCAATTTTGAATTATTTAGTCGTAAATATCTAAATAGTAAATTCTACCTTTACCACAAAGAACCCCTGGAAATATTTTCAACGCGTAAACATTTAAAATTAATTGAACTATAAAGATACTTATCGACACAAAGGGCAAAGGAGAAAGTTAATGGAAACCATTCGAGCGAAAGGTATTCAAGATGAAAAAGTTTTAACTGCTATCAATTCTCTTCCTCGTCATTTTTTCATGGAAAAAGGATTTGAAGAATGGGCTTATATAGATAAAGCTTTCCCTATTGGGAGTGATCAAACTATTTCTCAACCTTATACTGTTGCCTTCCAAACAGAACTCTTACAAATAAAAAAACGTGATAAAATTTTGGAAGTTGGAACTGGCTCTGGTTACCAAGCTTCAATCCTAGCTCTTCTTGGAGCTAGAGTTCATACTATTGAAAGACAAGAAGATTTATACCACAAAACAAATATATTATTAGAAAAATTAGATGTAGGAAACATCCGAACATACTTCCGAGATGGTTATAAAGGAATACCTGAATTTGCCCCTTTTGATAAAATGATTATTACTGCGGGCGCTAAAAGTGTCCCAACTACTCTTAAAAATCAATTAAAGATTGGAGGTATTCTAGTCATTCCTATTGGTGATGATAATACTCAGAAAATGTTTCGAATCACTCGAGTTTCAGAAAAGGAATTTAAAAAAGAAGAGTTTGCAAATTTTCGTTTTGTTCCATTTTTAAAAGGAACTAATAAAAAATAATTATCCTATGAAAAATTTAACTCCATTTTCCATACTCATTCTCCTTTTTTCTAATTGCTCAAATGAACCATCGAACCCTTCTCCAGATATAGCATATAATTTAGAAAATGTTCGTGTTTTAGTTCCACGAGAATATAAAGAAGTAAAATCAAAAGAAAAGGTAAAAGAAATTCTCTTTGATGGAAAAGACTCATTAGGAACTCAAAATCAAATACTAATGGATCGTACCTTTGATTTACAAAAAGAAGACAATCATATTTTCGCTAAATATAACAATGAACAATTAAGTTTTATCACCTTTAAAACAGACGGTGATTATCAAATCATGAATAAAAGTACCAAAAGATACATTCTGCAACAATTCGAAGTTTTACTAGAAAGAAGTATTTTACCAATTGATCCAAACTATCGGTACAAAGAATTAGAGAGTAAATTAACGGGAGCAAACCGAGTCAGATTCTTAAAATACAAATACACTCATACTGAAAAAAAAGTAAAGTGGTATTCTACTAAATATTTAATTACTTCTGGAAACCGCACTATCAGCATGAGTATATTTAGTCTAGTATCAAATTATTCGGATATGGAAAATTACATGCAATTTATTCAAATCAAATAGTACAAATCTCTTTAGTCAGTTTAAAATTATTTAGTTAATCAAAATACCTGCAGAAAAAAAGGTTCAAAAACAGATTTGCTGCCTTTGAACCTTTTTTATTTTCAAAATAAACTATTCTTTAACGTAAGTACAGTTTATCTTTTTTTAAGCGTTGGATTTAATTTCCTAAAATCAAAGGCAATCCTCCTTCTGCTCCACCCACAACCACTACTTTTGAATTAGGAGATTTAGCTAATTCTAAAGTTGCTTCGATACCTTTATCCTTCAAAATATTAGATGTCAAACTGGCATTCAAAATTCTATTTGCTTCTGCTTTCGCAGTTGCTTCAATAATTTTACGCTCTGCTTCTTTTCGTTCTCGATCCAATTTAAATTCAAACTGAAAAGACAATTGCTCTTCCTCTAACTTTTTTTCAATAGCCACTTTTAGACTTGCTGGTAATGCTACTTCACGAATCAAAACTTCATCTAAGACGATATGTTTCTTTCCAACTTTTTCTTTTGTTCGTTCTAATATCTCATCCTGAATAGCTTCCCGTTTGGTGGAATATAATTCTTCTGGAAGGTATTTCCCTATTACCTCTCTCGTTGCAGACCTAATTTCTGGTTTAACAATTACCTCCAAATAATTAGGACCAATTTCCTCATGTAAAAGCCCAATACTTTTAGTGATTGGCTGATACCGATAGGATAATTCAACAGCGATTGTTAAACCATTTTTAGAGAGTACTGACATTTCCTCGAATGCTTCTTTCGTTCGTGTATCATAAGTAATCAATCTGTTCCATGGAGCGATTATAAGAAAACCTTGACCTTTGACATTTTCAGTATCCAATCCTCCACCAAAACGTTTAAAGAGAACTGCATTCTCCCCTGGTTGAATTGTTCTAAAAATACTTCCAGAAAGTGTAAGTAAAACAACTAAGGCAAAAAATGCCATTACACCGAAGCTAATTAATTTTCCTTGATTAGAAGGTACTTGACTCATATTTGTATGATTTTGTTATTTTAAAAAACTAATCCTTTTCGAAGTTTTGTACGTAAACAAGATTGTTATTTTTCAAAAAGAATAAATATTCTACAATGGTACAAAATTTCACCTCAAGTAGTTTATACTTTTCTATGAAATCACTAGTAAAATAGATATTCGAACTAAATTTAATTTATTTTTACTAAAATTATCACTCTTTCCATTTAAAACAACCGATTTTGAAATTTAATAAACGTAAATATTTTCTCCATTTTTTTCTTCTGCCTTTATTCCTATTATCCGGGACAAATAATCTTGCACAATCATTAGAAATTGAAATAAAAGAAAAAATACCTTTCCTCCAACCTGCTGATACTTTGCATAAAGAACGATTTTGGACTTGTTCTGCGATTGGTGCGACTATTTATGGCTCGGCAATAATTGGTCTTAACAAAATTTGGTATGCGGAAACAGAGCGAAGTAGTTTTCAACTTTTTAATGACCTTGGAGAATGGAATCATGTAGATAAGATGGGACATACTTTTACTGCTTATAATTATACCAATTGGTTATTCACCGGCGCAAAATGGACGGGAATGAAAAGAAGAAGAGCGATGTGGACAGGAGCTGGTTTAAGTTTTTTGCTGCAAGGAACGATTGAAGTAATGGATGGATATTCTGCCAAATGGGGATTTTCAATTCCTGATGTTGCATTTAATACTTTAGGGATTGGATTGTTTGTAGGGCAAGAATTGGCCTGGAAGGAACAACGAATTATTATGAAAGTTTCTTCAACAGTTCCCTCCTATTCTACTGATATTTTAACTTCGGTCGATGGTATACACACGACGACTTATCGAGAACGAGCACACTCACTTTATGGAAGTCGTTTTCCCGAAACGCTTTTAAAAGATTATAATGCTCAGACAAATTGGTTCTCTTTTAACATTCATTCCTTTATTAAGAGAAAAGATACGCGATTTCCGCAGTGGTTAAATATTGCGATAGGTTATGGTGCTCAAAATATGTATGAAGGCTTTAATTACAATTGGACAGAGGAAAAAACGGGAATTCAATATCAACGTAATCCAAATATTTATCCTCGATATAGTCAGCTTTATTTTTCGTTTGATATCGATTTGATGAAGATAAAAACGAAAAGTCGATTTTTAAAAACAGTATTTAGCATCCTTAATTGGATAAAAATTCCCTCACCAACACTGGAATTTACCACTTTAGGGAACGTACGATTTTTACCAATTTATTTTTAAACAACGGTATTCAATTTTTTACTCTTTTTTTTATTCGAATTCGCCTTGGCCCATACCATAACCAAAGGCCCGTAAAAATTAAAAACAAAAGTCCCATTCCTAAAAAATTCATTGAAACCAATTTGAACCCATCTGAGATAATAGATCCATCATGCAAACTTTCTATCCAGTCGGAATACCTTTTATCTATTGACAACACTTCTCCTGATTTCCCATCGACTTGCACTTCCCAATTTCCATCTTCAAATAATATTTTTACAATCCCTTTGGATGGTCGAATATCCATTCGGTCTACAAAATTTTCTTTTTGTTCAGGATAAGCATTATGCAATGCACTCTCAGCAATTGAGTTAATTTCACCAAGTGATTTCCATTCCATCAAGTTATCACTCATTCCTCTTTGAGTTGGAGGTTGAATAATATCAACATCTTTTTTTAAAGCTAATAAAACTCCAGTCACCGCACTTATAATTAATAGAAAAGCCAAAGTCAATCCCATCCATCGATGGAAGACTCGAAAATCTCGGAGGCTTTTAATAAGTACTTTAAGTTTCAAAATCTTAAAATAAATTTGGCTTTTGAATACAAACCCTGAGTCCAGTAAAAAATTAAACCCTTGGATTTTAATTTTTTATGTGAGCAAATCTTCCTCATCTGCTGGTAAAACTTTCCCTACAGCTTCTCCGAAGCCGATACGAACTCCATCTTTTTCACACCATCCTTCTAAAATGACAGTATCTCCATCGGCAATGAATTTACGTTCTGTTCCGTCAGCCATTTGAACCGCCTTAGTCCCTTGCCAACTGATTTCCAACATGGAACCATAAGATTCTGGTGTTTTTCCACTAATCGTTCCCGAAGCATACAAATCACCAACATTTATATTACAACCATTAACTGTGTGATGTGTCAATTGTTGACTCATATTCCAATACATGTACTTAAAATTGGATTCTGAAACTATAGTTGATCTACTTCCTTCTGGCTTAATTTTAACTGCTAAATTTATATCATAATTTTTATCACCATCATATTTTAAATAGGGTAAAACGGGCGGATCTTGAACTGGTCCTGGAACTCTAAACGGCTCAAGCGCATCCATAACTACAATCCAAGGAGACATAGTCGATGCAAAATTTTTCCCTAAAAAAGGTCCTAAAGGAACATACTCCCATTTTTGAATATCACGTGCTGACCAATCATTAAACAGACACATCCCAAAAATATAATCTTCTGCTTTTTGAATTGAAACGGTATCTCCTAAGTTAGTTTTTTGACCAATTACAAATCCCATTTCTAATTCAAAATCCAATAATTTACATGGTCCATAAACCGGTTGCTTTGAATCCTTAGGAATCTGTTGACCTTTAGGTCTTTTAATTTCCGTCCCTGAAACAACGATTGAAGAAGCCCTTCCATGATAGCCTACTGGCAAATGTTTCCAATTTGGCAATAGTGCATTAGCAGGGTCTCGAAACATTATTCCTACATTTGTCGCATGCTCGATACTCGAATAAAAATCAGTATAATCTCCTATCTGAATAGGTATCAACAATTCTACTTCATCCATTTTATAAAAAATATGCTTAGCCATCTCACGACTATTCCACTTAGTTTCATTTTCATCCAAGATTTCTGAAAGTCGGTCTCGAACTGCTCTTGTCACATCTTTCCCCAAAGCCATAAAATCATTGATATATTGATTATAAAAAATTGATTTAGGAATTTCTAAATCTGCAAAAAATGCCAAATCATTTACTTTTGCCAAATCAACCACATAATCTCCAATTGCAGAACAAACTCTCGGCTTTTCACCTTTTGTTTTAAAAATTCCAAAAGGTAAATTTTGTATTGGAAAATCACTTCCCAGTGGTACTGCGACCCAAGAACTCAAAGTTGGATTATTTGCTCTGATCATTCTATTTTTATTTGATGAAGAATATAATTACAAAAGTAATATTTTTCGATAATTGTTTAGAATCTAAAATTAAAATTTAAATCAATGATATTTTCCATTCTTCCTCCACTATTGAAATCCCAAATAAAAAACAATAAACAATAAAATAGAGGCACTTTCTTATAGTAAACAATAGCTAGTCATTACTTAAATAGTTCAGATCTCGATAACCATTTCAATTTTTTCACCCATTAGGCTAAAAACCTATGAAATATTTCAACCTTTCAAAAAGAAGGTCATGATTACTTAAAATCATGACCTTCTCTCAATAAAAACAATTTGATTCTTCTAATTTAAACTATTATTGATTTTTTTCACCTGACCGTTTCCAGAAACCATTGAAATAAAAGGGCCTTTCATAAATGAGTCAGGATCTAACATACTTTGAAAAAGTACTTCTTTTCACTTTCCCTTAGCTAACATTCTAGCACATTTTGCTAGTGGAGCAGCTGTAGCAGATTGAATTACCTGAAGTGTTTTTGTACCAACTTTCATGGTCAAAATAGTTTTATTTAGTTATTAAATACTTGGTAAGTTCGCATTATATTTATTTGCAATACAACGTTTATACCTATATTTAACGCAAATTTGATTTATAAAAAAAGTGACAGCTAATTAGCTGTCCTATTTTTTGTCTAAAAACATATTTAACAATTCATCTGCTGCATTAAACGAATTTCGTCTTCCCTCTAGAACCTCTTTTTCAATTTCTTCTAATCGCTTTTTTATTTTTTCATTTTTATAAAAAAAGTCTTTCAACCCGTTACCTATCTGTTCATGTAACCAAAACAGAGATTGCTCTTTTCTTTTTTTATAAAAAAACTTATTTTTCCGCGTCAACTGTTGATTAATCAAAATTAATTTCCAAATTTCAGCAATTCCAGTTTGTTCCATGGCAGAGCAAATTAAAACTTTTGGATTCACACCACTTTCTTTCAGGGGCATCAGGTGTAATGCATTACGATATTCTCTTCGAGCATTTTTTGCCGCATCAATTTGACCTCCATCTGCTTTATTAACAGCTAAAATATCAGCCATCTCAACGATTCCTCTTTTAATTCCTTGTAACTCATCCCCTGCTCCTGGAACAAGCAACAATAGGAAAAAATCAACCATCGAATGTACGGCAGTTTCTGATTGGCCAACACCTACTGTTTCGACAAAAATAGTTTCAAAACCAGCCGCTTCACAGAGTAAAATAGTCTCTCTAGTTTTCCGAGCTACTCCTCCCAATGAACTGCCTGCTGGAGAAGGTCGGATAAAAGCATTTTTTTCCAAAGACAAATCATTCATACGTGTCTTATCCCCAAGGATACTTCCTTTTGTCACACTACTCGATGGATCAATTGCCAAAACTGCTACCTTCTTTTTTTTAGCAATAACATGTTGTCCAAGTGCTTCGATAAAGGTACTTTTTCCAACTCCAGGAATACCTGTAATTCCTATCCGAACAGAATTTTCTGAATAAGGTAAGCAAGCCTCAATAATTTTTTGAGCTTTATTTTGGTCAGAAAGCCTAGAACTCTCTACTAGAGTAATGGCTTGGCTTAAAATAATTCGATCACCTTTGATAATTCCTTTGACAAAATCCTCAACAGTTCGTTTCTTTTTCTTTTTATGCAAAAAATATTGGACAGCATCTGGATTTACCGAGCTGGGAAAAGATTTTGACGAATGGTCTTTATTATTATTATTTTTAGAGGAACTCATTGGAAAACGTGATCGTTAATGATATTAACTATATTACTATTTTAAATTTATTTATTTTAAGTTAATTCTTTTCCTCATATCTTTTCCTCTTGTACAACTTTTTCAACCATTTAAAATTAGAACTTTTTTTCATTTAACGGAATATTCGTTTAAGTGTTTTACAAGATTATTATAATTCGCCAATTGTCCATGATTTTTATCGAACATTAAATTTGGTAAACTCAGCTAATTAAAATCAAGTAGTGCAATAACTTATTACTTCAGAATATCAAATATTGATGAAATTATAGGAACAGATATCATTAACATTAGCGAAAGATTTTTAATCCAGCTGACTACTGGAAAATTCGTTTTAATTTTAGTCACAAACATTAAAGAGATAATAAATTATAAGGCTGACGATTACAAAATCCTCCATCAAATAGTAATTGTTAAATATTATTCTATAAAAGATGAAAGGGGCATCTCGAAAATATGGAAACAATTCCTTTGTTACTTTTAATCCAAACCATTTTCTATTTTTGCAATAAAAACATGAAAAAACTTATTTTTAGATTTGTAAAAGTATTGTTGGGTTTAATCGTATTAATAATGGTCATTTATCTTTTAGGACCAAAAACCCCAATTCCTCATTTAGACTTAAATCCAATTTCAGCTAATCCAAACTTGATTGAATTGGAAAAAGAAATCAATGCTAAAGAAAAATTACATCTCAATTTAAGAGATGATAATGAAGCTAGAATTATTTGGGTGAATGATACCTTGAAAAAGAAAACTCCTTTTTCACTAGTTTATTTACATGGCTTTTCAGCAAGTCAAGGCGAAGGTTCACCAATGCATAAAGATTTTGCAAAACGATATGGTTGCAATTTATACTTGGCTAGATTATATGGTCATGGGCTAAATGAAGAAGAAGCATTACTTGATTGGACAGCAGAAAAATTTATTAAATCTGCTAAACGAGCAATCGCAATAGGAGAACAACTTGGTGAAAAAGTAATTATAATGGGAACTTCTACAGGTTGTACGGCTGCACTTCTTTTAGCCTCTGAAAACCCAAATATTCATTCCTTGATTAATTATTCTCCCAACATTGATATTGCGAATAAAGATGCTTGGTTGCTCACTCAACAATGGGGGCTACAATTGGGTAGATTTGTAAATGGAAGTAATTATAATTCATGGGTACCAAATGAAGGAACCGATAATCTGGTTACTCACAAATACCGATTGGAAGCAGCTATTGCTTTAAAATCTTTACTTGATGTAGGGATGACAGAAGAAAATTTCAATAAAATCAGTCAACCTCTTTTTATGGGATATTGGTACAAAAATGAAAAAATTCAGGATAAAGTAGTTTCTGTAAATCGAATGTTAGAAATGTACGAACAGCTCGGAACACCTGAAACTAAAAAACGAAAAGTAGCTTTCGATGACGCAACAAATCATGTATTAGCAAGTCCACTTTGGAATGAAAATTTTGAAACAGTAAGAAAGAAAACCTATGATTTTGCAGAAGAAATTTTACACTTAAATCCTATTGAAAAGAAGAAATAAATTTTGGAATTGGAAACTGTGGACTAAATGATACTTTATTTAACTGGCTACTTGGAATAACCATGCAAGTAAAATAAATAAAAACTCTCTAAGGTATAATACTCTAAAAGTTTTTATTCATATCTAATAAAATACAGATTTTCAAAAACCACATTTTACACTTGATATTGACGGAAACAGTCGAATAATTGAAATCTGATTTCTTTACCTGAAAAAATGTGGATTATGCACCTTAACCTTTCATCCTATCTATTTCGAATTGATTCGGAAGACAAAAAAGCCATTAAAATTTTATGTACTGTATTTCAAGATAATGAACGAATACATGCTTTAATTGGGAAAAATAGAAATAATTTTCCAAAAGGAATCAAAGCCGTAATTGCTTATTGCTATTTTATGGTTAAAAAAATTGGAGGTATTTTTGAACCAAAAGATCAATCTACACTCTTGTTATTTTATCGAAAAAGTGTACACTATTTTTCTTTTCGGGATTGGTTACATTATTTGTATTTGGCTTTCTTTGTAATCGGAGTCAGTCGAATAGGTCAAGTATTAAAACGTGAAAAATTGATTCGAAAAACAAGAGCTTTACAAATTCAAAAATACCAAGATCGAGACTTTTTATACGTTGGTTTTTAGCTCAAAAAAAAGATTATAATGGTCTTAATGGTTTGATGGAGGCGAAGGAATATATCACTTCGAAAGGCTCTGAGTTAAGTTTACCGATTTATATGGAAACGACTGAGGAACGATTGGTTCCAATTTACGAACGCTTTGGTTTTGAATTTTACGACAATAGAGAAGATGAATCAATTGATTTGAAAGTATGGTTTGGAAGATGTGTTGCCTGATTTTTTTTAAAAAAAATATAAACTCAACTGAAATGAAAGAATTAAAATTTAAATATAACAAGGTGACATTTTATTTTTGAAAACCTTACGTAGCCGAGTGAATCAATATTTTAGAAAAAATAAAATTAAAAAAACAGCTAATGGTTTTGCCAAAATGAAAGCGATATTTTTAATTATAGCTTACCTTTTAGCTTTTATTAGTATTTTCTTTTCTCAGACGATTTTACAGTTATATTTTTGCTATTCAATCAGCGGTGTGTTGACCATTTTTGTTGCTCTAAATATTGCTCACGATGCAGCACATAGTACTTTTTCAAAACATAAAAGTATTAACAACTTTTTACTATATACTTTTGACTTTTTAGGAGCGAGTGGATACATATGGCGATTGAAACATGTGCATTCCCACCATCCGCATGTCAATATTCCAAATATGGATGGAGATATTAAGCAAAGTAATTTAGTTCGGATTTCCCCTAGCTCTCCTTTCTTCTCTTTCCATCGTTACCAATATTTAAACATGCCATTTTTGTATCTCTTTTATACTTTAATTTGGTTGATGTTTCGAGATTTTAAGGATTTCCTTCAGACGGATATCAGTGGAAAACCCTCCGTCAAACATCCTAAAATATAATATGTAAAATTATTGTTAGGTAAAAAGAATATTTATTGGACGATTATTTTTTTTTGCCAACTTTATTATTACCATTTTATTCTCACCAAATACTTTTGGGTTTTGTGATTTTTCATTTTTGTACAAGTTATACTGTTGCGATGGCCTTGATCTCAGCACATATTGGTGAGCATTCTGTATACTCTGAACCTAATCAAAACGGAGGAATGCCCCAATCTTGGGTAAGGCATCAGATTGTGACCACTTGTGATTTCGCAACACATAACAAATTAATTACAAATTTATTTGGAGGATTTAATCATCATGTAGTTCATCATTTATTTCCGAATATTTGTCATATTCATTATCCAAACTTGACAAATATTTTAGTGGAAACTTGTGATGAATTTGGGATGCCTTATTATTCTAACTCAACGCTTTTTGATGCGGTGAAGTCACATCTTAAATTTTTAAAAATTAGAAGTGTACGAGAGGAAAAGGTGCCTTATTTAGAGATTTGATTTTGATTTTTCACCACATAGACACATAGAAAACATAACCTCTTTTGAGTGAAAAAATCTATAATTTCTATGTGGTGAAAATTTAACTAACTAATTTTTTTAAATCCTCTTCCCAAGCTTCGTAAGCCACTTTATACTCATCGATATTTTCGGTTGGAAAATATTGCTTTTCCACTTCATTAATTTTAATCGACTCTTCCAAATTAGCATAAACTTTAGCTCCTACTCCACTTGCTTTTGCAGCACCTTCTGCGCCTGTCGTTTTTATCACTTCAATACAACAACCTAACAAATTAGCAACCGTGGAAGAGAATATTTTTGATTGAAAAAGATTATCATTCCCAACTTTTATTACTTTAGGATTTAATCCTAATTCTTTTAAAACTTGAAAACCATAAACAAATGAAAATGCAATCCCCTCTAATCCTGCTCTAAAGAAATGAGCCTGGCTGTGTTTATTAAATTGTAAATTATTTATTTGTGCACCTGGACTTTTATTTGCTAAAATTCTTTCTGCACCATTCCCAAAAGGAATGATTCGAAGTCCCTCCGAACCAATAGATATTTCACGCGCCATTACTTCCATATCATTATAAGAGACATCAGGCTTTGCAATTATTTTTTTCAAAAAAGAATATTGAATCCCTGCCCCGTTGATACATAAAAGCATTCCTATTCTTGGTTTTACACTTGTATGATTTACATGTGCAAAACCATTTATTCGAGATTGTAAATCATAAATTGGTTTGTCTACCACTCCATAAACTACTCCTGAAGTTCCTCCAGTTGCTGCAACTTCATTTGAATTTATAACTCCTAATGACAATGCATTATTAGGTTGATCTCCTGCTCGATATGTAATTGGAATCCCCTCTGAAAGACCAGTTTCTAAAGAAGCTTTTTTATTTAAAAATCCTTGGACACTGAATGTGTCTTTGATTTCAGGAATTAATTGCTCCTCAATTCCATATTCATCTAAAAGAAACTTAGCAATATCATTTTCTTTGAAATCCCAAAAAGCACCTTCAGACAAACCTGAAATTGTCGTATTAATTTCGCCAGTCAATTTCATCGCAATATAATCACCTGGTAACATCATTTTATGAATTCGACTATAAATTTCAGGTTCGTTTTCTTTAACCCATTTCAATTTAGAAGCTGTAAAATTGCCTGGGGAATTGAGCATATGGGAGAGACACTTTTCTTCTGTCAAATTTACAAAAGCTTTATTTCCAATTTCTACCGCTCGGCTATCACACCAAATTATAGAAGGCCTTAGAACCTCCTGCCCCTCATTCACTAATACTAACCCGTGCATCTGATAGGCGATCCCAATACCTTTTATTCGCTGTGGATCAATCTGAGTAAATTCTAATATTTCTCTTGTTGCTAAACACACGTTCTCCCACCATACTTCAGGCGATTGTTCTGCCCAACCGATCTCCTTTGCTACCATTTCCATTTCAACTTTCGGTGATTGTATAACTTTAATTGATTTGCCAGACTCAGCATCAACTAATGCTACTTTGATCGAAGAAGTACCTATATCATATCCAAGTAAATACACGTGATTGGTTTTTTATCAAAAAATTCAATTACCTTTTTCCAAATATAGGAAAAGTGATGCTGATTTTCATCAACACCAATTTTAATAAAACCAACTTTTCCTTCTTAAATATTATTTGTACTACTGACAGGGCTCGAAACTTTAAGCTTTATCATAAAAGAGTAACGATTCAAATAGTTTATCCATGGGAGTGTATTTCTAAAAACATCAAAATTAAATACTTATTACCAGCCCAGTAGAAACCGAACCTACACTTCACAACTTAAAAGGTCGAGGATCTGTCATTTAAGCTACTTAGCAATTTTGTGAATTAGTCTTACTAAAATATAGGATAATAATTTTCAACTAACGACTTTTAGAGTAACCCTCACAGTCTAAGCTAATACCATTTAATTTCTGAAATAGATTGATCATATTGCTTGGACTATAGTCTAAACCACAACATTCAAAACATCAAATACGACCCTTTAACTACAGAACTATTTAGTATTGTGTCTATATTCGTCTCTTTTAATTATTTATATAATTATAAAAAAAGATTTAAAATAGCAACTTTAAAATACATAACCTCCTGCTCCATTGGAGAACTATACTATCCTTTTAAAATATATCCTCTATTTAAAAGACATAATTCTCCATAACGATTAAAAGTTTGAGAAATTAAAAAAACAATGGATTATTATAACTTATAACAATAAAACTACATTTACTAAATCTTGAATTGATTTCCTTTTAAGTTTGTATAAATTTCGAAAGGTGTTTTCTACTTTTCATTTTACGCAAAACAAAAAATATAATATGCCATTCATTTTCACGATTAACTTCTTTGTTCAATTTTATCAATTCAAATTGAAGCAGAACGAATAGACTTATTTCTTGAAAAAATTAGAAGTTATTTCTTAGCTGCTTTATTTCTAACAGCTATTTACTCCTATAAGGAAGACTACTAGAAGAGGTTCGGACTAAAACTCTCGAGCTGATCTATGGCAATGCATTCGGCATTGACCCACGATTCTAGACTCAGATCATTTGTCCGCTTGGGTGGTAAATTAAAACTGATATATAATATATTTTGTAACATCTTTCGAATATCAGATTGTTTGTTTATCAAATTCGAAATACTAAACCACTCAAAGCAGTAAAATAGTTCTAGCATTTTTTAAATTGGTATTTTTAAAATAACCTTTGTTCCTATTGCAATTTCATCATCATCATATAAATCGATGATAGAAACATCATGAGGACCCAAACGATTTTTCCCAAAGAGTTTTAGGCGGTCTATAGATAATTGCAATCCAATTGAAGGACGTTGAAGTATTTTTTTACTTTTTATCTCCATTGCTCGTTCCCTTCCCAATCCATTATCTTCAACTTCAATGGTTAGATATTTTTCATCATTTTGAAATACTCGAACTATAATATTTTTATTCCCCTCTTTTAAAGATAAACCGTGCCAAATAGAATTCTCCACCAACGGTTGCAGCAATAATGGAGGTATTTTAAATGTACTCATATTGAGATCTTGCTCATTTTCTAAAATGAACTCAATTTTATTTTCTAAACGAATATTCTCTAAATTCATATAAAGTTGGAGTGTCTCGACTTCTTCTTTTAGACTACACTCATCGTTGTTGGAATTTTTTAAAACCTCCCTCAGTATTTTAGAAAACTTATTTAAATAGCTGACTGCATCTTCTTTGCTTTTATGAATAATGGCATTTTTAATAGAGTTCAATGCATTGAAAATAAAATGGGGATTCATTTGATTACGCAAAGAAGTAAGTGTCATTTCTAAAAGTTCTTGTTCGTATTGCATTCGAATTTTTTGCTTCTCCCGTTCCTTTCGATCTTCGATTAATACAGCTACCTCTTTGGTTTTTTGAGCTACCTTTACTTGAAGTTGTTCATTTATACTTTCTTTTAATTTTTCATTTTTTTGCAATTCACTAATTAATGAAATACGTGTGTTATTCCGGTCTTCAAAAATCTGATAAATTCTTAAACCTAATCCTAAAGCAAAAATTACTGTTTCAAAAACAACACCAAATGTAAACCAGCTTATTGGTGAAATTCCTAAAAATTTTGTATTATCATAATGGCTCAAATACAAAGAGAAGTATGCAAATATATGATAGATAATAGTACCAATTATCATGTAAAATTTAAATCTATCATTGATAAAAAAAATCTTATAAATGGTATAAACTGCAAGTAATTCTATGATGGGAAGTAGCACTCCTAGGAAGAAATACATAAATATTTCAGACTGTCCAAGTAAAAGCAAAAAGAAATACAAAACACTTCCTCCAATTAAACAACTATAAGCAGTTCGTCGGATATTCTGATTTAGTCGAGGTAAATGTTTTTCTAGATTTAGAAAACTAGCTGCAAAAATGAAGTAAAGACAATTATATAAAAGTTGAAGGTACCAATTTGGGTACCAACCTGTTTCTCTCAAATTAAGGCTGGTATATTCTCCAGATAATTTCAACCCCATATATAATCCCAGAAAGAGAGTATAAGCTGCGTAGTATTTGAAGCTTTTTATTTTCGTGAAATAAAAGATAATAGCACAAAGGCTAAACCAAACCATCATCAAATTAAATGTAAACATCAAAGTCAGTTCAGTAAATCTTTCTTCCACAATTTTAGGTGTTAATAATTTTCTGCATCAAATCATTTTTCTTTGACCTTGACACAGCAATTTTTGTTTGATCTTCCATCACAACGAATCCTCCATCTCCTTTTATGTATTCTATTATGTGATTAGTGTTGACTAGATAAGAATTATGAATTCTTAGAAAATTAGGATGATTAATTTTTCGCTCTACTTCTTTTAAGTTTTTAGAAACAACTATAGCTTTTTTCTCTGCCTGATAGACCTCCGTATAATTTCCATCAGACCTACAATAGAGAATTCCACTAGGTTTTATTAACAATATTTTACCATCTACAGCAAAGGAAATCTTTTGAATATTACCGTGTTCGTTAATATTCGTTTGGAGTACATTTCTAATTTGTTTACTTAAATCTACCGTTCCCTTCATTGATTTAATCTTCTCAACTGCATTTTTTAATTCATCTGTATCTACTGGTTTGAGAAGGTAATCAATAGCATTTTCCTTAAAAGCTTGTAGTGCATAATTTTCGTATGCGGTAGTTATGATGAGTTGGAATTTTTTAAATTTCAACTCACTTAATAATGTGAATCCATCTTTTTCCGGCATTTCTATATCCAAAAAAACACAATCTGGTTTTAAATAATTAATTCCTGAAATAGCTTCTACAGGTGAAGTAAAAGAATCGATCACTTCTATGTCTTCACAGAAATTTTCTATTTCCCATTTGAGGTTACTTATGGCAGCTGGTTCGTCATCAACAATGATAGCTCTAATGTGTGTCATAATTTAAAACTAGAATGAATTCGATATTTAAAAGACTAAATTTAATAAAAGTAAATATTAAAATCGAGATAATTCTACCTGATATATAACTCCCATACTATTCGATTTGACTGACTAGAATATTTTGATGATTCACAAAAAACATTCTATTAAATTTTCCTCACCAATTATACAATCTACTATGTGATCTATACAATTGTTGAAAATTATCGGGTAGAAACTAATATGTTTGAGTTGTATTTTTTAAAATCAAAAAACAAATGCAGTTAAATATGAGCACAACAAAAATTTTAAAATCCTCTCTCATTTTAATTTTGTCTATTACTTTTTTCACTACTTCTCAAGGCCAAATCTTAAAAAAATTGAAGAGGAAAATTGATCGAAAAATCGAAAATAAGATTGATCGAAAAATTGATAAAGTTATAGATGATGCTTTGGATGGAGAAATTAAGAAAAAGGAAAAACCAACAAATAATAACGATCAAAAATCTAATAGAAATTTAGATAAGGATTTTGGCGACGTCAATATTTCAAGCAAAAATCATGAAACTATTGGAATTAAAAAATTAGGAAAAGTCAAGGTCGTTCAAAATGAAAATAATTATAGAATCTCAGGTTCATGGTGGACCCATAGTGCAGACATCCCCGATGGCTTTACACTTGAAATTAAAAATGCTTCATCTTTAAAATCGGCAAAAAATTCTCAAAAAACCAAGTTCAAAATTCCAGAAGAAGCCACACTTCACCTTGCTTACGATCCTTCTATGCCTAACCTAAAATCTAAAATTAATAATCGAACACAGGCGGTTACAGATAAATACGTAAGCTATAACATCTCACAAGGTACTGTTAGCGTCTTCCAATTGGATGATAATACTATCCACTTTGGGTTTACTGGAGAAAATGGTTTAAAAGGGAACTTGCAGGGATTATCTCCAGATTTCATTTCTGAGCATTCTCAATCTAATAACAAGAGGTCGTCTAGATCAGTAGAATCTACTACCTCTAATAATCAACCTAAGCTCAATTCATCATTTCCTTCTGCTGGTACTTTTGAATTCAACTATGAATTTATAAATAAAATAACAACGGATAAAGAAAATGAGACTTATACACTTTCATATCTTTTTAATGCCAATGAAGAATATTTTGGTATGAAGGTAGACATGAGTGATCTTGCTGAAGAGTCAATGGAAGGAGAGTCAATTATTATTTATGATAATGGTACTAGTTTTATTTTTGTGGATGCTCAAGGAATGAAAATTCAAATGTCATCAGCAAGTGCTCAACAACAAGCAATGCCTAGTGACCAAATGGCTAATTACGATTATTCTGATGTAAAAAAAACAGGTGCTACTAAATCAATTCTCGGATATACTTGTAATGAATATACATTAACTGATCAATCAAATAAAGTTATCATGTGGGTTGCGCCTGATTTTAAAATTCCTAATTGGTTTACTACTCAACAAAACCAAAGTAATCAAGAAATTGATTTGAACGGATATGTTTTAGAATACAATGTTCAATCTGATGATGGTAACATGACTATGAAAACCATCAAAATTAATGAGAATGCTAATATTAAAATAGTAGGCTCTGATTATAAAAAAATGTTTTAATCAAATCATCTTTAAAAAAATAAACATTATGAAATATAGTTTTTTAATTTTTTCAATCCTTCTCTTCTTTGCTTGTAATAATCCAATCGGCGATAAAAAAAGTGGAATTGATTCTGTCAATGAGATTGGAAATACTTCTTTTGTAAATAAAAAATTTAGTGGGAATATCATTAATTATAATTCTGACCTTAATCCTTGTCAGACGCTAGGAAAAGATGCATTAGCGAAGCTATACCAAGTAAGTTCAGAAGAAGTTCATATGATTGAAGGAAATAAAAGTAATCAGGTTTGTACCTATCGCGTATTAATTGGAGGAAACGAATCCAACCTATTGATAGGATCAATAGCCATCAGACCTGACAATCCAGATAATGAAGTAGGTACTTGGGAGGAAAGATGGTCGATCCAAAAGGTTACCTCTAAAAGCTCTGAGTATTTACCTAATATGGGGAAAGCTGCACTTTGGAAAGGTAGCAAACGAACTTTATCAATAAAATTTGAAGGGTACACACTAGAAATATATGCTCCTGGATCTGCAATCAATGTAAAAGAAAAAAAGAAGAATCGAGATTATAAATCTATCGCAATTGGAATGGCAAAAGCTGCAGGTTTTCTTAAATAAAGGACTCTAAAGAGCATAAAAAACCTCTTAGTCTTTAATTTCTTATTCGTGCGTGAGGAAATGGACTAAGAGGATTAGGGTTACTTATTAAGTATAAGTAGGTTTCTATAGACTCTAATAAGTGTATCTGCTAGGCCTCGCAATATAGACGGTTTTTGAATTCCAAAACTTCACTCATCTTTCATTTCTCTTAATTTTTCTTAATAGGCACAAGGAAAAAACATATATATATTTAATAATCTACTCCTTACGGATCACACTAGGAGGTTTACCAAATTTCTCTGAATCATTTCTTGAGCATCACCAGGTCAATCAATACTTTCAGTCATTCCCATTATCACAGTTAATGGAGTTCAAAATTCATGAGTAATATTAGTAAAAGTCGAAATTTCAAATTATTGAAGTCACTAAGTCTCTCTGCTTATTTGTGCTCAATATCTTGAAGAATTTTCGCTTTTTCTGATGCAAAATCTCCTTTTCGTTTTTCATCCTCCACTTCTTTTTGCCAAAATACCATGCCTAATGAAAAAATGACAATTTCTAAAATTGTCTTAACTTAAAAACAAACTAGAGAAAAACCTACTAATTGACACTCATTAATGTAAGCCCCTAATAAATCTAACCCCATCAGAGAAACTTCAAGATAACATAAATTCCCTCTCTAAATTTTATCTTATAAAAAAATTAGGATCCTAAAACATTTTAAAAAAATGATAAGGCGTATAATATAATAGTTGTATTAAACTGATTTTAGGCTCTTTTTCATTTTTTAAAACTTATATTTATTAATTTAATTATTCAAAATTTAAATTATGAAATTTAAGTATACTCTAATTTTCCTACTTGGTTTGATCTACAGTTGTCAACCTAGTGTAGAAGTTTCATCTGGTGATGATGCCTTTGAAAAAAATTCGGTAACCGTTATGGCTTATCTAAATGGATATCAAGAAGAGAGCTTGGACTATGATGCTCTATATAATGAGAACGCAGTTATTCTTAATACAAGAATAGGAGCCGAAAAAGATTCTATCTCATTAGCCGAAATCAAGTCAAATGATCAAGCTGGATGGAAACTATATGACTATGAAATAATGGATGAAATTAGTCTTTTACCAGGAGTTAATGCAGAGACTAAGATAGCTGATGGATCCGTTCGTTACTATGGAACATGGAGAACGACAAAAGCCGCTACTGACTCAACTGAAGCAGTTCAAACAGAAATACGTCTATATGAATCTTTTGATTTTGATGAGGAAGGTAAAATCCTTTATCAGCAATATTATGGCGACCTAACAGCCTCTGACAATATTTTAGAAGGAAAATGATTTATTCATAAATAATAAATAACAAAGTAAAGCTCCCAGAAATGGGGGCTTTACTTTGTTATATCGGAACTCAACAATCCAACCACCAATAATTTTAAAAAAATAATTATAAACAATATTATACCTGATACAAAACACCAAATCAAATAATAGTTAATGAAAAATATTGATGTTATCTACTGAAAAAAATAGTTCCCTAAATAAAACACCACTAAAGTTTATTGATGATGTTAGTGTACATCGGAGGATGCATTTATTTCCCCATTACTTTGAATTAACTTAGTTATCTCCGTCTCATCTCTAGAATTGTTATAAGCAATAAGATTATTCAATTATTCCGCAACTACTGTTTTGTTTTTTCTCCAAAGAAAAAATCCTAAAGCAACACCCAATACCATTAACAATACAGCTATTAATTCCGCTTGAGTCCAATTAAATGGCAACCAATCATAGCGGTCATTTACTCTCCATGATTCAATCCAATATCTTTCTACCCCATTAAAAATTAAATAAATACAAAATAAAACTCCCGGAGCCGTTATCTTTTTTCTAATTCCCCAAAGGATTCCAAAAATAGCAAATGATGCAGCGATTTCCCAAATTGGCGTAGCAAATACTGCATCTCCTAATTGAGTATTATATTGCCAAGGGTAACCATCAATTCTAATTCCTTCCATATTAACATTATGAGGATAGGTCGATGACCAAACCCAATCTGGTGCCCATGACAACCATCCTGGAGCTTCACTATAATCATATTCAGCCGTTTTTACTGGTATTCCCCAATCTCCATCTCCTGACAATTGGCAACCCATTCGACCTACTCCGTAGGATAAAATTAATCCTGGTGCAACTGCATCTGCGAAATGAGGAACAGAAATTTTCTTCCACTTTATATATGAAATTACTCCTAATGCTCCTCCTATCAAACCACCATAAATTGCAAGTCCGCTGCCTGAAAAGAGTTCACCAATTGGATCAGCAAAAAATTGTTTTGGAGTTTCAATAAGTGCAAAAATCTTAGCGCCCAGTATACCAGTAATAGCTGCTACAACTGTAATATCGCCCGTTCGATCACTAGGAAAAATTTTTACCTCTTTCTCAATTGGTTTTTCCAGTTTCTCACTATTCTGCTCCCAATATTTATATCCAGCGAAAAGTAATAACCCAGCGATCCCTCCAACTACACTTCCAGTAGTTGAAAAAACTGTACCTGGCATATCATTTTTAACGACGTCAAAATTTTGAGCGATGTACAATAGCTTAAATCCTACAAGAAATCCAATTATTCCATTTACTGCTACATCAGTAGGTTTAACAGGATCACCAATTATTACTTTTTGAGAAGTAAAAGTAAAAATACCTTGCTTCTCTTTTCGTCTTAATTCGGAATACAGGTTCCAAGCAGCTGACAAAAATGCAAGCGCCATTAGCAATCCGAAAGTTTGAAAAATAGAAGTCCAGTTATCTGGATCTGTTCCGATTAAATCATGCAGTAAATAAGAAAGATTTGGATACATATTTTATTGAAATTATTTTTTTAATGAAAAATTAATTCTTTGACAAATAATGGTTTGTATGTCAAAATTGAAATGAATACTTCCATTGGTTGCTCTTGATTCCAACTCTAAACTGACAGCGAAATTTGTCTATGAACATAAATCTTATTCATTTAAATACCACAATATCAACTTTTTAATGAATTGGTCAAAACACATATCAAAAATAGATAGGTTGAAAAGAAATCAAAGAATTTAAGTAATTTATTTTTATCAAAAAAAAGACAATCAAACAGTATTTACTTGATTGTCTTTCTTTTAATAAATTATAATTTGGTTCTCTTATTTTTAACAATCAAAAATTGCCTCTGGAATATCTGCCAACATTGACTCGACATTTCCTTCTTCATTGATATTTTGTAATTGGACCGTAGCTATTTTATTAATCAATTCTGCTTGGAAAGGCAACTCCACTTTTATATAGTTGTCAGTAAATCCTGTCATCTTTGTTTTATCTCGATGCACTTCAAAAAGTATATCACGGTACCGACCTAAATATTGTTTATAGAAATTATCCTTTTTCTTTGCTGACAAATTTCTAAGTATCTCATTCCTTTTTCTTCTTTTCTCTATTGGAACCACATTTTCCATTTCTGCAGCAGGAGTATTCGCTCGTTCGGAATAAGTAAAGACGTGTAAATATGAAATATCTAAATTTTCTAAAAATTCAACCGTCTCTAAAAAATCCTCGTCCGTCTCACCTGGAAAACCTACAATTACATCGACCCCAATGCAACAATGAGGCATCATAGACTTGATTTTTTTCACACGTTGAATATACAAATCACTTTTATAACGACGACTCATCATTCTTAATTGTTTATCATTTCCACTTTGTAAAGGCATGTGAAAATGTGGAACAAACCGTTCTGATTCTGCTACAAATTCAATCACTTCGTCTGTGCATAAATTAGGTTCAATAGATGAAATTCTAAATCTTTTAATTTCCTCCACTTTGTCTAACTCTCTGATTAAGTCAATAAACATCGCTTCTTTCTTCGGACGCATTCCTTCAATTACTTCTGTTCCATTTCCAAAATCCCCCAAATTTACTCCCGTCAAAACAATTTCTTTCGTCCCTGCTTCTCCAATTTTTTTTGCATTAGCAATTACACTTTCAATTGTATCACTTCGACTCTTTCCACGAGCTAAAGGAATGGTACAAAAAGTACATTTATAATTACATCCATCTTGCACTTTCAAAAATGATCGAGTTCGATCTCCAAATGAAAAGGCATTGATAAATTGATTCGCTTCTTTAACATCACCTGCTCGAATCATTCCTTTATCCGTTACTTTACTCAAATCATCAATAAAATCTAAAATTCGAAATTTCTCAGCAGCTCCTAAAACTAAATCAACTCCTGGAATTTCTGAAATTTCTTTAGGTTTTAATTGTGCGTAACAACCAATTACCACAACAAATGCTTCAGGTGAAAATCGCAATGCCCGACGAACTATTTGTCGACATTTTTTATCTGCAAATTCAGTTACTGAACAAGTATTGATTACATAAATGTTAGCGCCTTCCTCAAATTTCACTTCTGAATAACCTCGGTCTTCAAAACTTCGGCCGATAGCCGAAGTTTCGGAGTAATTGAGTTTGCAACCTAATGTATAAAATGCTACTGTCCTTGGCGTCGCCATTTTCTATTCTTTATTAATTTTTTTAAAAGTAATACAAAGGTAGTGCTTTTTGAAAATATTCAAACTTCTAGAGACGCTGTTTTTGAACCGCAAAAAACACAAAAGACCCTACTAATAAAATAATTTAAATCATATATCACTCGAAATGATATTTTTTTTCATTTCCTTTTACCTCCAAATTACAATACTCTATTTTAGACAATACCATTAAAAGTAGAAAAACTAATACTTGTTTTGAATCATCGTCAGCAATTTTATACTCAACTCCTTTGGTAATCAGTTTGGCTTTACAAATTAGATAAAATGGCTAAGCGACCAACAAAAAGGATAACTTACAAAACTGGATTCAATATACTCATTCACCCTCAAATGAAGTTAGTTCTCAATTAAAACATTAAAAGTTGGATGAAGCTAATGACGATAGCAATTTTGCTATTTTTAATGACTTTTTATCCTAAAATCATAACTCATTAACTTTTATCCAAAAAGGCAAGAACCAACAGCAATTCACTATTGAAGCATTATTAATAATAATTTTAAGAATGTTTGGATCAGAATCAAAGTTAATTCTAGAGTTGAATACCAAGTGCTAGAATATACCTGTAAAATACCTAGCGGAGCAATTAATGTTAGTGACTAAGGAGTTGTCTTGATAGAGAGTATATTCGTTATTAGAGAGAGAAATATTTCAACAATCACTGTAAGCGATGAAAATTTACACAATATAAGCTACTATAACATCAGCAAATGCAAGTGATAAAACCTATCCTTAGAATGTGGCAGATGGTAAAGGTTCTAGAACGATTAATCAATCAAAACTTCTCACAGTTATATCAGAATAATACAGTATCCGTTAAGCAGCAACTAGTCATGAAAACTTCAGGAATTATCTGGTACTACCGTTATTTTTATATCCACCCAGTCAACCACTGGCATTAATGACATAATGTCCTCCTCATTGATAGCTTATCCTAAGCTAGTTATCGATTAGCTTTTAATACAATCAGAAAATCATTTGTCCAAAATTAGTATTTTTAAAATATCAGGAACTCAAATTTTAGAGATGCATTTCGAAGGTGAAGCAACTATTATTAATATTTCAAACCTACCCAAAAGACAATGTTTTATTCATACCCAAAATGATAAAGGAGATTATGATTACAAAAAAATAACACAATGACACTAGCGCTATTTTTACAATCTTGTAATAATTAATTAGGATTGTTTTTTATCTCTGTTCCATAGAATGAGGAATATACTTTCTATGGAATCAGCCTTTTTTGGATTCATTTGCTATTCAGCACAAACCAAAACTACATCAGTATCTTTCAGCAGTTATGGAGATGACAGTTATATTCAAGCTTCAATTACCCTATCATTTTAGCTAGGTTAATGTCCTAAGTCAATGCTAAATCTAAAATTTAGACGTAACTAGAACTGATTTTGAGGGAGTATAAGAGGATTATTAAAGATTAGAATGTAATTATTTCATTTATTAATATCTGGCACATAGTGCTCACACTCAAATAATAATCAATGCCATATTATAGGTAATCAAAGTAAAAATCTATACACGACTTGAGGACTAACTGCTTTTTGATCTTACGACGGGAAATTTTAAGAAAAAATAAAATAATAAACCAAATGAAAAGCAATTTCAAATAAACTGAGAACCTAGGGCTTTATTATATGACATAATTACTATGAATGGAATAAGAGTGACATTAGTTGAATGAAAACTGACATAAAATAAGGTCTAAAAAGAAGTAAAAAAACAAATCATTTGGACAGTTCCCTATAGAAATAGCTTCAAGAAAATAGGTTTCCTCAAAAATTATTTGTCTTTAATAAAATAATTGATAATTATCTATTTAGTAGTAGGAACGACCGTTTATGAATGAGTCATTAACGAGCGTGCATAATTATTACTTTAACTTTAGCTATTATTTAAGTAGACGAAGCAGATATTCACCATATCCACTTTTAATATATTTTTGCCCAAGTCGTTTCAATTGCTCATCATCGATGAAACCCATATTCCATGCAATTTCTTCGATACAACCAATCTTCAAACCTTGTCTATCTTCAATTACCTCAATAAATTGTCCGGCTTGAACTAGTGACTTGTGAGTACCTGTATCTAACCATGCAACACCCCGACTTAAGACTCCTACTTGTAGTAATCCTTTTTCCAAATAATATTTATTGACATCGGTAATTTCATATTCTCCTCGTGGACTTGGTTTTAAATTTTTCGCTACCTCAACTACTGAGTTATCGTAAAAATATAAACCTGGAACAGCATAATTTGATTTTGGATTTCCAGGCTTTTCCTCAATCGAAAGTGCTTTAAAATTTTTATCAAATTCAACTACACCATACCTTTCAGGGTCGGCAACTTGATATGCAAAGACAACTCCTCCATTCGGATTTGCACTTGCTTGTAATAACTCTTTCAAACCATTTCCGTAAAAAATATTATCCCCTAAAACTAGTGCAACACTATCTTCTCCAATAAAATCTTCTCCCAATACGAATGCCTGGGCTAAACCATTTGGTTCATACTGAGCGATGTAAGTAAAATTACATCCTATGTCACTACCATCTTTTAGTAATTTCTCAAAATCAGGCAAGTCATGCGGTGTAGAAATAATAGCTATATCTCGGATACCTGCTTGCAATAAAATTGACAACGGATAATAAATCATCGGCTTATCATAGACCGGCATCAATTGTTTACTAACTGCAAGTGTAAGTGGATAAAGTCGCGTACCTAATCCACCTGCAAGGATAATTCCTTTCATAATGTAATTTTTCTATTTCAAGGATAAAAAAATGATAAATAATTAATCGTTATTTTATAAAAACGCGCAGGTAGTGCATAAAGAGCAAAAATAACTCTTAACTAGATAAAAATAAAGTAAATAATGTATAACTCAATTATTGTTACTAAGTTTCCTACAAAAATAGTCTCATTTTTGGAAATAAGAAAAATAAGGAGAGGATTAGGAGGTGATTTTTAGGAGGCAGTTAGCAGATTCTCATCTAACAACTGCCTCCTGAAAATGGATATTCTAGTTAGTAGCTAATTCCATCTGTTGGAAAACCATTCTGATTCGAAGAACCAACTCTGAAGGTTTGAAAGGTTTAGATATAAAATCAGTTGCACCTTTTCTAAAAGCCTCTAAAACTGTATCGTCGTTTCCTAAGGCAGAAATCATTATGATCGGCAAGTCGCTTTTCATCTTTTTTCTTACAAAAGTAATAAGTTCCAAACCTGTTACCTGAGGCATCATAATATCTGCCACAATTAAATCAGGAGATTCTGATTTTATTTTCTCCAAAGCTTCCTTCCCATCTTTGGCTAAAATAATTTCAAATCCTTGTTTTTTTAATCGAAACGCTAAGGAAGTCAATAAGATTTCCTCATCTTCACAAACTAAAATTTTCATGGGCAGTCGGTCTTTTAAGTATTTAAAAAAAATTAAATATTATTTTCATAAATGTAAATATATAGATAAAAAATGATATTTGTTTAAATTTTATTTATCGGCAGATAGAAAACCTCCTAAGCTTTGAATGGCAGTGTAGAAAAATGACCGATTGGGAAGGATCCAAATAGAAATTAATCTTTTGACAATTGCGCCTCAAGCAAAAAATCAGCTTTTGCTTAATCGAAGTAACTATAGTGATCCAGGTCGTTCCATTCGAATATATTACCTTTTAACCTCACCTGACTACCGAAAACTTAAGTCGAAATATAAAAGATATAAAATCTTGATTTCAACCAAGGTTTTATAATTATTAACAGTCTACATTTGAATAAAAAAAGAAAAAGACTATAGAGGATTTAACTACTGTAGATTATAATATGATGTTCAACAAACTATTAAGACAACTGAAAAAGAAATTTAAAACTTAATCTAAAGATAATTGAATGGAAAGAAAATGCAGATTTATTGAATGCTTTAGAGTACTTTGAACACTCCATATTATTTATAAACAATTTTATAACAACTTACTAGAGTAAACATTTTCTCATCCCCATTATCTAAAACTTTTAAACCCCGTTGGCTGGAAAATTATACCGCAAAAATAATTTCAAGAACCAACCAAAACAATGAAATATATTGTCCAATAAGGTTAGTTTTCGACCTTCAAAGTGATTAAAAAATATTTAGGCATCAACGAAATTGATAGCCACTTTTGAACTTTGCCAAAAGCAACAACTTAAATCCAAAAAATTAAAACGGAATTTTCTAGACTTTTAAAGTCTAAAATTGGAGATGATTTTCGATTTGTTGTAGCATATGAGGAGCAACATTTATAGTGAATTTTAGAACCAACAAATGTTTTTTTTGATTTGGAACAAGAAGTACACTAAATTCAAAACAGCTTTATTTACACCTTAAAAAATATTAATTTATACTTAATATTAAGTTAAACAAATCAAACCAGCAATTCAAACAAAGTAGGATTATCGGTTAATGTTTGAAATTTAATCTCATTTTTTTTCATTCGCTCAATCAACCCATCATAATCTTTTGGATCTTTTAGTTCTATTCCAATCAAAGCTGGACCAGCATTTCGATTTGTTTTCTTAGTATATTCAAAATGTGTGATGTCATCATTCTTTCCTAAAACATTATTTAAAAATTCCCTGAGCGCACCTGCTCTCTGTGGAAAACGAATTAAAAAATAATGTTTAAGACCTTCATATAAAAGTGATCGTTCTTTGATCTCTTCCGTCCGAGTAATATCATTGTTTCCTCCGCTCACGACACAGACTACATTCTTTCCTTTTATTTTTTCTTTATAGAAATCCAACGCTGCAATTGTCAACGCACCAGCTGGCTCCGCCACAATTGCTTCCTCATTATACAATTGCAGGATGGTGGAACAAACTTTCCCTTCAGGAACCAGAATCATATCATCAATAATATTTCTACAATAATTAAAAGTAGTCTCCCCTACTCTCTGTACTGCGGCACCATCGACGAAGGGATCTATCTTTTCAAGAGTTACCAATTCATTTTTTTGCAATGATTCATACATGGCAGCAGCACCTTTTGGTTCGACTCCTATTATTTTTGTCTTTGGAGAAATTTGTTTTAAACAACTTCCTAAACCAGAAACTAAACCACCACCACCAATCGCAACGAAAACAAAATCAATATTTTCCTCACAATCTTCTAAAATTTCCAAACCCACAGTGGCTTGTCCTTCAATCACTTTTTCATCATTGAAAGGATGGACGAAAACTTTATTATTTTCTTCAGAGTCCGCCAACGCCATCATGTAGGAGGCATCAAAAGTATCTCCATTCAAAATAATTTCTACTCGTTCTTTTCCAAATCGTCTAACCTTATCAATTTTTTGTTTTGGAGTAGTTCCAGGCATATAAATTTTCCCATTTACATCTAATTTCTGACAAGCTAATGCTACACCCTGCGCATGATTTCCAGCACTCGCACAAACGATTCCATTTTCCAAATCCTTTTTCTTCATGGAAGCCATTTTATTGTAAGCTCCTCTAATTTTATAGGAACGTACAACCTGAAGATCTTCTCTTTTTAGAAAAATATTACAATCATAATTTTCAGAAAGATTAAAATTTCGCATTAGCGGGGTATGATCGACTACTCCTTTAAGCCGAACTTTCGCTTTGTAAATTTTTTCAATGGAAATAAATTTGCTTGCTTTGATGGGAACTTTCATGGAAATTATTTTTTAAAAAACTAAGGGTGAAACTTTAAGTTACACCCTTAGTCAATTATTCATTCTATGCTTTAACTTTCGCATTTTCAGGACGAAGTGCCCGAACTGCTTTTCCAGTTTGCCACATTTCTGAATCTCGTAATTCTTTCAACTCTGATTCTAACCTTACTCGGTAATCAGCTTGGCTATTGGAATCAATTGATGCTTGTGCTTCCCGACCAGTTTCTACCTCTTCATACAATTCCTCAAAAACTGGCTTAACTGCATCTCTGAATTTTTTCCACCAATCCAATGCACCACGTTGTGCAGTTGTCGAACAGTTGGCATACATCCAATCCATTCCATTTTCAGCCACCAAAGGATAAAGTGATTGAGTTGCTTCCTCTACTGTTTCATTGAACGCTTCTGAAGGAGAGTGGCCCTTACTTCGCAACAGATCATATTGGGCTGCAAATAAACCCTGAATAGCTCCCATTAAACTTCCCCGCTCACCAGTCAAATCTGAGTAAACCTCTTTTTGGAAATTTGTCTCAAATAAATATCCTGAACCAATTCCAATTCCTAAAGCAACCACTCTTTCTTTCGCCCGTCCAGTAGCATCTTGAAAGATAGCATAGCTAGAATTTAAGCCTCGACCAGCTACAAACATTCTCCGAAGACTTGTCCCAGAGCCTTTTGGTGCAACTAAAATTACATCAATATCGGCTGGAGGAATAATCCCGGTTCGCTCTTTGTAGGTAACTGCAAATCCATGAGAAAAGTATAATGCCTTTCCTGGAGTCAAATATGGTTTGATAGTTTCCCAACAAGAAATTTGTGCAGCATCAGATAATAAATATTGAATAACTGTTCCTCGCTCACAAGCTTCTTCTATTGAGAAAAGTGTCTCGCCTGGAACGAATCCATCATCAACTGCTTTGTCCCAAGATAAAGATGGAGACCGTTGACCAACAATTACATTAAATCCGTTATCTCTTAAATTTAATGCTTGTCCTGGACCTTGAACACCATACCCGATGATGGCAATAGTTTCGTCTTTTAAAACTTCTTGAGCTTTTGCTAAGGGGAATTCTTCTCGAGTTGCGACGTTTTCTTCAACGCCTCCAAAATTCATTTTTGCCATGACTATGATTTTTTTATAAAATTTTTACTTATTTATTAAATGTATTAAATTGAAAATATGTTTCTGGAATTCGAAAAACAAAACACTTTAACAATATATTTACATTTCAAAAAGTAATTAGTTAAAATGTGTACTTTCAATTGATTTCAAATATGTATTTAGCATTTCCATTGGTTTTACAATGGCTATTCTTCCTGACCTAACAAACTCATAAATTCCAATTTTTTCGAGTTCATGAAGTAATGCTTCAGTTTCTTCTGCGTGCCCCGTTTTTTCAATTACAGTGAACTCAGGCTCAATTTCTAATATTCTTGCATTGTGTTTACGGATTAATTTTTCTAAACTATTACCATTAGTAAATCCACTAGTCGGAACTTTATATAAAGCTACCTCTTGATGAATGATTTCTGTTTCATCGTAGTAAAATGCTTTTATGACATCAACCTGCTTGTCGATTTGTGCAACTAATTTTCGGACTTGTTCTTCTTTTAACACTACAACTATAGTAAATCTGTGAATACCCTTAATTGATGCTTTTGAAGTTGTTAGGCTTTCGATATTGATATGTCTTCTAGTAAAAACAGAAACAATTCTGGAGATTAATCCTGTTTTATTCTCACTAAAAACTGTTATTGTAAATTCTTTCATTTTTATCTTGTGGTCTAATTTGACAGACTTATTTTTTCATTAAAATAATCAAGAGTAAGTTTGCTTTTTTTTTAAATTATTATGTGTTATTCAAGCCGTATTTCTCCGACACTTGCCCCAGTTTGAATCATAGGAAAAATATTTTCTTCTTTCTCTACCCGCACATGAAGCAAATATGGACCATCATGTTTTAACATTATGTCAATGGATTTTTCTAAATCTTTAGGATCCGAAACCATACTACCAGCTACACCAAAACCATCTGCTATTTTAATAAAATCAGGATTTTGCAATGCAACAGAAGAATATCTTTTCTCAAAAAATAATTGTTGCCATTGACGAACCATTCCTAGGTATTCATTATCAAGCAGAACTATTTTAACTCCTACGTTCCATTGCGCACACATACCTAATTCTTGAATAGTCATTTGAAAACCACCATCACCAACAAAACAAATTACCTCTCGATGAGGTTGAGCAAACTTTGCTCCGAATGCAGCAGGTAACCCAAAACCCATTGTCCCGGCACCTCCAGAAGAAACCCATTGATTAGTGTCTTCATATTCATAATATCGAGCAGCAGACATTTGATGTTGTCCAACGTCAGTGGCTACAATGGCTTTTCCATTTGTTTGATTAGAAACTAGTCGAACAACCTGACCCATTTTTATCATACCATCTGCATTTGCTTTCAAATCTCGTTTGATAACCTTTTCATTTTCCAATTGTGCACAGATCTTAAATTCTTTTACCCACTTTGTATATTTTTTCTCTTTGACTAACGGTAAAATTTCTCTCAAAACTTCCTTTGCATCACCTAATACTGGAACTTCAGCTTTAACATTCTTATTTATTTCCGAAGGATCAATTTCAATATGAATGACTTTTGCTTGTTTTGCATATTTTGCCAAATTACCTGTAACCCGATCATCAAATCTCATTCCTATAGCAATCAAGACATCACACTCATTGGTCTTTACATTAGGTCCATAATTTCCATGCATCCCTAGCATTCCCATGTGTAATGGATGTGAATTTGGAATACTAGAAAGTCCGTGAATTGTACAACCTAACGGGATTCCAGTTTTTTCAACAAAGGCTTTAAACTCATCTTGTGCATGTGCAATTTGTATTCCATGACCTGCTAAAATAAATGGTTTCTTAGCTTTATTAATTAGATTTGCCGCAGCTTCCAAAGATGCTTTTTCGATCTTAGGTAAAGGGTGATATGAACGAACTGTGGGATTTTTTTGATAGGTAAAATCCATTTCATTAAGTTGTGCATCTTTTGTTATGTCTATCAAAACGGGTCCTGGACGACCTGAATTGGCGATGTAAAATGCTTTGGCAAAAACCGCTGGAATTTCTTCTGCCTTAGTAATTTGATAATTCCACTTGGTTACCGAAGTTGTACATCCGATCACATCGATTTCTTGAAATGCATCGCTTCCCAAAACTTGACTAAACACTTGCCCAGTGATACAAATCAATGGTGTAGAATCCATAAAAGCATCTCCAATTCCTGTGATTAAATTAGTCGCACCTGGACCAGAAGTTGCCATACAAACTCCTATTTTCCTGGTAACCCTTGCATAACCCTGAGCTGCATGAATTGCTCCTTGTTCATGACGAGGAAGAATATGCTCTAGTTGATCTTGGTAATAATGAAGTGCATCATAGACAGGCATGATTGCCCCTCCTGGATAACCAAAAATAGTATCAATACCTTCTTCAATAAGACACTTCAAAACTGCTTCTGCACCACTAGTTTTAATTGGTGTAGATGATTTTATTCTTTTTGCTCTTACCTTTAGATTTTTTTGCACTTATATTATTTTTTATGTTCATTGAAGCTACTGCTTCTGAGTACGTTTAACATTCATCAGTGACACATCCTTCACTTGCAGATGATACTGTCGCAGCATATTTTCTTAAAATTCCATTTGCTGCTCGAAGCGCAAGCGGTTGCCAATTATTTTTTCTTTTTTCAATTTCTTTGTCAGTTAAGTCAACGTCTAATTTATTATTGACAGCATCGATCGTAATTATATCACCATTCTCTAACAATCCAATTACTCCTCCAACTTGTGCTTCTGGTGTCACATGTCCAACAACAAATCCATGCGTTCCCCCTGAAAATCTAGCATCTGTAATCAATGCGACTGAATTTCCCAACCCTGCCCCCATAATAGCGGAAGTTGGTTTCAACATTTCAGGCATTCCGGGACCTCCTCTTGGTCCAATATATCTTATTACAATTACCTCTCCTGAATTAATTTCACCTGCAACAATAGCTGAATTAGCATCAGCCTCAGAGTTAAATACTCGTGCTCTTCCTTTAAAAAATTCTCCTTCTTTTCCGGTTATCTTTGCTACTGAACCTCCTGTTGCAATATTTCCGTATAAGATTTGTAAATGCCCCTTAGGTTTAACTGGATTGTCGAGAGAATTAATGACTTTTTGATCGGCTGGAAGATTTGGAACTTCTGCTAAATTTTCTGCAATCGTTTTTCCAGTTACTGTTAAGCAATCACCATACAACATTCCTTTCTCCAATAATAATTTTAAAACTGCAGGGACACCTCCGACTTTGTGCAAGTCTTCCATTAAGTATTGTCCACTTGGTTTAAGATCTGCCAGGAAAGGTGTTTTGTCACTAATACGCTGGAAATCATCCAAGGAGATATCAACCTCAACTGATTTTGCCATTGCAATTAAATGCAAAACAGCATTCGTTGAACCACCTAAAACCATTATAAGCGTTATTGCATTTTCAAATGCTTTCTTTGTCATTATATCTCTTGGAAGGATATTTCTTTCCATTAAATTCCGCATTGCCTTTCCAACTCTTTCACATTCTTCTTTTTTATTTGGACTGACCGCAGGGTTTGAGGAATTGTATGGTAAACTCATCCCCATAGCTTCTATTGCCGAGGCCATAGTATTTGCAGTATACATTCCTCCACATGCGCCGGGTCCAGGACAAGCTTTTTGAATAACGCTTTTATAATCTTCATCTGTAATGACCCCTGCTACCTTTTGACCTAAAGCTTCAAACGCAGACACTATATCGAGTTTTTTATCCAAGTGGCAACCTGGTTGAATAGTTCCTCCGTAAACTAAAATCCCTGGTCGATTCAACCTTCCTAAAGCCATCATTGCTCCTGGCATATTTTTATCACAACCAACCACCGCGACAATTGCGTCGTACCATTGTGCTGAAGCAACAGTTTCAATAGAATCAGCAATGATATCACGAGAAGGCAAGGAGAAGCGCATTCCGTCTGTACCCATCGAAATTCCATCACTCACACCAATCGTATGAAAAATCAAACCAATCAGGTCTGATTCATTGACTCCAATCTTAATTTCTTTTGCCAAATCATTCAAGTGCATATTACAAGGATTACCCTCCCATCCTGTACTGACAATTCCAACTTGTGCCTTTTTTAAATCCTCATGAGTCAATCCAATTGCATGAAGCATTGCTTGAGCTGCAGGTTGAGTTGGGTCTTGAGTGATCCGTTTGCTAAATTTATTTAATTCCATTTTTGTCATAAGTGTCAAAAGTATTATCTAATGGTAGTATTACGAAATTTTTTAAATCAAGTTTTACAATGAGCATATTTTATTTTCACCCACGTAACTAACTGAAAGTCAACGACTTAAAAGTCAACTAAAACCAATTTCCAAGTAATCGCTAAATATGTTGTGGAAATTCGAATTTTTAACTAAAAAAAAGCCTTTCCGAATATTCGGAAAGGCTTTTTTTTCTTGAGAATATATTGTTACACTACGTATAACATACTTCCAGAAAGTAACTTAATTATTATTGATTGCATTATTATATAATAAAAATTAAATTTTTTTAGAAAAAGGAATTATTATTTCTTAAAAATCAAACGCCTGCCAAACTACATCATTTGGAATTGGTGCCTCTAGCATGACCACCTCATTAGTTACAGGATGTCGAAAATTCAATTTCCACGCATGTAAATGAATCGAACGATCTTTATTTCCTCTCTTAAATCCATACCGTTCATCACCTTTAATTGGACAATCTATCTTTGCAAGTTGTGCACGTATTTGATGATGCCTTCCAGTCATCAGGTTAACCTCAAGTAAATGATAATTATCAATTGAGGCAATTACTTTATAAGTTAATTTTGCTTTCTTACTATTTGGTTTTTCATCGTCATGAGCAAAAGCTCGGTTCTTTTTTTGACTCTTTAAGAGATAATGAACAAGAGTTCCTTCTTTCTCAGGTGGGTGATTTTTTACAACTGCGAGGTAAGTTTTTTTAATTGTTCTTTTTTGGAATTGCTCGTTTAATATTGCCAAGCATTTTTTATTCTTTGCAAATAAAACAATTCCACTAGCAGGACGGTCTAGTCGATGAATGAGATAAAGTTCAGATTTGGTGTAAATTTCAGCAATATTAAGCAGTGCTTTGTCACCAGACCGATCTGATTGCGTAGGTAATCCTGAGGTCTTGTTCAACGCAATGAGCTGATTGTTTTTATAAAGAACATTTTCGGTAATTTGCATATTCTAATTTTATAATCTGAAATAATTTATTTAGAAAAAATCTATAATCCAAAAAGTTCTTGAACAATCAATCCATTTTTCATTCGTGGTTCAAACCAAGTAGACTTGGGTGGCATTACTCCACCCAAATCAGCAGTTGTTAACAAATCAGACATTTGTGCTGGATAAAGACAAAAAGCAACCCTCGAATCTGATTTTAAGGTTTTAACTCGAATAGTTTCTATTCCTTCAGTTCCAGAAACATATTTGATTCGTGTATCAGTCTTTACATCAATAATCCCTAAAATATTTTTCAATATTTTTTCATCTAGCAAACTTGCATCCAGTACAATTTTTTGCTTTTTATATTGTTTAAGAACCTCTGGCCTCCATTTTAAAAGAAACCATTCTTTATTTAAAAACATAACAATTTCATGTTTCCGTTTTGGCTTCATTGGTTTTTCAAGCATATCAATTTCAAAAACCTTTGAGAGTTTTGCCATAAATTGAGTCATCGTAATATCACCCGAAGCATCAACAATTCGATTGTAATCATAAATCTCTAACTGATCTACTGGGAAAAATGCAGTTAATAAATCCCCATATGGATTTGCCTTCTTCTTCTTTTTTATACGAGAATATAACAATGCACTTGCGGCGCAACGATGGTGCCCATCTGCAATATATGTTTCTGGAATTTTCTTTTCAAAAAGCTGTTGAATTTTTTCAATTGTACTACCATCATTTACTTCCCAAAGTACGTGGGTCGAATTTTGTTTCTCAAAATGAATCGAGTAATATGGATCATTTTCCTCTATATGTTTTTCAAATAATTCGTTCAATTTTTTGACCTTTGGATAAATTAGCAACACAGGTTTGATGATCGCTTTTCGATTCATCATTAAATACATTTGTCGTTGCTCGGTAGCAGCTAAAGTATTTTCATGTTTTTTAATATTACCTTTTAAATACTCGTTAATATCAGCACATGCAACTAAACCTGTATGATTTCGAGAAGGCGATTGGATACGATAAATGTAAACTGATTCTTGCGATGCCTTATTATAAAAACCACTTTCTTTATAAGAAACATATTCTTCTCTAACTGTTCCGAAAAAAGAATCATTGGAAGCAATATAATCGGTGTTAGGGTAGATCGCTTGGAATGGACGAATCTTCATTAATTGGTTGTCTATTTTTTCAGTTTTTTTATCAAAAAAAACTGAATTTGGTTCAAAATGGTTAGATAAATTAATTAGGAGGCAATTTAAGATTAGTTTGTCAGTAATAAAAGACTTTCCAGTTAAGTTCTATTTATTGTCCAAAATTGAATCATCTTTAGATTATCAATTGATCTTTAAAGCAACTATCTCCATTACATCCTCGTTCTGATAAAGTTATTTTATCAAAATCCTAACCTCATTTGTATGAAAATATTAATGGTCTGCCTGGGTAACATTTGCCGATCGCCTCTAGCGGAGGGTATTATGAAAAAGAAGATCCAAGAACATCAACTTAATTGGAAAGTAGATTCTGCTGGTACAGCGGCATGGCATGCAGGTGAAAAACCGGATTCTCGTTCTATCAAAGTTGCTCAAAAAAACAACATTGACATCTTAAACCAACGAGGGCGTCAATTCCAAGCTCGTGACCTAGACGACTTCGATCTGGTTTTAACAATGGATGCAACGAATTATCAAAATGTAAGATATTTAACGACTTCATCAGAGCAAGAAAATAAAATTCACCTCATCATGAACTTTGTTAATCCAGGTCTAAATCAACAAGTTCCCGACCCTTATATTACTGATGGATTCGAAAGTGTATTTGAAATGCTTGAGTTAGCTTGTAATAAAATTATTGAAAAGTATAAATGGGATATCCCTCGATAGCAAATATCACACCCAACTGCCTTGATAATCTATTCCCACTTTTTGTAAATGGCTTAAACGCAAGTCAATTAAGAATCATTAGGTGTTAGCACGCAGACAGACTATCGAATTAATATAAATAATTAGATGCCATGGCAATAGAATCGTATCAAAAACCAATAAAAAAATCGAGATTTTAATGATTTAATTGTTACACCAAAACTAAATTTATATAGAGCTTTAACAATTCTTATTTACAATCACTTGAATTGCAAATTATCTATTTATGTGAGTCCCTCTTCTCAATCATCAACAAAATATTATTTGACAACTCTGACAGCAAAGTCTTATCATTAAAGATGGTGATTTACTTAACCAACATACTTTTGCTTAATAATTTACAAAACTAGACTTTGCTAACCATAAACTATGTTTTATTAAGTCTACTTGGTTAATTTTATTTTGTTTACACTAAAACCTAAATGATTTGTCTAATACCCTATCCAAAAGAATCTCATTTTATTGCCTTATCATTTTATTCATTGGAAACCCATTCAGTGAATTAAATGCTCAGGTTCAAGCCAATGGGTACGGCTTTAATTATTTTCCCAGACAATGGTTTGCAGATAATGATAACGGTGCAGGTTACTCTTTTTATGCAGCAGTTTGGCCTATAATGGAGAAATATCCTGGATTTCAAAACTTTCAATTAGGCCTACCAAGTACTTGGTTACAGCCCTATAATTCTGGTAATCTCCCTTCTGGTTTTTACAATACAATCGAAGGTGGCTTGGGATGGTGGCATGACACTCGATTTGCAACAGAGACTCCAAAATTTATTATGGGAGGAGTAGCTAATGGATTTAGTCAATGGGCCAACGGTACTGGTGCCGGTAGCGGTCCTTTGTTGTCTAGTGGTCAAAGAGACTGGTCTAATCCTGGAGGAAAGTATGGAGTTGCACAATTATCTCCCAATATACTTTGGCCACCTGATGGTTTAAACATGGAACAAGGAGCAAACGGAGAATTTTTAGGATACGGATATCATCCTTTACCTTTGACAGATGTAATGGATGAAACTTATGGTACAAACTATTCAACGGGTAATCAATGTTGGACCTTATTTATGAACGCCACAAACTTCAAAGGTCCTATCGCATTTTTTATTCCCACATTCTGGACAGAGACAGCATTGAATGATCCTGATTTGGAGGGTCTTTTCTTAGATGTAAAAGGTACAGATAAGAACCAAGCTTTTGCCATTGAATATGCAGAATCTCCAGCACTAATAGGAACTGATGACTCAGGAAAAAAATTTGCTAGAATTTTACCTTTAGTATTTCCTGAAACCACAAGCAATAGATCTGAAGTTATTCGAGAAATAAAAGTATATTCAAAAAATGCAAAATGGGATGAGGTGGAAGATTGGTTTAATGGTGGACAAGTACCAACTACAGCTTTTCAAACTGACGGAACTCAAAATGTTTTTTTTAGTCCAAGTCCACCAGTGGATGGTAATATAGCAACACAGAATGGTACTCCAGTTGATGCTATGATTAATTATTTTTTTGCAGAAAAAACTATTACTTCCAATGGAACAGCTGCTGGTTTTAAATGGGATACTAATGTGGTAATCAATGAAGAGGGGAATTTTATTATGCCAGAATTTTATGAATTAAGCCAAGATAATCTTTGGGAGCCTATTCTACTCTCAGAGGTACCTGCTTCTACCGGACTTTTGGATGAGGAGCCAGCCATTACACCAAGAAATGATAATGTTCCTTATTTAACACCCTTAGAACCTGATTGTCCTTTTCAAGATCCACAAAGCCCATGGAATACACCCGGACCTGTAGCAGGTCCGTTTACAGTGAAGTTGGGAGATGGTAGCCAACTAACTTATTATTGGTATCGATTTATTGACCAGCCTTCGATTATCTATGCTAACCTATCAGAAGATATGAGACAGAACCTACAAAATAGAGTTGAAATGATTCATACTAGCTGGCATTATACAGATGAATATCTCACCTCCCCCTCCAAAGGATCATTGGTAGGTTTAGATCCAGGTCTAATCGTGACTCCACCTACAGGAATGGAAATTGGATATGTCCCTATAGTAACAAGACAGGAAAAAGATACCACCACAACTTCTATTGTTGCTATTGAAAAGGTTTCATCTATAAAAATTTATCCAAATCCCACGAATAATCAAGTTAAAATTGAAACGAATAGTGAGTATATTTCAAGAGTTCAACTATTTAATATCCAAGGGGTATTAATTGATGAAAAAGTAGGTCTTTACAAAGATAACTTGACCCTTCAACTAAAAGGACTTACCTCTGGTATTTACTTCCTTAATATTATTGAGCAAAACGGAACTATCTCAAATCATCGAATTATTAAAAATAAATAAATCATCGAGTTTTAAATTATTTTGTAAAATAAAAATCCTGTAAAATTTTTTAGAAATGAAAATTACCGGTCAAAACAGAAAATATATCCTAATAAATATTTGTATTTGTTTACTCATATTCCCTTTATCTACTATTTATTCACAAAATATTAAAGTCTTTATCCTTGCCGGACAATCCAACATGCAAGGCCATGGAAACATTAATCCACCAAATACGAATGGGACACTTTCGAATTTTATGGACAGTAATTCATCGACAATGTTTCAATATATCCAAAATACTGATGGCAGTTGGGCAACCCGGGAGGATGTATGGGTACGCTACGACCATGAAAACGGAGAACTATTAGCAGATAAATTAAAAGTAGGCTACGGTGGATTTGAGGGTCAAATTGGTCCAGAATTAGGTTTTGGGCACTTGCTTGGCGAACATTTTCAGGATCAAGTGTTAATAATCAAAACCTGTTGGGGCGGAAAAAGCCTGGCAGTTGACTTTAGGCCACCGAGTTCAGGAGGAATAGTAGGACCTTATTATAATCAAATGATCTCAGACATAACAGAAACAATAAACAATATTAATATTGAATTCCCACAATACAATGGAGGTCAAATAGACATCGCTGGATTCTGTTGGTTTCAGGGATGGAATGATGGAGAACAAAATTCTTATTTAAACGAATACGAAGAAAATCTAAAAAATTTAATTTCTGATGTTAGAGCAGATTTAAATGTTCCTGATTTACCATTTGTAGTTGGTTTGACTGGAAACGGTGGTTATGATCTACTTCAAGGAGACCTTTGGATTCAAGGTTTACAAACGATACTTGTTCCTGCTCAAGTTAATGCCGTTGAATACACAGGCCATTATAATGTCCGTTATGCAGAAACGCGTGACTACTGGATACCTGCTGATTCGTCACCTGCAGATGCTGGTCATCATTGGCATAATAATGCAGAAAGCTATCTTCGAATAGGAAATGTCTTAGGGCTTAAAATGATTGAATTACTGGGCGTAATAAACTCAAAGAAAAATCTAATTTCAGCACCCCAAAATATTAAGGTATTTCCTTCACCAGCTAATAATTACTTCCAGACCGAATGCGAGCAAAATAATTTTCATTTAAATATTCTCGACATAAATGGACGAATAGTAGAATCCTTAAAAGATATTTCCTCGTCAACAAAAGTAAATATTGAAAAATTAAAAGAAGGAATATACTTTATCGATATTTTAAATCTGGATGGTAGCAGTATAGGCATAAAGCAATTAGTAAAAAACTAAATCCTGCTAGTTACAATTGTGGTGTCAATCTAATACTCATAGCCTTTATGGACTGTGAGAAACCTTGTTCTCTAGATTCAATGGAGAAAATAGGTTTTACTTGTACTAATGAAACGAAATATAGTTTGACTGTTTACACAGACTTGATATTCCTTCAAAATCAACATAATTTCTAGACGTATAAAATAACAGTCTATGGCGAAATTCAAGGAAGCTATAATCTGGATTCAATACCATTTATACATAATATTCCTATCAAAAATGACAATACAAATAATCTTTCAGTTTGTGTCATGGAATACTGAATGAATGTTGAAATATTATCTTTTAAACAAATAGCCAGATTGTAGCTCTATCAGTCTTTATGAATTAAATTTAGACTCGAAAGTATTAATTTAATCAGATCCTGTAATCAGGATAATGCAACTTAAAAATACAAAAGGAGGATTATTTATTTATCATTCTCCATGAAACCAAGTTAGTCAGCAAAGCAACATACGACCATTACCATAATGTATTTATCTTTTATTAGAAATAAGAAAATCTATTATGTAAAGCATGCTCGTAAGACTTAAACATTGATAGATATTAGTTAACAGCAAAAATTGTATGACATAACATAAAATGGAACTAAAACCTTATACCATTTCCAAAATAGAGCTACCGAAAAATGAAATCTGATAACAAAATAAATATAATTTAAAATGAAATTAACACACGTCTTCTTCTTCTTTTTAATAACTATTTCAATAAATGCACAAACCAAGAAGGTCCTCTTTATAGGAAATAGTTATACTTATTACAATAATATGCCTCAATTGGTAGCTGATGCTGCATTATCAGTTGGTGATACACTTATCAAACAATCACACACTCCAGGAGGTGGAACCTTAAATAATCATGCGAACAATGCGAATGCAATGAACAAAATCAAATCTGATGAATGGGATTATGTTGTGTTACAAGCACAAAGCCAGGAACCTTCTTTTCCTTTATTTCAAGTTGAATCGGAAACTTTTCCTTACGCAACCCAACTTTGTGATTCCATTCGAGCTAACTCCTCATGCACTCGTCCCATGTTTTATATGACTTGGGGAAGAGAGAATGGGGATGCAAATAATTGCGCCGTCTGGCCTCCCGTCTGTACCTACGAAGGAATGGACAGTTTGCTAAATTTACGCTATAGAATAATGGGAGATATGAATAACTCCTACGTATCACCTGTTGGTTTTGTATGGAATTACATCCGAAATAATTATCCTCAAATTAATTTATACGCTGGAGATGGCTCGCACCCCAATATAAAAGGTTCTTATGTAGCAGCAATAACCTTTTATACTATGATTTTCAAAAAAGACCCTACATTAATCACATTCAATAGTTCTCTTGATGATATAGAGGCAACAAATATTAGAAACGCAGTAAAATTATTAGTTTATGATGATCTAGAGGAATGGAATGTTGGTGCTTATGCCCCAACAGCAAACTTTTCAGTAATATCAAATATTAACGTTTTGACCTTTACTAATAATTCAAATTTAGCAGACGCATATAGCTGGGATTTTGGTGATAATAACTTTTCCGAAATTGAGAATCCAATACACGAATATACTGAAGGAGGGGATTATACAATTACATTAATTGCCTCTAGTTGCGGTACTACTGATACATTTTATCAAGAAGTCACAGTTTTTATTGATTTAGATGGAGATGGTTTCACTACAGAGACTGATTGTGATGATAATAATCCAAACATCAATCCTGATGCCGAAGAAATCTTAAATAACGGTATAGATGAAGATTGCGATGGAAATGATTTAACAACAGCACTACACAATATACAAGGCGTAGAAATTTCAATTTATCCTAATCCAGCAAAAGACTTCTTATTTGTTAAATATCCCGAAAATATAAACGCATCTGCTCAAATATTTGACTTAAAAGGACAATTAATAAGAGACTTTCCAGAAAACGAACGAATGTTGAATATTAATAACATAGAGATCGGCACTTATTTATTAAAAATCATAGTAGATAATTCAGATGAGTTTATTCTCGAAAAAATTACTATTAAGAAGTAAAAAGTCTGCAGCTAACTTCCTTGCCTTCCAATTCATTAACAGCAGAGGCTGTCAATGAATTGAGAGGGGAAGATTTAAAACCTGATAAAAATCTTTATACCAACATTTACAATAACTCCCCATGTGAAACAAAACACACTTACAATTAAATACTAATTTGCTTAAAATATTGTAAAGGCTACTTAAGGAATTCAAAAAATAAATTTTAACCATGAGCTTCAAAATCACTAAATATTTTGTTTCCAAACATTGATGGCTCTATCATTTAAAAAATCTCTAACCTGGGTCAGACTCTGCCCCACTTTCATGTCCAACCAACCCGCGAAAAGCATCTCTGACCGTATTTGCCTCATTAATTACTTTATACATTTCTTCAGTAATCGGCATTTCAACATTGTATTGTTGAGCCAATTCTCTGACTACTTCACAAGTTTTTACTCCTTCCGCCACCATTGACATTTCATCAATTATATCCTTAAGAGTTCGTCCTCGTCCTAAATGATAACCTACTGTTCTATTTCTACTTTGTGTACTACTACAAGTGGCCACCAAATCTCCCATTCCTGCTAAACCTGCAAAAGTTAACGGATCCCCTCCCATAGCAACTCCTAACCGAGTTAACTCTGCCAATCCCCTTGTAATAATCGCAGCGCGAGTATTATCTCCTGCCCCTGCACCATCTCCCATTCCAGCCGCAATCGCAATTACATTTTTTAATGCACCTCCGAGCTCACACCCCACTACATCTACATTAGTATAAACTCTAAACAAACCAGTGCTAAAAACCTTTTTCAATTCATTAGCCATCGAATCATCGACCATCGCAATAACGCTTGCCGCAGCCTGCCCTGCCATTATTTCTCTAGCCAAATTCGGCCCTGTCAAAACGCCTACAGGATGTCCAGGCATAACCGTTTCGATAATCTCAGTCATTCGCATTTTAGTTCCTTGCTCTAACCCTTTAGACAAACTAATAATTGGAATCCAAGGTCTAATGTATGGCTTAGCATCTTCGAGTACTTTACGAAAACTTTGGGAGGGCACTCCCACAACTAAAACGTCCGCATCAAAAATAGCTTCTTCAATTGAATTCGTTGCAACAAGTGAGGAGGTCAAATCAAACCCTGGAAGATATTTTTCATTACGATGATTATTATTAATATCATCAACTGTAACTTGGTTTCGAGCCCACATTTTCACAGGTCTTTTTCTTGCTATCATGGAAGCAACTGTTGTTCCCCATGATCCTCCTCCTAGCAGTCCAATTTTTAAATTCATATTTTCAATCTGATTATGAATGTTTCACTTCTATTTTCCTCTAGGTTTTAACGTAACTTTTTTTCCATTCGATTTTACCTTTGGTAATTTCTCTTTAGGAACTCTTTGGCCTAGTTCTGACAAGAATTCATTTCTTATTTTTTCAATATTTCTATCCATGTTCATTTTAGTCCATCGTTTTGTCGAAACAGGTGGAAGAACTTTTATCTCAATCGCTGTTGCGCGGAAAAGGGCTCCCCCTTTTGGCATAGCATCAGCCGCGTTTCTTAAAACAATTGGAATAATTGGTACTCCTGCTTGCATCGCTAAATGGAAAGCACCTTTTTTAAATGAGCCTAAAGTCTTATCTTTACTACGTGTTCCTTCTGGGAAAATAATAATCGAAGTATTATTTTGTAATGCATCAACGGCAGGTTTCATTGCCTCTATTGCTTTTTCTTTATCTTTTCGATCAATAAAAATTACGCCACCGGCTTGTAACAACTGGCCAATAATTGGCATACTTTTCAGTTCCTTTTTAGCGATTCCAACTGCATCTTTTCTAATCAATTTTGCCGCAACAAACATATCTACGCTACTTTGATGATTTAAAATAAAAACTGCAGGTCGTTTTCCCCAAAGATATTCCTCCCCTTTGACAGCCAATTCTAGTCCAGCCATTTTAACTACTAAATCACCTACCGTTGCCATCATAGAATTTACGCCATCTGCCCATGACATATTAAATGCACCTGATGCTACTCCATTTATTACTGCTGGAACCAAACTTCCTAAAGCTAAACCAGTCCGAACAATATTAGAGAGACCTGGCCGTTTTTCATCATTCAATCGATAAACTGTCCAATCATTTTGATAAGCCAAAGCAGATAATTTCGTATCAGGATTCATTGGCCTTGGGTTTCCGACAATCTCGAGGAGCGGTAAATCCTCAGCACTATCAGTGTAAAAAAAACTTTTGGTTAAATCGAGGTTATATTTTTTAGTCAACTCCTTTGCAGCATGAGCTTTACCCTCTCCCCAGCATGCTGGTTCAACAATGTTGCCTGTAAACTTTCCATCCTTTACTTCCATTACCGTACACATCACATGCTCGATATTAAGGTCGTGAGCAATTGGATTTACTTGGTACGGTGTTGCCGCTGAAATGATTGCCACCGTATGACCTTTTGCCAAATGAGCCGCTACTAAAGCTCTCGCTTCCGGATATATCTCATCCGCCAAATGTTGATGATATACATCTTCTCCAACTTCGATAAACGTTCTTTCATCTACACCTTTCACACCTTGTGCTCCCATTGCTGCAAGTCCTGCAAAATTCCCATTCCCCATTGCATAAACCATCACACCTGCAAACTGTGCTACAACCTCACGAGCTGTAATTCGTCCACTAAGCACTTTTGTCTGAAAAAATTCTTTGGCCGAAAACCCTTTTATTAAAGTTCTATCTAAGTCAAAAAATGCACCTATGTGTGCACCACCTTCGCCTTCCATGACCGGACGAGTAAAAGCGTCTATTTTGGAACCCGGTACAATATCTCTCTCGATTGGAACGAGCTTAGTCGTTTCAGCAGATTTGGTTAAAGTAAGTGCCTGTAAAGTTTTGATTCTTTCAGAAACGTCGTTTAATTGATTAAGAAATTTTTGAATAGCATCTTTCTTATTATCATCTGGTGTAGGAATCAAACCTAAATTTTTTGCCAAACGAATTCCATTTATTAAAAATGGTTTTGAAACTGATTCGATCCTTTGAACCCTTCCTTGCCAATGCATCTCTTCACTAACAAATAAACAATCGTTAATAAAATTCTCTTCATCGAAAACTCGTCGTGGTCGCATGTTTTGCAGTGCATAAACAACCACTCGATAAGCTTCCACATAACTATGTAAAACTACGGGTGCAACTATAACATTTTGTTTTTCCAAAAATGAAATAGCATCTGATTTTGTTTGCCTTATTAATTTTTCCCAATTTTCATCTAACACCTCTAAGTTCGATTCCAATTCATCAGAAAATTGAGATTTTTTAGAATAAAAAAATTCAAACTTAAATAGTTTTCGCAGTTCCATTATTTCACTCCAAAAAATTTCTGCCCTTAGACCTGACTTTGCTTTTGAAGATTCTAGCAAAGCAAGTTCGATGAATGCACGTTGGTATAAATGGTGTACAGACATATTTGCATAATAAGTTGCCTGTAAATAATTTTCGGAAATAATCACATATTTTGCATGGAGAATATCTCCGTGCTGCAAGATGAGTTTTGCGCGAATCAATAAATTCAGTGCTGTTTGAACACTTTCTCCTATTGGTTTTCCTCTATCAACTAATGCATCTGGATTTCGTTTTTCAATCAACTCCATCAATCTAATAACATCATTTTCAATGGCTATTTTATTCAGAGAAAATTTACTCAACAAAGCAATACATATCAATGAAGAAGTTGTAACAGGGGTTATCTCATTAATTTTATGAACGAGTTCCAAAGCAAATCTTGGTAACTTCCCAGAATATCCTTTAACATCGTGCCCTTCTGTAATAATAGCAACAGAATTATCATCGTTTACAACCACAGGTTCACCAAACCTTAATGAAATTTTTCCAAAATTATTCCCCATTTTTTTAATGTAATTCATGAACCACATTAAACTTTCAGGTGTTTTTTTGTTTCGTCGCCACTGCAAAGTAATGTCCTTAACATCTGGAATCAAATCATATACTATTGATACAGGTACATATTTTATTTCTTGAAAAGATTGCTCTTCCGCTTCTTTGATATATTTTAAAATTCCCACTTTAGGCCAAACTAATTTCCCAGTTCGAGATCGAGTTCCCTCGATCGCCCACATGAAATGCGCATTATCATTCACCAAGGATGCGATAAAATGTCGCAAAGTCGTTTTATAAATCTCATTCTCTTTAAATGATCTTCGAATAAAAATCACTCCATTTTGTCTTCCCATTTGATTCAACCCCATAAAAGCCATATTGATCCCCGCAAAAGTGTAAGGCAATGGAACACCATGCTGAGTCAGCACCACGGCCAGTACCATCATATCAATATAAGTTTTATGAGTCATCACGAAGGCAATCGGATGTTGTCGAGCCAAGTGACTCAATTGTTTCATTTCTGTAGGATTAACATCAATAGTTTTTTTATACCCACGAGAAAGAATGTATTGCGAAAATTCCATCCCCATCACATTAGCAACAGGACTATGTTGCGTATACAATTCCTTCATATACTCAGCCGCCTTTGCATAAACATCCTCGAAAGAATCACCGTTTTCCTCAGCAATTAGTACTAATTTTTTTTGAAATTTAGAATCTCGTAGAATATTCTCCATCGACATTATCTATGGGTTTTATTTTTGCTTTTATCTATTTTCTTGAGTCATAAGATATCCAAAACAATATAGTAAATCAATATAACACCACCATAAAATTTTGTTAAACTTTGGTCTTTAAACTTAAAACTTCGTAAGTTGATTGGGTAAACAGTTTTTTAACCACTTTTATAAAAACAATTATTATTATTTTATATCTGAAAAAAAAGTACCTTTAGAACTTGAACTATAGTCTAAAAAACAAAATCAACACAAGTACTTTTCATCTAAAGTCATCATTTCATTGAGCTTCTTGGTGAAAACCTTCATAATCTAGCTGTTATGGCAAATAATACTGAACTACGTAAAATAAAGAAGCCTTCCTTATTTTGGTTGGCAACCGAGCCTGTACGAGCTGCATCAGAATTAGGCCTCTCTATCCCATATCGTAAGCTTTTCCATAAAAAATATAAAGGGGATGGTCATCCAGTTTTGGTTTTACCTGGTTTTATGGCAAGCGATACATCTACCAACCCTCTCCGGAAATTTATCAAAAAACTGGGTTATAAAGCTTACGCCTGGGAATTAGGGAGAAATACTGCCAAACTCGAAATCTTAGATGTTTTAATGGATAAATTAGAGGATATTTATCATGAAACAGGCCAGGAAGTTACAGTTATAGGTTGGAGCTTAGGTGGAGTTTATGCTCGACAAATGGCTAAAGAAAAACCAAACATGGTTAGACAAGTAATAACCTTGGGTTCTCCATTTGGCGGAATTACTGAACCAAATAATGCGACTTGGATGTACAATATTGTTTCTAATGGAAAGCGAGTGGTAGATCTTGACTCTGAACTTTTGTCTGATATCCCTCGCCCAGCTCCTGTTCCAACAACTGCAATTTATACAAAAGAAGATGGAGTCGTGCCATGGGAGGTTTGCATGGAAAAAGAAGAATCCTCCATTCATCAAAATATCCAAGTTCGAGGCAGTCACTTAGGACTCGGAGTAAATATTTCTGTATTAAATATTGTTGCAGATAGATTGATGCTTTACAAAGAAGATTGGATCCATTTTGAACCACAGTCCATAGTTAGCGATTTAATATTCTACCCATCCTTTTGAATAAATCGGAAGACAAGAAAAAATTCCATTAACCAAAATTGATTCATGGGATTTTTTTTCAGTTCTAAACATTCTTAATGTTACCGAACCATCCTTTTCACCTGAATTATCGTGGTTATCAAAAATATAACTCCTATCAAGATCAACATTTCTTGACTTTTTTCTTTTAAGGAATCAACAAACATTGTTCCTGCAAAAATGTAAGCTGAATGTGCCATTACTGTTGCCAAACCAGCTCCACAAACAAATCCCCACATTCTAAATTTAATTTTACGAGTAACCAATGCAGTATTCCAAGCTAACCAGAACGGAATCATACTTGGATAAAAAAAACGAATTCCCATTCCTAATATAAAAGGAGGTATCAAAATCGGAGGTATCAATAATACTGGTGCATTGTTATTTAAATTCAATGCCCCATAAAAAATAGCTATTGTCAAAATAGAGAAAAGTATCAACATTGTCCATTCTAAAATCAAATTTCCACTTTTCTTTTTTGCAATCCATTGAGTGAATCCAACAATATATCGTACAAATATTGACTCCACCAAAGCACATCCACATGAAAATAATACGGCTGATTGCCATCCTTTTTCAACGCTAATTTGAATGGCTATAAGATGCAAAGCTCCAATAACCATTGAGCCCGATACACTTATCATAAATCCTAAAAAAAAAGATTTTCCAAAGTTTAATTCAGTCGATAAGTTTTGATAAAAAAAGTTAATAAAAGTTCTAAACATAATAATAATAATAATAGCTCAAAATAAGACACATACCAATACTCTTATTTTTCACAATCCCAACCCACCAAACTTCCCTCTAGTCTTTACTCAAATAATTAACGTGAAATCTTATCCATCAACTTCACAACTCGATCATACTCAACTCCATTTTTCCAATCGCCATCCTTCTTAAAATAAGAACCAATAATCAACGCATCAGACAACTTTAGATATTTTTTCATATTCTTTAGAGTAACGCCCGAGCCAACGATAATTGGAATTTCACAAGCTGTTTTAACAGATTTTATTTCTTTCACATCTGCGGCCACTCCAGTCGAACTTCCCGTAATAATCAACCCGTCACTACGAAAGTATTCAGCAGTCTTTGCAGTCTCCACCAAATCCACATCTGCTGTCACAACATGTGAGCTATGTTTTTTCTTAATATCATTGAAAATCAAAATATCCTCCGCGTCAATCATTTTGCGGTAACGCAACAAAGTCCCCGCATCCGAATTCATCCAACCTTCATCCGCAATATGTCCAAAAACAAATCCTTCCGCTCGAACATAATCCAATCCTGCTGCCTTAGCTACCGCTAAAGCAGATTCATTTGCACCCGCCAAAACTTGCACACCACACGGTAAAGGAATTTCTCTCTTAATTTCTTTAGCAATAACACTCATCGCAGCAGTAATTTCTGGCCCAACCTTTCTATTTAAATATGGCACATCGTGCATATTTTCAATCATTAATCCATCTACTCCAGCCAATTGATAAACCGCTGCATCAGTCAAGGCCATGTTGATGATTTGATCAATTTCAAATTTACTTGCAGGTGTTCCTGGTAAGGCTTGCAAATGAATCATTCCAATAATTGAATGCATTTTGGGAAAAATATCTTTAAACTGTCTTTTCATTTTATAACTTTACAATCCTTCTTCAAAAATAATTTCTTAAAAGGATCTTGTTTCTGAGGGAAATAATTTTTAATAAAATTTAAAATACAAAACTAAGAATACTTAAGTAAATTAATTTCTCAAAATATCCAATTTCTTAAATGCTAAACCATTACCTAAAAATATCTCCTGAAGTTAGTGAAGCTTTGACTCACGGAAAACCTATTGTTGCACTTGAAAGTACCATCATTGCCCATGGAATGCCTTATCCTAAGAACGTGGAAACTGCCCTTACCGTAGAAAATATAGTCAGAAAGAACGGAGCTACTCCTGCTACAATTGCCATCATTGATGGAAAACTATGCGTAGGACTTTCTAAAAAAGAAATCCGTCACCTTGGAAAACTAGGACGAAAAGTAGTTAAGGTAAGCCGACGAGATATTCCATTTACTTTATCAAAAAAAATAACAGGAGCGACCACGGTTGCATCTACAATGATAATTGCTTCGATAGCCAAAATTTCAATTTTTGCGACAGGTGGAATTGGTGGAGTTCATCGGGGAGCAGAAAGTTCAATGGATGTCTCAGCTGATTTACAAGAATTAGCCAATACAGATGTTGCGGTTGTGAGTGCTGGTGCGAAGGCTATTTTAGATTTAAAGTTGACATTAGAATATTTAGAAACATTTGGAATTCCTGTTATTGGATTTAAAACAGATGAATTCCCTGCTTTCTACTCTCGCACAAGTGGACTTGGTGTAGATTATCGAATTGATAAAGTTGAAGAGCTAGCTCATACTCTTTTTACAAAATGGAATCTAGGAATGAAAGGTGGTGTTTTGATTGCGAATCCAATTTTGAGAAAAGATGAGATGAAGTTCAATTCTATCAATCAGGCCATTGAGGATGCAATATCAATTGCTGAAAAAAAAGGAATTAAAGGAAAAAAAATAACTCCATTTTTATTAGAAAAAATTGGAAAGCTAACCGAAGGTAAAAGCTTGGAAGCGAATATTCAATTAGTTTACAATAATGCCAAATTAGCTACAAAAATTGCAATTGCTTTTGCTAAGGAAAGAAAAAAATATAACTTTTAATTGTACGCCAATAAAGACTTTATACTAAAGTTATAAAATCAATCTAGTCTAAATTTCGTTGCTTTTCTAAAACCTATAAAATAGATTTCCAAAACTATCCTACAAACTAAAATTCATGAAAGCAGAAAAAATTCAATTTAAAAAATGCGAATGGCTACCCCCTTTCAACTAGAGTAGAATTCCCACCTAATAGTCATCCATATGCCTTTGCAATTTTTGTCCATATTTTTAAAAGTAATAAAAGCCGATTGGCTAATTAGCATATTAGTCGATTATTAACGCAATATAGTGTAGGCATCTTACAACTTTATTTTACTAGCTCGAGAAAAAGTGAAGAGAATTTAGTAAAGAAATAAAAATTTATAATTTCAAAAAGTGATCGAAATCGATGTAAATTTGAGTGAAGAACAAATTAATCGCTTACTAGAAAGTGCAGATTGTTGCCCTGTGCATCAAACTTTACACAAAAAAATCAAAATTACTATTCGATTAAAAGAAACCATTTAATACTTTTTTATGAAAAAAAAATACATTCCCATTAATTGTGACTTCTATGATGAAATAGAAATACATGCGATGCGCAAAAGTAAAACTACGGTGGTTTATCTTTCAAAAAATGAAGAGCAAACAACTATTGAAGGTATCATCAAAAACGTTTTTTCAAAAAATAAAGAAGAATTTTTGGAAATGGAAAACGGATTAATTTTTCGATTGGATCGTTTAGTATCATTGGATGGGAAAGATGTACCTGGAAATTGTGAAATTTAAAATTATCTTATTAGTAATTTTTCTACTTCAACTAAATTCTGATTTTCAATAAAAAAGATAAATTAATTACATGCGGTGATTTTGGCAAACCTATCCTCCATAAGTACTAGTTTTTGATAAGTATGTAATATTAGCAGAAAATTTATACGCGGATTTAAGTAAATATTTTGAGCTATTTTTAATTTTTATTTCAAGTAAAAAACGATCAACCCTCCATCTTTTTTTTAACAAAAAACAGTTTTATAAAGCACCTATTTTCTAAAAAAAATACCCACTGCTTCCCTTCTCAGTAAACAATGGGTATTTAAAAATATTTTTTAAACTTTCCTATTAGTTAAAAACTATTTTCCGAGCCAAAGGAGCAATTCTCTCATCTTCAAACAATACATTTACAAAAAACATCCCTTTTCCAATTCTACTTTTCTCCAAATAAAAAACACTTTCGTTGTTCTTTTCAAAATGAGTTACAACTCTCCCCAATTGATCAGAAATTTGAACAGAATAATCACTTTCTATTTTTCCAAAATCAAATTCCATCAAATCATTCGATGGGTTTGGATAAATATCCAATGCCTGTTGAATCGTTGCCAATTCAAAAGTATTGGTAGAAACTTGAAAATCAGGGCACATTTGGTTTTGTAAAAAGATATGACTCTCTAATTCAAATTCCGCTAACGCATCTTCATAGGATGGAGTAATATATGGGCCATGAATATCTCCGTGACCACCACCTTCAGCAGTCTTTAAATAATTAGGCAAACCAATTGCATCGGTTTGAGGATGTAATAGTCCACTTCCATCAAGCTCTGCAATATTATTCGCTAATCCATTAAAGTATGGTACTGTTCCATCATCAGTTCCATGATAACTTACTAATGCTTCTGTCTCATTTTCATCCATCCACTCTTTTTCTCTTAGACCTCCTGAGAGGTTATAAACAGCGAATACATCAGATGAATAACTTAGATTTTCAGTATCACCTGTATTACCTTCAAATCCTCCATTATTATTAATAATATCAGTTGTGAATGAGGGAATATTCTCATCATTTTCGTCAAGATAAGCAACATGAGTTGCAGTTATTGCACCCGCAGAATAACCACCTACTAAAATGAAATCAGGATGAATTTTATAATTATTATCAGTCGCCTCATCTTGTCGAAAGTATCGAACTGCCCCTTTCATATCAGAAACTGCTCTCATCACTGCACCCGTAACCGCTTCTTCTCCAAACCCTAAAAAACCAGTACGATAATCAATTGTCGCTGCTACATATCCTTTTTTAGCAAATTGCTCACAGTAATATGACATAGTTGATTTGTCACCAAAAATAAAACTTCCCCCAAAAGCAAAAATAATTACCGGACGTTGTTCATGAACATCTCCAACAGGTTCATAAATATCCATTTCCAAATCTTGACTAAATCCAAAAATAGTGGTGTTGGAACCATACGTTACAGTACTAACCGTAAAATTAGAGAATACATCATCAATATATCTCTCGCCATCACAAGCCAAACTATTTTGAGAAAAAGAAAATTTAGATAAACAAATCGAGAGGATAAAAAAAAGGAAAACTTTCTTCATTTAAAGTCGGATTTTAGAATTTTTAAAAAAATTAAAATATTAATTATTTAATTTAAACAAAACTTACATTTACTTTAGACATAGAACTTGTTGCTATGGCAAATTAATATTTTCTTTTAAAATATCAAATTTAAACCTGTCCTAAAATTAACATTTGAACTTTTATAGGGCTGAAAAGCTCCTACAACATTATCGGCTGAAGCGAAAAATTGGAAGACTTTATGATTTATCGCAAGGTTTAAACCGAAGTTAAAAAAACTATTTTTTCTAGCAGAATAGGTAGCACCAACATTAAATATTTTTTTGAATTTTGCATTAGCACTCAAGCCTAAGACTGGAAAATGTTCTCCTCGATAATTCTCGTAGTAAAGTAATCCACCAATTTGTGTTTTTTCATTTAACTGGTACGTTCCACTTGCGTATATTTTAACAGGCATTTCTGTTAAATAACTCTCACTTTCCTCAGAGAAATTAAAAGTGTTCTCAATGGTATCCAAAACATTACCAAATGAAATAGAGTCGTTACCCACAAATTGTGCAAAATCAAATCCCTCATAAGTAGTTGCACCTTGATTTATATATTTAGTAACATCTTTTTTCCAATTAATTTTTCCTAAATCCAAAATACTTGCAGATAATCTCAATCTTTTATTTACTTCATATGTCACTCCTAAATCAACTGCCAATCCAATATTTTCAGTAAAAAAATTATCAAAGCTGTACGATCCTAAACTCAAATTAAAATTATTTAAATCATCTACATTTGCCAATCCTGAGGCGTTCAAAGCATAATTTCCATCTAGGGTCAATTGATAAACATCATCATCAGTAAAGAGAGAAATTGCATCTTTTTCAACAGAAGTGTTAGCGATTCCTGTCAAAAATTTTATCCGTGCACCTACATTTAATTTATTTAACTGGATTGCTCCACTCAACCCAAATTCATTATAGGAAGTTAAATGTATGTCGTGGCTTAAATTTATATGTTCTCCAACAAATTGACCATTTCCTTGTAGGAATAATTGAGCTAAGTTTTTTGGGAAATTCAAAAACATATCAGTCTTTTGAGCATAATTTAAACCGAGTTGAACATTTCCAAATCGATAACCAATATTAAAAATTTCTACTTCCAAAATCCCACGTAAAATATTATCTGTAGATGGTAAATCCGACAACGCTTCGCCTGATTTGATACCTTGTCCTTCATTTAAATAGTCAACAATTAAAGAATTAAAATCTCCTGTAGTGTTATAATAATTTAAATGAAAGCCAGGAAGGGCAACCACAATAGTAGAATCAGAAATATAAGCAGGATTAGTTTTAGAAGTTTGCCAAATATTCATAAAATGCAAACCAACTTGCTGCTGAGAATATGTAATTGTACTGTTATATACGACAAATAAAACAATCAATAATAAAAACCGATATTTAAACATTCTTTCTTTTTTTAATATTTATGAAAGCGATTGACGATATCACAAGCAAAATCATCACTTATTCAACTTTTTCACTTTGTCCCTACTTTCATTCCCATTCGAATATTAACATCTTGATCCGTTTTTAAATTGACGATAGGAGCAGGAGAATTATTTACATCAGTGGTGAAAAATGTTCCATCGATTACCATTTTCCTTGCTTTTCTTATATTGTCAAATTGAGTTGCATTGATTGTTGAGAAAGTTACCTTTTCTGAAATCTCACCTGTTGCATTTCCATTTGTATCAACTGGCGCTGGTGTCAAGATGTTTTCATCTACAGCGTATAATGAATCTAATAAAAACTCATCCCCCATTTCATCTTCCCCCACAAAATAAACCTGTATTCCAATTCCCAAAGGGAGTTCATTTTCAGCAACCATTTTAAATTCTACATATTCTACTTGGTCATATTGCTCAAAATTCACGTTAAAAGTATCTCTTCCTTTGAAATTATTTACATGCCCTCTGAAAGGTAAATCCACCGCAACTTGTACCTGGAAATAACTGGTATCCGTCATAAATCCAATTACTTGAGTTTGATCAGGGTTCGATACAGCGTCAACATCGTAATCAACAGAAACAGGTCCAGAACTCAATACATCAACTACATTAGAATTAGTTTTATCAAAATCAAAAACTGTCGTTCTAATCTGACCAACTTCATTTAAAGCAGGGTAGTCAAAGTCAATTCCATCTTGAATATAGGAACTTTCCAAAGTTATATTACTACCATCCACAGTCAAGATTTCAAGTGTATTCACTACTGATTGAACGGGGAAACCAAATCCATTTTCTACTGTAATTTGAATTACCGGATCTTCAAAGTATACATCTCCTTGTACCCAATTTTCAAAAAACTCAATCTCGATTGTATCTCTTTCTAAGTCTAACAATTCTTGTCCCCAATACCCTTCTGCGTATGAAAATTCTAAACCTGAAATTCCTATTGCATGCGTATTTGTAAAGATAATTCGCTCGCCATCACTCTCACGGTAAGCCTCATAAGTAATCGTTAATTGATCACTATCTGTCGCCAAGTCATATCCAGCTAATGGGTAAAAAGGCAATATTGGCCATGATTCACCTGCTGTGCCTATCGAATCTAATAATCTATTTTTTTCAAAAGTTTCTCCATTTTTAGTCAACTCAGGGATTCGAATAGTGACATCTACTTTTTCTGCAAAAGGATTATCAAACACAATACCAAGGTTACCTGCTTTGATTTTTGTGAGGGTAATGTCTAATGCTCCAGGTAAATCAAAATCAAAAATAGTTACAGAATCTAACAAAGGGATTGGAAGTACAGGAATGAAATTAAATAATTCATTCCCTGTTCTTTTTGTCACATTGCCACGATAATTAAGTGTAACGATACCTTCTGGCCCCATTGTTATAGAAGTTTCATCATTAATTCCATCTAAAAGGTTCGTTAAATTAGTTGTTGTATAAAAGAGAGGAACAGCAATTTCCCTTTTGGAATCTATCGGGTCATCGAACCCACCTTCACAACCAATGATTATTGAAAAAATCAATAAAAGGGATAGTTGAAATAAAATATTTTTCATTTATTTTCTTTTTACAAAAATCGAAAAAAAAACGTGAATTGAATGTAATCCATTGGGCAAATTGAATTTTAAGAAAAGAATGTATAAAACTCAAATTTAAGTGAAAGATTGGGTAGTTAAATAAAATAACTCATCAATAAAGAATCGAATCTGATTATGTGTGCATCTATACTATTTCCTTAACATAAATCTACTACTACGAAATACACAATAGAAACAAAAGTCAAAATAAAACTATCTCTTCATCTTCTACTCAAAAAATATTGGAAAAACTGGGTTCATTAGTTGATTAGAAAATCAGATTTTTAATTCCTAATTTCCTATTCAACTCATTTGCTTAATTAATTATTCCAATTTAGCCTCCTCAGTCAACTTTGGAATCCTAACAAATTTAAAGCCTTTCTCTATCAGCAATTTCTTAAATTCCATCTGCTTGCTGGGTTCGCCATGAACTAAAAAGAGTTTTTTCAATTTTTTCTGATTTCCCAAAAACTCAATAATCTCCCCTCTATCTGCATGTGCAGAGAAGGAATCCATAATTTCAATATCCATATTGACAATTTTCCATTCACCAAACATTTTTACTTTTTCGACACCTTGTCTTAATATTCCTCCTAAAGTATTTGGCGAACAATAACCTACAATTAGTAGAGTATTTTTCTTTTGATCGATATTATTAAAAATATGATGTCGAATTCTTCCTGCCGTCATCATTCCTGATGCACTGATAATAATACATGGTTCATTGGAATCATTTAAAGATTTCGAAATAGCCACTTCTCGTACATATGTTAATCGATTGAAACCAAAAGGATTATCGTCAATTAATAGGTATTCATTTAAGTTATTATCGTAACATTCTGGGTGAGCCCCAAAAACTTGGGTTGCATTTACCGCCAAAGGGCTATCCACATAAACTGGAATTTTTGGTAAATGCCCTGCTGTTTCCATTTGATCGAGCATATAGACTATTTCTTGTGTTCGCCCCACACTAAAAGCTGGAATAATTAATTTCCCTTTTTTCTCTACACATGTTTTTTTGATAATAGCTAACAGTCTATCCTCTTCAGCTGGCTTTGCTGCATGATCCTTATTTCCATAGGTTGATTCGCAAATCATATAATCCACCTCAGGCATTGGAATTGGGTCTCTCAATATCGGTCGATTAGGTCGTCCTATATCTCCAGTAAATCCAATCATTGTCTCATTCCCCTCAATATTCACTCTCATAGTTACACTTGCACTTCCCAAAATATGACCAGCATCTCGGAATAGAACCTCCAAATTGTCATTCACCCGATGCCATCGATTATATCCCAATCCTACAAACAAATCCATCGCAGGAGGAACATCATCACTTGTGTAAAGCGGTGTTTTTAGAGTTAATGCTTTAGCAAACTTCTTCCTCTTTGGTTTTCGTGACATTCGCTTATTATGATATTCTGCATCTCGTTCTTGGATCTTAGCACTATCCAATAACATAATCGCGCAAAGGCTTCGAGTGGCATGTGTACATAAAATATCTCCTTGAAAACCATCATGAACTAATTTTGGAATACGTCCACAATGATCAATATGTGAGTGCGATAAAATCATTAAATCAATTTCGCTTGGTTCAAAATACCAAGAGGAATTAAAATCTTCCATTTCAGAATCATTGCCTTGATACAATCCGCAATCCAATAAAATTTTATACCCATTATCTAATGTGAGTAGGTGAGCGCTTCCAGTAACATGCCCAGCTGCACCGCAAAATTTAATATTCATTTATGTTTTGAATGTTTTGAAGGTGTTTTAAAATGTTTTGAAAGATAATAATTTTGATTTAAAAAGAAAATCATTAATCAAAGTCATAACTTTTCAATTTACAAAAATTTAGCAAAAAAAATTGTAAGTCATTGAAAAGACATTTATACTTAAAAACATACTATTAATTAAAAGAAAACTATTTTCACACGTTGGGACAAAGTATTTTCTAACAAAGCAAAAGTCTATTCATGAAACTTTTTACATTCATAGTTCTAATTTTAACTTTTTCATTTCTATTTTTAGGTGCTTGTGCCGTAAACAAAGTCGAATCCAATTCAAAACCAATTACTCACGAATTGTGGGATACTCTAGTGCAAACTCATGTGAGTTCTGATGGTAAAGTCGATTACAAAAACTTTATCAAAGACAGCCTAAGATTAAATTCATATATAAACTTACTATCTGCCAATCATCCTAATGATGTAAATTGGTCCACGAATGAAAGGCTCGCATTTTGGATCAATGCTTACAATGCATTTACCATTAAATTAGTTATTGACCATTATCCTACCAAAAGTATCAAAGACATCAAAAAAGGCATTCCATTTATTAATGATGTTTGGGAAATTAATTTTTTTAAAATTGAAGGAATAAGTTACAATCTAAATGATATTGAGCACGGAATTATTCGAAAAAGATTTACCGAACCTCGAATTCATGCAGCGTGTAATTGTGCCTCTTTCTCTTGTCCAAAACTTAGAAATGAAGCATTCACTGCAGAAAAACTAGAAGAACAATTAGACGAACAGATGAGAAGCTTCATCAAAAATAAAACTAAAAATTTGGTTGATGAAGATAATCCAAAACTGTCAAAAATATTTAGGTGGTATGCTGGAGATTTTAAAAAGACCGGAGTAAGTATTAGGAAATATATAAATCAATATAGTGAAATAAAAATCAAAAAAGGAGCAGATATAGATTATTTAAGTTATAATTGGGCACTTAATGAGTAGTTAAGTTACCATTATCGATACATTTTTTTCACTCTATCTAATTCGCGTTTATTATCTCGCTGTTTAATAGTATCACGTTTATCATACGATTTTTTTCCTTGACCTAGAACGATTTCCATTTTTGCAAATCCTCTTTCACCAATGTACATTCGATAAGGAACGATAGAAAAACCTTTTTCTTTCACTTTCTTTTGTAATTTTCGCAGTTCAGGTTTTCTCAGTAGTAATTTTCGATCTCGTCGAGTCTCATGATTATTTTGATTTCCAAATTTATATTCTGCAATGAACATACTTTTGATAATCAACTCCCCTTCTTTTGTAAATAGGCAATAAGCATCTTTTAAATTCACCTCGCCCAGTCGAACAGATTTGATTTCGGTACCAGTCAAAATAATTCCCATCTCGAATTGTGCAAGAAAATGATATTCAAACTTTGCTTTTCGATTTATAATTTCAATAGTCGCTTTAGGTTTACTCTTCTTCGCCATTATACTTTATTTTAAAAATATCTTTATAGATATCCCCATCTTCAAAAATTTCTTCCTCTTTGTCTTTAATTCTTTTGTAAATCAAGGCAATAATTACAAAACTAAAAGAGGAATCCCAAAGATAAGATGAATGAAACTATAAATTCCATAAATTGGCGTTTTTTACAATTAGTTCATTATAATCTTGATCAATTACTAAGCTCAAAACTTATCCTCTCTAACTCAACATTCATTATTTTAACCTTACCGCAGTTCCGTAAGCTAGGATTTCCGCAGTTCCTTGACTAATCATCGAAGTTGTAAATCGTACATTAATAACTGCATCTGCATCTATACTTTTTGCATCTGAAATCATCCTCTCAATAGCATGCTCCCGTGAATCTGACATCAACTTAGTGTATTCTGAAATCTCACCTCCAATAATATTTTTTAACTGTGCAAAAATATCTCGTCCAATATTTCTAGCCCGGACGGTACTTCCTCTTGCTATATCAATAACTTCATGGATTTCTCTTCCTGGAATAAAATCTGTGGTACTTATAAGCATAATCTATTTTTTATTTTTAACATCATTAATAATGTGTAAATTAATAGAATCATTTATGTAAAATTTATTATTTCGATAAAAAATCAAAATCCATCGTCAAAATTTAAGAAACAATATTTTACCTTTGCGATAACTCACCATTTTATAACCAAAAATCTTTTTTTCAAAAAAACCACATTAAAATTTTATGAAATCAGAAAAAGTAATACTCATCATTTTAGATGGTTGGGGACATGGAAAGAATCCTAAGGTAAGTGCAGTCGCTCAAGCAAAAACACCATACGTTGATTCTTTATATAAAAAATACCCTAACTCTGAACTTATAACATTTGGAGAAGAAGTTGGTTTACCTGAAGGACAGATGGGAAATTCAGAAGTGGGACATTTAAATATTGGAGCTGGAAGAATTGTCTATCAAGAACTCGCTCGTATTAATAAAGCAATTAAAGAGAGAACTCTTCAAAAAAATAAAAAACTTCTTACCGCACTAAATTATGCAAAAGAAAATAATAAGTCTGTTCACTTGATGGGATTAGTTTCTGACGGTGGTGTCCACTCTCACATCGAACATTTAAAAGCCTTGTGTGATATCACACATTCTAAAAATTTGAAAAAAGTGTACATCCATGCATTTATGGATGGGAGAGACACCTCCCCCAATGGTGGGAAAAACTATCTAGAAGATCTTTTAAACCATACTAAAAAACAATCCGTCAAACTAGCCTCTGTAATAGGTCGATATTATGCGATGGATAGGGATAAGCGATGGGATAGAGTGAAATTAGCTTATGACCTTTTGGTCAAAGGAGAAGGAGAAAAAACAAAAGATATTTTAGCAACGCTTAAAAAAAATTACAAGAAAAAAATTACTGATGAATTTTTAAAACCAATAATTTGTGTAAATAAAAACAATAACCCAGTTACAAAAATTAAAAAAGATGATGTTGTCATTTTCTTTAATTTCAGAACTGATCGTCCAAGGGAAATATCTGAAGTTTTGACACAATCCAATATGCCTGAATTTGATATGAAAAAACTGCCACTACACTTTGTTACAATGACTCGTTATGATGAAAAATTCACCAATGTGAATGTATTGTTTGAAAAGGACAATTTAAAAGATACGTTGGGAGAAGTCTTAGCCAAAAGAAAAAAAACACAAGTCCGAATCGCTGAAACTGAAAAATACCCACACGTTACTTTCTTCTTTTCTGGTGGTCAAGAAGCAGAATTTCCCTACGAAAGAAGACTTATGGTTCCTTCTCCAAAAGTGCCAACCTATGATCTTCAACCTGAAATGAGTGCTGTTGAGATTACTAATTCGATAATAAAAGACATCAAAAAAAATCAACCTGATTTTATTTGTTTAAATTATGCAAATACTGATATGGTTGGTCATACAGGAATTTTTGAAGCAGCAAAAAAAGCAGCGGTAACTACAGACAAGTGTGTCAAAAAATTGATGAACGTTGCCTTGAAAAATGAATATACAGCTATTATCATTGCTGATCACGGCAACTCTGACATAATGATTAATGAAGATGGGACTCCACATACTGCACATACTAAGAACCTTGTCCCTTGTTTTCTTGTTGGGAAAAATATTGAGGATAATATTAAATTAAAAGATGGAAAATTAGCAGATATTGCACCAACGATTCTTTCCATCTTGGGCTTAAGGAAACCTTCCATCATGACAGGAAAAAATTTAATTACTAAGAGTCGTTTTAAAAAATAATCTGTTTTGAAAATAATAACTTGGCTTTATCTTATTTTATTCACATTCTTTTTCGCTTCATGTAATGTCGAAAAACCCAATGTGCAACACCAATCATTTTTTGATATCAATGATTTTTTTTTAAAAGAAATGGCCCAACTTTCTAGAATAAAATCAATAAAGAAAAAAGTTGTGATTAATGGTGAAATAGACGAAAAAGTTTTGCAAGAATTTGACTTAGGAAAAGATCTAACAATTTTCCGTAACTCTAATATTAATAAAATTGCTTGGTTAGATAAATATGATGTAGATAGCATCATGAATAATGAAGGCCAATTGTCTAAGTTAAAATACCTCGCTACTGATGCAAAATTAAAAACTCGTGAATTTATTGTATCTTTTTCTGGTGAAAAAGTAAGTTCGATATTCATCAAAAATCATTCTGTCAACCAAGTAAGCGATTTTCAACAAAATTTACAATACGATTCAATAAAAGGGTATTCTGTAGAAAGTAATCAAAAAGCTACTTTGAGCGATGAGCAAAAATTAAAGGTGGAAGTAAAATTTCTCATAAATTAATCTCTTTACTTAATTTAAAAGGCCCAATATCCATCAAAAATATTGGGCGTTTCTTCACTCACCATGTCCAGTTGAAATTTGTCCATTGCTAGGATCGTAGATAGCTAAAACTACTCTTCGATTAAATTTTCTTCCTTGTGGATCATCTTTACCACTTGAATCTAAATTTTCTTTTTCAGGAACTGATTCCCCAAAAACCTCAGCTTTTATCCGACTAGATTTAATACCTTTATTGATTAAGTAACTTCTAGTGGTCCTTGCTCGTCTTTTGGAAAGTCTAATATTATAAGCCGCATCCCCTACTGAATCCGTGTGTCCTGAAATTAAAATTTTAAGTCGCCTATTAGATTTTAAGACTTTTGCAATTTTGTCTAATCTGCGTTTTGATTCCCAATTGAGATTCGATCTGTCAAATCCAAAAAACACATTTTGTAAATTTAATATCTCAGTTGATTCATCAGAATAAGTCGATGCTGGACTAATGTAAGGACAAGGTTTACCGCATAATTTTCTTTGCTCTTCAATATCAATTACGTACGCGTTTGCAAAACCTTTCTTGATTGCCTCATCCACTAGAAGGTCAGCTTCTGCTCTTTCTCGAAATTCCCCAATGTAATATCTAAAAATATTATTTTGATCTGTAAGCATATAAACTCCAAAAATATGAGCTTCTGAAAAATAAGAGAAAGGAACCTTATCAACATAAGCGGCTAATTGTACTCGATAGGGTTGAGCAAATATGCCAAAAGAATAGCCTATAAAGAATATGCTAAGTATAGTGTTTTTTAGATGTTTCATAGGATTCCTAATGTTTCGAGCTAAAAAAAATTTTATTCGGTTTTTAAGGTGTTTTTTAAGCTTTCTTTATCTTCAACATAAATTTCCTAAAAAATTAATAGAAAGACCAAGTTAACATGTTTTACACATTAATTTTAATATAAATATGGGAATTTTACTTTTTAATGATTTTAAAGAGTGATAAAAAAATGTGACTGTTGAAAAATGGTAGAAAAAACTAGTAAATTAATTGAACTGAAAATGCATTGTTGCGCAGTTCGCAATGATTTTTTTTTAGATCATTGAATTTATGATTTTATTCCCTTTATTTTTCTTAAAAGTTGCTGTGTCTCTGGTAATGGCTCTATTCCAAATTCCTCCTCCAAGACTTTTTCACATTGTTTGTACGTTTTAATAGCCATAGGGCGATTGCCTTTTTGAAGATAAGCTAGCATTTGTACTCGGTAAGCATCTTCCCACGCATGATCGATTAACAATGCCTTTTGAGCAAATCGGATACTTTCCATTGGATTTTTTTCTACTAATAACTCACTTATGGTTATCATGGCTCCAAGTGATAAAATTTGCAAGCGTTCTCGCTCTTCACTAGACCAGTCTTCATATAATCTATTTGGCAAATAAATTCCTTCATACAATTTAATGGCTTCTTGATATGCTTTGATAGCTATTTCTGGTGCACCATCTATTGCTTGATTACCAATTGCAATAAATTTTTCAACTGCTTCGGTGTCAATCCAAATTTCTTCCAGCTTCAATTGGTAAGTGATTCCTTGGCGCAGTATAAATTTAGGTTCAGTTCGACTAGGACGATTAGGTTCGAGTACTTTGTTAATTCCATGCATCGCTACTTTAAAATTTTGATCTGCCGATTTTCCATCATTATCCTCCCATAATCGATCGACAATTTGTTCTTTGTGTAAACTATTTCTATGTCGAGCTGTAATCAAAAATTGGAACAATTGAACCGTCTTGTCACGTCCCCATTCTTTACTAGAAACTTTCACGCCATTACGCCAAACCTGAAAATTACCCATAGTCCGTACATGAATAAGTGCTTTTTTCTTTTGGGCAACTAAGTTGACAATTTGATTCTCAATTTTAATCATAAAAGATTTCTATCAATATTTCCACATATGCCCAATCATCAGTTTTGCTGATGATTGGGCATATGCATTATTGTGTACTGTCCTATCTTACTATTTATTCGGTTTCTATATCTTAAAAAATTCATCTTTATAGATTTCACCTCATAAATAGTTAATTTTTCATTTTTAAATCTGCTTTTAAATATATCTTTTAGAAACTAACTTACTCAGTTATATATTTTAGTCTAGTAACCTTCTAATTCTGATTGTCATTTTTTACTCAACTCATTCACTTTCCTATTCAATGCCGAAACCTCCTCTGACATTTTTGCCATCAACTCCATCATTACATTATGATCTGATTTAGAAACTCCTCGCCATTCATCTACATCTACTTTTCGTTGAGCAATTGTCTCTTCTACTTTTTGAGAAATAGCATCACTTACTTCTTGTAATTCTTTTTGAATATTCTCCACTCCTTTCTTTGGATCTTTAATTGTTTCTATTACCATTTTAGGAGCATTCAATGTCATTTTTTTCCAGAGATTGAAACTTTTAGAAAGGATACCTTTTTGCTCCTCGGGTGATTTATCTTCCATTTGTTGTAAAGTCATCTCAGCCAATTTTGCTTGAATAAAATTAACTACATCGTCAAATTCCGAAAATCTTTTCTCATCGCCACCTTGTACGTGGCGAATATTTCCTCGCCATTGTACTTGAGGTTCACCTTCTTCATTTTTAAAAATCTTTTGAGTAAAACGTAACATAAAAGAGGCAGTCTCATCTTTTTTCACAGACATAATTATTTATTTTATTGGTAAAAATACCAAATCAAAGTTACAGATGAGTAAATAGTTTAAGAAATTAATTTTATATTAAACCATGGAAACATAATTTTATAATTGACTGTTTATTATTACTTTAAACTTTAAACTTTTTTAGGAGAAATCATTTTAAAATATACAACCCCATGTTTGAAAAACTTCTTAAAAACCTTGACAACCCAAATTTGAAATCCATTTCTGGAATGGATGCTACCTTTTTATATATCGATTCACCAACTAGCCCCATGCATGTAGGCAGTGTTGCTGTAATTGAAGGTGATTTACAATTTGATACTTTTCGAAAAATAATTCAATCTCGTCTTCACATGATCCCAAAGTTGCGAAAGCGATTAGTCTATGCTCCAATGAGTATTGACTATCCATATTGGGTTGATGATCCAAATTTTGATATTGATCTACATTTGCAACATATCGCATTACCAAAGCCAGGTGGTTGGAAAGAATTAAGAAAAATAGCCTCTCAAACTTTTAGTGAACACCTAGATCAAAATCGACCATTATGGTCTTTTACTTTTGTCGAAGGTTTAGATAATGTTCCACAGGTGCCAAAGGGATCGGTAGCTATTGTTTCTAAAATTCATCATGTTGCTATCGATGGAATGGCCGGAGCCGGAATGATGAGTTTAATTTTCGACTTTACATCTGAAAAAAAATCAATTCCTGAACCAAAACCATTTAAGCCAAAACCACTTCCAAATGAAGTTTCTGTAGTGATGAAAAGCGCTATGAGTTTTGCAGGCAATCCATTAAAGTTACCAAAAATTCTTTCTAAAGCGGTTAAAGGTTCCGTTAAGGCAGGTATGTTGACTCGAGTTAACCGAATGGAATTACCTACCGCTCCTTTTTCTGCTCCTTCCACTCCATTGAATGGAATTGTCTCTGGCCGTCGAAAATGGAACACAGCAATTTTAGATTTAGCAAGAATCAAAGAATTGAAAAATATAATGGGCACAACGATGAACGATGTGGTTCTAGCGTTTTGTGCTGGTGCGTTGAGAAGATATTTAAATGAGAAAAAGAAATTACCTCACAAACCACTAGTAGCAATGGTTCCTATATCTACAAGAACAGAGGCAGAAAAAAATAATACAGATAATCAAGTATCATCTATGTTAATTCAGATTGCCACAAATGTGGAGGATCCTATTGAACGATTAGAAGCTATCCATGAAAATACGGTACGCGGCAAAACTTATCAAAAAGCAATTGGTGCTAAGACTCTAGCAAGTATGGCGGAAGCAGTTCCATTTGGAGTAGCAAATCAGGCAGCAAGATTGTATTCGCGATTTCAAATATCAGAAATGCATAATCCAGTTTTCAATGTTACAATCACAAATGTTCCTGGCCCTCAATTTCCATTGTACTTGAATGGACATCGATTATTAACTGTTGGTGGAATGGCTCCTATTCTGGATGGAATGGGGTTGATCATTACAATATTAAGTTATAATGGTTTTGTAACAATTAGTCCAACTTCAGACGCCAAGACTATGCCTGATATTGATGTCTTTACGAGGTATATTCGAGAGTCTGCCAATGAATTGGAAGCAGCAGTTTTAAAACGAAGAAAAAACAAACCAGCTAAGAGAAAAAAACAAACTAAAGCAAAGTCTGATGTTTTATTTGCTCATTTTAAAAAAGAAATGGAAGCTGCTTCAAAATTTATAAAACCTAATAATGGACTATTTCAATTTCATGTTACTGGTGATGTAGAAACTTTTTGGCAAATCAATTTGAATAAATCTCCAGGAATAATTTTGAAAAGAAAAACGAAAAACCCTGATGCTACTTTCATCATTAAAGATGAACACTTGATGAAAATTGGAATGGGGAAAATGAACTTACAAACTGCCTTTATTCAAGGTCGACTAAAAATCGATGGTGACTCTGAGAAGGCAATGAAATTAGGATCTATCCTTTCGAAATTACCAAAATTAGTAAAGACCTAATCTTATACTAAAAAATAGTTTAAGAAATTTGATAATATTTGTTTAGTCAAATTTCCTAAACTATTTTTCAATTTTAATAAAACTTGGCTACATTTTTCCATTTATTTTTCAGTTCATTTAAATCAATCAAGAAAGAAATCCTTTTCAATTTATTATCTCTCACCTCATAGCTTGTTCCTCTTGTGACCAAACTACTTTCATAAAAAGGAACATAAATTTCCAAAGCATCAGGAATTCCTACAATAGCAATTCCCAAACTATAAGCAAAATTCGCACTATCACGACCTTTATAAATAACAGCATCAATATATGGCCGAACTGGCAATGGTCCAGGTATAGTTGTACTCGCCCCCAAACTTACCATCCAATCTTGAGATGAACCAAAATCACTCAATGTTTTTAGTCCTGCATCACGATTGAAAATTTGTTGGGAAAAAATTCCATCGTCAGATCCTTCCACATTTCCTCTTCCTTCACTCCGCCCCAATAAATTTTCATCAAACATATAATCTCTTTGCCCTAATCGACTTGAAATTCCACTATATGTAAAACTTGTTCGAATCGATACATCCTCATCTAACTGTGGCAACACACCTGCAAATGCTTTGATAGTTACACCTTTATTTTTTTTGCCGTAGGCAAAAAACTGTTTAGCATTTGCAAATATCCTCAAAAATCCCTCTCCCTGATGAGCAGTCAAAGTTGCTTTCAATGGTCCAGTCACATTTGTATTCTCAAAAATATATTTGAACTCATTGACATAATAACTTTCTTTCACTCTAGAATTTATTTCACCATTCGGAACACCCTTATCCAAAGTAATATTCACATGGCGTAAGGAAACTGAATGCTGATGGCTAGACGTCAATTTCTTTTTTCGAAAAACCAATTCCAACTTAGGAGCAATTTTCAAATAGTTATCATAAAATGCATCATCCCAATTATAATCGTAAGTGAATCTTTTAAAATTCAAACTCGAAGTAATGCGCTGAAATAAATTTGATTTAGGAAAAAAATTCCATTTTATAATTCCTTCTCCAACGATATTCCCACTGGCAAAACCATACATCGGTGCAACTGCAAACTCAAATTTCTTTTTTGAAAAATCATAATTATGTAATACTACACCCAACATTGTTTTATCATAATTATTCCAGCCAATTGCTGGTAACCAATACAAACTTGTCCGAGTTGGATTCTCAAAACCAGTCAAAAACTTCAACTTGAACGGTTCAGATTTCTTAAAAATACCCGACGTACGTATATTATTATTTCTCCTGTTAACATCTATGATATTGCGGTTTTTATCAATAACAAATTCTTTAATTACTCCACTTTTAGGTGCATCAATGTGAATTATTTTCTCACCTTCAAAGCCTTTAACCTTTTTTGTTTCCTCTCCATTCTCCAAAACCATCGTTAATTCAAATGATTCTGATACTTCTCCTTTGTTTTCTATTTTTAAATCATATCCATTTGATTCTGAAACACTTACAGCCTTATAATCGATTTTTTTAGTCGTGTTCATTAAGTCATCAAAAGCTTGATCATTTTCTAGACCAAAGTGCTCAACAAAGTCTTTTGGCTGCGGATGTTTAAATTTCCATTTTCTAAAAAAGCTTTTCATTTTCAATGGGGAAATTCTATATTTTAAAATATCAGCTGTTCGATCATAAACACCCAAACCATAATTCATTTCTGTCATTTCTGAAATTGGAGTGGTGATAGATTGATGCACATTCTCTCTTTGCATGGAAACTTTGATCAATTCCATTAAGTTTAATTGACCAGTTGATTCTAATTTTTTAGGCAAAAACCCTTCATTTAAATTTGGATAAAAATTAGCTTTATACAATCTTTCAAAATGTGAATTAATTCCTTCATCCATCCATGGGAAGTCTCTTTCATTAAACGCTAATATTCCGTAAAACCAATTATGACCAACCTCATGAGCAATTACTATATCCAAATCTTCTGGTAATTCCATTTGATCTACTAAAGTAATCATTGGATATTCCATCGCACCAATTGAAGCATATGGATTGCTCACCGCAGTAGCATGAGGATATGGATATTCACCTACCTTTTGAGAATAAAACTGAATTGAATTATTCAAATATTTAGTAGCATTTAACCATAAATGAAATTCTTTTAAATTAAAAAAAGCCCATGTATCTATGTTGTTATTTTGTCCAACTTGTACTCTATTTTTTTGTACAAAAAATCTTTTATCCGCAAACCAAGCGAAATCATGAACATTCTCTGCCATAAAATGAATAGTCTTATTCTCATCAGAAGACCTAGGGAAAGTATCTTTTTTTAAAATTGGTAAAGTTCGATCTGCACCTCTTGGATAAAACTTTGCAATTGCTTTATTGGTTTTCCTGACTTGCTTTTCCAAGAACACTTTCTCTGTTTCTGTTTCTAAATTTCCTGTGGAGGCAACAATATAATTTTTAGGCAAAGTGATTTTAACATCAAACTTCCCAAATTCAGAATAAAATTCACCCATATCCAAGTATGGCATCGGATGCCAACCTGTTCGATCATAAACTGCCGGCTTAGGATACCATTGTGAAATATAATAAGCTTGTTTTTCGTGACCCAATCGAGAATAATATTTGGGGATTTTTATAACAAATGGAATTCGTATTATAATTCGTTCTCCGGAAGAAAGTTTTTCATTTAATTGTAGTAAAGCGATATCTGGATTTTCCTTGTCGTAAGACCAATTCACCTTTTCATCATTTACTAAAAAATCTATCTCCTCATACCCACCCATTTCGTTCTTTTCCGCAAAAAAGAAAGCGGTATTTCCATTTTGGATTTGCTGCTTGGCAAATGCAGTTTGTTGACTTTGATAAGCATTTGCCCACAAATGAAAATAAATTTCATTCAATTCACCAGCAGAATTATTAATATACTCAATTCTCGCAACACCTGAAAGCATATGACTCTCATCGTCCAAAGTCACTTGAATATCATAATTGACCTCTTGCTGAAAATAGGGCTTCTCCATCTCTTGAGAAAAAATGAAAGTAGTCAAAACCATAAAAAAGAAAATCAATATTGCTTTATTCATCAGATAGTCAATTAACTATATATATTTTAAAAATTACAGTGTAAATACTTTTCAAAAGTATCGTTTCAAGTTTATATTTTTCATGTTCAAAAAAAACAAAAAACCCTATTAACCTTTGAGGGCTTAACAGGGCATTTATTCTCAGTGTCATTCTAAGTAATTATTTCTTTGATCTCACCTTTTCCCACTCCCAGGCAGATAACATGATATCTTCAATATTTCTTTTCGGCTTCCACTTTAATTGTTTCCTTGCTTTTTTATAATTAGCATAAATTGCAATCACATCTCCCTCTCGCCTAGGACCAATTTTATAATTTAGTTTTTTCCCTGAAACCTTCTCGAATGCCTTAATCACTTCCAACACAGTTGCTCCTTCACCTATCCCTAAATTATAAACCTCGCAATTATTTTTATTCCTCTTCTTCACTAAATACTGCATTGCTTTGGTATGCGCATTTGCCAAATCCATCACATGAATATAATCACGCACACAACTTCCATCCCGAGTATCATAATCGTCTCCAAAAATAGTAATTGATTTTCTTTTTCCAATTGCTTGCTCAGTAATTACCGGTACTAAATTCAAAGCAACATTTGGTGCTTCTCCCATCAGTTTACTTTTATGTGCCCCACCTGGGTTAAAATATCGAAGCAAAATCGAGTTATATTTTGGGTTTGCTTTAGCAAAAGATTCAATAATTTCCTCTCCCATCTGTTTAGTCAAACCGTAAGGACTTTCCGCTTTTGACAAAGGTGTTTGTTCTGTTACTGGTAATTTTTTCGCATTCCCATAAACTGTACAAGACGATGAGAAAATAAAATTTTTTATCTTTTGTCTCTTTGCTTCTTCCAACAAATTGAGTGTACTATTCAAATTATTCTTAAAATACCAGAGTGGTTTTTCCACTGATTCACCAACACTTTTCAGTGCAGCAAAGTGAATAATGCCTACAATATCTTTATTATCCGAAAACACCTTTCGCAGTTTTTTTCCGTTGCAAAGATCAATCTTATAATTTTTTACTTTTTTCCCAGTTATTTTTTCAATTCGCTTGAGTACCTTTGGATGGGAATTGATATGATTATCTACAGATATAACGTCAAATCCATTATTAATTAAATCAACAATCGTATGACTTCCGATATAGCCACAACCACCAGAAACAAGAACTTTTTTCATTTTAGTTTTAATTTTTAATTTTTTCGGGAGTTTAAACCTAAAATTAATTAAATCCCTCAATAAATGCATGACATAATCCTTGCCAAAAAAGTAGCAAAAATAGCCAAAAAAGCTGGAGATGCGATAATGGATATTTATAATAATTCAGACAATTTCCAAGTACAACATAAAGCAGATGAATCTCCACTCACCATTGCGGATCAAGCAGCAAATGAAATAATTTGTCTTCATTTAGAAAAATTGGAGATAAAGCATCCAATCATTTCTGAAGAAAATAAATCTATTGGCTTTAAAACAAGAAAAAATTACACTCAATATTGGTTAGTTGATCCGTTGGATGGTACTAAAGAATTTATTAACCGTAATGGAGAGTTTACGGTCAACATTGCCTTGATTGATAATCAACGACCTGTGCTTGGTGTTGTTTATGCACCTGTATTGGATGAAATGTACTTCGCAGTAAAAGACAAAGGAGCTTTTTTGGCAAAGGAAAATAATACAACACAATTACGTGTATCTACTTTTACTAAAAATGATAAAAATTTGAGTGTCGTTTGTTCTCGCTCACATTTAAATGAAGCAACTCAAGTTTTTGTTAATGAGTTAGATAACCCTGAATTAATAACTCAAGGCAGTTCTCTCAAATTTTTAATCTTAGCTAAAGGGGAAGCTCATCTTTATCCTCGACTTGCTCCAACCATGGAGTGGGATACAGGTGCGGCACAAATTGTTTTGGAAGAAGCTGGTGGAAAGGTTTTACATGCTGAGACTATGGAACCACTTTTGTACAATAAAGAAAATTTATTGAACCCACATTTTATTGCTAGTGGTAATTTGAAATATTAAGAACTATGAGTTTATCTATTTTGAATCCTTTTTCATAAAAAAAACGCATGCAAAAAGTCTCTGTCATCATCACTACTTTTAATGAATCCGAACACATTCAAGACGTATTGGAATCTGTTCAATGGGCAGATGAGGTGATTATTATAGACTCATTCTCAACAGATGACACAGTTGAACTTGCAAAGAATTTTTCAACAAAAATTTTACGTAGAGAATATATGAGTCCAGCTGATCAAAAAAATTGGGCTATCCCTCAGGCTACTCATGATTGGGTTTTAATCCTAGATGCGGATGAACGAGTGACACCAGAACTAAAAAAAGAAATTATAAGTCTATTACAAAAACCAATGGAGAAAGATGCCTATTGGATTTCTCGACAGAGTTTCTTTATGGGAAAAAAAATACGATTTAGCGGATGGCAAGACGATGCGGTCATAAGACTCATACATAAAAAATGTAGATACAATAATGTTCAAGTCCATGAGGAAATTATGACTAAAAACATCAATATTGGAAGATTAAAAAATAAATTGGAACATTACACTTATAAAAATCTCGATCATTTTCTAGCTAAAATACAACGTTATAGTGATTGGTCTGCACAAGATCATTTTAACAAAACACCAAAAGTTACTTTCTATCATTTATACTTCAAACCATTTTTCCGATTCATTAAACATTATATTATTCAACTCGGATTTCTGGATGGAAAAGTTGGATTTATTATAAGTATCATCATGGCATGGGGTGTATTCTTGAGATATGTGAAAATCCAAGAAAAACAGATTTTCAATAATTTATAATAAAATCACAATTAATTTATCCAAATTATAAATCTTATAATCACTTGAATATGAAACAATTAATTTCCAGCTTCCTCTTGTTTAGTCTATTGTTGTTCTCACAATGTGGAGGATCCAAAAAGGCTACAAAAGTTTCTACTCATTTAAAACATGGTGTAACCTTTATCCAATCCAAAACACTTTCAAACGTAATCAATATAGCCGAAAAAGAAGGTAAATTAGTTTTCATTGATTTTTATGCCACTTGGTGTGTCCCTTGTAAAATGATGGATAAGGATGTTTTTCCAGATAAAGATATTGGCCTTTTTTTTAACGAAAATTTCATTAATTATAAAGTAGATGGAGAAAAAGGCAATGGCCAAAATCTAGCTGCTCTATACGATGTAAAAGCATATCCTACTCTTGTTTGGGTCGATAAAAGAGGTCGAGTAATGGCTCGGACAGAAGGAGGAACTTACCACACCGAATTGATGAAATTAGCTGAAAGTGCCCTAAAAAATGCTGAGATGTAAATTCCAATTAACTGTCTAAAATAAAACCTCATGCTTCGTCTTAGTCAAAAAATGAAGTTTTATTTTCCCCTATCAATATCTCCATTCATTTTACGTTAAATAAAGATTGAAACAACATTGATTATTAGTTGACAAACTTACTAACGAAATCAAAATATGAAAAAACTCAATTTCCTGTTTATCCTTTTCCTTTTAACTTCCTTTATTACTGATGCGAAGCATTTTGAATTTACTCCTTTAGCAACAGAGGCTTATCAAAAGGCTATGAGCCTTCGAATTGAAGAAGCAAAAAAAGATATCAGTAAAATCAAAAGAGAAGATCCAAATAATAAAATTGTTTATTTCATCGAAAACTATATTGATTTCTTTACAGTCTTTATTAATGAAGATAAATCTGAGTTTAAAAAACTTGAAAAAAATAAATATCCTCGTCTCAAACAGATTCGAAAAGGAGATTCCAATTCTCCTTACTATTTATACTCTCAAGCAGAAATAAAATTGCAATGGGCATTGGCCAGATTAAAATTTAAACAATACCTTAATGCATTTAATGAAGTTAGCGATGCTTATCATTTATTGAAACGAAATGAAAAAAAATTTCCAGACTTTGTAGCTAATAAAAAAAGCTTAGGTATGCTACATGCTATCATAGGAACCATTCCTGATAAATATAAATGGGGCGTAAAATTACTTTCCGGAATGACTGGAAATATTAAGCAGGGCAAAAAAGAAATGGAAGAAATTTTAATTTATGCTCAATCACATCCTTTTATGTTTGAAGAAGAAACCTTAGTCATGTATGCCTTCCTGGTCTTGCATCTAAAAGATGATATGGAATCTGCTTGGGATATTATTCAAAACAAAAAATTAGATCCCAAAACAAATCCTTTAGTCTGTTTTGCATTGGGTAATATCGCCCTTCACACTGGCAAAAATGATTTGGCAATTGAAATTTTAGAAAACCGCCCTTTAGGAAGCCATTATGCTAAATTTCATTTTTTAGATTATATGCTAGGCCTTTCCAAACTATATCGCCTGGATAAAGATGCAAATCAATATTTATTAAAATATGTAGAAAATTTTCATGGCCAAAATTATATAAAAGAAGCTTATCAAAAATTAGCTTGGTATGAACTCATCCAAGGTAATGAGATTAATTACCTTCATTATATAAAATTTTGCAAAACCGAGGGAGCTAAAATTATCGGAGGAGACAAAAATGCTGAAAAAGAGGCAAAGGCTAAACAAATTCCAAATATGGTTTTGCTCAAAGCTAGATTACTTTTCGACGGTGGATATTATGAACGGGCTCTCAAATTATTAAAAAGACGAACTATCTCTGATTTTGAAACCCAAAAAGATCAGCTAGAATATGCTTACCGATTAGCTCGCCTTACTCATAATACAGGAAAGTATGATAAAGCAATTATATTTTACCAAACTACAATTAATGAAGGAAAAAACGCGAGTTATTATTTCGCATGCAATGCTGCCCTTCAAATTGGGAGAATTTATGAATCTAAAAAAGATTTAAATAAAGCCAAGGAGTTTTTCAACCTTTGCCTATCTATCAAACCTGATGAATATAGAAATAGTCTACATCAGAAAGCAAAAGCTGGATTAAATAGAATAAGTAATTAATTCAAACTGACCTTTCTCTTAGAAAAACATACCACTCACAAAAAAAACTTGCTACATATTAATTATTAACAATTTATAATTGCATTGTAAATCAATGAATTGTATATTTGATTTTCTGTTATACATAGTATAGTTATCCTCAGACAATTTTTATTAAACTCAACAGAAAAACTCCACCTAACGGTTTCAAATATAAAAACTCAACAATTTTTACTTAAAAAGTATTTGCATCGAGCGACGAGCTTGAATGTATAAAAGTTGTCTGCCTACATGCAGGTTAACCAAACTTTTCACTTTTTAAAAACATATTTTTGAAACTCTGGAAAACAAATTTCATGAAATCCAAAATTGCTAAAAAAACACCTTTAAAATCTGATTCTTCTCTTGCCTCGACTGTATTTTCAATTTTGGATTCCAGAATTCAATTTTTAGAATATCAGATCAATTTGCAATTCACTTTGCAAAATAAATCTGCTAAAAACCAATTGACTGCTTATGAAAAGTTAATGGTCTTCTATGAAAAAACATCTGATGCATTAAAACTATTGCAAATTCTGAAGGAATGGGTTCGAGCAGATAATGCTTTCATTATCTTCAATTTACTTCAAAATGACGAATACCTCAATTATTCTGAAACTCAACTTGAAAAAAAAATAAGGATTTAAACGTTTTAACCAGCTTAAATACTAAACACCAATTTTAATGTTACCTCCCCTCTAAAAAACTTGGCTTAATCCTTGATTATTCAAATTACGGAAAACAATAATACTTACGTTTCGATCCTTAATTAACAATAAAGAATTGACTTCAGAACACTTTAAACAAAAAAACCCTCATGACTATCATAACAAACTATCGAGAAGAGGTAAAAAGATTTGAAAATCTTATTAGTAATAAACCTAGTGCATCTAAGGTGAAATTAACAGAATCGATAACTGAAAAATCACAACCTCCCAATATGGTCAACGCAGCGGCCAACAGTTTGCGAAGTCCCCTTCTAGCTTTGAAAATATATTTAGATTTATTAAAAAATTTCCCACAAGAGGAAAAGAAGACAGACGTTTTGAATAGAATGAAACTCACGACTAATGAGATGGCGAAAAAAATAAATGCTTTATCTACATTAGTCAATGTTCAAAATGAAACAAATCCAATTAAAGAAAAAATAAATTTTTCTAATATTCTAGAGGACGTAAAAACTGAATTAAGTGCAAAATTTGATCTAAGTGACATTACTTTTACAACCAACTTTATAGAACCTTCGATACAAGCAAATTCCTCAGAAATCTCCTTACTACTTTCCCAAATATTACATAATTCAATCACTTATCGACACAACAAAAAACCTTTACATATCAAATTAAAAACAAAAAAGGTAGGTGGATATATTCTTTTTGGAATTAAAGATAATGGAATTGGAATGGTATTAAAAAATGACGAAGAAACCAATAAATTATTCCGCCCCTTTTATAGATTAAATAATTCTAGTGAAGGGATAGGGATAGGATTGAGTATTGTTAGAAGCATTGTTGATAAATATCACGGCGAAGTAAAAGTTCGAAGTCGAATCAATGAAGGCTCAATGTTTAATATTTATTTAAAAGAATAAAATGGCTATTGAGAAATAAAAAAGACTTGGTTAAGATACTTAGCCAAGTCTTTTTTTATTTCAGGGTAATGAAAATCGTTAGCTTAGAGCAGAGTGAAAAACCACTCCCATGACTCCACATTTTTTTTACTACTTTTACGAAAAATAATAAGTAGCTACTGGTGAAAAAAATATTCTTTTTCCTCCTTTTAATTCTTTCCAACATTTTCTTTCCACAAATCCTGTGTGGGCAAAAATTAAATTTCCAAAATTATTCTGTCAATGAAGGGTTAGCACAATCCCAAGTTTATGCTATGATTGAAGATAGGCAAGGCTACATTTGGCTTGGAACTCAAGGAGGAGGAGTTTGCCGATTTGATGGAAAAGAGTTCACTCAATATTCTACAAAAGATGGATTAGTGAATAATTATGTAGAATCATTATTTGAAGATAAAGAGGGAAATATTTGGATAGGTACTCAAAAAGGGTTCAGCAAATTTAATGGACTTACTTTTCAAAATTTCCAAATACCTAAAAATGATTTTATTACAGCGATCTCACAAGAACCATTAGGGAAAATTTGGATTGGCACTACCAAAGGGACTTTTCAATTTGACGGCAAAAAATTCACCAATTTTTATCTCCCCTCCTCTCGAGTAAATCATTTTTTTTATGACAACAAAGATAATTTATGGATTGGCACTGATGAAAGTGGAGCTTACCAAATTAGAGATGAGAGGGTTCTGAAGAATTTCAAAATAGCGGATGGCCTTTCTGCCAACAACATTAAAAGTATTCATCAAGATGATCAAAACAATATTTACTTTGCTATTTTCAACGGTGGAATAAACGTATACAACGGGAGTTATTTTTCTTATATCCGAACAGACGAGGGGCTTGCAAGTAACCTAGTCACAACTATGTTCTCAGATGACAAAGGACAAATCTGGATTGGTTCTCAAGGAAAAGGAGTTACAATTTGGGATCCAATAAAAAATACTTTTTCTTATCTCAACGAATCCGAGGGGTTAGCAAATAATCATGTTAGAAACTTTTTAAAAGATCGTTGGGGTAATTATTGGATCGGTACATCTGGAGGAGGCGTTAGTAAATATTTAGGTCAACAATTTATTCATTATAACACTTCAAATGGTCTAAGAGGAAATCAAATTTATGCTCTAGCTAAAGATACCTCAGAACATTTTTGGCTATCTGCAGCCAATAAAGGTATTTCATATTTTGATGGAAAAAAATTCACTCACTTTGGAGAAAATGAAGGCTTTGTTGATGTGAAATGTAAAGCAATTTTTGTAGATAATTATTCCCGAGTTTGGATTGGTACCGAGGGAAATGGTTTAGCACTTTTTGCTCAAGACACTTTCTTATTTTTCACGCATGAGGATGGTTTAAGTGGAAATTTTATTCGAGATATTGTGCAAGACAGTTTAGGAAGAATTTGGATAGCAACAGCTGGAGATGGAATTACTCAAATTGAAGTTTCGAGGGAAAAAGTTTCGCTCTCTCCCTCATTATCGGGAAATGTAAAAAGTAGTAATCAAGAACCTAAAATTATATTTAGAGATCGACTGAAATTTAGAATTTATCGAAAAGGAAAACTAGGCCTTGAAAGTCGAAAAATAAACGATTTACATATTGACAAAAAAGGAAGAATTTGGTTTGCAACAAGAGATTATGGAATCGGTTTTTTTAAAGACGATAATTCTATTCACACCATTTCTGATAAAGATGGTCTACTTGATAATCACATTAGATCTTTGACAGAAGATGAGGATGGGAACTTATGGATTGGAATGGCTAGTAAAGGAATTTGCAGACTAAAACTTTATAATAATTCTTTCATTGTTGAAGATTACAAATCTTTCTCTTACTTAAATAATCTTAAAAATAGACAAACACTTACATCAAATAATGTTTATCTTTTGCAGGTTGATATAGATCAAAATTTATGGGTGGGAACTGAATTAGGTTTGGATAAAATTTCTTTTGACAATACAAGAAATGTTAGCAAAATCAAACATTTTGGCAAATCTGATGGTTTTACAGGAATAGAAATATGTCAAAATTCATCCCTTCTAGATAGTACGGAAAACATTTGGTTTGGAACTATGAATGGTTTGACAAAACATAATCCCTCCAGCATCAGTAACAATCCAGTCCCACCTATTGTGAACATCACTAATGTCAATTTAAACTACCAACCTTTGTCCCAAACTGATTTTAGTAAATGGGCAAATCCTCGTGGAGGTATCCTTGATGGTTTAAAATTACCTTATGATAAAAATGATTTAGAATTTGAATTTCAAGGGATTAATTTATCTAATCCTGAAAAGGTTTTATACCAATGGAAACTAGCAGGAGCAAATGATGATTGGACACCACTTAGATCAAAAAATAATGCGAACTTTAATAACCTACCTCCAAATGATTATACTTTTTATTTAAGAGCATTTAATGAAGATGGAGTTTCAAATAAGAATCCCTTTGAAATGAGTTTCACCATACTCCCACCATTTTGGCAGACTTGGTGGTTTAGACTAGTAAATACACTGTTATTTTTTATTATCATAGGCTTTTTTATCAGATTTCGTGTCAATCAAATCCATCAAAAAACAGCTCGGGAAAAAGAAAAATTAGAAATAGAAAAACATCTTTTAAGCTTGGAACAAAAAGCGTTACAATTACAAATGAACCCTCATTTTATTTTCAATGCATTGAACTCCATCCAAAGTTTAATTTCTCAAAAAGATGAAAAAATGGCACGCTATCAATTGGCAAAATTTTCCAAATTGATGCGTTCGATTTTAGAGAACTCTAGATCTCAGCTAATCACCCTTGAAGATGAAATCCAAACTTTGCGTAACTATCTTGCAATCGAAAAATCAAGTCGTGGAAATACCTTCGATTTTGAAATTACAACATTATTAGAAATAGAAACTGAAGAATTGATGATTCCTCCAATGATGCTTCAACCTTTTGTCGAGAATGCTATCATTCACGGAGTAGCGCACCTAACCGGGAATGGAAAAATCCATATTCACTTTTTACAAAAAAATAAAATACTAGAATGTTCGATCCAAGATAATGGCATCGGTAGGGTTGCAGCCAAAAAGATTAAAAGCCAAATTCAACATCAACATAAATCAACTGCATTGATAGTAACACAAGAACGATTGGATATTATTAACAAGGATTTGCAAGGATTAAAAAGCTTGGAAATCATTGATTTGAAAAATAAAAATGGCGAAATATCAGGAACAAAAATATTAATACGATTGCTTATAGAGGAATAGTTTTTAATTCCAAACAAATTCAGACTTATAAGAAATACCAAGCTAAAAATAATCCAACATATACGATTAAATAAAAACGATAAAAGTTTCTCATCTTCAAATATATACTGTTTTCTGGAAAAACATTTCCGAACAGCCCTTTCATTTCTTTGATAAAAAAAGGTTTGATATTAATTATCCAATCATCAGTTTGATATATTATTTTACGAAATTGACTTCGATAATATCCCATTGGAAAACTCCAAATAAAAAATAATAGGAACCATGTATTTTCTTTTATCCAACTCATATGTATTTTAACAATCAAAATTACACTTAGTTTCAAGTTAATTGAATTGGGTATTATTTTTAAATTATAAAAAAAGATATTTCCAAAAAATATTTTTAATACTTTGCAAATAAAAAAGATGAAATTGACTGCCGTGATTATTGATGATGTAAGCCAAGCAAGAAAAACGCTCAAAGAAGATCTAGCCACATACTGCCCTAACTTAGAAGTCATTGGCGAAGCTGACGGAGTGGTCACGGGATCTAAGCTTTTAAATAAAATCAAACCTGATATAATTTTCTTAGATATCCAATTACAAGATGGAACTGGGTTTGATATTCTAGAGATTCTTGGAGATATTTCCTTTCAAGTAATTTTCATTACTGCCTCTGATGAATTTGCGATTAAAGCTTTTAAATTTTCAGCTATTGACTATATACTTAAACCAATCGATCCTGATGAATTAATTGTAGCAGTTCAAAAAATTTCGAAGGTTAATAATTCAACCCAAGATAATTATGATTTGTTATTGAATACTGTAAAAGAACAAAGCGCACCAAAACGTATAGCTTTGCATACTTTAGAAAAAATTCACATATCCGAAATTGCCAATATTCTTCGTTGTGAATCTAATGGAAATTATACAACTTTTTATTTTAAGGATGGACAAAAATTATTAGTAACAAAGACTTTAAAAGAATATGATAAGATGTTAAGTGAATATAAATTTGCACGGGTACACCAATCACACTTAATCAATACCCAACAAATCAAAGAATTCGTCAAAGTAGATGGAGGATATATTGTGATGCGTGATGGTTCTAAAATTCCAGTTTCACTTCGCAAAAAATCGGTAGTAATTAAACTATTAGGTAATCTATAAAATATTTTTAATAGCCAAATATCAATAAACTTTTTAATCTAGATTCATAAAGGAAATTAAAATTTATGAAATCCATTTTTCTACAATTCTTTACTTTGCTTTTTTCTCCACTGCAAATAGTCGGACAAATGGATTCTGTAGTATTAACTGCTGATAAGTTTTTACGACAAAACAATCGACCTTCAAAATTATGGAAACCAGTCAACAAGTTTATGTGGATACTTGCCCCATGAAAAAGCTCAAAAAATCACCATTCTCCATTCATGTAATTATTAAGGAAGAGATCCGAAATAATGGTTATCACAAATTAGTATATTTAAATATGACCTTAGAAGTGAAATGAAAGTAAAGTGAGAATGTACATTGTAAAATAGGGAATAAATGAAAAAAAAGGTTGTTCGAATTAATATTAAACAACCTTTTTTTAATTTTCCATTATTTTATCTTTCCATTTCAACAATCCATTATAACATTTCCTCCTCATACTTTTTATGGTATCGTATGAGCTGTAATCAAATCGTTCCTGCAAGTCTTTTAACTTAATTTTTTCTATATAAAAAGCTTGTAGAAGTTTTCGGCATTTCTCTCCCAATTTTGCCCATGCAGCTTGAAAAATTTCTGCCTGCATTTTTTGAGTTTCTTTCAAATCACTCGCCAATTCTTTTTTCAATAATGGGTTAAAATCCTCATTATATAAATCTTCTTTTTGCCCAAGGTAATATTCTACTTTTTCAATATCAAGAGAAAGTTTTGAGCGTTCCTTTTGCACTTTTTTTAACCACATATTTCTACAGATAATAAGTAAGTATCCTCTGATGTTCTTATTTTCTACTTTTCCCTTCAGCAATTCTGTTCTTAATTTTAGAAAGCTATCCATAACTGTATCACGTGCATCATCATTTGAGCAATAGTGATTTCCACTATGAAATTCTCTACTCAAATAATTAACACAATATTCATAATGCTTGATAAATAGTTGATCAAGTACTTTTTCATTGCCTGCCTGTAATTCTTTAACTAATTGGTTAAATGCTTCGTTTGTCATTTTTATTCCCTACAATTATTTTAATTCTCTGACTTTTTTCTTTTTTAAAACTTAGTTATCTGTAATAGTTTTTATTACGGGTCGAAGATAAGAAAATGGGGCAAAAGGTGAAAGAAAGGTAACTAATTGATGCATAGAATTATTTTTCACTTTCGAAAAAAAAATTACTGCCTCATCATAAAATATTAATAATCAATCATTTAAACTACCTATGAAAAAATTATTTTATTAAAAGAATAAATTCTATCCAATGGTTCACCTTTTTTATTTCTTAGATTAATAAAATATGTTCGAAGGCTAGAAAGATATAATCTATCTAATGCTAAAACGTCTGACGTATGCATAGGTTCATTTTTGAGAAATTTTAATCATTAATTTTCCCATAAGGCAACAAAAAGTTTTTTTGTTTAATGGTTTGAAAGAAATAAATTACAAAATTACTAATCAGATCTTTTTATGGATAAATGGCAAATTTCAAAATCCGAAATACTATTCTAAAAAAAATCAAAGATGAATCCTATGCTTAAGTCAAAATATCAAATACTATTTTCAAGAGAAAGACGAAATAACTTATTTTGAAAAATTACGTGCTAATAAAAAAATAAATAGCTAGAGCTAGCTATTGTAAAAAGTAGATTAAGGGGAGGTAAGCTTTTTGTAAGTCCAGTTAATTCTGGCAAAGTAAGAGTTTACCCTTTTCGCCTGATAACATTAAATTGTTGTCAGGCCTTTTTATTGTCAATTACTAAAATATTTTTAATATAAAATTACGCGTTGAGGTAAAAAACATCCGTGCCACAACTACAATGTATGACACGGATAATATTATATTTTTTAAGAATGAAGCGGACGATTATCTGTTGCAGCTAATGCTGCCTCTTTTAAAGCCTCAGTATAAGTTGGATGAGCATGACTCATTCTAGAAATATCTTCAGCTGATGCACGAAATTCCATCGCTACCACTGCCTCTGCAATCATATCTGCAGCACGTGCGCCGACTATATGCACCCCCAATACTTCATCAGTTTCCTTATGAGCAATAATTTTTGCCATTCCAGCTGTATCCATACTTGCTCTTGCTCGACCTAAGGCTTTAAATGGGAATTTACCCACTTTAATCGGAACGCCTGCAGCTATCAATTCACCCTCTGTTTTTCCAACTGCTGCAACTTCGGGCCAAGTGTAAACAACACCAGGAATCAAATTATAATTGATATGGGGTTTTTGACCTGCCATAACTTCTGCTACAAATACTCCTTCTTCCTCTGCTTTATGAGCTAACATCGCACCTTTTATCACATCTCCAATAGCAAAAATACCAGAAACTTTTGTCTCTAAATACTCATTGACTTCGATTCGTCCTTTGTCATCTTTTTCGATACCTACATTCTCTAATCCTAAGTTATCTGTATAAGCTCTACGCCCGATTGCAACCAAACAATAGTCAGCTTTTAACTCAAATATATTCTCCGTATCTCGTTTTTGTACTTCGACAGTTACACCTCGACTTGTTGCTTTTACATTAGTCACCATATGTTTAAAGTGAAACTTCATTCCCAATTTTTTGAGTGCACGAGTTAATTCCTTACTACAATCTTTATCCATTGTTGCAATGGCCTTATCTGCAAACTCCACTACTTCTACCTCTGTACCTAATCGAGCATAAACAGATCCTAATTCCAAGCCAATTACACCAGCACCAACAATAATCATTCTTTTTGGAACCTTCTTGATATTCAATGCCTCGGTTGATGTAATAACTCTTTTCTTATCATAATTAAATGCCGCAGGGACAATTGGTTTTGACCCAGTTGCAATAATCGTTTTTACTGTTTCAATTTCCTCTTTTGTTCCATCTTCTTTGGCAATACTAATCTTATTTGAATTGATAAAAGAACCATGTCCGTGATATACATCAATCTTATTTTTTTTCATCAGAAACTCAATACCTTTTGTATTCTCATCAACTACTGAATTTTTCCTAGCAATCATTTGAGGCATATTCACTTTTACATCATTTATCTCGATGCCATGAGTTTCAAACTTTTCTTGAGCATTGTGGTAATGCTCTGAAGAATCCAATAATGCTTTGGAAGGAATACAACCAACATTTAGGCAAGTTCCTCCAAGTGTATTATAGCGTTCGATTATTGCTGTTTTCATTCCAAGTTGAGCAGCTCTAATTGCTGCAACATAACCTCCTGGGCCTGAACCGATTACTGTAACATCGTATTTCATGTTCGAATAAAATTTTTAAAAATAAAAAAATAAGTAAGGGAGAAATAATTGTCAAAAATCATGACATGATTATTTCTCCCTTGTTTTATTATAATGAAAGTTAATTACTTTTTATTGTTGCTATTACCTTTGTCCCCGCCCCCATTCGAATTATTATTATTTTTAGGATTAGGCTTATTTCGATTCTTATTTCTCCGATTCCTATTAGGATTAGGCTTATTTTTTACTTGTTCATTTCCTTCTCCTGATTTCCCCTGTGGTTGTCCTTGGTTTACTTTACCTTGATTTGAGTTTGGATTCCCTTTTTGATTTGGGTTTTTAGCCTTTACTAAAGACTTACCTTTTCCATTTTGGGTACCTTTTCCTCGATTTGATTTATTTTGAGGTTTTCGATTTTTATTTCGATTTTTATTTCTCCTCTTCCGCTGCTCAGGTGGTAACTCGATTACACCAGTTAATCCCTCATCATCTCCAAATTCAGCAGAAACAGAAAGAGCCTTTTCCATCGCGCCAAATTTAGCCTCATCACTCATTAATTCGGCTGGCTTCTCTCCATTTTTATTCATTGCAATAATTTCTTTCACTCGCTCAACTGGAAGTCCAAAAAACTTACCTCTGCTTCCTCCTTCACTTAAATAGGCAAAATACATAGTCCGTTTGAAAATATCTGTTTTAACTAAAACGGCTTTTCCAGCTTCTGTATAAACAGCATCCACTTTCCTTGGAAACTCTTCCAAAGCATCCATATAGGTATCTAACTCATAATTCAAACAACATTTTAAACGTCCACATTGTCCTGAAAGTTTAGTCTGATTGATTGCCAAATTTTGATACCGAGCTGCTGCTGTCGAAACTGACCTAAAATCAGTCAACCAAGTTGAACAGCATAATTCTCGCCCACATGATCCAATTCCTCCAATTCGTGCTGATTCCTGTCTAGCACCAATCTGGCGCATTTCAATTTTCACCCGAAACTCCTTAGCAAATTGTCTAATCAATTCCCTAAAATCTATTCTTCCATCTGCAGTATAAAAAATCGTCACTTTTCTCTTATCACCTTGGAATTCTACATCCCCAATTTTCATATCTAATTCCAATGTTCTAGCAATTACCCTAGCTCTGACCATCAGCGCAGGTTCTTTTGCCCTAGCCTCGTATAATCTTTCAAGATCACGATCATTAGCAATTCTTACTATTTTAAGTAAAACTGCATCTTCCTTCACTCGTTTCTTTTTCATTTGTAAACGCACCAAATCACCCGACAATGAAATTTTTCCAATATCCAAGCCTGCACCTGATTCTACCACCACCATATCCCCAGTAATTGCACGAGAATGAGGAGTATTTTGAAAAAACGCTTTTCGGGCGCCATTCTTAAAACTCACTTCCACAAAACCAAAATCATTTACATCAGGTAAATCAAGCTTTGTTAACCAATCATACGTATTTAATTTGTTGCAACCACCTGTGCTACAACCACCATTACTATTACATCCTTTTGGAGTGCCGTCTGAATTTGTTCCAGTAGAACAACCAATACATCCCATATCTATTTTTATTTACTGAAGTTTATTTAGTCTACCTAAGCAACTTCTTTCGTTTTTAAAATTTGATTCAATTGGAGGGAGGCATCCAAAAATAATATTCTTGGGTTTGCATTCCGTTCCACGTAATAAGCACATTCATTAAATAATGCTGAAATAGCTTCTACTTGATTATATCCTATAAGTTTCGTTAAGTTTTGTGCTGTTTTTAATTCATTGGGTAACAATCTAACATTGTCTCCACTTGTTAATTTTAGCAACATATATTCACGCATAAAATGCAGTCCATATTTCAAAAAGTGTTTTTGGTTCTCTCGACCAATTTTGGAAAAACGATCTACCCATTCCATTAAACTCAACCCATTTCCGACATAACATAATCGCATCCAGTCCAAAAATAAAATAGCATTATCATTTTCTACATTTTCCAAAAGATTTAATGCTTCATTGTAATTACCTTCAGCTAGATGGGCAGTTGCTGCTGCTTTTTCTTGAGGGATACTTTTATTTTGTTTTAACGCCTCAATAATCTCCTCATCAGACAATTGATTGATTTTAACTAATTGGCATCTACTTAAGATGGTATTTAAAATCATCTCTTGATTTTCTGCCACTAGAATAAATAAAGTATTCTCTGGTGGTTCTTCAATCATTTTTAGCAGTCGATTACCCTCTTTCCCTAGATACTCTGGAAGCCACATCAATAATACTTTATGACTTCCTTCAAAAATCTTGAGGCTCAATTTCTTGATAATTTCTACGCACTCATCCTTAGTAATGTTCCCTTGCTTATTTTCTGCACCAATAGATTGCAGCCATTGATTAGCGTTCAAGTAGGGATTTTCAACCATTGCTTTACGCCAACCAGGGAGTAAACTAGTACTCACTACTTTTGTCCCAACGGTGGGATAAGAATAGTGAATATCAGGGTGAACCAGTTTCGCAGATTTGATACAATTACTACATTTTCCACAAGAGTCATTCTCTTGTTTATCTGTACAAAGAACATACTGAGCAAATGCTAAAGCCAACGCTAATTTTCCACAGCCTTCAGGTCCTAAAAAAACTAGTGCATGAGACATCCGATCTGAGGAGATCATGCTACGCAAAACCTTTTTTGTTTTTCCCTGACCGATGATTTGCTGGAATTGCATTTAACGTTATTGATTATCTAACAAAAGTAAAGTTAGCACTTCGAGCACTACCATAATTCTGTTGATGTAAACTATTATTAGAGGAAAGATTAAGTCGACTGGACTTTACAGAGGATAAGTCTACTGAAGATATTTTTCACGATATCCTAGCACATCGGTAGGATATTGAAGTTCCATTTGTATCATTATCCAGTTTACTATTGATTTTATCGGCTTTCATCAAATCAGTAAATGGGATGTATGTTTTTTCCTAAAATCGAAACTTTAGTCGTTCATGGAAATATTTTCCATATTTGACCCCACAGAAATTTATCTTTGAACTTTTCTTTATTCCTTTGCTTCCAGCCACCTAATAGACGCCGAATTCCTCTTCTTACTTTTCTACTCGCCTATTTTTTCTTTTTCTTAACCTATACTTTTAAGGCGTTTTTTGACCCTTGTGCGAAATTACATCAATTTATTGACAAAATAGGTATGGATTATTGGGATTTTAAATGTAAGCGAAATTCTATTTTTGATTAAAAAAAATTTAACCATTTTCATTTAGTTTTGTTACTATTGTTATTATGAAGATATCAGTTTACAGAAAAGCACATTTCAATGCAGCACATAGGTTATTTGTGCCGAATTGGTCAAATGAGAAAAATGAACGTGTATTTGGACTTTGTTCCAATCAACATTACCATGGACATAATTATGAAATGGAAGTCAAAGTAACGGGAGAAGTTGATCCGATTACTGGTTATTTGATTGATTTGAAGATTCTAAAAGATGTTATCAAATTTCAAATTGAAGACCGTTTTGATCATAAAAATTTAAACTTGGAAGTAGAGGAATTTAAAACAATAAACCCTACCGCTGAAAATATTTGTTATGTGATTTGGACGATTTTACGAGAGCACTTGGAAGAGAAGTATGAAATTGGGGTAAGGTTGTATGAAACGCCGAGAAATTTTGTAGAATTTCCAGCAAGTTAATTTCAAAATTCTATTAAAGAACAGAAATCATATCTTGTCTTTATTACCATTAACCTTTTTATGATATATATGATAAAAAAAGGAAACCATTTCGAGATAAACGAAATGGCTTCCTTTTTTTGTACTTTTTGATTTTTATCTCTTAGTTAAACGAGCTGTTTTTAGAACATCTCCGTATTCATCCAACATTCTGACTAAGTATAGTCCATTAGGAAAGCTAGAAATATTGATTGCTTCTCCATTTTGGAAATTAGCTGCAGCCATTTGTTTCCCGACAATATTAAATATTTGGATAGATTCTACATACGAATTATCAGTAATCGTAAAATAATCCGTAGTTGGATTAGGGAAAATTTTAACTAGTGATTTATCAAAGTTATTAGTTGATGATACTATTTGTTCACAATTCTCATCTACATTAAATTTGAATGTGTAAACTCCTGTGGTTAATACAGTTGAGGTATCAGTCATTGTGGTAACTTTAATTTCATAAGTACCACATCCTGCCGTACTTTTCGGTCTTACTCCTATATCAAAAAGACTATGATCATTAGCATCTATCAATAAGGGTTTTGGTACAGGTAACGTTTCTGCAGTATTAGATAGCACATCCCATGAGAAACAACCACCACTTTCATTATTTACACAAAGTTGTACTTGCCAATCAGTTGGACCACTTACTTGAGAAATTTCCCACCTTAATTCTGCATTTGATCCAGTATTGTTATTTAGATCAGAATGCATTTTCCCTGAAACGTATTCATCAGTCAAGTCTACTAGAGTATCTAGCGTAATATTATTAGGCGAAATATCAAAATCCTGTGCTTTTACAAAACCAAAATTAGCTAAAAGAAAAAAAGTAATAAGTAAAATCTGCTTCATATCAATAAAATTTAAAATGGTCTTTTAATAATTATCCAAATATAGAACTTTTTTAGGTCATCTCTTGAATAAAAATTAGTAAAATAAAAGGCATTTGCACTAATTATTGTGCAAATGCCTTATCATTTATGTTCAAACTTACTTTAGCTAAAAATTATTTAGCAATAGTAATTCGTTTAGTCGCTAACTCGTCTCCAATTCTTACATGTACAAAATATACACCTGAATTTAAGCTAGTACCGTCTAAAGTTAAATTTTGATTTCCAGTCAATGTTCCATAATCAACTCTTGAAACAGATTGACCTACTGAATTCATTACCTCAACAGTTACTGTCGCACTTGATTCCAAGTTTACGCTGATAATTGCTGTTTCAGAAAATGGATTAGGATACACACTAACTGCGTTATGGTTAAATACATCTCTAGTTCCTGTAAGTTCTCCATTAACAATTGCATCTCCATAAGGAATTTCAATTGCGTTTACTGGAGTATTGGATGCATCTAGTAATACACCGATTAAATAACAATTATCTAAATTAATACCTGCTCCTACAGAATAGGCAGGAAAAGTATATACTGCTTGGTCACCTGTTAACATCTCACCAGCAATACTACTAGCATCTCCATTCCACCCTCCAATCAAAGCTCTACCTACGTGGTTGTATACAAAATCAGAAGCTGGAATTGTTCCACCTAGAAGTTCGTATCCACCCATTGGACCAGCACCACCACCAGCGTAAGCGTTAGCCTGGTTATACCCTGAACCAGTTCCTGTTACTCCATTTTCAATCAGAATAGCTGCTAACTTGTAACCAGTAGGAACATCTTGTAAAAATGTAGCACTAACAGAAACTGATAAAGAACTACCATCAATAACTGCTCCTACATTTAACCGTGCCGGTGGAGCCTGTTGCACTGCTGCCACAAAAGGAGCTTCCAAAGCATTAGGATTTATACCTGCAGCTCTTTCAACCACTGCACCTGGATAACCACTAATTAAGCCACCAATACCAGCATCATATTCAGTAACGGTCATTGGATCACCATTGTGAACAGCTACTCCAATGAATCTTTCTGGATATCTTTTTGTCAAACCTTCAACGTAAACAGTTCCTCTAGTACACCAAGGACACCATGTACCCGTTCCTTCTTCTATTAATACTCCTCTATCAGGGTTTGGAGTAACTGTAGTAATTGAAATATCATCACCAACATCATTCGCGGTATTTTCGTCATCTCCCATTCCATTTGCATTTCCAATAGAAATAGAAAAAGAAGTTGTACCTGCTCCTAGAGTGAACTCTTCAGAAGCTTGAATTGCTACTGATTCATTATAACCTACATTCAAACCAGTAATTGTTTCAGTTGTTGAATTTGTTCCATCAGAATAGGTCAAATCGATAGAAGTTAATATTTCAGTTCCATTATTAGTGATAACACCACCAACAGTTCCTTTTCCACCTTCAAAACCACCTGAGAAGTATGATTCTTCATTCCAATAAGCCCATGCAATCTCTCTTTCTGCCACTTCATCGATTGAAATATCATCAAAAGCCCATCCATAGTTCCACTCATCACCATCTACATATTCGAAACGAAGCATAATTTCTTGGCCTGCGTAATCAGTAAATATTGTTCCAATTCTACCCCATTGTGTGGCATCCTCGATATTCCACGCCTCAACCCAAGTTCCTCCCATGTCAGTAGAAACATAAACTTTAGCTGTTTCATCAGCTCCTTGGTAATCTCCGTTAATAAAAAATGATTCCATTGATAGCACGATAACTGTTCCATTTGGTACAGCCGTCAAATCAATTACCCCTGTCGTCATTGTTCCTCCTCCGTCATTTCCAGCTCCCAAGGCATCATCATTTGACCCTACAAATTGTGTATGATCTGGGACATTAAAATATTGACTTGAAAAACTAGCAGCATCTGCATGAAGAGCCATGTTGCCTGTAACTTCCCATCCTGCAGGTAGCCCTGCCTCAAAATCTTCAGTAAAATATTGTGCATTTAAAGCTACAGTACATAGCGCTAATGCGAACATTAAAGAGTAAATTCTTTTCATAATTAAATTAAATTTTAGTGATTGAAAAATTGGAGTAATTTAATGCAAGGTAGTTGTTGAAAACAAAAAAACCACAAGCTTTACAAATGTAATGAAACGGTTAGACTAAACCATTTTTTTACTTAAAAAAAATCGCTTTGGCATTTAGAAGACTTTTACTAAAATTCCACGTTTTAAATTTCGGTTTTACTGAAACATTCTCCTCTTGATTTGATAACAATAATTTTTTCTTTTACCTTTCTTCGTTAACTGTTTCTTTATTAATTTGATTTAAATTTGGAAATCTAATCTATCTTAACAAAAATAGTTTATTCTTTTCACCAAACTCCAACTTTATGCATATTGCTATCATTGGTAATGGAATTAGCGGAATTACAGCAGCTCGATATATTCGAAAGTTAAGCGAACACAAAATTACCGTCATTTCCTCCGAATCAGACCACTTTTTTTCTAGAACTGCGCTCATGTACATTTACATGGGGCACATGAGATTTGAGGATACCAAACCTTATGAAGATTGGTTTTGGGAAAAAAATCGAATAAATCTCAAAAAAGGCTTTGTAAAAAAAGTCAATCACCAAGATAACGAAATCCTATTCACCAAAGGTGAAAAAATGAAATACGATAAATTGATTTTAGCAACTGGTTCAGCTTCTAATAAATTTGGATGGCCCGGTCAAGACTTGGAAGCTGTGCATGGAATGTATTCGCTACAAGATTTAGAAGCTATGGAAAAATATAGCGAAGGGTTGAAATGTGCGGTTATTGTTGGAGGAGGATTGATTGGAATCGAAATGGCTGAAATGTTTCACTCTCGAAATATTCCCGTGACTTTCCTTGTTCGAGAAACTGATTTTTGGAATGGTGTACTTCCAATCGAAGAATCCAAAATGGTCGGTCGACATATTTCTGAAAATCATATTGACCTCCAATTGGCTACTGAACTCAAAGAAATTGTCGATGATGGAAATGGAAAAGCTTGTGCTGTCATAACGAGTAAGGGTGAAAGAATTGAGTGTGGATTTGTAGGACTTACCGCTGGCGTTCATCCTAACATTGATTTCCTAAAAGATTCTGAAATTGAAATTCAAAGAGGAATTGTGGTGAATGATTTTTTAGAAACTAATATTCCAAATATTTATGCTATCGGAGATTGCGCCCAAATGCAAAATCCAAAACCTGGACGAAGACCTGTCGAAGCAATTTGGTATACTGGTCGGATGATGGGCGAAACTGTTGCCTATAATGTGTGCGGCAAAAAGGTAGCTTACGATCCCGGCATCTGGTTTAACTCTGCGAAATTTTTCGAAATCGAATATCAAGTTTACGGAACTGTTTTGGCAAAAATGGCGGATAACCATGAAGCCGTTTATTGGGAACATGCAGATGGACGAAAAAGTATTCGAGTGATTTTTGATAAAAATACGGAAGAGATTGTTGGCTTCAATTTGATGGGAGTTCGATTTCGACATGAGGTTTGTGAAAAATGGTTGAAAGAAAAAACAATTGTAGAAGTAGTGTTACAAGATTTGGCGATTGCAAATTTTGATCCTGAATTTTATAAAAGTCATGAGCATGAGGTGTTAAATATTTACAATCAAAAATCTGGAAAAAATTTGACGCCAAAGAAAAAGAGAGGTTGGACTCAAGCATTCAATTTTTTAAACTCGTAATTCGTAGGATGATTCTCAAACCGTGTCACGGTTAGAGCTAACAAAAACTCAAAAAATGAAATTAATTAAAAATATAGGCCTTACTCTTTTCATCTTAGCGTTAACCATTTTTGTGGCTTCTTTGACTTTGAGTAATCACACTTTGACAGAAGATGTTTTGTCTAAAAATGTTCCCAATCAATATCATCAAGAGATGATTAAACAGCAAGCAGAAGATTTGATGGGTAAGGAATTTGGAAGCAATGTGGCTTTTATCAATGCAATCAAACCTGTTTTAAATAACTCCTTAGAAGCATTGGACAAAGCATCAGGAGTAGATCGAGCAAATGGAATTTGGAATGCAATTCCTGAAAAACTTCCCGAAGGTGTTAGCGAAAACGACTACCGAATGTTTCCGAATACAGTTGACGATTATCTTTTTTCTTTGACAAAATATTCGGCTAATGGATTACTTCCTGGAAATTCAAATTGGTTCTTTTTACTCAGCTTTATTCTAGCTGCTCTAGGAGGTTTGATGTATTTATTACCTGATCTAAATTTGATTCCAGGAATTAAAAATAATCAAATTTACGATAGCCCAGCCACGCGTGGAATTACTTTTCAAGCTAGAATGATTTTTCTAGGGATGACCATCTTGGCAAGTGTTATAATGATTGTTTTTAAATATTTACTGATAGGAATACTGACGATTGTTGCTGGGCTTTTCATCATTTATAAAATTCAAAAAACAAATAAAGAGAACAAAGTTTCTTTTGCAAAAACTAGAAAAGTAACTGCAACAAAAGGATTGGGTTGGATTGGAATTTCCTTCGGAATCTTTTTGGTTTTGTTTTATATCTCGTTGTATTTTTTCCCAGAATACATTACCAATTGGACTTTGATGCTTGACCCAGTCTCAGAATCCTTGAGTGGAAATTCAGCTGGTCGATGGTTTTTGTATGGCTTCCTCTACACAATGGTCATGTTTGTGATGGGAATTAGAATGCTCATAAAATATCGGCATAATAATTATCAACTAGTTCGAACTGGTTCGGTGATGTTTTTCCAAACTGCCTTTGCTTTTTTGATTCCAGAATTTTTGTTACGACTGAATCAACCATACATGGATTTTAAGAATGCATGGCCGCTTGATTATGATTTCTTTTTTGAAATTGACAAAATGTATGGACAAGGAACTGAATTCGCTATTGCGGGTTGGGCGACAAGTGTAGGAACGATGATGTTTATTTGGGGAATAGTTTTGACGTTGGTAGTCGTTCCTTTCTTCACTTATTATTTTGGGAAAAGATGGTATTGCTCTTGGGTATGTGGTTGTGGTGGATTGGCAGAAACTTTGGGAGATCCTTACCGACAGCTTTCTGATAAAAGTTTAACCGCTTGGAAATATGAACGGTATATTATTCATGGCGTTTTAGTTTTTGCGATTGTAATGACCGGGATGGTGATTTATACTTATCAAACTGGGAGTTCAAATATTTTATTTTTCGATTCTTATAATGTTCGTTCATGGTATGGATTTTTTATTGGTTCTATGTTCTCAGGAATTGTAGGAACTGGTTTTTATCCGTTGATGGGAAATCGGGTTTGGTGTAGATTTGGATGTCCACTTGCAGCTTTGATGGGACTGGTACAACGGTTTCAATCTCGATTTAGAATTACAACCAATGGAGGTCAATGTATCAGTTGTGGAAATTGTTCGACTTATTGTGAGATGGGAATTGATGTTCGAGCTTATGCTCAACGAGGACAAAATGTAGTAAGAGCATCTTGCGTCGGCTGTGGAATTTGTGCGGCAGTTTGTCCACGTGGAGTTTTACGTTTGGAAAATGGAACAATCGATATTGACAATCGCGTAACTGAATTAAAAACTGTTCATGTGAAATCGATTAGCGTGACAAATGGAGAATTTTCTTTGGAAGGAAATGAAGTTTAAAATTTCCTAAAAGAAATCAAAAAAAAATGCAACTCAAATTGAGTTGCATTTTTTTTTAGGGAATCATTTTTTTATTCTAATGCTATTCTTCGACATATGCAGATTCTACTTGCAAAATTTCCTTTTGTTGCCCATTTACTAAATTTACGAATGCGATAATTTCACAATTATCCGTTCTCCAATCTTCTGATAAAGTCATTGTATAAGTTTTATCATAAGCATCGTCAACTGACATATTTGTTATTAATGCATCGCCTGTTGGTTGAGTCATTGTAGTTCTAAAAACATGCTTATGTTTATAATCCTGAGTAAATCCATTTATCTCATCATCTTGTGCATCAATGATATTGTTCTCAGTAATCATAATTGTCAACCTCAAATCGCCAATAATTTCTTCCTTTGCAACGCCCCTAACCGTCACTTCTAGTTCACGAGTAGTTTCATTAAATTCTTTGGTAATATCTACGGTTACCTTTGGGTCCTCTTCTAATTCTTGACTAATATAGCCTGACCAAAGTGTTTTATCACTTTGCAAAAAATAAGCACCTCCATCAAAATCTTTTCGATTAACTACCGCACTTGGATAAGCCGCTGGTCTTCCTAAATAATCTGCAATATCTTCCGCTTCACTTGTTCTAAAATCATATAGGCTCGTTGGGAATGGTGTACCAAAATCAGAGGTATGGATGGAAACTACCACTAGATTACTCCCAAATTGATTTAATAAAAGTTCCAATTCTGCGCTACCTGATGGGCAGCCTACACAAGCAACCCCAGTGAATTCCTCCACCATTACTTTCCGAGCAGTATTGATAATTGGTGCATCCGGCACTACAGGCATATTTTCTGTACATGAAAACAATGAAACTATCACGAATAAAAAAACTATTTTTTTCATCTTATATATTTTTTCAATAAAAACTAAACTCTTAATTAGCAAATGTAAATACGTTGTTATTTTAAAAAAAATTAAAACGTAGACCTTACTGACATTTTCAACCCACTAAATGCTGGCTCTAATCGACAAATCCCTCCTGCACAAACAATCCCTTCAACTTGCTTTACATATTTAACTTCGAAACGATTTGAGCGATGAGTATATACTACTCCAAATGTTGGATAATGTAAATCTTTTGCTTTTTCACCTACTGCCAAATTCTTTTTGTAGGGACTTACATTATACATATCTGAAGCTGTAATAATCCAATGTGGAGCTAAACCGATTTCCACCTGGCCAAAAATCCAATCTCCAAAATCTCGATTAGTATATTTTTCACTTGTCTCAGGATTATTGGAAATACCTGGTGCAGTCAACATGTATTGCAATTCAAACCTTGCAGATTTTTTTCGAGAAAATTTATAAAGAAATTCTGCATAAGGAGTTACTGTTTCCAAAATATCTACACCTGTTTTTCCTTCATAAATATTTTGATTGTAATTTTGCCATTGTATCCCACTAATCAATTGCCACTTTCTTTTGTACTTATAGGTCACTTCTGTGTACAATTCTCTGTACAATAAATCATTATCCAAAGTTGTAATATTTGAAAAATTCACTAAAAACCCCAGCTTCCTACTTGGTGAATATCGAATGTCTAGTTGCACAGCTTGCTCACCTAACTCTTGCGTTGCTGGTGAGTACCTAGCATTCAATCGGTAAGTATTTACTCTGGTCATAGGTGGCAGGAAGTTAATTGCACCTCGGTTAGTATTTTCAAATGGGTTCACTCGAAACGAAAAATTCTCAGTTCTTTTCCCCTCCAAGGATATTCCAAAACCGTGACCTGCATAACCTAATGAAGAATAAATAATATTCCCATCTTGAAAGTCATATTTACCTTTCAATGGGATCTCATCGTTTGTTTGGGGATCAACCGTAAACCATTCAAAAGTAGGATCCCAAAAGACCTCATTCGTTTTATACGCGCCTTCTACATACCAGGTAAATGGGCCTGCTGTCATTGTATTATATACTGAAAAAGCATAAGAATTATATTTTGCCTCAATCCGGAATGGATCATTATACAAGCTAAGATTGGTCAATAATCTTCCAATTGTTTCATCATCAATTGTTCGACTCATCACTCCAAAACCTGGAGCAAAACTAACGCTGCTTGAATCTATTTTCACATACCCATCAATACTTGCACCTTTAATTACCGATTCATACAAATCAAACAAATTTTTCTGTCGACCTGTCAATACCTTTACCTTCCATTCTGGCGTTAAATCATAAGTCAATTTTAACCCAACCAAGGCGTTATCAATTAAAAGTGGTCGTTGCTCATAAGCTCTAAAAATAATTCCACTCCCAATTTGATCGTAAATATAGCCAGCAGTAATTCCTAATTTATTCACTTTTTTATTAACGTACCATCTGCCTAAACCTTGGTCAGTGTAGCTCTCATTAGGTTGGCGTAAATTAGAATTATTGAAAAAATCTAATCGCATACCTATGTCAAATCCGTAGTTACTATATTTTAAATCTAGCCAAACTTCCGACCCAAACAGCTGATGATCATATTGAGGGGTATTAAAAGCTTCTATCAACGAGTCTTCTTGAAAAAAATTACCATTGGACTCAAGGCTTCCTGAAAAAGAACCTTGATTGTTACTTTGTGAAAAACCTAACGAATAGATAAATATAAGGAGAATAAAAAGTACACCGTTTTGTTTTTTAAATAGCATCTGAGTTTATTATTTATTTCTATTTGAAAAAAACTACATTTTAATAGTTTTTTAAAATTTGTACAAAATTACCTTCATATATTGATATTTTACAAAAAGGCAGTAATTAAATATGCCTTTTAGCCGTTAAATCTTAGTTAAACCTAAATCAATATTAGCACTAACGATTTATTTATTATAAATTTACTATTCGTCTCAACCCCTAAAATTTAATATCCAAAATTAAATAAAATACAATGAAGTTAATCAACATTCTATTAGTTGTTTTTGCGTTTTGTTTTTCAAGTTCCGTTTTTGCTCAAAAGAATTTACCTAATGTAAATGTGAAGGATCTCAAAGGAAAAACTATTAATATTCAAGATTTTGCAAAAAATGGGAAAATCACTGTAATCAGTTTTTGGGCAACTTGGTGTTCTCCTTGCAAAAGAGAGTTAGATGCGATTGCAGAAATCTACCCTGATTGGCAGGAGAATTACAATGCGGAAGTAGTGGCTGTAACAATTGATAATGCAAGAGCTATGGCTAAAGTACCGGGCATGGTTGAAACAAAACAATGGGACTACCTGATACTTTCTGATGTAAATCAAGATTTACAAAGAGCATTAAATTTCCAATCCGTTCCTCAAACATTTTTGCTGAATCAAGAGGGAAATATCGTTTATACTCACACAGGTTATGTTTCTGGAGACGAGTATGAATTGGAAGATAAAATCAAAGCTTTGGCTGGAAAATAACTTAAATCTTCATCAATAAAGAAAGCGGATTTTTTCTAAAAAATCCGCTTTCTTTATTGATGAATCATTCAATTTACGCTAACTCTGCTAATTCCATCCATCTCATTTCTTTTTCTTCAATGCCATTTTTCAACTCTCCAAGCTGAATTGAAAGTTTTTGAATCTCCTCAGGAGTCAAGTTTGGATTATTAAACTGCTCTGTAATTTTTTCTTTTTTCTCCTCTAAAACTGAAATCTGTTTTTCCAAACGATTAAATTCTTTTCGTTCTTCATAACTGAGTTTTGGTTTTTCATCCTTTGGCTTTTCATTTGTCGGTTTTATAATCCTCTTTTGTCGGTCTCTTTCAGCTTGACGAGCTTCTTCGAGCTCTTCTTTATGCAAAACACGATAGTCAGAATACTGTCCATTATAATCCCTAATTTTTCCATCACCTTCAAAAATAAAAAGATGGTCAACGATTTTATCCATAAAAAAACGATCGTGTGTCACTACTAAAACACAACCTGGAAAGTCCATGAGAAAATCTTCCAAAATATTTAAAGTGATGATATCCAAATCATTTGTTGGCTCATCGAGAATTAAAAAATTAGGGTTTTCCATCAAAATAGTCAACAAATGTAATCGACGCTTTTCTCCCCCACTCAATTTAGAAACATAAACTTGTTGTTGTTTTCGACTAAAAAGAAAACGTTCAAGTAAGGATTCTGCTGTCAATTTATTTCCTTTCTCTAATGGAATATATTCTGCTATATCTCGCACGACATCGATGACTCGCTTATCACTTTCTAATTGAATCCCATCCTGTGTGTAGTGACCAAAAACGACAGTTCCACCAACTACAACCTTACCGCTATCAGGTCGAATCTCTTGGGTCAACATTTTTAATAAAGTAGATTTACCTGCTCCATTTGGCCCAACGATTCCTACTTTCTCCCCTTTTTTAAATTTGTAAGCAAAGTCTTTTACCAAAATTAAATCGCCATAACTTTTAGAAATATAATTAGCTTCCAAAATCTTACTTCCTAATCGACTTCCTTTTACATCAATATGAATTTTATCTTTCGAAATTTTCTGAGAAGCTTTCTCTTCTATTTTATAAAATGAATCAATTCGAGATTTGGCTTTAGTTCCTCGTGCTTTAGGTTGACGACGCATCCATTCCAATTCTTTCCCCATTAACTTTTTTGTCTTGTCCAAAACAACCGCTTGGTTTTCCTCTCTAGCTTCCTTCGCAACTAAGAAATCAGAATAATTTCCTTTGTATTTATATATCACCCCCGTATCTAATTCGATAATATTATTACAAACCCTTTCGAGAAAATAACGATCGTGTGTCACCATAAAAAGTGTCAAATTCGGTGATTGCAAATATTCCTCGAGCCATTCAATCATATCCAAGTCCAAGTGATTGGTTGGCTCATCAAGGATTAAAAATTCAGGTTCATCAATCAAAATCTGAGCAAGTGCAAGGCGCTTTTTTTGTCCACCAGAAAGATGTGCCACCCGTTGTTCTAGATCTATAATTTTTAACTTCCCCAAAATCTCTTCGATACGCGCTTTAAAATCCCATGCCTCCAAATCATCCATTTGCTGCATCGCTTTAGCCATTCCAACTTCATCCTCAAGGTTAAGAATTGCGTTTTCATATTGTCGAGTAGCTCGAATTTTTGGATTCTCAGATTCAAAAATAGCTTCCATGATAGTATGTCCATCTCTGAATATTGGATCTTGCAATAAATACCCAATTCGAATATCTCTACGATATTGGACTTTAGCGTTCTCACCCTCTGCTTTTTCTGTTCCCGCTATAACTTTAAGAAGTGTAGTTTTCCCTGCTCCATTTTTAGCGACGAGTGCAATTTTTTCGCCTTTACTCATTTGAAAACTGAGCTTATCAAATAAGACTTTATCACCAAAAGATTTTGAAACATTTTCAAGAGACAGGTAATTCATATAATTGAAGTATTGAATTTATTTTGAAATACTAAGAGGTATTAGACTTTAATGTATTGATATCTTTTCTTTTGCAAAAGTACTAAATTTAAAAACCTCTTAGTGATTTTTTTACTTTTGACTGATGATCATTTAAAAGGAAGAGGCTGAAACAAAATTAATTGCTTCGGCCTCTTTTTATTAAAAATAATTTTTAGAATTATTCTAAATATATTATTTCATGTCTCGAAGGATTGATAACACTTCATTTAGGTATATATCTTTTTCTAGCCCCTCTATCCAATCTTTATTTCGGGCCTCTACCCCTTCATCTTTTGTTAATGCATCCATATCCTCAGGAAGGTTTTTAACAAGCATTCCTTTAACCTTTTTATCTAAAACATCTTTGAAACCATCATTCACTACTTTTTGGTATTGTTCCATTTGGGTATATTTATCTATATTCAACGGATAAATATCAATATCTCTCTGGGTTTTCAACCATTTAGCATGGGTCTCAATTTCCTGGAAAGAAGGATTAGCTTTAAGTCGTTTCATGCTTGCTTTTTGAAGCTCATCTAATTTATTATTTACTGAATATACATTCTGTTCATATTGAACGGGAGCTATTTCAGTATAATCTAAAGCATGATCATAATCTTTTTCACCTGAATCAAAATAGGAATATAAATCAGGGAAAACAATATCAGATTTCACACCATTTAATTGAACTGATCCACCGTTTACTCTATAGTATTTTTGGATAGTCAATTTAATAGAACCTAATGGCTTTACATCTGAGTAACCCATAACCGCTCTATCCAAATCTAGGAATCTCTGGACTGTTCCTTTTCCAAAAGTAGAAGTACTTCCTACAATAACAGCACGTCCATAATCTTGTAAAGCTGCTGCTAAGATTTCTGAGGCAGAAGCACTATACTCATTTACCATGACCACAATAGGTCCATCATAAAGCACTTTCCCGTCTTCATCCTCATGAACCCCTGAACTACCGACTCTAGATTTAACCTGAACAATTGGACCTTTCTCAATAAATAAACCAGCCATATCGACTACCTCCTCCAATGACCCTCCACCGTTGTTCCTTAAGTCCAGAATTATTCCTTCAACATTATGTTTCTTTAATTTTTTTAATTCCTTAGCTACATCCTCTGCACAGCTATGTCCTCCATTTCTTCCAAAGTCAGCATAAAAACTTGGTAAATTAATGTATCCCATCTTTTCTTTACTTTCAGGAGTTGAAAGAAGAGTTGATTTAGCATAACCTTCTTCCATGATCACGACATCTCTTTCAATAGCAATTATTTCTTTATCACCATCCTTCTTTTTCACAGTCAGACGGACTTCTGTTCCTTTTTTTCCTCTAATCATATCTACTACATCGTCGATAACCATTCCGTTAACATCTATTGCCTCATCATCACCTTGAGCCACGGCCATTATCATATCATCAGCTTCCAATTGTTTTCCTTTCCAAGCTGGACCTCCTACAATAATGCTGACCACTCTAGTATATTCCTCTTCGGCACGAAGTTGCGCCCCAATTCCCTCTAAAGTTTTAGACATTCTAATATCAAAATTTTCTTTATCTCTAGGCTTGAAGTAACCTGTATGAGGATCATAAACATTAGCAACTGCATTCAAATAGTTACTTAATCGATCTACTCGTTTTAACTTTCTCATTCGGGTATACCATTTATCAAATACATCCAAAACATCTTCTCTAGCCTTTTGCTCTAAATCAGCAAAGGATTTCCCCTTTAAATCTTCGTCTTTCCCCTCTTTTTGTAAATCAAGGTCATCTACCAATCGAGTTAGCGTTTCTCTCTTCAAATACTTTCTCCAATTCTCTTTTAATTCTGCATCGTTTTTTGCAAATGGCTTATTCTCGTCAGACAAATCGATACTTTCATCAATCGAAAAATCGAATGGTTCTGAAAGAATTTCTTTAAAGTAAATCTCTGTTTTATTTAATCCATTTTCAAGAAGAGTCAAAGACATATCGAAGAATTCATAAGTTCCTGCATCTGCTTCATCGTCCAATTTCATTTCAAATTCCCCTAGTCGATCAATATCTTGTTGTGTTAACCACCTCCGGTTTCCATCGATTCTAGTCAAATATAGGTTATAAACTTTTTCAGAAAAATCGTTGTCTACTTTTTGTGGTTGAAAATGAAATCTATCAAGATTAGCTATAATAGATTTAATCAGAATAGCTTCTTTTTCAGCATTATTAGCAGGAATATAAAACGCTCCAAAAACTAATGCGACAAGAATTATTGAAAAGAAAATGGGACCTCTGAATTTCATATTGTGAAGTTTTAAATATTTACTTATTTCGAAATTTAACTAAAAGACAATACTAACTTGGAAATTGCTTTTAGCCATTAAATATAGGTTAAATTCCTTATAAAATATGGCGATAACCTTGCCAAACGGCTGTTTTAACGAAATTATAACGAAGTTAACGTGATAAGAATTCTGCTTAAGTTAACTTTCTTATTTATCATTAAAACAGGCTAATTGGGAAATTGTTGTTTTTTCACAAAAGAACAACGCCCTATTTGACGAATCAAATAGGGCGTTGCCACATATTTTTACATTATTTAAAGAATAATTAATTCTTTAATAAGTAAAAACTTAGATGAATGGTGCAATTACCAAAGCAACTACTGACATCAATTTCAACAAGATGTTCAATGATGGACCAGAAGTATCTTTGAATGGATCTCCAACAGTATCACCTACTACAGTTGCCTTGTGAGCATCTGAACCTTTATAGTGCATTACACCTTTGATTTCAACTCCTTCTTCAAACATTTTTTTAGCGTTATCCCAAGCACCACCGGCATTTGATTGAAAAATTGCCATCAAAACTCCACAAACCGTTACACCTGCTAATACCCCTCCTAACATTTCTGCTCCACCGGCAAATCCTACAACTACTGGAGTAAGAACGGCCAATAAACCAGGTAATACCATTTCACGGATTGAAGCTTGAGTTGAAATTTCAACACATTTTTCGTAATCTGCCTTTCCATCTGCTGCATCAAAAATTGCTCGATCTTCAGTATTCCATTCTGACATTTCTTTTCCCTCATTTTTTTTCATTGCAGCTAACGCAGCTTTCAATTCAGGAATATCTTTGAATTGCCTTCTCACTTCTGTAATCATATCCATTGCTGCACGCCCTACTGCATTCATTGATAAAGAGGAGAATAAAAATGGTAACATACCACCTACAAACAATCCAGCCATAACTTGTGGATTTGCAATATTAATTTCTGTAATTCCTGCAGTTGTCATAAAGGCTGCAAACAAAGCTAATGCTGTTAATGCAGCAGAACCAATTGCAAACCCTTTTCCGATTGCTGCGGTTGTATTTCCTACTGCATCTAATTTATCTGTTCTTTGACGAACTTCTTTTGGCAATTCAGCCATCTCAGCTATACCACCTGCGTTATCAGAAACTGGTCCGTATGCATCTACAGCCAGCTGAATTCCTGTATTTGAAAGCATTCCAACTGCTGCAATTGCAATACCGTAAAGTCCTGCAAAGTGATGTGCTCCAATAATAGCAGCTGCTAAAATAAGAATCGGAATAGCAGTTGATTGCATCCCTACTCCTAAACCAGCAATAATATTTGTTGCTGCTCCAGTTACAGATTGATCTACAATAGACTTTACCGGCTTAGTCCCTGTACCTGTGTAATATTCTGTAATCATTCCGATTAACAATCCTGAAACTAATCCACAAATTACAGCATAAAATACTCCAGAAGAAGCATACTCAACTCCGTTGAATGACCAAGTTGCAGGAAGCATCATTTGTACAATAAACCATGTTGCTGCTAACATCAAACCTGCAGAAACAAATTCTCCCATGTTCAATGCTTTTTGAGGATCACCACCTTCTTTAACTTTTACGAAGAATGTCCCAATAATAGACGTTACAATTCCAACACCTGCTAAAATTAATGGCAATAAAACCGCATTCATCCCGCCGTATTCATTTGCACTTTCAAACCCTTGCATTCCAATAAATGCTGCACCTAATACCATTGTTCCAATGATAGAACCAACATATGATTCAAAAAGGTCAGCTCCCATTCCTGCTACATCACCTACATTATCACCAACGTTATCCGCAATAGTTGCTGGGTTTAATGGATGATCTTCAGGTATACCTGCTTCTACTTTTCCTACCAAATCTGCACCTACATCGGCAGCCTTAGTATAGATACCTCCTCCTACACGTGCAAACAATGCAATAGAAGAAGCTCCAAAAGAGAATCCAGTTAACACTGTAATTACCCTTGTCACACTTGCTTGATCTGCTGTACCAAATTGAGCACTATATAAAATGAATAAGATACTTAATCCAAGAACTCCTAATCCAACAACGCCCATCCCCATTACAGCTCCTCCAGCAAAAGCTACTTCTAAAGCTTTTCCTAAACTCGTTCGAGCGGCATTAGTTGTTCTTACATTCGCTTTTGTCGCTACTTTCATTCCGATGAATCCTGCCAATGCAGAACAAATCGCCCCAAGAATAAATGAAACGGCTACCATCCAAGAAGAATTCTCTGCATTAGCAGTAAATGCCAAGATTGCTGCAACAACGACAACAAAAATTGCTAAAACTCTATACTCGGCCTTTAAGAATGCCATGGCACCATCTTGAATATTCGTGGCAATTCTAGCCATTTTATCGGTACCAACTTCTTGCTTTGATACCCAAGAAGATTTCCACAATGTGTAAAGCAATGCCAAACCTCCTAAAGCTGGAATTGCATAAATAATGTTACTACCCATAATCTCTTTGATTTATTTACTGGTTTTATAAAAAATTAAAAAGGGAATGATCAAACACCATACCCTCCTCCGAAGAGGTTTTTCGTTCGAAGGGCAAAAGTAATTCAATTTTACATTTTGTCATAAATTTTAAATGTGTATTTCTCACAATATCAAGTAGTTGTATGGAAAAATATGACTGAAACGGGTATTTCTTTTTTAGAGGAGTTTTGAACTAAAATTTTACGAGGTATTTGATGGTAAATATCACCATCAGAGTTATCCACATAATGCTGTTAGTTTAAACATCATAATGTGGATAACCTTCTATAGTTACGCTTTTAAGCCATTTTGTCATTGTTATTTACACATATGTGACTTTGTGTCACCTTATTTTGAGTTCTCTGCAAAAAAGGCGTGAAAATTAGTAATGGAACATGAGTTGATAAATAAAAAATGTAATCATCAGTTAAAAACATTTTTATAAAATAAAAAAAGATCAAATTATGACACTAGTAAATGTAAACCCAAAACGACGACAAACTCACTCTGTTAATCCATTTTTCAATCTATTTAATGATGTTATGACATATTCAACTGAGGAAACAGGAAAAAAATTAGTTAAAACAAGACCTGAGGTCAATATATTAGAAGGAAAAGAAGATTTCAAATTAGAAATTGCAGCACCTGGTTTAAAAAAATCTGACTTTGATATCATTGTTAAAAAAGATGTTTTATCCATTGTTACTAAAGTTGAAAATGAAATAACTGAAGACGTTAAATATACTCGAAAAGAATTTGACTATCGTAATTTCAAAAGAACATTCCATTTACCTAAATCAATTGACCCTTCTAAAATCGAAGCAAAATTGGAAGATGGTATTTTGTATTTAAAATTATCAAAAAAAGAAGAAGCAAAAGAATTACCTACTAGAAAAATTGCAATAGGGTAATCAAAAATATAAAGTTGGTTTTTCGTTTTGTTTAGACCGTGTCATTCTGAAGTTTTGGGATGGCACGGATTTAAAGATTTAAAAAAATAAATAAAATATAATGGGAAATATAATAAATTTTAGCTCAAGCGTCAATTCAATTTTTGACGATTTTTTAAATAACCAATTAGTTAATTTCATTGGATCTGATACTGCATCAAATGTACCGTCTGCTAATGTTTCTGTATCTCAGGATGATTTCAAAATAGAGCTTGCCGCACCTGGTTTACAAAAAGAAAACTTTGACATCAATGTTGATAAAAAATCTCTAACAATTTCTACTAAAAAAGAAAAGTCAAATGAATTAAATGGAGATAAGTTTATCCGTAAGGAATTTAACTACACTAGTTTTTCAAAAAAATTCCAACTGCCCAAAGGTGTTGAGCGGGAAGCAATAGTTGCCAAATATGAATGTGGCATTTTAGAGATTATTATACCTAAAAAAGAAGAGGCTAAAGAATTACCTCCAAGAATAATTCAAGTAAATTAGATTTTCATGAGGTAGGTTTTAAATATAAAAAAGGTCAGGGATAAAAATCCTGACCTTTCCTTTCAAAAAAAACATCGTTAAAGACTTTTAATTTTTATTTTATCTCCAGATATTAACTTTACAGATCCGGAAAGATTATTTAATTTGATGATTTCAGATAAAGTTACATCAGGATAATAAGTGCTAATTTGTCCTAAATTTTCACCCTTTTTAATAAAATGATACAGAAAATTGGACGCTTTTTTTTCAATTCTTTCACCCTCTTTTTCAAATTTTAAACTGACCTCAGTCTTTAAATTTTGGTTTTCCGTTTTTACTTTGGGAAAATAAACGATCAATTCTTGACCGTTGAAAACAGAAGCAAAAGGCAATTTATTCCATTGCATTATATCATCCGAAGAACAACGAAGCAATTTAGCAATGTACTCCAAACTCTCTCCTTTTTGTACTGCATAGGTAGAGCATATCATATCCGGAGGAATATTCATAAAATCATAATAATCATGATTTTTACTTTTATAGAAATTATTAAGTTTTTCCTGTCTCAATTTATTTTTAAAGGTTCTCATCGCATTAGATGGAAGAGTTAAGTAATTGCCTCTTTTGGATTTAGGAATAAAATTTCTTTTATATGCAGGATTTAATTGTTTAACCGTTTCAATTTCAATCTCTGCTATTTTTGAAATTTTGAAAAAGGAACTTGTTTCATAAAGCGTCACAGTTTTTACATCTTGAAATTTGTAAGCTGTGGGTTTACTTTGAACTCCATGTGCTTGATAATAATTCATCACATAAACTGTAGCAATAAATGCTGGAACATAATTTCTAGTTTCAGAAGGTAAGTATTGACTAATTTTCCAGAAGTCAGTTGAGCCAGATCGACGAATAGCTTTATTAACATTACCTGGACCACAATTGTATGCAGCTAATGCCAAATTCCAATCATCATAACGTTTATACAAATCTCTAAGAAGATTAAAAGATGCTTCAGTTGACCTAATTGGATCATTCCTCTCATCAATATAAGAATCAATCTTTAATCCGTATTCCAGACCTGTTCTCCTCATAAATTGCCACAACCCTGAGGCGCCGACTGGTGATTTTGCTCTTGGGTTTAAAGCTGACTCAACAATGGAAAGATACTTTAATTCGTCAGGTAATTGATTGACTTCAAGATAGTGCTCAAATAATGGAAAATAAGTCTCTGATTTTCCAATAATATTGGCAAGTGTTCTTTTTCTACGACCTAAATAAAGTCTTATATTTTTCTCTACAAGTGAATTATATTTCAAATCCATCATGCCGTCTAATTTGTCAAGACGTTCTCGAACTTCAAAATCTGATAAGTTAAAAGAATTATTTTCCGTATTTTCAGAATCAATGGATTCTTCAGGAGCAATAAAACTTAAATTAATTAGTGTAAAAAGAAGAACCGACAATGATAAACATATAGGTTTCATCTAGATTAAGGTTTTAAAAAAAATAGACTAGTCTCTTCAAAATTTACAAAATTTTTCAATCAAATAAATTTGCATTTTGGTGTGCCAAGGTTTTAAATATTTCAAAATGCCAAGAGAAAGTAATTTAGTTAAAATAAGTCTACTCTCTTTAGATTAATAAATATTATAATGTATTGCTACAATTTTTAGACCATATCTTGAATTTCACCATGAGAAACACTTAATTTGGATCTGAATGCGTTATCAAAACCATCATAAATACGTAAATAAAAACTTTAAAAGGAACCACTTATCTATTTATTAGTCAGTTTCTATCATCTCAAACCTTCATCAATATATAAAATTTAAATTATATGTATAGTATCGGATAGCTAATTTTACTTATAAAAAAAGAGATCTCAGAAATTAAAATTCCTAGGACCCCTTTTTTTATTGAATTGAATACAAACTATTCTACCTTCTCTTAATTTTCAATCGAGTTCCTACCGACGGAAAATCATTCTCTTTTACTTCATTTAACCTCAAAATATCTTGTATTGATATACCTGGAAAATTTTCGACAATGTCCAAAATTGACTCATTTCGGCGAATCGTATGAAAAATATAATCCTCTCCTCTTATGTAATATTTCCTTTGATCTGAATTTATTTCTCCTCCAACCCTCATTTCAATATTCACACTTTTATCTACACTTTTTCTTTTCGTACTATTAGACAAAATAGTTTTCTCTTTCAATTTAGGATTTTCAATTTCATGGTAACGAACAGGTAGTTCTTCTACCTCTACATTCAAGTTATTACTGATTTGGAAAATTATTAACTCTTGTCCTTTGGCCAAATAAGGTTGAGACAGGTTATTCCAAGCCATGATATGCTGTCTATTACAATTAAATAACTTCGCTAATTTGTCAATATGATCACCTGACCGAACATAATAAACTGACTTGAAAAACTCAATCCGATTTCCAAGACTTTGGGCGATTGTAAGATTACTATCAGGATATGGAAAAGCTGATAAAAACAACGGCATATTTCGTTTAGGTAAAGTCAAAAAGTATCCATTTCTTGAAGTAGGTATAATGCCTTGTTTAAAACTTGGATTAAGTTGTTCAATCAGATACATTGGCGTTCCTGTTATTTCTGAAATCTCCCGAAATGAAATTGAATTATACACTTTTATGAAATCTGTCATTTGGACATCCATTTCAGGAAACTGAGGTTTCAAAAAATGAAGGTGGTAATTATTTACGATATAGTTTGCAGCAACAAATGCTGGTACATAATTTCTAGTTTCTTTAGGTAAATACTTTTTAATTTTCCAGAAATTTTTACTTTGACCTCTTCGAATCGCTCGATTAACTCGACCTGGTCCACTATTATAAGCTGCCAATGCGAGTTCCCAATCTTGATATTTATTGTATAATCTTTTCAGGTATTTAATGGCTGCTTTTGTTGACTTGTGAGGATCTCTTCTTTCATCCACTTTACTATTTTGAGAAAGTCCATATTCCTTTCCTGTTGCAGGCATAAACTGCCATAGACCTGCAGCACCAACTCTGGAAGTTGCTTTTGGATTTAAAGCAGATTCTACCACTGAAAGATATTTGATATCAGAGGGCATCTTTTGTTCCAAAAGATACTTTTCAAAAATAGGAAAATACATTACTATTTTTCCTAACATTTTCTCCGTTCTGTCTCTTTTTCGAATAGAATAAGTCTGAATGTAACTTTTTACAATATTATCCAACTGAGGAGTGACAGCAAGTGAAGAAAGATTTTTGATTCTGACTTCTAACTCTGCATCACTAAAAACTGGATAAGGAGAATTAGATGGAGTGGAGCTTTGACTTAAGGTTTGAGTAACAAAACTCATGGCCAAAAAAAAGAGTGCAAATAGCCTATTTATGTTCATTTCTGACAAAAAATTTAAAGCTTAGGAAATAAGTTCTATATCTTTAATTCTGTTAATTTATTAAATTTTTAAAAGCATACATGATCTCATAATTTACGCTGAGTAACCTTATAATTTGCAAATAATAAACGTAACCTAAACAAGCAAATGTTTGTCTAAATTGTATTTTTTTAAATATTAAGGATTAGATAAATTGACAGACAGATATGAGGTTGGGGAAAGAATAAGATAACTTATTTTGAATGTTTCATTTTTAGAAAAAAGAACTTCCCAAAATAAAATACCACCAATTCATTACCCTATCGAAAGATCTTCTCCAAATATAGGAATAATTATGAAATTACCTTCTGCACTTGGCGGAATTATTCCTTTTCGGTAGGAAGGATTTAATTTTTGGATAATATCAATATTCATCCCTGTTTGTTTCGCAATTTTTTTTAACGAAGTTCTTTTGTATAATTTTACGACTTTTACAAATTGTAAAGTATATATTGGATAAATTGGTCGAAGATCATGAAAGAAATAGTTATCCATAACGTATGATGTTGCAATAAATTTTGCAATATATTCTTGAGTTTCTTTTGGCAAATATTTTTTTATATCGTTAAAACTAGATTTACCCGCTTTTCTAATTGCTCTATCTACTCTTCCTGGTCCACAATTATAAGATGCAATCGCTAATTTCCAATCACCATATTTAGAGTATAAATCTTTGAGATAAGATAAGCCTGCAATCGTAGACTTTACCGGATCACATCTTTCATCAACGTAATCATTAATCGTCAAATCATACATTCGACCTGTACTTGGCATAAACTGCCACAAACCTTTAGCTCCAACTTGAGATTCTGCATTTGGATTTAAAGCAGACTCAATTATTGGTAGATTTTTCAATTCTCTAGGCAACTGAAATTTATTAATATATTTCTCAAAAATTGGTAAAAAGGTCGTTTGTCTTCCGAGTAATAATTCGGTACCTATCCGATCTTTAGCAATGTATTTTTTGACAAATTTCTTGACATTTTTGTCGTACTCTATTTCCATCAAAAAAGATCTTTTTTCAAGTAGTTCGACAAAAGCTTTTTTAGAAACTTTGGTTTTGCTAATTTGATGAAATGAAGTAGTTGGAAAAGATATGTTTGTTTTGACGCTATTCGCATTTATTGACAATGAAATCAATATCAATAAAAAAGGCATAGCACCTTTTAGTAAGTTCATGGACGTTGAGTTTTGTTATAACATTTGAAAAGTTATTTTTCTTTTTTATAAATGTTTTCAAATATTCAATAGGCCTCTGAAAATTAGATTCTGCCAGCTTTCCTATTTTATAAAGTCTTTTTTCAGTTAATTGTATTTGGGAAGAAACAAAGGGGGATGAACCAGATGCTGTTCATTTGCTTCGCAAAATTATGGGGTTTTTAAACCTGATACAAGCCTTAGTGACTTTATTTAACATTTACTACGTCATAAAATACAATTTAATGACATAGTAAATATTCAAATAAATAAAAAGACAATATACGGAGCAAACACCTCTACCAATTGATAAAGAATTCGTTACACATAAAACAATAAACCATTTGTAATGTTTTTTTAGAAAAATAGCTCCATAAGGTTCTTAGAAAAGGCTAACATATTTCTTTCTTCAAATTTGTTTGCTAAGAGTTGAATCCCCATTGGAAGACCATTTTTATGCTTTCCGAAGGGTAATGAAATAGCTGGAATACCAACCATATTCGCCTGAACTGTAAAAATATCAGCTAAATATGCTTCGACTGGATCATCCATTTTATCACCTATATTCCAGGGTGGAGTAGGTGAAGCTGGCATTAAGATGAAGTCATAATCTTCGAAAATCTGAAAGGTCTTTTCTGAGATTAGTCGACGAATTTTCTGGGCTTTTGTATAATATGCATCGTAATAACCCGAGCTTAAAACAAACGCTCCTAACATAATTCGACGCTTTACTTCTGTTCCAAATCCTTCCGTTCGAGATTTTTTATAAATTCCAATTAAATCTTCCGCTTTATCACTTCGATGTCCAAATCTAACACCGTCAAAACGAGAAAGATTCGACGAAGCTTCTGCTGTGGTCAGAACATAATAGGCAGGAATTATATAATCTAAATATTCAAAATCAACTGGTTCGACTTCATGACCTTCTGCTTTTAATTTTTCGATGAGATTAAAAGTTTGTTCGCGAATCTCTTTGTCGATACTTTCATGTTGTAGAGCATTTTGAAAGTAGGCGATTTTCTTTTTTCCCTCAACTTTTAAATCTTTGGTATAATCATCCACAGGACGACTGCTCGAAGTACTATCATTTTCATCATAACCAGACATAACATTTAACAATATACTTACATCTTCTACCGAATGTGCTAAAACACCAACTTGATCAAAAGAAGAAGCGTAAGCTAATAATCCAAATCTCGAAATTCGTCCATAAGTTGGTTTCATTCCAATAACTCCACAAAATGCTGCTGGTTGTCGAACAGATCCTCCAGTGTCAGTTCCTAAAGAAACCAAACAAGTTTCAGCCTGAACAGCAACTGCTGATCCTCCCGATGAGCCCCCTGGGACTTTCGAGGTGTCAACTGCATTTCGAACAGGCCCATAAGCTGAATTTTCATTTGCGGATCCCATTGCAAATTCATCACAATTGACTCTTCCAATTATAATTGCATCCTCATCCAAGATCCTTTGAATTGCTGTGGCTGAAAACAAAGATTCGAATCCTTTTAAAATTTTCGATCCTGCTGTAACTCCATGATCTTTGTAACATAATACATCTTTAATCGAAATAACTAGCCCAAAAAGTTGCCCAACTGAATCTGGATTTTCTGTATACTTTTTATCTAATAGAAGAGCTTTTTCGCGAGCTTCATTTTCAAAGACCTCTACATAAATATTGAGATCTTTCGAATTCTCAATATTAGACAAATAATAATCTACCAATTTTTGACAATTGATCTCACCATCAGAAATACTTTGTTGGATGGAGACAAGAGAGGAATAACTCATGGAGAGAAATTTTGAGCTTTGAATAAAAAAATGATGAATTTTGAATAGTTCGCGTAGGACATATTCAAAATTCATTTGTTCAAAATTTATTATTAGATAGCTGAGGTAAACTGTTTTAAAAATCGGACATCATTTTCGAAAAGCAAGCGAATGTCCCCAATATCATATTTTTGCATTGCAGACCTTTCGATTCCAATTCCAAAAGCAAATCCTGTATATTTTTTCGAATCAATTCCACAATTATCCAAGACATTTGGATCTACCATTCCACAACCAAGTACTTCTAACCAACCTGTTCCTTTAGTTAATTTTCTTGCTTTTTCAGTTTCAACTCCCAACCAAACGTCCATTTCCGCACTTGGCTCAGTAAATGGGAAATAACTTGGACGTAATCGAATCTTTGTATCTGCACCATAAACTTCTTGAGCAAAATATAATAATGTTTGCTTCATATCCGCGAAGGAAACATTTTCGTCCACATATAAACCTTCTACTTGATGAAACTGACAATGAGACCGTGCTGAAATAGTTTCATTTCGATACACTCGTCCTGGTGCAATAATCCGAATGGGGGGGGTTTGGCGAGTCATCACTCTCGATTGTACCGAAGAAGTGTGCGTTCGCAACAACATTTGAATACTATTTTTCAAGTAAAAGGTATCTTGCATATCTCGTGCAGGATGGTCTTCAGGCGTATTCATCGCTGTGAAATTATGCCAATCATCTTCAATCTCCCGATCTTCAGCGACCACAAATCCGATTCTAGCAAATACATCAATAATTTGATTCATTGTAATTGAGACAGGATGATGTGCTCCCAAACTCATTGGTTCAGGCGGCGCACTTAAGTCCATATCTTGGCTACTTGCTTCTTCTACTGCAGATTCCACTGCATCTTTTAATAGCTGAAATTTTGCTTCAGCTGCACCTTTAACTGCATTGACCAATTGACCATATTCTTTTTTTCGCTCGTTTTCTACATTTCGAATTTCTCCAAAAAGAGGTTTCAAAACATTCTTAGATCCCACAAATCGAATACGAAACTGTTCTACTTCATCCTTAGTGGAGGGTGAGGCATTTTCTATTTCTAATTTAAATTGATTGACTACTGCAAAAATCTCTGCTGACATGATTTCTTTTTTTATAAAAAATAAAGGGACAAAGATATGGTTTTGATTGGGAAAATGTAAATGGGTAGGATGGGATTTTTTTTAGCATAAAAAAATGAATACATTTTGAATAAATTAAGCCTTTGGAAATCAAAAGAATCCGATAACTACTAATACTTATATTTACTAGTCAACATATTCTATCTTATGCAAAAATCTAAATCCAAGAGATACTTCAAAAACTAAATTTCTAATTTTTCGCTCAGCAAAACTTCGTGCTACAGGAACTCCATTTTGATATATTGTCCCATTAAATGCACCTTGCCGATATTGATCTGAAAAGTCAGGACTAATGGTTACCTCTACTATTCCACTCACGAACTCTGTAAATGGAAATTGTAGTCCACCTCCTAGAGTTGCACCGTAATTAAATTTTCTTACCGCCTCATTAAAAGGATAAATTGGAGCGCCGAAAAATGTATTTTGTTCTTCATATTCATCTAAATTTGTCCCTACAGTGTAATCTCCTCTAACTCCAAAAAGATAATACAATCTATAAGAATCTGACTCTTTAAAATTATTTTTAAATCCTAATACTAATCCTACATTTTCATACTTGAATTTCCGCGTGACAATAGAAACATTATTACTTCCAAAATTCGAAAATTGAACATTCCGCCAAGCACTTCCTTTTACGTGGTAACCAAGTTGGACGAAAAGTCCAAATGGATTATCATCCGTAACAGATTCCATTGAAAGCGCTCCATGGTAGGAAAATAATGCATCCTGTTCAAAGTTTCCTTCTTTCTGAGTACCTATTGTTAGGCCTCCTTTTACGCTATACGCGCGACTTTGCGCCATCAAGCTTCCACCCAAGAGTATCATTGCCATTAAAAGTATTACATTTTTTTTCATTTCTACTTTTGTCTTTTTTAAAACCTAAACCCTTCTAACTTATTGAGCTAAAAGGATTTAAATTCAAATTTTAATATAATATTATTTCACTCTTAATCTCTGACTTACACTAATTGTATCAAAGGTTATCTCATTTAATTTTTTCAAGTAATCCACTGTAATATTGTAGCGTAATGCTATCCTATATAAGGTATCTCCTTTTTTAACTAAATGATAAATCTCCAATCGATCCTCTTCAAACAAAAACTCCTCTTCTACTACTGTATTTGGAGTAATTACATCCTCAATAATTTCATTACCATTTTCATCGACTTCAACCTTCCTTAATTCAGGTGATTTCCCACTTTTTATTTTCCAACCTCTAATCTTAACTTTTGCTCCTATGGCTGGTTGAGTACCTTCAGTCATTCTATTTTTTTGATACAACTTACTCAAGCGAATTCCGTATTTCTGAGCCAACTGGTACATTGTTTCCCTTTCTTGAACGAAATGATATTTCTCTCTTCCCCTCCAACTTCTTCGCTTTTTTTGCAAATATACTTTTTCGCCTTGTCTTAATAGTTTTCCACCTGTACCTAACCTTTCATTATACTTTAAAATACATTTCAAGTTCACATCATATTTATTTGCGATTTGACTTGGAGTTTGGTTTTCAGTTGCGAACACCAACCGCAAATCATTATTTCGAGCGATAGTTCCCGATGATGCAACATCCAAGATGGAATTATCAAATCCTGTTGCAATCCCCTCAATTGCCATTTTATCAAATTTGAATAATTCATATCGCTGAATGATGGCAATTAAAATAGATGCATACTTTGGATTAGTAGCATATCCTGCTGTCTTTAATCCATGCGCCCATGATTCATAATCTCGTGGATTTAAATCTATGAATAAAAAACGATATCTAGCTTTTTTTAAAAATTCAGAGTGACCAAAAAAAGAACGTTTAGCACTATCATATTTACGAAAACAAGACTTAATTAAATTTCCGAATTCATCATAATCATCATCTTCATAAGCATGAGTTTCCCCTGTCCAATTACCTCCACATTTAATACCAAAATGATTATTTGATTTCCGAGCCAATTCGCTTCGCCCTGCATTACTTTCTAAAATTGCTTGTCCCAACTTTATACTCGCTGGTACTCCAACGCGAATCATTTCTTCCATTGCCAAATCTTGGTAACGTTCGATGTACCTCAGCACAACCCAATCTTTATCTACTGTTTCACTCTGACCACAAACAAATTGTGAAAGCATTGTTATAGAAACTATAAAAAAAATCGTCCTCTTCATATCGAATTTCTTTTTTTAGATATATATGAAATGTATATCAGTTTTGGGATTTAAGTTATTAATTTTGTAGAAACTCGAATATAAGCCAATACTGTAATTAATCATTGACTCCTAGAACGTTAAAAAAAACTCGAATACTTATGAAAAAAATATTATTTATTGTTTTTTTAACTTTCGTAGGTTTTATTTTTTCTTGTAAAAATACAAACTCCTCCGAAAGCACCCAAAAAACGGAATCTAATTCTTGGGAAAACGAATCTACCGAAAATATAACAAATCCTACAACCCAGGAAAAAACGTCCACTATTTTATATGCTTGGGTCGACAAATTACGTATTCGTGAACAACCGACGACTAAAAGTGAAATCGTTATCGAAGTGAAGGAAGGAACTTCATTCACCTACTTATTTGAAAAAACTGATTACAAAGAAAGAATCAATTTGCGTGGAACACTTTTCAATGAGCCTTGGCTAAAAATCAAAACTGAGGATGGAAAAGAAGGTTGGGTGTATGGTGGTGCGGTGAAATTTTATGAGCCTGTCGTGAATGCAAATCCGAGTCCTTATGATGCCTGTTTTGAATTAAAGAAAAATGGGAAATGGGAAAAATTTAATACTTGTTTTGAAAAAGTTAGAGCCAAACAATTAAAAAAAGATGCTCAATATACTTCAACAAAAAAAGGAAGTTATTCTATTACTTTATTAACTGGAAAAATAATCGAATTAAATACTGATACTATTGATGTTCCAGAAGCTGCTCATGAAAGAAGTTATGTTAAATATCTCCCCAAAGTTGGGTTTTTTGTTTTAAAAAATAAATATCATGATAGTGTGGATTACTCTTTAATCAATGACAAATCAGGGAAAGAAACGATTATCAAAGGTTTTCCAAAAGTATCTCCAAATTCCAAAAACATTTTATCGTTCAGTTCAGATTTAGTAGATGGAGTAAATTTTAATGGCATTCAAATTTTCGGTTTTCCTAATGGACGTTTTGAAAAATTATTGGAAAAGAGTTTTGAAGACATGGAACCTCATACTCCAATTTGGATTGATAACAAGACAATTGAAATTACGATGATGCCTCCAAGTTTTGATCAAGAAACTAAGCCTAAGAAGATTAAAGTTATTATCAATAAAAATGGAGATTGGGAGATCAAAGAATAACTAGAACTAGCCACAGACGAACACAGACTTTACTAACTCTCCCTAACTTACTCCACTTTGGAGAAGTCAGTTAAATCTGTATTCGTCTGTGGTTGAATCAAAAACATTTCCCAAATTACCTTTCCCCAAATCAAAATACAAAACATCGCCTTCATCACATAAGGTATCACAAAACTCTCCCTCAAAAATCGTGGAAACAAATCCGTCGGCGATAACGAAGTAAATACAAATGCCAAAATCACCAACGCTAAATTCACTTTAGTTTTTTTACTAAAAAAATACCAAATTCCTACCCCACTCATCGCAATTACAAAAGTTGGCGACTCCGCTTTATGATTAAATATCACTACCCAAATCAAAATCGAAACCAACAACCTCCATCGAAATTCATAATTCAAATTACGCTTAAATTTCACTAAAGGCAGGCAAAACAACGCTACGCCTAACAATACGATTACATTTTTTGAAACCTCCAAACCAAACCAAATTTGCAACCATCCCATCACCGAATATCCATAAGATGCCGCATGATCTTCGCCTAACATTCTCCCCCAACTTCCATATAAAAAAATCAACTGATCAAACCCAACAAAAACCGCCGGCAACAATCCCAAAACAATCACCCATACTGCTGAAGACAAAATAAACTTCCCTTTTTGAGGATAAACCAAAAACAACGCAAACGCAACAATCCCAAATATTTTAATGTAAAAAGTCAATGTGATACAAAGTGTCCCCAACCATATTTTTTCTTTTTCTAAAAAAACAAAAGCTAAAATAATTAACCCTGCAAGTAATCCATTCGACTGCTCATTTTGCAACGAAGTCATTAATTCCAATCCAACAAAGAGTATGATAAACATTGAGATTTTCGAAAATTCTATTCCTTTAAAGCGAGCAGGCAATTGAAGTTTTTTTATCCCAAAAAACAACACTAAGGCATTCAATAAATTCCAAATAAACAATCCAACCACATCTGGCAATATCGCCAAAGGTGCCATCATCAATGAAAACGTCGGAGAATATTTATACAAATCCCAATGCTCTTTAGGATACAAAATGAAAAGATCTTTTCCTTCAATCAGATGAAAAAAAGATTGTTTAAAAATCAAGTAATTATTGTAAGCTGTATATTCTAAGTCATTAAAAATGGTAGGACTCCCATAATAAGATTGCAATGTTGCACTCAAGGCTAGCAACATGTACACGCCAAAAATAAATCGAGGATTCTCAAAGATTTTTTTCATCAAAAACCAAATTACCCATCAAAAGAAAACACTAAAAAATCGCATCCTCCTTCTCCCCTTTAGGGGAACTATGATTTTATGCATTTAGAAAAATAGACACCAAAAAAATCAAAACAGTCGCCACAAAGCCAACCATAAAAATATTATAAGAATGAGTTAAATAGGAATACTTTTTATCCAACACCTTCCCTAAAAAATACAAATCACGGGTCATATTTCCATACATCAATTCGCCATCTCGAAACATTGCATCCATCGCTTCTTCATACTCTTCTAGTTCCAAGTTTACAAAATTTCCAAAAAATACAATATTTTTTTTATAATCTTCCTTAGCTGTTTCACTTGTGTTTAATTGTGTCACTTTTGGTCGAACTGCTAGAACTGCAAAAACTAAACTAGTCATTCCAGTAATCAAAAATGTCACTACTGGAAGTAAAATCTGAGGGGATGTGGTCGTAATATCCTGATAAGTCAAAACTGAAATCAATAAAGAAATCACAATAGCATTTACGCTAATCATAATGTTTGCTTTATTGTCAGCAATCATACTCAAATGAATGTGACTTCTAAAGTTTGATCGAAAAAAAGTTTGGATACCACTCCGAGGAATTTTCTTTTCGAGATTTTGATATTTCCGTAATCTATTTTCCTCATCGTCATCAATATTTTGGAAAGCTTTAGCTCTTCCTTTTTCCGTTACTTGTTTCTGAGTCAAAATATTTTGTGCAACTATTGGTTCAAACATAACCTTAGCCTCCGCAGTAAAAAAGGTTGCTTCAAGTAATTGATTCATTTGGGTTTGCTCCCACTCAGCTGATCCTATGTTCTCTCCAGAGAGCATTTCCTGCTCTAACCTTTTTAACGGATTTTTCTCAAAAAAATCATTTGTGAAATCAAAGGCGGTTACAGCGTCAGCAACAATTTCGTCAACCACCCCTATAGGTCTTCCTCCTCTCCGAGCATTTAAAATTGCATTGGCAACTGCGTCAATTTTGGTTTTAGGATAGTTTCTATTCTTTAAAAAATTACTCGCTTGATGAGTACTTTTAATTTCATGATTTCGAAAATCTTCCAAATAACCAATTCCTTGAAACCAAGCAGCTATTTTAGCCATCTCCAAAGTTTCAGTTGTTGCAACCGCACCTAATACTTCGACTAACTCAATAATTTGAGCTGTTCGTTGATAGTTATGATAAAGTAACTGATTGCTAGATTTTTCATTAAATGCTCGGAGGATGTGCCCCTGCGCAGCCTGCACTATATCATTTGAATTTGAAACATCGGAATTTGTTATTCTTGTAATATCAGTCAAAACTTATTTATTTTTTTCAAAAGTAACCATTTTAAGATTGAACTTGAAGTAGGCAACTGATCTTTTTCAATAATCATCATTTTATAGCATTCATACATTCAACCACAACAGCGTCTAACACTTCCTCAATTGACAATCCCGCACCTAATATTTGTTGTGGGAAAAGACTTTGCTCAGAAAATCCAGGAATCGAATTGGCCTCCAAAAAGTAAAACGTTTTCCCCATTCTAATATAATCCATTCTCATCATTCCTTTGCTACTTAATGCGAGATAAATTTTTTTTGACAGTGCTTGGCAAGCCAAAGTATCTTTTTTGGATAAATCAGCAGGAGTCACTTCTTGACTTTCATTTTCATACTTTGCTTTGTAGTCAAAAAAATCATTCTTAGAAATAATTTCTGTGATCGGTAAAACAATAATTTTATCTCCTTTTCGAAATACGCCATTAGAGAACTCTCGACCTTTCAGAAACCCCTCGACAATAACCTCATCATCAAATTGCATTGCCTTTTCAACAGCTGACTTTATTTCCGATTTCTGATTCACTTTGGTAATTCCATAACTACTTCCATTTTTGTTTGGTTTAACAAATTGAGGGAACCCCATCTTCTCTATTCGTCTTACATTCACTTTTTCTCCCTTCCGTAGGAGTTGGGAATCTGCCATTGGAATATTATAGCTTTTCAAAAAAGTCTTACATGATTGTTTGTCAAAGGTCAAACTACTTACAAAAACATCACAACCAGTATAAGGAATCCCTATAATCTCCAAATACCCTTGGAGCTTTCCATCCTCGGCTGGACTTCCGTGTAGCATCAAAAATGCAAGATCAATTTTAACTTTATTTCCATCTTTAGTAAAGGAAAAATCAACTTTACTCAATTTTCTCTTGGAGGAAATCTCAATAAATTTATTGCCATCAAAATCAACTAAATAGGGTGTATATTTATTTCGATTGAGATTATCATAAATTGTTTTGGCACTTTTAAGAGAGACACCTCGCTCAGCGACAATTCCGCCTGTAATAATAGCTATATTTATTTTTCTCATCATTCTTATTTTGGTAAAATGAAGGTAGGAAAAATGTAAAATAGTTTGAGAATTATTGAAAGATATTTTCGGGTGCAGACTTAGACAAACTCTTAATTACCACTATTTCCAATTCGAATCATTATTAAATATCAACCTATTTTTTATTTTCCAATTCGGTTCCATTTGATAATGAATAGTAGATTTTTCATCCATTACTATACCTCTAGTTTCGTATTTAATTATTGTGTAGTCATTCCAAAGAAATCAATTCAATAATTTATCACTGAAAATGACTTTGGAATAAATGTGTAGCATAAAACATTAAAAAAATGTATTACTTTGTTAATTGATATCAACCTTAAACACATATCGATAATTTCTAATTAATAGATGGTCTATAATTCTTGATATTTTATTTTCAAAAAGAGACAATCATAATTTTAAAGACTCTTATTTTATCACTTATTCCAATCAAAGGAATTAATAATTTAAAACTTACTATGGCAAACTTAATTGACTTACTTCAAGGACAACTCTCTGAAGGACTCGTGGAGCAATTCGCAAATCAACTCGGTGGTGCGGACAAAAAACAAACTGCTGATGCAACCTCTAGTATTATTTCTATGATTACTTCTGCTTTGGCAAAAAATGCAGCAACTCCTGAAGGTGCTAAAGCTTTAGCATCTGCATTGGATAGAGATCACGATGGAAGTATCCTTGACGACTTAATGGGATATGCAGCCGGTAACTTACAAGAAAAACCTAAGGTTAATACAAGTGCTATGGATGGTGCTGGTATTCTGAAACATATTCTTGGTGGAAAACAATCAAATGCAATTGACGTAATCAGTAAAATGAGTGGTCTACAATCTGATAAAACTGGAAACTTAATGAGTATGTTAGCTCCTATCGTCCTAGGTATGTTGGGGAAACAAAAGCGAGAAAGCAATCTTGACAATAGTGGTTTATCCGATATATTAAGTCGAACGATTCAAACTGAATCCTCCAAACGAAAAGAACTTGGAATGATTGGAAAGTTCCTTGATCAAGATGGAGATGGTAATGTAGTAGATGATTTAGCAAACATTGGTATGAAAATGTTTGGTAATTTCTTTAAAAAATAAGCTTTCAAATTGAACAAGGATTTTAGATATTAGAAATATTCCAGAAAGTTCACCTTTCACCTAAATTCATTAAACTTCTAAGGTTATAAATCCTTGTTCATAATATATTAATACCAAATTACTCCCCTCCAATTGCTACATAAACAACCATCCAAGCTTTAAAGTCCTTGGTGAATTTTTCAAACCAATTTTCCACACCTGCAGAGACAAAAAACACATTTCCAGTTTTAAACTTGGTAACTATTCCATCAGTTAAAAACCTACCACCCTCGCTGATTATGATACTTAGCTCGCCTGGTGCAAGAGATTTTTGTAAATCTTTTTAAATAGGTTAATTGATGCTGACAATCATTGATTCTCTTTCCTAAACTGCTACAAACCGAATAATATCTCTTAATAGTTTCATTACCTCCTCTGAACTTGCAAGTCGATCTGTTTTTTCATTTCAAAATCCAAAACTAATAATATTTGTTTATTATAATTTTCCAAATGAATGGCATAATCTTCTATGATAAATCTCAATCGCTCAATTCTATCATCATGAGGAATCTCAGCTCACTTAGACAGTCCCGAATGAAATACTCAATCAAAAATATTTATTGATTCATTTTTTAAGATATTCTATTTGAAAAAATTGTTCCCATGTTTGTCAAAAAGAAAATACCAAGATGTAGTATGGCAATTTTACCGTCAAAAACCTGACTTTTCCCCAAAATCAATAAATCAGAATCATGAACGTTTTTATAAAAAAGGTTAATTTTACAAAATGAATAAACAAATTTTGAATTTTATACTTTTATTGTCAATCTCATTGTTTTATAGCGCTTGTGGGAATGATAAACCAAGCACTAGTACCTCTGTTTATGATACTCCATCTACTCAACAGCTAGGTAAAACCGGAGTTCTATCAATTGATAATTTGACAGATCAAATAGCTCAAAACCCTGAAAACCCCAAATTATATGCGGCACGAGCTGAAGCATTTTATAATAATGAGGGATATGATTACGCTATTGTTGATATGGCGACAGCTATGAAAATTGATTCTACAAATGCAGATTATCATCATTTACTCTCAGAAATATATTTAGATTATTACAAATCACGATTGGCTTTACAGACTATGAAACGGTGTGTAGCTTTGTACCCAAAAAGAATTCCATCTTTGCTAAAATTAGCAGAAATTCAACAAATTCTAAAAATGTATGATGCCTCTATGATGTCCATCGCAAGAATTATGAAGGTTGAACCTGCCAATCCTGAAGGGTTTTTTATGATAGGATTAAACCATACTTTGATGGGAAATAAAGATGCCTCTATTAAATCTCTTCAAAAATGCGTGGAAATCGACCCTGATCATACAGATGGATGGGTTCTGCTAGGGAAAATATTTGCAGAAGATGCCAACCCATTAGCTGAACAATATTTTGAAAATGCTATTTTAACCGCTCCAGAAAATGCAGATGTCCTTTACAATAAGGCCTCATATTTGCATGATAATGATCAATTAGATCAATCCTCTTCCCTTTTGAAAAAAATAATAAAAATTGACCCTCAATATGCTGAAGCATTTGATCGTTTAGGAGTAATTTATTTAGAAAAAGATTCAACTGATCAGGCCATTATTAATTTTAACATTGCAGTAAATGTAAATCCAGAATTTGGAGTAGCCTATTACCATAGAGCATATGCTTTAGAAAGCAAGGGGGATTTTGAAGCTGCAAAAGCAGATTATGAACGAATCTTAAAATTCAACCCAAACTATGAAAATGCCAAAAAAGGGTTGGAAAGATTAGCTCAAACCACAAATAAATAAGTTTTAAAGCGTATTTTTTAAATAAAAATTCTATGAAAAATCTATTTTCCTTTTTTGTAATTGTATTATTTGCAACATTTTCTGGTTGCTCAGATAAAGAAAATTCAACTTCAACTCAATCTATTGATACAATTCCAAAAGTTGCGGAAGCTACTTTAACGCCCTCAGCCAATATACTTAGAGATACTAATCCTGCTCGTCGATCTAATATGATCGCCAGTACTGCTCGTCAAAAAAAAGATATTAATAATACTTTTCCTTTCGACATTTCTTTGACGAACGCTAAAAAAGAAATTTTGAATTCTGAAAAATCTTTAATGAAAAATGGAAAGCCAACTATTGTGCTTTTTTGGTTAACCACTTGTTATCCATGCCGAATGGAATTGAATGCAATAAAAAAGGTTTACCCCGACTGGAAAAAAGAAGCTGATTTTAACCTAATTGCTATTTCAACTGACTTCAAAAAAAATTATAATAATTTTATAAAAAGAGTAGAAAAAGAACAGTGGCCATGGGACACATTTCATGATACTAATCGTGAATTTAGACTGGTGATGCCTGGAGCTTTGAATGGTTTACCTCAAACTTTTATTTTTGATAAAAATGGTGAAATCGCTTACCACAAAAGAAAATATTCAACAGGTGATGAGATAAAATTGTTTGAAAAAGTAAAAGAATTAGCTGCGATGTAAAATAAAAGGAGATGAGTTTTAATATTCATCTCCTTTTATTTTTAGCCCCTCATCTTCGCTTAGGTCATTTCAGCATAAGTTAAATAATTAAGTTTTTTATCAGACGCAATGACAAAAAGTTTTCCTCCCCCTTCATTTTCAATTTTCACTTCATTAACATCTTGAATAATAACAAAAGAATCTTGACTTGCTTTTTCACCATTCAACTTTACTTCTCCTTCAATTACATAAATCGAATATATTTTTTGTAAATCTGCTGATTTTTCATAAGTACCTTTCTCAAAATCCCATTCTGAAATATTCATTCCTGGTGTATCCATTGCAATTGGAGCACCATCACCTGAATACATTTTGATAGAGATTCCATTTTCGATTTTAACTGGAAAATTTTCATGCCGGTAATCATCATAACTTGCAGGTTTTTGCATGGTTTTTTCTAAACTTGGATCTACCCAGATTTGAAACATTATTGCTCCTTTACCCATTTTTTCTGCATGACTAATTCCTTTACCTGCTCTTATAATTTGGGCATCTCCCTTGTTTAGGTGCTTCCAATCATTTAATTGAGTATCAAAATGTTCAATTTTACCATTCAAAACAAAAGACATAATTTCAAACCCTTGGTGTGGATGTAGACCAATTGTACTTTCTACCTTGGCCTCTGCATATGCCCAATAAAATAAATTTGAAAAAGGCTTTCCCTCTCCCCCATCTTGAGGAAATCCTATGGGTTTGTTTTCGATGATTTCACCACCATTAAATGCACCATAACCTTGATTTTCTTTAGGAATTACTTGAACTGACATATCTCAAATTTAATTTTTAAAAAAAAGAGTGTATATACTTTTATATACAAAAAAAATTAAAAATAGTTTTACTTAAAAGTTTCTTCAAGCTCCTCTCTTTGTTCTTTTGAATTTTAGTAAAAACCTTTATTTTTGCGCACTTCGATAAAACTTTTCCTGAATAAAAATCGTAAACAAATACAAATATTTAAAATTATAATAAAATGATTAAAATTACTCTTCCAGATGGTAGCGTTCGTGAATACAGTTCAGCCGTTACTGCAATGCAAGTTGCACAGTCTATTAGTGAAGGATTGGCCCGGAATGTTCTTTCCGCAAAAGTAAATGGTGAAGTATGGGATTCCATGCGTCCAATTGAGATAGATTCGACCGTGCAATTATTAACCTGGAATGATAAAGAAGGAAAAAAAACATTCTGGCACTCCTCCGCTCATTTGATGGCAGAAGCCTTGGAAGCAGTTTATCCAGGGATCAAATTAGGAACTGGGCCTGCTATTGAAAATGGTTTTTACTATGACATAGATCCAGGTGATAACAAAATTTCTTCTGATGATTTTAAGAAAATAGAAGATAAAATGCTGGAGTTGGCGCGCCAAAAAAATGAATTTATTCGCCAAGATATTTCGAGAGCAGAAGCTTTAAAATTTTTCCAAGATAAAGGTGATGAGTACAAAGTTGAGTTGATTGAAAAAAGAGAAGAAGATGAAGCTTTGACACTTTATACTCAAGGAAGTTTCGTTGACTTATGCCGAGGGCCTCACATGCCTAATACTTCAAAAATAAAAGCAGTTAAATTGATGAAAGTCGCAGGTGCTTATTGGCAAGGCGATGATACCCGAAATCAAATGACTCGGATTTATGGAATCTCATTTCCAAAAAATAAAGAACTCACACAGTACTTACATATGCTGGAGGAGGCGAAAAAACGGGATCACAGAAAACTAGGTAAAGAAATGGAGTTGTTTATGTTTTCTGAAAAAGTAGGTGCCGGACTACCAATTTGGCTTCCAAAAGGTGCTGCTCTACGAACTCGTTTAGAGGACTTCCTGAAAAAAGAACAAATTAAAAGAGGCTATCAACCTGTGATTACCCCCCACATTGCGAAGAAAGATTTATACATAACTTCAGGTCATTATGAAAAATATGGAGAAGATAGTTTTCAACCAATTCACACTCCAAAAGATGGTGAAGAATTTTTATTAAAACCAATGAACTGTCCACACCATTGTGAGGTCTTTGGAGTACGTCCTAGATCTTATAAAGAATTGCCTTTACGAATTGCGGAGTTCGGAACGGTTTATCGATATGAACAAACTGGTGAATTACATGGATTGACTCGTGTAAGAGGATTTACTCAAGATGATGCACATATCTTTTGTACGCCAGATCAGTTGAAAACAGAATTTTTGGATGTATTAGATTTGACCTTACACGTCTTAAAAAAGTTTAGTTATGAAGATGTAACTGCTCAAATCTCATTGCGTGATCCAAATAATAAAGAAAAATATATTGGCTCTGATGAAAATTGGGACAAAGCAGAACGTGCAATTATTGAAGCCACTCAAGAAGTTGGCTTGGAAACAATTACTGAATTAGGTGAAGCTGCTTTCTATGGTCCAAAATTGGATTTCATGGTAAAAGATGCTTTGGGTCGAAGTTGGCAACTAGGAACAATTCAAGTGGATTATAACTTGCCTGAAAGATTCGAATTAGAGTACGTTGGAAAAGATAATGAGAAGCATCGACCTGTAATGATTCACCGTGCACCCTTCGGAAGTATGGAAAGGTTCATGGGAGTTTTAATTGAACATTGTGGTGGTAAATTTCCATTGTGGTTGGCACCTGAACAATTTGCAATTTTACCATTGAGTGATAAGTATAATGAATATGCGTATAAAGTGCAAGATGCCTTAGCTCTTCATGATATTCGAGGAGTCATTGATACTCGAACAGAATCAATTGGTAAAAAAATCCGTGACAATGAAGTGAAAAAAATTCCTTTTATGTTAATCGTTGGAGAGAAAGAAGAAGCGGCCGGAACGGTTGGTGTACGGAAGCAAGGAGAAGGAGATGTTGGAGCAATGCCAATAGATGATTTTGTAAAATATTTTACGGAACAGTTGTAATTATAAATTACATCACAGCAACTTAATTTAAAACAAAAGCATACTGAATTTCCATTCAGTATGCTTTTTTGTTTTCATTCACACATTCTAGTATAAGTTGAAACATGTGTTATTAGACTATAAAATATTTAAAATCTCTTATTAAGTTAAATAATCTTTCTATATTTCAAAAGATAAGGATAATTAAATATATTTTCTCTACCAAATTTTTACAAAATGAATACTTACTTTAATATTTTAAAATCAATTTTTACAATTCTAATTTTATCAACTTTGCTTTATAGTTGTACTGGTGAAACAACAGAAAAACAGCACGAGATTGTTAAATCCAAGGATGCCAAAACACTTATGGCTGAATCTTTTGAAAGTTTTACTGGCTTTTGGAATTCGGGTGATGCTCTAGCTGTTGCAGGAGAGTTTACTGATGATGCCGTAAGAGTAATTTCCAATTCTACAGAGCCGATAGTAGGGGGTGAAGCAATAAAAAATTCATTTGTAGCGACATTTTCAGAAGATAGTGACTTAAAAAATAGCCATATCAATGTTACTGTTTCAGAAACGCGTTTACTATCCGATACGATATTAATTGGGGCAGGAACTTATAAAATTTTAGACGCTAATAATACAACTTTAGAAACAGGTAAATGGGGTAATGTGTGGCAGTATAAAAATGGTAAAGTGAAATGTTTACTAGAATCTGCTCACTCAGATTTTAAAGATACAGACACATCTACCAAAGAATTAGTAGCTCTTAATAAATCTATAGTTTCAGATGAACTTCATTTTGATAAAATAGAGGCCTCTGTAGCTGGGTATATTAAACATCTAAATGAAAAAAATGCTGATAGCTTGTCAAAGCTTTTCACAGAAAATGCACTTCAAAATGTAAGCTCAAAAGATGGAATAGTAGTGGGTCGTGAAAATATTAAAGCGACTGAAATCTTTTTAGATGGACAGATTTTAGATGCCAATATCTTAGGATATAGATACCTTGGTGATTCATTAGCAATTGGTTACGGTAACTGGACTCAGCTAGATAAAACAACTAATTCAATGGTGAGAGGTCAATGGGGTAATATTTTTAAAATTGATGGTAATACTGCTTACCTTGAAATGGAATCTGCAGGACTGTCAAAATAAAACACCCTTAATATTTAAAAAGATCTAGAATCATGAGCTTTTAAATTTGAACACTTATTTATGCTCACTCAATAAAATAGTTCTAGATTAGATACTAGATTTGTACTTTCTATGTTGGTTGATAAAAAAAGCTTATTGAATAGAATATTCAATAAGCTTTTTTTTAAAAGATTTGTCACAACATAAATAGAATGTGAAAAAATTAAAACATTTAAAATCGCTTATTAAAAAATTAATTACTATCTTAAATTTCATTATTATATTTAAGAAACCCAAAAGAAGAACTAAATACATTTCCTTCACTAAATTTTTACAAAATGACTACTTACTTAAATATTTTAAAATCAGTTTTTACAATTTTAATTTTTTCAACTTTGCTTTTCAGTTGCCCTGGTGAAACATCAGAAAAAGAACATAATGATTCTGAACAAACGGAAATGAATCAAGATCAGGAAGGAGAAGAAATGAATCAAGATCAGGAAGGAGAAGAAATTGATAAAGATGGAAAAGATGGAGAAGAAATTGATAAAGATGGAAAAGATGGGGAAGAAATTGATAAAGATGGAAAAGAAAATCATGATGGACATGATGGACATGATGCAAAGGTAAAACAAGATCAAAAAGAGGGTGAACAATAATCACCTTATTGAAGATCAAAAATAAAATAATTTTTTATTTTAAAATAACAATCCACTTACAGAATTACTTGTAAGTGGATTGTTTTTTTGAGCAGAAAAAAACCTAACTACCACTTTTCGTTAAAATAACTAAAGTTATTCGTTTTTAATTTTCACACAATAAATACTTTTATTTAATTTTAATAAATTTAACCTTACTTTTAATGTATTCTACAGCCAACTCAATACTTTTCCAAAACCTAGAATATTTTTCAACCTAAACAATTAATTACCTATTTTAATTTAAGAAGTGAAAGCAACTCCGTCTCTCCCTTAGCTGTTAATCTCATTATAAACGTACTTCATTAAACTATAAAGTATTAGTTGAATTCTTCCAATTTAAAACTCCTCCACCTCCAAAATCCTGTTGAATAAAATCAGTATTTACAGAGCTTTTTATAAAGGCATAGGGGTCTCTTTGAGTAAATGAAATATAGACTACAGACTAATACTCTTTAATACACTATTCTAATAAATCATCAATCCAAATGTTGCTTAATGCCACTTTAATCATATCATCATTTGAAAGATAATATTAAGCATATAGCAGAAGTATAAAATTCAGTAATAGTAGAAAACGAGCTATCATTTCTGTACAAATCAATATAATGTATACCTAATGAAGAGAATTCTTTATTTTAAAAAGAAAGATTTTAAATCAAACAGCAATGATGATTATTGAAAGTAAAAGAAAAAAAATTTTGAAACAAAAAAATATACCTAAAGTTTATGACTGGATAGCTTGCCCGATTTTTGAAAAAATTGATTTCAGATTAGAGAGGAAATTCAAAATCTGATTTTAATAAACTTTGAGCAGCATTTTTATCTTCCCAAAAATGCCTCTAATCTAGTTTTCACATTTTCCCTCAAATTCATATAAAACAACGAGTAATCATAATTATGATAATTGCCACCCGGCAATAACATCATTCTAAATTGCCGATGTACCGGTTTTGAAATATACAAATACCCATCAGTTCCACATCTTGAAGAAACTTCATTTTCATAAATCGAAGATAATCTTGCCGCCTCAATTTCAGCTACTTCTTTGTCAAGCAAACTATTTAATTTAAAATTACTTTTTACATATTCATTACTAACCGCACCTAAATGTTGGGATGCATCAGCTATTTCATTATCTGATTTCCAAGATATTGGATTAGTTGAGAAGGTCGCTAAATTTGCTCGTTTTTTCCATCCCCATGTTCCATCTTTTTTAGAAAAAGGAAGTTGAGTTCTATCAAGAACCGTTATTGGTTTTGATCCATCTATATAAGTATCATAAGCAATAACACAATGTGTATCGCTAGCACTTTGGCTCGGTTTGATATTTTTCAAATCTTCTTCAAATTTTACTTTTGGGAATTCAAACCCAATTGTATACGCAGCAATCATTCTTTTTACCAACTCTGTTTTATCAATTTTATCTTCCAATAACTTGATCGCATGAACGGTACCTTGGCTATGACTCGCAATAAAAAATGGTCGTCCATCATTAAGGTTATTAATAAAGAAATCAAATGCTCGAGCTACATCTGAGTAAGCAACATCTAATGCCTTTCTACCATTCTTTCCTCCCTCTAAAAAAGAATAAAAAGTCGCTTGTCGATATCGCGGAGCAAAAATCCTACAACACGAATTAAAAACGGAAGCTTGTCCCGACATTATAATTTCGTCTACAATCGTATTTGCCACAGGGTGACTCAAAGATGCATTCCAGTTTTTATTCCCAAAAAAAGTAGTTGGATGTATAAAAAAAACATCTGCTTTCAAATCTTCGGGCTTTGCCTTTTCTACTCCGAGAGGAACAAAACTAGACTTGTTTTCCACCTCTGGATGAGCTGCCCAACTTTGCCGACTTGAATAGTTTGGAGGAGACGGCAATTGATTTTCATTGAAATCTTTCGATGGTCGAACTTGCTGCGCAAAGTTGACCCATTTTCCAACTTTCTCGGCTCTTTTTCTTACTTTAGAAATCTGAGTTTTAATATTTTTGAGTATACTCATAAACATATTTTTCGTCGTCTAATTAAAATATAAAGCACGACACATTATAGAAAATAATTTACACATTAAAAAAGGAATGTTAAACCTTTAAAAGTATTTTGATTAATTTAAATCGTTTTTTTATATAAGTTTAATACATTTAGATGTATTTTATCATCTTGTTAAAACATGATTTTTTTTTTTAAAACCACATTCTATAAATGAGAAAACCTTCAATTAACTTATTTCTAGCATTAATATTAATGTTGCTCCTCCCTTTTTTCATTCAGTCGCAAACTGACACCAGGATCTATAATATCATCGAAAATTCTTCGGCGGAACGAATTGAAAAAGATATTCGCACTCTAGCAAACTTTGGTACTAGACATACTTTGTCTGATACCGTTTCCCAAACTCGTGGAATCGGTGCAGCTCGTCGTTGGATCAAAGCAGAGTTTGATAAAATTTCAAAAGACTGTGGCAATTGCCTCGAAGTTTTTTACCAACGATCATTAGTACCGGCAGAGGGAAATCGAAGATTTGATAAAGATACTTGGGTCGTAAATGTAGTTGCAATTCAAAGAGGAACTGATTATCCAAATCGGTTCATCATCATGTCCGGTGATATTGATTCTCGAATTTCTGACCCATTAAATGGAAAAGATGATTCACCAGGTGCCAACGACAACGCATCAGGAATGGCCGGAACAATTGAAGCGGCAAGACTCTTAACAAAATATAAATTTAAGAATAGTGTGATCTATACTGGTTTGTCTGGTGAAGAGCAAGGACTCTTTGGGGGAAAGCATATGGCAAAAGTCGCCAAAGAAGAAAAATGGAATATCATAGGAGTTTTAAATAATGATATGATTGGAAATATTCGTGGAATTGATGGAGTTATTGACAACCGAAGTTTTCGAATTTTCTCAGAACCAACACCTGTTGATTTAAATGAACAACAGCGAATTTGGCATCGATTCTATGGTGGTGAAGTGGATGGACCTTCTCGACAGCTTGCACGATATATTCATAGAATGACTTCAACTTATATGCCTATGATGAAGCCTAAAATGATTTACCGATTAGATAGATTTGGACGAGGTGGTCATCATCGTCCCTTCAATGATGAAGGCTACGCTGGAATTCGGATCATGGAAACTCATGAAAACTACACTCAACAACATCAAGACATCAGAGAAGAAGATGGAATTAAATATGGAGATGTTATCGAACATGTCAACTTTGAATATGCTTCAAAATTAACTGCGGTAAATGCAATTAATCTGGCAGCATTAGCTTGGTCTCCCCCTGCACCTGAAGGTGTGATGATTGGTGGCGCAGTGCAACCTTCAACTACATTAAAATGGACAACAGTAAATGATGACGATGTAGCAGGCTATAAAATTTATTGGAGAGATACTACCTCTCCACAGTGGCAGTACTCAAAATTTGTAGGAATGGTAAACGAATACTCATTGAAAAATGTGGTGATTGATAATTATTTATTTGGGGTTGTTGCAGTTGGAAAAGATGGACATGAAAGTCTTGTGTCATATCCGACGACTCTTATCCCTCGTCGTAGAAATTAATCAAATCTATGATTTGAAATTATTGTCTGAAGCATATTTTATCAATCAAGATTTATTTTTGTTTTTTGAGAAAATACAGGATTAGAGAACCCAATAAAAATAGTAGAAAAAGTAGCCAAAAACCATTTCATAGATTGAACAATTTAAATGATAGAATTTATTTTACAAAACGAAAAACATTTCAAATAGATACCTTTTGGAAGGAATGTTGGTTATTATCAAGTTAAATCTTTCACTATTTAAAATTCAAAACCAACTGTTTCCTTTCTTTCTCCAATTGCTTCATTTTCACTACTAAATCTTTACCATCCATCTCCAATATCCCAATCAATCTGTTTGGAAATAGTCTATATCCTTACCCCAACAGGAGTACCACTTTTCATTAAATCAATTTCCCTTTTCTGAATTATCTTCTCTGCCTCCGCTGGAATACTTCGTAGTTTTTTTTAATTTTCTTCAAGTACTCCTTTCTCATATTTTAATAGTTCCAATGACTTTTTATGTTCATTTCTTTCAAGTGCTGCTTGAAGGTATTATTGACGTTCTATATCAAGTTGATCTTTTTTACTACCGAGTATTTGTGAAAAAGACCTATGAAACTTAGACTCTCTAGTTGCTTTAAATCTTGGCTATGCTTTTCCAAATTTTTTTTGAACTTATGCAAGTCTCGATAACCACTTTTAAGCTGAGTATCCAAAAAATTTAAGTGTTTTTGGATACAATCAAAATCTTGATATTGCTGAATCCTTTGTTTAGTTCCCTTTGAAAGTCTTTCATCTTTTTCAACTTTATTTTTTGCAAAAAATAATCTAATTTAGTCTTTTGTAAAGAAAGTAATCTCATTGACTTAAAGAAGTCCTTTAACTTATAATCCGTTTATATAATTCTACTAAACTTTTCATTTTTGAAGAGCAAAAAATATAAAACCGTTCTGTACTTTCCTTTTATTAATTTTTCAAATAAAAATTTGAAAAATTAATACGTTAGCATCTTCATAAAAATATAATTAGCATTGTTATACAAGGCCCTCTAATCAACAATTTTTCTTTGAATAAGAGGTTGGAAAACTAACACAAATGAAAAAATAGTTGAAATTAATAAAATTGTTTTGTTTCAAGACCATTGTATCATCCAAGAAATTAGGTTTCAGCTATTACAAACTACACCAGTATTAACTCTAATTAAAAATAAAAAAATGACAAAAGATCTTTGTAGAAAACTAATGAAGTAATTTGATTTTGGCAAGGGAATTAATTGGAATTTATAATTCAGTGCTTTTATAAATACCAAAGGAGGTATATATTAAAATAGAATCAATTCGACAAAATTGAGGGATATCAAAATATGATACCAATCCTAAAAATATATTTTTAATTATTGGTTGGAAAAGAAAAAATAAAATATGGCTCTAATAAAACAAGTAAAAGGAATCTCCCCTATCTTCGGTAATAATTGTTTTATTGCAGAAAATGCAACTATTGTTGGCAATGTAATCACAGGTAATGATTGCAGCATTTGGTTCAATGCAGTTCTTCGTGGAGATGTCAATAGTATTATCATTGGCAACAAAGTAAATATTCAAGATGGTGCAGTTATTCATTGTACTTATCAAAAGACAAAAACCATATTAGGAAATAATGTTTCTGTTGGTCACAATGCGATCGTGCATGGTTGTCAAGTGGCCGATAATGTTCTAATTGGGATGGGAGCAATTGTCATGGATGATGCAATAGTGGAATCAAATGTTCTTATTGCTGCAGGGGCAGTCGTTTTAGAAAAAGCACATTTGGAATCTGGATTTATTTACGCGGGGGTACCTGCTAAAAAAGTAAAGGCTTTAACTCCCGAAACATTTCAACATTACATCGGACGAATTGCGGATAATTATGTGATGTATGCAAGTTGGTTTATGACTGACTGATAAAGGAAAATTGGAATTTACCTTCTTCTCCTAGAGTCTATATTATATGCAACCATCAATCGGTCATACCTTTGTCCAAAAGGTCGAAAATAAGCCAAAACAGTATACTGATTTTCAGTTTCATACCAATCCCCCTCTAGCTCACTGAGATCTGGAACCCTAGCTCCCTCTTGAGGAACAACTGCATATTTATAATTATAAAAGCCTTGCTTTAAGGTAATGTCTGCCACATAGGCTCTGACTGCCTCTTGGTAGGACATTTTAAACTCATCTTTAATTTGCCAATCTGTTACCGCCCCAAAAATATACACATCTTTATCATAAAATGGTTCATTCCTTTTTATGGAGAACAATACATTTGCATAATCACTTTCAATTCCATTAGCTATTCCATTTTCCATATTTTGCCTAGCCAAAAGTGCTAATTTTGTATCACGAGTTTCTTCAGAATCTTCATCAGAAAAGGTTAGGTTAACTCCATTATTGTTATTGTCCATATTTCCAATTACGTAACCTCCATTAATATCTCTTTGGTTATATTTAAGAGTGTAAGCTCTTATTTCATCCGGTACCAATGTTACATCATAACCATCGTTATACTCTTCAATTCCTCGTACACCATTTCCACGATAACGCAACGAGCGTAAATCAAAATAGCGAAATTCTTTTCCAGCAAGGAATGATATTTTATCTAAAAACTCATACTTTAATTCATTCCCACTAATATATTGAGGTTCAAGCCCAGCAATTGCATTGTCCCATCTTCCGTTTTGTAATACAGTTACTGTCACTTCTTTTCGAGGGTTATTAATTTGAATTCCTTTATGTAAAATCACAAAATCTATTTCTTGATGTGTCTGTCCTTTCTTTACAATAGATGATCGATTCGCTTCGCCTCTCACACTAAATGAAGGTTCTACTACCATAAATCTTTTTGTCAGAACCAAAAATTTATCATCTTCATTATCATAAACTTTCAAGAGGTAATTTCCAGATTTGCTAAATTGAAAATCCTCATTTGGAATTGTTACTTCATAATGAGTATAATCAATTAAGGTTCTAATCGAAAATTCTATATTTTGAATTCGTTCCTCATTAAAACCTACCATAAATTCTATTGGAGTTAATTCCGAGGGTGTCCAATCTGCATTGCAATGAATAACAGAATAAATATATTCTCTACTCTCACCTTTTAAATCATCAAATGATAAACTTAATGCACCACTTCCTAATTGAATAATTGGGTTACTAATGATCAATCCTGGAGGGTGTAGCTTGACAGATTTAATGTAATCTACATAAGTAAAATCATCAAAAATAAGATCTGAATCTACCTCATCATCTTGTGCCGAAAGGAAAATTGAACTCATAACCAGAAGAAAAAATAAGTGTATTTTTCTCATCAAAAAATTTATTTTTTTTTTACAATGATAGAACTGTTTTGGCCTAGACTTTATTTTTTAAAATGACAAAAGAAATAATTAACTCAATTTAAGAGATTTGTGAAGATACTTCTTTACTTTTCAATTCTATAAAATCACTTTTACCTTAAAAATTTAAAAAAATATCTTATGACACTGAAAGAAATTTTACTCTTCCCCATGGCATTCTTTTACATATATGCTGGATATTCTCATTTCAAAAAAGCATGGTTTTTTTATAAAATTACTCCTCCTGTTTTACAGCCTTGGAAAAAAACCATAAACACAATTGTGGGTATCGCAGAAATTGCAGGGGGTATTGGCTTGCTTATTCCTCAAACTCGATCGGCCGCTGCAATTGGAATCATCTTATTATTAATTGCTGTTTTCCCCGCTAATATATATATGTTGACTTCCAAGGGTGCAGGTATGAAAATCAAAAATTGGTTTCTTTGGTTAAGGCTACCATTACAATTAGTACTTCTTGCTTGGGCTTTTTGGTATGTTTAACTCCAAACACTTAATAAAACAATTATTGGAAGGAGGTCATTGCCAATGATATTTTTGATTTTTTCCAAATTCAAGTTCAAAAAAATCTGTATTCATAAATGAGCAGGAAAATGTTAGAATTATTATTCTTTCCTGAGAACCTTCTGATAGAATTTTGAAGGTTCTTTTATCCAAAAATACTTTCCGTATCCTTGCTACTATCAAAAACTCGAATTGCAATCACCTCCGCTTCCGCTGTAATTTCACCATTTGATTTTGCAATGCACGACATCACCACCTTCCTACCTTTTATTTCTTTGACCTTTGCTCGTAGTTCGATTGGTTCCGTATTAGAAGTTGGTTTTAAATATTTTACCAAAATAGTTCCTGTTGCATATCGATAAATGGGTTGGCTTTCCATCGGGCGATTTTCGGCTTGATATGCTGCAGCCATCGCAGTACACATAGTATGACAATCAATCAAAGTTGCTAATATTCCTCCATTCAAAATTCCTTTCCAACCTTGATACTTCTCTTGCGATTCCCAAATGCATACCGATTCAAAACCTTCCCAGTAACTACTTATTTTTAATCCTTGATGATTCTCTTTTCCGCAGCCGAAACAAACATTCCCTGGCATATGATTTTGGAAATAATCTTTCTCTCTCATATTTTGCATTTTTTAAGTCAATTCCTAGGCTAAAAGTTATTCTCACTATTTGTTTTCATAAATTTTAAATTCCAATCCTGCATTTTCTTCTAACCTCTGTAACAATGCGTCCCCTAAAGCAACCGAAGGCGTCAATACCCCTGCAACTTCAGGTGTCTTATTTTTATCCAAAGCCAAACATACTGCACTTTCTGCCAACATTTTACAAGTGGAGCCATAACCTGGATCTCGATCTCCAGTAACGCTTCCTTGAATTAAAGTTCCATCTTTTAATTCTCCGATAAGTATCATTTTATAAAAACCATTCTCTCGTTTTTCCTTTGATGGTCCTTCTCCTGGCTTTGGTAAAAATCGATTCATGATATTTCTCATAAATGAATTAGGTTTGGCAGTCATCATTAATCCGGTACCTGCTAACAACATTGTTCCTTTTGCTCTCCCTGAAAACCCAGGACCAGTCATCATGGCTTCATTATACTGGAAATCTTTTCCGTAAGGGAAGTCCTGAAGAGCGTGACTCCGTCGAACTACTCGAGTATTAATTGTAGACATAATAAAAGGAGCAATCCAAGATTTTGCATCTTTATCATATTTTACACTCTTCAAATCTGAACCATCCTTCCCCTCTTGCTTACCTTTTGGATTTAAGCCGTAAGGATTCAATAAAGTCCCATAAATTGATTTATCATTTTCTGCCTCGACTAGGACATTACTCAAACTTGCATATGTTCCACCACTCATTTCTCCTTTCATTGCTCTAACTCGAAGTTTGATTTTTTGACAATACTCTCCTTTAAGGTGTTTTGATTTTTTTTGTAAAAAATAGACCCCCATATCAGAAGGAATCGAATCAAATCCGCATGTATGAACAATTCTAGTTCCATTTGAATGAGCAGTCTCTTGATGTTGATCAATCATCTTCCGCATCCATTGAACTTCACCTGTAAGATCACAATAATCAGTTTGATATTTGACACAAGCTTCTACTAGTCGAGAACCATATTGAGCATAAGGACCAACAGTTGTACAAATTACTTTTGCCCGTTGAACCATTAGTTCGAGTGAATCCATTTTCTCACTATTAGCAATAACGATTGGAATTTCTTCCGCACCCAGATCTTTTTGAATTCCTTCTAACTTTACAGCATTCCTTCCTCCCATTGCCCATTTTACAGAACCATTCACACCATATTTATTCAGCATGTATTCAACAACTAATCTCCCAGTAAATCCGCTTGCTCCCCAAAATATAATATCGAATTCTCTATTTTTATTCATAAGTAGGCTTTTTAGTAAAAAAATTATAAAAAATCGAATTTACTATTTATCAACCTAAAATTTCAATTATATTTGCGTTTTCAAAACAAGATTAATTATTAATAAAATATACCTTAAAAAAAATGTTACACCAATTAAATAATTTACCAGACGAAGAATTACAAGAATTATACGATGCTATTCCAGTAATTACCTTATTGATTGCAGGTGCTGACGGAGATATCGAGGGTTCAGAATTGGAGCAATCAGAAAAAATTACAAAAATACGAGGTTTCTCAGGTGGCGAGATCATGCAAGATTTTTATGACCATATTGGTAAAGATTATAAGGAAAGATTAACTCGTTGGGCAAAAATAGTTCCAAAGGATACCGCAGAACGAAATGCAGATCTTTCTGCTAGACTAGAAAAATTAAATCCAATTTTAGCAAAGTTGACTAATCATTTAGGTGCTGAGATGTACCATAGCTTCACCACTTTTGCTAAACATGTTGCCAAGGCCTCAGGTGGTTTTTGGGGATTTGCAAGCATTAATAAGGAGGAGGCCGAACTGATTAATTTACCAATGATAACACCAATTATTAAAGAAGAAGAAGGAGGAATTCAAGCTTAGTATTTTTAACTACTAAAAAAGCTGCTACTGATTTTTATATTTGTAGCAGCTTTTTTTATTACTCTAAAGGAAATTAATAAGCCATATAATAGGAGACTTAATAGAAGGTTAAAATCTTTATTGAAATATTTTGGTAGATAATTTCCTGTTTTTTTTACCGAATGAAAAGAATAAATTGCAGCAAAAAAAATCTCCAAATTCTATCAAAATAAAAAAGAATGAATATTTCATCCGAAATAATTTACTTTTGTGGTATAATTACAACAATACATGGAAAACAACGAGAACCTACTAGGCGTCATTTCTACTCTTCTACGATGGCGAAAACCTATCATAAGAATTTGTTTAATTGCAGGGATTGGCACTGCTCTAATCACTTGGTTTGGCCTTGATGATTATTACCAATCAACCACTGTTTTTTATGCTGCAAGTCCTGATTTGGGTAAGCCTGAAGCAGTTGGAGAGATCGAAAGAGATCGAGATATTTATGGTGAAGATACAGACAATGATCGACTGCTAACTATTGCTCAATCTAATGAATTAGTGACTTATTTAATTAAAGAATTTAAACTTTATGATCATTATGAAATTGATCCTAGCAAAAGGAAATCAAAAGATAAAGTTCGTAAGAAATTTCGAAAATTATATAATGTCGAAAAAACTAAATATGAAGCAATTGAAATTGCTGTAGAGGATAGAGATAGTATTAAGGCTGCCGAAATCGTGAATGCTGCAAGAATTAGAACAACCGAAATTGCTCAAGCCTTGATCAAAAATGGTCATTCTAAAAGAATGAATTCATTACAATCTACTATCAAGGAAAAACAACAATCGCTTTATATTCTTGGAGATAGTCTTTCAAAAGTTAGAAAAAAATATCAAGTTTTTAATACTGAAACTCAAGGAGAATTATTAGCACAAATGGTTGCTAAACAAAGAGGCCAGTTGATCGGTACAAAAGCAAAATTAGAAGTTTTAAGATCAAGTGGAAGTGTCGCTAAAGACTCTGTTATTTTCTTAAAAGCCCAAGTTAAAGGTTTCGAGGAAGAAGTAGAAAGTTATGAAAAAGACTTAGCTCTTTTTAATAGTGGAATGTCATTGGTCAATGAGTTAGAAGATGAACACCAAGAAGCACGAGAGCAAATCAGTATTGATCGGGAGCGATTCAAACAACTTAAAGCAAGTTATGATTCTTATATTCCAACTATTATGGTTGTCGAAAACGGAACTGTCCCAGTCGTAAAATCTCGACCAGGTCGTGCCTTAATCACTATTAGCGCAGTTATCATCGCTTTTATTTTAAGCTTGATTGGCGTTTTAATCTTGGAAAACTACAAAGATGTGGATTGGAAAAAACTATCTGAATAACTGTGAATGGTTAAAGGTCAATTTTTATAATCTGCTCTTCGCCATTACATACTAACAATTAACTATCAAGAATTTTGTTTGCAAAACTGCTTGGCATATCGACAGAAGGTGTTTCTCAAAAATTATTTGTGATTTTTGGAGCGATTGTTTTGTTGTCTTTGTTTATTGGAGCAGCAACTAATTTTTATTTTTTAGCATTATTGCCTGTGGTGGTTTTGATTGGGTTTGTGGCAGTAGTAGATTTTAAAAGTTTATTTTTTCTTACCTTATTTTTAATTCCTTTTTCGGTAGAAATGACATTGCCTGGGGGTCTTGGAACAGACTTTCCACCCGAGCTATTAATCATCGGATTGATGCTCACTTATCTTTTGTACTTCGTCAAAAATTTAAAAAATATTGGAAAACAGTTTTACAAACATCCAATTACGATCTTTGTGATTTTGCATTTGCTTTGGACATTTATCACGACTATTCATTCTTACGATTATTTAGTTTCTGTAAAATTTTTACTCGCAAAATTTTGGTATGTCTTTGTCTTCTATTTCATGGCCGGGCAACTTATCAAGGCAACCAAGGATTTTAAAAAACTATTTTGGTTTTTCTTCTTTCCCATTTTCATTACAATATTTTATGTAATGATTCGACATGCTGCAACTGGTTTTTCCTTTAAAGAAATCAACTTTTGTGTTGGCCCATTTTATCGAAACCATGTGATGTATGGATGTATTGTTGCGCTATTTTTACCCTTCATTTGGTATGTCAAAAAATGGTATCCCAAATATTCTAAGACCTGGTGGTTTTTAATCGGAGCACTTTTAGTTGGTTTATTGGCGGTACAGTTATCATACACACGAGCTGCTTACGTTGGAATTGCAATAGCGATTGTAGCGGTGCAAATCATTCGTTTTCGACTAATGAAAGTCGCGGTTGGTTTAGCTATAGCGATTGCCTTGGGCGTTGTTATACACTTGATTACCGACAATTCCTACATGGATTATGCCCCTGAATTTAAAAATACAGTCACCCATAATCAGTTCGATAATTTGATTTCAGCGACAGCAAAAGGAGAAGACATTTCGACGATGGAAAGAGTTTATCGCTGGGTCGCTGGCTATCAAATGAGTCAAAAAGAACCATTGACAGGTTTTGGGCCTGGAAATTTTTATGGTTTTTACAAAGGCTACACCGTTACTAGTTTTGAAACTTATGTGAGTGATAATCCTGAACAATCAGGAATTCATAATTACTATTTGATGTTGATTGTAGAACAAGGTTTTATTGGAGCGTTTTTATTTTTGTTGATGTGTTTTTACTTTTTGATCCGAGGAGAAACCGTCTATCACAAAACTAAAGATCCGATGAAAAAACATATCGTGATGACAGTAATTTTAACTGTGATTATTATTGATTGTTTGCTATTGATTAATGATATGATCGAGACAGATAAAATTGGGTCTTTCTTTTTTATTTGCATGGCGGTGTTGGCTAATATGGATGTGGAAAATTCGTTAATTGGATCAGAAAAAAAATAACCTAGTAATATTTGTAGTATAAAAAATAGCATTCACAGTTCCTAAAAACAAACAAATCTGATTTAATTTAATTTAGCATTTTCCATCCTTTTTAATACACTTATTATCATTCTCTAGAATCCCTCCACTGTTTTTATAAGAAAAAAACCATCATCCCCTTTTTTTTGGTACAGAGGCATCAAAATCAAACTATCCTCTTTTGCTACTACATTTCCATTTTTATCTGTTCCTAAAGTTTCTCCTTTTTTGACCGCTTGGAAATTTTTATAATTAGGCGCCATATTAAAATTATCTCCTGGCATAATTTTATGTGCAGAAATCAACTCAGCGACTTTAGGAAGATTTTTCGAGTACTCAATTAAAATAGAATCGTGTCTATTTTCTACATGTAATTCTTCAACACAACCAATCGTTCGCATGCAGTTGGTCAAAGCCGCAATCGCTCTATTGACCGAAAGTTGCTCCTCATGTTGCCCTGATTCAAAAGTTACCGCAACGGTATCCGGTTCAAAATTTTCATTATTAAAATAATGCAACGTCGTTCCTTTTACTCCTTTCAATAAACCTCTGATGACAGGCGCATGCAATTCTATTGCGATCCGAATACTCTCCTCCGTTTCTTGAGGAATAGAAAAAATTCCTCCAAAAGCAGTCGTTGTATGCAAATCTAAAAAGACTAATTTTTCTGGTTGATACATTTCAATCTCATGATGAACAACTTCCAATATCTCTTTTATCTCTAAATCTTCCTCATCCAAATCTTCCAATTTCGAGTTTTGTATTCGAGCCACATTTCCTAAAGTCCATTGCCGATTTAAATCCCGATTAATATATCTCACTCGTTTTTCAGTTGCTCTAGTATTTCCAACTAGTCCAACTAATCTTCCACAAAAATGAAATTCTGGATTTGTGATAGGTTCCACTTCAAGCATCTTAAACATCAAATCCAAGGCCTTAATACCTGCTGGTTCATTCCCATGCATTGCTCCAAAAACAATTAACAAAGGGCCTTTTTTACTCCCTTCATGGCTTCCAATGTATCGTTCATTCCCCATAATTCTTAATTAATTTAATTTACTATCACTTTTCTACACATCGAGTATTAAATATTTCAACTACTCGGCATTGGATTTTATCAAAAAAATATAACCTATCAAGCTAAAAGATTTACAACACGATAAAAAATTTCATCTCTCACTTTCCAAGAATCCAAAAAGTACTAAAGTAGTTATTTGAAATTCAATGATTTCTTGTCTCTGTAGCCTCAATTTCAAAAAACCTTTTTTCAAATCCAATAAAACTAAAATTAAATGATGTTATGAACCTGATAATTCTGAATAAATAAACCACCTCTATTTGTATTACCTCCTAATAATTCTTGATAGGTACATTGACACCTGAGATTAATTCAATTTTAGCAATTACGGATAAACATTGGACCTGAAAAGGCATCTGTAAAAGTATTCTTCTAAAAAATAAGAAAAAAGTACGGTGAGTAATTTTACTCTGCTGGAATTCTTAGCTTAATTTTTTTATCAGATAGATCAGATCCAAATTTAAATAAAAAATTCAATTTGATATGACGCGAGTATGCTATCTTTACGTTAGAGTTGGCTTTAATCTGTCAAAAAAAAAGACTACCATAAACCCGTAGCTAAGAAAAATGTCTAAAAAAATAACATATTTACAATTTTGTGAAAAAGAAAAAGAGATTCCAATTTTTTCTCAACCTTGGTTATTGGACTCAGTTTGTGGAATAGATGGTTGGGATATTTTAATAGTTAAAAGAGGAAATGAGATAGCTGCAACAATGCCCTTTCAAGTTCGAGAAAAATATGGTTTGCGATTGCCTCGTATGCCACTTTTCGTGAAATATTGGGGTCCTTATTTTCCAAAAAAATTTCGATCGCCTAAGCATCAGCAAAGATTAATGCGTGAATTAATTCACCAATTCCCATCATTTAATTTGTTCGAACAATATTTCCATCCTTCGATAAAAAGTTGGTTACCTTTTCTTTGGGAGAAATTTGAAGGAACAGTCCGCTACACTTTTAAGATTGACTTAGAAGAGGATTCAGAAAAAATATTTTCCAAACTTCATGGCGGATACCGAAATACTAACATACCAAAAGCAAAAACTATAGTAAAAATCTCAACAGATCGAAGTCTTGAAGATTTTTACTCTGTCCAACAAAAAACATTTAATCGACAAAAATTAACCATGCCGTTCTCATTCGAAGTTTTAAAAAAATTAGACTTGGCATTGAAAAAAAATAAATCAAGGGAAATATTTTTTGCTGTGGATGAGGATGAAAAAATCCATTCGGTAGTTTATTTGATTTGGGATGAAAACACAGCTTATTATCTAATGGCTGGGGATGACCCTGATTTGAGAAATAGTGGAGCAGGAATTTTGACAACTTGGCATTCAATCCAATATGCTAAAGAAACCTTAGGCAAAAAAGATTTTGATTTTTTAGGAAGCATGATCGAACCAATAACTAGAGTTCGAAGAAATTTTGGGGCAAAACAAATCCCATATTTTGAAATAAAAAAATATAACTCGAAGTGGCTAAAATTAATCCACCGTTTTTTTAAATCATGATGAGTTAAAAATAACTCACATACCCAAAATGTGATTTCACACTCCTAAAATCAAATGGGTTACCTCTCTGTTTTCCTACTGCCAAACTAAAAGCAAAAACACCAATTCCTGTTTCGAAGGTTATTCCTGCTCCCATTCCGACTGGCGAATCATACTCCCGTGAATCTATAGTTATATTTTCTACATAACCATAATCTCCAAATGCAAAGAGAAAAGAATTTTGTCCAATCAACAATCGATATTCTAAAGTTCCAATCACATAATTAGTTGTAAAAATGGATTCCTCATCAAAGCCTCGAAGCAATCTATTTCCACCTAGTCGAAATTGCTCATTTCTAAAAATAGGTGATTGCGAAATAATCCATCCTGAGGTAACTGAACTCTTTATTGTACTTCGTTTAAAAACTGGAAAGTACTTTTCAACCTTTCCCTCCAACTGATATTGAAAAGTCCGTAAGGTCAAAGAATCATATAAACTCTGAAAAGTAAAATTAGGATCAGAAGTCTCTAATCCAAGAATAGTATTATTTTCTTTGATGCGTTTAAAACCTGCGCCTACTCGTAGAAGTGTTCCCCACCCTTTTCGAGGATTGAATCGATAATCTAGTTTTTGCAAATTATATTCAAGCCCAAAAACAGAATTAGTGAGATCTAATTCCTCTGGTAATTTTTTAGCAGCGATGATTTGAGATTCATTAATTGTCAACAAATTTGTTCTTCGAGTATTCCATAATACTTTTAAATAATTCCCCCCTTCTAACAAATATTGAACTCCAAAATCTGATTCGACTTGTAAAAAAGAGGAATCTTTTTTATAAAGATCAAATTTAAAATCTACACCAAATGGAAAGTTTAAGATGTATGGATAAGTAAATTGTAATTCTAATTCTTGTGTTCCTGGAGCAAGTTGTTGAAACTCTGCAAAGATTCTCTCGCCCAATCCAAATTGATTTTGCATATCTGCATTAAATGTCCCGGTGATTAAAAAATTTCGCTGGGATGGACTAGCTGAATTATTTGTTCGGGGTAAAACCCCAACTAAAAAATCAAATCGACTCACTTTCTTTTTTTTCAAAAATAAATTAATCGTTGCTTTATTCCCTTTAAAAGTAATTGTCAAACCTTTTCCTTCTTGTTGGACAAAAGGGAGTTCTCGGATGCGTTGCAGAACCTTATCGATTTTACTTTTATCATAAAGATCTCCATTTTTGAAACCTAAATAATTTTCAAGGTATTGAGGGGAAATTTTTATTACGCCCTTAATTTTAATCCCATCAATTATAATCAATCTATTTTTTTTCATAAAAAGCTGGGCAGCAACTTTCCCTTCCTTTATTTTAATATTTTTTAAACCAACTTCTGCAAATGGATATCCATTATTTTCAGCGTAAGTCAGCAATGATTTTTGCAATTTTAACACTTCTTTGTAATAAAAATCTTTGTTTTGATATAATCTTTTCCTAAAACCGATTTGTTCCAAAAATGCAGATTCAACATTTCCATTTTCGAGGCTCGCCCATTCGTATTTTTTGCCGATAAAAATTTTTGCGAAAAAAGTTTTCTCGAAACGATAAATACTATCAATTGATGCTTCTAAATAGGCATTGGCATACAATTGTAACAATAAATTATTCAATTCATTTCTGACGGAAAGTGAGTCAGAAAATGATGGTTGAATTTCGAATTGTTTTTTTATAAATGTTACCGTTTGATCGATAGATTGTAATTTTAGGTTATAGCGAGTTGGTCTTTGGGCAGATAAGCTTATTGAATAAAGAAAGGAGAGGACAAAAATACAAGCGGGAATATTTAATAAAGAGCAAGGGTTCAGGAAGCTTAACGAACTTTTATATTCGATACTTTTTGAATAAAAACTCATTGATTTAACACCAATATTTCTTATCTGTTTCATTAAATATTTAAACGTTGAATTTTGAGAAATATGTTTTAATTTAAATTAATACTTTTGTAGCTATGAGTGGAATTTATATTCATATACCTTTTTGTAAGCAAGCTTGTCATTATTGCAATTTTCATTTTTCGACTTCGATGAAGTACAAATCGGAAATAATTAACGCAATTTTAAAGGAAATTGAGTTACAAAAAAACTATCTCGCCAACAAAAACATCAAAACAATATATTTTGGCGGAGGAACTCCCTCTCTCTTAAATGAGCGAGAGTTAAATCTTTTTTTTGAGAAAATAAACCAACTTTTTCACATTGAAAAAGATGCTGAAATTACACTCGAAGCAAATCCTGATGACTTAACTTTGGAAAAACTACGACAACTCAAATCTACTCCAATTAATCGGTTAAGTATAGGTGTTCAGTCTTTTGCCGAAATAGACCTTAAATCTATGAACCGTGCTCATAATGTTAAAGAGGCAGAAAGTTGTATCCAAAATGCACAATCATTGGGCTTCAATAATTTAACGGTAGATTTAATTTATGGTTCTCCTTCCACATCAAATGAACAATGGAGGAGAAATGTTCAAAAATTATTTGACTTCGAAATTCCACATCTATCCTGCTATTGTTTGACTATCGAGCCTGGAACAGCACTTGATCATTTTGTTAAAAGAGGAAAAGCACAACCTGTAGATGATGAGAAGTCTGCACACCAATTTGAGGTATTGATGCAAATGATGGAGTCTAATAATTACCATCATTATGAGATTAGTAATTTTGCTAAACCGGGAAATTATGCCCGGCACAACTCTAATTATTGGTCAGGTGTATCGTACTTGGGAGTTGGCCCATCAGCTCATTCTTTTAATGGAAAAAGTCGTCAATGGAATATTGCCAATAATGCGTTATACTTAAAAGCAATCGATTTTGACAAAAATAACATAAACGAAAAAGGAAGTCGATTTGAAGTAGAAATTCTTTCTTTAAAACAACAATATAATGAATATATAATGACGGCTTTACGAACAATGTGGGGCTGTAATTTGGGGAAAATAAGGACTTGGGGAGATGATTTTGAAAAATACTTTTTAAAGTCATCGGAGGTATTCCTCAAAAATGGAACCTTAAAACAAGATAGAGGTTCTTTTGTTTTGACAAAAAAAGGGAAATTATTAGCTGACAATATTGCAATGGAACTATTTTTTGAAACTTAAATTAGTGAGGTTCCATTGGTTTAACCTATTAGAAAAGTGGTCATCGATTTTAGTCGATGACCACTTTTTAATTTTAAACCAGTTCATTTAAAGAACTGTCATTTACAATTATTTTAGGATAAATGCATCCTCTTTTGTAATTGGAAAATGATAATCCGCCTCCTCTTTCAGAATTTGCGCTGTTGTTTCCTCCACCGAACAAATTTCTACTCGCACTCCTCTTGACTTCAGGTGACGCACCAAATCTACATAATCTGAATCACCAGATAGAATGATAATTGTATCTACTTTCTCTGCAATTTGGGTTGCAGTTATCGTCAAAGGAATATCTGCCGACTTATAACAAGGCATCACTGATCCATGAAAAAGTCGGTGTAATCGCTCTGCTAATTTATCCGAAATATTTAATCCTTCTCGAAAATAAATTAATCGACTCAATCCTCTATCCATCAAAATTCTTGGAATTAAGACATCAAAGTTTACAACTGCATTTTTATTATTAGTTAATTTGGTTAGACTTATTTCTATATTGTTGCCATCAATTAGAACTGCCACATTTTGGTGTATTCTTACTTCTGCCATTGTAATTGGTTTTATTTGGAATTAATTGAACCACAATCACTACTTTAGATTTTATTTTCTATCCAATAATAAATCATGATTCTTGGTTTGTTTTACCAGTTGAACGAACAAGTTACTAATTATGTTCTACCTTTTTAGTGACAAAATACATGTCAATTTCTCCAATGTGTTTTACCATTACTTTTCCTCGGTGTTCACAATCAAAATTATTTTTTACCAATTGATAAGTTGATTCTGAAATATTGACCTTTTTCTCTGCCCCATTTTGCTCCATCCTGGATGCTGTATTAACTGTATCACCCCAAATATCAAAGGCGAATTTTTTAATGCCAACAATCCCTGCCACTACTGGTCCAGTATGCAAACCAATTCTTGCCTCGAAATAAAGTTGTCCTTTACTCTTTTTATTCAAAGCAATATCCTCCAAAAACTCTTGAATTTCCAAAGCAGCTAAAACCATTTGGGAAGCACTTTTTTCATTTTTCACAGACATCCCGCTTACACACATATAAGCATCTCCAATAGTTTTTATTTTTTCTAATTCATATTTTTCAATAATTCTATCGAATGCTTTAAAGTAAAAATCAATTTCATTAACCAATTGCTCAGGACCAAGATCTTGGGAAATTTTTGTAAAATCTTTAAAGTCAGAGAAAAACACGGTAACCGAATCGTGCCGCTTAGCTTTAGCTTTTCCATATTTCTTTAACTCATCAGCTGTTTTTATCGGTAAGATATTTAACAATAAGTCATCTGATTTTTTCTTTTCTCTTTCTAACTCGTTAGTCCTAACTTGAACTTCTCTTTCTAGCTCTTTTTCATTCTCCTCTAGCGAATAAACCCGATACCTATAAGCTAAAAATAAAACTCCTACTCCAAAAGTTCCACAACATAAAATAAACCACCACGTTTTAAAGTAAGCTTGGTGGACTTTTAATTTTATAATTAATTCTTTTTTGTTCCAATCATTCTTATTTGCTGCAGCTCTCACTTTAAAAGTATAATCTCCTGCAGGAATTCCGTTGAATCTTGCTGTTGTTGCACTAGAAGCTTCAGACCAATCACTGTCATAACCTTCCAAAATATAACTATAAATAATCTCTGAAGGATTTTTATAATTAGTTAAAGCGAAATTAAAAACAAAAAACTTATCTTGATAGGTCAACTCAAAAGGCTGATAGGAAGATAGATCATTTTTATAATTTACCATCTCTCCTTTAACTCCATCCAATTTTGAAAAGGAAGTAAGAATCAAATTTGCTTCTATTATTTTTTTTTCTTTTAAAGACAAATTATTAGGATAAAATGCATTGACTCCTTTGATACTCCCAAAATATAACCTTCCATCTTGAGTTTGATAAAATGAAATTCGATTAAATTCATTAGTCGTTAAACCATTTTGTTTATAAAAATTAATGAAAGATTCATTAGCTATACTCATCCTTGAAATCCCGACATCAGTACTCATCCAAAGCGCAGTATCTCCTTCCGACAAAAGGCCATTGATGAAATTATTGGGCATTCCATTTTTAATGGAAAAAGTTTGGATCGTTTCTTTTTGAATATCTAATTTTTGCATTCCTTGGGCTGTACCGATCCATAAGTTACCATTGTTATCTTCATAAGTAACATTAATTCTGTTGCTGATTAATTTTACTAATGAACTCGAATCATTTGTATAATGAGCCATAACACCTTGCTTTGAATCAATTTTATATAGCCCATCATTTAAAGTTGAAAGCCAAATGTAATCTTTAGTTTCACCTTGATATAAGTATGCTGCATCAAGTTCTGAAGTGTCAATGAGTTGGTGATGATCTTGAAATTCTTTTAACTCTTTAATCTCTGGATTGTATATATAGATCCAATTTCGATAGGCAAACCATAGATTATTCTCTTTACTAACAATACAAACTCCAAGATCAATGGAGGGTTTATTAAAAATAGTATCTACCTTTTGTGTTTCTAAATCTATCCGTCTTCCATTTCCTGTCCAAAGGGCATTTTTATAATAGGTCAATCCAAAAGGAAAATTAAAATAATCGTTTCGAGGGAAAAGAGGTTGTGGAGTATCTTCTCCATTCTTTAAGATGTGAATAGAATTGTAATAACTAAAATAAATATTTCCTTCTTCGTCTTCAGTAATACCTCTAATACTACAAAAACCATTTGTACAATATTCACTTCCTTCCGCTAAGTAATTATCAAATATCTTTTCAGAATGTGTGATTTTTATAACACCATACTCTGAAGCTGCCCATATTATTCCCATCTCATCTTGAAACAAGTGTCGTATATTACAATAATTATCTGTTAATTCTTTTATTTCTAAACGATAATCCGTTAGTCTTCCCGTCGATTTTTGTAAATAAAATAAAATACCTAAGCCGCCAATCCAAATATCTCCATTCTTTTCAACCAAAAGTGAATTAGTGGTTTCACTATTAGAAATTGACTTTGTAACAGGATGTACACGAAATTCATTTTCTCCTTTTGGTAAGGAATATAATAGCCCATCATCCATAATCGCCCAAAGAGTTTCATCCTCATCTATTTGCATCTGAACGATCCATGTCTTATTGTTTGTCTCTTTTGGAAAAGTATATTGTTGGATAATCGTTCCCTCTTTGTGTATTTTTAAAAGTTCGTTAGAACTATTTGCAAAATAAATATGTCCATGTGCCCAAATCATTGCTCGTTTAGATGAATTGCCTTTGCACTTCATCACATCTTTAAGTTGGTTATCGTTCCCTAATTTTTGTAAAAAAGATTCGCCTCTATCTTTTTGGTAAGTGATATTCCAAATATTTCCATCATCATCCTGTACAAGACTTCCAGGTGTTCGGTTTTTATTATAATCGATACTTTCCTTACTGGTATTAACTTTTTGATATTGGTAATTCCGTCCATTAAGCCTTATCAGATTATTCTCTCCTGCCATCCAAATCATAGTGTCAGATGTCACGAGTAATTCGGAAACATAATTTTGAGGAATATAATTTTCTTTGGATAAATTATTAAAATGAGTGAATCTAGTTCCATCATACTTATTGAGTCCATTGATTGTTGCTACCCAAATATATCCATATGGATCCTGTTGAATTTTGAAAGCATTCCTATGACTAAGACCCTCTTCAAATGAAAATAGCTTAAAGTCTATTTTTTCTTTTTGAGAAAAAACAGCTGTAGAAAAAAATAAACTAAAAAGTAAAAGTAGATTACACATAGTTTGTGAAAAACTTAATCCTTAGACAAATCATGATTTTTGTGAAATTCACTTTAAAACCAACTCCTCTATTAATCGTTTCTGATTCCAATTTGACTTGACTGCAAAAATTTATTTACGCAGGGAAAACTTAAATAGGTATTTTTTGAAATAAAATGGAAATTAGGTATTTTTTTTCCTAGAGAAGAAACAAAGAGACACATTTTTTTTGGAGTCATCTATAAAAAAAGGTTCAAGTCAATAATTGACTTGAACCTTTTTTATCCTATTCTGAATGATTACCTTAGGACAGTAACGTTTCCTTTTTCTTCATATGTTTTCCCATTCACACATCTTACTTGTAGATAATAACCATAAACATCTGAACTAACTGCCTCTCCATTATGTGTTCCATCCCAAGCTGATTCAACACTATTTCCTTCAAATACTTTTTCTCCCCATCGATTGTATATCACAAAATAGACCTCATCCACAATTACACTTTCTACCTTCAAAATATCATTACGACCATCACCATTTGGACTAAACACGTTAGGGAAAAATACATATGGTCTCTCACAAATATCAAGAACTGTAACGAGGACACTTGTAGTTGCATTGCAAACAATATCAGAAGTACTATCTTGTACAACTACAAAATACTCTGTTGTCTCTGTCGGCATTGCCTCAGGAGATTTAATTTGATGATCTCCTAGTATTGATCCTTTTGGACTCCAGTCATAATAATAAAAATCATCGTCATTGACTAGATCCACATTTAACTGAACTGTTTCTCCTAAAATAATAGTGTCAGGATCAGCTGTCGCTGAAATGTTACTTAAAACATCGATGATTTCAACTTCGAATGTCTTTTCTCCCTCACATCCATACTCATTGGACACAATTAGTGTATACACACCAGAATCTGGTGGCAAAAATGTAATACTTGCACCCATCCCTATGGCCACACCATTCGGATCAAACCATTCAAATAACAAAAATTCTCCATTAGATGCAGCTCCTGCTTGAACAGTTAATGAGTCATTAATACAAACAACTTTTTTATCAATTAAGGCGATAATAATCTCCGCAGTCCCAGTAAAAATACTATCAACAGTCGGACATTCATATTGATCATCTATCGCTTCTACATAAAAATACTGTGGTACATCTACATCAACTATAAATGTAGGGGAATTAGCAATTATTGAACCTAATGGATATTCGTTATACCAATTAAAGCTACTTGCTAAAGTACTAGATGCTTCTAAGGTCACTAAACCATCTTCACATAAAATACTATCAGGGTCGGCTGTGACTACAACATTTAATTGTTCAGGAACAAATACAAAAACATCTTTTATGATAGAACATGGGTTTGTACCTGATAAATCAGTAATGGTAACTGAGTAAGATGTAGAAACCGTTGGTGTTATCATTGGATTAAATTCATTCGGATCTCCATTCGGTGCTGGTGACCAAGTATATTCATAATTAGGATTTCCATTTGGATTTAAGGAGGTATCCACTCCAATACAAGCTATGATGGTATCTGCAATCATCACATTGATTATATTGATCTCAATTTGTTTTGAGAGTGAATCTATACAACCTTCTTCAGTCATCACATAAAGTGTTAATGAATCCATTACACTTTGAGTAATTATTATCGAGTCTTGCGGGTTTGTTGAAATAGTATCTCCTTGCCATACCCACCAGGTACTATCTATCTGACCAAAAATATTAGTTGATGTATCAGTAAATATAACTGTAGTACTATTTTCTATGCACGTATCATATTGAAGTGTAAAACCAGTATCAAAAATTGGGTCGTTTGCTACTGAAACTAATAATATAACGGTATCTAATAGACATGCCGCATTATTAGTTCCTGGAGGTAATATCATCAAAACGGTATAATCACCTTCAGACAAATAAGTATGAGTAGTTGAAATTGCTGTGTCCTGATCTGAACCATCTCCAAAGTTCCAAATCATTTCTGTTCCGCTTGTACTCATATAGTTCACTTCAAGACCAATACATTGTTGTTTTATAATGAAATTAGAAGTTGTGTCCTGAACAGAAATTGTAATTGTATCAAATTGCTCACAATTAAATTCATTAATTGAATATAAAAATACTTCAAAAGTCCCTGTATCTGTTGCAACTAATGTTGGAGTTGCCGAAGAATCTGTTCCTGTAACAAAAAGATTAGTTGGAGTCCAAACATAGTCAACATCTTGACTAGGGTTATTATTCGTTGCCAACAATTGAGGTTCGTCACCTAGACAAATTAATGTATCAGGAGTGACTACAATATCGATTGCATTCTGTATTATTACCATTGAATCTATGGCTATACAGCCATTTAAATTAGCTATTGCATAAACTATACTTGCCCCGGAAGGAATACTTAAATACTCGAAAGGAGATCCCATTCCAACTTGCACACTATCTTGGTTCCACCATGTTATTGTCGCACCTACGGGTGCTGTTGCGTTTAGAGTTAGGAAATTTTCACAAATATTAGCTGTGTCAGGATTTACCGTAATTGTAATTTCTTGAGGCTGATCAATCAAATAATCTTCTATTTTCTCACAACCACCTGAATCAGTGACGGTAACGGTGTAGGTGCCTGCACTTAATCCTGTGATAGTATCATTAGTCGATGATGTACTCCATAAATAAGTATATGGCAAAACTCCACCTGATGCTGATACTGAAATCATCGCATTTGTATCTCCAAAACAATTTAGTGCAGTAATTACTTCTTCAACTTCAATTAGATCCTCTACCACTACAGTAATAGTTTTTAAACCTGTACACATGGTCGCATCAGTAACGGTAACCGTGTAAGTGCCTGCACTTAATCCTGTAATAGTATCATTAGTCGATGATGTACTCCATAAATAAGTATATGGTAAAACTCCACCCGATGCCGATACTGAAATCATTGCATTTGTATCTCCAACACAATCTAGTGCTGTAATTACTTCTTCGACTTCAATTGGATCCTCTTCTACTATAGAAATAGTCTTTAAACCTGTACACATGGTCGCATCAGTAACGGTAACCGTGTAGGTGCCTGCGCTTAATCCTGTGATAGTATCATTGGTCGATGATGTACTCCATAAATAAGTGTATGGTGAAACTCCACCTGATGCTGATATTGAAATTATTGCATCTGTATCTCCAAAACAATTTAGTGCTGTAATTACTTCTTCAACTTCAATTGGATCTTCTTGTGTAATAGTAATAGATTGTACATCAGTACACATAGTCGCATCAGTAACCGTAACCGTATAGGTTCCTGCAACTAAATTAGATATTACAGCTGTAGTAGCAGTAGTATTCCATAAATACATATAATCTCCATTTGAAAAAAGAACTCCACCTATACCAGAAGCCGAAGCTGTACCATCACTATCGCTATTACAACTTAAATTTGAAGCAACAACAAAAGCATCTACACCATTAGTATAATCAACCTCAATTGAAGCTGTTTGGGTATCTAAGTTAGCATCAGTCGCTGTCACAAAATAAGTACCTGCTGAAAGTCCAATAACCATCGCTGTATTCCCGACATTTACACCATTCGCATCTTCCCATATAAAAGTTATTGGCTCAAGTGCTGGACATCCTATTCCTACCACTGAAGCTATAACTGTTCCATCATTCCCAGGATTACAAGATTCTGTTGTACTTGAAACTTGTAGTGAACAAAGAGGTGGTGGCACAGAGATACAAGTATCAGCTGTTGCTACACATCCTAAAATATCAGTTACAGTTACGGAATAGCATCCAACAGGCAAATCCATAATACTTTGGGTTGTATCTCCAGTATTCCATAAATAAGTATAACCTGGAGTTCCTCCAGTAACTGAAATTGAAATCGAGCCATCATCTTCTCCAGAATTTGTTGGAGAACTAGTTGTTACTGTTATCATTATTACTGGTGTCTCCACAATAGTAACCTGAGATAAAGATGTACACTGAGTGATGATATCTGTAACTGTTACCGTATAAGTGCCTGCAGTAAGACTTGTGATCATTTGAGTTGTATCCATATTACTCCAGATATAGGTATAAGTTGTACCACCTATTCCTGTAGCTGTTGCTGTTCCAGTACTATCTCCGTTACATAAATTGTTGGTTCCTATCGCAGTTGAAGTAATACCACCACCGCCAGTAACCAAACCTGAACCAGTGGCTGTCAATCCATTTGAATCAGTTACTGTTACATTATAGACACCATTAACTAAATCTGATATAGTGTCAGTTGTTCCAACTATGACACCTGTGCTGTCAGTCCAACTATAGGTATAAGTTGTACTATCACAATTAGAAGTAATTATTGCTACAGCTGTTCCTATACTATTGTTAATACAATCGTTATTTGTTGTTGTTACATCTAGAGACAACTCACACTGGGAAATACAAATTGTATCCACCGTTTCACAGATTATATTTCCATCATCAGAAACAGTCACGATATAACATCCCTCAACTAAACCAGAAATATCTTGTGTAGTTTCTCCATTACTCCATATATAGGTATAGTTGGATCCAGAACCTCCACTTGGCTCTATATCTATTGCACCATCAGAGGCTCCTGGACCACTTGGATCCACTGTACTAACTATGGTAATTACTATTGGGGTAACATTTGAAATTGTAATATCTGTAGTAAAAACACCAATACAACCATTTGAATCTGTTACACTCACTGTATAAATGCCTGCAGGTAATCCTATAATATTTGCTGTTGTATCACCATTACTCCAAGCATATGTGTAAGGTGAAACTCCTGTAGTAACAATTGCCTCCGCCGTTCCTGTATTTCCATTAATACATGTATTCGTTGACATAATATCAACCCATATACCTTCTGGAGAAAGTTCTATTGTCTCTGCCCCAATTGCAGTGCAACCATTTTCATCGGTAACTGTAACAGAGTAGGTACCAATTGATAAATTATTTACAATAAATGTAGTATCTCCAGTATTCCATAAAAAAGTCATTAATCCTGCCCCCCCGTTAGTACTAACTGCAACAGCCCCATCCATACTTCCTACACAGGTTTCATCAGAATGGCTTGTTGTCACGGTTATTATTGGACAAGGTGGCTCTTCAATCTCAACAGTTGTTGTAACTGCACAGCCATTAAAATCAGTAACTATGACCGTATAAGTTCCTGCAGTCAAATTAGTTGCTGTTGCTGTTGTTTGGCCATCATTCCACGAATATGTAAAATCAGGAGTTCCTCCTGTAGGAGTTACCGTTGCTGATCCATCTTCACCTCCATTAACTGTTACGTTGGTTCCTAATACCGTTGCTATTAATTCAGATGGCTCTGAAACTATTTCGGAAATAGTTGCTGTACACCCAATATCATCAGTTGCTATTAAGGTATATGTTCCAGCCGTTAAATTTGAGATCGTTCCAGTTGTTTCACCATTACTCCACATATAGGAAATAGAACCAGTCCCTCCAGTTGTAGAAACTATAATTGACCCATCACTTCCTCCGAAACATAAGATAGAATCAGACGTGGCTGTAATCATAATTTGAGGATTAACTAAATCAATTGTTAATGATTCAATTACTGCACATCCAAGGGAGTCGGTAACAGTAACCATATAATCTCCTGCTGTTAAATTAGTTGCGGTTGATGAAGATTGTCCATCACTCCATAAAAATGAATATCCTGGTGTTCCTCCTGAAACACTTACTGATGCAGAACCATTTGCACTACCAAAACAAGTTTCATTAGTTGAACTTGAATTAAGGACAATTGCTGAAGGTTCTGTAATTGTAACAGGTCCGTAATTTGAACATCCATTTGAATCAGTTACTGTAACCGTATATTGTCCCGCAGCTAAATTTACAGGATCTGCATTAGTAGTCCCTGCTGGATCATTCCAAATGTATATATATGGGGCAACACCTGTCATTACACTTACATGAGCAGTTCCATCACTTCCCCCATTACAGGTTACAGGTGTAAAAGAAAACATTAACCAAACACCCTCAGGATTTAATAAAACTTCAGCTATAGCTGTTCCTGTACATCCTGCATCATCAGTAGCTGTTACTGTATAAATTCCAGTTGTCAAATTAATTGCTGTTGCAGTCGTTTGACCATCACTCCATAAATAATTAATTAAACCACTACCAGCGGCTGTCGCTGTTGCAGAAGCATCGCTACTTCCTACACAAGTTTCCTCTGTTATATTTGACGTGACCACCTGTATAGTACATTGTGCGGACAACTGTACTGAAAACAGAATCAAAGAGAATATAATGAGTAATAATATTTTTTTCATAGTACAAAATTTATGCGTACAAATGATGGGATTTTGATTGTTTGAAATTTTAATATCTATCGTATTGATGGACTAAGTGATGAATTGGGTTGTATTGTAATCTTACCAACTTTCACTTTTCGCCTCTTTGATGGTCCAACGCCGTAAATTGAAATAGAATCCCTGTCGCTAATATTTAATACCTCCCCTCCTAATTTCTCTAATCCGTCTATTACTGTATCACCTGGATCTGGACGTTCCCCTTCTGATTTAAAGATGAAATTAAATAATTTACTTTCATCTTCCACACTCTCAGGTAAGGCATCCCTGAGTCTTTTGCTGGCATTATCCTTAATATATTCAATAAAACAATAGGTTCTTCTATATCCTAATTTTTCATTGTAATTGACAGATGCTCTTGGGCTAGTATAGCCCGTTATGTCAAGTTCAATTTGGCATTCGGAATCTTTAAATACATCTGCCAAGTTTTCTAATACGGATATATATGGGTCAATTTTTCCAAAATTTTCTATTACGTAATCATCAAAAAATATATCTATCACCTCATCACTATTCCCAAGTTCACCCATATTATTTTTATTCTCAAATTTATATTTATCTCTTCTTCCTAAATATTCTTCATACAAAACTCCATATTTATTATTTGTGATCTTTTCATTTATCGCCCATTTTCTGCCGTTGATTCCTTTAACTCTTTTTGGATAATCATTATGGTAATAAAGTAAAATATCAACTGCAAAGTTCTCAGAAAACTTAAAATAAAGGGTATCATTAAAAGTCACAGGTGTTGTGTATCCCATAGTATTTTGAAGTACTTTGTCAGATGGATATCCTTCAAAAAATAAATTTTCAGGTAATCCAACTATTTCATAATCTTGCTCTGACTTTAACCTAGTTGTAAAATGATTGTCTAATTCTGTACTAGAAATAGATTCTCCAGACGATTGATTTGTGAAGTCGAATGTGCAATTCAATAAGGGAACCATTGATCCTGGATTACACTCATCTGTTTTAACAAAAGTGTATACATTCCAAATAATATCTGGAGTATGATATAATTGCTTTTTTATTGTCTGGCTTGTTGTTATTCCTTTTGTCGTAAACTCAACATTTAGGTTATTATTTTCATCTCCACTATAAGACCATCTTTTTCCTCTAGTTGATTCTAATTTATAATTTTTTTCCAATTCCAATGGGAACTCATAAAAATGACCATTGGGATCTAATTTCCTTTCTCCAACCAATATTGGATTACTTGGATTAGTAACATCAATCAGAGTTACTTCACAACTATCTAATCCTTCTTCTCCTGTTAAAGTGTTAAATGCGGTAACTTCTAATTTTACTTTAATAATTTCTAACTTATAAATATCATCACAGCAAGTTTCTAAACCTTCACCTTCATCATCATCATAGGTAACTCCCAACCGATTGGTAGAAAAGTAAAGCGTTTCCATTTCTTCATCAGATGAAAAATAATAGTCATCATAACTACTATTAATTGGTTTTTCTAAAGCTAAAGGCTGAGTAAACCCATTTCCTTTTTGCTTTGCTTGATAAATATCATATCCTCCAAAACCTTGGTAACCTTTTGAGCTAAAATAAAGAGTCTTATTTGCTTTATTAAAGAAAGGTGTAACATCATCCTCTGGTGTATTAATATCAATTTTTCTTGGGGCACTTACTCGACCATCAGCCTCTATGATACTACAATAGATATTCATATCTCCATTTGAACCACCTAAACTATCTGATCGATTCGAAACAAAAAATAAAAGTTCTTTTTCTAAATTGTCATCATAGCCAATATTGGGTTGAGTGTTAGTAGAACCTGTCAAGTTTACCGCTTCCGGCAATCGAATTGCATCTCCCCACATTCCACTACTTTTATCTCTGAAATAAATCTCACACTCAAATTCAGCAGCATTAATTCTTTTACAAATGGTGAAATACATTCGATCTCCATTCGTACTAAATGCTGTATGTGCAACAAATGTTCCCTTTTCGTCTTTTGCCCAATTAATAGGACTAGTAGTTCCTCCTTCACCTGCATAATCAGAGGTATACAAGCGAGTTACTTCGGAATTTGGATCAGGGCAGAAATTCTCTTTATCATATTCCAATGCAGAATAATACATGCTACTATTATATTCTAAAGGAGCAAATTCAGTTGCAGGTGTATTTACACTTTTCAAAGAATCAATTTTGAATCCAGTAAATTCCTTTTGATCTTTTGCCCAATTACAATGCTCAATAGCACTTTCAGCAACAGACGCATATTCTTGTTTAGGGTTTATTGTAGCATTTTTTGGAGTTTGTCCAGCTTCTTTAGCAAAATTCACATAATGAGAGATTGCTTTATCGTAATTACCTTGACTGTGATAAACTCTTGCTAACCAAAACTCTACCAATGGATAATCAGCCTTCGTTTTGCTTCTTAGGACCATTTCATAGGCGTTTCTTGCAACTTCGTATGACTTAAATTGACGAGCTGATTCTCCCAAATTGTACATTTGTTTTGCCAACTTAGTAGAATCTCTTTTCACAGACTTTTGATCCGTAGTTATTTTGTAGAATTGCCAGGCAGAATAGAAATCCTTATTCTCCACCGCTTTTTTAGCTGACTTTTCTATTGATCTTATACTTGTGGACTGAGCGTATGACGAACTCATTCCAACAAAAAGAGCAAATATTAGTAGAGTATATATTTTATTCATTTTGTTGTATTTTCTTTTTTAATCGGTTAGGAATGCTTGAACTATTAATAAATAGGGTTACAATTTTTGTAAACCTCAACTTGAGGTTTTACAAAAATATACACAGCTGATAATTCAATACCACCTCTTCCATTCGTAACTTCGTTAAACCCTGATGTGTTCCAATCATAACTTAAACCAAATTTCCAAGAATTATATCCTACTTCCACATTTGGAATAATAGCATCTCCTAACCTAAAATTAACACCGAATAATATATTTAACTGAGATGTAAGTTCATTTATCAGATGAATTTTCCCACCTAAACCAACTACAATTTGCTGATGGGGACCATGACCTTGGTACATTCCAACCAAAACCAGGTCTAAAGGATCAACTAACCGAAATGTCCCTAAGCCATAAATAGCAAATCGCATCGGAAGGGTTTCCATTTCATCATCATAAAAACTCTTGTTAGGTTGGTTTATGTGAAAAAGACCAATACCTAAATCAAATTTGGTTCGATTCTGATTATTCCAGCTGCTCTGTGAATTTGGTTTTTGAAAATGCCAGTTCAATCCAACTGAAAAATCCCCGTATGCAATACTTTGATTAGTAAAGCTCTCACCAGAGGCAATGCTAGGATCAAAAGTTCTATCACCAAATTGACTACCCCATTCTAGATCTTCAATTTTAAATGCTCTTTGATAACCACTTAATTGAATCCCTAAAGTCATAAAATTATTATTATTTACCCGCTGAGTATAAGAGCTATTCAAGGCTAATTGAGTAGTACTTAGTTTAGAATCACCAGCTTGATCATAATTAAAAATTAATCCACCAGCCCATTGATTATTGTTAGAACAAAATTTATCAAATTTCATATCAGCTGCTCCCGAAAAGGTAAGATAAGAAACAGAAGGATTCCATTGACTTCTATAATTGCCAACAAATCGTACATCTCCACCAAAAATCCCGGTAAGGGCTGGGCTGAGATTTATGGGTGCATTTCCAAATTGAGAAAAATGAATGTCCTGGGCATTCATTTGAATATTAAATATACTCAATAATAAAAATACACCGAAGCCTTTGTAAAAGGAGTAAAGTGTTTTCAATCGTGAATGTTTTAGTTTATGAATTAATATATATCTATAACTATTCAAGCCTACCTTATGATAAATCATAATAAAATTGCTTTAAACATCGCTTGATAGGTCGCAATTGTATAAGCACAGGGGAAATCAGTTTGAACAGTTTAAAGATAGGAGTCCCTATTTCAGAGAGATAATTTAAAATTTGCACACAAAAAATAGTAACAAATTTTTAATTATTCAAAGATGAACATTTTTTCTTTGTAACACAAATAATCGTTTTCCCTAATATATATAGATATATATCTCAAAATATGTACTTTTTTAAAGTCACTTAAACCCAAAATAGGTATTTGCTAATAAAAAAAATAATATATTGAAGTGTTTTTACATTTCTGAAAAAAAATATCTTTTGTTTGCTTTTATCGTTTTCACCAAGTTTTATTTTAGCCAAAAAATCAGTTATTCTTTATCAAGTCCTTAACACCTAATACCAATCTATCTAAATCTTTAACAGTAGAATACACATTTGGTGCAACTCTAACTCCGTGGATATTTTCCCAGTTTATTCCGACAGTATGGATTTGAAAATCACGAAATAAAAAATTACTTATTTCTCCAGGTGTTTTTCCGTCGATAGAGAAAAGCCCTATGGCGCAGCCAAATTCTGGTTTTAAAGAAGTGTGTATTTTTACTCTTGGAAGATTTTTCACTTTTTCCATCCAATAATTTTTCAAATAATGAAGTCTTTTTTGTTTTCGGTCACCACCAATCCAATGATGGAAATCAATTGCTTGACCTATAGCTTGTTCAATTGCAAACGATCGAGTCCCAAGAGATTCAAATTTTTTAATATTCTCTCCCTCAGGTTCTTCTCCAGCAAACAGCGGAAATAAATTTTTAATTTTATCTTTTTTAACGTACAACATTCCACTTCCAAATGGCGCACACAACCATTTGTGTAAACTTGTCCCAAAATAATCACAATCTAAATCCGATACTTTAAAATCTAGATGACCAAAAGTATGCGCACCATCTACAACAACTTCAATATTTTTCTTTCGGGCTTCTGCTGCAATTTCATTAACTGGTAATATTTGTCCTACCCAATTTATCATATGTGTAATATTTACTACCTTAGTTTTTGCAGTAAAAGCATTTTTGAACTTTTGAACAATCTCTTTTTTATTCTCAATTGGAAAATCGAATGAAATAAAATTTAATACTATACCTTCTCGCAAAGATCTTTGTTTCCATGCATTTATAACATTTGGATAATCCTGCTTTGACAAAACTACTTCATCCCCTCTTTTCAATCGCAATCCAAAAATAACTGTTTCCAATGCTTCAGAGGCATTCCGGTTAATCGCAATTTCTTCCATGGAGACTCCCGCAAGGTCAGCTAGCTTACCTCTTAAACCTTCTTTGCCTCGATCTAAAACCCGCCACATATAATAACTTGGTGCCTCGTTGCTCAGTCGATTATACCTTTCCACCGCATCTTGTACTACTTTTGGAGATGGGCTTACACCTCCATTATTTAAATTCACAATATTTGTAGAAACGGTATACGCTTGCCTGACTTGATACCAAAACTCCTCGTTACTCGCCAAGTCCTCAGCAGACCATTCTTTATATTTATTGATCTTTGTGCATACACTCTTGGAAAGTATAGGGTTTATAAAAGGAGCAAAAGTTAGAGCACCTGCTGCTCCACTTAGCTTTTGGAGAAATTTTCTTCTATTGTCGTTCAAAACAAATTGGTTATAAATGGTTCAAAAATAAATATATATTGAATTCCCTATTTAAGGATCAGCCATTGAATTTTTTCATCCAACTAAATCCTCTAATGTAAATAATGCAAAGACATCTAAAAAGTTACTCACCTTCCCAAACTGAATCTATACTCCAAGCCTGTGGTTTCTCTGAAAAAAGAATTTTAGTTTTACTCCAAACATTTTTAAAAAGTTCGGAGTGACGATAAGTATTTAACTTGTCTTCGCTTTCCCAAAAACTATAGGTAAAAAATATATTTGAATGATTTTTATCTCTCCACAATTCTAGATGACAACATCCTGCAAAGTTTCGAATTCTTAATTTGTTTTTCTCAAAATTCACTAAGAATGTTTCTATTTCATCATCCCTGAAAGTAAGTTTTACTATTCGTTTTATCATTTTTTTAAAAATAAATTTAGTATTTCCAATTAAAACAAGGCTGCAAGTCTAAATATTTACTCTACCCGTTACCCTAATTCTATAAAATCTATCTGTACTGTATCTTCTATTTTTAGCCCCAACATACTGCTCGCTTTTCCCATATTAATCGAGATCTCTAAAAAATCAGCTGAGTTGAATCGACAAAGTGTTTCGCCAATCGGTACATCATAATAATTGCTATAAATTTTAACAATTGGATTATTCCTCCGAAAAGTGATTTCATAACCTCGCTCCTCCCAAATTTGCTCAAATAATTTTCGTGAAATATTCACCACCACATTTTCATACTTATCAATATGAATAACTGAACCTCTAATCTGAGATGAGCTAATAACTGGTTGGAAAGTAATTCTCTCGACGATTTCCTTAATAGGAATCCCAACCTCGTTAAAAGGTAGGTCTTTTGAGATGTGGCCAACAGTTTTTGCGAAAATCGTTTTAATAGGAAAAGTACCTTTATTAACAAAATTTAGCTTGTAGATATCTTTAGGAGTTTCATCAAAAAGCAAAGAAAACACACCATTGTCTGGACCAATAAAATAATGCTCGTTGTAGCGAATTGCTAAAAACTTTTGCTTTTTATTATAAAAGCTGTTGACACTTAAAATATGAATAGTTCCTTTTGGAAAACTTTCAAAAGCATTTTTTAAAATGAATGCAGCCTGAACTATATCATAATTATTAATGTTATGGGATATATCTATTATATTTAGACTCGGATTTTCACTTAACATTGATCCTTTTATCAAAGCAACGTAATAATCATTTAAACCAAAGTCCGAAGTGAAGGTAACAATAGGCATAATTTTGGAAAGTTTTTAAACAGTAAAGTATTTCAAAATTCAACTATTCTAAGATAAACAATTCAGCCAATTTTAAAATTGAAATAAAAACGGCCACCCAAATTATTAACTTTATTCTCTGCTTGACCAAAAGAACAAGATTTATCAAAATATAAATTTATTTAGTCCTAACCGACGTCCAAGTTTCATCCTGAAAAGCCTAAATTTACAGGAAATATATAATTTTTTAGAACAAGTATTATTTTTTTAAAAAACTGTGCCTTTTGAAATTCTGAAAATTGAAAACAGACTTCCTATATCTTTCCATTTTCAAAATCTCCAAATGTTCATTTTTTTAAAGTCACCTTAAAAAAAAAAATATTGAGCGAAATTATTTTGACCGTAGATGGTGTTGATTTATTAGAATTATATGGAGAAAAGAATTCCAAACTCAACCTACTAAGAAAGGCTTATCCTGATGTAACAATCACCTCTCGAGGAAATAGTTTAAAACTTACTGGTGAAAAAAAGGATACCCAAAATGCAAAAAGCAAATTGGAACAAATGGTACGTATGCTCAGAGAACATAAAGAATTGAGTACACAAACTGTTGAAGACTTAATGGCAGGCGGTCGACCTTTTGAAAGTAAGCTAGGCAATGGTCAATCCAATAAAACAATTGTACATGGAAGAGCTGGCAAAGTTATCAAAGCTAAAACTCGCAATCAAAGAACTTTTGTAGAGTCCTCTGAAACAAATGATATTGTATTCGCACTTGGTCCAGCTGGAACAGGTAAAACCTACATGGCAGTAGCCTTAGCAGTCCGAGCATTGCGAAATCGTATTGTTAAAAAAATCATTTTGACTCGACCTGCAGTAGAAGCAGGCGAAAGTTTAGGTTTCTTGCCAGGTGATTTAAAAGATAAAGTTGATCCTTATTTAAGGCCACTTTATGATGCCTTGGATGATATGGTTCCTGCTGAAAAACTAGCTAAGTTTATGGCTGACCGAACCATAGAAGTTGCACCTCTAGCATTTATGAGAGGTCGAACTTTAGACAATGCTTTTATTATCTTGGATGAAGCACAAAATACAACCCCAATGCAGTTAAAAATGTTTTTGACTAGAATTGGACCATCCGCAAAAGCGATTATCAATGGTGATTTATCCCAAATTGATTTACCTCGAAATCAAGTTTCAGGACTTTATCAAGCTTTGGATATTCTGACTAATCTAGATGGTATTGGTTTGGTGAAATTAGATGAAGAAGATGTAGTTCGTCACCGATTAGTAAAATCAATCATCAAGGCTTACAACAAATCTGATGAAGAAAATCAAAAACGTTGGGAAGAAAAACGTCGGCAAAAAAGAGAAGAAAGAGAAACCCGAGATAAAGGTCATGGCACACTTCCAAATAATGATTTTTTAGAGTAATAATTTCTTCCTCACGTAAATTTTTTAAAATAAAAAAACCGTAATTTTGTCCTACGGTTTTTTTATTTTTCCTAGCCAATCAAACTTATCCACCTTTATTTCTCATTTTTAATCATTCATTTCAATGGCTTATTTAATTTCCAAATCTGACAAAATCATCAAAGGAGAGATCACTTTAAATGGTTCAAAAAGCATAAGTAATCGAGCGTTAATCCTTCGAGCGCTAAGTGGTCAGGAATTTTCCATTAAAAGAATTTCAACTTCGAAAGATACTACCACACTGGAAAAATTATTGGTAGAATTCGCCGCCCAAAAAGAAGGGGAAAGGGTAGAATTAAATACTGGTCATGCAGGAACAACTTTTCGATTTCTAACTGGATATTTAGGGACACAAAAAGGAACTCAAATCCTGACAGGATCTGATCGAATGAAACAAAGACCGGTTGGGATTTTGGTGGAGGCACTTCGTGCGCTAGGTGCTGATATCCAATATTTGGAAAATGAAGGTTACCCTCCTTTACAAATTGGGGAATGGGGAAAAAATTTCCACAAAACAAACTCCAATACACTTACAATTTCTGCCAATACCAGCAGTCAATATATTTCTTCGCTTTTGATGCTTGCTCCTACTCTACCAAACGGTTTAGAATTAACTTTAGATGGAAAAATAGTTTCAGTACCATATATCCAAATGACCTTGAAATTGATGGAGGAATTTGGCATTCAAAACAATTGGAAAGGCAATACAATTTCTATCGCTCCGCAAAAATATCAAGGGAAAGATTTTGTTGTTGAAGCAGATTGGTCAGCAGCATCTTATCATTTTTCGTTAGCCATCTTAGCCAACGAAGTAGATTTACAATTGAATGGTTTATTTGAAAAAAGTACGCAAGGTGACGCCGAAATAGTGAAAATTGCTGAACAGTTTGGTATCTCCTCTACCTTTAATAAAGATGGAATTCATTTAAAGAAATCAGGAAATGGGTCGACTAAAATGTTCGAATATGATTTTTTAGAATGCCCTGATATTGCTCAAACCTTAGCCGTAATTTGCGGTAGTCTTGGTACGACTGGACTTTTTACTGGTTTAGATACTTTGAGTATTAAAGAAACTGATCGAATCGCTGCGCTACAAAATGAATTACAAAAGGTACATGTTTTCTTTTCTAAATTACCTCCTAAATTTTCGAAAAAATCAGATAAGATTTTCCATATGGTAGAAGGGAAAGCTGTTATTGATAATCCAACTTTTGAAACTTATGAAGACCATCGCATGGCAATGGCATTCGCTCCAATAGCTTTATTGGGGAAGGTGAAAATTGAAAAACCAATGGTAGTTGTAAAATCGTACCCAAATTTTTATAATGACCTCGAACAATTAGGTTTTTTAATTGAAGAGAGAAAATAAGATTAATAATAAAAACTTGCCACCAACAGGACCACCATCGTATTTATATTGAAAAAACCTTCATATATGGTATAATACCAAGTTATAATGGTATTTAGCCATCAAATATTCTAATTTTTAACTATATTACAATATAAAAATTACAATAAGCATATTCAAAGCAGTTTGTTGTTATGATTTTAATCATCCCTCCTATTTACTTACTTTAAATAGGAATAAAAAAAATGTCATGAAAACACTCCATTTCAAGGCACTAGGATTTTGCCTATTTCTACTCGGATTAATTTTCCCAAATTTCTCACCACTAAATGCTCAAGATGAAAAAATAGAAAAAGAAGATCCAATTGTGGTTTTCTCTTACATGAAAAGCAAGAATGGTGATTATGAAAAGATGGAAAAAGAAATCTGGAAACCATACATGAATCAAGAAATCAAAAATGGAAGAATGCTTTTTTGGGCAGTTTATGATGTAGCTTTTCCTGGCGGAAAAAATACTGAATATGACTTTGTAACCATTAATGTATATGCGAGTATAGAACAACTTGAAAACTCTTGGATTGGGTATGAAAAGCGTATAAAAAAGGTTCATCCTGGTTTGGATTTAACCAAATTAGAAAAGAGAACGGAAGATTCGAGAGACCTAGTTTGGAATGAAGCATTCCGATTACTTGCTTCTGCTGATTCTAAGATCGGAGAAGCTGCCAAAGTAATTGTCGCTAATAGAATGCAAAGTAAACCTGATAAATACAATGAATATATTCGAATGGAATTAAAAACTTTTGCTCCAGCACATAAAATATCTGTCAAACAAGGCTATCGTAAAAATTGGCACTTCCTAAGCCGAGCGATGCCATATGGCTCAGAATATGATTATGACTTTTTGACTTTTGATTCATATGATAGCATGTCTCAAATGGGAAAAGCTACTCCTGCTAATGTTTGGCAAGATGCTCATCCTGATAAAGATATTGAAGCAATTTGGGCAGAACTAAATCCTGAAAAACTACGAATCTTAATGCGTGGAGAAGTTTGGATAAATATCATATATGCTAATGATATTGACAAAAAAGTAGCAGAGAAATAAATAAATGTTTCCTTATTGTTTTACCTAAATAAATACAGGAGATTACTCTTTTCTTCAAACATGGTCCTTAACCTATCTGTTCTATTTCAACTTGCATAAACGGCTAACCATCAGAAGTACCATAAGACCCGTCTCAACAATTTAGTCAGTAGTGACTTAATTACTAATATCATTTAAAGATATCCGCACAAAAGATCTTTACTAATATAAAAAAACACCTTTACGCAGGTAAATGATTAGGAAATTTTCATAGAGGTAAGAGTTATCCGTGACACAATTTGAAAATCATGCCACGGTTTTAGATTTATCTTCTGCTATAATTTGGCGCCTCTTTTGTAATCACAACATCATGAGGGTGACTTTCGTGAACACCTGCAGCAGTTATTTTTACAAAACTAGAGGTCTGCATTTCCTTAATCGTATTTGCTCCACAATATCCCATTCCTGCTCGCAAGCCTCCTATGTATTGCACCATTACCTCTGCTAATGAGCCTTTGAAAGGTACTCGACCTTCAATTCCTTCCGGAACTAATTTTCTAATATCATCCTCAACATCCTGAAAATAACGATCTTTCGAACCTAATTCCATCGCCCCCAAAGATCCCATTCCTCTATATACTTTGAACTTTCTACCATCAAAAATAATTGTCTCACCTGGTGCTTCCTCTACACCTGCGAAAAGAGAACCTGCCATAATTGTATCAGCTCCTGCTGCTACTGCTTTTGCAATATCTCCTGTAAATCGAACCCCTCCGTCACCAATAATAGGTACACCAGTATCTTTAATTGCAGAAGCTGCGTTGTAAATTGCTGAAAGTTGCGGAACTCCTACACCTGCAACAATTCGAGTAGTACAAATACTTCCTGGACCAACTCCTACCTTTACACCATCTACACCTGCCTCCACAAGAGCTAATGCACCTGCTCCAGTTGCAACATTTCCTCCTATTACCTGTAAATCGGGGTATTTTTCTTTAACTAACTTAATCGCATCTAAAACTCCTCTTGAATGACCATGAGCTGTATCTACTGTAATTACATCCACACTAACTTTAACCAGCGCATCGACTCTTTCCATAATATCATGAGTTACACCAACTGCTGCACCAACCACTAATCGACCGAAAGCATCTTTACATGAATTTGGATAATCCTCCACCTTCATAATATCTTTATAAGTGATTAATCCTGCTAATTTTCCGTAATCATCAACGACAGGTAATTTTTCGATTTTATGCTTTTGTAATATTTGAGTCGCCTGTTTTAAGTCAGTTCCAATTGGAGCAACGATTAAATTCTCAGAAGTCATCAAATCTTTAACTGGTCGATTTATTCTAGTCTCAAATCGCAAATCTCGATTCGTCAAAATACCAATTAAAATATTATTACTATCTACGATTGGAATTCCACCAATTTTATACTTTTTCATTAATGCCAAGGCATCTCCAATTTTTGCATCTGCATCCAACGTAACTGGATCTATGATCATTCCACTTTCGGAACGTTTCACACTTCGTACCTGCTCTGCCTGGGCTTCGATAGACATATTTTTATGAATCATTCCAATCCCTCCTTGGCGTGCAATTGCAATGGCCAACTTATTGTCGGTCACTGTATCCATAGCAGCAGAAACTATAGGGATATTTAATCGAAGATTACGCGTTAGCTGAGTTGAAATATCGACTTCTCGAGGAAGAACCTCTGAATACCGAGGAACCAAGAGAACATCGTCGAAGGTGAGAGACTCTTCTAAAAATTTGGTTTGGTAAGATTTTATCGTCTGACTGACTTTTTTTTGAATTTCCATTCGCAAAGTTAGAATTTTTTTAAAAAAAAGAAATTATGAATAGGTATTTATCTAAAAAAATTTTGATGATTGAAAGGTTTTTAAGTCTTTTGTAAAAAAAAATATGCTCAGTATTCATTCAGATGTTCATTTTATGAACCAAGCCATTTTAGAAGCTAGTAAGGCTTTTGAAAAAGGAGAAATACCTGTAGGTGCTATAATAGTTTGTGAAAACCAAATTATTGCTAGAGCACACAATCAAACCCAATTACTGAATGACGTAACTGCTCACGCAGAAATGTTAGCAATTACAGCAGCAGCTGACCATTTGGGAAATAAATACTTACATGATTGTACACTATATGTAACTTTAGAACCTTGTCCAATGTGTGCAGGAGCTGCTGGTTGGGCACAATTTGGGAGAATTGTCTATGGGGCTAATGATGATAAAAATGGCTTTATGATTTATGGTAAAAGAATGTTGCATCCAAAGACGAAAGTAGAGTTTGGAATTTCTCACCAAAAATGTGCAGAATTAATGACTTCCTTTTTTGAAAAAAGAAGAAATTAAATACGATTACTTCTTAATCATAACCTTATTAATATTATTCTTTTTAGATCATAAATATTTTCTCAATCCAATCATCACACCAGTAGAAAAATATTTTTGATTTAAAATATAATTTTCTACTGCGAACGACTTAGGGTAAAAACGGGTATGAGGCTCAATAATCAGTTGAATTTTTTTATCTAGATTAAAAGAATTAGTTAAATCGAAATTAAATCCTAACCCCATAAAAATACTTAGTCCAATATTACTTTTAAAAATATCATAATTATCAGAGTGACCCTCCGTAAAATAAATAACTCGATCTTCGATAGGAGAAAAGAAAGCACCACTTTGCATTGATTTTAAATTCATATAAACTCCTCCATTAACATTCAAATCAAATTTTCTCATTGAAACTTCATATCCAAAAACAATTGGAATATCTATCATTTTATATTTGTTCCGAATATTTACATCTCTAGTTCCTTCTATCGTTCCGATCACATTCCCATTAGCATCAAAAGTAGTCACAATCTCTGTGTATTGAGTTTCTAGAATTTCATTTATCTGACTATAAACTAATCCTGTTCGAATTGCCCAGCCAAATTCTGTCAAGAAATTAACTCTTATTCCCGTGTTAAATGAGTAATACGGTTTTTCAGTATCTGTTCTTAATTGAGCATGCTCTTTGAAATCCTCTGATTTATATTCCAACATTTGGTTGGCATAATCTGGCGAAAAAAATGCGTCGATAGATGTGGTAAATTTCACTCTTGAACCATCTGATTTTATACCACATGATGGTTCTACTGCCAATCGATATGGAGAAGAATGATCAACTGAACTAGTTGCCAATTGAGCGAGGCTTGGTAAATAATAAACTTTTTTTGCTAATGTTGTGGCAGAAACATTTTTACTTACAACCTCAGCAATTGGTTTTTCAACAAAAAATCCTTTGGTTTTTCTTAGACTAGTTTGTTCGATTGGGAAAATAGGAGTTGAAATATTTAAAGAATTACCCATTTTTGAATTCAGCCCCTTTTTGGTTAAAATATTTTTTGGAGTAGTCGCTTCAAAAGAAGTATTATTAGGAAATGGATTATTAACTGAACTTAATTTTAAGTTAGTTTCAGTTTGGTCAACTTTACTTTTCTCATACCAAGAAACAGTTAAGTTAGAATTTATTGTTTCTAGTCTGTTATTCGAAGAAAGATTATCGCTCACTATTAAATCACTTACTACATTATTAGATTTTTCAATGTTAGTATTTGTATCGTTATCGTTTAATGTAATCGACATTTTAGTCTCGGTTTCATTCGATGAATTATTATTAGAGGTCAAAAACCAAATTCCGCTACCTCCTACAATTAAAGCTAACAATACAAACATCCAAACTCCGTTTCTCCAATAATTCTTCTTGAGAATTGGCGCAGTTTTTAAATCTGCGTCCAATGTATTTGCAATTCCTGTAAATAAATGCATAGGAGCTTTCATGGAGTGTTGATCCACTTTTTCCCTTATGATTCGATCTGCTAGTTTGTATTTTTTCATGCTACTATTCTCATTATTTGAGTTATTTTAGATTGCAACATTTTCCTTGCTTTTACTAACTGAGAGCGAGAGGTGCTTTCTTGTATCTTCAACTCTTGAGCAATTTCTCTATGACTAAATCCTTCAATTACGTACAAATTAAAAACAACTCGATAGCCGTTTGGTAATTCTTCTATAACTTTCAACAATTCTTCTTTATACAATGAAGAGATTACATCTGGATCCATTGAAGCTTCTTGATAATCTTCTAACCCTATTCTTTCTTTTTTGAAACTACTTTTATTATAATTTTTCAAGGCAGTGTTAACTACTATTCTACGCATCCAACCTTCAAAAGATCCCTTACCTTCAAATTTTTCTAAATTCCTAAATATTTTTATGAAAGCATCCTGCAAAACATCCTCAGCCTCCATACGATGCCGAGTGTATCTAGTACATACCGCCAAAAGCTTACCTGAGTATTTTTGGAACAATGCCATCTGGTATTGTCGGTTTCCGCGGATGCATCCAGTTATGAGTTCATTTTGATCCAAATGAGAATATTTTAGCCTACCGGTTTAACGGCAAAATGTTTATTTACTTCAATAAAAAGGAATTTGGGTGAGATTTATTTACCTAAAATAGATTAATTATCAAACGTTCTTAAAATTAGTAAAATATCTCAAAACCCAGGGCTCAATTTTTGATTTTATTTGACTAAAAATAGGCTAACTAGAGAAAACACGTAAACCTAAACTTACTTAAGATTTGATTTAGACATTTTAAAATTAGAACAATAAACAAGGCAGAGTCCATCACAAAGTGATTTATACTTTCTACCAAGTTTAAATCTTTAATTTGAGGTATTTCTGAAAATTGCTGTTATCAGAATTGGTGCTTTCATTAGTAGCAGTTAAAAATAATAAAGATCGAGGTCTGAAACTCATCATTTACTATTAATACTTTTTCATAAAAAAGAACTCGAATTAAAAATCTTTATAAAATGACAAAAAACTTTTTCAATACCCTGATTCTTTGTCTTTTTTTCAATTTTCTAAATCAAAAACATACACTAATCTCTCCCGTTTCAGTAATCGCATTTATTTCTAACTGCAATGGTTCACTCTTTTTTGAATTTCCCACATCGTAAGCCACCAATGTCGCTGAAGATAAATTACAGGTGTTAATATTGCCCTGAAAAAAACCATCAGAAAAAGGGAAAAAATAGATCTTAGAATTAACGCTTATTATTATGTATCCGGTCTGAACATTGTTGCCACCACAGTTTAATAGCGTCCCTGAAATATGGGAAAAATCACTACTATTATTAATCTTTACATTACTGATTTGAGAATCCATACTTAAAGCTCCAATTGCTGTGCTATAATCAATGTCATTACATTCGTCTAGTACTTTAATTATTGAAATTAAATCTTGTGGAACATTCGCATTGAATTTCCCATCCTCATCTGACCATCCAAATCCCAAAGTTCCTCCATTTTCAATCTCAAGGCTATATGGCATATTACTTAAAGTTCCATCATTCTGATTTTTTAAATCACCTTTTACAGATATAAAATCATGAGGATTAGCGATATTCCAAAAACCAGTTTTTCCAACTTCAGCGATATAGTTTCCATTTTGAAAAATTGCTATTCCTTCCTCTTTCCAGATATTCAAATCTACATCAAAATACCACAAACCAAGCATTGGAGGTGCTTGCGCTACAACCCCATTTGAAATAGGAAATTGAATTATCACTTTTTTACCTTGACCAATACATAACTTGTGACCATTTACATCACTCCAATCAAATATAAAAACCCCATAAGATTCTAATATTTTTTCTTGACCTGAAAATGCCAGTCCTTTTAAATCAGTTGGCATTTTTTGTAATCCTTCTAAAAAATCCAGACTTAAAGAATACGCTGACACTTGTACTTCATCAGAAAATTTAGTTCCGTTTTGATTCAAAGCTGCATCAGTTGGAATATTTAGGACAGATCCATCCGGCAAGATAATTTCACCACCAACTGCACCATCAAAATTAGCAACTACTACTTTTTCTAATAATCTAATTTTGAGGGGAGTATTGCTATCTTTGGTTGGAAAAATAGCTCGACCTCCATCAAAAAAACCACCTTTATTCACATTTAAGACTGCCCTTTTGGAATCAACTTGAACATTATTAAAATAGAAAAACCCATTTTCATCACTCATCCGATGCAATAAATCTAAAATTACAATGGCACCCTCTACCGGTTGATGATTTGCATCCAATACTTGCCCAGAAATATTAGTAATGACAAATCCTTCAGAAAAAATTGGATTCCGTGTAAAAATATCTTTATCTGGATTGCACGCAACTACCAAACAACTAAATAATACTATGTGAAAAAATCGCTTCATAAGTATTTAAAATTTTCCTAAGAAGTACGGAGAATTAAGTCAAACTTTAGTGACCACTCAAAACTCATATACTCTTCTTAATTTTCTGCAACTTCTCTTTTTTGTCAAAATTGAGAATAAATACTTTAACTAGACCTTTAAATTCAATAAAATGCTGCCTCGGGAGTTGGTATTTTTTTTTATTCCTTAACTTAAAGTTAATATAAACTTTTCTAAGTCCTTATCTTTGGCAACTCCACTAGATTGATAATCAGTCACCTCTACCAAAACATCATTATTATGAAAAACAACTTTGTATTTTATTAAATCATCTACTTATTATTATTTTTCATAAAAAAGATAATGCATCTAACCTGAAAGATATGTTTCAGAATCTAATAAATGATCAACAAAACTTTACACCCTTTAACGAATTAGTTGCTTATAGTACAGAAGGGTAAGAATACTCTATAGTTGATGTGACTTTACTATCAGTAATTTTTATTAACCAGAATTGAACTTTAAATATAACATTACCTGATATTCAATTTTCGATAATCATTGGAATATTAATACTAAATAACAATTAAGATTGAATTAAAAATCTAACTATCCTAAATTGCTTTGCCATATTATTTTCTCTTCTCAAGACTAAATTTCTTTGGATATAAAGCATTTAATTCTATCTTCATAATGAATTTCCCACTTTTTAGCTCCTTTCGAGACAATTTATTCAACTATGAACCAAACAAAAACGTTTGCATTTTTGGTGGTTCTGATGTGTTTTGGAAATCTAATTTTTGCTCAAAAACACATTGGAAATTTTGACCAACTCCTCTCGACTGGTAAACTATCCCCTGTAGAGAATATCAATTCATTTTTAACTTCCCCTAAAATTGCTAGAGACGAAGTTATACGAAATCAATTTTATCGACTCGTCCAATTTTTTGAAATTCCAACTGAATTAGAAAAAAGAAAAATTGAAAAAACAGGAATTCAACTTTTCGACTACCTTCCTCATAAAACTTATTTAGCTGCAATTCCTGCTAATTTTTCAAAAGAAAAATTACTAAATTTAAACATTAGAAGTATCACTAAATTAGAGGCAAATCAAAAAGTCGCCTCCTCTATTTTTTCCGATGAAAAAGTATTGCTGCAATACTACCCCAATCTATCAAAAACCTTCATTCAACAGTTTTTACAAAAAAACAACATTGAAATTTATGAATTTTATCATGAGATCAATGCAGTAGTAATTTGCAATAATTCAGATTTAATTTCTATTGCTGATTTCCCCATAACATTTTTCATCTCTCCTTTTGACCTTATAAATAGACCAGAATATATTCCTGGGAAAAATATTCATCGGTCAAATTCTCTTACACCTCAAATTGTAGGTTATCCACAATTCAATGGAGATGGAATTAATGTAGCAATTGGAGATGATGGAATGATAGAATCGCATATTGACTTCAAAAATAGGACTCACCAAACTGACGTACAAGGAGATCTCGAAGGAAGTCATGGCGAAATGGTTGCAGGGATTTTAGCTGGCGCTGGGAATTTAAATCCTCAAATGGAAGGAACAGCAAGCCATGCTGAAGTTCATATGTTTCATGAATTTGATGCAGTAAAAAAAGCAACAACACTTTACAACAATCGAAATATTTTAATAACGTCAACATCATACAGCGATGGTTGTAATCGTGGTTATACTTACTTGGCACAGTTAGCTGATTATCAAGTTAAAAATAACACTTCATTAATACATGTTTTCTCCGCAGGAAATACTGGAAATGAAGATTGCGGTTATGGAGCTGGAGCTGGGTGGGGAAATATAACTGGTGGAGTAAAAATTGGGAAAAATGTTTTAACAGTTGCAAATGTTGGGTCTAATGATCTACTTTCTCCTACAAGTAGTCGTGGTCCAGCTAATGATGGAAGGATAAAACCAGATATTTCGGCCAATGGCGATGCTCAATTTTCTACTCAACCTAACAATTCTTATGCCCCTGCAAATGGAAGCTCAGCTGCAGCGCCCGGGGTGGCAGGAACTATCGCCCAACTTTATGATGCCTTTGAAAGCCAACATCCTAATACATTTCCAAATTCTGCCTTGGTTAAATCTATAGTTTTAAATACAGCAGATGATTTAGGTAACCCTGGACCAGATTTCTCTTATGGTTTTGGAAGAATCAATGCTAGACGCGCATTAAGTGTCTTACAAAATAAACAATATTTCGATGGAACACTAGGACATTCAAATACCCATTCACATTTTGTTTCTGTTCCGGAAGGGACAAAACAACTAAGAGTTATGTTGTACTGGAACGACTTTGAAGGTTCGACAATTAGTTCACCTTCATTAGTGAATGATTTAGATTTAAAAATTAAAAATAGTTCTAATGAAAATTATTTACCATGGATTTTAAATAGCTCACCTGATTCTAATTTACTTAATTTACCCGCTGTCAGGGGTATCGATGATTTGAATAATGTGGAGCAAGTAACCATAGATTCACCTGAAAGTGGATTGTATTCTTTCTTTGTAAAAGGTTCAGTTATTCCCCAAGGAATGCAACCTTATTTTTTAGTTTATGAATTTGTACAAAATGACATTACACTTACTTACCCTCAAGGAGGAGAAAAGTTAGTACTAGGTGAATCCGAAAAAATTCACTGGGATGCATATGGTAATTTTGGTAATTTTGAAATCGAAGTAAGTTATAACAATGGCCTTTCCTGGGATTTAATTGGCCTAGTAAGTGGAAACAAGAGAAGCACACTTTGGCAAGTACCTCCCGTTGTAAGTAGTCAAGCTAAAATCAAAATTAAAAGAGGTAATGAAGAAAGTATTTGCCTTGCACCTTTTTCAATTTATGACGTTCCTCAAAATTTGCACATCGCAGAAGTGTGCCCTGACATAGCTCGTCTAGAATGGGAACCATTGGCAAATGCAAACTCTTACCTAATTTATAAATTAGGGGATAGATTCATGGAAATATTTTCATCTACAAATTTGCCTTTCTTCGAAATTCCGATTGATAATCCCGCTGAGGAAAATTGGTATGCGGTGGCTGCAATTGGAGAAAATGGGTTGGAAGGAAGACGATCTTCAGCGATTAGTGATGGAACTGATTTATTGAACTGTGACTTGGGAATAGATATTAGTATTGTCAATATTGCCTCTCCATCTAACTCCGTGATGCAAAGTTGTTTCCAAGATCCAATGACCGTAAGTATCAATATTACTAATTCAGGAAACTCATTACAATCGAATATTCCCGTTTTTTATCAGTTTGATAATTTGCCGATTGTTTCTGAAATATACGATAGTTCAATTCCTCCAGAAGTCACAATTAATTATATTTTCAATCAAAAAATTCCAGCAACAACGATTGGTAATCATCAATTAAAAGTGTGGACTTCTTACCTAAACGATCAAGCAATTTTCAATGATTCGATATTTTTTGAAATAAAAATTGTTCCGAGTTCTCTATTACCTGTTCCATATTTTCAAAATTTTGATAATCTACAAAATTGTGATCCAGAAGCAGTTTGTGATGCTCCTTGTATTTTAAATTCAGGTTGGTATAATGATCCAAATTATATAAGTGACGATACAGATTGGCTCGTTCATCAGGGCTCCACTCCAACAGTAGGAACAGGGCCTTACTTTGATCAAAATACTAATGCCTTCAATGGTAAATATCTCTATCTCGAAGGCTCTCGAGGCTGTACAAACCAAAGTGCTTATTTATTAAGTCCTTGCTTTCACCTTTCCAATGTAGCTCAACCTGTTTTTAGCTTTTGGTATCATATGAAAGGTATCAATACCGGAAGGTTACATGTCGATGTTTTTGATGGATCAAATTGGTTTTACAACATTAATCCTACATTTTTAGGAGAACAAGGAAATGATTGGCAAAAGGCAGAAATTGACTTGTCCACTTTTTCCAATAAAGTCATTAATATTAGATTCAGAGGAGTAACTGGAGATGATTTCCTAACCGATATTGCCATAGATAATATTGCATTATTTGATGCGCAGTCAACACCTTATCCAAATTTTAAAGCTAATAAATTATTTACTTGTACTGGACAAAAAGTTCAGTTCTTTGATAATTCTATCAATGTTCCAACAATGTGGCAATGGAATATTATTCCTAACACCATTACTTATCTCGATGGAACTTCAGCTACGAGTGCTAATCCAACCGTAATTTTTAATGATGAAGGAACTTATAGTATTACTTTGATAGTCTCTAATAATTATGGATTTAGCCAAATTACTAAAAGTGAATATATTGAAATTTCAAAAGGAGAATCAACTCCATTTGGAGATAATTTCGATAGTACAGCTTTAAATTTAGAGAAATGGAACACTCTAAATAACGACAATGATGTTTCATGGGAGAGCATCTCAACCATAGGTCGAGATGGAAAATTAACCGAAGCAATCTTTATGAACAACCATAGTTATAATGCTCTTGATAAAAAAGACGAATTACATTCGGTGGTAATTGATTTGACTGAGTCACAAGATCCATTTCTAAGGTTCGATTGGTCGTATGCCCAGTTCAATAATAATTTTGCAGATGGACTTGAAGTAATTCTTTCTACCGATTGTGGGGAACATTTTGAGGAAGTTATTTTTGAAAAAAATGGCGAAGAATTAGCAACAGTACCTGATCAAGTTTCTGCTTGGTATCCTCAACAAAGCTATCATTGGAAAACTGCGAAAATTGATTTAAGTGATCATATCGGTAATTCTGTTGCCATTCGATTTGTAAATATAAATGGTTTTGGTAATAATTTATTTTTAGACAACTTTTTAGTTTACGAGCGCGAATCTTATCCTGAGGCCTCTCTTATTATCAACCCACATAACGCAACAAATAACTTTTGCCTAGGAGATGATGTCATTACTTTCTTGACCAATTCAAATACAGAAAATGATTTTTTTTGGAATTTTGGAGCAACAGCCATGCCTCCTATTAGTGATGAAAATGGTCCACACACCGTTACTTTTAATGAAACAGGTACCTTCCGTGTCTCCCTTCGGGTGCTTAATAGTTTAGGATATGATATGGCCGAAACTGAAATTCATATCATCGATGATCCAGTCGCTGACTTTGATTATTCAATTTATAACAATATAGCTACATTCACGAATCATTCTCTTTTTGGCGATACTTATCATTGGGAATTTGGTGATGGTTCTACTAGTTCACTTCCAAATCCTACTTATCAATATCAACCTGGCGATGCTTATCTTGCTAAACTTACAGTAAGTAATATTTGTGGAAAAGACGAAACTCAACAAACTCTTATTATCTTAACCAATACAGATGATTTAAAAAATAATTTCTTCTTCAATGCTTTCCCAAATCCCTCGAATGATTATATTTTATTTGAAATGCCAGCATTAAACCATTCATTTATTCATCTGGAAATTTTTGATACAAGAGGAATGATTGTTTCTAATTTTACAATACATGAATCAATTGGACTATTTACTCAACGCTTAAATATTTCAGAGTTACCCCAAGGAATCTATTTTGCAAGGGTAAAAATTGAAGATCATTTTTTTGTAAAACGTTTTGTGAAATTATAACGAGATTAATTTCATCACAAAAACGTATAGTTTTTATTTAAGAAAATATTTAGACCTAAATTACCTAGTTGCAAAAGAAAGAAGGCCTTGTAATTAAATACAAGACCTATCTCTCAAACGAAACAAAGCTAGTACTCCAATGAGTGGTGTTATAAAAAAAAATTAAAATTTCAATGTTCCATTTCTAGGTTCACTATTAAAAATTAGTTTACTCATTGTCAAACTTATAAAGTTTCAATTCATCTATTATGTTAATCAATTTTTCTGCATAATGTTTGTCAGTGGCATACCCTGCTTTTTTCAATCCTCTAGCCCAGTCTCTATAATTTTCATTTCCTAATTTTTTCAAATGCCGGTAACGTCTCCCCATTAAGAGCTGACTATGTGCTCGATAACTCTCCCATGAAGATTTATATTTTCGGAAAAAATCTTTGTGTGAATCATCAGTAAAATTAGCACAATGGCCTTTCCCACATTTTTTAGAGAAACATTTCATTCCAAAATGATTATTATTCTGTTTCGCCAATCGACTATCTCCTGCATTCGTCTCAATTAACCCTTGAGCTAGAGTGATGCTTGCAGGAATTCCATACTTTCTCATTTCCTTTTGTGCTACTTCCACAAATCGATTAACATATGCTTCTTGCTTTTTTCTTTTTGAAGTCTTACTCTTGCTAGATTCATTACTCCCAAAAGAATAGGTCATATTGGAATAGGTATTAGATGGATTACTATCTTTGGTTATTTTAGATAATGATTTACTCTTCACTTTTTTACTCATAGAGGTACTTTGCTTTGTAGTTAATTCTGCCTCTACTTGTGCTTGTGAGAAGGAGGTATTCATCGCAGTTGAAATTGGAGATTTGCTATGTGGTAATGCAGAAACTTGATAGGCATTAGGGGGCGTTCCATTCAAGTTCAATTGTAAGTTTAAATCTTTATGAACAAGCACATATGCAATTAAAAACAAAGCAAGCATTCTTAGCCAGTTACGTTTAGCCCATTCTGAAGTTTGTGAGAAAACCTGTTGCTTGTCAAAAGTAAGGGGTGTAAATCTTTGAAGCATCATATTTCTTTTTATTATTAAGTAATCCAATTTTGAAAAGTATGTTTAATTTTTCACCTCAGCTTGTGTTTCTAATTTCAAGAAAAGGGGAGCAAATTCATAGTGTGATGATTTTAATTTTAATTCACGTTTGTATCTACCTTTCCCTAGGAAATCTGAAAACCAAGAATATGGTATATTGTTCTTTCTAGATGAAACAAATTTACAACAATTTGTTTCAAATAAGCAAGTTTAAAACAAACAATTTGTTGCTAAATTTTAATACCTCTCGCTCACCTCTTTATAAACACTTGATATTCAACAACTTAATAATTATATTTAAAAAAATAAAGTCAACTTTTATTTAGTTATTATTATTTTCCATCTATAAATTTTTACTCAAAAAATTAAATAGCCTTTCTGCTTTTCCATCTTTAAGCTCAAATAGGGTTTTTAATTATACTTTAAGAAAACCTTGTATAACATTAGGAGCACCTTAACGGTTTTTTCCTGTAAAACGCTGCAATATTCTTCTGTACAAAAATCGTTAGAACTACTACTCTTTATTATTGAATTAAAAACTACTGACGAATATGAATGCACCGGCCTACACTAACCAAGAAGAGGAAGAGAAAAAAAATAAGAAAAGAGGTTTATTAATCGCTCTTTATTTCCATTTGGCCTTAATTATTTTGGGGTTATTACCATTTATGGGAGGTATGATGTCGCCTGATCATTTACCAAAGGAAGAGATGAATTTTATCACTGTTGATTTTTCTCAGCAAGAAAGTTCTTCCAATATAAAAAGTCCAAAGAAAAAAGCTAAAAATGTAGAAAAGAGAAAAAAGAAAATAGAGAATCCTGTCAAAGAAGAAGTGCCAAAACTTAAACCTCAGCCAATGAAAAAAATATTGACTACTCCTGAACCTGAGCCAGCTTTGGAAATACCTACAGAAGTCTCTGATGAGCCATTAGTAGATGAATCAGTTATCGAAGAGGCTCCTGCAGAATTGGAAGAAGTAGAAAATTCAGGAAGTGGTGATAGCAAAGTAGAAGAAAAAGGGACTGCCTCTAAAGTTGGAAATGATAACGAAACTTCAAGTAGTGGAAATGCAGACAGCGGATCAGATTTTGGAGAAAATGTTGGGTCTGGGATATTTAATCGAAAAGTAACTTACAGAGCAGATGTAAAAAAAATTACTAGACTCTCTGGTATAATCGTAGTCGAACTATGTATCAATCAAAGAGGACAAGTAGTGTATGCAAAACCTGATACTAATGCTTCGACGATTAAAAATTTTGCAGTAGTCAGAAAAGCGGTGGACTTGACTACCAAATATAAATTTGCCAGAGACTATTCTGCTCCTAAAAAACAATGTGGTAAAATGACATATGTTTTTGAAGGAGCAGGAATATAATTCGCAGAAGACTAAACAATATTTATACAACAAACAAAAACCATGAACAAACACAAGCGGCACTCGAAATATCAAGTGCCGCTTTTTATAAAAATGCATTTTTTGAAAAAACCTACGCCTCCTGTAGCTCTGCTTGATACATACTAATTAACTCTTTTTGAACATCTGGAGTAACCGCCATATATTCACAAAACTTTCGAGTAAATTTTGCGCGTCCCTGAGTAATAGATCGTAAGGTCGAAGAGTATTGATACATTTCTGCAATCGGTACTTTAGCTTTGATTTTTTGATAATGACCTTCAGCATCCATTCCCATAATCATGGCACGTCTTGTTTGCAAATCACCCATCACTTCACCCAATACATCGCCTGAACAAAGTACTTCTAACTCGTAAATTGGTTCTAATAGCTGTGGTCGAGCTTCATTAAATGAATTTTTAAATGCATTCGTCGATGCCAACATAAAGGCCATATCATTAGAATCTACTGGGTGCATTTTCCCATCATAGATAGATACCCTAATATCTTGGCAATAGGAACCGGTTAGTGGCCCCTCTTCCATTTTTGACATCACACCTTTCTTGATCGCATTGGAATACTTGGCATCTATTGAACCTCCGACAATACACCAAAGGAACATTAGTTTCCCACCCCAAGGTAATTCTTCTTCTTCTGTCCTTCTAACATTCAACCCTGCTGGAGCTGCCATATCTTCATAGTACGGTTCAATACGCATATGTACTTCTCCAAACTGCCCCGAACCTCCACTTTGTTTTTTATGTCGGTAAACGTTGCTCGCTTCTTTGGTTATCGTTTCTCGATATGAAATTCTTGGACGTAAAAATTCCATAGAAATATTATTCACTTTCTCAATTCGATATTTTGTAATATCCAAATGTAATTGACCTTGCCCGTGAATGATTGTCTGTTTTAAAGTTGCAGATTGTTCGACAATTAAAGTTGGATCTTCTGCTGCTATTTGATGCAATGCTTTGACTAGTTTTTCCATATCCGCTTTACTTGGTGGATTTACCGCCGTGCGAATCCTTGGTTCTGGGAAATGAATTGGATCGATTCGTTTCATAATTCCTTTCCCCCCCAAAGTATCATTAGTCAACGCTTCTTTTAATTTTACAGTAACACCAATATCACCCGCAGACAACCCATCCACAGCATCCCTTGATTTTCCATTTACCTCATATAATTGTCCGAAACGTTCTCCATTTCGAGTTCGAGAATTATGTAATTCTGTTCCACCTGATAATTTACCAGAATATACTTTGAAATACGATACTGTTCCCACTCTTGGTTCCGACATGGTTTTATAAATAAAAACAGCAGGTTCGCCGTTTGAATCGCACTTTAATGTACCTCCATCTTCTAAAACTGCGTCTGGTCGATCTGCAGGTGATGGAGCAATATCATTTATAAATCCCATAATTCTGCCACTCCCCATATTTCGGGTAGCTGAACAGCAGAATACTGGATAAATACTTTGATTCGCTAGTGCAATGGTTAATCCTTTAGCTAAGTCATTTTCATTTAAGTTTCCTTCCTCAAAGAATTTCTCCATCAATCCTTCTTCATTTTCAGCTGCAGCTTCAACTAACTGATTATGAATTTCTTGAGCTTTCTCCATTACCAAATCTGGGATTGGTTGCTTTTGGGGTTTGCCTCCTCCATCTGGGAAAACGTACATTATCATCCGCAAACAGTCGACGATGGAATTCAGTCCTATACCGGTATGCAAAGGAAATTGAATTGGAATTACTTTATTTCCAAATCGTTGTTTGGCTTGCTCTAAAGTTGTATCATAATCTGCTTTGTCATGATCTAGTTGATTGACAACAAACATAGCAGGTGTTTTAAACTTCTCAATATATTCCCACATCAGCTCAGTTCCAACTTCTACCCCTCCTTTAGCATTCAAAATCATCAAAGCGGTATCAGCTACTTTTAAACTTGAAATAACCTCTCCAATAAAATCATCAAAACCCGGTGTATCTATAATATTGATTTTACAGTTCCTCCATTTTGCATGCATCAATGAACTGAAAATCGAATTCTTTCTTTCCATTTCGATAAATGTATAATCAGATATAGTGTTTTGATCTTCTACTGTACCTCTGCGTTTGATCGCACCCGATTCAAAAAGCATGGTTTCTGCAAAGGTAGTTTTACCGCACCCTGGGTGTCCAAGAAGAACTACATTCCTTATATTATTTGTATCGTAAGCCATAGGTAAGTTGAATTTTGTAGGAATAGAAGTAGACCTCAAAAGAGAAGGATATGTTTTTGAACGATAGCTTGATCTGTTGTAACTCATCAAGTCGGGATGTTGTACAAGATAGGCGATTAGCAAATTCTAATCGCCTATTTCAATACCGACATATTTGTTCAAAGTTTTTGTCCATCTAAAAAAGGTATTTTTACTCCGTGGTTAAAAAATAAAAAATATAGTTTTGCATAATTCTAATAATCAACTTAATGAAGTTAACAAATATATTCATAACAGACAAAAATTCTTGTTTTAAAAAAATAATTAAAATTAAATTTTGTTTACAACTTCTTTATAAATGCAAATCATTAATGGTTTAAGAACTTTGAGAATGAGATCTCTCTCAGAAAAAAAAAGCGAACTGTCTTTCGACAACTCGCTTTAATAAAACATGGTTATGCTGCTCCATTTTTCAGAAACAATCTTTTTGTTATTCGTTTTGTGTTTTCAATTTGGTTTTAGTATTCCTGGAAAAAATAATATTTACCCAATATAACTTGCAGCTTGTCCCACCCAATCATCTTTCTCAATTCTTCCTGGGAAAAATTGAATAGCATCGGTGATCAAACTAATCGATTCCTCATTCAACATACTCACTTGCTCAAAAGTAAAAATACCTATATCGTTTAATCTCATTTCGATAAAAGGACCGATTCCCTCTATTTTTTTCAAATCATCTTTCTCTGAAACATTAGCCTCGGGAATTTTTTCCCCAAGCAACAACCCTATTTTAGCTTTTGCTCGTTCACCTCTTTCTTGCGGTGACATTTCACCAAAGTCTTCCTCTAATACTTCTTCATCAAAAGTATTTGGAATTTCATCATTTTGCACATCACTTAAATCTAGAACCTCTTCTGCTGTTTCAGTATCAATTCCAGTAGAAACCCCTGTTGCGCGCTCAAGGTTTCCCATTTCTACTTTTAAACTTAAATTTTCCAAAACTAACTTTTCCAATTTTTCTTCGATCAAGGATAACCGATCATTTTGTACTTCATCAATCACATTAATCGAATTACTCAATCCGTTATCATCTGAGGAAGAGGTATCTACAACTGTATTAGTGTCAGTAATAATACCTCCCTTTATGCGATTTACATAATTAAGATTCTCTTCCTGCAACCTCTCCATTTCTTCGCGAGCTGATTTTAATTCAGTCTGAAAGTGATTTTGTTCATTCGTCAACCGAATAATATCCTCAGCCGCTTCGTTAGTACGTGTTTCCGCAATCTTCAAATCCTCCTCTTTTTTCTCAAACTGCTCTACTAATGAATCATATTGAGTACGAAGCGATTTTGCCCCCAAGTTTTTTTCAACCAATTCTCGCTTTAACCTTTTGATTTTGCCGGCTCTTACCCAAGCCCCAAACAAAAGCCCTATGAAAAAAGATACGCCTAAAAAAACCAATACTACAATACTATCCTCTGTATCCATTGAAGTAAAAAGGTCTGTCCAAAATGTTTTAAATTTATCCATGATTATTTTGAGTATTTCAGGTTATTCTATTATTAAGTTTACCCTTCTGTTTTTTGCCCGTCCTTCAGGCGTTTTATTATTTGCCATTGGTTCTTTTTCACCTTTAGTTTCAATTCTTATCTCAGTTTGAATGCCTACTTGGTTAGCAATGTAAAGCCTTGCACTTTTCGCTCTTCGGTACCCCAAGTCTCTATTGTGAGAAACCTTTCCTGTATTATCTGTGTGTCCAATAACTTTTAAAGTTTTATCTGGATTCAATTCAAAATAAGTTTTCATCGAATCAGCATAACTTAAAAAAGCTTCTCTTGGATTAAATTCATCAGAATTTATTTCAAAATTAGATTCCAAAAAAGTCATATTATTAAAAGTAAATTGCACATCGGCTAATTTAGTGTCTGAAATTTCCAAAATTTCAAATACAGTTGGCTCAGTTAACACATCACCTTGAACCATTGCATAATCCAATGAAATTCGATCTCCAGGTATACCTAAGTCAATCAGCAATTTTTCTATTGCCTTTCCTCGTGCGATTCCTAAATTGTCATTAAAGTTAATTTGAATATCACTTTCATTCTCTAAAAATCTTCCTGTGATTTTTAATTTTTTATCTTCATTATCAATTAAGTAGGAAACGATTTCAAATAGAAATGCTAAATTATTGGAATCAATGGTAGGTTGAGAAATACCATTCTGAAAAGAAAACTGATTATACCCTTCCAAAATATTCTCATAACCAAAAGAAAGGTTGAGATTTTTAAGACGTTCAGGAATAGTTGGCTTTTCAACAACTTCTTGCAGTTCGCAACTATTTTTGATTTTGCAGACGTACCAATAACGCGCAAAAGATCCCCACAATCCAAATACTAGAATACCCAGCAAGAGTCTCATTTATACGATGATTTTTTTTGAAAAAATATTTGTAAATGTATTGTTTTTTTTTAAGATAATTTCATAAAACACAAAGACATTTATCTTAATTGCTAATTTATTGAAAATCAATGACTTACAAAGCATTTTATGGGGAAAATAATAAGTAACATGAAGATTATTAATATTGCTCCAGGTTAAAAGGCATGATATTACAGAAATACTAATTAATGAATAAAAAAATCACCTCAAAGAAAATTAACAGTTCTTAATTAATAGTTGAGGGAAACATGACCAATTTCAAATGTGGTTACTCATCAAAAAAAAGGATCCAACGTTTACCGCTGAATCCTTTTTTTAACTCTTATAAAAATAACTTATGCAGGAATTTCTTCAATTACAGCTGAAAGTCCCTTCTCAATTAAAGCATTTTTTTTAGGTCTTAATTCATCAAACGAAGCTGTTTTTACAATTGCTTTCCCTTTGAAATGAATCAACATAGCGCACTGCTCTGCTTGTTCTGGGCTATGCCGAAGGACGTCAACAAAACAATCAATTACCCAATCAAAAGTATTATGATCATCATTATAAACAACTAATTGTGATTGATTTCCAATCTCCTCCATAACCTCTTCTAGCACATCTACATCCGTCTCTTCCTGAGTATGAAATTTTACCATTATACTAATTATTTTTTTTTCAAAAAATGCTTTTCAAATATAAGAATTTATAATGAGAAAAAGCAAGTGGTTATTTTTCTTTATTTTATTAAAAGTATAAAAACGAGCAAAACTTTTAAAAGTTAGTTGGCTAACTTTTCATTAATCTCCAAATTAAACTAATCTGAGCTTAGAGAGTTTTTTGAAATTTCATTACTATTGATATTTAAGGATCGAAAACCTTTATCATTTCAACTCAGCCAATTTTGCTTTTACTGCTTCAAAATTTGGTAAATCTCCAGCTGATTCCAAAACTTCAGCATACTGCACCATTCCTTCCTTATCAATAACGAATGCAGAACGTTTTGAGACACCTTTCATATCTAAAACAAAATCTTCGTACAATGCTCCATAAGCGCGGGAAACTTCTTTGTTAAAATCAGACAGCAAAGTAAAATTATAATTCTCCACTTTTTTGAATTGATCCAACACAAATAATGAATCAACTGAAATTGCTAAGATGTCTGCATCTAAATCTGAATATGAAGCAATATCATCTCGCATAGAACATAATTCAGTTGTACAAACACCGGTAAAGGCCAAAGGAAAAAATAATAATACTACTTTTTTTCCTTTATAATTTTCGAGAGACACTTCTGCCTTTTCAGTATTTCTTAGCGTAAAATTTGGTGCTTGACTCCCAACAGTAATTTCCATTTTATTTTTATTTTTTTATTAAAAAATACAATTCTAAAAAAGTTTATATAAACTTGTGTAAAGATAAAAACTTCGAACAATGAATCACCAATATTGTTGAATGAATCGAACACAAAAAGCATATCTCCAACTTCATATTGCAGTCCTATTTTTTGGCTTTACCGCCATTTTAGGAAATGACAAATTAATATCCATTCCAGCCATTTCAATTGTTTGGTGGCGAGTATTATTTACATCTATTAGTTTATTTTTTTTCATCAATTTTGGAAAATCATTAAGAAAAATACCCAAACAATTTTTGTGGCAATATATAGTTATCGGAGCAATTGTTGCTTTGCATTGGATTTGTTTTTTTGGTTCTGTAAAATTATCAGGTAGTTCATCCATCACCCTAATATGTATGGCAACCACTGCACTCTTCACCGCCTTCCTAGAACCTTTGGTTTTAAAAACTAAATTTCAAAAAAAGGATTTACTGCTCGGAATTCTAGTCATTCCAGGGATGGTATTGGTCGTTGGAAATGTAAATTCAGATATGTGGCTGGGGATTTTAGTGGGATTAATTTCTGCTTTTCTTGCAGCAGTTTTTTCTGTTTGGAATAAAATGATTATAAACGAAGCTGACCCAAAAGATATTACTTTTTTGGAAATGAGCAGTGGGTGGTTATTTGTCAGCTTACTTTTACCATTCATTTTTCATTTCGATAAAAATATTGCTTTTCTTCCAATTGGCTGGGATTGGGCTTTCTTAATTCTCTTGGCATTGGTTTGTACTACGCTAGCTTATGTACTTTCACTTCGGGCGTTAAAGCACTTATCAGCTTTTACCTCTATGTTGACCTATAACCTGGAACCGGTATACGGAATCCTAATCGCCTACTTTTTCTTGAATGAGCGATTATCAGCAGGCTTTTACTTAGGCGTTTTAATAATTTTAGGAGCAGTTTTTATGTCTCCTTTTTTGAAAGAAAATAAAAATTAATGCTTGCATCAAAAAAGATATTTTTCTTTTTTTTACTTTTACCTTTTATTCTAAAAAGCCAAAATAACACTTTCCTAAAACATTCTATTATTATAGATATAGGAGGAATTGGAGGCTACGGATCGCTGAATTATGAGCGAATTTTCTTTTCCCAGAAAGATTTTTTTCTTTCTGGGAAAACAGGTGTTTCATTTTACCGATTCAAAGATTTTGAAAGAAAAATAAACCCTGATTTACTTTTTCCAATTAATATTCAGGGTGGTTTAAGATATAAAAGTCATCATGCAATTTTAGGTATTGGTCAAACTATCTCAAGTATCGTAAAAGCATCTAATAATTTTAATTCAAAAACTCGTCGCAACTCAATGAGCGCCAATCTTACCATAGCCTATCGCTTCCAAAAAAAAGGAAAACCTTACTCCGTCCAGATATCTTACAATCCTCTTTTTGAACATTACACTAGATTTAGAAATTGGGGAAGTTTGAACTTTGGGTATTCTTTTGTTGAAAAAAATAATTCATGAAAACTATTTTCATCACATTAATATCATTCTCACTTTTACTTTCATGTGGGAAAAATAATATTGACCTTTCATTTGTAGAAAATCTTAGCGGGAACAAAATCGTTCCCTTTGGCCATGCAGGAATGGGTATTTCCTCCCAGTTCCCCATTAATACCTTTGAGTCTATTCAATGTGCGTTGGCAATAGGTGCTAAAGGAGTAGAAGTGGATATCCAAATGACTAAAGATTCCGTTTTGGTGCTATTTCATGACAAAACATTGCAAGAACAAACAAACCTTGATGGAATGATTTATGAGAAAAATTGGAATGAAATCAATCAAGCGATTTATAAAAATCCTCCTTTTGCAGAATATAGAATACTATCCTTAAATCAACTTTTTAAAAACATTGAGAATAAAAAAGAATCTATGTTTTCTCTGGATTTTAAATTACACGAATCAAATCATCCTGACGAATATATTTTAAAACATTGGAATGCCTTAATAAAAGTTTTAAACAATCATGATATGGCAGAAAATGTTTTTATCGAAAGTAGAAGAAAACCTTATTTGGAAAAGCTACAAGAGATGCGTCCAGACCTAAAATTATTATTCTTGGAGGAATTTGAAAAAGGTTTTGAATATACAAAATCCATGAATTACTATGGAATGATCATACCTAATTCAACTATTGATGCCGAGCAAATCAAAGAAGCTCACCATGCTGGACTGCGTATAGGTTTATTTGGACTACTCACCAAAAATGAAAATTTAGATGCCATACAAAAGAGTCCTGATTTTATCCAAACTGACAAAGTAAAATATTTAGTGGATGTTCTAAAACAATAGCAATACCTTTACATTTAATAATTCTTAAAAAATACGAAATGCACTTTTCTTTAAAAAAAATAAATCAATACTGTGAGCAACACTCTTCCCCTCCTTCGGAAGTTCTCCACCAACTCGAACGAGCTACTCATCTTAAAACGCTAGCTCCCCAGATGGTCTCCGGTCATGTACAAGGACAACTATTTACTTTTTTGAGTCAAATGATTCAACCAAAAGCTATTTTAGAAATTGGAACATTTACAGGGTATGCTGCGATTTGTTTTGCGAAGGGAATGCCAAAAGATGGAATTTTGCATACCATTGAGGCGAATGAAGAATTTGAATATATCATTCGAGACTTTGTTAAAAAAGCCAACTTAAATGATAAGATTAAATTACACATTGGAGATGCAAAAGCAATTATTCCAACCTTGGAAATACAATTTGATTTAATCTTTCTAGATGCTGGAAAAAGAGAATATGCCCATTATTATGATTTGCTTTTTGACAAATTAAAAACTGGTGGCTTCCTACTTGTTGACAATGTGCTATGGGATGGAAAAGTTGTTGAAGAAAAAAAGAATACTGATACAAGGATTTTAGATGAATTTAATAAAAAAATTCAAGCTGATTCTAGAGTGGAAAATGTGTTACTGCCAATTCGAGATGGCATTATGATGATTAGAAAAATAAAGTAATCCTAAATAATGAACAATTAATACTTCAAGAATTATTAACCGTTCATTACCTCAAATCAAAAAAGTTATGTTCTCAGAATATTCCTTTCCGCTCCAAACCATCTCACACAAATGGCTATTCCAATTCCTGCAAAAACAAAAAGGGACACAAATACTAAACTCAATAGCCCATAATTAATAGTACCTGCTACAATTTCTTTGGTTGCCAATGCAACATTCAAAATTGGGATTAAAGCAGTAAAAGCATCTAACTTAAATCCTGGCATCATCGCAATCACCAATGGTATAGTAACAACAATTATTAACGGTTGAATTAAACTTTGAGCTTCCTTGAAAGATTTCGCATAAATACTCGTTGGAATTAGGATTCCTGCAAAAAATGTTGTCAATGGAATCAACATCAAAATTATCAATCCTAATGATTGTGAACTTAATAGTTCATTTGCCATAGTAATCACCCAACCTGGAACATCTGGATTCAGTTTCAAAGCTAAGTATAAACCTATTATCATTAAAACTCCCGAGATAACTCCTGAGAGCACTACTACTAACATTTTGCCTAACAAAATTTGCAATCGACTTGCTGGAACACTCAAAATAGTTTCCATTGTTCCTCTTTCCTTTTCACCTGTAAATAAATCAATGGCAGGATACATTGCTCCCATCAAACAAAATATAACAAAAATATATGGCAAAAATCCTCCTATCCTTTTCCCAAGAGATTCTGTTTGTGTATACACGTCTTGTTCACTAGTTTTTATAGGTTTAATTAAATTCATTTCTTCCCCAAGTAAAACCAAACGTGACTTCACTATAAATTCCTTATAATTATCAATTGTGTTTTTTAGGCGCTTCATAAACAATCCTTCATCTGTTGAATCAAAAAATACTTGGACCTCAGCTGTTTTTCCATTTTCGATTCGAGAATCAAAATCTTCACTAATATCAATCGCCAAATCTAAACTATCATTTCTAATAAGTTCTTCAAAGTCTTTTTTATTAACCCCTTCTATAATTTGAACATCTTTTTGGCGTTTGAACCTTTTAACGAGATCAACTCCATTTTCATTCGCACTAATTGCAATTTTGATATCCTTAGCTTGTGCCTTTTTTATTCGATCACTTGCAATATAACTACTTAAGGAAATAATTATTGGCATCAATAAAATTGGCATAACTATCATCGTAATCACCGTTCGTCGATCTCGCAACATGTCAAGCATTTCCTTTTTGAAAATTGTAAATATGTGGTTCTTCATTATTTTATTCCTTTGTTATACTTTAGGATTGCTAAAAATACAAATTCTCTTGAAATCTACACGCTAAAAAATAGTCAAAATAGTGTGGAAAATATCTTTTAAAAGTTGTTTTTAAAAAGTAAAAACTAGTATATTTGCACCCGCTTACGAAAAGTTAATTATGGCGAGGTAGCTCAGCTGGTTAGAGCGCGTGATTCATAATCCCGAGGTCGGCGGTTCAAGCCCGCCTCTCGCTACAAGAAATTTCCCATGAAGATTTAATTATCTTTCATGGGATTTTTTTTTAGTAAAAAGAAAATAAGGATAAGGAACTTCTCTCAATCGTAATAAATTGATTAAAGAAGATTTATAGACCTTAAAGAAAGTTTTTTATCTTGAAGGGCAATGAAAATTGTTTCGCATTTATAGACGCAGTTATTTAATCACAAAAAACTTAGCAAATATGAAATTATTCAATTTTATTAAGGGATTTTTTGGTCCTACAAAAGTTTTAGTTGAAAATGCTGTAGATATAGCAGATGATGTTAACGAAAAAGCAAGTGACATCGCCAAAGATGCAAAAGAGGTTGCAAAAGACATGAAAGAAACTGTTTTAGATAAAGCAAGCAATTTTGCAGAAAGTGCAAAACAAGTGACAGAAATTGTGATTGATATGGCCGACGATACGATCGATAATACACCTAAAAAAATAAAAGATTTAGTTGATGTGGCTGATAATGTTGTAAAAAACATTAAAAATGCTGATGATACGATCTCTAGTAATACAGGTGATTTAATTGATAGTTTAAAAAATATAGTAGGCCAGGTCGTTAAAGACGCTAACGACTCTGTTGATGAAAGCAATAATCATACTGAGGAAATAACAGGTGATGTTTTAGGTAATGTCATTGACAATACAGACAACTTAGTGGACAATTCAACTAATATTAAATAAATATTAAGCTATTAAAAAGGCTTTCTGGAACACTAAAAAGGCTTTTTTTTTATAATATATTTATTTCTCAAAAAAAATTATCCTTTTTAATATAATCCTAAACATGGTAAATATTATTAATGATCAAAACAACCCATTCTATAAATAATGATTTCTCAAAAAAATCCAAATTAAATTTTACTATCATTCGATAGCATAAATTCCAAAATTTTGCTTTTCTCGAAAACCAAGTTTACATTTGGTCAACAATGTTAAAAACAACGACATACAAAAGTTCATTTTCGAGTGCTGTCCTAGCACCGTCGCCTCGTCGTTTCTTCTCTCGTTCATGCCGCCCTATCGGGCGTAATTTCAACATATAATACCTTTGCGGGTAGAATTTTGTTTCTACCGTTCTTTCCAAGAAAGATCACTTTTTAATAAGGAGTATTCAGAGTAATCTGAATTTACCCTACAATGCAACAATACACTTACATTCTATTTTATTAGTCTTTACCAGTTCGATATTTGTTTCATCTAAGACAAAGCACCCTTCGGACGGCTAGGTATTTTATTGTCTATTCTAAAAACTTATCAAAAATGAAATTCGAAATAAAAGTTGCAACAGACACACATTTAAAATACGCTGAAGAGGTTTGCAAAACAATTGAGCAATCTGCCAAATTGAGAGGAACTGGTATTGCAAAAAGAAATATCAATTATATTGAACAAAAAATTAAAAGTGGTAATGCGGTAATAGCATTGTTAAAAAACACCTTCATAGGATTTTGTTATATCGAAACTTGGGAACATGGAAAATATGTCGCCAACTCAGGACTCATCGTTGCACCCAATTTCAGAGGATATGGTTTAGCAAAAAAAATAAAAAGTCATGTTTTTAATCACGCTAGAAATAAATTTCCTAATGCGAAAATATTTGGAATTACAACAAGCCTACCTGTCATGAAAATCAATTCTTCCTTAGGATATCATCCTGTAACTTTTTCAGAATTACCTCAAGACGATGCCTTCTGGAAAAGCTGTAGAAGTTGTCCTAATTTTGATATTCTCACACGCAACAATCGTAAGATATGCCTATGCACAGGAATGCTCGCTCCTTCTAAAAACCAAATGGAATACAATTTAACCTATTTAATTTCAGAAAAAAAACATTCATAAAATGAAAAACCAAAAAGTAGTTCTAGCATACAGCGGAGGTTTAGATACTTCCTTTTGCGTCAAATACTTGACTATCGAAAAAAATATGGAAGTTCACGCAGTCCTTATCAACACAGGTGGTTTTGAAAAAGAAGAAATTAAAACTGTCGAAGAAAAAGCATACTTGCTCGGAGCAAAATCTTTCACCTGCATTGATAACACTTTTACTTTTTATGAAAAATGTGTCCGTTATCTCATCTTCGGAAATATTTTAAAAAATAATACTTACCCTCTTTCAGTCAGCGCGGAGAGAATATTTCAAGCAATCGGAGTTGCACAACATGCTCAACTTATTGGTGCAAAAACAATTGCTCATGGAAGCACTGGTGCTGGCAACGATCAAGTGAGATTTGATTTGGTATTTAATGTACTAGGCAATGATATTGAAATCATCACACCTATTCGAGACAACCAATTGAGCAGAGAAGCGGAGATTGAATACTTGAAAAAACATGGAATCAATATCTCTTGGGAAAAAGCAAAGTACTCCATCAATCAAGGACTTTGGGGAACAAGTATTGGCGGTAACGAAACACTTACTTCTCATCAAGCTCTTCCCGAATCTGCATTCCCTAGTCAACTTAAAAATAACTCTTCGAAGAATGTAGAACTATTATTAGAGAAAGGAGAACTCATCGGAATCAATGGAGAAAGGTACGCTCATCCTGTAGAAGCCATCCGAGCATTGCAACAACTCGCAGCGCCTTTTGCCATCGGTCGAGATACTCATGTCGGCGATACAATTATTGGAATCAAAGGTCGAGTTGGCTTCGAGGCGGCAGCACCTCTCATTATCATCAAAGCTCATCACCTACTCGAAAAACACACCCTTACCAAATGGCAACAATATTGGAAAGAGCAACTCGCCAATTGGTACGGGATGCTTCTCCACGAAGGGCAATTGCTAGAACCTGTGATGCGAAATATTGAAAATTTCCTAACCGATACTCAGCAAAATGTTAGCGGAAAAAGTTTTATAAAGCTACTCCCCTATCGTTTTGAATTACTCGGCATCGAATCTGACTTCGATCTAATGAATGCAAAATTTGGAGCGTATGGCGAGATGAATAAAGGATGGTCTGGCGAAGACGTGAGAGGTTTTACAAAAATATTAGGTAATGCTACCAAAATTCACAGAGCTGTAAACGGAGCAGAAATTTTAAGTCAATTCTAAAAATAATAATCATGATAAAAATAGGAATCATCGGAGGTGCAGGTTACACCGCAGGAGAACTCATTCGAATTTTACTACATCATCCCAAAGTGAAAATTGATTTTATCCATAGCAATAGTCAAGATGGAAAATTGGTCAGCGACATTCACCAAGATCTTTTGGGAGAAACTTATTTATCTTTTTCTAAAAATATAAATCTAGGTGTAAATGTATTGTTTTTATGTTCTGGCCATGGTAATTCAAAATCATTTTTAACGAAACATACTTTTTCTAAACAAACTAAAATTATTGACCTCAGTTCTGATTTTAGAATAAAGGAGGAAGGAAATAATTTTGTTTATGGCTTGCCTGAATTGAATAAAAAACAAATTCAAACTAGTTCGCACATTGCCAACTGTGGATGTTTTGCAACTGCGATTCAATTGGCCTTACTGCCTTTGGCAAAATCTCAAAATTTAAAAGATGACATTCACGTCCATGCAATTACTGGTTCGACCGGGGCTGGACAAAATCCATCTTCAACAACTCACTTCAGCTGGAGAAATAATAATGTGTCAGTTTACAAACCATTTTCACATCAACATCTTGGTGAGATTAAACATAGCATTCAACAATTACAAAATGATTTTCATAGCGAAATTAATTTCATTCCCATTCGTGGAAATTTCGCTAGAGGAATTTTTGCATCGGTTTATACTAAAACTGACCTGAGTGAAAACGAATTAAATCATCTCTTCAAAAATTATTACAAAGAAGAACCTTTCGTTTTTATCACTCAAAAGAATCCAAGTCTCAAACAAGTTGTCAACACCAACAAGTGTGTCCTTTTTATAAAAAAAGAAGGCGACAAAGTTTTCATCATAAGCTTGATAGACAACCTCATCAAAGGTGCTTCTGGTCAAGCAATTCAAAATATGAACTTGATATTTGGCTTAGGAGAAACAGAAGGTTTGAATTTAAAAGCAATGGTATTTTAGTTTCCAAAAAAAAAAAAATCATGAAACTATTTGACGTCTATCCACTCTTCGATATTCATCCTGTAAAAGGGGAAGGGTGTTATATTTTCGATGGTCAAGGAAATAAATATTTAGACCTATACGGAGGTCATGCAGTCATCTCCGTCGGACACAGTCATCCTCATTTCGTAAAAAAATTAACAATACAACTACAACACTTAGGATTCTATTCTAACTCCTTAAAAAATGATTTACAAATTGAATTAGCCAAAAAACTAGGCAAGCTTTCCAACTGTGAAGAATACAATTTATTCCTTTGCAACTCTGGTGCTGAAGCCAACGAAAATGCACTCAAACTTGCTTCTTTCCAAAATAAAAAAACCAAAATCATTGCATTCAAAAAAGGTTTCCATGGAAGGACCTCCGCTGCTGTCAGTGTGACCGACAATGTAAAAATCCAAGCTCCCATTAATAAAACTTTCGAAACGGAATTACATAATTTCAATGAAATCGAGACAATCGAAGCTTCACTAAAAAAAGGTAATGTTTGCGCGGTCATCATAGAAGGCATTCAAGGAATCGGAGGAGTCGAAATCCCAAAACCAAAATTCTTAGAAGTTTTAGAATCACTTTGCAAAAAATATAATACCATTCTTATCCTCGATGAAATTCAATCTGGTTATGGACGAAGCGGTGAATTTTTCGCTTTCCAAAAATCAACAATCACTCCTGACATTATCACAATTGCTAAAGGAATGGGAAATGGTTTTCCAATCGGTGGCGTTTTGATTCATCCAAAATTCAAAGCTAAATATGGTTTACTCGGAACCACTTTCGGAGGAAACCATTTGGCTTGTGCTGCAGGAATTGCTGTTTTAGATATTTTAAAAAAAGAAAACTTGATTGCTCATTCAAAGGAGTTAGGAAATTATTTTTTAGAAAAATTAAAAACAGTCGAAGGTATTTCCGAAGTGCGAGGAAGTGGTTTAATGATAGGTTTAGAATTCGATTTTCCTATCAAAGAATTACGAAAGCATTTACTCTTTAAAGAAAAAATATTTACGGGTTCTTCTTCCAATCCAAATGTAATGAGGGTTTTACCTCCTTTAAATATCCAAAAAGAGCACGTTGATTTTTTTATAAAAAAATTAGAAACGGCTCTAAAATTAATTCCAACTCCGTCACCCATTTAATTATCAAAAATGAAAAATTTCACCTCCATCCACGACATTCCCAATGTTGAACAACTTGTCCAACAAGCATTTGATTTCAAAAATAATCCTTTATCTCAATCTGAAATTGGAAAAGGAAAAACCTTGGGAATGGTATTCTTCAATCCAAGTTTACGAACTAGAATGAGTACTCAGAAAGCTGCTCAGAATTTAGGCATGAATATTATTTCACTAAATGTAAATGATGGTTGGCAGATAGAATTTGAAGATGAAGTGATCATGAATGGTAACAAAGCCGAACATATAAAAGAAGCGGCTGCAGTAATAAGTCAATTTGTCAATGTGCTCGCGGTTCGAAGTTTTCCAACCCTTATTGACCGTGAAAAAGATTATCAAGATTTCATTTTACAAAAATTTATTCAGTACGCAAGTGTTCCGATTTTAAGTTTAGAATCTGCCATTTTGCATCCTTTACAATCCTTGGCTGATTTTTTAACCATCAAAGAAAATCAAAAAACGAAGCATCCAAAAGTTGTTTTAACTTGGGCTCCTCACCCAAAAGTATTGCCCCAAGTAGTTGCCAATTCTTTTTGTGAGTGGATGAATTTTGCTGATGTGGATTTGACGATCACTCATCCAAAAGGATATGAGTTATCTCCTGACTTTTCTAAAAATGCAACTATCGAATACAATCAAAATAAAGCATTTAAAAATGCGGATTTTGTTTACGCAAAGAATTGGTCATCATTTAATTACTATGGAAAAATACTTTCGCAAGATGAAAGCTGGAAAATATCCTCCGAAAAAATGGCCTTGACCAACAATGGAAAATTTATGCATTGCTTGCCTGTGAGAAGAAATGTCGTCGTTGATGATTCTGTTTTGGATGGCCCAAATTCGTTGGTCATCGAGCAAGCCAACAATCGAACTTTTGCAACGCAATCAGTTTTATTCGATTTATTAAAAAATAAAAAAAACGAATTATGAAAAATCAAAAGCCACCTCTCTCCATTATTAAAATCGGTGGTAAACTTATCGAAGATGAACAAAAATTAAAATCTACTCTTGAGCAATTTGCAAAAATTAAAGGCCCAAAAATTCTAGTTCATGGAGGAGGAAAATCAGCTACTACCTGGAGCAAAAAACTGGGACTTACTCCTAAAATAATTGAAGGTCGAAGAGTAACCGATCTCGCAACTTTGGATGTAGTCACCATGGTTTATGCGGGGCTTTATAATAAAAAAATCGTGAGCATACTTCAAGCAATTCCGTGCAATGCTTTGGGTTTGACAGGTGCTGATTTGAATTTGATTCAGTCGCACAAACGAGTTTTCAAAGATATTGATTATGGCTTTGCAGGTGATATTGATTTTGTGGAGACTACAATTTTGCAACAACTTTTAAACAATGATGTAACACCTGTTTTTTGTGCGATCACTCATGATAAAAATGGACATTTGCTAAATACCAACGCTGACACTATTGCTTCTGAACTAGCCGTCGCACTCGCTCATTTTTTTAAAACTACTTTGAAATTTTGTTTTGAAAAAAATGGAGTTTTAAAAAATCCAGAAGATGATAATTCTATTATTGAAATAATAAGTTTTAAGGATTTTCAAAAATATAAACATGCTGGGATTATCTCAGAAGGTATGATCCCCAAAATGGACAATGCTTTTTTTGCACTAAAGAATAAAGTAGAAAAAGTTTTTATTTGTGGATCAAAAGCAATTCATCATCAAAGTGGAACACTGATTCAACTTTAATTTAAAATGTAAAAATAATGTTACAAAAATTAAAAATAGAATCTATTGAACTTCTAAAAACACATATTTCTATTCCTTCATTTTCAAAAGAGGAAAACAAAACAGCGGATTGCGTTCAAAGCTTTTTTCAAAAAAAATCAATTCCAACTTTTCGAAAAGGAAATAATGTGTGGATAAAAAATAAATCTTGGAATGATTCACTTCCAACAATTTTATTGAACTCCCATCACGACACAGTTCGTCCCGTAAAAGCTTGGACTAAAAATCCACATGAGCCTTTAATCGAAAATGGAAAATTATTTGGCCTTGGAAGTAATGATGCAGGAGGTTGTTTAGTGAGCTTGATTGCTACTTTTTTATTTTTCTATGAAAAAGAAAATCTGAATTATAACATTATACTTGCAGCAACTGCAGAAGAAGAAATTTCAGGTAAAAACGGAATCGCTTCAGTTGTTGATGATTTTGGAAAAATAGATTTTGGGATCATTGGTGAACCTACTGAAATGAAAATGGCGATTGCGGAAAAAGGTTTGATGGTCGTCGATGGAATCGCAAAAGGGAAAGCAGGACATGCCGCGAGAGAGGAAGGCATCAATGCAATTTATGAAGTATTGGAAGATTTGGAATGGATTCGAAATTATAAATTTGAGAAAGTTTCTGATCAGTTGGGGGAAACAAAAATGACAGTTACTCAAATCAATTCAGGTACTCAGCATAATGTTGTCCCAGATGCTTGTAGCTTTGTGATTGATGTTCGAACAAATGAAAAATATTCAAATCAAGCAGCTTTTGCTATTTTGCAAAAGCATTTAAAATCAACAATCAAAGCTCGTTCCTTTCGTTTAAATTCTTCAGAAATTCCTTTGACTCATCCTTTGGTGCAAAGTGGTTTGAGTTTAGATTTGGGATATTTTGGTTCGCCTACCCTTTCGGATCAAGCCCTACTTTCTTTTCCAACATTAAAAATTGGTTGTGGAAATTCCGCCCGTTCGCACACCGCTGATGAATTTATTTATTTAAAAGAAATTGAAAAAGGCATTGATATTTATATTGAACTTTTAGTAAAAACAATCTTATGAAACTCTGGCAAAAAGATTTCACACTCGACAAAACCATTGAAGATTTTACCGTTGGAAAAGATCGAGAGCTCGATTTATTTTTAGCAAAATTTGATGTGCAAGGTTCTCTTGCTCATATTGAGATGTTGGAATCAATTGGACTTTTAGAAAAAAAAGAACTCCAAGATTTACAAGTTGAATTAAAAAATATTTATCAAGAAATCGAAAAGGACAATTTTCAAATCGAAGAAGGAATGGAAGATGTCCATTCTCAAATCGAATGGATGCTAACACAAAAGTTAGGCGATGTTGGGAAAAAGATTCACAGCGGTCGTTCTCGAAATGACCAAGTGTTGGTGGACTTACGGTTATTTTTCCGAGAAGAAATTCAAAGCATTTCTGAATTAGTAAAAACATTGTTTGAAAAACTCCAAAGTGTGAGTGAGCAACATAAAGATGTTTTGATGCCAGGTTATACCCATACACAAATTGCAATGGTATCTTCTTTCGGTTTGTGGTTTGGCGCATTCGCTGAGTCCCTAGCTGATGACTTGCAACTGTTACTTTCTGCACATAAAATCAATAATCAAAATCCGTTAGGTTCAGCAGCAGGTTATGGAAGTTCTTTTCCATTGAATAGAACATTAACCACTCAACTTTTGGGATTTGATAATTTGAATTATAATGTGGTTCATGCTCAAATGGGAAGAGGAAAAACGGAATTAATTTTAAGTTTTGCGATGGCTTCCATTGCCAATACTTTAGGAAAATTAGCAACAGATATTTGTCTTTTTTCCAATCAAAATTATAATTTTCTAAAATTACCAATAGAATTCACCACAGGTTCGAGTATTATGCCACACAAAAAAAATCCAGATATTTTTGAGCTCATTCGAGCTAAGTCAAATCAAATACAAAACCTTCCTCAACAAACTATGGGAGTTTGTAACAATTTAACTACTGGATATCATCGAGACTTCCAACTGCTAAAAGAAACCGTTTTCCCAGCTATCAAAAATTTAAAAGATTGTCTGAGAGTCACCACTTTAGCTTTAAAAAAAATAGAAGTTCGCAAAGATATTTTGGGTGAAAAAAAATATGAATACTTGTATAGTGTGGAAGAAGTAAATCGATTAGTATTAAAAGGAATATCTTTCCGAGATGCTTATAAAACTATTGGAATGAATATAGAAAATGACAACTTTACTTTTGATAAAAATATTAGCCATACGCACGAAGGTAGTTTAGGAAATCTTTGCAATAATCAAATAAAGCAAAAGATGAATAAAATTTATCAGCAATTTGATTTTGAAAAAATAGAAAATCAAATTGCAAAATTACTTTCCTAACCCCAAAAAAATAATCCGAGCCATACAAATGACTCGGACTTTTTTATCTTAAAAACTAAAGCAGGCTAAATTATTCAGCAGCTACTTCAATTGGTAATTCAACAACAACTTCAGGATGTAAATTTAACGTTGCAGTATAAGATCCAACTTCCTTGATATCTTCAAGAGAAACCCTTTTACGCAAAACTTCCACATCAAATTGTTCTTTCAATGCTTGAATGATTTGGATAGTAGTTACACTTCCAAAAATCTTTCCACTGGTACCTGCCTTTGCTCCAATCTTCAAAGTTTTACCTTCTAGTTTAGTAGCTATGTCTCTATAAACATCAACTTTTGCAGCTTCAGCAGCATTTTCCTTAGCCTTAAGATCATCCAATTTTTTCATATTGGAAGCATTAGCAATTAATGCCAACCCTTGAGGAATCAAGAAATTTCGGCCGTAACCATTTTTTACGGTTACCACTTCGTGCTTGTCTCCAACTTTATCTAAATCTGCCAATAATATAATATCCATGATGAAATTTTTTTTTTGGAAAATCATTTAAGATTTTGCCTTGATCATGGTAGGCAATAAAATTTCCTACCTAAAAAATTTATTTTAACAAATCCGTTACATACGGTAAAATAGCCAAATGACGAGCACGCTTTACAGCTGTAGACATTTTCCGTTGGTATTTTAAAGAGTTACCAGTAATTCGTCGAGGAAGAATCTTTCCTTGCTCATTAATAAACTGTAACAAGAAGTCAGGATCTTTGTAGTCAATATGCTTGATTCCAAATTTTTTGAATCGGCAATATTTTTTCCTATCCTGACCAATATTTGGATTACTAAGAAATTTTATATCGTCTCTAGAAGCCATGATTTTTTTATTTTAATAATTAGAAAATTAATTAATCGTAAAAAGAATTACTCTTCTTCCTCTGCTTTTGCAACAGGAGCAGGAGCAGCTTTAGCAGGAGCATCAGCTTTTTTAGCAGGAGTAGCTTTTTTCTCAGCAGCTACTTCCTTTTTGATTTCAGACTTTACTTTGTCTTTTTTCTTTCCGATTAATCCGTTACGCTTGTCGTCGTTATATTTAACTCCGAATTTATCTAATTTTACAGATAAAAATCTCATGATACGCTCATCTCGGCGAAGTGCCAATTCGAGCTGAGCAATAATAGCACCACTTGGTACTTGAAATTCTGTACAAAAGTAAACACCTGTGGTGCGTCCTTTAATTGGGTAAGCCAATTGGCGTAATCCCATCTCTCCTTTATCAACAATAGTTGCTTCATTAGATGTCAACATATCGAAATAAGTCTGAGCTGTCGCATTTATTTCATCGCCCGACAGTACTGAATCTACGATGAAATTTACTTCGTAATTTCTCATTTACGTGAAGTATTTTTTTAGTGAATTAATATAATTTATGAAAACGGATGCAAAGATAGTGTTTTTGATAGGTTTTACAAATATTTCAGGAAGTTTTTAATAGCCTAATCCGAGAATAGTTAGTCTTTGCTACTAGCTTAAAATTCATAAAACGCTATGTTTATTTTTTATATTTATTACTAATTTATTGGAATAGGTCGTGAAAGGCTAAATCCTCTTTCCAACTTCAATTATTTGTTTAACTTTATCACTTGATTTTTGAAGAACTAAAACTAAATAGAATGTTGAGACGATTAACCCCTTTTTATTTTTTTGTTGCACTTTTTTTAATCGGATGCAATGGTTGCACTGCCGATCCAAAACCAAAAACTCCTACGATTACCCTAAAGGATTCTTCCAAAAAAACTGTTAGCATTCCAAAATTTCATCGAGACTCTGCCTATCTTTTCACAAAAAAACAAGTAGATTTCGGTCCACGAGTTCCAAATACAAAAGCTCATACTACCACTAAAAATTGGTATGTCCAAAAATTCAAATCATACGGAGCAGAAGTTATCGAACAAAATTTTCAAGTAAGGTCTTTTCAAAACAAATTACTTAACTCAACCAATGTCATAGCTCAATTTAATCCTTCAAACTCGCATCGAGTTGTTCTTGCAGCACATTGGGACACTCGACATATTGGCGACCAAGATACAGATGAAAAAAAACAAAAAGAAGCTATCCTTGGTGCAGATGATGGAGCAAGTGGCGTAGGAATGTTAATCGAAATTGCACGACAAATAAGTCTCAATAAAATTGATTTGGGAATTGATATTGTTTTATTTGATGCAGAAGATCAAGGCTCTAGTGGAGGAAAAGAAACAGAATGGTGTTTAGGTTCTCAGCACTGGGCGAAAAATTTACACACAAGCCACAAACCAAAATTCGGAATTTTACTTGACATGGCTGGTTCAAAAAATGCTCGTTTTACCAAAGATCAAGTCTCCATGAATTATGCCCCCAAAGTGATGAATAAAGTTTGGAAGATTGCACAGGAAAGGGGGTATGGAAATTTCTTCGTCAATGAAGCTTCAGGACCATTGATTGATGATCATAAATTTGTCAACGAAATTGCAAATATTCCAATGATCGATATCATCAATCGACCTTCTACAACTCGGAGTGGCTTTGGAAATTACTGGCACACCCATGATGATAATATGAATATCATTGATAAAAAAACATTGAGAGCTGTTGGACAAACAGTTTTAGCAGTAGTTTACAAGGAGGCAGCTGGCGTATTTTAAAAAACAAAATATTTATAATTTTTTTGAAACTAATTATTCATAGAAGATGAGCCCAGATAAATACATTAAAAACTATATCAATGGTGCACTCGTTCCAGCCATCTCAGGCGAATACTTTGACAATTATAATCCTGCGATTGGTCAAGTTTATTCTCATATTCCTGACTCAGATGAGAAAGATGTGCAACTAGCTATTGAGGCAGCAGAACGTGCTTTACCTGAATGGAAAAAAATGGAACCAGCTAAGCGATTCCGAATTTTGACCAGAATAGCTGATATCATAGAACAAAATTTAGATGAATTTGCTAAAGCAGAAAGTATCGACTCTGGAAAACCATTTGCAATGGCTCGGAGTGTTGACATTCCTCGCGCACATCAAAATATTAGGTTTTTTGCAACATCTCTTTTGCACTTTTCCTCAGAGTCACATGCAATGCCAAATGAAGCTATCAACTATACTTTACGCCAGCCAATAGGTGTTGTAGGTTGCATTTCACCATGGAATCTGCCACTTTATTTATTTACATGGAAAATCGCACCAGCTCTTGCAACTGGAAATTGTGTAATTGGCAAACCGTCAGAGATGACCCCAATGACTGCATATATGCTTTCAAAAGCTTGTATCGAAGCTGGATTACCAGAAGGTGTTTTAAACATTATCCATGGATTTGGGGCAAAAACAGGTCAAGCTATAGTAGAACATCCTCGCATCAAAGCTATCTCATTCACAGGAGGCACTGAAACTGGAAAAAAAATTATCGCAACAGCAGGTCCAATGTTTAAAAAACTCTCATTAGAATTAGGTGGAAAAAATCCTAATATCATTTTCGCGGATTGTGATTTTGATGAAATGATGATGACCACTTTACGATCTTCCTTTTCAAATAATGGACAAATTTGCTTATGTGGTTCTCGCATTTATGTTGAACGGGCGATCTATGAGAAATTTCGAGATGAACTTGTCAAGCGAACCCAATTTTTAAAAATAGGCGATCCATTTTCAACTGTAACCGATCTAGGTGCACTCGTTTCAAAAGCTCATATGGAAAAAGTAATGAGTTACCTAACTCTTGCAGAGGTTGAAGGAGGGACTATTCTTTGTGGAGGAACTCCTGTCAAAATGAAAGGTGAAAACGCTGATGGATATTTCCTTCGTCCATCCGTCATTGAGGGTCTGACTCAAGACTGTAGAACAATTCAAGAAGAGATTTTCGGTCCTGTAGTAACCATCACTCCTTTCGATACAGAAGAAGAAGTTTTGGGTTTTGCTAATGGAACAAATTATGGTTTATCTGCCACGATTTGGACAAAAGACATTTCAAAAGCCAACCGAATGGCAGAAAATATAGACGCAGGAATTGTATGGGTGAATTGTTGGATGGTTCGTGATCTACGAACTCCTTTTGGTGGTGTAAAAAATTCAGGTGTTGGTCGAGAAGGTGGTTTAGAAGCAATGAAATTTTTTACTGAACCTAAAAATGTGTGCATTAAATTTTCTTGATTTCTTAAAACCAATAAACCATGCAAAACGGAAAATTAAATTTTAATAATAGAAGAACTTTTTTGAAAAAAACAACACTTGCATCCGCAGGGGTTTTAGGTTTAGGAAACCTTCAGGCTGAACCTAGTCTTTATGAAAAAGAAAAAACAAATTTAAAATTACCTAAAGATCTAACCATACTTTTCCAAGGTGATTCTATTACCGATGCAGGAAGAAAAAGAGATCATTATTATGCAAATGATGCATGGGGTGGATTAGGAAGTGGTTATGTTTTGCCAGTTGCAAGTGAATTGTTAGGAAAAAATCCAACTTCAAATATTCAATGTTACAATCGCGGCATTAGTGGACATAAAGTTTTTCAATTAGCTAATCGTTGGGAAGAAGACTGTTTACAAATCCAACCTGATGTTTTGAGCATTTTGATTGGAGTAAATGATTTTTGGCATACGTTGAGCCATGGTTATAAAGGCACCGCTAGGAGTTACGAAGATGATTTTCGCAAATTATTGGATCGTACCTTAAAACAATTACCTGATTGCAAGATTATAGTTTGCGAACCTTTTGTTGTAAAAGGAGGAAGTGCCATTGTTGAAAAAGAGTGGTTTCCTGCATTCATGGCTTATCAAAATATTGCAAGAAAAATATCATCAGATTACAACACGAATTGGGTTCCTTTTCAAAAAACGTTTGATGATGCATTGGAAGTTGCTAGTGTTGAATACTGGTGCCCAGATGGAGTTCATCCTTCGTTGGGAGGAGGGTATTTGATGGCGGAAGTTTGGTTGGATGTTTTTAAAAAAATGATGAAATAATAAAAAAGCTTCCAGGACTTAAAGTTCTGGAAGCTTTTTTATTTAAATTAAATTGCAATGATTACAAATCAATCTCCATAAAAACAGGACAATGATCTGAATGATGTGCATCACCCAACTGTCTCGCACTAAAAATTTTATCCTTCAAAGAATCCGAAACTGATTGATAATCAATTCTCCATCCCTTATTATTCTTCCTAGCACCAAATCGGTAAGTCCACCAACTATACTCCTCCCCTTCTGGATTAATATATCGATAAGCATCTGTGAATCCACTTGCCAACCACCTCGTCATCCAATCTCTTTCTCCTGGCAAAAACCCCGAACTCTTTTTATTACTCTTTGGGTTATGAATATCCATTTCCGTATGAGCAATGTTATAATCTCCTACAACGATCAAATTTGGTCGTTCCTTCTTTAATTTTTCAATCCATTTAAAGAAGTCATCTAAGAATTCCATTTTAAATGCTTGTCGTTCTTCGCCCGAACTTCCTGATGGAAAATAACAATTCAATATCGACCAATCTCCAAAATCTGCCCGAATGATTCGTCCTTCATCATCATACTTTTTTATTCCACAACCGATCACAACATTATCAGGTGCTGCTTTGGAAAAAATAGCCACACTACTATATCCTTTTTTCTGAGCAGAAAACCATTGATGATGATATCCCATTTCTTCTAATGGCGCAACATCAACTTGATCTACATGAGCTTTTGTTTCTTGCAAGCACACTACATCAAATCCGCCTTCTTTCATAAAATCCCAAAACCCTTTTTTAACTGCTGCACGAATTCCGTTAACGTTGTAGGAAATAATTTTTTTCATAATAGATAATGATGAGTAATTTGAAAAAATACTTTAAATGCGAAAATAGAGGTTTCCTTTTTCTCAAAACAATCTTTTTTTAAAAAGTTATTCACAAAGGCAAATTTTCTTTTTTATGGTTGGAAAACTTCATTTTATTATTCGTGTCCACATTCACAAATGAAAACTTAATTGACTAATATTCAAATCATCCAACAATCTTTTACTATGACATGCGGAGCAATCCTTTCTAATCGTTTCTACAAATCAGCCATCAGCCAAAATATGGCCTCTCCAAAATTAATTCTGCTTATTTCCAAATTTGCTTTATTCAATAATAAAACCCTCCCTCTAGTTGAAAAGTTTTTATTATTATTAGTAGAGAGAAATAATTGATCCAAAAAAATCCCAAATTCCAATTTTGAAAATTCGGGATCACATATCCTTTAACTGAGCGTTAAGTTACCTCTGGATTCCAAAATTCAAGTCCAAAATTCTTAATATATTTTATCGGACAAGCGTATGCATATTTACCCATTTTAGCTAGGATAATTCCAATGATTAAATTGTTTAGAGTTAAAACCAAACTTCCTGAATCTCCAAAATCTATAAATTCAGGAAATGGATTTGGATTGGCAGGATCAGGATCTCTCTCAATGGCAAATAAATCTTTAAAATGATAATTTGTATTTCTCAAGTTTATATCAGCACTTCCCTTGATCGCAGTGATTATTCCAAAGGTTACTCCTGTTTTTGCTCCCTTTTTATAAACCCTCCGATTAATCTGAGCATTTGCTACCCCTTGTGGGAAACTTGGTTGCCAATCCATATTAAGAGTATCTGTTATTTTAAAAATAGCAGCATCGATTGTATTCACTTTCATTGATGGCCCTTTAGGAGACAAGTTGAAAAAATCAATAAGTTCTCCCACCTGATTACCATCTTTAGTTCGAATAATATCTCCTTTTGCACCTAAATTACAATGAGCAATAACATGATTATTTGATAATCCAAAAAATGCATTAGAATTTTTCCGTTTAAAAATCCCTCCAAGTGTCCCAAAATCATTACTTTCTTTTAGTTTAATTCCTGCCCCATTGGTCAATGATGAACCTGTAGCTATATCATCAACATTTTTTACTTGATAATTCAAATTCTTAAAATACTTTTTGGCGATTTCATGAATGGCCTTTTCATCAGAAACTTTATCTATAAGTACCACAATTTTTTTATCCTTCCCTCTACCACTTCTGAAAATACCTACTATTTTAAATGATGCATCCTTTTCTGATTGCTCAAATCGAGTAAGGATTTCATTCTCAGCAAATTCTTTTAAAGCTTTGTTATATTCCTCATATGATATATTTGACATGACATTTTTTTTAATTAAAATTATATTTTCATTCTTTATATCAATCGCTATCTATTTATTTTAAAAATCATGATAGTCAAAATTAGACTTAGTCTTTTCCTTACTCGCATAAAGTGTAAAAACGGATACATCTACTGTAAGGTTAATTCCTATTCGTAAGGAATTAGCTTGAAAGGTAGATCCCAATTGAGTAAATTCTATTAAGTCAGGAGTATAGGTAATGCCTGCCGCTAGGTTTATCGGTGTTTTATTAAAAGTATGTGAATACAAAATCCCTGGAGAAAAAACTTCTTTAAATCCAAAGTCATTATTAATTGTTAATGAGTCTGCATTGTTTAAACTATAACTCAACACCGATCCTAAATCAAAAAACTGAAAGAAAATTCCGTTGCTACCATGTTCTTCAGTACCCCAAGACCATTGCACTCCAATTGGAAGAGTTGCCCCAATATATTGGCCATTACTTTGATTTGTTGCATTCCCATTTGAATCTGTAAAAACATTATTTTGATTCATCAAATTTTCACTCCCGAATGATGCGCCTGGATATACATTTACAAATAAAGATCTTTTACTTGTTTGTTTAACCATATACCCGCCCATTTTCATAGCAGCATCCTCCAACGCTGACTTTACCTCTTCTTTATTTTCGGCAGTTAAAAGGTTAACCATAAATTTACCATATGTATGTACGTAGCCTACAACTTTTATATATTTTTCCTTTGCACCATCATCCGACATATTTGCAATAAAAAGGTCAAATATGCCAATTAGATTGGTAACAACCTTTCCATAGTTTTTCACTCCTATCCCCTCATTAATTTCCATTACTCTGCCAGCAAATGGTTTGATCAACTCTTTATATTTCTTAATAAGTCCAGGAGAAGTTTCTTCTTTAATTAGATTAGCAAGACCAAAAGCATCATCGGTTATATCCATTGCTATTAAAAAGTACTTATGAATTTCATTAAAATTGGGACTATTTTCTTTTGCAGCAACTTTTTTAATCAATTCTTGTAATTCTTTAATATTGGTTACTATGTCTGATACTTCTGCCATCTTGAGTTGCAAAGCATTAACTTTATTGATCGTCTTGTTGTATAAATCCTCGCAAGAAATCTCTGTCAAAGCATCCGAAAATATAAATCCTACCTTCTTATAGTTTCTAATAAAAATAAGGTTCCATAAGATTTTGAATTCCTTATCTTGTAAATTTATTATTTGGGATGGTGTAAGATGAGTTTGTCCCGTTCGAACATTCTGCAAAAGAAGATTTATACCTACAACTCCTCTTTCTATAATTGAAGTAGATTTTTTATCAAGATTTAGTTGAATAGTTTTCGCCAAAATAGGTAACCATTCTTCTAGCTTCTTTCCTTTGTTTAATTCTGGGTATATAGCTAGAATAGTTCTTAACATACCATTCAATTCATCTTTCTCAATTTTATCCAATTTAGTTTCATCTATAATTTGAGAAACTAAGGAAGGAATATGATAAGGGAGATTATCAAAGTCTTGAACAAAGGCAGATTTCCATACATCACCTTGGCTAATAACGGCTGTAATCTCCGAGGTTTTTAACAAATTCAATGTATTAGGAAAAACGGTCTGCAATGTCTTTTCGCTTTGAACTTTATATAGCCATTCTTGCAAAAATGCTTGGAGTAATTCTCGTTTTGCTCTAGTAATACTCCACTCTACAATTCCTTGAATAATCTCAGCTTGAGAAATTCCAAACACTCCTGTTGCGTCATTACCATTATTAGCTGCAGTACCTCTAGCTCCCCCCTGATTAAAAGCATCACTTTTTATTTTTGAAAAATAATTATTGATGTCAGCCAAATATTTTAATTCTATCTCTTTATATTTTTCAGGATCTTGGGCACATTTACAAATTTCTTTACCACTATTATCACGAATATTTATAATTAATTGCAACTCGTTTGCAATTTCCTCTTCAATTCTTTTTTTATCTATTGGGGAGGTGGTTTGAGGGGGAGTACTTCTAATCTCCATTGCCTCTGAAGTGCCAAATGCAACTTCATAATCTTCGGCGTAATCTACCTCAGGTTGAGACATTCCAATTCCGTCCCCATCTTCTATGATAAGTTGGTCAATTTCAGTTTCAGGTACTTTTGTTTTCCCAGGTAAATACTTTACTTGGGAATATTTATAAATTTTCTTTGCCAGCTCAATTCTAGCTTCCTTTGCTTTTTTAAATTGAGAATTACCTCTCTGCTGGCTGGATATTTGAAAAATGGTTACTGCTTCTTTAAAATTGGATTGAGCAGTAAGAGAGGAATAGGAAAGTACTGAACAAAATACTATTAAAATTAGATTTTTCATTTACTTGATTTTTTGAAGTCATTTAAAACAACATAAAAACAAAGTAATTCTTTTTTATGAAAACATACAAGTCTACCGAATTCTTAGCCTAAAATTTTATTAAAAAATATCACCTTTTTGTCATTCATACATCTTTTCAATATCCTTTCTATATTTTTCAAAAACAAAATTTCGCTTCAACTTCAAAGTATAGGTCAATTCCCCTGTCGCCACTTCCCATGGTTCAAATAACAAATAAAATTTATGAATTCGTTCTTCTTTTTTTAAATAAGTGTTCACTTCTGCTACAACTTTTTTCATAAATTTTTCCACTTTGGGATTAATCACCATAAATTGCGGAGCTGTCCAATGCACATTATTTTCAACACACCACTTTTTTAATTGAGAAAAATTAGGAGTAATAAGTGCTGTGACAAAAGGCTTTTGAAAACCCAATACCATACAATTATCAATAAATGGAGATGCATTTAATTTTTGCTCCAAAACTGTAGGTACGATATATTTCCCACTCGAAGTTTTAAAAATATCTTTTTTACGTCCTGTAATTTTTAAAAATCTTTTATGAATAAATTGCCCAACATCCCCCGTCATCAACCAACCGTCTTCATCCAAGACTGCCATCGTTCGCTCTGGTAAATTATGGTAACCCATCATAACATTCGGGCCTTTAACTAAAATTACTCCATCTCCATTTTTATCAGGGCTATCAATTTTAACTTCCACCCCCGGAACTGGAATTCCAACTGTTCCAAAATGAATTCCACCTGGTTCAAAGCGATTAAAAGAAATCACCGGCGATGTTTCAGTCATACCATATCCTTCCCTTATATCAATCCCTGCAGCTGAAAACAACTTCCCTAAACGAGGTTGTAATGCAGCAGCCCCCACTACAACACCTTCTACTTTTCCACCTAGAGCATTGCGCCAAAGTCGATAGATAAGAAAGTCTGCAATCTTTAATTGCAAAAAATAAATCAATCCCATTTGACTATCATATCGTTCACCCAATCGAATTGCCCAATGCAAAATCCGTTTGGAAATTTTTCCTTTATTCTCTCCTTCTTCTACAATCGTATCGTAAGTTCTTTCTAAAAAACGAGGAACACTCGCAAAATAATGAGGACGGATTTCTTTTATATTTTCTACTAAAGTATCACGACGCTCTGCATAATAAACTGAAGCACCAACTGCCATATACGTATAAGTAACCATTCGCTCAAAAACATGGCTCATTGGTAAAAAACTAAAAGTACGTTTATCACAATTAATTGGAACTAGAGATATAGTTGCTTTAATATTTGACACCAAATTCTTATGCGAAAGCATCACTCCTTTTGGATTTCCAGTAGTGCCTGAGGTATAAATAATTGTAGCCAAATCATCTTCGTGAATAGAGGCTTTACGTCCTTCAAACTCTGCTAAATGTCGATCTGTTGGCTCCTCTGACAAATCATCAAAATGAGGAATCTCTGGCAACTTTTCCAAAGTAAAAACCCTTTTCAAGCTCACTACTTTTTCTGTTAATGGTATAACCCTTTCATAAAATTCACGGTTCGCCACTACCAAAAACTTCACGCCCGCGTCATTTAAAATATATTCAATTTCATGTGTTCTTGCCTGAGCATGAATCGGCACTAAAACTCCACCAACTTGCTGTGCACCAAAATCTAAAAAATTCCATCGAGGACTACCCACTTGTGTCATGATAGCAATCTTCTCTCCTCGTTTCAACCCCAAATTTAATAGCCCAGCACTTACTCGATTAATCTGAGTAATGCATTCATCTGTACTGAATTTCTGCCAGCCTAAATTTTGTTTTTGAACGAGTGCAGCTTTATTTGGAAATTTTGCAAATTGATAGGGTAAAATATCAAATAACCGACGGAAGTCGATTTGAGAGATGAGGTGGTTTTTGATTTTCGATTTTAATTTCAAGTTTGTTTGTTTTTACGTTTCTAAGGTAATCAAAAAAAAAATCAATCTCGTAATTCATCTAGATTTTCTTACACATATTGTTACCTCATATCAAACATAACAATCTAAGTATTTAATGATAATTTATAAAAAACAATATTAAAATAATAGTTTTTAAATCATTAATTTATGAGTCATACAAGCTTGAGAAAATATGATTAACTGGAAGGAAATACCTTTTGTAAAATTCCTCCTACCTTTTGCTTCAGGAATTTTACTCTCTATAATTTTAGATAACAACCATCCGAGTTGGTATGGGACTCTATTATTTGCAACTCTCATTCGGCTTATACTTTTATTCAAAAAACTACCTAATCACTATAGTCATTTACATGGAATACTTGCACATACCCTTTTGTTTTCATTGGGTTATTTATGGTGTTATCATTTTAACGACTTACAAAATAAAAATCATTTCCAAAATTATCTTAAATCCGAAAATATCATTATTGGAAAAATTGAAACTACACCAGTTTTTGGAAAATATTTAAAAGTAACTTTATCAACCCAACTAATAGGAACACATCTAGATTCTTTGAAAAAATGTTCAGGCAAAATTTTAACATACCTGAAAAATGATTCCACCCACCAACTAAATTATGGTGACATCATTGCCCTTCGAGGAGGAATCCACAAAGTAGAACTGCCTAAAAATCCACATGCATTTAACTATAAAAAATTTCTAAATTTTAAAAACATCCACTATCAAGTTTTTGTAAACAAACCTTCCATGTGGCAAAAGTCAATTATCAATCAAGGTAAATTAATCCGAAGAAAAACCATTCAAATCCGTCACTACTTTCTAAATATTTTAAAAACCCATTTAATCACATCCCGCGAATTATCCGTGGGCAATGCCTTAATACTGGGTCATAAAAATGAAATCGATGACGAAGTCAGAACAGCCTACGCAAATACTGGCGCTTTGCATGTTTTAGCTGTTTCGGGACTGCATGTTGGGTTAGTCGCTTGGTTTGTAAATGTATTGTTAAATTTAATTAAGTCTAGAACCTTAACTTGGCAACTTACCAGAGTATTTATTTTGATCGGAATAGTTTGGTCGTTTGCACTAATTTCCGGAGGATCTCCATCCGTCCTCCGGGCTGCTACTATGTTCACCTTTTTGATCATAGGACTATTTTTAAATCAGACAACTAATATTTATAATTCTTTAGCGATTTCAGCTACCATTTTGTTGATTTGGAATCCTTATCTTTTGATGAATGTAAGCTTCCAATTATCTTATTTCGCAATCACAAGTATTATATATTTTCATCCAAAAATCTACCGTAGTCTAATTATCGTAAACGGTTTTCTTAGAAATATCTGGAACTTAGTTTCGCTTTCCTTAGCAGCACAAATTGGAACATTGCCAATTAGCATTTACTATTTTCATTCAATTCCACTTTTTGCTTGGTTGTCGGGTGTGATCGTGATTCCTGCTGCAACGATAATTCTTGGAAGTGGGATGATACTATTATTTGTAGAAAGTTTTATTCCGAGCCTAGGATTTATTCCAGGATGGATTTTATACTATTCTATTTGGTTGATGAATGAAGCTATATTTTTGATTCAAAGATTTCCATCGAGTGTTTGGACTGGCATTTGGATTGGTTCTGGAACCGTTGTTTTAATGTACTTGATGATTGGCAATATTGTCCTCGCTTTGAGCACTAAAAAATTAAAATGGTTGCTTTCTGCCTCTGTTTTTCTATTCTTCATTTCGACCAATTATTCATGCATTTCGATAAGGGAAACTACACAGAAGAAGATAATCATTTACCATTCTTACAAAAATACCATTATTGATTTTTTTGATGGAAAAAATGGTTTCAGTTTTTGCCAAAAAGACATTTTAGAAAAGAATCTGTCGTTTGCTACTCAAAATAATCGATGGGCTAACGGTATAAAAAAAACTCAGCAAATTCATTTTGAAAATTTAAAATTCCAATCTGAAAATATCTTTTACCAAAAACCTTTTATTCAATTTTTAGATAAAAAAATCGCGCTACTTGATGATACTTTCCAATTCAAAAAAGGAATAAAAATCAATGTAGATTTTATCATAATCCAAAATAATCCAAATTTCAAAATGGAGGATATTTCTCAGAATTTTATTTTTAAAAAAATAATCTTCGATACTTCTAATTCACAATGGAAAGTTAAAAACTGGAAAACAGATTGTCAAAAATTAAACATTCCATACTATGATACTTTTGAGCAGGGTGCTCTTGAAATAGTTTTCAAATAATTTATTTGCAATAACATGCATTTTTAATTTTAATGATTTTAAGGACAATCTCTTTTGGTTGCCCCAACATAAAAAATAACATGTGATGATAAAACAGTTTTACGAATACATGTACCTGACTCGCCAAGAGAGAAATGGGCTTTTTGTCGTCGTTTTCATAAGTAGCCTTATTTCTTTTGCACCATTAATTTATTCTTTTTTTGAAAAAAAAAAGACAACTGATTTTAGCACATTTATAAATGAAATTCAAGTATTTCAAAAAGCGGATATTTATTCTCAACCACTTGCATTTCCAAAAAACAATTTCTCGAAAATAACTCCTCGGAAGCAATTCAACTTATTTTATTTTGACCCAAATTCAGCTTCAGAAGAAGACTTTATCAACTTAGGTATTTCACCAAAAACAACCAATACGATTATCAATTATCGAAACAAAGGGGCCATGTTTTTTAAAAAAGAAGATTTTAAAAAAGTCTATGGTTTAAAAGAATCAGACTTCAAGCGGCTTGAAAAATTTATCCAAATTAAAATGAAAGAAAATAAATTTAAACCTTTTGCGAAAAACGAAATCCTAAAAGATTATGATGCATCCATCGAAAATCATATTATATTTGACCCTAACACATCAGATGTAAAAATATTGTTGCAAAATGGAATCCCTCAGCATGTAGCGAACACAATTATTAAATATCGAAATAGTGGAGCCACTTTTCAAGTAAAAGAGGATTTGAAAAAAATTTACTCTTTAAAAGAAAATATTTATCAAAAAATAGAACCGTTTATCGAAATTATTCCACAAGAAAAAATGGCATCCAAGAATACTTTTCAGCAAAAAAATAACCTCTCAAAAGCAGAAAATAAATATATAAACATTGTCATTGATATAAATAATTCTTCGGTTGAGGATTGGCAAAAACTTTCAGGGATTGGTCCTTCTTTCTCAAAAAGAATTATAACTTTTAGAGGTCAACTAGGTGGATTTTATACCATCGAACAGGTTGGAGAAACATATGGCTTACCTGATAGCTCTTTCCAAAAAATAAAAAATAAACTCAAACCTTCTTCTATCTTGCAAAAAATAAATTTAAATCAAGCAACAGAAAGTGAGCTAAAATCTCATCCTTATATTTCTTGGAATCAGGCCAAGTTAATTTGTAGTTACCGAAAGATGCATGGTAACTATAATAATATAAATGAATTATTACGAATTGGTGCTTTGAATGTAGAGTGGTTAGAAAAAATAAAACACTATTTAAAAACCTAAAATTTATTAAAGAAAAAAGTCTTTCCCGGTTTTAAAAATCGGGAAAGACTTTTTTCTTCAAAACAGGAGCTAAGGTGTCATTTTTTCAAAGATGCCTTACTAAAAATATACGCAGGAATTTCGGGATCAAATTCTATCTCAATAATAATAAAATCTGTTCCCTTTCCTAACTTCAACATATCTTTATAATTCACTTTCTTAGGATACCACCTTCCATCTATCTTTTCAAAATCACTCATTCTTGTTCGTTTCAACAATTCTCCGCTTTTTGCAAAAAGATCTTCTTTTAATGGTACAAATCTTTTCTGATCTATCCACATTTTTCGTTTCGCATAACTAACATCATCGACCTTTGCATTCAGCTCTAGAATCCAGGTTTGTCGATCTTCAATAGTTTCCTCACCAGCAACTTTTGCATCATACATATCAATCAATTGTCGATCTTCCATCATATCTTCATACGACAAATCAGATCCCATCACTGACTGCCGAAGCATGTGTCCTGACAATTGAATCGTACGATCCGTAGATGGAGAATAAATCCATAACTTGTCTTCCAACTTCAACATTTTAGTACCTTTTTCTCTCGCAGGTGCTAGATACTCTGTGAAACTTTTATTATTTCCTTCTGTATATCCTTTGGAGACAACTACTCGGCTTTTCCGACGACCTTGGATGATCATTCTTGATTTAACTATGCTAGTTTTGGAAACCATATTCGCATCAACTTTATCAATTATTACATGGGCATCAGGCATTTTTTGTGCCTCTACATTGAAGACTAAACAACTCAAACTAATTATTAATATGATTGATGAATTTTTCATTTTTTATTTTTTTTCACACAGTACAAATTTTTGAGTCATTTATCAATAAGATGTTTTTTTCAAAAAAAAATACTCAAAGAAAAGTTGATTTTTTACACTTCTAACTCTTTAAAAAGTTGGGCTGTCTCTCTTTTATAAATTCCAATTCCAGACAACATATTTCCAAAAACCATCGCTAATAATCCTGGAATAAATCCAATAAAAAATAGCTCAAATGTCACCTTTGCTCGCAAAACCGAAGGCATCAACATCGTCGAATTATCCATATATCCGCTGATATCAATTCCGACAATTTGTAAATAATATGCACCTGCCAATCCAATCAACGTTCCCACAATCGAACCAATCATCCCAATGAGTATTGCCTCCATAATTAACCGTCGATAAATCGTCCCCTTAGCCTCGCCTAATGCCAATCGAATTCCAAATTCTTGGTATCTTCGAAGTCCTCCTAATAATCCTGTGTTCCACAAAACTATCGACATTGCAAAGACAAAAATAAAGATAAAAATGCCTGACATATAATTGGAATAGTCAATGATTTCTCCAAGATTATTTTGCGCTCTCAAAGGCATCATGATTGGAGTAAATTCATCTTTATCATCAGCATATTTTTCATTAAAATTACTTGCAAGAAATTCCACCTTTTCATCCTCATAAATATTGAGTTTGGAGAAACCTAGCAACTCGCCCGTTCCATTTTCCATATCTAACATCCTCTGCGCATCAGAAATATCCACCATAATTACTCCTCGATCTATTGCTGCTGCGCCAAATCGAATCGTTCCACTTACTACAAAGTTTTGGAAAGTCATACTTCCATTCATCGTCGTTCCGAAGTAAGTAACTTCATCTCCAATATTTACATTTAATTTTTTAGCAAAGTCATCACCAATAATTGCCTCGCCATTTTTTTTAGGCATCATACCTTTTACCAATGACTTTTCAATATTCATTCTTTTTGCTTCACCACTTTTTTCATCGAATAAATTGATGGCCATTCCAGCAGCTGGACCTTGTCCTTTTGATTCGCCTTGACCATCAGGCACATCGATCAATCCACCGAAACGAATTCGATTGACCCATTGCATTTCGGGATAATCTTTTTCTAAAGATTTAGTCAATTCATCAACTTCCAAGAGTGCTAGATCGTTTGGTAGTTGCGCAATATTTTTAGCGTAAGCCTTAGTCATTATTTTTACATGACCAGTTTCGAATCGAGCATTTTGATCAATCATATCTCCAAATGCACCATTCATATATGCACTCAACACAACAGTCAAAGCCACTCCGATACTCACCACTATAATGGGCAAAATGCTTCGACTTTTGTCTCGTAAAATTCCTTTTAATAAAAATTGTATCATTGTAATTTTCCTTTTAATGCTAAAACGGGATTCATTTTGGCAATTTTTCGAGCAGGTAAAAAACTAACAATCGTTGATGCGATGACCACCAAGAGAATTGTTCCAACTATCAACTGAATTCCAAAAACTGGAAAAATTCTTTCTGCCAAAGGAACGCCCATATCTCTCGAAGCGGCAGGCATTCCAATTCCTATTTTTGCTAAATAGGCAAATAATGGAATCCCAACTATGCTCCCCAAAATCATTGCAAAAATACTATACATACTTCCTTCGACTGTAAATAGTCCAACAACTTGAGCTCGTGTCATTCCCAATGAAATGTAGGTTCCAATTTCTTTTTGTCTTCGAAAAACGGAAAGTACTTGAGTATCAAAAATGGCTAACAATGCAATCGCCAAAAGAAGCAAATACATGATTGAACCACTTATTTTTTTCATAGCAATGATTTCATTCAGATCGCTTAGCAATGTTTCTTGACTTTGATATTTCCAACCTGAAATATTGCTTGGTTGGAAGTTTTCATTGGCTACATAAAACGTTGTATGATTTTCCAAACCTGTCATTTCCCACATTTTTCTAATTGGAATCCATACTTGCCCCATGTCAACGGTTGGCACATTCGTTTCAAAAATATCGACAACTGTAATTTTTGCTGCATCAAAAGTTCCACCTTGATCTCTCCATCGAAGGAGAACTTCATCTCCTTTTTTTAGGTTTGCGGCGTCCGCCATATTTATCCCCATCATTGCAGGTATTTTTGCGTTGCTATTTTTTAGGGAGGCTGTTGGAAGTTTGAGAGTAGTTTGATTGACATCGATACCTTTTAGAGCAACGGAAAACATTCTGCCTTCTGGATAAATCGAAGCTTGACGAAGTAAGATTGGGGCTAAGTTTTTACTTAGTTCATTTTCCAAAACACCATGCCCATCTAAAATTGTGAATGGATCGAAAGGATCATAATCAGCATGAAGTAATTGCCCATTCCCATATTCCCAAGCGATGCTATCATGTTTGGCTTGCTCATTCCAACCATCAATTAATCCATTGTAAAAAATAATGATGATAAATGAAAAGGCCAAAACACCTACGTTGAGCCAGGTTCGTAGACCTGCTCCAACTAAATTTTTATAGGCTAATTGAAATGCTAATTTCATTTCGTTAAAGTTTTTACATTGATAATTTCATCTTCTTCAACTGCTCCGTCTCGGAGGTGAATGATACGATCTAGGTGGCCCATTACTTTTTCATCATGCGTTGAAAATAAAAATGTGGTTCCTAAATTTTTATTTAACTCTCTCATCGTTTTGAGAATTGCATAAGTATTTTCAGCATCTAGATTTGCGGAAGGTTCATCGGCAATTACGATTACTGGTTTTTTTACTATGGCTCTTGCGATGGCAACTCGTTGACCTTCACCGCCCGAAAGTTTGTCTGGTTTTTTGTCAGCCATGCTTGCGAGTCCCACCCAATCTAATGCTTCCATGACCATTTTTTGTCTTTGCACCTTTGGAATATTTTGAAGTAGAAGTGCAAATTCTACATTTTCATAGACAGTGTAAACTGGTAACAAATTGTATACTTGAAAAATAAATCCGATGTGTTTATTTCTAAGTAGGGCTGATTCTTTATGCGATAGTTTGGAGATACTTTTTCCTAAAACTAAGGCTTCTCCTTCTGTTGGAGAATCTAGTGAACCTATGATATTTAGTAATGTCGTTTTCCCTGAACCACTTGGTCCAACTAATCCTGCGAACTCTCCACTTTGGAATTCAAGGTTGATATTTTTCAACGCGGTAAATTCGCCTTCTCCCACGGGAAAACGTTTGGTTACATTTTTAATTGAAATAATAGATCCGTTTTTCATATTATCGAGTTTGTATTTGATGGTCGAAAATGGATTATAATGGTTTTTGGTTTTATGATTTTTGTCAGTTTGGTTTAGTGATTTTTAATTGCAGTTATTGATGTTTGTGCATATTTAAAATCCACTTCGTTTTTCATTTTTTTCTTAAAAAAAAACCAAGACTGTTTATAAAATTGATACTTTTCTAACGTTTGATTTTAATTTCAAACAGTGTATTACATCAATTAATGATTGTAAACAATCATCAATCGAATTCCTGATCCTGAAAATTGATTCACTAAATCATTTTGTTGGATTCCAGAAACGGCGGATGGATTATAATAGACCATCAAGTAAGCTGATATTTTTTCAAACTGATGATTGTAATTTATATTAAATGTAAAATTCCCCGCAGTCCAATTGTATAAAAATACACCACTTATATTATCAAAAAAACTCAGTGGGTAAGACGCCATTGCGGCGGTGACATTTGATGTATTTTCCATTCCTAAAAATCGATTATCCAATGCTACAGTCAAATGTTCTAATATTACATTCATACCGTTACCAATTCCAAATGTGTAATCCATTCCGATATTAAAAAATGCTTGATGTGTCAAAAACCCTAAATCTTTGGTTTTGTAAATCAAAGCAGTTTCGAACCATAGTCCAAATTCAACATCCCATTTCCCATCCAAACCAAACCGATGCTCAGGGATTTTTTCAAACTGAGGAATAAATTCTATGCTCGTAGAACTTGCGGAACGATGATGATAGGATAGTGCGATTTCTCCTTTTTTAGTTGGATACTGAATTCGTCCACCGAACTCTGGAACCTTCTTATTCGTTTCTAAGGCATCAAAGCCTCTCGTTTTTTCATTGCCATATAATGTCCACAACCAAATATTAGCATTATTTAAAAAGTAATATCTGCCTAAAACTCCATAAACTCCATTTGTCAATTGCAATGGATCTCGTGGATCAATTTGGTTAAACCATTGAATTGGCCGAAGCAGTGAAGCTGATCCAAAATCAATTTTTTGCAAACCAACTCGCAACTCAAATTGATTAGTATTATACCTAGCCCAAACTCGATAAGGTTGAACATTGCCAATACTACTCGATGTATCAAATGGGGAAAACAAAATATCTCCATTGATATTAGCTGAAGCCTCGAAATCGAAATATTTAGTTTGAGCAGAATCCACTGGAATTAAATAACTCGCCTCTGGAATATATCTTGTTCCTAAGAACCCTGCTAATTGATTGTCTGGAGAATAACTTCCTGCAATAATAAACTGGCCTTCCCACTCCACCTTTTCTTGTCCAAATGAAACGAAAGAGATGATGAAGAATAGTATATGTAACGTATATTTTCTCTCAAAAAAACTCATTACTATTTTTACTTAGATCTTTTTTTAGTAAGATAACAATTGTTTTTGAGAAGTTGATTGAGTTATAAGAAATAGAAAGTGACAAATATCACCACGTTTGGAAGATAAAAATCATCGTTTCCCCCAGTACTTCTTCCCAACTTGTAGCTAAAATAATTATTCACAAAAAAATAAATTATGAATGTTTTAGCTCCCGTTTCTACCATTATGACTAAAGATGTAATTAGTGTTGCCGAAAGAGATCGTTTGACTCGCGTCAGAGATATTTTTAAGCTAAATGCTATTCATCATATACCAGTTACTCGATCAAACAAAGTTGTTGGAATCATCAGTAGAGAAGATTTACTACTTTTTATGAAAGGTTTAGGTGATAATACTTTAGAAAAAATCATCAATGAAACACGTCTTAATAATTACAATGCAGAAGTTATCATGACTCGAGGTGTTGGCAAATTAGAGCCAACAGATCGTATCAATGTTGCTTTAGATATTTTTAGTAAAAATTTGTTCAGAGCTTTACCAGTTGTCGAGAATGATAAATTAGTTGGCATCGTTACTACATTTGACATAATCAAGACAATAAATGAAGAAACTTCTAAGGTTAATTTATAAAAACTAAACATTTATAAATGAGAAATATATGCGTTTTTGTATACTAAATGATTGGCTGACAAATTGAGTTTATCAATAAAATGAGCACATGTACATAATGATAATTTGAATACTGATGCATCTATAAAACTTCACCTTATAAAAAACCGAGAAGAAGCAATATTAATCCTTCCTAGAAGTAAAATTTAGGAAGGATTTTATTCAACCTAAATCAAATTATTATGAATACGCGAACTTCATTAAGAGATCTAATTACAACAGATTTAACTACTATTAGATTAGATACTTTATGAAGTAAAAATAAATCACCTTTTGACACTAACCCATTTCATCATCTACCTATTGTGGATAAAATGACGATGATCGAAGGAGTCATTAGTAAATATAATTTCTCTAAAAAATTGCGTACCTACTTTCCAATGATACTACTGGGAAACTCACAACAGTATATTTGCAAGAAATATTAAGACAAAAAACCCTATCTTTTTAAATCCTGAAAATAGCACTGGATTAGCTGCAGATTTATTTTTTCAAACAATACATTTACATTTTCTATAAATTCTTTTTTCACACCAGATTTTGTAATTAATGGAAAGTCCAATGCTTGCCCATTTCGATTATCATCTATAGTCGTTAAATAATGAATAGTTGCATCAAAATACTCCGCCAATGCTAAACCCATATTCATAGCATTAATTGCGCAAACTGAAAAATCTGTTGCTACTAATATATTTTTCATGTTTTTAAATTTTCAATTTAATTAATTTGATTAAGCAAATTTATTGCAAACTGAAAAACTTCATGATGATAAAAATCATTAATGAGTTTTATTTTTATCATTCTAAAGGTTAATTAAAATTAATTCACATAAACTTATGTAAGCTAAAACTGTCGAATTGCTTTAAATCATAAATCTATTATTCTATTCATTTATTGAATCAACTTGCCTACAAATACAATCAACATTTAGATAAACTTTTAAATTTTGCGGTTAGTTTCGAAGGCACTAGAAGTATTCATTTTTTGAGGCTAAACACCTAACTCAATAAAAAAAATGAAAATTTTTTAAAGTATTTTTTGTTTATATTATTGATACAAATGATTAAACAATATGTGGAGCAAATTTAAATAATATTTTTTTTTCAAAATAAAAGCACTATAACTTATTGGTAATCAATTTATTAAACTACATATCTTATATTTAGCAAAATATTTATTTTTTAAAAATATTCTTAAATAATAAACAAAATATTAAATTTGACGTTTCCAATGCAAAAAAGAGCAAGATAAAAAGTTTTATAAATGAAGCTCTTATCTTATAAAAAGTTCTTATATTGTAAAAATATCTCTTCGGATTCTTGACTGAAAAGTTGAGTGAAAAATCCGAAATGGTATCGGTTATTAATCAATTTATTTTTTAATATTTTAAAAACAAAACGAAATGATGTTATTAGAAATCAAAGCGATGGCACCAAACGATTACGTTGGGTTCACGTTTTTTATCGGCTACATGGCAATGGCAGCAGCAGCAGTTTTCTTCTTGTTCGAAAGAAGCAGAGTAGATGACAAATGGAAAATGTCATTACTTGTTTCAGCATTAATTACAGGAATAGCAGCTGTTCATTACGGATACATGCGTGATTACTGGGGAGCAACAGGTGACAGCCCTACATTTTTTAGATATGTAGACTGGACTCTTACCGTACCATTAATGTGTGTTGAATTCTACTTGTTAACAAAAGTTGCAGGGGCCAAAAAGAGTCTTCTTTGGAAACTAATTTTAGCTTCTGTTTGGATGCTTGTTGCAGGTTACATTGGTGAAGCATTTAACCCTGAGGGAGGAAGTACTTCTCACTCTGTAATGTGGGGAGTATTATCAACTTTAGGTTACCTATATATACTTCACGCAGTATGGTTAGGTGAAGTTGCTAAGCTAGCTGAAGCTAGTAATTCTGATGTAGTTAAAAGAGGTGTAAGAACATTGGCATGGTTTGTATTAGTAGGTTGGGCTATTTACCCAATAGGATATATGTGCATGGAAGGCGGATGGTTAAATACTGCTTTAGGATGGGATTCAGGAATGGTTGACTTATGGTACAACATTGCGGATGCTATCAATAAGATTGGATTTGGTTTGGTAGTATATAACATTGCCATTTCAGAAACAGCTAGAATTAAAGGAGCTTAGCCTAAGTTTTTCAATAAAAAAAAGGCAGTTGGAGGTGCACCTACACAGTGCACCTCCTATTTAAGAGAAATAAATGCGATACAAGATGAAATTTACTAGCTTTATTTTTATTTGTGGGTGGTATTTGGTTCTAACTCTTTTTTCAAGCTCAGAATTTATAAGTTTAGATAGTCAATTGATTGTTGCAGGAATTTTCATTTTTTCTGTGGGAATACCGCATGGTGCTATTGATCACATTATTTTTTTTGAAGAAAATAGAGCTGTATCTACTTTTCAATTCTACTTTTTCTATTTCAGTCTCATGGCTGGTTATGTTTTAGCTTGGCTAGTACTCCCTCTTTGGAGTTTCATTTTTTTTCTTTTAGTTTCTGCCTTTCATTTTGGACAATCCCAGTTCTCAGATATTCAAAGTGTTTCAAAAATGAGTTTGTGGGTTTCTAACTTAACTTGGGGTTTATCCGTTCTTTCTAGCTTAATTTATTATCGAGCCAACGAATTGTCTATACTATTTTCACAATATTCAGATCTAGAAATATTACAAATTGCATTGAACGAAAATTTCCATTCCATCTTATTAGCCGTTAGTTCATTACTATTTTTCATGGCCCTATGCTACTGGCTTTGGGAAAAAGCTATTTCCACTCAACGCTTTTTCATGGAAATATTTCTATTGGGGTTAATTCACCTATCATTTTTCACATTACCTGTAATTATTGGATTTACTTTATATTTTTCAACATTACATTCTGCCAGAGTACTCGTCGAGGAATTCAATTACTTGAAAAAGCGAAAAAGAGTTTTTAGCTTTCAAAAATTTGTTTGGATGCTTTTACCATATTCTTTCCTGAGTATTATTGGTGGGGGCCTACTACTATTATTAAGTTATTGGGATTGGATATCAGTATCCAGTATCCTTCTTGGTTTAATTTTAATATCAATAATAACTCTACCTCATAGTATTGTAATGGATGGATTTTATGGAAAAATGAATAAAAGTTGATTCAGGAATACCTTCTTCTATCTATATAAAAGAACAATAACTACTTTTAAATTCAATGGTATTGATAAGACAAAATATTGAGGAATAACAAAAGTCTATATACCAAAACAACCCTCTTGGACCTCCTATTTAACTAAAAACTATATTTCGCCTTAAAAAATGTAAGCTTACTTAGCTTTATTTTATTTTATAGTTCAATATCAATTTGAATAGTTTCAGTTAAGTCTATAATTCTCATTTTTTCATTTAATAAATGATTCCATTTCTATTATCATCCATTGCTAACTAAATTAGTTACTGCAATCTTATTTTGTTGTAGGTTCCACTATACAAATACCACACTTCCATTATTATGTTCAAGACTATCCCCAGCTTTAGAACATTTTCATTAATCAAATGCAGAATTCCAATTAACTATATGATTTGGCCTTGAAAGAAATTCAATGACTTAAACCTTGAATGTTAATTTGTTTATTACTTACATTCATAACATTGAATGTATTAAATAAAGACGATTATAATTTTGGGTACACCTTTGATTTAATCTTTTTAATTTGCACTACACGACTCCAAAAATTAAGAGTCCTTATTATTATAAGTATTTATTTAATCTATCTTTTGAAATTTAATGATATTGTTAATCATTCCATTAAAAACAAAATAGTGAAAAGGCAAAACCGAATACCAATATAGTCTTCCCAAAATCCCATTGGGACGAAAGGTTGCAGTTTGCTTTAAAAATAAAAATTCTCCTTCTTTTACAATTTTAAATTCTAACCACGCATCACCTGGCAAAATCATTTCAGCATAAAGCAATAATCTTTTTTTCTCTTTGTCAGCAACAAGTACTCTCCAAAAATCCAAAGCATCACCAGCATCTATTTTGGATAAGTGAGTACGTCCCCTTCGTAATCCGACTCCACCAACAAGTTTATCCATAAAACCACGAATACGCCATAAAATATTTCCAAAATACCACCCTCTACTTCCTCCTATAGACCAAATGTTGCTTAAAACTCTTTCTGTTTCATAAATCGAGATTGGTCTTTTTTTCTTGTCTCTAAAACATCCGAACTTTGGCACTTCCATATTTTCTTCCAAAGTTCGCTTATCTAAGCTACTGACAAAACTATCTTTCCAACTTGACACCACCATATTTTGTTCTATGTATTGAAAAGCTTTTTTTACCGCTTCTTGATATGAGATATTCTCGATATTCAACATTTTTTGTAAATCATTATTTCTGCCGATAACATTTACTTTCATACTGTTCACCAAATTTACTGCAAGGGGATATGAAGTTGAAGTCACAAAATATAACCAATAAGAAGATAAACGTGGTGTCATCACAGGAGCAATAAAAATAAAACGATTTAAGTTTCTGACCTCAGCATAACCTAATAGCATTTCCTTATAAGTAAGGATTTCTCCACTTCCAATATCAAAATTCTTATTAAAACATTCTTCATGCATTAATACACCTGTCAGATATTGAATCACATTTCGAATACTAATAGGCTGACACTTTGTGTTTAACCATTTTGGAGTTATCATAATAGGAAGTTTTTCCGCTAAATCTCTTATTATTTCAAATGATGCACTTCCTGAACCAACAATGATTCCAGCACGTAAGGCAGTCAAAGGAGCTTTACAAGAATTCAGAATGTTTTCTACTCCCAAACGTGATTCAAGGTGAGCTGAAAGATTCTCACTTTCATTTACAATACCTGTAAGATAAATAATTTGACGAACGGTGGAAGCATTCATATATATTTTGAAATGTTCGGCAGCCCTACTTTCCTTTTCCTCAAAATCACCAATAGATACTGACATTGAATGCATCAAATAATAAGCAACATCAAATCGTTTTTTAAATTTCTGAAGATTAGGCTTATCCAAAAAATCAACTTCTATTACCTCCACTTTATCTTTCCATGATTCTAAAATTTCAAATCTATTTTTATCACGAGTACAAGCAATGACTTCGTGTCCTTGTTCTATTAACAAAGGCAAAAGTCTTTTTCCAATGTAACCAGTTGCACCTGTGAGTAAAATTTTCATGATCTGTTTTTTATACAATTAATTTAAAGTACTTTGTAAATTCTATCCGATTCTCAAAACATGGGAAAAGAACATAAACAGATAATCTAAAGTTTAGCTAAAAACTTTTCAGCAGTATTCATTTTTTTTCAAGAATTTTATCAAAATTCATCAGGAATACTCCACAAAAAAAATGGATATTCTTTCAGTTGATTTAAGTCTGGGAAAAACAAACTACCAAACTTAAATTTTCCCATTTACCTGCATTTGAAAATCTTCAATAAATTAATTAGTTGAAGTTCTGGAAAATGGTTTCAAATTGATTTTTCATATACAATGTACAAATCCATCTAACTAATCAAGGCAATGAACTTAATTCAATTTGTTCATCCATCACATTCAAGTTCTGATAGTGAATATTTGAGGTACCTTCTTGGTTTGATTTATTACAAGTTACAAAAGATTGATGGTTTTGACTAGACAGAATTTCACCTAATGCTTTTCCAGTTTCAGGTGACTCACTAATGATTAAGTAATTTTTCGAAGTTATTTTTAGTAATTTAGGCAATAACTATTGCAACCATTTTACAACAAAATAGGACATCGAAACAACTACTCTTCGAGAAAAAATCTGGACGATATACACTAAAACTATCCTTACTTAATTGCTTTTTCTTCGACTTTGAAAGTTCCTTTCAAATAATCTAGAATCAACTCAAAATATCCTTCCTGCTTACCTGCAATTAGGATTCCCACTTGTTTAATTTCGCTAGCTTCTATTGGAGGAATATTTTTTAAAATCCTACCTCTAAATGTCGGAACAAATTCTGAAAGCAAAAATTCATGCGTCGTCCATTGATTTTTCTTTGTTTGGAATTCTAATTTATAAGAAACTCTATCAAAGCGATTATTTGTTCGAATACGAAAGTCATATTTTTTTCCATCACCTTTTACTCGAATCTCAATTTTCCGAATTCCTACTAATTTTTCACCACTGATTAACCCTCTTATTGATGCAAAACCTCCATAATTTTCTAACGAAACACGACCAGAAAATTTAGCTTGTCCTTCTGCGTGTATTTCAATTTTACTAGAAGAGAGCCCCCCCATCACACCATCATTAACGATTCTCCAATCAAGGTGAAATTCTTTTTGAAAATTTTCAATTACCATTTCAGAATTATTTTTTGAGTCTTGACCTATACTTTTTTGAAAAAGTACTAATAATAAGACTGCAATTATAAAAACTTGATATTGCATTTTTTTAATTTTAAAACCATTTAGAGCTGATATAACCAAAATATCCTAACAACTAGGGCAGGTCAAATTCACTCAAAAATTTTGAAACTTTTCTTAATATTTATCACCATCAAGTATTACTTTTCATTTAATCTTTACTGAATACATCCTGCAAATTTATTTAGGTTTCGCATATTCGAATCGTTCTAGTAGTTTTGGCAAAGCATATCCATCAAGCCCGTTAATTGCAACGGTTTCAGCTTTATCAAGTTGAAGACTACCATCGGCTATTTGGATCCCTTCATTAAAATGAATTTCAGAAATTTCAGCTATTACTAGGCGAGTATCATTTTCCAAAATCGGATACTCGTTCAAAAATGTACATCCCAATCGAACAGGTGCACCTTTCACATAAGGCGCTTCAAAACCATTTAAAAATTCTGGTTCTAGATCTGTCTGATCAAATTCAGATATCTCACTATCATAGTTAGCAGAAGTATGATGTGCATCAGCAATGATAGATTGATGAATATGGTTTACCGTAAATTTTCCCGTCTCTTTAATATTCAAATACGTATCTCTGTTTACCGTTATAGGTCGAATTACAAAACCCAATAGTGGAGGGTTACTTCCCATGTGTGTAATGGAACTGAACACTGCGACATTCAAGATACCCTTACTTGATTTTGTCCCAATAAGATTGGCAGACTTATAACCAGTGCAGCTATTTATTAAATTGATACGATAGATTTTGTCCATCTCATCAACATCTTTTCGAGAAATATAAACCATTTGTAAAATTATTTAATTGTTTAGAAGAGAATGTTTTGCTTCATCAATTTGAACAGAAGCAACAGTTTTAACTTTATTAAAATCCAGACCATTTATTATTTAGGAATCAATACTACCTATTCTATTAAAAACTATCCGTATCCCCAAAATACTTAAGGAAAAGGTAACCAAACTATTTCAGCTACACAATGGCCTCGTTTTCATATTTTTGTTCTTCAGTAATCTTGCTCATCCACATTAATTTGACAAGATTTAGGTACTTCCAAGTGGACCACCCTCCATTCTGACATATTGGCTTTAATACTTTGAGTAACTTATGGTCAAAATGTTGTATCGTAAATTTGGACTACTAAAAATTAAACATAGTTATGGACTGGATACCCATTTCATGATATTTTGGTAAAAGTTTTTTCATTGGCGACGTTGATTATGCTTTAAAAAATTTCCTTCCTTAACTGTTTCTTAATGCACTTTTGCCTGATGAATTTTATCCTAATAAAAGCCTTACAGCATTATCAAATTTTAGATTAAAGATTTACTCATGTTTAATATTTAAGAAACCCATCTTTATATTCCATTGATTTAACATTAAGATTTACCATTTTGTTGAAAATTTTCATTTTTTGTTGAAAATTTAAAATAAATAATAGAGAATAGCCTCTATATATAAAACATTGATTATCAATACACTACGATCAAAATGCGATTATTAATTTTCTAAATAGTAATCTTATTTTGTTTTGTTTAACTTTTAAGTTGCAATTGTTAAACAAAATTAATATATTTATAAAAATTACTATAAATAATTAAAATTATGTTCAAAAAAATAAGCAAAACAGATATTATTATGCTCTCTCTGGCTATCATGTCTCTTATCTTTTCTGAGGTTATGTGGTTCCAAGGGGAAAAAGAAGGAGCACTTTTTATAGGTTTATGGGTACCCTCTATTCTCGGGTTTGCTATTTATCTTAAACTATTAAAAATTGAAAACAAATGATTGAATTTATCCCATATTTCGCAGGATTTGTTACTCTATTATTCGGAATTGGCTTCTATTTTGGATTGCAAGAATTCAAAAAGGCAGGTGAAGATTAATTTTTATTAGAAACGACATTACAAGGTGTCTATTAGGTAGTTATTTCAACATTTATTAGAAATAAATGCCTAGTAACTAATGAGTTCACAATAAACTAGGCGATCAAATTTTTGCTGTTGTTTGTTGGTAAACCTAACTCTGTTGGAGTAGACTTTAGATGTTTCAACTATTACATTTTTTGTTTAATAGGTTGGATATTGTCTAAACATAAGCCAGTAAACTCTTTTCAATGGCTTATATTTGTTTCTTTTTTTATCCTACAACCCATTGTTATTAGTTTTCAAATAACCTAAATCCTCCTCTCATTCATAATCAGATAAGAATAGCCCATATTGATCATGAGACCCTTGAAAAAAATGTATTGTGAAATGGCTAAAAACACTAGTATGGCTTAGGATCAATATTTAAGCACACTGTTTTAAATTAAAACTTCCCAATAATACTTATTTACCAAAAATAGAATAAAATCACCTGAAGTAAATTTTAATATTTAAAAACGTCATAAAGGAAATTGAATCAGCGTAGCTATACTCGATGAAATCCATTATCTCACCTTTAATTGAAACACTAGGTTTTTGGAAGAAAAATTCAGAAAAGCTAAAAACCTTTAGCAATTGTTTGACGAACTAAAAGTAAAAATGCGTAACAAATTGATTTACAATAAGTTACGCATGTTTTAAGTGGTCCCACAAGGTTTATGTAATCATAATAATTATACTTTTAATTTTTCTTAAAATACTGATTATCAACCTTATACAAAACTGTAAATAACATATAAGGTAAAACAAAGCAAAAAAATCATCAAATTGTTTAACCAAATGTTTAGCCATTATCCATTTTTTGCGTATATTTATAGAGCAAAAAAAA
>JAQXDE010000036.1 GCA_029251525.1 Saprospiraceae bacterium | reverse complement strand
TCATTTATTTAAATCATTTATTTAAATCATTTAGTTAAAACAAAACTTTTAATTATGAAAAATCATTTACTGTGTTTTTTGTTCCTTCTTTTAGGATCAATGACAGCTTTGGCTCAAAAAAGAGTCTCAGGAAATGTTACTGGTTCTGATGGCTTCCCTTTGATAGGGGTAGCAATATTAGAGGCAGGAACAGACAATGGTACCTCTTCAGATATAGAAGGTAATTATACTTTAGATATTTCGGATGGTGCAACTCTTAACTTTTCTTATACTGGCTTTGCTAGTCAAAGTATTGTAGTAGGAGGTCAAAGTATTTTAGATGTAGTATTACAAGAAGGTTTGGCACTTGATGAAGTTGTCGTAACTGCTCTTGGGATTCAAAAAGATAAAAAAGCTTTATCTTATTCAGTAACAGAAGTCGGTGGCGAGAATTTTTCTGCAGCTCGTTCTATGAATGTGATTCAATCTCTTTCTGGAAAAGTGGCTGGAGTTAATGTTTCAAGTACTGCAACTGGTGCTGGTGGATCGACTCGTGTTGTTATACGAGGAAACAGCTCTATTGGTGGTAACAATCAACCACTTTATGTAGTGGATGGTGTACCAATTGATAACCAAAATTTAGGTTCTGCAGGAATGTGGGGCGGACAAGATTGGGGAGATGGAATTTCTAGTTTAAATCCCGATGATATTGAAACTTATACTATTTTGAAAGGAAATTCAGCGGCGGCACTTTATGGTTCTAGAGCTTCAAATGGTGTTATTTTAATTACAACTAAATCTGGTAGTAATAGAAAAGGAATTGGAGTTGAATTTAGTAGTCAAGTAAGAACAGAAAACATAATTAACCAATTAGACTTTCAAGATCAATATGGTCATGGGTTAAATGGAGCAAAACCTACTACTCAAGAGGAAGCATTGGCACAAGGATTAATTTCTTGGGGAGGAAAATTAGATGGAAGTAGCGTAATGCAATTTGACGGTCAAAGTCGACCGTACTCTGCAGTAGATAATAATGTAGGGAGATTCTATCGAACAGGAACTACTTTTTCAAATACCTTGACACTTACAGGAGGAGACGAAAAGTACAATTTTCGTTTTTCTGGATCAGCATTAAATAATAAAGATGTTTTACCTAATTCTGGTTTGGATCGATATAATTTCACAGTAAAAGTTGGAGCTAAATTTAGTGAAAAACTCTCTGGAACAGTTGGTGTTAATTACATCAATGAAACGGTAAATAATAGAGCAAGACTTTCTGATGCTCCAGGAAATGCTAATTATGTAGCGCAAGTTTTACCTGCATCTATTGATATTGAAACATTGAAAGGGACTACTGATAAATTTGGGGCAAATGAAGATGGAACGGAGCTTCTATACAATGATAACATTTTTATTACCAATCCATATTGGAGTGCTTACCAGTTTTATAATAAATCTGCAAAAAACAGAATGATTGGAAATATCCAATTACGTTATGATATATACGATGGATTATATGCTAGGGGAAGAATATCTATGGATCGATATAACAGAAGAAGAACGAATTTAGAACCTTATGGAACTGGCTATCAGCCTTTTGCAGCAATAGATGAGCAATCTAATAATTTCCAAGAACTTAACTCAGAGTTAATACTTGGATATGACAAAGATTTAAACGAAACAATTGGTTTGAGTCTTTTTGTAGGAGGTAACAGTATGACTAATTCTTTTGAGACTGTAGGAGGTAGTGGTAATAATTTTGCTATTCCATTTTTACATACTCTAGGTAATGCAGGCAACCGGTCAACTATTTATAATATTCGAGAATTAGGAATAAACTCTATTTTTGGTTCAGCAGAGATTGCAATCAAAAAAGCAATATATTTAACAGCCACAGCAAGAAATGATTGGTTTTCTACTTTAACTGATGCAGATAATACTGCTGACAATAGTGAGCTTTACTATTCTGCTGGAATTAGCGCAGTTGTTTCTGATTTAGTTGAGTTGCCTTCTCAAATTGATTTTGCAAAAGTAAGATTTACTTATGCAGAAGTAGGTGGTGGTGCCGCAGATCCTTACCTATTATCACTTAATTATGGTGTGTTTGGTCAAGGACATAATGGTAATCCACTTGGAGGTGTTTCCAATGGTAGTATCCCACCTATTGGTTTAGTACCATTAACTTCTCAAGAGTTAGAGTTTGGTTTAGATCTTAGAGTTTTACAAAATAGATTAGGTGTGGATTTATCTGTCTATAATAAGAAGACACTTAATGATATCATTGGTGCAGGAGTATCTCCTACATCTGGATTTGGAAGCAAGACTGTAAATGTTGGAAGTATTGAGAATAAAGGAATAGAATTAATGCTTTATGGATCACCTGTAAAGAATAAAGATTTCCGATGGGATGTATCTTTCAACTACGCAAAGAATAATAATAAAGTACTTCGTTTGTTGACGGAGGAAATAGAGGAAGGAGCTAGTAGAGAAACTATTCGATTAGAAGAAAGTAGAACTCGAAATGCTTATATCGAGGCTGTTGAAGGTTTACCATATAGTCAGATTATGGGTTTTGAATATTCCAGAGATGCAAGTGGAAACATCATTTTAGATGATGATGGATTGCCAGTAAGGGGAGATTTAGTTCCGATGGGAACAGGTGTTCACCCTACTTCTATTGGAATCAGTAATACGTTTACATATAAAAATATGTCTCTTAGCTTTTTGATTGATTCTAAGTCAGGAGGTTATATTTATGCTGCAACAAATGCTTATGCTTATAACTACGGATTGCATAAAAATACTTTGGAAGGAAGAGAAACTGGTATTGGTGCGGTAGCTGCTGAAAATGTAGAAGACTACTACCAAAGAATCGCTTTTAATATTTCTGAGCAATTTGTTGAGAAAGCCGACTTTATCAAATTAAGAGAATTAGTGTTTTCTTATAACTTACCAAAATCAAAATTAGGGAATCTTCCTTTTGAATCAGTTAACATTGGTATTGCAGGTAGAAATCTTTGGTTGATTTCAAGTAGTGTAGATAATATTGACCCAGAGTCAACTTACACTTCTGGTAATGGACAAGGTTTGGAAATGTTTGGAGTACCTCAAACTAGAGCACTTCAATTCAACCTTGGTGTTAAGTTTTAATTTTTTTTGATAAAAATCAGTTAGTTCTAGTACAACTGGTAAAAATAAATAGAACATGAAATTTTTAAAATATATTTTAATAGTCTTTGCACTCATGATGTTTCAAACATCTTGTGATGATGGATTCGATGAACTAAATGTCAATCCTACAGCCTCCCCTGAAATTAATCCTCAGTTTCAATTCACATGGGTACAACTAAGAACCTCTGGAGGTAGATATGAAAATTGGCGAGCAGGTCTGATTTATTCTTCTATGATGATGCAGCATTTTGCATCCACATGTGGATATTGGACTGGAGATAAATATACTTGGAATGGAGGATATTCTTCTTCATTATTTGACAGAGCTTATACCGAGCAAGTCAAAGATATGCAAGACTTAATCAATACATTAGAAACTGCTGAAAATAGTGATCCTACAATGTTGGGAATGGCCAAAATTTGGAGAGTTGTTATTTTCCATAGGTTAACTGATTTATATGGAGACATCCCATATTCGGAAGCAGGAAAAGGATTTTTGGAAGGAATAGATTTTCCAAAATATGATGCTCAGGATGCTATTTATGCGGATATGCTAAGTGAATTGGAGAGTGGAATTAATCTTTTAGGAGGTTCTGGTGGTTTTGGAGCTGGAGATCTAATATATGGTGGAGATACCAATCAATGGAAAAAATTTGGACATTCTTTAATGTTACGTTTGGCTATGCGACTTTCTGAGGCAGATGCAGCAACAGCTCAAGCCTGGACTGCCAAAGCAATTGCAGGTGGGGTAATGGAAAGTAATGCTGATAATGCTTTTATTCAGCATACTTCAGGTCCAGAAGGAATTAATCAAAATGGAATTGGTCAAGTATTGGATGCATCTTCTGGATTTGGCGATGATTGCCCTCGTTTGAGTAATACATTGGTGGATTGGATGATGAGTACTGGAGATGGTCGTTTAGATATCTTTGGAGTTGCACCTGTAAATGGAGGTGGTCATAATGGTATGCCAAATGGCTTGGATGAAACAACTATTCAAGACAATCCAACTGGTACATCAAAAGACGACTTTAGTTCTTTTAATCCTTTATTGGTAAAAGTATCTTCTCCTATGGTTTTCCAAACTTATGCGGAAACTCAACTTCTGATTGCTGAGGCAATTAAAAGAGGCTGGGCATCTGGTGATGCAGAGACTTTTTATAATAACGGAGTAAGAGGTGGTATGCAGCAATGGGAAATCTACGATGCTTCATTAGCAGTAGATGATGCAACAGTTGATGCCTACCTAGCAGCCAACCCTTATAATGATTCCTTTGAGCAAATTGGATGGCAATATTGGGCCGCTACTTTTTTAAATGAATATGAGTCTTATGCTAATTGGAGAAGAACAGGAACACCCACACTTACTCCTGTGAATTATCCAGGAAATGCAACTGGTGGGACAATTCCAGTACGAATGCTTTATGGTGGAGGTGAAATTGGATTAAATCCAAATTTAGATGAGGCATTGTCGCGTCAAGGTATGACTACTGATTTTGTAAATATGATGACTGTTCCAGTTTGGTGGGATAAATAATTTGGTTTCATAAAATAGATTAATAAAGTTTTACTACACAGATGAGTATTTTACTCATCTGTGTTTTTTTAATATTTCTTTTTTAACACTTTTTTTATTTGAAAAGTAATAAAATCATGTCTATTAATAAACCAAACATACCATTCCAATGTGTAATTATTTGTTGTCTAGTAATTATAGTATTATCACTTTTTCAAACTAGCTGTAAAACAGATCAAATAACCTCCTCCACCTCTATTACAAAAACAATTCCTGATAAGATAGATTTTAATTTCCATGTAAAACCTATATTATCTGATCGTTGCTTTACTTGCCATGGTCCTGATGAGAATACCCGGAAAGAAAACCTGAGATTTGATACCAAGGAGGGTGCATTCGCTGCTTTGGGAAAAAATAAAGATCACTTTGCTATTGTTCCATATGATGTAGAAAATAGTACGTTAGTTGATAGAATTTTTTCAGGAGTCTCTGAAGAAATGATGCCAACGCCTGAATCAAATTTGACTCTAAATAATTATGAAAAAGAGATTTTAAAAAAATGGATTGAACAAGGTGCTGAGTGGAAAGAGCATTGGTCATTTCTACCGATTAAGGATGTGGATGTCCCAGAAATATCAGAGGGAAAAATAAATAATGAAATAGATAATTTTGTTTTGGCAAAACTCAATGCTCAGAAATTAAAATCAATGGGTATGGCAACCAAAACACAACTTATTCGACGAGTAACTTTTGATTTGACTGGCCTACCTCCTACTCTTGAAGAAATAGATAACTTTGAAAAAGACGCTACTCTTGACGCTTTTGAGAAAGTTGTAGATAGATTGTTAAAAACTGATGCCTATGCAGAAGCGATGGCGACAAATTGGTTGGATATATCACGCTACGCTGATTCTCATGGTTACCAAGATGATTTGGAACGTATTATGTTTCCTTGGAGAGATTGGGTTATTCATGCCTTTAAAAAAAATATGCCTTACGATCAGTTTGTCACTTGGCAATTAGCTGGAGACCTTTTACCCAATCCTACTAGAGAACAAATAATCGCAACTGCATTTAATCGAAATCATAAAATCACACAAGAGGGAGGTGTTATTCCAGAAGAGTATCGAGTTGAATATGTTTCAGATCGAACACAAACTTTTGGAACAGCATTCTTAGGATTGACTTTTGAATGTGCCAAATGTCATGATCATAAATACGATGCAATTAAACAAAAAGATTACTACAGCTTGTTTAGTTTTTTCAATAATGTTCCTGAACAAGGATTGATAGAACCATACGGAGCGATTCCAAAACCATACATCAAGATTTCTCAAAAAGAAATTGAAGAAACTTTAACTTTCATTAACAACCTTGATACTCTCGAGGAAATCCCTTTGATGGTCATGGAAGAAATGACTGAAAAAAGGCAAGCATATATTCTTAAACGAGGTGCGTACGATAATCCATCGATTCCTGTTAATGCCGAAATGCCGAAATCCATTTTAGAATTTGATGATAAATTTTCTAAAGATAGACTTGGACTATCAAATTGGCTTTTTTCTAAAGATAATCCACTCACAGCGAGGGTAACCGTCAACCGACTATGGCAGCAATGTTTTGGAAAAGGAATTGTTGGAACACCTGATGATTTTGGTAATCAAGGTTCATTGCCGACACATCCTGAATTGTTAGATTGGTTAGCTACAAATTTGATGGATAATAACTGGGATTTGAAAGTGTTACTAAAAACAATGGTTATGTCTGCCACTTATCAAAAGTCCTCTAAAGTGACCAAAGAGTTAATTGAATTTGACCCTGAAAATAATTTTTTAGCTAGAGCGTCTCGTCAACGACTTTCAGCAGAAATGATTCGAGATCATGCACTTGCTACAAGTGGTTTGTTAGATAGAACAGTGGGCGGACCAAGTGTTAAACCTTACCAACCCGCTGGTCTTTGGTCTGAAACTGTCGGTGGTGGTGGTGGTAGTTTAGCAAAATATATTCAAGATACAGGTACAAAAATTTATCGTCGAAGTATTTATACTTTTTGGAAGAGAACAGTTCCTCCTCCAAGTATGATGACTTTTGATGCGACAACAAGAGATGTTTGTGCTGTAAGAAGATCAACCACAAGTACTCCTCTTCAAGCCTTGGTCATGCTCAATGATCCTCAAATTATAGAAGCATCGAGAGTGTTGGCTTATCAAGCTATTGAAAAAGAAAAAGATTTAGAACAAAGAATTTCAATGATGTTCCGGTTAGCCACTTCAAGAGAAATTACGACGGATGAATTAAATAATTTGTTGGCATTTTATAAAGAAGAGAAAATTAAATTCGAAAAATCTTTGAAGGATGCAAAAGCATTGTTGAAAATTGGAGAATATCCCCAAATAGATTTATTAAAAGAACCTGAATTGGCAGCTTATACGATAATAGCTAATGTAATTTTTAATTTAGATGAAACGATTACGAAGGGATAAATTCCTAATTTTAAATAAAAATAAGCATGAGTAAAATAATAAAAGAAAGAGAATATCAGATGAACCGTCGAGCATTTTTTTCCAAATCAGCTACAGGAATAGGTGTGGCTGCTTTATCGAATTTACTCGGAGGATGCAATTTATTTGATAAATCTGAAAATGGGATTTTTACTCAAAAAAATAATCTTCAAGGAATTTTAGATGCGCCACATTTTGCTCCAAAAGCAAAACGGGTTATTTATCTTTTTCAAAGTGGTGGCCCATCTCAATTAGAACTCTTTGATTACAAACCAATGCTAAACCAAAGACGGGGAGAAGAACTTCCCGACTCTATTCGAAATGGGCAGCGGTTAACAGGAATGACATCTGGACAAGACTCGTTTCCGATGGTAGGTTCGCAATTTGGATTTTCCCAGCAAGGAGCAAACGGAACTTACATGTCAGATTTGATGCCTTATACTTCTAAAATAGTTGATGATTTATGTATCATTAAATCCATGCACACTGAAGCAATTAATCACGATCCTGCTATTACTTTTTTCCAAACAGGATCGCAGCAACCCGGTCGACCCTGCATGGGTTCTTGGTTAAGTTATGGTATGGGGAGTATGAATGATAATCTTCCAACATTTACTGTTTTATTATCGAGAGGAACAGGTCGAAAATTTGGACAGCCACTTTATTCTCGATTGTGGGGAAATGGATTTTTACATTCCTTACATCAAGGTGTTCAATTTCGTTCCGGAAAAGATCCAGTTCTATACCTCAAAGATCCCGATGGAATCGACCGAGTGAGCCGAAGAAAAATGCTCGACCATATCGCAGAATTAAATTCCAAACAACTTGAAGAATTTGGCGATCCTGAAATAAGCAGTCGAATTGCTCAATACGAAATGGCATATAAAATGCAAACTTCCGTTCCTGATGTTGTTGATATTACCAAAGAGCCAGATCATATTTATCAGATGTATGGATCAGATTCTATGCAACCAGGAACATTTGCTGCTAACTGTTTATTAGCAAGAAGATTGGCGGAACAAGATGTTCGATTTATCCAACTTTATCATATGGGGTGGGATCAACATGAAAATTTACCAACCCAAATTGCAGGCCAAGCAAAAGATGTGGATCAAGCAACCGCAGCGTTAATTATGGACTTGAAGCAAAGAGGAATGCTTGAAGATACCTTAGTCATTTGGGGAGGAGAATTTGGAAGAACTAATTATTCACAAGGTACTTTGACTGACACCAATTATGGTAGAGATCATCATCCAAGATCTTTTAGCATTTTTATGGCAGGCGGTGGAGTGAAGCCGGGAGTAGTTTATGGAGAGACAGATGAGTTAGGGTATAATATTGTCAAAGACCCAGTTCATGTTCATGATTTTCAAGCAACAATGCTACATCAATTAGGAATCGACCATGAAAAAATGACTTATAAATATCAAGGTCGAAGATTCCGATTGACCGATGTACATGGAAAGGTGATAAAGGATTTAATTGCTTAAGATTACCTAATCAAACATAATGAAGAGAAGAAAATTTATAGGAGCATCATTAATATCATTGGGAGGAGCTTCTTTATTTGCTAAAAATAATTATACTTCTACATTTTTTAATAAAAAAGAAAAATTCAAAGACCTAATCATTGGTCATAACTCTCATCAATATAAAATTGATTTAAACTGGGGTGCATTAAATGCAGATTTTTATCCAATCAACGATTGCCATGAAATGGTCCAAGATTCTCAAGGTCGGATTATCCTTTTGACTAACCATACTAAAAATAATGTCATTATATATGATAAGTTAGGGAAATTAGTTGAAGTTTGGGGAACAAATTTTCCTGGCGCACATGGTTTAACTTTAAACGTAGAAAATGGAGAGGATTTTCTTTATATATCAGATAATAATCGACATGAAGTCATCAAAACTACGATTGATGGAAAAGTAGTTTTAGTACTACCCTATCCAAAAGATACAACGCAATACCAAAATCCAGAGCAATATATTCCTACAGAAACAACTATTACTCCTAACGGAGATATTTACGTAGCAGATGGATATGGCGCACAATATATTTTGCATTATAATTCCAAGGGTGAATTAAAAAATATCTTTGGAGGACGTGGAGATGGCGATGAGTTTTTTGATAATGCTCATGGCATCTGTTATGATGACCGAGATAAAAATAATCCTTGCTTATTAATTACCGCTCGTCAACGAAATGAATTAAAACGTTTTTCTTTAGATGGAAAATTATTAGAGGTAATTCCCCTACCTGGTGCATTTATCTGTCGTCCTGTAATTCATGGAGAAGATGTTTATTTAGCTACCATTTGGTCAGGAATAGGAAGTGCAAATACAGGTTTTGTATCTATTTTAAATAAAAATAATGAATTAATTTCAGCGCCTGGTGGAAGTAATCCAATTTATAAAAATGGAAAACTACAACCAATGCATCAAACCATTCAAGTATTTCAGCATCCACATGATGTTTGTGTAGACGATGATGAAAATTTATATATTGCTCAATGGAATTCGGGAAAAACTTACCCTATAAAATTAATAAGATCTTAAAGCTAACTCTTTAAATATTTGGTAGAGACATTTAGTATTATTTAAAACAAACATAAATTAATGAAAAACCCTAGATTCATAATATCTCCAATTTTATTCCTATTTATCTTTTTAACTAGTTCTTGTGAGACAGAACCAATTACTCCACCACTTCAAGGTATTGCTGACATCATTCCAGCACCATTAAAATTTTCAAAGAAAGAAGGTAATTTTTTACTGAGTGAGAATGTTCAAATTTCTATACCTGATGAAAATACAGATTGGAGATTAGTTGCAGAACACCTCAATGACAAGATTCAAAATTCCACTTCAAAACGTTTAGAAATCACCACTAGCGAGGCACAAGAAAAAGGTTTGATTCGGATTATTCAAAGCAATGATATTATTCAAAAAGAAGGTTATCAACTTAATATAAATGCTTCCGAGATTGTGCTTAAAGCAAACACTCCTAACGGTGCATTCCTTGGCGTGCAAACATTGTTACAACTAATGCCTTCCGAGGTTTTTTCAAAAAATAAAACAACAAACTTTCGATTTAACATTCCTCAAGTTGAGATTATTGATGCACCAAGATTTTCTTATCGTGGAATGCACTTAGATGTTGCTCGTCATTTCTTTTCAGTAGAAGATGTCAAACGATATATTGATTTGATGGGAATGCACAAATACAATACATTCCATTGGCACTTGACGGAGGATCAGGGATGGAGAATCGAAATAAAAAAATACCCTAACCTTACAAAAGTTGGAGGTTTTAGAAAAGAAACTTTAGTGGGACATTATAATGATCAACCGCATCAATTTGATGGAAAACGCTACGGTGGTTTTTACACTCAAGAACAAATTAAAGAAGTTGTAAAATATGCTGCTGAAAGATTTATTACAATTATACCAGAGATTGAGTTACCCGGTCATGCTCAGGCTGCGATTGCCGCTTACCCTGAATTAGGTTGTACTGATGGTCAATTAGAAGTAATGACAAAGTGGGGTGTTTCTAATAATGTATTTTGTCCTACGGAGGAAACATTTACATTTTTAGAAAATGTATTATTAGAAGTCATTGAGCTTTTTCCGTCAGAATACATTCATATTGGTGGAGATGAATGCCCAAAAACACAATGGAAAGAAAGTGCATTTTGTCAAGGTCTGATGAAAGAAAATAAATTGAAAGATGAAATGGAACTACAAAGTTATTTTATTCAAAGAATTGAAAAATTTCTAAATTCCAAAGGCAAAAAAATTATTGGTTGGGACGAAATTTTAGAAGGTGGCTTGGCACCAAACGCTTCAGTCATGTCATGGCGAGGTGTTCAAGGAGGAATTGATGCTGCTACACAAGGACACGATGTCATTATGTCCCCAACTTCTCATTGCTATTTCGACTATTACCAATCTCAACATAAAAATGAACCATTGGCAATTGGCGGATATTTGCCCATCGAAAAAGTTTACAGCTATGAACCCATTCCAGCAGAAGTTCCTGAAGATAAAGTTCATCATATAAGAGGAGTTCAAGCCAATCTTTGGACTGAATATATCCCTTCACCTAGTCAACTCGATTACATGACTTACCCTCGAGCTTGCGCATTAGCTGAGGTGGCTTGGACAGATAAAAGTAATCGAGATTTTTCAGATTTTGTCAAAAGGTTAAATTCTCATTTATCGAGACTCGAAGCTTTTGGTGTAAATACGGCCATGAATGTTTTTGATATTGATGGAGATTTTACTTCTCAAAATGGCCAATTAATGACCACACTTAAATCAAATGTTGCCAATGCAACTATTGCTTACACTTTAGATGGTTCTGATCCTACTCTCCAATCAAAGATTTATAAAAATGCTTTTACAATTGATGCTTCAAACCAACTGCGAGCAGTTGGTTTTATTAATGATGTCCAAAGAGGGCGATCATTTGAAAAAAATATAAATTTTCATAAAGCCACAGGTAAAACTATTTCAATTAAAGAACAACCAGAACCTCGTTATTCTGCAGGAGGAATTGCTGCGATCATCAATGGAATAAACGGTAGTGATGAACGATATGGAGATAAAGAATGGTTGGGTTTCGAAGGAAAAAATATGGAGGCAGTAATTGATATGAAAGAGGAGACGGAAATTAGTAAAGTAAGTTTTCGGTTTTTTAAAGGTGAAGGCCAATGGATTTATTTACCCAAAAAAGTTAGTATTTTTATTTCTAATGATAGAGATAAATTTACTTTAGCTACAGAGTCAACTGATATTACAAGTTCAACAAAAATTGCTAACCCAACTATAGAGGTAAATTCAAAAGGTAGATATATTAAAGTGCTAATTGAACGATTTGGAATAATTCCTGATGGTTTGCAAGGGGGCGGTCACGAAGCTTGGTTATTTGTTGATGAAATTATTGTCGAATAAAAATAGAGCCATGTCTAGAAATATTCTCCTTCTTTTTATTTTTTTACTTTCGAGTGTTTCATTAAGTTTGGCACAATCTCGCCAGTGTTTTAGTGAAGTTCCAATTTTTCAAAATGGAAAAGGCGGCTATGCCTGCTATAGAATCCCTGCTATCATAAAATCTCCTAACGGAAAACTATTGGCCTTTGCAGAGGGAAGAGTAAATGGTTGCAATGATTTTGGAAATGTAGATATATTATTACGAAAAGGAAATTCTGATGGGATTTCATGGGGGAAGTTGTCAGTCGTTGCTGATAACGGAAAACTTCAAGCAGGTAATCCCGCTCCCGTCGTTGACCTGCTCGATCCAAAATATCCGGATGGTAGAATCTTTCTTTTTTACAATACTGGAAATAACCATGAAGGTGAAGTTCGAAAAGGAAATGGGCTTCGAGAAGTTTGGTATATCACTAGTACTGATAATGGAAATAGTTGGTCTAACCCTACGAATATTACAACATCAGTTCATCGCCCAAATACACCTAGAGCTAATCCAAAATATACTTTCAAACAAGATTGGCGATCCTATGCAAATACACCTGGTCATGCTATTCAATTAAAACAAAATACCTATAAAGGGCGGATTTTGGTTCCAGCCAATCATTCGGTGGGTTCACCTAGAAAAAATTTCAATGATTATCAGGCACATGCATTTTATAGTGATGATCACGGAACAACTTGGCAATTGAGTAAAACTATAGACGTCCTGAGTAGTAATGAATCTCATGCAGTAGAGTTATCGGATGGTCGGGTTATGCAAAATATTCGGCAACAAAGTGGTAGTCAAAAGGAGCGGTTGGTTGCCATTAGTAATGATGGTGGTACCAGTTGGGATAGTACATATTTTGATTCACAACTTCCCTCTCCAGTTTGCCAAGCAAGTATTATCGAATACACAACCCCTGATAATCACCAAGTTCTATTATTTTCTAATCCAAATAGTAAAGAACGAAGAGAAAATATGACCGTAAGAGTGAGTTACGATGATGGACAAAATTGGCTATTGAGTCGTACAGTTAGAGCAGGAGAAAGTGCTTACTCTGATTTAGTGATTCAAGACAACAATGTAATTGGATTGTTATATGAGCATGGAAATGATAATGGAATTCATTTTGCTAACTTTAATTATGAATGGCTCATTAATGGGAAAAATCAAACAGATAATCAATTTGTCAAAAAAGTGATCAATAAAAGTGATCCTTATTCAAAGGAATTCGATTTTGTTTTATCGCCTCCAATTATTAAAAGTGAATCAATATTTTTTGAGGAAAAGAATAATATAAAATTATTATTAGGACTTGAAAATGTGAGGATTCATTATACTTTAGATGGGGCTTTACCGACCGAGCAATCTCCACTTTTTTCAAATGAAATAATTTTAACCAACTCTGCAATTTTAAAAGTAAAAGCATATCATCCTCAATGCTTACCAAGCAAAACTATTTCTGCCAGATTAATAAAATTAGGAAAACCTTTACCGATTAAAAATATTTCCATCGACCAAACGCCTCATAAAGATTATCCAGGCACAGGAGCAAATGGTTTGATAGATCGAAAAAAGGGAACAACCAATTTTCGTACTTCCCATTGGATGGGATTTACTGGAGGTGATTTAACTACTCTAATTGAGTTCGAGAAAAAAACTAATATCCAAAAAGTTACAGCTAGTCTTTTATCTGATCATGGATCATGGATTTTTATGCCAGACTCTATTGAAGTTTATTGCTCTGAAGATGGAAAGGATTTTACATTAAAAAATACCAAAAGATTAAATTCTACTAAAGAAGGAGACACTACTGGTCTTCACTTTGAAGAAGTTACATTTCCAAAAGATAAAGCAAAATTCGTAAAAGTGGTGTTGAAAAATATTTCAAGTATACCAGATTGGCACGATGGAAAAGGAACTCCACCTTGGTTATTTATCGATGAAATTTTAATTGAGTGAACGTATTATTTATTTCACAATCACTTCATCAAGAAAAATCCAACCATCATTTCCTTTGGAAGAATGCCAATCTGGGAGCGCTTTAATTTTTTTTGCAATAACTTTAACAAACTTGACTTTCTGTGATGAAATTTTAGTTCCAATTGTTTTCACCTGGGAACTACTTGAAGTAAGAGCATCTAATTTTTCAACAGAAACAGAAGTAAAATTATCTCCATCGCTAGATATTAAAATTTCAATACTTGCAGGAGAAAATATCCAAGCCCCTTGATTCACCAAAAAACCCACCTTAATTTCAGTTACCAGTTCCTCTTTTCCTAAGTTTAAAATAATCTTAGCATCACTTCCCACCCATCCCTGCCAAAGCTGACCTTTATAATCAGATGTCCCACGATAACCGTCTGTCAAAGCTTCCCCATGTCCATGATATTTAAAATTATAATCGGTTAAATATTCCACAGATTTATTTCTAGCTAAATGGTCAATTTCCTCAATTTCCACTAGAGGATCAAGGAGCATATCCTCACTTGCTTGATGAAAACAAAGGCTACTTTCCGTTGCAGAAGAAAATTGCAGTATTAATTCATTACTTCCTTTTTTTAAATTAAATGGAATTATTTTATTTGAAATATTTAAATCTGAATTAGAATTAATTGAGTTTACTATTTCCCCATTCAGCCAATAATTGACCTTTTTCTTGGTTTGTAGGAAAAAATGCAAGGTAGTATCCTTTCGCATTTTCCAATTACTTTTCAGAAAATATGATCCTCCTTGTTTTTTAGAAAAATTAAAAAAGGCATTTCTATCAGCCGTTATGTTTTCCCACATATTCGGAAGTGTATTGTTTTTATTCCATCCAATTAATGCTTGATGTTGAATTGCACCCGAATTGATATAAGTAAACTTCGTTTCTAAATAATTTAAATGTTCATCCAACTTTGTATTTTTTCTTCTCTTAAAATTATCTAATCTACTTTTTCGTAATGGAAAATATAAGTAAGAAGTCAAAACTACTTCTTCCAAAGGGGTCAACTCTTCTTCTTGAAAACCTTCTAATGTTTTTTGTGCATTATCAATATCTGTTTTTGCCAATTCTCTAAAGAGCATCCTTCTTTGTTCAGTATTAGCTTTTCTAAAAAATGATTTTGCAACAGGAACTGCGTTCTTATGATTTTTAGAAAACAAATGATAAAAAGCGAAGGGAATAATATCTCGTTCTTTTTCAAGGATTAGAGTTAATGCCTTTAAATTATTGGCATTTCCATCTACTACTTTTTTAGCATAATCAAACACACTTAAAATTTTATTATTACCGTCAGCATCCACCCATACAGCATTAGTAAATCCTAGTGGTTTTACTGGTTTTTCTGGCTTTCCAACCATAGGAAACATAGGTTGGTCTCCATGCGCAATCAAAAGGTACCAACTATCTTTTTCTGGTTGAACAGCAATTATAGTGTCCAAACAAACATTATTTTCCGTGCGTTTTAAATCAAACTCTTGTACCACTATTCCATTTTTCACTAACTCAGCCTTAGAACAACTAATCCAAGAAGCAGCTTGTACTTTAAGTTGTAACTGTATTGTTTTATTTGCACTAGCATAAGTCTCTCCTATAGCATTTTTACCATCAACCATAATTTGAGGAAATATCCCACAAGCTACACTCACTCGTTGTGCTTTAATATTTTTAACCAACTCTTTATCGTCAATCTCATTCGGGACATCTGATGAGCTCAAAATATAACTTCGAGGAACTCCTGCAATGGCGCTTACCACAGTGTGGCTATCTGAATTTCCAATCCCAGTTTTCCGAATACCTCTGCTCATCATGTTAAACCAATCTCGTTTTACAGATTGTAAATTGTTTGGAGCTGTTGTCCAACCTAATTGATAATTTTCATTTAAGACTTCATAGGTATCAAAATCCCAACTCCATTCTTCGTCCTTTACAACATTTCCAAAATAAATATCCAACCCTTTTGTATTAAAATAATCGGCAGCAACCCATCGTGGATGATTGATTTGAATTACAACATCATTTTTTGATGCAGAACGAATATTTTCAAATAAAATATTTCCGTTTTTAATTTTACTATCGACGGGCTTACTTATAGCCGCTAATGGGAAAGTATTAAAATGACCGATTGGAGTAGTTACTTCATTTCCAATCGTAGTTTTCATTAATCCAAATATTCCAATTTCTTTCATGTAAGGCTCATAATCTGTAATAAAATTATGATCAGTTGCGACAGCCCAATCTAATCCTTCTGCTGTGCAAGAAATTATTCGTTCAGCTAAATTAGCATCCCCATGTCCAGAATTAGTTAGCGTATGCAAATGCATATCACCACCCACAAATCCATCTGTATTAATTTCTTTTGCCAAAATAGCAGAAATAAATAGGGTCGAATCAGATTGAATGTTAACTTGCTTAATATCAACAGAATACTCCATCCCTTTTCCAAACCAGAATTCATATTTTCCATAAGGAAGCGTTAACTCACCTGTACCACTTGATGTGTAAATCGTATTCTCCCGACTTGCTATTTGCAATTTAGAATCCACCTCAACCTCATAAGGTAATCCTTCTTTGAGCACTGTTAACCGAGCAGGGGTCAATCGTCCATTTAATGCATCAACTACTTGGAATTTCACCGAACTATTTTGAGCAAATGTAGAATTATTTAGAGCAAATAGAATAAAAATTAAAAAAACATCTTTTCTTGAAAAAAATGGAAAATTGATTAAGTTGATTCGCATAAAATTCATAATAAAAGTTTAGTTTAAAGGTATCAAAAAAAAATTAATGAGAAATTTATTATTTTTTCTTGCTTTAATTTTAGCTTTTTCTTGCAAAGAAAAAGAACCAACTATTGGTGCTTTAATTACAGTTGAAGATAAACCTTCTTATCAATACCCCATTCCTTTTGCTCCCGAAAAATATGTTTGTTACCAAAATAATATTCCTTTAAATATAGATGGAAAAGCGGATGAATCAGATTGGCAAAATGCTTCTTGGACCAATAAATTTGTAGACATCGAAGGAGATTTAAAACCTAAGCCAACTCACGATACTAAAGTAAAAATGCTTTGGGACAAAGACTATTTTTACTTTTATGCAGAAATGAATGAACCCCATATTTGGGCTAAACTACGACAACGAGATACCATTATTTTTTATGATGATGATTTCGAAGTTTTTATTGATCCTGATGGAGATAGTCATAATTACTATGAGCTAGAGGTTAATGCATTTAATACTTTGTGGGACTTAATTTTGCTTAGACCTTATCGTACAGACCACCAACATAAAGTTTTAAATAACTGGAATATTCCAAATATCAAATCTGCTATTCACATCGAGGGAACTCTAAATAATCCAAAAGATGAAGATCAATATTGGGCAGTAGAAATGGCAATTCCTTGGTTAGCACTCAAAGAATTTTCCAATACAAAAGAAATCCCAAAAGATGGGGACCAATGGCGTGTCAATTTTTCTAGAGTAGATTGGACTATGAACAATAAAAATGGAAATTACCAAAAAGCTATTGATCCAAAAACAAGTAAACCATATCCTGCAGATAATTGGGTTTGGTCACCAACTGGTTTTATCAATATGCACATGCCAGAACAATGGGGCTTTGTTCAATTTTCAGATAAAATTGTAGGAGTAGAAACTATTGATTTTATTGAACATTCTGATGATAAAATAAAATGGGCCTTGTGGAATTTATATTTTCAACAAGTAGATTATAAAAATAAAAACAAGATATACACGAATAATCTTAATCAATTTACAATTCCTGATTTAAAAAATTCAAAGTGCAAATTTCAACCTAAAATTTATATCACTCCTCACTTATTTGAAATCGTTGCAAAATCATGTGAGCGAGATGGCTTCTGGAGTATCCGACAAGATGGAAAAATTGAATTTTATAAAAATAATACTAATGAATAAAAATATATATTTTCTTTTTTTTTTAAGTTTCTTATTCTCTTGTGGAAAAGAAAAACCACCAATGAACGTAGTCGTACTCTTTACCGACGATCAACGATTCAATACGATTCATGCTTGGGGCAATGAAGAAATCCATACTCCAAATATGGATAGACTTGTTAACATGGGCGTAAGTTTTACCCATGCTCATGTGATGGGTTCGCACCATGGCGGAGTCTGTGCACCAAGTCGAGCAATGCTACTCTCTGGCAAACCGTATATGAATATTCCACGAGCATATATTGATATGGGGGTAACTACTCCTGATACTCATTTTGATTTCACCACCTTTCCAGAGTTGCTGAAAGAAAACGGTTACGATACTTTTTTTACTGGAAAATGGCATAATAATACGTCCAAAATACGTGAAGGATTTACTGATGGAGACAATATCTTTATAGGAGGAATGCATTGGCCAAAAGATGGAGGGCACCGCCGCCCTCAACTTTGGCATTTTGATTCTACAGCAGTTTTTGACAAAAAAGATAAATGGCAAGCAGAGAAATTTTCAAGTCAAATGTTTAGTGATGCAGCTATTGATTTTATTCAAAAACAAGATACTAGGGATCCATTTTGTCTCTATGTTGCTTACTCCTCCCCACATGATCCAAGAGAAGCAACTGATGAATTTACAAAAATATATGACTCTGTTAACATTACTCTTCCATCAAACTTCCAACCCAAACATCCTTTTGATAACGGGCATTTACGTACTCGAGACGAGAATCTTGTTGCCTTCCCACGGACAAAAAAAATAATCAAAAAAGAACTTGCCTCCTATTATGCAATGGTCTCAGAAGTGGACGCTCAAATAGGGCGAGTATTGGATGCTTTGGTGAAAAAAAACTTAATGGAAAATACCGTTATCGTTTTTGCAGGAGACAATGGTTTGGCAGTAGGGCAGCATGGTTTATTGGGAAAACAAAGCTTGTACGATCATAGTGTCCGAGTACCTTTAGTTATTTCTGCACCTATAATTAAAGGTGGACAAAAAACGGAAGCTCTTTGCTATTTGTATGATATTTTTCCAACTATTTGTGATTTGCTTGAACTAGAAATACCAACGAGTGTAGAAGGAAAAAGTCTATTTCCAATTTTGCAAGATAAAGAATCGAAACATCGAGATCATTTATTTTTAGCACATGCAAAAGAAATGAGAGCAGTGAGAACAGATGACAATTGGAAACTGATTAAGTATTTTGTAAAAGGAAAAGAGCAAGAACAATTGTTTAATTTAAATAAGGATAAATTTGAAAATACTAATCTCGCTTCTGATATAAATTTTTCTGAAAAGAAAAAAGAATTAGAACATTTACTTACACAAAACATACGCAATAATAAAGATGATTTTATTCAAGCATATATTCAATTAGATCAACAAAATTTTGATCAACCAGTTAAAGTTTCTATGTCTAGTTCTTTTTCGAATACTGAAATTCGATATACTTTGGATGGATCTGAACCAACGTTAAAAAGTACTATTTTCCGAGAATCATTTATTTTAAAAAAGAGTCAATCTATTCTAGCCGCTCTATTTCTAAATAATAAAAAAATTGGGAAAACTTATTCTGCAGAGGCTAAAATTTATTCACAGATTAAAGATTTAAAGTTGTCACCTCTACCCTCTTCGAAGTATTCAGGAAAAGGGCCAAGAACATTATTAGACGGTGCTAATGGTAGTAATGATTTTCATAGTGGAAATTGGTTAGGTTATGAAGGTGAGAATGTAATTGCTACTCTAGAACTGAAAAAACAACAATCATTGCAAGATGTGGGTGTTCGCTTTTTAAGTCATCCTGGATCTTGGATTTTTTCTCCAAAAAATATAAAAGTATCAATTTCTGATGATGGGAACATCTATAATGAAATCGTACAAATGAATTATAGTAATATGCCTACTAAAAAAGGGTTTGAAATAATTGAGTTCAATTATGCGATGAAAAACAAACAAGCAAAATTTATAAAATTTGAAATTGAAAATCTTAAAAAATGCCCTGATTGGCATCCTGGTAAAGGAGGAAAAGCATGGCTATTTTTAGATGAAATTTATGTCAATTAAAATATGGAAATATTAACTCAACTTTTTGGACGATTACACCCAATCATTTTACATATGCCGATTGGTATTTTATCAGTTGCATTTTTAATGGAATGGATTGGACGAAAAGAAAAATATGCCTCGTTACAGCCTGCGGTTGGATTTATTATTCGGATTGGAATGTGGAGTGCAATCTTAGCAGCAATCTCTGGATTTTTACTTTCATTGGAAGGTGGATATAACGAGGCTATGTTATGGTGGCACAAATGGTTAGGTATGGGGACTGCTTTAATTTCGATGGTAGTATATTTTTTACATAAAGAAAAAAATAGTCGCCTGGGAGAACAACTCTTCTTTCCAATTTTTGGAATTTTAATGTTATTCATTGGTACGACAGGTCATTTGGGAGGTTCGCTAACTCACGGAAGTGACTTTTTAATTGAACCATTCTCAAATAAAAAAAAGAAGAAAACAATTGTTTTTAGTAATATGGATAGCGTAATGATTTTTCAAGATTTGGTTCAACCTATTTTTAAACAAAAATGTATAACCTGCCATAATGAGTCAAAAGTAAAAGGTGAATTATTAATGACCACCATCGAAGGATTTAAAGATGGTGGTAAAACTGGTGCGTTTTTCGTAGCTGGATATCCTGAAAAAAGCTTATTTCTACAACGTGCTAATTTACCTTTGGAAGAAAAAAAGCACATGCCACCAAAAGGGAAAAAGCAATTAAGTAGTGATGAAATTACGTTATTGGAATGGTGGATTGCAGAGGGTGGACATTTTGATAAAAAGATACATGAACTTAAAAAATCGGACAAAATAAAAACAATTTTAGCAAAATATACTGAAAGTGATAAAAGTATTTTTACACTTAAGGTTGATAAACCAAATCTAAGTACCATTCAAATATTAAGACAATCAGGAATTCCAGTTAAAATAGTTTCTGACCAAAATTCTTTTGTAACAGTATCTTTACGGGGTAGAAAAAACTTAGACAAAAATGTATTAAAACAACTTCAAAAATTATCAGAACAATTGATTGAATTAGACTTGAGTGATACTAATATGAATGATGGTCTCCTCTCCTATCTTGGTAAGTTTCCTCATTTACAAAAATTATTTTTACAAAAAACTCAGGTCACCGGTGAGAATTTAAACGTACTAAATGAGTTAGAATATTTAGAATATTTAAACCTTTATGATACTCCTTTAGAGGATATTGCACTTGAACCAATCGCAAAATTAGCAGGTTTAAAAAATGTATTTTTATGGCAAACCAATGTTAGCCCAAAAGCTATTCAAAAACTTAAAAATATTCGCCCTCGACTTAATGTCAATGCCGGAGTTGATGATGAAGTTTTTGGAAGTACCGAATTGAAACCACCGTTGATCATGATTGAAGAAGATATTTTTACAGATTCTGTTTTGGTGAAATTTATAATTAATTTTAAAGGTGTTAACATTCATTATACATTAGATGGAACTACACCAGACTCTACCTCTGTAAAATATTCAGAACCTTTTTATGTGAAAAAAACTTCTGATATTCAAGTCATTGCCAAAAAGGAAGGTTGGGGAACAAGTTTTCCCGCAAAAAAAACTGTAGTTCGAGCGAAGTACCAAATCACAAGTGTGAAATTAAATAAACAACCTAATGATCGCTACAAAGCTGAAGGCGGATCTTCATTAGCGAATTTTAAAAAAGGTACCATCAACTTCACAGAAGGGGAATGGTTAGGTTTTGAAGGCACTCATATGACTGCGACTCTAGACATGGGAAAGATACTGAAAATTACTAATGTCTCTGTAAGTGCTTTAGAGGCAACCAATTCTTACATCTTTTTTCCTAAACAGTTAAATGTAGCCGTTTCAGCTGATGGAAAAAATTTTAAAAATGTGGCTAAAAAAACTATTCCAACAACTTTGACTCCCGAGCCTTCTTTTGTAAAAAATTTCACTTTACCATTGGAAACTCAAAATGCTCGTTACATTAAAATAGAGGTAAAAAGTAACTTGGTTAATCCTAGCTGGCATCCTGCTCCAGGTGCTCCTTGTTGGGTATTTATAGATGAAATTATGGTGGAGTAAATCGTAAACCAATAAATTATCTAAAATCATTTAAATAATAAATATGTAAACTTATTATTACAGATAAATGATAGAATTGATATTTCAACTAATCCATAAAACCAAGTTAAAATTCGTTACTTTTCGAAAAAAATAGCATGCCAAAAAAAATAACCAAACTTATAGCTTATTCACTCTTTTTTCTTTTTATCTCCTCCTGCACACAAGAAGAAAAACGAATTTTAGTTTTTTCCAAAACAGAAGAATTTAGGCATTCCTCAATAGAAGCAGGCCAAATCGCTTTAATAAAAATGGGTCTAAAACATAATTTTAAAGTTGATACCACAGAAGATGCCTCTTTATTCACCGAAGAAAATTTAAAACAATATTCAGCAGTAATTTTTTTAAATACAACTGGTAACATTTTAGATTATGCACAACAGGCAGATTTTGAAAGATACATTCAAGCTGGTGGTGGTTATGTTGGAATTCATGCTGCAACTGATACCGAATATGATTGGAAATGGTACAATGAACTGGTAGGAGCATACTTCAATGGCCATCCAAAAATACAAGAAGCAAAATTAAAAATTTTGAAAAAAGACCATGCTGCAACTTCTAAAATAGATGATCATTGGATCATCAAAGAAGAGTGGTATAATTTTAAAAATATCAATCCAAAAATACATGTGCTAATTGAAATTGATGAAGAAAGTTACGAGGGCGGAACTCACAAAGATAAATTACATCCTATGTCATGGTTTCATGAATTTGATGGAGGTCGGTCATTTTATACTGGCATGGGGCACCTAGATGAAACTTTTGAGAATATTCTTTTCCTTCAACATCTTTTAGGTGGAATTAAATATGCAATGGGAGACAAAAAATTAGATTATTCTGCCGTTCATTCACCAAGAGTACCGGAAGAAAATAGATTTGTCAAAGAAGTGTTAGACTTTAATCTAAATGAACCGATGGAAATGGAAGAGACGCCAAACGGAATTCTTTTTATCGAAAGAAGAGGGAAAATTAAGCATTACAATTTTACGGATAAAGTAACGAAAGAAATTGCTCAACTAGATGTTTTTTACGGAAATGAAGATGGCTTGATTGGTCTTGCTGTCGACCTCAATTTTAAAAATAATAATTGGATTTATCTCTTTTATAGTGCTCCTGGAGAAATTTCTAAACAACATATTTCAAGATTCGATTTGATCAATGATTCTTTGATTTTAGATTCTGAAAAATTACTTCTCACTATCCCTACCATTAGGAAATGTTGTCATAGTGGAGGATCTTTGGAATTTGGAGCAGATGGGAATTTATACATTGGGGTAGGTGACAATACTAACCCCTTTGAATCTCAGGGTTTTGCACCAATTGATGAAAGATTAAACAGAGCGCTTTGGGACGCTCAAAGATCGGCTTCAAATACTAATGATTTAAGAGGCAAAATACTGAGAATTACTCCTCAAGATGATGGAACGTACACCATTCCCAAAGGAAACTTATTTCCTAAGGGAACAGAAAAGACTCGTCCTGAAATCTACGCAATGGGTTTGAGAAATCCTTTCCGATTTTCGATAGATAGTCAAAATGGAAATCTTTATTGGGGAGATGTTGGCCCTGATTCTGGCAAAGAAGATTCACTTCGTGGACCTGCAGGAATGGGCGAATTTAATCAAGCCCGAAAAGCAGGATATTGGGGCTGGCCTTATACTCGTGGAAATAACCAATTATACAATGATTATAATTTCACAACTGAAGAATCAGGTGAAAAATTTGATCCCAAAAATATAATCAACGACTCTCCAAATAATACAGGATTAAAGAAACTCCCACTCATTCAACCTTCTCTAATTTGGTATTCCTATGATAAGATAAATGAATTTCCATGGCTAGGAAAGGGTGGTGTAAATCCTATGGCCGGACCAGTTTTCCATACTGCTGATTTCCCAAATTCGAAAGAGGGATTTCCAGATTATTTTGAAAATAAATTATTCATTTACGAATGGATGAGAGATTGGATCTACATAGTGACCCTTGATGAAAATCAAAACTATTCTCACGCAGAGAGTTTTATGCCCAACTCTGAATTCTCCCACCCGATGGATATGTTTTTTGGAACTGATGGAAAAATGTATGTTTTGGAATATGGCCAAAAGTGGAATGTTCGAAATATTGATGCTCGTCTTTGTCGCATTAATTATATCAAAGGCAACCGCCCTCCCCTAGCCAAAATTGATTCAGACAAAGAAGTTGGAGCGCTCCCCCTCACCATTCAATTCTCAGCAAAGGAATCTAAAGATTACGATAATGATAATTTAACTTACGAATGGTTTTTCACTAAAAAAGAAGTTCAATCAACAGAAATGAATCCAGTTTTTACTTTTGATAAAATTGGAATTTATAATGTAAAACTAAAGGTGACTGATGCATCAGGTCTATCTGTAACATCTAACAAAAAAATATTAGTGGGTAATGATCCTCCTCAATTAAACATTGAAATAGATAGCAAAGATATGACCTATTGGAAAAACAAAAAGGTAAATTATAAAGTAGTAGTAAAAGATCGAGAAGATGGAAGTTCTGAAAACCAAACAATAGATGCCTCCAGAATAAAAGTTACTTTAAATTATTTAGCAGAAGGAGAAGACCTGATAATTGCAACTTTGGGACATCAACAAAATTCAATTCCAAAAGGCAAATTATTAATTGATAACTCCGATTGCAAAGCCTGCCATGCAATAAAAGAAAAAGTAAATGGCCCAAGCTACATTGATATTGCTGCTAAATATAATAATGATGATATTGACTATTTAGTTGGTTCTGTTATTAAAGGAAGTGCAGGAACATGGGGAGAAACAATGATGTCGGCACATCCTCAATTAAAAATTGAAGAAGTCCAAGAAATGATAAAATATATCTTATCGAATAACCCAACTCTAAAATCAAACGAAAAGAATTTAGCTACTTCTGGAACTTTAGAATTTAAAGAACAACTCAAAAGTGAAGAAGAGGGGAAATATATCTTAATGGCCTCCTACCTTGATAGCGGTAATCCCAAATTAAAAAATTCTGCATTGTCAGTAAGGGATCAAATAGTTTTTAAAGGGCCAAAAATTCAAGCTGAAGATGCCGATGAACGAACTGATGGCCTTGGGGATTGGAATAATGATGGTTCAACTTTAGTCGGTTCAATAGTGCATAATTCGTTTTTAAAATTTGAAAACCAAAGTTTCAAAAATTTAAATAGTATCAAATTAGCGGCTAAGTATAATCCTGATTATAACTATCAGGGGAAAGTTGAAATAAGAGAAAAAAGCACAACTGGAAAAATAATTGGGGAAATGGAATTAGGTTATTTTGATAAAGAAAAAATTGGAACTAAGATTTATCAGATTCCTGTTAAGCCTAACATTAATATTGGAGATTTATTCTTGGTATTTAAAAACCCTAAAGATGAAAAGCAATTTATATTGAATGCAGATTGGATCCTGTTGAATCGATAATTTTTACGATAGTTTTAAAAAAAATTATAACCTTACAATTATAAAATAGAGCTGAACAAGAACTAATCATCTTTTTTTACCTTTATTTTATTTTCAAATATTCACTAGGAGACTTTCCAAAACGTTTTTTAAAAAGTTTTGAAAAGGTAGCTGGATATTCAAATCCACATTGGAAAGCAAGATCACTAACAGAGGTAAAGGTTTTTTCTTCCAAAATAATTCGAGCTTTATTAAGTTGTACCTCCCTGATCATCCGAGCTGGAGTAAGACCAGTGATAGATTTCACTTTACGACTCATTTGACGACTACTTAGAAAGACTAATGCTGCAAGATCTTCTACGCTTAATATAGTTTCCTCAAGTGAATTATGGATAATTGTTTTTAAATTTTCAATCCATACTTTATCTTCTGCATTAACGGTATTTCCTTCCTGATCCTGACTTTTGGATTCGACGATAATTTCATTTGTCGAATTGTTCATCACTTTCCGTTGATGATAATTGTAGAGTAAATTTTGAACTCGGATCATTAATTCAGGAACAGAGAAAGGTTTAGTTAGATAGTCATCAACACCAATGGTTAATGCACTCAATTTGTCACGTTCCGCAGCTAAAGCCGTTAACATTACGACAGGAATTCTACACCATTCAGAATGAGATTTAATCGTCTTTAGCATTTCCAATCCATCCACTTCGGGCATCATCACATCTGAAACAATAAGATCGATATTTGTATTATGCACGTTTAATAAGTCTAACCCCTCTGCACCATTTTTTGCAATTAAGACTTGCTTATATTTTTTTTGCAGGAGTTGTACAATAAAATCTTGCATGTCTGGATTATCTTCCACGACCATGATTCTGAAATCTTCCCCAATCGAATCGATAATAGGATCATCCTCAATCATTTCTATAACAGGAAGAGCGATAGGCTCATTAGCTACCACTTTCTTCTTTGGAAATTCAAAATAAAAACAACTTCCCACTCCAAGAGTACTTTCAGCTTTTACTTTACCACCCATCGATTTCGCTAACTCCTTTACCAAGGCTAAACCAATTCCGGTACCACCATATAATTTTTGATCAATTTGCTTGGACTGATAAAATCGTTCAAAAATATGCGGTAAATCTTTTGGATGAATACCTCTTCCATTATCAGATACTTGAACTTTTATCAATTCCTCAGTTTCTTTAACCTCCAATATAATCTTTCCATTTTGTCCAGTAAATTTTATTGAATTGCTCAGGAAATTGTTTAATATTTTTTCCAATTTTTTACGATCTACTAAAACTTCAAGATTTTGATGAATCCCTAGTTTCAAATCATAATTAATTAATTTCGACTGAAACAAAGGTTCAAATACAAAGAAAATATATTGAAAAAACTGAACTAGTGGTGTAAGATCTTCCTGCAGTTCAAGTTTATTAGCCTCCATCTTTGATAGGTCTAGAATCTCTTCAATAAGTTGTAAAAGATTCTTCCCATTTCGTTGCATAACTTGTAACTGCTGCTGAACTTTAACCTTATTCCATTCCTCTGAACTTTCAAGAATATAAGAAAGTGGTCCAAGAATTAAAGTAAGAGGTGTTCGTAATTCATGAGAAATATTTGCGAAAAACCTTGATTTGATTTTGTCCAATTCCTTGAGTTCATCAGCTTGTTGTTCTATTAAATATTTATCATTTTCTATCTGAGCTGTGCGTTGCATTACAATCAACTCAAGTTCTTTTTGACGTACCTCTAATTTTTGGGTACTCCTCCTGATTCCCAACTTCATAGTTCCATATAACATTAATCCAAAGGCAAATACAAATAGAAGTCTCATCCACCATCTTTCCCACCAGTTTGGTTTTATCGAAAAAGTAAAAGTAGCGATTTTACTTTCTTGCAATAGAATATCCTTGGCCTTGACTTTAAATGTATATTTTCCTATTGGTAAATTAAAGAATGATCTTTTGGAAAGTGGGCTTAGTTCGGACCAATTATCATCAAAACCCTCCAATTTGGTTTGAAACCGAACGGATGAAGTATTAGAATAACCTGTTGCTGCAAAATTGATAGTCAGATTACCATCTCCATGATAGACCTTGAATGGATCAATAGGAATATTCCCTCCACTATATAATAAGGAGTCTTCATTAATGACTATTTTTCTAATTAGGGTATTGAATATTTTAACTGCATCAGATATTGGATTACTTTCATAACGAATAATTCCCTCAGTGCCATTAAACCAAGCGATAGTTTTATCCAAGGTGCTTTTTTCATCAATCAATATATTCCAAACGGGAAAATCTTTAATTGGCAAAAAAGGATTACTAATAACAACCTCCGTTCCTTCTTCTTCAGTTTTTAATAAAATACCATCGCCCAGTTGCATCCATACTCGTCCAAGGTGATCCTTTATAGGAAAAGAAAAGAATTGTGCGTTTTTATTATGGAGGTCTTTATAGAAAGTAGTAATTTCCTCAAATCGATTTTCAGACTCATTAAACTTAAAGGCCTTTTTCCCAAGAAAATGTAGCCCATCATCTAATTGAAAAACGTATTGCAAATCCTTAAGAAGACTTTGGCTAGAATCATAAGTAATAATTGGAGATTGATCTAAATCTACTTGCCCGTTGATTGACTTAGTACCCAGTTTTTTTAACTGTGCCCCTTCGTTGCCTATGATCCATACTCTATCAGCATTATCAACTTCAAAGCCTTTATAAGTTGGATGAAATTTAGTAGTACGTGATTCTTCTTGAAATTGATTAATATCCTCATTAAAATAATAAGTTACCAATCCCTCTTGCCAATCTAAGAAAATACGATTAGAGTCTAATTTAGATTGTCGAATCATAGTTACTTTAAAATCATCATTCGTATTTTTTTTGACGAAACGAATTTCATTATTGACCACTTCAAAAAATCCCATACCATAACCTGCACCATACAACCGATTCTTAAATTTAAAAAGCTGATAGATTGAAGAATACGAACCTTTTACAAAACGAAAAACACCTTCCTTTCTATCAAAAGAATAAAGACCATTAATAGAACCTGCATATAATTTGCCTTGATGTTGTTCAAGGTCATAGGTTGTCTTAAAAGGTAAACCAAGTTCTTGATTCAAATAATTAAAAGGAGAGGCCAAATCAACTGAGGAAATACCATTAAATAAAGCTAACCAAAGAATACCTTTTGAATCGAGATACGTGTAATTAACGGCATTGTCTTGAAGACCAATATCTATTGAAAAATGTTGTAGAATTTTTCCTTTTTTATTGATTAAGATGGCACCATTACCCAAGGTATTTAGTAGATACTGATCCTCCTTTATTCGAATTCCAGGAGAATATAATTGATTTTTAATTAAGTGGTCAGCCTCAGTAATAAAAGGCTGGACGCTTTTTGAATCACATAAGTAAATACCTTGTTTTTGTGTTCCAACAAGCAAAGTATCATTGGAATATGACTGGATTACGTAAATATTTTTTTTTGCAAATTCTGGTTGGATAACCGCCAGCTCAAAGCGATCTTCATCAAGAATACATAATCCTACATCCCACACCCCAATGAAGAATTTCCCATCAATAATACTTGATCGTTGAAAGTACGCTTCACTAGCCAAGACTTTCATTTCTCTTCCATCCCATCTAAATAATTTAGATTTGGTTTGAAAGTATATTTTTTCGTTCAGGGAAAAAGTATTCCATACTTCTTTAAATACTTGATGTTCTATTGGGAGTTTTGATTTTAAAGAACTAAAGATAGTCTTGCCCTTTGTATCAGATTTTAGAAAACCAATGTCACCAACAAAGCCAACATAAATCACTCCTTTTTCATCTTTGGCAAGTGACCGTGCAACCTGTTGTTTTGGAGACTCAATCAATTCCCAATTTTGACCATCATATTCCAAGATGCCTCTATTATTGGAGAAGTACATAATCCCTCGATCATCTTCAATAATACTCCAATTAGCAGTACCCGCATTATAGGATTGGTAACTATAATTTTCAATAAGTGGATAGAAGCCTATTTCTTGGGCAAATAAACCAAGAAAAGGAGCTAATACAAAAATTAGTATTAGACTAAGTTTCTTCAATATGGAGATAATTTAAATTTACTGTGAGTAAAAATTTATTAGCCGTAAAAATAAGATTATTTCTCAAGAGTGGAAATATGAATAAGCTATGATTCTTTAATATAGTAGGATTTCTTGATACAATTACTAAAAAATAAACCGTATTTTCAGGTTGATATTAGGTAAAGGTATTTTTAGACATATTTTTCAACAGGTGATTATAAATGATTCTTATCAAAAGCTTATGGAATGCTGGTTACCAAAGTTATGATAACCAGCATTGCGATTGGAACGCGCAACAAAAATAATGTGAGGTGTTTATTTTATTATTTCTTGCTTAAGCCCCCCATTGGAATAGCCAATTTGGTTTTTTGAAGTATTATCCCTCAAATATATTCTGTATTTAACTCATCTAACTGTCGAAAACGGACATATGTTAGTTGAAAACGGACGTTTTAATACAAACAATGCTTTATCTTTCAATTATGACAGTCCTCTAGTTTTTTCAATTTGAATATCGGATATCTTATAGTAACCTTTACAGTAAAAATCAGGAGACACTTACTTTTATAAATTAATGTAAATTAATCAATAATAAGTTTTTTTACATCAGTAAAATCAGTAGTCTTTATTTGAATAAAATAAATACCAGAAGCAAAGACAGAACTGTCAAATTGAATCTTGTGTTCTCCATTATTAAGTTCTTCTTGGTTCAAAATACTAATCTCTCTCCCCTTTTGATCCATCAATTGAATGATGATAAAATCCTTTTGGGGAATATTAATTAAAATTTCTGTTAGTCCATAAGAAGGATTTGGATAAATTTTTAATATTCCAAAATCCTGTTTTATAAGTGAGTTCTTTATCGCAGTTGAATTTTTAATTTCAAAATCTGCAACAACTGGCAAATGATCAGAAGCCTCCACTGCATCATTTACTAAAAGATTAAAAGCATTTAAACTATCAAATGGAAGACTTGGTGTAAACAAGGAATAACTATTTTGTAAAATTAAATTTGATCCACTGTAAATAATATAATCTAACTTTCCTGGACTAAAATCACTCTCCTCACTGTACCAAGTATATGATAATGGTAAACCAGGAATATAAGGTCGACTATCCAATAGGGCGTTGCCATCCCAGTCAGGGTTAAAATCTACCCCATGAGTAACCTCATCAAAAATATCTCCTGTCAATAATGTTTCCAATTGTTCATTGAAGCCAACTAAATTCATATCTCCAACGATTACAATCGGTGTATTCGCCTCTAAAGGAATTGGTCCTATTCCCTCCTTAGCATCCCTTAAAAATTTCATCATCAAATCTATCTCGATTTGCCTACCTATATTATTGGCACAACATGGAGGATGTGCAACAATCAAAAATAAATCTGTTTCAGTATTAGGTCCATCAATCAAAAATGCACCATTTCCTGTACCTTGAATACTAGCACTTTGCACAATAGGATACTTACTTATTGCATGACAATCTGGTTCTACTTTGGAATGATACCATTCCTCTCCTGCGACAGATGGTAACATTGACTCAATCTGATCAGCAACTTGTGCCGACGAAAAAGAATATATTTCTTGAAATCCAATAATATCAGGTCGTATTGCTTGAAATAACCTAGTAAAAGCTGGCACCCTGGCTGCATCAAAAAGTCCGTTTGACAAAACGTTGTAAGAAAGAATCCTTAAATCAGATTCATTAATTTTCTGAATAGAATAATCTGGAAGTGATGCTAAAACATCATTTGAGAAAGTATAAGTGATCGCCTCATTTATGTCAGGCAAAAAATCTCCGTTGGTGGTATTATCTTGAAATACAACACTTACGCTGTCACCTAAAAACAATGGATTTCCAAAAATAGAAATATCTCTTTTGATTGCAATTTCAAATTGATCAGAGGAAACAGTTGGTGCGCTCACCAAACCAATATTACTGTGAAATATTTCTGAAGATCCGTTTGCATAATAAAATAATCCAGATCGTTCTCCAAAAGAATAAACCAATTCTGCACCTATTCCATTTATAGAAAATCCTGTATTAGAATTATTATCTGTATCAAGAAATATGGAGATTTTATTCAAGTCTTGAAGATTAATTTCACTACCTATTTCTAGTAAAAAAAAGATAAATTCATCGTCATTAAAAATTTGTAATTCTCCAAAGTCTACTCCTAAAAACCCACCATCTCCTGCAGCATCAGAATATATTACAGGATGGTCAGACCATTCATCGAATATTCCATCAACTAGAATCCGGTTTTGTGAATAGCCAACAATTGAAATGAATAAAAGTGATAAAGAAAGATATTTCATAAATATTAATTTAATTTAAATGTCGCGATCAAAAAATATTGGTTATTCCCAACCACTCTAACTTTGTCTTAAATGAGACTGTTTCCATACTAGGATGAGAGCAGTATCATACTTGGAAAATTCTGGAGAAAGTTATTCATTTTCCTATTCCTATTTACCAAAGAAATAAACCATTAGTAGCAATAAAAATATATTTAATCTTTAATTCCCCAAATTAAGAAAAATATGGAATCCATTAGATTAGATCAAATAGGATTTAGAATAAATGTATCTATATCTAATTGATCATAAACGCGAACTGAAAACTAATCTGAAAAAATTGGATGGTATTTCTTTGTAAAAAGTACTAAGAAATGGTAAATAATAATAGAGCTTACTTTTTTATTTCTTTAGGATGAAAAATAAAACCTAGGTGAATACTTGAGACCACTACAGAGTAAAAATTCCAGTTTTTATAATTATTTTTAGCTTTTAAAGCTTTAAATTATTCACAGTTACCAATTCCCTTGACTACATTTGTCAAATTTAAAACTATATTAATAGAAATGAAGAACATATTGATTATTGGGGCAGGACGCTCTGCTTGCTCTTTAATAAAATACTTACTAGATAAATCTAAAGATGAAGATCTTTTCATCACTATTGGTGACCTGTCTGAAGAAAGTGCCCAAAAATTTACTCAAGGGCATCCAAATGCAAAAGGTATTAAATTGGACGTTTTCGATACTCCGAGAAGAAGAGCAGCTATTGAGTCAGCTGACCTTGTGATTTCCATGCTACCAGCTCGATTCCATATTGAGGCAGCAAAGGACTGTATTTTATATAAGAAACATTTAGTCACGGCTTCTTATGTCAGTGATGAAATGCAAGCTTTAGATAAAGATGTCAAAGCAAACGGCTTAGTTTTTATGAATGAAATTGGAGTTGATCCCGGAATCGATCATATGAGTGCAATGCAAGTCATAGATCGTATACGACAAGCAGGAGGAAAAATGTTGATGTTTGAGTCTTTTACTGGTGGCCTAGTCGCCCCTGAAAGTGATGATAACCTATGGCGCTACAAATTTACCTGGAATCCAAGAAATGTGGTACTTGCTGGACAAGGAGGAGCAGCTGAGTTTCTCCAAGAGGGAACAAAAAAATATATTCCATACCATCGACTTTTCAGAAGAACAGAGTTTTTAGATGTCGAAGGATATGGTCGTTTTGAAGCTTTAGCCAACAGAAACTCACTAAAATACCGCAGTATATATGGATTAAAAGACATCCTTACACTATATCGAGGAACGATGCGTCGAATTGGATTTAGTAAGGCTTGGAATATGTTTGTCCAACTGGGATTAACGGATGATTCTTATAAAATTGATAACTCTGAAAATCTGAGCTATAGAGATTTTATCAATCTTTTTCTTACTTATTCTCCAACTGACTCTGTTGAGTTAAAATTGAGACATGCCTTGAAAATTGACCAAGATGATTTAATGTGGGATAAACTAATAGAGTTAGATATTTTTAACAAAAATAAAAAGATCGGTTTAAAAAATGCTACTCCAGCTCAAGCCCTCCAAAGAATATTGGAGGATAATTGGACTTTGAAACCTGATGATAAGGATATGATCGTTATGTATCATAAATTTGGTTATGAACTAAATGAACAAAAATACCAGATTGACAGTAAAATGGTTTTAATTGGAGAAGATCAAACTTTCACCGCAATGGCAGCAACAGTTGGTCTCCCAGTAGCTATGGCAGCGCTTATGATTCTCAATAAAAAAATAACAACACCAGGTGTACAAAGACCAATTAGTAAAGAAGTATATGCACCTATTTTGAAAGAATTAGAAGACCACGGTATTCACTTTAAAGAAGAAGAAGTTGAGTATCTTGGTTATAATTCAGCGGGAGGTGTAAATGGATAGCAAGGAATTTTCGTCGAAGTTAATCAACAGCAAAATAGCGGATCTATTGTTGGTTTTAGCATAGGGTTTAACTCTCAAAAATAAAATAAAGAAAATTCTTCCGCTGAGTTAACCAGAATAAAATCGTTTTCAACGCTAGCCCTTAAGATACTATTTACTCTTAGCCACTAATACAAAATATGATCACTACTTGGTAAACAAAATCTATAGAGCTGGCGTTGACGACAAATAAGATTCACCTATAATCTATAAACGAACTACCACCCTTCCCGATACTCCCTACTCACAAACTGATTTGCTTCATCAAAATTCGTCACCTTCATATTCTTACCATCCCACAATAATTTTTTTCTTCCAGGGAAGTCCCTTCCTCCGTCTAATCTCGCTTTCGCCAAAGTATAGCTTCTTATTGCTAGATTTCCCATCAAAACCGTTTCTGTCAATGGCCCAGCATAGTCAAACGAAGAGGTCAATTTCAAATGTTCCTTACTTTTAAAACCAGCCTTGCAAGCTTCCGTCCATGATTTTTGATGACCCATTTCTGGGTAATCTAGGTATTTATTGCCTCCATCAAATCCCTCTGGCATCCTCATCACCTCCTCTCCTTTTCGATATAACCTTGGTTTAGCACCGTAAACATCAGATGTAATCACTCCTTTATCTCCTATCATGATAATACCATTTTTACTTCCTTTTCCTCCTATATCATCATTTGCAGGAATCAAGTCTGGATGAAATGGCCTGAGTCCACCATCAGACCAGATCATTTTTACAGGCGAATCATTCACTGTAGATTTAGGAAAATTAATTTGAACTCTTGACGAGGGAGGGCAGCCCTCCGGAACATACTCAGGGTTCCAATCTCGTTTATAAATTGCTCCTACGCTACCTTCCACTTCCGTCGGATAACCTAATTCCAATACTCGAAATGGAGTGTCTATAATATGACATCCCATATCTCCTAAGGCACCAGTTCCAAAATTCCACCAACCTCTCCATTTGAAATGATAGTACAATGGATGATAATCTACATACTTTGCTGGACCAATATATAAATTCCAATCCTCTTTACTTAGATGTTCTGGCAATTCATTTTTATCTGTAGGAACCGGAATTCCTTGTGGCCAAACTGGACGATTTGTCCATACCTCTACTGTATGTACTTTTCCAATCAATCCCTGATCAAACCAATTCTTCATTTGCACTTGCCCTGGATGAGAAGCACCTTGATTCCCCATCTGCGTTACCAATTTATATTTTCGTGCAGCTTCGGTTAACTGTCTTGCTTCATAAATATTATGGGTCAATGGTTTTTGCACATATACATGTTTACCCAATGACATCGCCGCCATTGCTGCAACTCCATGAACATGATCTGGTGTAGAAACTGTTACGGCATCAATATCTTTATCCATTTTTTCAAGCATGACTCGAAAGTCTTTGAAAAATTTGGCATCTGGAAAAGCCGTTCTTGACCGCCCGGCTGCTTTAGAGTCTACGTCAGATAGTGCAACAACATTATTGGCACCATTATCAGAAGCATTTCTAATATCCCCAAATCCTTTTCCACCAGCACCAATTGCTGCTAGATTTAATCGATCACTAGGAGCTATAAATCCCTTTCCCAAGACATGCCTAGGAACAACAAAAAAGGAACCACTTGCCAAAGCACCAGCTTTAAGAAATGTCCTACGTGAAGTTGATTTTTTATTTTTTTTCATTTCTGTTTTTTATTTAAATAAAATTCTAGTTATTTATTTTAGTCAATTAAAACATCTCTTGCTAAATTAACGGACTTTATTTAAAACAAAAATTTTATTCAAAAATAACTATCGTTGATGAAGGATTTCGTGGATTTACAACCATCATTCCTTGGAGCAAAAAACTTCGAGATGAATATTTTTGAATTATTTCTAAAATGAAAAGAACGCGAGTAGGTCTTATTTTTGGTAAGTATTGGCAAATGAATATTTCAACTAGTTAGACATGCAAAAGCAAACCAAAAATATGTTGATGGTATCTTTTCCAAATATTGGTAGATTTAAAAATTAGATGTCCGAACTAAAATCAACTTTGAATCATTTGATGAAAATTGGAACTATAAAAAAAAATATTGAGAATTTTTATTTGAAGATATAAACACGCAAAACTAAAAAATTAACACAGAAAGGAAATGATTCCAAAAGAAAAACTCAAAGTTCAAACAATGTAATTATGCTTTATTAAAAGAATCGCCATAATATTTAAACTCAATTTTTGAATTAAAATTTAACTACATATAAAATGTCTAATTAATTTATAATCAATTAATTAGACATTTTACTTGCGATATTTTTATACCAAAATTTAAGGGTGTTTTTTTAATCTTTCAACTTAACTCCTTTCTCAGTCGGCTTTGTCCAAGGCACTAATTTCGAGGGGTAATAATTAATACCTAAAGCCTCCAATCTTGCTTGTTGGTTACCTAATCGAACTTTATAGTCCTCCCAGTTTCTATTTTCTTGTTTGGTCCAACCAATTTCGGCATAACCTAACAATCTTGGAAAGACTAAATATTCTAACTCATCCAAATTGGTAACAGTTTCTGTCCAAAGTGGGCATTCAACACCTAAAATATTCTCTTTTTTTACTCCATTAATTAAAGTTGCTGGATTCCAAATATACCCTGAATCTACTTCAATAAACCCTGCCCAATTTAACCCTAAAGTTGTGGTGGAATCATATTTCATATCTAGATATGCTTTACTAGCTGGAGACATTACTATTTTTACATTTTGTCCAACTGCCTTTTTTGCATTGTCTGTTTTTGCCCAATGTTGAGCAACAGAATTAGAATTTAAACTTCCTTCCGTTATATCATCCCAACCCATCATTTGTTTACCGTATTTTTTTACAATGTCTTGCACTCGATCAACAAAATAAATATAGTCCTCCTGTTTAGTAGAATGAGATTCATCACCACCAATATGAATATAAGGTCCAGGAGTAATTTCTACCAATTCCTTTATTACATCATCAACAAACTCATAAGTGTTTTCATTTCGAGTGCAAAGTGTACTAAAACCAACCTCCATTCCTGTATATAATTTTTGTGCTTTACCATCGCAATTTAACTCTGCGTAAGATGCCAAAGCCGCATTAGTATGTCCTGGCAAATCAATCTCAGGAACAATCGTTATAAATCTATCTGCTGCATATTTTACAATTTTTTTATAATCTTCTTGGGTAAAAAAACCACCTTTCCCACCACCTACTTGAGTACTTCCACCATGATTTGTTAAATTTGGCCATTTCTTGATTTCTATTCTCCAACCTTGGTCATCGGTTAAATGAATGTGTAAATAATTCATTTTATACCTAGCCAAATGATCAATATATTCCTTCACTTTTTCTACTCCAAAAAAATGACGACTCACATCGATCATAGCTCCTCTATATTCATAACTTGGAAAATCGACAATAATTCCACTTGCAATTTCCCAAGGACCAGTTTGAAGAGATTTCTTTTCAATAGTCTCAGGGAGCAATTGTAATAAAGTCTGCACCCCCCTAAAAATACCAGCTGCTGAATTTCCCTGGAGCTTAATGTGATTTTCTTCAATTATCAATTCATAACCCTCTACTCCTAACTGATCATTATTTAAATCACTAGAAAGATAAATAATATTATTCCCACTTTCTACTTCAGAATATAAACTAATCGGAAGTTTAAAACCCGTAGCTGGTTTTAGTTTATTTGCTAAAAAAATACCTACTGTTCTTAATTCTAAAAATTCATCTTGAATAACAATCTGAGTTTTTTTAGTCAACCGAAAAGAACTCCCAGTAGCCAAAAGTGAATCTGGTTTTGGAATCAAAAACTCTTTAGCAAGATCTTTTGGTGTTGATGGAGTTTTCTCTTCACATGAAAATAGAACTAGGCACATACAAAAAAATAGTAGTAGATTTTTCATTTTTTAGAAAAATTTATCGCGGAAAACACCGCGGAATTATTAAATATATTTTTATTGAGCAGCTGTCTCTCTTTTAAAATGAAGGGAAACTAATCCCGTTATTGGTCTGTCACCAGCTGCATTAATCACTAGATATAGATCATGTGAGCCTTCAATTCCTGGTAAATTAAAACTTTGTTGATCTCCACCCATTTCTGTCATTCCATAATTAAAATCCAACTGTCCAATTGATATTCCTGATTTTGAATCTAACTTAAAATCAATTGATCCACCATCCATCATTGGTCCAGCTTTAACATATTCAACAGCAATAGATTTTACTGATGTGAAATCTATATTTTTATACAAAATATATCCATTACTTTCGCAAAAAACCAAATCCAAAGGTTCATCAATCATTCCTTGTGCCATCTCAGGATCAACTGTAAACCTTGAAGCTTTTTCACTTTCATCAAATTCATCAGCTTTCATTTTTGCATACCGCAATGCGATGGTTTGCCTTGAAGTCAGTGATCCAACTTGATCCCCACCTTTGTCTTTATAGGATGCTGTCAAAATGTATTTTCCTTCTAAATTATTCGGTTGATGATTGTTAAAAACAAATTTTCCTTTAGTTGGTAATGAATTAGAAAGATCAGTACGATCTGCTAAAGACAATATGTACTTAGCCATTTGAATCACCTCAGATTCTGACAATTGAGGATGTGCAGCCATGACTGTTTCTCCCCAAACTCCTCCTCCTCCTTTGATAACTCTATCGGACAAATAATCAACTGCTTTTGAATCAGATTTATATTTTTCAGCAATTTCAATATAGCTTGGTCCAACTGATTTAGAATTCAATTGGTGACATGCTCTGCAATCTGATTTTTCCATCAATTGCTTTCCTAATAAAAACTCGGAAGCCTCTTGCAACGCTTGATGGCCTATGGCTATTTCATTTTTATCAAAACCTCTTTCCAAATGATCAATGGAAATACTCACTCGATTAGGGTCAATTCCATTTGACAATGAACCATCTTCCTCATCAGTCACATCCACCTCATAATTTAATTCTTGATTGTCCCAATAAAATGTTTTATTTCCTGAAAAACTCCAACTTATTACTGGCAAAGCATTTCCAGCAGTAATGGTCTTATTCATCTCACTTTTCTCACCATTTACATCAGTAGTAATTAATTTAACCGGAAATTGTCCTGGCTTTCTAAAGGTATATATTGGATTATTCTCAGTTGAGCCCACGGATTCAGAGTCTCCGAAAAACCATTGGTAGGTTATTTTATCACCATCATAGTCTATAGAACTTGACGCATCAAATTGAATTGTCAAAGGTAATTTTCCATAACCTCTATCAGATTTAAAATTAGCAACTGGCGCTCGATTACCAGAATTATATTTTAAATGAACTAATCTAGCATCTGGATTTTCTGAAAACCAAGCAGTACCATATTCTAACAAATAAATATCTCCTTCCGGACTAAAAAGCATATCTGTCAAATTATTGAATTCAAAACTTGGGAGAAAAGGTTCCATTCGTTCAAAGTCTCCATTGTCAGCCATAGTGACAGCCATAATCCAACCCCGCATCCAATCGTAAATAAATAATTTTCCATTATAGTATTCAGGATATCTCCCTTTGTTTTCAATATAATCTTCTGCATAAAAAACAGGTCCAGCCATAGCATTCCTTCCTCCATCGCCTACTGAGGGAAATTCTTTAGATTCCCCATATGGATACCAAATAAATGCTGGCTGAGCAGCCGGTAATCTATTTACTCCTTTATTATTAGGAGAATTATTAAGTGTTGTTTTTAAATCAAATGGTTCTAATGAAATTTTATTCTCAAAGTCATACTTATGATAAACTTGGTTATCCCCAATGAAATATGGCCAACCAAAAAAACCGGCTTCTCGTGCTTGATTCACCTCATCAAATCCCATCGGTCCACGCTTTAAACTATCTTCTCCTGCATCAGGTCCAACATCTCCCCAATACAAAAATCCTGTATGAGAATCGATAGCTATTCGAAATGGATTTCGACAACCCATAACATAAATTTCAGGACGACCTATCGACCCATCTTTTGAAAAAAGATTTCCATTTGGAATCGAATATGTACCATCTGCTTCAGGTTTAATTCTCAAAATTTTCCCACGCAAATCCATGGAGTTTGCTGAAGATTTTTGAGCATCCCATGGGCTTCTATTCTTCCTTTCATCACTAGGACTATACCCATCAGACTCGTGAGGATTGGTATCGTCCCCAGTTGAAATAAATAAATATCCATCAGGTCCAAATTCCAAACTCCCTCCTGAATGACAACATTCATCACGTTGAGTTGCTATTTCCAAAAGTACTTTTTCAGAAGTGGTATCCCATGTCATAAAGTTGTCTTTCAAAGTAAACCTTGAAATATTTTGTTGAATTTTTTCTGGATCAGAATAAAATAAATACACCCAGTTGTTCTCTTTAATATTAGGATCTAGAGCAATACCTAACAATCCATCTTCATGCTTTGTAGTCACATTCAACTTATGAATATTGGAGACTTCACCTTTTACCTGATCATATACCTTTATTTTACCCCCCCGCTCAACAAAAATAACTTTTCCATCTGGCAACAATTCCAATTCCATGGGCTCATTTAGATTATCTAAAAGAACCTCTTTAATAAACCTATTTTCTTCTGGTGCTACATTTGCATTATTATAATTTACTCGTTCACGTCTCTCTGATACATAATCAATTCCACCCCACAAATGTTCTAAAAATGAAACCTCTTCAAAAGTTTCATTTGTATGTCCACGCCCAGTATACCATGAGCGACCACCATCAAACTCGTGACACCATGCAATTGGATGACTTTCTCCATTAGTTCCTCCTTCGTATGAATTTTCATCCAAATTGAGTAATATTTCAACATTGGGATTGATATTTTTAAAGTTGTACCATTCATCTATACAATGCCATTTTTGAGGGAGCCCTTTTGTTGAAATATGTTCCGATTGAACCACTTGAATATCAGCTTCTCTGACATTCGGGTTATTGGGATGGCCATTAAAGTATGCCCCGACAAGTTTACCATACCATTCCCAATTATACTCAGTATCCGTCGCAGCATGTATTCCAACAAATCCACCTCCTGCCTGGATAAATCGATTAAATTCAAGCTGTTGGGCGTCATTCAGTATATCGCCAGTAGTATTTAAAAAAACCACCACATTATATTTTTTCAAATTTTTTTCAGTAAAAATAGATGCATCTTCAGTAGCATCAACAGGAAAACTATATTTATTTCCAAGACCTTTAATAGCCTGAATTCCTGCCTCAATAGATTGGTGTCTAAATTGTTCAGTTTTTGAAAAAACTAGTACTGAAAGAAATTTTTCTTTAACAAAAAAGAAAGAGTAAACACCAAAACCAATTACCAATAAAACAAATACTGAAATTAGAAATTTCTTCATAATTATTGAGGTTTATTTTCTAAGTATATTTCTCGTCGAAATATAAAAAGGAACTTTTTACATAATTGTAACTTATACACTAATATCGAAAAATATTGCATAATTTTATTTATTGAATAGATTATTTATTTTGATAATAAAATAGAATTCAATAAAATCACCAAACAATTATTAAACTATAAAATAAACTCACAATGAAAAAAACGAGGCGAACATTTTTAAAAAATTCTGGGCAAGCTGCTTTAGGTTTTGGATTATTAGGGTTAACATCTTGTGATGTTGATTCTACTAAAAAAGTGAAAAAAGAACCAACTAAAAAGGAAATAAAAGAAATGTTTTTCAAAATATCTCTGGCTCAATGGTCTTTACATAAGTCACTAGGAAGAAATAAAGATATTCCCGCAACAATGGATAATTTAGACTTTGCGGCCAAGGCTAAAAGTTTTGGAATTGATGGTTTGGAATATGTTAATCAATTTTTTAAAGACAAGGCTACAGATACTGCCTACCTTAATGAAATGATTAAAAGAGCTGACGATAATGGTTGCAAAAATTTATTGATCATGATTGATAGTGAGGGCAACCTTGGAGATACTGATGAGAAAAAAAGATTAAAGGCTGTAGAAAATCATTATAAGTGGGTCGATGCTGCAAAACATTTAGGTTGCCACTCAATTAGAGTAAATGCAGCTGGTGAAGGAACTGCAGAGGAGGTTGCCGAAGCTGCTGTTTTAGGGCTTGGAAAACTAGCTGAATATGGAAAATCTGCTGGACTAAATGTAATCGTCGAAAACCATGGAGGATATTCTTCGGATGGTTCTTGGTTATCAGGTGTAATGAAGCAAATTAATATGGAAAATTGTGGAACGCTTCCTGACTTTGGAAACTTTTGCCTTGAGCGAGGGGAAGGTTGGGTATGTAAAAAGGAATATGACCGCTATAAAGGAGTCAAAGAATTAATGCCATTTGCCAAAGCTGTTAGTGCAAAATCAAATGTATTCAATGAAGATGGAGACGAGAGAAATATGGATTATTTACGCATAATGAAAACAGTAAAAGATCATGGTTACACAGGTTATGTTGGAATTGAATATGAAGGAAATGAATTAAGCGAGGACGAAGGAATTATTGCAACAAAAAAGCTCTTAGAAAAAGTGGGTGCGATGTTGTAAAATAAAAATCAAAACCTGCTATCACTAGGAGGCAGGTTTTGATTTCATTTTTGACCGAGAAAACGAGGTTAAGCTCAACAGAAAATATATCGATTCAATTTTTGATTGATTAATTATCAATTGATTAAAAAAGACCTCTTCTAATTATTTTAAAAGTGGTCCTTTTCTTGAAAAAAATGAGTTAGAATATCAAATCATTTTTTTATATCAAAAAAAAATACTTGAATTACTGAATCACAATTCTCAAAGTTTTATATCCAACCTCATTTTGCAATCTCAAATAATATATTCCTGCAGGCATATTTTTTCCATCCACAATCTGTCGAGTTGTACCAACCGCAACTGATAAAAGTCCCTCTTGAACTGATTGCCCTTGCAAGTTATACATATTCCAATTTAGTTCATCGGCTTCACTACTTTCAATTACCATTTCAAAAATTCCACTATTTGGATTTGGTAAAACAACTAAATCAAAATCAACATTTAAATCAAAAATCGAAGTTAACACCTCAACCGTTTGAGTACTTACACTAGTTCCACATTCGTTGGTAATGGTCAAGGTAACTGTATAAGTACCAATTGAATCATATACATGAATTGGACTTTCATCTATACTCGTCATCCCATCACCAAATTCCCAATTGAAGGAATCACCGCCAGTGGATGTATTAGAAAATGTAGAAGTATTAGCAGATAATAAAAATGTATAATTTGCTTGGGGTAAAGGTTGTACATCAAAAATCAAAGAAGAGGAACTTGATCCAGCAGGATTACTCGTCGTCAAAGAAACTGTTACCATACCTGAAGTATTAAAAACTACTTGCTGATCACCAGCAACAACAGATGTGGAAGGATTAGAATTAATTCCAAAATCCCAATCATAATTCAATAAATCACCTGTTGAATTATCAATCAATGTTACAGTCTCCCCTTCACAAACTGTAGTTGTGTTGGAAGTAAAACTGGCAACAGGAGCAGGTAAGTTTACGTAATTTATATTATCTATATGAAGGTTATTTCCATATCCGCTGATATTGATAAATCTAATCATAACAATATCTCCGATATAAGGCGTTAGGTCGATTAATTCATTTCTCCATTGACTAGCATCGCTAGGTGTAAAGACCCCAGATTGAGCTGGTACCGTAATTAAATCATCACCAAATTCGTCAAAGATAATTTCTGCAAAACTTGTCCCACAATTGTCTGATAATTCTACCCTTAATCCATCCAAAAATTGACTACCACCACTCTGATAATATGTGTAAGCGATATCAAATGAAAAGATAGGGTTAGTAGCAGAAGTCAAATCAACAGGTATAGTAAATAACTGATCCTCAAGTGGAGTGTTTGCTGCGGCTTGATAGGAATAATTATTAACACGCGCAGCTTTTCCAATTGTCCCATCAGCTTGAGTAACTGTTACTTCCTCCCAACCTTCATCATTATCATCGTTAATTAAAGTCCACTGGGCTGGAGGAAAAATTCCACTTTCAAAAGTTTCAATAATATCTAATTGTGCAGCTGATTGTTGCAATAAATTTAAATCAAAATTGATAGAACTAGTATCATTTGGCAAATAATTATCTCCCGTTATAGAGACCCAAGAAGTTAAATTATAATTTCCACTAACTGCTATTTCAAGTTCTTGGGCAAAAGTATATTCCATACTTTCACCAGCGGCCAAGGTTCCTAAAACTGTTTCTAAAACTGGTGCCTGGCCATCTACTTGAAAGGCTGCTTCAAAATCCGTAGCATCTGTCAACCCATTATTCATAATAGAAATTGTCAAGGGAGCAATAAACGAGGGATTACAAGAGAAAACATTTCCAGATCCTAAATTTGTAATCGAAGCTAAATTAATATCATTATCCAATTGACAATTAAAGAAACCTCCTGGGTAATAAACAGCAATCGTTCTGCGAGATTTCAAGTCGTTTGGTCCAAGTGCCGAAATTGCAAAATACCATTCATTCTCAAGATCAGCTGGATTATTAATTGGTATTTGAATAGTCAAATCACTTGTCACTCCAACAGAATCCATGTATTTTTCTCCTAAAGCATAAATTTGATATTGAGTTGCATTAGCCATTTCATTCCAACCCAACTCAATATAGTCAGGACAAACAGTTAAAACTTCTAAACCCGTTGGAAGAGTAGAAATAGAAAAATTCGCTTCACTAATACTCTCAAAAGCACCTCTAATAATTCTCACTTTTGCCTCTCCGGTAAAATCGTTTGGCACTATCCAATCATACAAGCGAGAATTAGCACTTGAAGTTCCAATTGTTGTCCATATTGCTCCACCATCTATAGAGTATTGCAAATCAAATACCCCTGAATCACCATAAGCGTCCCAATGTATTCTCTCTGTTTCACCTGGCACAAATCCTTCTCCCCCAATAGGATAAGTCAATTTAATATCATTAGTTAAAAATTCATACACAACATAGTATTCATGAGTACCAAAAGGTAATTCAGTTCCTGTCACTTCAATTGTATAAGTTCCGGCAACGGGATTATCCAAAGCAATTTGTTCAACATTATTTAAAGTATCGATCCCAGTAATAGCAGGTAAATCTAAAGTTAATGGGTTAGGACTTGAGTCCAGGATCCATGGTTCATTTATATTACCTAAAGGATCTAAAACTCTAGCATCTAAGTTGTTAACCAATGCAATAGATGCTGAAGTTGAACCCTCTTGATCTTTCCAATATACCATTACTTTAGCCTGTAATACGCCAGCTGGAATCACTAAACTATGAGTATTTGTATTCCCAGGATCTACAGGTGCTGAAAAATATCGACCTTCTTCTAAAGTTTCAACTGCTCGAAGGGCATTCACATGCCCCCACCCATACTTAAAATCAGGGCCAATATTTCCAAGGTCGTTAGCCGAATTCAAAAGGATAGCTTTTAACAATGCGGACTCAGCAGTTACTCCTCCATTCAGTTGTCGATATGCATCATGCAACTGAGCAGTTATTCCAGCAATACCCGGTGCAGCTCCTGAAGTTCCACCAAAAGGACTGTACTCATTATTCGGATCCGTTGAAACTTGATTTTGACCATTTGCAGAGATATCTGGTTTAATTCGTCCATCACTTGCGGGGCCTCGACTACTTGATCCAACCAATGTTCCATTAGCATTTAAGTTAGCTGTGGCAATTACATTTTTTCCGATCTTATGACCTCCTGTAATATTTCCCCATTGATTACCAGCTCCATACCCACATTCACTATTGTTAGAATTTCCAGCAGAAAAAACATGAATCAAAGTTGGATTATTAAAAATTTGTTGATCGACTGTTTCTGTAATAGTTGTATATCCGCCATTACATCCATTAGAATAAGAGGAGTTGGTTACGAGTACTCCCTCATTAAAAAATAAATGCATAGTAGAATCCAAATGATCTGCTGCATAATTCAAAGCATGGATATCAGCACCAGCAGCCATTCCTCGATTCATTGGGTTAAAATTTCCAGCACCTGCTAAAATTCCAGCAACACCGTCACCATGAGTTCCACCGCCACCGCCATCAATAAATTCTTGAGTCAACCGACCATGGTAATCAATATGTGGACCAAGCCCCCCATCATCACGCACCAAGACGCCAAGACCTGCTCCCGTGTAAGATCGACCTCCTATATATTTTGCATCAATCATATTAGATCGATGTAGCGATCGTCCCAAATCATCATCTGCTACTGCTGGTTCAGCTCCTAATTCCAAATAGGAAACATACGGAAGTGATGCAATTTCAACTACCTTTTCTTTCTTGATTGTCGCTTTGAAAAAGTTATTATATCCATTAAATTTTTCCACCATAATACCATCCTCTTCCAAATGAGGCAATAAATCACTTTGTTTTATATTTTTATAATACTTTATCATAACCTCTACCCTATCTTTTTGGATTGCCCAATTTGGGAAAGAAGCCTGTTTTAAATTATTCGCAACTTTGAAGTTTAAGGAAATATCTAAAACCGACCGTACATTTAAGGCAACCAATCTCTCAGGATTCATCGTTACAGGAATCGCAGCGAGATAAGCTCGACGTGGCAGATACTCTAAAAGTTGAATTCCACTTTGAATAATTTGTTGATGTTGTTCATTTGTTGGAATTTCAAAAAATTGAATAATTTGATAATAGTATCCATCGTAATTTTCCTGAGCTGCAATAGTTGATTCTCGAACAAAATCTTGAACGTTTTCTGCTGGAGTAATCTCACCTGAAGAAAGTAAAATTTTATATTCTACTTGAGCGGATATATCAGAAGATTGTAATAAAAATAACAGAAAAAATAATGTGAAAGTCTTTTTCATATTGAACTATTTTGTTTTTTGTATTGCAAATGAATGGATATCGTTGAGTTTTTTAATTATATTTTTTAAAAATAGATTTTAGAGAAAAAATAAATTTTGAGATAAGTAATTTTGTTTTGAGTAAAAGTAGTAAACTAATTAATTATAAAAAATAATAATAGGGTAAGTGTATTAGAATAGATAAAAAATAAACCTTTAACAGGAAAAGGTATTTTCAAATATACCTTAATAGCATTCATATCTATGGGCGTTTTATACTTTAGATTCTTGGTCTTTTATCAATATCAAAGACGACTCTATAGATGGATTTTTTCAATCCTATTTATAGTTGGGTTCACTATTACTATATTGTATTACCAGATATTAAAATTAAGAAAGCTTATTAAACTGTTAGTGATTTTCCCAGTCACACCTGCAATTTTAAATTTTACGTAGCATTCTTATACTCTTTTTTATTTCTTATAAATCAAACTAATTATAAAAAAAATAAGTCTAAATATTATTTAAGTATTTATACTCAGGATGCCCAGTTTAATGCAATTTTAATAATTACATTTTCTTATAACAGCCTCATTTTCGTTGGGAGTTTAATTTTTAATAATAAAGAGTAAAGAGAAACCTATAACAATTCAAGTATTCAAAAAGTAAGTTCAAAATATAAGTTTCACATATCACTTCTTATCTTGCACCCCTAAAAGAAAAATTAATATGAATTTAGAAAGAGATATAAAAAAAAGAAGTGATTCCAAATGTGAACTATGTGGATCTGTGGATGATTTAACAGTTTATCAAGTTCCACCAACCAAAGAAGAAATTGATTATGCAGCAATGATTTGTAATATATGTTTAATACAAATCGAAGATATCAACAAAATTGAGATTAACCATTGGAGATGTCTTAATGATAGCATGTGGAGTGAAGTTCCCGCGGTACAGGCCCTAGCTTGGCGGATGTTAAATCAATTAAAAGATGAGGGTTGGCCCCAAGATATGTTGGATATGATGTATATGAATGAGGAAACATCAGAATGGGCAAAATCTTTAGAACCTGATGAAGATGCCGTTGTTCATTTAGATAGTAATGGTGTAAAATTGGAGGCTGGTGATACCGTTATTTTAATTAAAGACCTTGCTGTAAAAGGAACAAGTATGGTTGCCAAACGAGGTATTGCTGTCCGACGAATATCACTTGATCAAAATAATCCCAATCATATCGAGGGAAAAGTTGACGGACAACATATTGTTATTTTAACACAATATGTGAAGAAGTCGAAATAGGGAATTTCTAAATTAAGAACAAGTATTTAAGAAATGTTTTCCTAAATGCTTATTCTTAACCTATATTTTTATTCTACAATCAATTTCTTGGAAAACTCATTCCCACTAACTATCCCTTTAATAATATAAACACCTCTCGTCCATTTTCGAACATCAATTAGTATTTGTTGATTCAACTCTCCAGAAGTAATATTTTTTACAAAAACCTCCTTTCCTATAACATTAAATACACGAATTTCTAAATCTGCATATCTTGAATTGTTATAGTTTAAATATACGGTTGAATTTGCTGGATTGGGATTTACTTCAAATACAGTTTTTTCATTTAGATCAGTATTGCCAACAGTTCCATTTTCTAAAAATATAGGAGTCAAAACTACATCTGTTGATGATGAAAAATTAATAACTGAATTAGTATCGAGAGTTTCTTGCCAATGCAAAAAATAATATCCATCCTTTGGAATTGCTTTGATTCTAATGGGCACCTCATCAAAATATTTTCCATTATATTGAAATGGAATTTTCATTTCATTCGTATGAAGAACAACTGTTCCATTTGTCATTTCATCATAGTTTATATTCAAATTAAAATGTCCACTATAATCAAAATAATCTTCATAATTTGATAGAACATTATCCAATCGATCATCCCAAAAAATTTTAAAATTATTTAAGTTATTATTCCAAGTAGTAGTGTTTCCTCCGACTGCATTAGAATTCCACATGTACCAATCAGCAGGTACATTATCAAATTTATTAATTAAACTTGGAATTTCAGACGCAACTCTTGCGGTCAAACTATCTATAAAATACTCCGTTCTTTCAGGAGCAAAAATAGTTTGTCCAAAGGTGCAAGTTCTTTGCGCAAATTCATTTTGGAAGAATTCGTTTTGGATTATTTTTCTCAAAAAAAGTGTACTCTGAGGGTTGTTTGGCCATGGATCTCCATTAATTGTAGTAGCATGATTAATTGCATTGAATTGAGCATTGGAAGGTGTCCATTCCCCAAAACCAGAACTAATATCTAAATCATAGAGCATCCATCGAAATTTCCCATTATTGCGATCGCGCCAAACCGTCACATTATTAGCTGGCCAATCATAATTAGCTGCATACATTTGCCCGATATTATAATTCATGAACTCATTGATGTCTATTCTCGAATTGACAAAATCATAATTAATCAAATTTTGCATAGAGTTATCTTCTATAAAACTAGTCAACTCATCCCAAGCAATAGCGTCACCCTCTTTTATTTCAATCGCAGAATATGGATTTTTAAGTAAATCAATACTATCTTTATCAACACCATGATGGGATTCTACATAGTGTTTACTATATTTTTCTCGTAATCCATAAAAACCCCAATATTCACCATTTAGATAAACTACAACGGGTTCGTAAGCCATCATATCGATATCAACTTGACCATAAAGTAATGCTTGGATCGAAGCATCACGAACCATCGTCAATGGATGATCATTGCCACTCATTCGCAGTTTCAATCGCTTAAATTCTTGAATGATCAATTGATCGAAAAGCGGGTATTCAATTTTACTCTCTCTAAAAAAAATACTAAACGGTTTCATTGCAAATCCCCTTGAACAACCTCCCGCTATTTTTATTCCTGCATCAAACCGAAAAGCTTCACTCCCTCCAGGTTCAAAATATCGAATTGTAATTGGTCTTTCCCAATCTTGGTTCCAATTTCGCGGCACAAAATCTGAACAGTTTCCGGTAATTCCATTTTCACCTGAAATATAGATTCCTTCTTGTTCATCCCATAGAAATTTTGGATCAATTGTAATTTGAACAACTGGCAACTCATGGGTATTATTTATCAAGTAAAATTCTTCATTTTGCACATTTGAAATGTATCCCGGTTTGAAGGCTTGCGCTCGAACTAGAGTAGTTGAATTCAATGTAATAGCATTGTTATATATTAGTGAGTTTTGACCTGGAATACTTCCATCAATTGTATATCTAATTTCAGTTGTTGGGTCACTAGAACTCAACGCCAATAATGTTCCACTTGAATAATATCCTCCTTCGATTGAAAAATCAACCGTAGCATCTAAAAATAATTCACTCCCATTATTTGATTCATTGGGGGTGTAATTTCCAAAAAGCACCCAGTTATCCTCACCATCAGATGCTCGTCCAAAACTTATATTTTCAGAAAGTGCCCCAAAAGTAATTTTATCTAATACAACCAATTCATCTCCCTGCTTTTGAGAAATAAAAACTGTTTCTCCTCCACTATTTAATTTAAATGGAACATGATTAGAGCCTTGTTCTGGTTCATCATCCAACCAAATCATCGCAAACTTTTTTGGTAATATAAAAATAGGATCTGGAAATTGCCATTTAGTAGAATCAGTCAAATCATCGGAAATAAAAATTTCTTCAAGCATTACTCCTGTATCACTATCATTATAAATCTCTAGCCAATCATCCATTTCTCCAAACTCATCGGTAACTACATTATTTAGTGCCATCAATTCATTGATATAAACATTTTCTATATTGTCAGTTGAAAAAGTAAGGCTCGTTTCAATAATTAACTTTGCTGCTAGATCTTGATCACCTTCATAAGCCTCAGCAACTCGTTTACCAACTCCGGAAATAAAAATATTGATGGCATTTCCAATTTGCCAATCTGGTTGATTAATAATTTCTTGAATAATGGTATCTATATTTGGAGTTCGTTGCTTTATGCCATTTTCACCAATCAATGACCAATTATCTGGAGACCAATCAACGGTTTCAACGGTCGAAAATCGATTAGTAATATCAAAAGGAGTAGTAGTAAAACTCGTAGCATTAGCAGTAGCCTCAGCATTAATTTCAAGATTACAAATTCCATTAGAAATTTCATCTGTACCAAACTGAATATATGCTTGATTAATTATCCCACCTTGAGGAATTTGAATGTTTTCAAAATGTAATCCTACAGTCTGTATACCTCCATCATCAATTAATTCAAGATCGGAAGAGTTAGTGTAAATTGTTCCATCTTCCTCTTCTTCCACGTCATGAATTCCTGTCGATATGGGTATGACAATTTGAAAATTAATTGTTGTGTCTTGAGCTTGTATCTCTGATAGTAATCCAAAAAAAATAAACCAACTGCAAATAATAGAATAGAATGATTTCATAACAAAGTTTGATCAAAAAAATTGAAAACGTTTTAGAGTTACAAATATAATAGCTTTTTGGTGGGTTATTTAAAATAATTTAATTACCAATTACCAAAATTAAGACGTGTGCTTGTTGCTCAAATCGAAGACAATATTCAAAATGACCCAAATCAACCTATCAAAAAGAAGATATTCTATTACTAGATATGATAATAATAAAACTGAACTAGTCATTGAAAAGAAAGTAGATGAGGAATAAGAAAATATGGCCTAAGAGGTTATTTAGGAGATATTAATGGATTTTTTATTTGCACTCCTAATAGAAATATTGCGCTTACCAATAGATTAAATTTATAAAAGACGCTTACCATGATGAAAGGTAACATTTTTTATGTTTAAGGCATTTTACATTATTAAGTATTTAATAATGAGAAAATATTAAATGAGGAAAATTGGGTTCATTGCAAAAAACCTATCAGAAAATACACTTACCTCCAGTATCAGATTAGAGGACATATTACAAATCAATTAGTTTGACGATCCTATAAATTATAAGAATCATAGATGTGCTTTTGTAAGAATGTTAACAATTATGTTATTGTAAATCATCCTAGCGTTGTTTACTTTTTTTTAAAGAATCAAAAATTTAACTTAATAAGAAATATCAAAAAAAGCTGCTATCTCGTTAGAGTTAGCAGCTTTGTAATAATATTAATTTAAAAAAGAATTTCCTTATTTAATTACCACTGTGCTTAAAGCGTAATTATTTTCTGTTTTTAACAACATAAAATAAGTGCCTGATGGATATTTTGCTACATCAAAAGATGCATTCACATCATTGATTTTCCAAGTTTGTAAGATGTTCCCTTGTGTACCAATTAATTGAGCTTCCACATTTTCATCTATCATTTCTGATGGTAAACTAATCGTAATAAAATCAGTTGTTGGGTTTGGGTATACCTTAATATTTACTCGGTTCAAGTCTTTAACACTTGTCAAGTCTGGTAAAAGTACATTATTAAGTACATGTACAACTCCATTTAATGTTGTAATATCTGCTGCGATCACTAAAGCATTTCCATTAATGGTTACTGCTCCATTTGCATCGATTCCTACCGTAATATCTTGTCCAAGTAATGTTGTCGCAACTTGACCATCTGTCAAATCGGTAGAGAAAACTTCTGAAGCCAAAACATGATATTGAAGAATTTTCTGCAAATCACCTGTTGGATCTATTAACAAGGTTGCTACATCCACTGGGGCAAACGCATCATCATTTGGGGCAAAAACAGTATAGTTTGCAGACAAATCGCTCAATGCCCCATCTAATTGTGCTGCCACAACTGCCGCCTCTAAAGTTGTATGATCAGGACTATTGATTACTACATCTGCTACTGTCGCATTTGGTGGTAAAATTACTGCATCTAGCACATGCACTACACCATTCAATGTTTGAATATCTGCAATGGCTACATTTGCATTGTTGATCATTACTCCACCATTGGCATCTATTGTTACTGTAATATCTTGTCCAAATAGCGTAGTTGCTGTCTGCCCATCTGATAAGTCTGTTGACATTACTTCTGCTCCTAAAACATGATACAATAATGCTCTTCTTAATTTTGTGTCTGCGTTACTTGTTAGGATATTTAATACTGCTGGATCCAATGCTGCAAATGCATCATCTGTCGGTGCAAATACTGTGAATGTTCCCGCTAAATCACTTAAAGCTCCTGCTAAGTCCGCTGCAATTACTGCTCCTTCTAATGTTTCGTGTACATCACTATTGATTACTACATCTGCTACTGTCGCATTTGGTGGTAATATTACTGCATCTAGCACATGCACTACACCATTAAAGGTTGGTATATCTGCAATAATAACATTCGCGTTATTAATCATTACTCCTCCGTTTGCATCAATTGTTACTGTGATATCTTGTCCAAAAAGTGTTGTAGCAGTCTGGCCATCTGATAAATCTGATGACATAACCTCTGCTCCCAAAACATGATATAGCAATGCGTTTTTCAATTTTGTATCGGCATTACTTGTAAGAATATTTAACACTGATGGATCTAATGCTGCAAATGCATCATCAGTCGGAGCGAATACCGTAAAGTTGCTGTTAAGATCACTCAATGTCCCTGCCAAATCTGCTGCAATTACTGCTCCTTCTAGGGTTTCGTGTACAGAACTATTGATCACCACATCTGCTACTGTTACATTAGGTGGAAGTATAACTTCATCAATGACATGTACTACACCATTTGTAGCATCTAGGTCTGGCGCTGTTACTTGAGCAGTATTAATAAACACTTCCATCATGTTATTAATTGTAACTGTAATATCCTGACCAAATAATGTGGTCGCTGTTTGTCCATCAGATAAATCTGATGACATTACTTCTGCTCCTAAAACATGGTAAAGTAGTGCTTTTGTCAATTTCCCAGATGGATCTCCAGTCAATGTAGCCACAAGTGATGGATCTAATGCTGCAAATGCCGCGTCTGTTGGAGCAAAAACTGTAAATGTCCCAGTTCCTGATAACGTTGCATTTAACCCTGCAGAGTTAATTAATGATTCCAAAGTGTTGTGGTCAGGGCTATCTTCAATGATTGACATTACAGTTTGAGAAAAGCTGAATGTCGAAAATAAAATAAATAAGGTGGTGTAAAATGTCTTTAACATGATTTTAATTTTAATGATAATTTGTTAATAAGTAATTTAAAAATCTATAAACAAGACAAACTTTTCTCAGACCAATCATAGGTAACTGATTGAGAAAGAAATGTCAATAATATTTTCTTTGAGAATTACGGAGTAATTGATCTGGTCAATCCTAGTGAAACCTGATGACGACTAATTCGCGTTTCATAAATATTCTGTTTAAAGATCGGGCTAACTCCCCTAACCCAATCATATTTAATTTGCAAATGAAGACCTTTTCGTAGTTTATATTTTAAGCCTAGACCAAGGCGATAGTCAAAATGCCATTTTTCCAAAACAGGTGAAACAAAAGTAGCAGAACCACTATCATCGTATTTGATATGATCGTGATGTGTTTCAATTGATTGAATTTTGTTTGTAATTTGAGCCAAATAATTTAAACCAAAACCAACGCTTAAAGTGGGAATAATACTTTTACTTCTACCAAATGGATATATAACTGTTCCGATCGGTAAGCTAAAATTTTTAATCGAATGTCTTGAGGAAAAGTCAACAACTAAATTGACCTCATCTGTTGCCAGGGTCTGGCTCCTATTGAAATTAAAAGTCGCACCGGAAAGTCCATATGGAGTGGCTAAGTTTAAGGCATAACCATTTAACTGATTATTTATTCCCTGTTCTTCTTGAATACTGTATTTTAAATTTGAATTATGCCCTGATGTTGTTTCTATTTGATCGTATTGAAAGTTGGCGATTACACCGATGTATTGATTTAGATTGTAGCCCAATGAAACACTTGTTTGCCAACCCCAAGAGTTTTGGTAATTGAAATCGAACAAGGCCAAATCAGAAGTGTAGTCCTTACTAATTTTATGATTCCATAATGTTGCACCCGCCTCGACACCTAGAAAAAATCTATTGACTTTCCTTGCCTTGGAGTCCGGTAAAATCAAGGCAGATTTTTCTAGGGATAAAAATAAATCTAATGAAGAGATTAACTCAGGGTATTCTTCGGTAAACTTGTTTTCATTCTTATCATTTAAAATAAAATTTTCTGTAGGTAAAGGGACTAGTGATATAGATTTTTCAGGTTTGATGTAATTAATATCCATTGAAGTTTCATCAGTTAGATATTTATTTCTGAAAAAAGTTTTGGTTTTTGATTTTAAATAAGTACTAATTGTATTCAATATAAATGGATCGCTTGGTGAAACATTAATCGGCAACTTTTCTTTAGGTGTATATACTAGATTATTTTGGTTTATTCCTTTTTTTGAGGGAGTAGATATTACTTTAAAATCAACAGTTCTGCTATTAAATTCTTTGGAGTCTAGAACCAGAGAACTATAAGAATCTATGCTAACTGAGGTAATTTGATTCTCTTTATTTGCAATCAAAATCAGAATTAACAAAACTGAAATGATCATTAGAAAAATCCATATCAACCAAAAAGGGCGAGAATCTTTTGCAGGAACGACATGAGGAATAATTCCTTCCCAAACCTTATCGTCTGGTGTGTTCCAATCACTATCTTCGAGACTTTCCTCGTTGAAGCGATTCTTCCATATGTCATCAAATCTATCCATGTTCTTGTGTATAATTATTTTGCTTGAATGTAACTTTCTTTTGTAAAACTTTTCGAGCCTTCATTAATTGGCTTTTCGAAGTGCTAATCGAAATATTTAAGGCTGCTGCAATTTCTTTATGAGAATAACCATCTATTACATACATGTTGAAAACCGTTCTATACCCGTAAGGCAATTTTTGGATGTGATCTAACATTTCTTTTAAAGATAACTGAGAAAGTGCACTTACATCAGAAGACTCAACTTGTTCAGCTTTGGTTATATTAACTGAGTAAAGCGTATTTTTTCTAATATCGGCTAGACATGCATTAACCGTAATTTTTCTTGCCCACGGACCAAAGTCACCTTTATTAAGGTCAAATTGCTTTAGATTTTTAAAAATATTTACAAATGCATCCTGTAAATAATCTTGAGCAATATTTCGATCTTTTCCATATCTCAAACAAACCAGGAACAAACTATTTTTATAAACATTGTATAGTTTATGAAACGCTTGCTGGTTTCCTTTCAGCGCTTTTTTTATCAATATTATACTTTCAGTTTGCTTATCCAATTTTGTTGATTTGTTTAATTACCCTTAATATGCAGCTAGTTTTGAAATGGTTGCCTGGGCTAGTAAAAAAAAATATTTTATCTTTAGTTATATTAGAGGAACCCATAATATTCAATATTGTTTAATCTTTTTGTAAAAAGATTAAACAATATTGAATGACACCAAATTTGCTTTTAGAGAATAATTTTAACTTCCTCTGCAGCGAAAAGATCATTTCGCTGCAGGAAGAAGTATTTTATAGGAAGAAAGGTAGGTCGAAAAGAATCGTTTGTCCGAGTCCTTGTAAAAAATGAATTACTTCATCAAAACCACTTTTTGAGTAAGCTGCTGCTCCCCTATTTGAACTTTCACAAAATAAATTCCACTTGGATAGGGATTTAAATTAAATTGATATTGGTCACCTGTTGTATTTTTATTCACCAAAGTTTTGACCACTTGCCCACTTCCATTGATAAGCTGTAGGGTCAGATCATGGGTCCCTATCAAGTCTAGATGTATTGTAACAAAATTTTGAGTTGGGTTAGGAGAAATCATAAATTGGTCTACAAAATTAGATGCCGATTCATCTGTATCCACTCCAACTAGACTTAAAAATGGTCGAATCGCCATTGGAAATGGTAACCCAAAGTCCTCTAAATTATTCCAGGTGACTTCATCCGCAGTCGCCCAAGTAGTTCCAGGAGTATGTATAATTTGAGAAGTCGCAACTCCCAAACTTGTCGTAGAAGTCTGACCTACCATAAATACATAATTACCTGCAGGAATTTCAATTCCATCAATAAATGGTAAAGTAACATATGTTTCAGCACCAATCCCTCCTCCTCCTGCCGTAATTATAAATGGCTCAGTCGTTGCTAAAATCGTATCAGGAACCCCATTCACATCAACTGAATAAATAAATCCATTAATAGTATCACCAGCTACACCACCTGAAAAAGCTAAAATTATGCTTTCAACAGTAGCCGCGTCAATAAACTCGTATGTCACTCCAAGTTTACCAGTGCCACCATTATATCCAACTCCATTATCAAAAATGCCATTATCACGAGAGTAAATTGAAGGATCTAATGCAAATGGAGTAGCGACACTTAGTGTATTATCAACCAAATTATTGTCAGTCTCAGCTATATTTGCAATGTACTCCACTGAATAATTATCAGTACCAGTAAAAAAATAAGTACCACTTCCCAAGAAGGAAGCTTGTTCTGTAGAACCAAGTGCTGCCAATTGGTCAGAAGTTTCGGTATAAATAATATTGCCACCTCCATCTCGAACATTAAAGGTAACAGAGACATCAGTAATTTCTTGGCCTCCAATATTTTTAACGCTAGCTACAAAATTTAAAGGTTGTTCCAAACCATTTGGTACAGTAAAATATTCAATAGCTGGTTCAGGATTAAGAATTCTTGCATCATGAGGTGGCGCTGGAATATAAGTAACTTGAACATCATCATAAAAAGCTAAGGAAGTACAATTTCCCTGCGGCAAACAGCCCCCGTAAAAATTAATTGCATTTACTTGATTAAGCCCAGGCATCATATCACCTGCATTTGTATTGATCGCAAAGTTAACCAGAGGTGTACCGTTATAGGAGAACACTCCTTCAGATGTGATAAAATTTAAATTAAATTTGTACTCAACCCATTGATCATGAATTGGAGTAAATAAAAAGCCCTGACCGGCTGTATTAAATTGTCCAGTGCCATCTTGGTTTACATATACTTCAAACATCCAATCACCTGTTGTTGATGTATAGTTGTGTTGCATATTTGTGTACGCTCCGCTTCCTGATGGAACAAATTGCCAATAAGAAATTTCATAATTTTCTGCATCAAGAGTTCCTAACAACGCAACAAGATCATCATTCTGCTCAATTTTTACAGATTGAGTACCTAAATGTGCTTGCTCATCACTAATCGTAGCATTAGATGGATTGTTAAACCAACCTATCCAATTAGTTGCATCCCATTGAGAGTCAAATGATCCAATAGTGTATGATTCAAAATCATCGGAGGTTAATTGAGCTAACAAAATAAACGGAAAACAAACTGTAAAAAGAAGTATAATTTTTTTCATTGAAATTTGATATTTTAATTAATAATAATTTATAATATACAAAGTTCCATGAAATTATCAAGCTAAATTTAAAACGAAGTTGAAATATTAACATTCCATTTATCTACAAAGAAAAACCCATGTGGAAGGCACATGGGTTTTTAAGGATATTTTTTATGATAAAAAAATAAAAACTTTATTCTATCACTCTTTCTGCAGTTGAGACTTTTGAAACACAGAAGAACCCAATTGGACTTTCTTTCGCATTTGCACTTTGAGTAAAAATATTAGTTGGAATATTATTAATCGGAGTCGCGAATAAACCATTATCCCCTTGAGTAATTTGCTCCCTCGCTTGAAAAAGATGAAAAAATGCCTCTTGAGTCAGTGAATAAATTTCTACCCGAATACTATCACCAATTGCATATGGAGGAATATCATTATCATCAATTGCTCCATCTCCTGAATCGGCAATTCTATTTATTCCAAATCGAATTGGTGATATAAATAATATACCATCTGAATTAGTCCCAGGACCAAATGATCCATCATACGCCAAATTCATTTCCCGTCCTTTATTTAAAAATGATCCATTCTTAAAAGTTTTAATCCAATATACATCTCCCTCTCCTACTGCATCTTTAGCATAGACTTGGGCATAAATTCCATCAGGTTGACCTACCTCATCTTCTTGATATTCATAACCTATTGAATCAATTGGAACAGTTCGATTAGCTTTTGAAAAGGAATAATATTGGTCCCCATCTAAATCAATTAACAAACCATAATCCTTCCCTTCCTGAATAATTACATCATCTGTTGTTGTTGGAGTCCAAACATAATCACCATCATTGTCTTCATCTTCAAAAACAAAAATTTGATTGATTGTACTATCAGAAATATTAATATCGGCAACTGTAATTGTGGCCCCTGTAACCTCAGGTGTGAATGAATTATCTAGATAATCAATCGTTCGACGCAATTTAATTACCTGAGGACCAGGTTGGTCATTTAGCCATGCATCAACGACTAATTGGGAATCATTTTGTTCTAACTCTAAATCGATAATATCTTCACAAGAAGTTAGTAGGAATATTGTTATTAAAAATAAAAAATATTTTTTCATAAAAATTTTATTATGGTATGTATTAGGTATTGATCTTTTTGAATTAAAAATTAAAGTTATAAGCTACAGATGGGATAATACTTCCAACCACTGCAAATCTATAGGCATTTGTTTCACGAGGTTGACCTTCTGGAGTTCGAATTCGATTTTCTCCAAAGTTGATAGAAAATGGATTTCTTTTGTTGTACACGTTATATATAGAGAAAACCCATTCGCCACTCAATTTTTTTCCAGGCTTCTTTCTTCCAAGAAGTGTTGCCGAAATATCTAACCTGTGGTAAATAGGGATTCGGGCATTATTTCTTCTGCCTGTTGTATGCGGATAAACATAGCCATTCTGTTCATATCGGCCTGTTGCAAAAGTACCAGGTGTACCAGAATTCAAAACAAAATTTGCAGATAAATTCCATCTTTTCGACAAATCATAAAATGCTGTTGTACTAAAGCTATGTGTCTGATCGAAACGCGATGGATACCAATCCCCTAAATTAATACCTTCTGATTGCAATTCAGTTCTACCCAATGTATAACTTGTCCAACCTGTAAAGCGGCCTTTCTTTTTTTCAATTTGTAGTTCTAATCCATAAGCTCTTCCTTTTGCTTGTAAAACATCGCCCTCAAAATACTCATTCAATAAAAGATCTGCACCATCGACATATTCAAGTAAATCTTTGTAAGTTTTGTAATAAACTTCCATAGATGTAATCCAGGTGTTGTCGTTGAAATTTTTAAAAATACCCAATGCCACTTGATTCGCCATTTGAGGTTTAATATTATTGGTGCTTGGAGTCCAAATATCAACTGGCGTTGCTGCCGTAGTATTGGAAACTAAGTGAATGTATTGGGCCGTCCGATTGTAACTCGCCTTAATTGATGTGGTTTTATCAAGTTGATATTTAATGGAAAAACGAGGTTCAAAATTATTATACACCTGAATACTTTTACCTGCATCAAATGTCTGGGTTTGATCTAAAAGAGGTTCTCGTCGATCCCCAGGATTTTTAGCTTCAGCAAATTCGTAAGACGATCCTTTTCCCAAATAATTGAAAAACGACCATCGCAGACCATACTGCAGAGAAATATTGCCAGTAATTTTTTGTTCGTTTTCCATAAATAGCCCTACTTCTAAGGCATATTTCTCAGCTAAAGAAAAATCTACATTTACTCCTTCGTTTAATGAAAATGCATTAGCCGGTTGGAATTCATAAATGACTGCTTGTCCACCAAAAGTTATTAAATTATCAGGATTTAAAAAATAAGAAAAATCCGATTTTAGACTATAATTTTTAATTTTTGCACTCCAATCAAATGTATTTTCAGAATCTGCACCAAAAGCAATTTCGTAATCATAGTTACTATAAAAGGCTGTAAAATTGGAGAACAAACTTTCGTTAAATAAATGATTCCATCTTAAAGTCGCGGTCTGATTTCCCCAACTAAAACCTGCCGCATTACCAAAACCAAAATTATCACGTCCCAAATATCCAGACAGGAAAAGTCTATTCTTATCATTAATTTTATAATTCGTTTTTAAGGTCAAATCATAAAAATTTAATTCAGTATCACCACCCACTTGCTTTTCGATAACCGGTTTTGCCAAAATATCAATATATGATCGACGACCTGCAATAATAAAGGATGCTTTATCTTTTGCAATGGGTCCTTCCACCGAAAGTCGACTAAAAATTAAACCAACACCACCTGACACCTCATACTTTTTCATATTCCCTTCCTTCATTCTTACATCCAAAATAGAGGATAATCTTCCACCATAACGGGCTGGAATACCGCCTTTATATAATTTCACATCTTTTACAGCATCTGGATTAAAAACAGAGAAAAATCCAAATAAATGTGATGAATTATATACTGGTGCCTCATCTAATAAGATCAGATTTTGATCAATACTTCCTCCTCGTACATTAAATCCTGTCGCTCCCTCTCCTACTGTTGAAACTCCTGGCAACAATTGTATACTTCGAATCACATCCACCTCACCTAATAATGCAGGCATTTTCTCTATGGTTGCTATGCTCACTTTGTTAACACTCATCTCAGTATTGGTTACATTACGATCTTCCGCCTCAGAAGTCACAACAACCTCCACCAATTCATTGGCGTTCTCACCCATATCAATATCGAGTTTAATATTTTCCTTTAGTTCTATTTCTTTAATTTGAGAATCAAAACCGAGATAAGAAAATTCGATTTTATAACTTCCTAAAGGGAGAGACAAAGAGTAAAATCCATATTCATTTGTCGTCGTTCCCGTTTCAAGTTCAAAAACATAAACCGAAGCCCCGATTAAAGTTTCACCACTAGAAGCTTCTTTGATGTAACCATTGAGGGTGACTTTTTCAGTTTTCTGTGCAAAGGAAAAATTTGATAAAAACAAAAATACTAAAAGTCCGAACACTTTAGATTTGAGTTGCATTGAAGTTGTTATTTTTAAATAGATTTAAGTAATAATTTTTAGAAACAAAATTTTTAGCTATTTGTTGGGGAAAAAATCTATTTGATTTTAGATTTTTAACGCTTATGTTTAAGCTGCAAATGTATGAATTGACCCTGTCTAAACACCTAAGGGTTAGACGAATGAAAGGGTATTTTCTATAAAAAGATAATCTTAATAGATATATAAGATGGATTAGTTTTGAATTTTAACACACTCGAATTCAAGTATGTTAAAATTTCTGATTTGGTTTATAATACTTGAATTTAGAAAAAGAATAATTTGAATAATTTATAATTAAAAACTGTTAAGCAGAATATTGAATTAATCTTCAATTTATTATCTTAGTCGAAACAAAACTCACCAATTATGAACAAACGTACTTTCCTAAAAAACATTACGTTAGCAAGCTTTACTAGTTCTCCGCTATACAAAACTCTGGATGAAATAATCAATCAAGTCTCCCATCTTTCATCTGATGAATTAGCCAGAGATGAAAATTTTTGGGCTCAAGTCAGAAGTGAATATCGTCTCAAACCTGACTATATCAATCTTGAAAATGGCTATTATTGCTTTACTCCACAAGTAACTTTGGAGAAATATATCCAACATATTCGACATGTCAATTATCAAGGCTCCTTTTATATGCGAACTGTTCAATGGGAAAATAAGAAAAGAGTAGCCCAACAATTAGCAGAGATTGCTGGTTGCTCTGATGATGAGCTAATTATTACTCGTAATACAACCGAATCTTTGGACATTATTATTGGAGGAATACACTGGGAGAAAGGCGATGAAGCAGTTATGGCAGAGCAAGACTATGGAGCAATGAAGAATATGTTTAAACTCCAAGAAAAACGACACGGCATCATCAATAAAATAATCTCCATTCCTAATCATCCTAAGTCGGATGAAGAAATTGTAAATCTTTATGCCAATGCTATTACTACAAAAACTCGACTTTTAATGATTTGTCATATCATAAATATTACTGGACATATTTTACCCGTTCGAAAAATTTGTGATATGGCACATAGTAAAGGAGTAGAAGTAATGGTTGATGGGGCACATGCTTTTGGACATTTTGAATTTTCGATTAAAGATTTGGATTGTGATTACTATGGTACAAGTCTTCATAAATGGATGAGTGTTCCTTTAGGAGCTGGTTTTCTCTTTGTCAAAAAAGCAAAAGTAAAAAATGTCTGGGAAACTTTTGCGGAATGGGGGAAAGATCAAGATGATATTTACCGATTAAATCATACGGGTACCCATCCTGTGGCAACTGATTTAGCAATTGGAGATGCCATCGAATATTATAAACGAATAGGGGCTGAACGGAAAGAGGCCCGTCTTCGATATCTCCAAAATTACTGGACCAAAAAAGTGCGAAATGTTGGAAAAATTATAGTCAATACACCAAAGGAAAGTCATCGTTCTTGCGCAATTGCTAATGTCGGAATCAAAAATATGAAACCACATGAACTTGCTAAAACCCTAATGGAAAAATATAACATATGGACGGTCGCTATCGATGGGGCAAATGTACATGGTTGCCGAATTACTCCAAATATTTATACCACCCCAAAAGAATTAGATGTCTTTGTGGAGGCGTTGAGAGAGTTAGGAAAGTGATTTAGAGTTATTAGAATCTTTAATCTGATCAAGTTAAAATTAAATTTGCTTGTAATAAATTTAGTATTTCTGCCTTCTAATGGGTGAAAAACTAAAAATGGCTAAATGATTGGGCTAAATATTTAAAGGCATCGATTTTGATGCCTTTAAATATAAACTCTAGCATAAATAACTTCCTGTAATTAATCATTGCACCCAATACTCGAAAAATTCACTTCTTAATTCTTTATCATTTTACCTTTAAAATCAAGTTATTAATTCCCACCAAAGAATAATTGAGGTCTCGAATATGTTCCTTTCATGAAATTACTTGTTCTCAAGAAATGGGAAACAAATGTTGATTTCAATTGCTCTAAATTTTTATACTATTATAATCAGCCTTCTCATTAGTAGTTTTTCCATAACCAAAGGTTAAAACAAGAATAAATTTAATCTTAGTAACTGTTCATTTATTTTCACTTGTTTTATAATATTGACCCATTAATCCTTAGGAAACAAACTCATATCCAATCCAGGAATAATCTTCAACGCATTTTTATAGTATAATTTCTTCAAAATATGATCTGGCAATGCTAATCCGTACATTTTCCAAAATGCATGATATCTTTTATAATATGGAAAATATTCATCATCACTTTCTAATACTCTAAAATAAGTTGGGTACTCTCTTGGTTTCCAAGAATCTTTCCCAAACAAAACCCGATCTTGATATTTTTCAAAAAACTTATTAGCTGCTCGAGGTTGTCTTCCGAGCTCGGCAATTATAGCTCCAATTTCAACATACATATTCGGCATATCATCCAAAAGTTGACCCAATTTTGTCAAATCATTTGGATGCCAACCAAAATGCGCAGCAATGAAATTGGTCTTTGGGTGTTTTTTAAAAATATGATGTTGCTCAGAAATAATTTGTTCCCATGAAGCAGAATTCATATCAGTTCGTTTTCTTCGAGGATGAGTTTTTAATTCTAACCATCTTTCATTTTGATTATCATGAGGTTCCCAAAATGATTTAGGATCAGCAGAGTGGATCAAAACTGGAATTCCTAATTCTCCACATTTTAACCAAATAGGGTCAATTCTAGGATCGTCAATTGGAATTCGGTTTCCTTTCGAATCTTGATTGGTCATCCCTTGGCTTTTGTATATTTTTAATCCCTTTGCTCCATTATTATAATCATACTCTAACTGTTTCACCGTTTCTACTGCCCAATCTGGTTCATCAATACTTCGTAATTCGATATTAGCAAAAACAATAAATCGATTTGGAAATTGTTTCTTGATATTGTCTGTCATCTTTTTCAATTTCTCTCCATTTCGTCCGCTCAAATTATTCATGATTCCCATATTCATCTCATTCATTGGTCGAATCAAATCATTCAAATCCATTTCGTCCATGCGCCATTGATGACTATGAACATCTATAAATGGGAATTTAGCTCGAGTAATTATGGTCTTAGGAACTACAAGGGTTGAAGGTGGATTATAATCTTCCCAGTCAAGTTTAAGGGTATCTGTTTCATTCTGCGCAATAATGAATTGGGTAATTAAGAGAAAAATTATGATAAAGTAATTTTGAAGCATCATTAAAGTTTTTTGAAATATTAAAAATCTAAATCTAAAAATACATATTTTTGGTCTACGGAATCTTTTTATTAAAAGTATCCTTTTGGACAAAATCTACCCAGCCACGACAACAAATTTTACAAAAAAGTTTTTTTTAAAAGAGATCATTTATGAAGTTTATTGGAAGCACCAACGAATATTTACACCTTACCAGAGTCGATCAACTCAATTGCCAAATTTTAAAGGAAACTATAGAAAATGGGTTATCCATTTTATGGTTTGAAAAAGAAAATAATCACTTATTCATCGATGGAAAACGGTATGATTTTAAAAAAAATCAAATCGTTTTTTTAACAGAATTTCACAACATAAAAATTGGAAAAGTCAAAGATGTTCGATTACTAAGATTTAATAAACCATTCTACTGTGTCCTAAATCACGATAATGAGGTCGGCTGCAAAGGGATCTTATTTTTTGGAGCCTCACAATTGCCTTTTATTACTATTCCTGATGAGGAATTAGAAAAATTTGAAAATGTTTGGAAAATGTTCGCGATTGAGATGGAAAGCAATGATAATTTGCAAATCGAAATGTTACAAATGATGCTCAAAAGATATTTGATACTTTGTACTAGACTTTTCAAATCTCAAAAGTTATATAATGTTAAATTTTATGAATCTGATATCGTTCGAGAATTCAATTATTTAGTAGAACAACATTTCAAAACAAAACATAGTGTTGCCGATTATGCTAATCTACTCCATAAATCTCCTAAAACACTTTCTAACATTTTTTCAAAAATTGGAAACAAGGCCCCGCTTAAGTTTATTCAAGAGCGAAGAATGCTGGAAGCAAGGAGGCTCCTTAAATATTCAGATTTACAAATTCAAGAAATTGCTTTTGAACTTGGCTATGAAGATGTACAAGCTTTCAGCCGTTTTTTTAAAAAGCAAGAAGGCCTTTCTCCATCAAAATTTAGAGAAGCTTAAATCGGGAAAATACAATAAAAATAAAAAAAGAGAAATCATCAATTTGATTATGGTTACTTATAAAAGTAAAATTTATTGTTGTGCCTGAATACACTCTAAATGCTCATATAGAAAAAAATTATTTACAATCTGAAATAAAAAGCTCTACAAAGGAATCACTGTCGTACTCTTCGCCATTGACAAACTCAAAAGTGATTCTATCTTTCCAACGTTTTTCACTGAAAATAATTTCTCTGAAATAAATGAATTATACTCTTTTATGTCTTTTACAATTACTTTGAGAAAAAAATCAGCACCTCCAGTTACATAATGACATTCCAAAACTTCTGGAAAAATCGTCACCTGATTTTCCATTTTTTCAATTGCTTTTTTAGAATGGTCTTTTAGGTTAAGAAAAACGAAAGCAAATAGCATTTTCCCTACCTGATCTGCATTCACAATTGCTACATATCGATCGATCACCTTTTCTTTTTCTAACCTTTTTATTCGATTAAAAATTGGAGTAGTAGAAATGTTTAATTCCTTTGCAATATCTCGAATTGTCATTCGTGAATCCTTCTGAAGGAAGGAAAGGATTTTAATATCGAGCTCGTCTAGTTTTACCATTTAAAAAAAATTTGATTAACAATTCCTGCTTTTTGAACTACTTTAACAGATTTAATAATAAATCTTAACTATTAAAACTTTAATTAGACTAGTCAACCTATCTTAATTTCTCTATAGTTTGTACTTGAAGCCCTCCACACAAGTCATATTAAAAAACAATATTCCTTATTTAGGCCAAAACAAAAGCACAATATGACAAACGAATCATTTTATCTATAAAAAGATAACAATATCCTTATTTATTTGTAGAATAAAAACAATTCATCAAATTTCATTATTTTCGTAGCACAAATGAATTTAAATAGTATGGTGAAATCAAATCAAAAAATTCAAAAGAAAGTTCTAGCAAAAGCATTTGAAAAAATGTGTTTGGCGAAACATATGACTGAATTATATGAAAGTAATTTTAAATTAGTTTCTAAATACGTACATGCTACTTCGCGTGGTCATGAAGCGATCCAGATAGCTTGTGGCCTGCAACTTTTACCACAAGATTTTGCTTTTCCATATTATCGGGATGATGCTATGCTTTTATCAATTGGGATGCGCCCATATGATTTAATGTTACAATTATTGGCTAAAAAGGATGATCCTTTTTCAGGAGGTCGAAGTTATTATTCTCATCCAAGTCTAAAAGATGAAGATAAACCCAAAATACCTCACCAATCTTCTGCAACTGGAATGCAAGCAATCCCAGCTACAGGTGTTGGAATGGGAATACAATATCGAGAAGCTTTAAAGATAAATGAAAAAAAATCCAAAAATCCAATTGTGGTTTGTTCTTTGGGAGATGCAAGTGTAACGGAAGGAGAAATTGCAGAAGCCTTTCAAATGGCTGCATTGAAACAATATCCAATTTTATACTTAGTGCAAGACAATGAATGGGATATTTCTGCAAGTGCAGACGAGTTTCGAGCGCAAAATGCTTTTGAGTACGCAGCTGGTTTTAAAGGATTGGAAGCTGTCACAATTGATGGAAGTGATTTCTTGGAATGCTATACAACCTTGAACCAAGTGATTGAAACAATACGAAAAGAACGTAGACCATTCTTAGTTCATGCAAAAGTACCTTTGCTAAATCATCATACATCAGGTGTTAGAATGGAATGGTATCGAGATGATTTGGAAAAAGCCAAGTTAAATGATCCCTACCCCATTTATAAAAATCAATTGTTAGAAAACGGTTTTTCCAACAAACAAATAGAAAAAATTGAAGCCGATACATTTAAAACCGTACAAACAGATTTTGAAATTGCCCTTCAATCAGAAGATCCAGATCCCTCCTCTCTTTATGATCATGAATTTGCACCAACTCTAATTACAGAAGAAACGGGAACTAGATCTCCAAAAAATGGAACAGAAGTAGTAATGGTAGATTGTGCATTACATGCCGTAGAGGAATTAATGAAAGCAGATAAGGAATGTCTTTTATACGGCCAAGATGTAGGTGCAAGGCTGGGAGGTGTTTTTCGAGAAGCTGCCACTTTAGCTCAAAAATTTGGAGATGAGCGAGTGTTTAATACGCCAATTCAAGAAGCCTACATTGTTGGTTCGACCGTTGGAATGTCTGCTATTGGATTAAAGCCAATTGTAGAAGTTCAGTTTGCCGATTATATTTTTCCAGGAATCAATCAGTTATTTACTGAAGTTAGTCGATCCTGTTATTTGACTAATGGAAAATATCCCGTTAGTATGATTTTGAGAGTACCGATTGGTGCTTATGGAAGTGGTGGTCCATATCATTCTTCAAGTGTGGAATCAATTATTGCTAATATTCGAGGAGTTAAGATTGCTTATCCAAGTAATGGAGCTGACCTTAAAGGTCTAATGAAAGCTGCTTATCATGATCCAAACCCCGTGGTAATTTTTGAACATAAAGGATTATACTGGTCTAAAGTTCCAGGAACAAATGCTGCTCGAACAATTGAACCAGCAGAGGATTATATCTTACCTTTTGGAAAAGCAAATATCGTTTTACAACCTTTTGATGTAAATATAGAAAATGGAAATTCAGCCACAATAATTACCTACGGAATGGGCGTTCATTGGGCATTAAACGCTGCGAAAGATTTTGAGGGGAGAATTGAAATTATTGATTTAAGAACTATTGCACCTTTAGATGAAAAAACCATTTTTGAATCAGTTCAAAGAAATAACAGATGTTTAGTTTTGACGGAGGAAGCAGTAAATTGCTCTTTTGCTCAAAGTTTGGCTGGAAGAATTCAGCAAGAATGTTTTAAACATTTAGATGCACCAGTTATGACGATGGGCGCTGAAAATACTCCAGCAATTCCTTTAAACAGTCAATTAGAAAAAGCGTGTTTACCCTCAGCTGAAAAAGTAAAAATAAAAATAAAAGAACTATTAAGATTTTAATTAAAGGGAAGATTCGAACTTCCTCGTTCTAACCATTCTAACCAAGTATTGCCCCGGCTGAATTTCAGTCGGGGCGTTTTTTTTGAAGAAATTTGAATATCCAATTAAAGATCATGAGTTAAGAAGTTTGACAATATTTTTCGACCAGGACAACTTAAAATAAATGTATTCAAGAAATTACATGAATGTCTTTGTAATTTTTTCCAAAAGGGACTTAATCAGGGTTTAGCTCTTCTTTTGAAAATCATATATTCCCCTATATCTAAACCAACAGTATTTGATTTACCAATGCAATGCTATTACTTACAAAACTCTTAAAATAATTGAATTTAAGATAATATTTCTGTTGATATTGACAAACTCTACCCAACATATCTGCTTTTACCAAAATAACTAAATATTTTAAATTGACTTCCAAACTACTTTGCAAAAGTATCTGTATCGAGTTTTCTTTTTCAAAATCCAAAGATTTAAAAGTGCTCAGTAGGTTTACTATATCTAGAATCGTTTGATCTAAAACTCTTTGATCGTTTGGCTCTTGCATTTTTAACTTTAGAGCAATTGGACGATAAATGCCGAACCAGCATAGCATAAGGTATGGTAAAAGGCCATATTAGCTGAGACAAGTATTTTTACTAATCGAATATTGATTTGTTTATTAAAAAAAACAAAAACGTTAGTCGCTATAAGTTAGCGACACTCTTTTTCAAATTGAAGTTGACTGGAAATTATATTTCGCTTTTTATTGAAAAGATTGGTAGTAAAGAAAGAACCAATATTTATTTTTGAAAGTTCCACGAACTAGTTAATTATCTTTCACTTCTCTGCCTCTTATTTGCTTTATATCTTTAGGTAATTGTTTAAGTGTTGACCCCATAGTTAGTATTCCCATTTGATCAATAGCAGTTTTATTTAAAATATCCAATCGTTGTTCGGCATCACTCCCCCATTCCATCAATTTAGCATTTAAACTTTGTAAATTTGATAATACAAGTAACTGCTCCGTTGTTGCATTGTCCCTCATATTACCCTTCAATTCTGGATTTTGAATTTTCCACTGCTTAGCTGGCATTCCAAACAAAGCCACATTTAATATGTCAGCCTCATTGGCATAAACTATTCCTTCTGCTCTTGTATTTTTAATCCGAGGTGGAACAAGATGTTTTTTTACTGCCTCAGAATGAATTTGAAAATTAGCTTTTGAAATGATTCGATGAACATTCCAATCTAAATTATTTCGCTTTGCTTCCTCTCCTTTTAGTCTATTTAATTCTTGGAAAACAAATAATTTGAAGGAAGGGCTAAGCCACGAGGCAAATTCAGAAGCTATTTCAGAATGAGCAAAAGTTCCTCCTCCATAACGTCCAGCTTTAGAGGTTATTCCTATTGCGCCAACCATTTCAATCCATTTTTTCGGAGATAGTGAAAACGCATTACTTCCAGAAGCATTTTTAATCTCCTCGAATTCGATCCGGTTAAAATCATCATTGTTCATATTTTCCCAAACGCCAAGAAACTCAACAGTGCTTCGAGTTCTCATCCAGTTTTGAATCATCGTTTTCGAATCTCCAAAACCTTTTGCAATATCAGTAAGAGAAATATAAGATTCCTCATTTTTGGGAATGAGTCTAATTTCATTTCCTTTAACAACTATGGTGGAGGGTTTGAGTTTTGCCATTTAAAATATAAATTTCTTGATTTTTTCTATGTAATGATTTTAATAGAATTGATTTTTTTTAAAGGCATCGATTTTGATGCCTTTAAAAAATTCCTTTTTACACTAGAAATAGATTGTATCTACATCATTTTCGATTGTGTTCCTTTATACCACTCAATAAATTCCTTCTTGGTCATATTCTTAGCCTCCATTCGATTATCAAAAGTAGCTTGATCCAATTTCTTTTTATCGTGGTTGATCTTCTCTTGAATTTTCCAGAACACATCATTGTCTGCATTAAAAACCTTTTTCTCTGTCCACCAATTCACGAAAGTTGCTGCACTTATTGCTTTATTAGGTTGTATCCTTGCCCATTTTTTAAAATGTGAAAGTGCGTGTTTTATAAAATAATCTTCAAATCCATCAATTTCACCACCAGTTATAATCGGAACGATTTGTTTGTAAACGATGCCCTCATATACTCCAAATTTCACCAACATATTATATGCTTTAGTCTGAGAGTATGACAATGCTTCCAATTCTTCTTTAGATGGAGCATAATTACCAGCCTCGCCACTTTTTTCATTAGTTGCCTTTGGTTTAACTTTTGCCTTATCAAATATAAAAAATCGTACTCCAGTTACTCGGCGAGAAGTTTTAATATATTCATATTTGACTTGTACGCTTGGACTATGTGTATTTATTTCTCGTTCTACTACATCAAGTACTCTTCTCCTAAAATCTTTCAACACTTTGTATTTTCCTTCGATACCCAACATTTTTTTCAATTCATCTAATGTGTAAACCATTGCATTGGTCTGGGTGTGTTTACGCATCCTATCACGCTCCGCTTTAAAAACTTGATACATCCTGATTGCAAAACCACTTTTCATTGGAGCGACATCTAACGGATGAATTTTTGCATACTCACTCAACTGTAACAAAAAAGGTTTGAGCCTTTCTGAAAACATAAACTCTAAAGCTACTTCCCCATTTTCAGTTTCCACTGGAATTACAGATTGAAACCAGCTTATTACTCCACGCAAGGGTTTGCCACCAACCAAAAAATCAGAATCAAAGGAAATATATTTGGAAATAATTCTAGTACTAAAATCATTCATCTCTTTGTACAAACCACCCCATTTTTTGTCTTCCCCCTTCAATAGATTCTCTAATTCTTTTACCGATACAATTTGTTTGTGAAAATCATTTTGCGCTAATGGATCTAGATTAGACATAAGATATAAGATTATCTTTTGTTCGCGAGCACTTAGTTGATATCTCGCGTTGAAAATAAATCGATTTTCAATGCGAGCAATTTGTTTGACTTTTTTCTGTTTCATAGTTTTTGATCAAGCAGAGTCATTGAATTGTATATTAAAATATAAGCAAATATAAAAAAGGAAGGGGACTAGTAAAAGTATTGTCCCCCTAAATATTCGCACTTCTTTCATTTTTTAAAAAAGGAGTGCATAATAACATTTCACTAATCTCCCTTTTTATGTCCCTTTTTGACTTTGAAATTAAAATTCTCTGTTCTACTTTGATCTTAAAAAAACAACTCAGCTATCTAAAAAGGGACATAAATAGGTTTACTTTTGCCCTGTTTCAGTCCTTTTTTAAAAATCTAAAAAAATTCACCTCGACTAAAGTGAATAACCATAGTATTTATCCCTGAGCAAGTCCCTTTTTAAATTGAAAACTAATAGAATTAGCTAAATGATAATGTTCAACTATTACTTTATCCCTTATTGTGTCCCTTTTTACCAAAAATATATGAACCTCCTCAAATACTATGGATTTTGGTACAAAAAGCTAGAGCTTTATCAAAAAATCCCCCTTTTCTGTCCCCTTTTAATAATTAGTATGAAGCCAACTCGATCTGTTTTCGGCCTAAGTAATAGTTGAGCCCTTTTTATGTCCCTGTTTAATTTAAAAAAAGATCTTAACTCCCCTTTTTTTAAGAATTATGCAGATAAAAGACTCGAAAATACAAATTATATTCCCTGATTGCGACCCTATTGAATAGGATCTACCCATATTATCGAACTAAGATTAGAGTAGACTGAACCTTCCCTTTTTATGTCCCTTCTTATCCTAATTAAGATAAGAACCCATTTCATGTCCCTTCTACAACCCTAAGCCTGTCCCTACATTTTACTGAATAAGTCCCTTTTTTCGCCCTAATGTTGTCCCTTTAGTATCCCTTATACTGTCCCCTTTAAATTTGAAAAATAAACTATGTAAATCGTCTGAAAGATATACTCTCATTGAGTTGTAGACTTAACTTTGCTTAACTCATTAGTTCTTACAAATAATATTAAAGGAATTAAAAAAACTTTAAAAGTCTTAAACAGTAAATTAAGACCTTTTTAATTTCTTATTTTTTAAGTTGAACTCAATCTACGGTCTAACATACGTTTTATGAAATAATTTTATGGTACCTGGGATTACTAATCATGATCATCATATTTAACGCTAGAAACGCTAAATATGACGTTAAAGCATGTATATTAAAATATTTAAATAGATGAAAAGGATTTCAAACTTCATTAGTTGCTGTAAATTGTATTGTTTGGTCTTCCATGAATTTATACTAATAAGTGTGTTGATTTACTATAAAACGATTAGAATTACAGATTAAGATATTGTCAATATTAAATAATTGGGAATTAATAATTTAATTCAACGGGCGGTATTTTAGATGAGTCACGATTATTAAGAAGATCATTATAATGCAATATGCTGTGTTTTTACTGTAAGGTTTTTTATTCTTCTTGATCCTTCTTAACTTAAAACCTACCTCCTCCCCTATTCAAATTAGAAAAAGTACAAAACTTTCCCTTTGAAAAGTTGTAAATATTCTCGCAGAATCGGTTTACATTCGTTAAAAACTGAGTAGGCTGTATGTGAGCTCACTTATATATATTGCTGTATTTTTACAGTAAAGTACAGCATATTTAAAGTAAATTTTATTCGTAAAAAAAGAAAACTGATTATTATTGGTTTTTAATTTTAATGATGTGGCTACCTAACGATGATTAAATCTGGTTCAAAAATAAGATATTACCAATCCTCTATTTCGATTACCATTAAATTTTCAGATTTTATGCTGCATTCAAAATTGGAACTCTACTTTTCTAATTTTCATAAATATGTAATATTGCTGTATTAATACTGTGCTTATGCAGTAATATCAATTTTAAAGCATAGATATGCATGATATTTACAGCAATATGCTGTTTATGGTTTTATCAGGATTGCTGACCACTCTGAAATGGTTTTTGTCTTAAATCAGGAGGGAGATTATGGAAATGTGAAATGAAGCGTTTTAAAAATAGATTAGAGACGATTCTAAGGCGTTTATATATAAAAAAGGGATAATCTGTGTAAAGTTGAATAAAGTGCCTTAAATGGCTCTAAAACAGTAAAATGAAGCAAACTTAACCTTTCTCAAGAAGTAACGAGAATGACTCTAGGTTATAATAAAACCAAAAGCCCAAGAAAACTTTTTAAGTTTTCTTGGGCTTTTGGTTTTAAATTTATAAAGGAATAAATAAATGTGAGATGCTAAGAAACGTTTAAAGCTAACCTTCCTTCCGTGTGAAATGTTCTCTTACCAAACCAACAATAAAGCCTTTCAAAGTTTGTCCAGTATCTTCCGTTTCTAATTTCATTTTTTCATAGAGATATTGTGGGAAGTCAACAGTAACTCTTTGGACGTTTTTCTTTTTATCTTTTTTTTGTAATAACTCTAATGCTTTCTCTTGGGAAGCAGCATCCATTATTTTATTAACTTTGTTAGAGGTGATTTTCTTTTTGATTGGCATAATTTGATTATTTTCTTTGAGTAAATGTGCTGTAAAATTACAGTAATTCGCTGTAAAAATAAATGTTTTCTGTAAATATTACAGCAATATTATACTTTTTTCAGTATTCTAGCTAAGTATTTTTTCGAGCTCATCAGTTAATTTATTTATTTCCTTCTTAGCTTTTGAATCTTTATATTCTATTACACCAAGACCATCAGTTGCGGAATCTGCATAGGCAACTCGATTGTTTATATTTGATTTTAGCAGCGTAACTTCATATTCTTTAACAGCTTCTTTGATTTCTTTACTTACGTTAGTTTTAGATACCACTCGATTCAAAATAACAAGCGCTTTAACAATGCCACCGCTGGCTTCTTTTAAACTTCGAATTTGCTCAAACCGTTCAAGGAAGTTCTCAAAGCCTCTAAAATCATAAATACTAGGCATTAGTGGAATAACTAAATAATCGCTAGCTAAGATTGTTCTATCGGCTAACTCAGATAATTGTGGAGTTCCGTCAATAATGACTATATCGAATTTCTCTTGTAATCCTTCTACTTCTTTATTGAGTTGTTTGATACTCACCCCAAAAACTGGAATTCTAAGCCTTTCTTCGCTTCTGTTTCCTGACCATTCCATAGAGGATTGTTGTCCTAAATCAGTATCAACTATGCAAACATCATAATCTCTGTGAGCAAAACTTACTGCAAGATTGGTGGCGATGGTGGTTTTTCCTACGCCACCTTTCAAATTTGTAACCGCAATAATCATATTATAATTTATATTTTAGAATGAAACAATTTGGCGAATATAGCTACTTGCTGAGACTATAAAATTGATTTACAGAATATTGCTGTATATATCTGTATAAATATTGTCTTATTACATTTTTTGCTGTATATTTCTGTAAATATTACATAAATATTAAGTTTAACAACTTTTAAACTAGAATGAAAGTATAGAGAATCTTAACTTTTAGATTTCTAGATTAATTATTGATGGAGTAATTCCTTTTTAATCGATTATTGATTGCTAAATATTTGAGTAATTTATTCAATTATATGAGACGCGGTATTATTTCGATAATTAATAAGTGCTATTTTTTATTTGAAGAGGTCAGAAAAGAGTAAGATGTAATAATCTTATAAAATTTTTAATAGTTAAATATCAATATTAATAATTTTAGGGTAGTTAATAAATTAAATGCAGATTGTGATGAGAACCAGAATTAAAATACTTTTCTGTACTTTTCTGTACTTTTCTGTATTGTAATAGTAATATTGCATTAACACATATCATTTGATTAGAATGCTAAATTAATATCGCAGAAATGGGTTAGATAATATATCTTAAAAACTAGATTAGGTAATTAGTGATTGAATCAGGATTTGTTGAACTTAATTAAATATAAATTAGCTCAGACCTTGGCCGTATATGGTTAAGGAAAATTAGTGGGTAATAAAAGTTGGGCAATAATTTTAATCTAATCGATTTTAAACGGTGAAGAGCTTGAATATCAATCTTAACTTTATTTTGAGAAATATGATTTGCTGTATTTATACAGAATAATCATTATTTATACAGGAATATTAATGTTTTTTCTGTAATAATTACAGTAATATGTTTTCTGGCCATTATACATATTTATTAAAGTTCAACTCTCGTTTAGTATTTCTTTCATAATTCATTCACTTTGATAATTCTAAGGGCTATCAAATCAATAGCAACGACAATAACTAAATATTCAAGAAGCTATCATCCAAATCAGCTACAATATAATTATCAGAAAAAGCTAACACTTATTCATTTTAATTAGCTAACAAACTTAGTTATGTGAATTTTCAAATTTTCAAATTTTATAATTTTTCAATAACTGAATTACTTATTGAAATAGTAATTTTAATAAGTTGGAAAAGAATTTAAATTGCTTATAGAAAAGTTGTAATATTTAATATGTGATCGATAATAACCTTATGCCAATATTAAAGGATCTCAAGCATATCATTGATGAATACAATGGAATTTTTGAAAATAACTCTTTCTTATAAATTTGATGAAGGTAATTTTAAGGATTTGTATCAATAAATACTGATTCAGTTACGGTAGAATTTTACGCATTTTAGAGGAGGATTAGGATTTCAGTTTAGATCTATTGAGTCCGGATTGAAAACGGATTTGACTTATCAAAGTATCCAAAAGAAAAATTAAATAGGAATTTTGATTAAAAGTATTTTTTTGAAATACTAGATCAGAGTAGGGTAGGAGTGGAGGAGGTTTTCAAAAGCAGTAAAAGGGATTATATATATCATTTAGGAAAGGATTTATGAGTTTTAGGTATTGGAAAAAAGAATTGATGGGTTTGCTATATTATTGGCAAGTATGGTAAAGAATAGAATATTTGAAGTCAAATATACCCAAACTATCTTATCACTATTTTAGTTCTATTTGGCTTGGTTCAAATAAATCTATATTATAAGGTATAAAAGCCAGATTAAAAAATTGAAAAAATGTGATAATTTAAAAAGCCAAGATTTTTTTATAGTATTTTATTTAAGTTAAAACTCTCAACGGAAAAACTAGATACTAAGGCTCCGGTACCGTCTTTAGCTTCCAATTTGATATTGGTAAGATTGAAAGGTAATTCATCAAAATGATAAATTAAATTATTATCAAAAAATAATTGAGTCATACCATCTCTCTGTCTAACAGTGATTTTATTTAAATTATCTTTAGTAGGATGATAAAATATTTGTTGGTCCTTTCCATTTTCCAAAGCACCTATATAAGTACCAAAATTACGATAAATTCGGACAAAGAAACCCTGGGAGCCTGTTCCCCATGTTAATTCAGTAATAAAGGGGACACTGTTAAGTCCATTGATCTGAAATTCCATTTCAAAATTTTCACCAACCTCGGTAGGCGCCTCAAAAACTCTAGGAGTATTTTGGCGCTCGATAATTAATTCTTTATCAGATTGAAAAATATCATCGATGGCAAATGACGGATTACTCCAAACAGGAGCAGTAATGTATTCATTGAATAATTCATTTCGATAGTAGTTTTTTCGAAAGCCATGGTAGGGAACTGGAATGTTAAGTTGAGTTCCAATTAACGGATCTCCTCGCATTAGGCTTTTCCAAAGTAAATTATCAAATTGGTCATTTTTATGTCGTCGATTTAACTCACAATGCCCAAGCTCATGGAAAATTAAATACTCTTTTTGAGTATCAGTTAATGCAGTCCATTCTGCTTTATCTATAACGATATGATGTTCACCTAAATAACAATATCCGCTAGCACCATCTACAATTCTATCTGAATATTCAATTAATAAACCTGTGTCACTAAAATCAATTTCCATTCCTCTAGCTGCTGCTTCAATAATAAACCTTTGCACATACTCTTCAAAGTCAGCATCGACGACATACTCAGTTGCATTGTCTTTCATACAACCATTAAATAGCAAGCAAGCAAGCAAACCAGAAAGTAGAAATCTTATATTACTCATTATATTTTCTTTATGTTTATTCAACAGTCTTATTTGCAATTATATTTTTTGGAAACTGTTCTACTATGCTTTTAAAAAAGTCAATATGTTGACTTTTCTCTAGATCTTTATTTGTTTTAAAATGGTAGTTACCAGATAATTTGACAATTACTAAGTCTCGATTTGGTTGTATATATATATGTTGATTATAAATTCCTGACGCCAGGAATGCTCCATCAGCTTCTTGTGGGATCCACCATTGAAGTCCATAGCCTAAATCATTACTCGAAAATTGATTGATTCCAGGTTGCAAATGAGGTCCATCCATAGTTATTGATTGTTTGACCCAATTTTGTGAAATTATTTGATTACCAAACCAATTTCCTTCGTGCAAATATAATAGTCCGTATTTTCCATAATCCCGCAATGTTGCATTCAGTCCACCTAGTGCCAGTTCCATTCCATCCTCATCAATTATCCATTGAGCATCATCTTCCATTCCTATCGGGTTCCAGATTTTATTTTGCATAAATTGAGTAATTGATTTCCCTGTTGCCTTTTTTAAGACCATACCAAGAACCTGAGTATCAATGCTAACATAATGGTTGAAGGTACCAGGCTTTCGAGTATTTTTAAGACTTAAGGCAAATTTTTCAAAAGATTGGCCTAAGGCAAAGTATCTTCCAAAACGATTAATGTCAGAATTAAAATCAGAGTAATCCTCATTGAATCCTACTCCAGAACTCATCTCTAAAGCATTCTTAATAGTGACTCCTTCGTATCCAGTCCCTTTAAACTGGGGTAAATAATCGGTAATTTGATCTTGAATACTTTTGATTTTTCCCTCTTCAATTGCAATTCCGATCATTCCAGAAATAAATGATTTTGCCATAGACCATGAAATATGAGTTGTTTCAGGAGTTAAGCCTCGAGTATAGTTTTCAAGAATAATAGTGTCTTTATGAATAATCATTAACCCGGTTGTCATAGAATGATCTATAAAGTCTTGTACATCGATGGTCTTTCCGTTACTTGAAAAATCAATAGGAAGTTGATGAGTAAGGTTTACTGGCAATCGAGTAGGAGAGGGGGATTTTATTAAGTTAGAAGTCTCATTTATGTCTTCCATATGAAGAAAGTTTTCAACAATATTCTCTTTCTCAAAAAGACTTACAACCTTTCGGAGTTTATTTATTTTTTCATAGTTGAAAACAGCAATAACAAAAAGTAATAAAATTATGATACCAATTAATTTCAAAATTTTGTTTAGCATTTTGATAGGATTTAATAAATTAGGTTAGTAATCTTTAAAGCTAGGAAAAAAATGACAGGAGTAGAAAACTAATTTAAGATTTTGTAATTTTCATTTTTAGTATTTTTTAAACATTATTTTTTTTCATGAAAAAAACCAACGCACTTAGGTTACTTGACCAAAGAAAAATAATCTATGAAACTGTGGAATACGAATACAACGAAGAGAATTTATCGGTTAAAAAAATGGCAGGAGATAATTTCTTTATAGCAGATAATGTTTTTAAGACATTAGTAGCAAGAGGGGACAAAAACGGGGTTTTGATAGCAGTAATCAATGGTAATCAAACCTTGAATTTAAAATCATTAGCCAAGGTATCAGGAAACAAGAAAATTGCTTTGATACAGGTAAAAGAATTATTGAATTTGACCGGTTATATCCGTGGTGGATGTTCACCTATTGGAATGAAAAAAAATTATCCAGTATTCATAGATCAATCTACGTTGGAATTTAATAATATTTATATCAATGCTGGAATTAGAGGAATTTTAGTTAAGTTGAATCCAAGTGACTTATTAAAAATCACCGATGGTCAATTGGTCCAAATTACGGATATCGATTGAGGTATTATTCTAAAACTAAATAAATGTCCTTGTTAAAAAACAATTTTTCATAAATGCTAAATATTACATTTCTTTATTCAAAAATTATTCTTTCTCTGTCCATCTTATGGATTGCTGCTGCTGTTTCATTGAATGCACAAATAACTCCATTACCCCAAGCCCATTCTCATAATGACTATTTTCGTAACAAACCTTTGAAGGATGCTTTGCGACATGGATTTACAAGCGTGGAAGCTGATGTATTATATATTTATGGAAAATTGGTAGTTGGACATGACATGCCTAATAGGTCTTTTCCAAGATTAAAACCGCTTAATCGACAATATTTAAAACCACTTTGGCGACGATGGAAAAGATGTGGTAAAGAAATTTATAAAGATTATGAAGGTGTTTTTTACTTATGGATTGATATAAAAAGTTACCCAAATCAAACTTATCGAGAACTTCGAGATTTACTTTTTCCTTTTCGGGAAATGTTGAATTATTATGAAAAAGGTAAATTTCATGAAGGAAAGGTGACGGTGATTTTATCAGGTGATCGACCTTTTGAAGCTTTACAACAAGATAGTTTGCAATTGATGACTTTAGATGGTCGGCTAAGTGATTTGGAAAAAAATTACCCATCGTATTTGATGCCTTTTATTAGTGAGAATGCAGGGAAAGTTGCACAAGTTGAGGATTATAGTCAGGTTGATGCTGCTGCTTTATTAAGAATATCTAGCTTTATTAGGAGAATACATGATCAGGGAAAAAAGGCGAGACTTTGGGCTACTCCTGAAGATGAAAATCTTTGGATAAAACTATTGGAAATGGAAATTGATTTGATAAATACCGATAAATTATCAAAACTTCAAAAGTTTCTTCTTAAAAAAAAGTAGTATAAAATTATTTTTATAACAATACAATTACATTAAAGGTAATATATAAACTTAAAATACTCATATTCAATTAGTTAAGTATTTTTCTTGTTTCTTTAAATTAGAATTTATCTATTTTTTGAGAAAAGTCATTTTTTTAATTAAAAAATTTGTTATAATTTAGATTAAGAAAAAATCAAGACTTCTTCCAAGTTTGAGAAAAACTATTCGTTAGTAACTACTCAAAGATTACCAATTCATTTTTTATGTTTTTTACTTATTGAATATCAATTAGTTGCTATGCTAGTGGAATTAATTAGCCATTTCGGATTAAAACTATTTTCTAAACTATAAAACTATTCTAATTATGTTACAAAAAATGCAACGCCTAGCAAAGGCGAAGGTGCAACACCTATGGCTATTAATGGAGCCTTTTAAATGGAGGTTTGGTTATTTTTTTCTCTTTGTTTTTTTTTTGTGGATAAAAGATTTTCATGTTCAATTTCAATTTGAGACGGGAAATAGATTTTCAATTTCTGAGATTCCCAATAGGGTAGGAGGTTTTTTAGGTGAGAAAGAAGTAATTAGTCAAAAAGGAAACTCCAGCCACTTAAATTTTGATATTCCAGTTAAACCAAACTCTCAACAATTCATTTATATTGAGAGATTTTCTGATGTAGCGAGGTCAGAAATGGAACAATTTGGAATTCCTGCAAGTATCACTTTGGCACAGGGTTTACTCGAAAGTTCCGCGGGTAAAAGCCCTTTGGCTAAAGAAGCTAATAATCATTTTGGGATAAAATGTTTTTCCAAAAAATGTAAGAAGGGACATTGTAAAAATTTCTCTGATGATCATCACAAAGATTTTTTTAGAACATATCCATCAGCGTGGGAAAGTTTTAGAGCACATTCTCTTTTTCTCCAAAAGGGGAGGTATAAGCATTTATTGACTTTGGGAAAGACAGATTATAAAAATTGGGCAGTGGGTTTGAAACAAGCAGGATACGCTACTGATCCACATTATGCGAAAAAGTTAATTCGACTAATTGAGAGTTTGGAATTGAGTAAATATGATGTTTGAGATGTAATTGAAAAAGATGGGTTCAAGAATTTTTGAATCCATCTTTTTCAATTACATAAAAATGATAAGGAACTAAAGTATAATTGTAATTATTAATTTTTTTGAGTTGAACAATGCTAAAAAAAAATTATCATATCACAACCATTTGCACAGATTACCAAAAATATTACAAATATTTAAAACAATATTTTGAGTTTAGGTATTATTAGAATAGAGTAAAACAAGATTCTTATAAGTTAGATTTATCGCTAAATGGAGTCTATTGCATCTCGTTTTTTTCATTTTCAAATCCGTCTAGGAGAATTTCAACACTAGAGGTTCCAGGTTAAAGACATCTTACTTTTCAAGTGAAAAAAATGGAATTAACGATCAATCAATCAGCTAAAAAAGGAATTAGTTCTGAAATTATTCGTGTTCATTAGTACACTAAAACACGGTTTTTTTTCTGATCCTGATGATCTGCTAGTTGAATTGTATGAGATTTAGAAAAAATTAGAATGGTAAGTTTCCTAGATCAACATTTCCGCCTGAAAGAATAATCCCTACTTTTTGTCCTGTGAATTTTTCCTTTTCTCTTAATAAAGCTGCAAAAGGAACAGCGCAAGAAGGTTCGATAATTATTTTCATACGCTCCCAGATTAATCGCATAGCTGTAATTATTTCATTTTCCTCCACTCTAACGATACGGTCAACATGCTTCTGGATAATTGGAAAATTATGATTTCCTAAAATAGTCCTTAACCCATCGGCAACGGTATTTGCAGTTTTATTGAGTTCGATTTTTCCAGATAGGAGGGAACGATAAGCATCATCAGCTTGGAATGGTTCTCCACCAACGGTTTTACAATTTTTTCCGAAAAAATTAGAGGCAAGTGCGGTTCCAGCAATTAAGCCACCGCCACCAATGGGTGTCATAATCACATTTAAATCTGGATGATCCTCTAATAGTTCTATGGCAGCAGTTCCTTGACCTAAAATCACATCTACCTGGTTGGAAGGGTGCAATTTTGAGGCTCCAGTTTCTTCTGATATTTTATCAGTTGTAGCTTGGCGAACATCTATATTTGGTTCACATTCCGTTATTATTCCTCCATAACCTCGGACGGCATCCTTTTTTACCTGAGGTGCATTTGATGGCATGACAATGTAGGCTTTGATTCCTTGCATTTTAGCACTTAGTGCAACTGCTTGAGCAAAGTTTCCTGATGAATGAGTAACTACACCGTTCGTTTTTTGATCTTCAGATAAGTTTAAAATGGCATGAGCAGCACCTCGCATTTTGAATGCTCCCATCCGTTGAAAATTTTCACATTTGAAATAAATTCTTGTTTGTGAAATTTCATTCAATGCTTGCGAAGTAAGGATAGGTGTGCGATGAATATATGGTTTAATTTTTTCGTGACATAAAATTAAATCCTCTTTAGTATAGTTCATGCTATAGATTCGGTTTTAAATTATAAATGTTAATTATTATGATTTAGTTCTTTATGAATTTTATAGTTTTTGATTCACCATTCTTTGATTCAACTTTCAAATAATATAGTCCATTTGGAAAATTTTTTATATTAATTTGATCATTCCAATTTTTATAAATAGAAATGTTCTTTTCCATCATTATTTCACTGGTGGCATTAAAAATGTATAATGAAAGATCAAGTTGGGCATCAATTTTCAATGAAATTTGTAATGAGTTATTTACAGGATTCGGAAAGAGATTAATTCTAATTTTATTTTCACCTAAAATTGATTCAGTCGAGGTGGTATTTTCCCATGTTGAAAATAAACTTTGAAGAGAATCAATAGGTTCCTCTCCAAATGGCATTTCTAAAATGCTTAGCTCTAAATAAGGATCATTTAGGTCGTCACTTGGTTTAAAAATTCTTAAAAAAGCAGAGGTGGAAGATGTTCCTCGTGCCAAGCATCGTTGATCTGCTCCTGGCATATTAGCCCCTTGCATAGCTCCCATTAGTTTTTGAGCCAAAGATCCATTTGTATTGTTAAAACCATTTTCCATTCCATCCAAGACCTCAGCTCCAAGTAAAATATTTCCTTGAATGGAGTAATCAGCACCTGTTCGATGTCCTTTAAAGTTATCTGCATTAGATCCAGTGAAAGCTGCGGTTCTAGGGTGTCCATTATCATCAAAATCAACCACTCCATATTGTCGATATTCAGGATTGAAATTTTGGGAGTTACAAGCATCATTCAAAATAAGCCAATCAATAATTTCTTGCGGAGAAAGTTCACTTTCCATTTGAGTAATAGCATTATCTAGATTGATATGAGGATTAAGACATATCCAAGCTTGTGCATTTACTCCACCTTTTCCTGGAATTATTTTATTGAGTAATTGAATGCCACCCCATTGGGCGATACCATCGACACAGGTGGCTCCAGCTGCACCAACCTCGCCAGTAATACTATCAACTGCGATGATGGAAAAAGTGTCTTGGCTGTAAATATTGATAGATAATGAGAGGAAAAAGGAGAGTAAAATTAGATTTTTCATCGTTGAGTTATTTTTAATGGAATAGTTTGCTATAATTTATGATCAAAAATACTAAACTCCGAATAGAATGTGAGATCTTTGAAAGATATGAATAGGACAATTTGTAAATTTTAGTTTTTTTTGTAAAAAATAAAATAATGACTTCGGCTCAATTAAAAAATAAGATAGACGAATTTTGGAATTGGTTTGTAGCGAATGAGGAAAAATTTCGCATTATCACTGATCCTCATTTGGCAAGAGAAATGTTAGATAATCAAATTTTACAGTTCGGTGTATTTTCTTGGGAAATAGGAGAGGGAAAAAGTAAACCGCATACTTTGACTATCTCCCCAAATGGAAATGCAAATATGTTAAGACGCTCCCAAGCGATTATTGGGGAAGCTCCTAATCTAAAAGACTGGGAATTTTTTGCTGCAAAGCCAGCTCGAGATTGGGATTATGTTTTAGAGATGTATGATTCTTTTATGGTTAAACAAAGAATTAATATAGCTGATTGGGAATACTTATTTCGAATGACTCCAAACTTTAAAATTCGAATTTTAATATATGCTGAGAATATTGATTTCTTAGACGAGGATGATAAAAGATCAGCTTCAGATTTCGTGGTAAATAGTATAATCGGAGAGGCAGACAAGATTGACTATATTGATTCGATTGAATTTATTTCATTTGTCAATGAAACACAAGATGATGATATTAAATCAATAGTGGAAATGAGATTTGAGTTTGAGCAATTATTAGATAAAATGTAAAAGTATTAATGGATAGAGTCCATGAAGTAAAATATTTTTATCTGATAGGAAAGTGGAAAGAAAAAACATCTCAATGACAGTCAGTTTAATCAGTTCAAACAAATTTATATTTGGATTTAGCATTAAATGATTAGGAATGTATGTCGCTGTTATTTTTACAATTATTTAGCAAAAGAAATTGGAGAGCTGTTAAGCCTTTTTTCTAAAACAAATAGTCATTAAAGTAATAAAAATAAAAAAATAACATCAGAATTACATTTTGGCAATATTATTTTTGTTTTAACCAATCTGTTACAATAGGCCAAATTTCCGCTCTAGAATTTCTTGATTGTAAGAGCCTACTATGGTTGTAGTCTTCCTTAAAACCATTTTCCAAGGAACAAAAAAGTAATTTGTTTTTTGGATTTTGGAATGCGTTTAAATATAATTCACAACCTTTTTTTGGTGCAATATAATTATCTCCTTTTCCGCAAATGGAAAGAATTGGAATTGTTATTTTTGGCATTTCCTTTTCGTAATCAATTCCATTCATACCAATGAATTTTTTAGTCAAGTTCCACTCATACCACTGCTTCATAAAAAAATGATTTTCATTATGCGGTCTACCAAATGACTTAGCTGGGGTATACCCTAGTAGGGCACTTAACGATTTTCCCAATAAAGTTTTTACGTAATTTTTGGGGTTATAAGCTGCTCCAAAAGCTTGGCTTCCAAAAAAGACGACTCTATTGAATTTTGGAACATACTCAGGATATGTAGCTAAAAATATAGTAAGGCATATTCCACCACCACTATGCATAACACTATCTAAACTTTTGATTTTTAATGTATTAAATAGATATTCTAATACGATGGGGTAGTCGTCTATACCTATATTTTCAAAATTGATTTTTTTATTGGATGGAGAACTAAAGCCATGATTTCGCCACTCCATAATCCAACAATTGTATCCTCTTTCAGCAAGATATTGGGAAATACTTAGACAGATTTTTCGATCAGAAAATGTACCATGGTTGAGAAAGATGTTTTTGGAAGCCTCACTTTTCGTTGATGCAATTTTCCAAAGTGCGATGAATTCATCTCCTTCTGTTTTTATTTTGAAGAGTTGTTCTTGAATTTTCATTTTTTGTTTTCAAATACTCGTGACACAATTATGTTTGTGCCACGAGTAGGTCATTAAAGTGGAAGCGATCCACCATTGGCATGAAGTGTTATACCACTTACAAAACCTGCTTCTTTTGATGCTAAAAATAAATAACAATGTCCCATATCTTCAGGAGTGCCAATTCGTTTAACTGGAATCTGTGCTATACCGGCAGCAACTACTGCTTCAGGCATTGATTCGGTCATTGCTGTTTTGATAAAACCTGGAGCCACAGCATTAACGGTGATTCCATACTTTCCCACTTCTTTGCAAAGTGATCGAACAAAACCTGAGGTTGCGGCTTTTGAGGCCGAGTAATTTGTTTGACCAAAAGCGCCAAAAACAGAGTTGATAGATGAGGCACAAACGATACGTCCGTAGCCTCCCTCAATCATGTGAGGGATGACAGATTTGCAAGTAACATACAAACCATTAATGTTGACATTCATTACTGCGTTCCATTCATTTTCCGACATTTTCATAAAAGAACGGTCTTTGATAATCCCAGCATTGTTAATTAGGATTTCGATATGACCATGCTTTTCTTTGATTTCTGCAACTGCATTATCAACTGATTCTTTGGATGTGATATCTACCTTTTGGTAAAAAATATTATGCCCATCTTTGGTCAATTCATCGACAGTTTCTTGTCCATCCAAAACATCCCAGAGCGCAACAGTAGCTCCAGCTTCGCAAAATACTTTACAGATTCCAGCTCCGATTCCTCGTGCTCCACCTGTGATAATGGCTAATTGTCCTTCTAATTTTTTCATCTTTTATTTTTAAAAATTATGTATGTTGATCTATTAAAATTGCATTTCCATCAGGATCCATAACTACAAAACTTGCTGGTCCACTAGTCGATTCATCTGCTTCATTTTCTATTTTGATTCCTTTACTTTTCAAATGTTTTTGAATTTCTCGGACATCATTATATGAGCCAAGAGTTTTACCATTTTCATTCCAACCTGGGTTAAAAGTGAGGATATTATTTTCAAACATTCCTTGAAATAATCCAATAAGTGTTTTTTCGTTTTTCATAATGAGATAATTTTTTTCGATATCTCCTCCAAAAACGACGAAGCCTAGATGTTCATAAAATTCTTTGGAAGCATGAATATCTTTAACGGCTATGCTGGTTGAAAATGTTCCTAATTTCTTAATAGTTTTATTTTAAATTTGATTTTGCAATTTCTTTAATTTAAGAGTGAATTTAATTAAAGAAGTTTAAGTTTTTAGAATTTAATAATTTATCAATTAAGTACTTAATGTTGTTTTGTAGGACTTTGGTTTTCAGAAACATCTATTTGTTTAAGGGAGAGTGGGTAATTAGATTGATAGCGACAGATACAACTAAATAAGTATAACAAAGTAATTACAAAAATGGCGAGGAATCCTTTTAGAATATTTTCCTTGAAGAGAAATTATTGGATAAATGTATTAGTAGCTTGTATTTTTACTTTCTAAAATTTATTTTTCCCCATTTTCCATCTTTGAATACAATAGCAATTCCATGTTTAAAATAAGGAATTGCATCATACTCAAATGGTTTGAGTTGTTTCCCATTAGCATCTATAAAACCGTATTTCCCATTTAGGTAAACTATTAAAATTCCATTTTCAATAAATGAGGAATTGACAAGCGTTAAATCTTGATTATATTTTAGAGGGATTATTTCTATTCCATCATCGTTTAAAAAACCAACTTTTCCATTTTTAGTAACTGGTCTGAATCCCTCCTTCAGGACTCCTGCTCTATCATAAATTTCAGAAGAGACAAAGTCACCATCATTATTTATTATTCTGATATTTTCATTAATTTTCACCCATCTTGTATTTGTAGAATCACCAGTATAGCGTTCTATATCATCGAAAAATAGGACTTTGTTATTATTAGGAAAAAAGAAACCTGGTTTGTTATTGGTAGAAAGATAAATAAATCCATTACGTAAATTTTTAATACCATATTTCGCCGGAAGGACAAGTTCATTTTTTTTATTTTTGATTCCTGTTCTGCCATTTATATCTTTAAATGTTTTTAATCCATATTCAAATTCTAAATTGATGGCGTGGTAATCATTTCTAAAAAGTTCCTCATCTAAATTCATAACGTAACGATTTCCATCTAATCCAACAAAAGTTAATAGGTGTGCTTGAACTGTTTGAGATAAATTCATACAAGGATCTTTATACTCTCCTTGAATGATTCTACCTCCTTGCTTATCAATATTTCCAAATCCACTTGCCCAATCGTACTTAAACGGGATTACAGTTTTCCCCTTTCTGTCAACGAAACCCCATTTTCCATTTTTACTTATTGGAAAAGGTTCTTTACCTAGATTTTCTTGAACTCTATCAATCTTGAAAGATGAATAATATTCACCTTCAAGGTTCATTAATGCCCACTTTCTGTCTTTCAATACAGCTGCTAAGTTATAACTTGGACTTGCATAAAGGTTGGCGAATTCTATGGGGATGATAATTTTATTGCTAATGTCAATTAACCCGAATTTTTTATCTTTCCAGACTTTCAAATAGTCTAAATTACAAGAAGAAACAGGTTCTATTCTTTCATATTCATGTGGGATAATTATTTCATTTTTCAAAATGTTTGTTATGCCGAGTTTACCATTATTTTGAGTAATGAAAAATTCTTCAAATATGGGATTCTTATATTTTAAACCATCCGGAAAGAATGATTCTCCTGTTATTGTTAATGGATTTTTATTTTGGAAATAAAATATTCCTCTATTGAAGTATATTGGAGGTTCAGGAAATATCATTGGCATTAAGCTATTGCCATTGATATCTATCATTCCGAATTTTCCATTTAACTCTACCCAGTATCCTGATCTAGGAAAAAAATTAGATCTTTCAATTGAACTATAATTTAAAGGAATAATTATTTTTCCTTGCCTATTAATTAATCCCCATGAGCTATTTTTTTTACCTCGGCAAAACCATTTTTTTTAAACTTTTTAGCGAGATCAAATTGATGTGGAATTATTACCTTATTTGAGGTTGACGAAATATATCCCCATTTTCCATTTTTTTCATTAGGAGAAAATACTTCTTGTGAAGAGCCAATAAAATATATAGATGTAAAAAACAATATTAGAATAATTCTCATTGATCGATTTAATATTTATCAAAATTCAGAACTTTTATGCCTCTTGTTTTTTAGATTCCGTCATCGGAGTAGAGTACCCTTTCCCTTCAATCATCATCTTCGAAATAATCTCACAAAGAATCTGTGAAGTTCCACCACCAATTTGTCCAAGCCTAGCATCTCGCCACATTCTTGCGATAGGGTAGTCTTCCATATAGCCATAGCCACCAAACATTTGCAAACATTCAAAAGTTACTTTGTCCGCCAATTGGGTGCAAACCAACTTCGCCATGGAAGCTTCTTTAACTAAATATTCTCCTTTTTCAAAACGATTATAAAGTGAGTAAACGAATTGTTTTCTACTTTCAATTTCAGAAGCTAGTTGTGCTATCGTATGTCTTAAAACTTGGAAGCGATTGATCTTTTTTCCAAAAGCTTCTCGTTCATTCATGTACTTTAATGTTACTTCTAGGGCATGTTCGGAAGTTGAAACTGCACCAATTGCCATGGCTAATCTTTCAGAAACGAAATGCTGCATGATATAGAAAAACCCAGCGTTTTCGGCACCTAACAAGTTACTTACGGGAACCCGAACATTGTCAAATGCAATCTCTCCTGTGTCAGAAGCATGCCATCCCAACTTCTCTAATTTGGTAGAGCTGACACCTTTTCTTTCTCGCTCGATGATAATCATACTCACACCTTTCGCACCTTGTTCTTGATCAGTTTTACAAGCGGCAACGATGTAATCACTATTCACTCCACTAGTGATAAATGTCTTAGAGCCATTGATAACAAATTCGTCACCATCTCGAACAGCAGTAGTACGAAGTGCTTTTACATCCGAGCCACCGAAAGGTTCGGTAACCGCCATGCAACCAGTTAGAGTACCATCACAACCAGGGATTAAATATTTTAATTTTTGTTCGTGATTTCCTTCACCATTTATATGCGTCATAGCTAAGAAAAAGTGCGCTCCTACACCTGCCGCAAATCCACCTGAATTTACTTTTGCCATTTCCTCATGCAAAACTACGGAGTACCAAATGTCAGAATTTGATCCACCATATTCCTCTGGTAATGCCAAACCTAGATAACCCATTGCACCCATTTTTTCATAAACCTCTTTTGGTATTTCTCCATCTTTTTCCCATTGGTCGACAAAAGGGATAACTTCCTTTTTTAAAAAATCACGGAGTGACTGACGGAATAAATGATGTTCTTCTTTGAAAAAACTCACTTTGGAATTTTCCATAGAAGAGTTATAAACCGACTCTGCTTTTTTGTAATCTAAAGAGTCGATCACTATTTTACCAATAATTTCTCGCATGATTTCTGATGAGCCTCCGCCAATTGTTCCGACTCGGCAATCTCGATACATTCGAGCCATCGGGTAGTCTTCCATGAATCCATAGCCTCCATAAAATTGTAAACATTGCGTGGCTACTTTTTCATTGAGTTCGGTGCAAATCAATTTTGCCATTGAACATTTTTTCACATCATAAATTCCTTTGGCATATAATTCACAACAATGATAACTGAACGCTTTCATCGCTTCGACTTCAGAGGCTAACTGCGCAATACGGTGGCGTAATACTTGAAATTTATTAATTGGTCGTCCGAAAGCAGTTCTCTCGGACATATATTGCAATGATTTTTCAATAGCTTGTTCCATCGCTACAACCGAGCAAGGAATAAAACATAATCGTTCCAATTGCAATCCATTCATCAAATAATAAAAACCTGCTCCTTCATCTCCAACCAAATTTTCCACAGGAACTTTCACATTGTCAAAACTTAATTCAGCGGTGTCGGAAGAATGCCAACCTAATTTTTTCAATTTTCGAGCAGAAACACCTTCTGCATTTCTATCAATGACCAAAAGACTTACTCCAGCTGCTCCAGCGTCAGGATTGGTTTTGACGACAGTTACAATTAAGTCTCCGTAAACTCCATTTGTGATAAAAGTTTTGGAACCGTTGACGATGTAATGGTCGCCATCTTTGACAGCACGAGTTTGGATATTTTGAGCATCTGAACCTGCTCCTGGTTCGGTGATTCCGATAGATGAAATCAAATCTCCAGAAATTAATCCAGGTAAATATTTTTTCTTTAATGCGTCTGAACCATATTTTAAAATATAAGGACCAGACATATATTGCACCACTTGTTGGGTGATGATAAATCCTCCAGAGTTGACTCTTCCCAATTCTTCGTTGAAGACAACGTCATAGAAAAAGTCTAATCCTGAACCACCATATTCTTCAGGGTAAGAGAGTCCGAGAAAACCCATATCGCCCATTTTTTTCCAAATGTCCCGAGGGATTCTTCGGTCTTCTTCCCATTGGTCGATGTTTGGATGAACTTCTTTGTCAATAAATGCTCGAAGTGATTGACGAAATAATTCATGAGATTCTGTGAAGTTATTTTGAGTCATGATTTTAAATTTTTGTTAGCCTTCTAAATTTATTCGAAAAATGGTTTTATGAAGTGATTGCGCTTTATCAAAAGTGATTTCATTACAATAAATTTTCGAAATATTATTTTGGTTATCTTTCTTAAATTTTATACTTGAAGAGTTATTGATATCAGAACAATATTTATGTTGAAAATCAAAAAAAAATATATTCCTTGTTTTTTTTAAATTTATTTTAATTCAATTTCCGATCTTTTTATCAAATAGAGGAATTTAAAAATAATATTTTTAATGTTGTATTTATCTTTTTACTCTAAAGTACTTTTACTATTTCATAAATCCCTTTAATACATTATATAACCCCATTCGATCTCCCGCCAGATGTTCCATCCCATCTACATAAAGTGTTACGCCTCCGATATAAGAAGACAAAGGTGATGACAAAAACATAACCGAATTTGCAACATCCTCCACCGTTCCAAATCGATTCATTAAATTTTCTTCTTGTGCCTGAGTGAAGAATTTTTTCAGTGGTGCTGGATAGGTATCAAGGCCTGAGGAGGCAATAGTTCCTGGTGCAATTGCATTGATTCTAATATTGTATTCCGCCCATTCTTGGCTTAAAGTTTTTGTCAAATTTTCTACACCTGCTCGAGCTGCACCTGTGTGTGCCATACCTGGGAACCCTCGAAATATATTTGCCGTAATATTTATTATCGTTCCATTTCTCTGAGGGATAAAAAATGTTTTTGCCATTTGTTGTGAAACGAAAAATGTTCCGTTGAGATTATTATTGATTACAGCAGACCATCCATTTGTGGAAATTAGTTCAGCGGGAGCAGGGAATTGTCCGCCAGCATTATTGATTAAAATATCTAATTTTCTATGCTCTGATTTGATATGATTCGCTAAGATCTCAATATCTTCTACATTCCGAATATCACAAGAATAGCCATTGCATTCACCAAATGCAGAAAGTTCAATTACTGCTTTTTCTAAAGGATCTTTTTTACGGGATGCTATTGTTACACTAGCTCCAAGTTGAAGAAATTGTTTGGCTATGGCATAGCCGATTCCGCTTCTTCCTCCTGTGACGAGGACGTGTTTGTTTTTGAATAAATCTTTTTGGTACATCTTTTTTATTTGTGTGTTGGGATCACGGGTTAGGTGGAGTTAAGCTGATTAGCATGGTTTTTTTCATAATACTCCAATTCTCATATCTGTGTTCCTATTATTTTAGTCTCGAAATGGAATTTTTAGCATTTCTCTAGCTTCATCAATTGTGGCAATATCTCTTCCCATCATCCCTGCTAATTTAACGCCCCATTCTACACACTCTCCATTTGATCTTGCCATTTTTCCATTTGGTAAATAAAAATTGTCTTCCAGTCCAACCCTAAAACTTCCCCCCATTGTAGAAGCCACTGCAGCTAGTTGCCACTGTTTGCGACTGATCGCAATCGTCTGCCAATGAGCACCTTCAGGAACTTGGTTAATTTGATGAATTAGGTTTTCAGTTGTCGCAGGAATTCCACCCATTACACCCATGACCAATGAGTAAACAGCATTATCAGGAATCAAGCCCATGTCTCGAAGTGGTTCCACATTGCGAATATGACCTGTATCAAAGCATTCCATTTCAGGAACCGTTCCTGCTTCATTCATTTTTTCGACAACATATTTCATCGTGCCAAATGAATTTTCGAAAACGCCTTCAAAGTAAAATTGTTTTGATCGTTTGGAATAGATGGCATAATTCATACTTCCCATATTGAACGCTGCCATATCGGGAGCGGTAGGAACGATGTGATTCATTCTTTCTTCTTTTGATAAACCAAGAGCCCCAGTTGAAAAGTTGATGATTACATTTGGGCAAAGGTTACGTACTTCCTCCTTGATGGCTTGGAAAACTTCCAATCTCCAGCTAGGGACTCCGTTATCTTCTCTAGCGTGAATGTGCAAGATACTTGCTCCAGCATCGACAGCTCTTTTACCTTCTTTTGCAATTTCTTTTGGAGTATATGGAATGGCTGGACATTGGCTACGTGTAGTTGCAGCTCCTGTTAAAGCTGCCGATAAAATTAATTTTTTCATGTGATAAACTTAGATTTTTTCTTGATAGAAAGATATACTTTTTTAAGATAGCCTGTGCCTAAGTATAAAAAAAAGTAAATTTTTTAGGCCATAAAACCACCATCAATTAATAGGGAATGGCCATTAACATAAGTTGAATCTTCACTTAGTAACCAAACAATTGCTTTTGCTACTTCTTCAGGTTGACCAATTCTTTTCATAGGAACACGTTTTGTACTATGGTCTAACATAGATTGTGGAATTCCTTTTAAAATAGGTGTTTGGATAAAGCCAGGGCATACCGCATTTGTTCTAATGTTTAATTTTCCATATTCGACTGCGACGGATTTTGTTAATCCAATTACACCATGCTTAGCTGCAGAATAGGAACTTCCTCCAGGCATTCCATTTAAGCCTGCGAGGGAGGAAATATTTACAATCCTACCACCGCCTTGTTTCAACATGCATTTTATTTCTGCTTGAAGACAAAGAAAGACTCCAGTTAAATTGATATTGATCATGCTTTCCCAATCTTCAAATTCGACTTCATGAAGTGCATTTGGAACTCCTCCAATTCCAGCATTATTTACAGCTAAATCTAAATTACCTTCTGTAGTGAAAATGTCATTGATAACCTTATCTACTTCCTCTTTTTTGGAAACATCTAATACTAAAAATTTTGCTTTTCCTCCTTCTTTTTTAATTCGGTTTACAGTTGCTAATCCCTCTTTTTCATTGGTGTCAGTGACTATTACATTTGCTCCTTGTTTGGCTAATGCAAATGCTGTAGCTCTTCCGATTCCAGTTGCTGCACCTGTAACTAATGCTATTTTGTTTTTAAATTTTTTCATTTTATTATTAATGCGTTTTTTTCATTTATAATATTTTATATGAATAAAATATTACTAGTAATTTATGATAAATTATTAATTTTTTTATTTAATTAATTTCAAGTAATAAAAGTCATCGATTTAGATGTTTAGTTTGCCATTAGATTTTTGTTTTTTTGAAAAAGAGAATAAAGGGATTCTAGAATCAATGGTGTATATTTTTCAGGAATATCGTGTCCCATTCCATCCAAAATTAAGGAAGTAGAGTTTGGAATCATTGGTGCATATTTTTTTGCATGATTAACTAAAATTAAGGTGTCGTCAGTTCCATGAATAATTAGGGAAGGGACGTTTAATTTTTTCAATTCTTCATATCTAGAACCTGATTTTTTGATGGCATATCCATGTTGATCATTAGCTTTTGAATTATACCCATTTCGATTTTTTATTTCATAATAAAACTGATGTAATATGGTTTTTGTATCCAATTCATAATCTCCTTTTCCTTTTAAAATTTGACGGATGGCATATTGAAATTTTATTTTCGTTTCAATTTTACCCATTGATTTTTTGTGACGAAAAATTAATTTTAGTATTTTTAGAGCAAATGATTTTGGCACATCAGTTAGTTTATTATCAAAATAAAATCCTGTAGACATGATTGATGTAAGTGATAAAATTCGATTAGGAAAATTGATAGCCATTTGTTGACAAATCATTCCTCCCATTGAAGAGCCAATAATATGTGCTTTATCAATTTCTAGGTGATTGAGAATAGCTATTCCGTCAGTTGCCATTTCATTCAATGTATATTTATTATTTTCACCCCAGTTTAACATCCAATCAGATTCTCCAACACCTCGGTTGTCATATCTAATTACCCTATAGCCAGCTTCTAAAAGAGGGTTATAAAAATATGACGGCCATTCAAGTAAAGTCTGAGAAAGTCCATTTATTAACAATATGTTTATATCCTTACAATTTTGACCTTCTAGAATTTCATAAGCAATTTTGATATTACCATTTTTTGCTAAACCACTTTGACCCGGCAAAAGCTCTGGTAAATCACCATCAATAATTTCTTGAATCAAAATATTAATATTTGAGGGTAGACGAGGCTCAGAACTAATTATCCAATTATGAATAATTAGAAGTAGAAAAAGGAATGCCCCGATTGGTACAAGAATTGTTGTCATATGATGAGCGGTTTCTTAGTTTAAGTAGGTTGTGAAAAATTTGATTTGAATTCCTTAAAATTGATAAAAATGTAGTTTTGTATTACTCAAAAACTATTGTTTCAGAAGCGGCATGCCATCCTTCCAAGTGATTTTGATAATTTTTATTTACAATATTTCGTTTTACCTTAAGTGTTGGTGTAAGGCAACCATTTTCAACACTCCATGCTTCTTTAACAACTACAATTGTAGAAATTTTTTGATAAGAATCCAAGGTGTTATTTAAATCAGACAATGTAGAGTCAAGACTTTTAGATAATGCCTCTTTCGATTTCGCCAAACCCATTTCAGAAAGTACTATCAAAGCAATAGGCTGAGGACAGCCTAAACCAACGATACAAATTTGTTCAATATCAGTATTTTGTTCGAGTTCTCCTTCCATCGGTGTTGGTACAATAAATTCTCCTTTAGCTGTTTTGAACGTATCTTTTACTCGACCAGTAATGTATAAAAATCCTTCTTCATCCAATCGTCCTTGATCACCAGTTCTTAGCCAACCATCGTCTAGAACTTCTGCTGATTTTTCTGGATCTTTATAATAACCTTTCATTACATAAGGTGCTTTCATCATAATTTCATTCGTATCAGGATCGATTTTTAATTCAGCAGCAGGCTGTGCTTTTCCAACAGAACCAGGTTTATCATCCCAAGGAAATAGAGAGGTGCAAAGTGCGCTATTTTCTGTCATTCCATACCCGTTCGTAATTTGAATACCTAATTTTTTAAACCATTGTTTCAATCCTTCGGAGAGCATCGCTGCACCTGAAACGCATGCGCGTACATCATTTAATCCTAAACCTTTTCGGATTTTCTTTTTTATGATTCCAGAGATAATTGGGATTTTTAGTATTGTGTTCAGTTTATTTTGAGGCATTTTTGATAAAATACCTAATTGAAATTTTGTCCAAATTCGAGGTACTGCAAAGAAAACGGTTGGTCGAACTGAGGACAAATTTTTTCCAAAAGTGGCTAACGATTCTGCGAATGAAATTGTTCCGCCATACCGAAAACAAGTTGCTTCGACTACAATTCTTTCTGCAATGTGATTAAGCGGTAAATAGGAAAAGAAACGATTATCACCAGTAAAAGAAACATCCAATGGATTACTCTCTTCAGTTACAATTTTTGTAGAATCTAGAATCTCATAATCATGCACAACTCCTTTTGGGGTTCCAGTGGTACCAGAGGTAAAAACAATAGTCCAGGTATCGTTCATCTCTCCACTTGGGGTACCTTGCATTGGTTCAGATCGATTGATTATATCTTCCCATTTTTCTCCTCTCGTAACTACAGAATGACCTGGATATTGAGGAAAAGAAATAATGGGCATTTCATTTGGAATACCTTTTTTCATTTCGTCCCAAACGTCTAATTTTCCTACAAATAATGCGTCCACGTCACCAAGCCTGAGTACTTGATTTATTTGATTTGAAGTTAGTGTTGGAAAAAAAGGAACAGATACATAACCTGCCATCATGATCGCAATATCAGCAATAATCCATTCTCGACAATTTTTGGAAATTAGCCCGATATGAGCCGTAGGTTTTAATCCTAAAGATTTTAAACCAGTTGCAAGTTTCCTAGCCATTTGTCCTACCTCACTCCAAGTATATTCCTCCCAAGTATCACCAAATGGTTGTCGTAAAAACGGTTTATCTGCTAATTCTTTCTCCCATTTATAAAATCTGAAATCGAATTTCCCCATGATTTAAAATTTTTATTTTTATTAATAGTTAGTTGATTATCAATTAGATATTTATTTTTTCACCTAAGTTAGTTTAGGCTTGTAATAGCTAATCTCCTAAAATATAGGTCATGTTATTCCAATTCCTTATTTTATTTCTCAAGAAAGTAAAAGGAGATAAGTCGTCATTTTCATCTTCAAAAATATCGAGGTTTATCAATTGATTTAACTGCCTTCCATTTTTTTTGATAAGTTTCCATCTCCCTATTCAAACTGAGCTATAAACAATCCTTTTGTAATTTCTAATTCTCAGGCATTCTATTTACTTTAAGATAGATTTGAGTTTATGTATAATGTTAATCATAGTTAGTCTCAAATTTGTACACAAAAAATCTACAAGTGATATTCTTTTAAATGTAGGGCTCTATGCCTAATGTTGGGGTAGAATATTCATCTTATTCTTTTTTAAGAATTTGAGATTTGATCGATATGAAAAAATAGGTATGGCTATCCTATAAAGTTCATCTCTAAATAAAAAAATGATCATAGGGTAAGCTAGTAATTTTTGGTTGAGTCACAAAATTTAATCCGTCATTTGAAGGAGACACTTTGAACTTTAGTAAGTGGTCTTCCACTATTCCACGATGATATAATTGTATTTTTGTTGATTATGACTTTTGAACTTGTGAGTTTAGAATTACTTGGAGTAGAGCTATTCTGTTTTTTTCCGTTTTTCAAAATAAACTTAAACTGCTTTACCAGTTTCAATTAAGACAAAGAATTAGAACTTTGAAAAGTTATTAAACTATATTTTTCTTAATTTTTATTTTTGCATTGTACATTTTTCAGTTACCGCTTAGATTAATTTTTAAATGAACCATTTTGGTGGACAAAATTTGAATATTCTATTTCGAGAGTATTTTTCACACAATCAGTCATTTGAATTGAGCCTAGATCATTGATACTAATAGAATATTTTTTGCTGTGGATTTAAATCAATATGAGTTATTAGTTGGTTATTCATTCGTTTTGCTTGGATTTGGTAGGAGTTTCAATATTTTTTTTTACACAAAATCACTAAGGCTTATCTGGTGAAAAAAGGATTAAATACTCATTTTGGTTTACTTAAAGGAAAATGGGAGGGTTTGAAGAAAATATATTAATTGGAGCTTTGGAAGCTACTTTTGAGGTATCTTCCTATCAATTAATATTTACTTCTTAAATTAAAAACTTTAACTAGTATATTAATTAATAAAAACGAATTTTATAATTTTAAAAATAAAAAACAACAACGAAAAAATGAAGCTTACTCAAATCAAATACGAAAAAATAGGAGAGGTTGCTTGGGTCACTTTAAATCGACCTAATAAATTAAATGCATTCACTCAGGTAATGTTAGAAGAATGGCGGGGTCTTTTGACAAAAATTACTCAAGATAAAAATTGTAGAGTCATTGTTACAAAAGGACAAGGTAGAGCATGGTCAGCAGGCGTTGATCTATCTGCATTCCAAGACACCAAAGTTGAGCCTGGGTTCAAAATGTATGAAGATGGAATGGAAATAATGCGTCTCCATGAAACCTGTAAACAAGTTACTATTGCAATGGTCAATGGATTTTGTTTTACAGGAGCAATGGAAATGTTGATGGCTTTTGATTTGATTGTTGTAGCAGATGAAGCAAAAATTGGGGACACCCATGCAAAATGGGGTATTCGACCTACCTGGGGGATGACTCAACGGTTGCAACAACAAGTTGGACTTAGGAAAGCAAAAGAACTTTCATTTACAGCCCAAGCCATATCCGGAATAGAAGCAGTTAAAATTGGGCTGGCAAATTCCTCTCACCCATTGGAAGAGTTGAAGTCTGCTGTGGATGACCTGATTGAAAAAATTCTACCAAATAGTGGACAAGCGATTGGTTCAATCAAAGAGCTATATCAATTCGGAAGTGAAAATACATTAAAAGAGGGATTAGAATTTGAAGCAACATTTGAAATGGAGGTAATGGACAAAACGGATGACCTGAAAAATTTTAAAGATAAAATTTAAGGGTTTAAGAATTATCGTTTAGTATAAACTTAGAATAATATTATAATCACAAAAAAATAAAAATGAAAGAAGCAGTAATAGTTTCCACCGCACGAACTCCAATCGGTAAGGCTTATAGAGGAGGATTCAATGCAACTCAAGGGCCAACTATGGCTGGTTTTGCAATTCGAGAAGCAGTAAAAAGGGCAGGTGTTGAGCCTGCTGAGATTGATGATGTAATTATGGGGAATGCTTTAACACAGGGAACAACAGGAGCAAATATTGGAAGACTTTCTGCACTTGCAGGGGGATTGCCTGTAACAGTGAGTGGTATGACGATTGATCGGCAATGTTCATCAGGAATGATGGCTATTGCTACAGCTGCTAAACAAATTATCACGGATGGAATGAGTATTGCGATTGGAGGTGGATTAGAATCAATTAGTATGGTTCAGAATGAGCATATGAACACTTATCAGATGGTTGATAAGAAGCTATTAGCTATGCACAAAGATGCCTATATGCCGATGTTGCAAACTGCGGAAGTAGTGGCCAAAAGATACGGTATTAGCAGAGACCGACAAGATGAATACGGGTTTCAAAGTCAAATGAGGACTGCTGCAGCTCAAGCTGCAGGAAAATTTGAAGACGAGATAATTTCAGTAACAACTGTTAAAGGTGTGATGGATAAGGAAACTAAAAAGGTAAGTTTTGAGGAAGTTATGATAACCAAAGATGAAGGTAATAGACCATCTACTACTTTAGAAGGGTTACAAGGATTAAGGTTGGTTGTTGAGGGAGGAACTGTTACAGCTGGAAATGCAAGTCAGCTCTCTGATGGTGCTTCTGCATGTGTTTTGATGGAAAGTAAACTTGCTGAGCAGCGTGGTGTAGAACCTTTAGGGATCTATCGAGGAATTGCTGTTGCTGGTTGCGAGCCTGATGAAATGGGCATCGGGCCTGTTTTTGCAATTCCAAAATTATTGAAAGCGCATGGGTTAAAAATGGACGATATTGGATTATGGGAGTTGAATGAGGCGTTTGCTGTTCAGGCACTTTACTGTCGAGATCGGTTGGGTATTCCAGATGAGCTATTAAATGTAAATGGAGGAGCAATTTCTATAGGTCATCCATATGGAATGACGGGTTCAAGAATGGTTGGACATGCTTTAATTGAAGGGAAGAGGAGAGGAGCAAAATATGTTGTTTGTACAATGTGTGTAGGTGGAGGAATGGGAGCTGCTGGTTTATTTGAAGTAGTCTAATAAATTGATTATCAGTAAATTTAGAATTGTTCTTTTAAATGAAATGATTAAATTTAAAATCGGTAGGAATTAATTTTCTATCGATTTTTTTATTCTTACAGATAATATTAAAATATAAATGAATTGCGATAAGAAAATAATTATTAATTTCAGAAATGAAAAGTAGCCGGAGAAAATTTATTAAAAAAACTAGTCAATTTACACTTGCCACAGGTTTTTCCATGTGGTTTATGTCTTGTGATCTTTATCAGCCTAGCCATACAAATCCAGAAGAATCCTTCCTGGATATTGCTCAGGTTTTCTCTGATAATATGGTTTTGCAAAGAGACCAACCAATCCCAATCTGGGGCTGGACAAATCCAGGGGTAATGGTAGAATTATTTTTTCATGGAGAGATACACAGAACTATTGCAACTGAAGATGAGGGAAAATGGTTTATTAATTTGACACCAATTTCTCAAAGTGGCCCACTTGAATTAAAAATAAAACAAGGTGCGCACGAAATAAAAATTAAAAATATTTTAGTTGGGGATGTTTATTTGTGCTCCGGTCAATCTAATATGGAATGGCCGATGAGCCGAGTTGAAAATGTGCAAGAAGAAATTCAAAATTCAGAGGATGATAAAATTAGGCAATTTAAAGTTATACCGTCTGTAAGTTTTCAACCTAAGAAAAATTTAATTGGAAAATGGGAAATTTGCTCTCCGAAAACTGCTGCTAATTTCTCAGCTGTAGCCTATTTTTTTTCTAAGGACCTAAGATATAAATATGATGTTCCTATTGGTTTAGTTAATTCAACAAGAGGAGATTCGAATATAAAAATGTGGATACCCATAGAAGGTATTGAGGCCCTTAATAGAGATGAATTATTGAAAGATTTAATGGCGAAAAGGATGGGTAGATTAGAGAAAAAATATCAATTTTTGTCTGTAGAAAATAATACCAAGAGTAAATCAGAAGCATGGAATAAACCTGAGTACAATGATGAAAAATGGAATACCATCCAATTACCTTTAGCTTGGGGCGAATCTGATTTTAGAGAAATGTTGGGTAAGATATGGTTTAGAAAAACAATCTTTCTGAAAAGATTACCGAGCGAACATTCAACTATAATAATTAACCTCGCTCAAATTGATGATACTGACATAACGTTTCTTAATGGACATAAGATCGGGGAAGGAAAACAAGTCTATGATAAAGTGAGAGAATATAAAGTAGATCCGTTTGTTCTTAAAAGGGGGAAAAATGTGTTAGCTATATCCATAGAAAACTATAAAGAATTTGGAGGAATATTTGGAAATAGTCATGATCTTTTTATCGAAATGGAAGGAAAAAAAAAATCTATTGCTGGGGAGTGGAAAATGAAAATTGAATCATTGAATTATAATCAAGAATGGTTATTTGAAAAAGGATTAATTCCCTCTGTTTTGCATAATACAATGATTTCCCCCCTACAGAAATTTCCCTTTAAAGCAATACTTTGGTATCAAGGAGAAACAGATACCATGAATGATAAAGCTAAAATATTCGAATATCGTTATTTGTTTGAAAAATTAATTTCTAGTTGGAGAAACCAATTTGGGAATAATACATTACCTTTTATTTTTGCTCAACTTTCCAACGCAATGAATTCATGCACCAAGCCATCGGATAGTTTATGGGCAAGTTTAAGAGAGTCTCAATCCCAAGCGCTGCAAATTAAAAATACAGCTCAAGTAATTAATATTGATAGCGGGAAGCACGAAAATACTGTCCACCCTCAGAATAAGGAAGAGTTAGGAAGAAGATTTTCTTTGGCGGTTCAGAAGTTAGTTTTTGAGGAAAAAGTTATCGCTAATGGACCTACTTTTAAAAGTATGAAAATACAAGGAAATTATATCTACATTTACTTTTCTAATATTGCAAAATCATTGTTATTAAAAAGTGGTAATGAGGTAAAGGAACTGGCAATTGCTGGTAGCGATAAAAAATTCTTTTGGGCAAAAAGTAGGGTAGAGGTAGATCGTATCATTGTTTGGAATGATGAAGTTTCAGCTCCAGTGGCAGTAAGATATGCATGGTGTGATAATCCTTTAAACGTAAATTTGTATAATTCTGAAGGATTACCTGCGGAACCTTTTCGCTCGGATAATTGGTAAAATATAATTTACAATGCTAGATATTTCCAAATAACCATAAATTCATCAGTAAAACATCTTTATGTGTTTTTGGTACTATGTCTGAGTATCTTCAGCTCAGATTTTCTTCTTTTTTGATTTATCAAACAAAGTAAAACTACCAATCATCAGATGATTTGGAAGGGGAAATTCTGTTTTCAAGGTCTTAAAATTAAAACCTGAAATGACTTCATCTTTATGTGCATCATCTTCTAGTTGTAGCGGACGATTTTTGAATTATTATCTAAGAAATATCTTCTCGAAAAGCAGTAAATTTTTTACTTAAAATAACGAACTTAATTTCCTCAGTTAAAAATTTCTCGAATTGATTTTATTGTTTCTTTAACCAGTGATTTTTTCTAGATAAAAATCATTTCAAAACTATTGAAATTTATTCCTTGATCTGGATTCTTTTGGTGGCTGTATTTATTTCTAATCTTCTTTCATTTTTTTTTCGCAACTGATAAATATTTAAAATTTCTGCCAAAGATTCGCCATCTGTAACTACAATATTGAAAGTCAGGTGTTTTTTCTGGATAGATCAATATTTTTTGGATAAAATTTATAGCTTCATTATAATCAGATCTGTAAAAATAAATGTACCAGATGTCTTTCAATTTTTCAATGCTTATTTTGGTCCAGAATCAAGATTGTAGAGAACAAATTTTTACCGAAAAAGTTAGTTTTGAGGAAGGAAAGGAGGTGCTTTTTGTAGTTTAATGGAGAATTCTTTGGTTCTGCAAAACAAAGAGAGATTTGAGGAACTAAAGGTTAATAGGATTGATGGGTAAATTTTAGGTTTATTTTATAAAACATTGCTAATCAGTTGTTTGCTTTGTTGTTTAGTTTAATATACCAATAATGAAGTCTTGAGATGGCGGTAAGATTTAAACTAACTAATAAATAAAATAAAAAATGCCTTGCAGGTTTGAACCGCAAGGCATTTTTGTTCAGTTAATTGCTTAACTTCAGCAAAATAAACTTATGGAAGTATAGGCGATATCCCCTATACCACATTTATTAAGACCTTCCTATTTTTAGGGATGAATTGTTTGATTTGCTATTTATAAGTAATTTGACTGCTGATTTAGATAATTTCATAATACCTCCTTTTTTTTAGTGAAGTAATCTCCCATTGCGCTCTCGGGCATCGGGCTTGTACATTTTGTACACACGCAAGTTAGTGGAATATTTTGTAAAATCAAACTATGAAATGTGAAAAAATATAGACTAAATTAGTACAATTGTTGTTTAAATTACATTTCATGCTTTATATCTTTATTTAAGGATATGATCATTTGTCCGTAGTTTTAAATTTGTAAACCAGTTAGAAATATAGAACTCAGATCAATAGATATACCCACGTCAAAATTAGACTAAAGCAAACTAAATATTTCTCTTTTTAAAAAATCTTCAGCAGTAGAATAGATAAAAAAAGTTATAAGTAATGCTAGTAGTTGCACCGTTTCTTGATATTTAATTAATATCAAGAATAATATTATCTAAGGTGAAAAAATAGGAGAGAATGTAAATTGCAGAGTGTAATATACAACTGTTAAAAAATTTGCCAAGGTGTTTTTTTATTTCGTAATCTTGAAGAACTGTCTTAAGTAAAGGTGAGAATAAATGGTTACGAGCTACAAGACAACATTGAACATCCAATTTTATGTTTTGCCCATTCTGGTCTTTTTACAAACCATTTCTCATTCTCAATTTGTTCCTCGTAAGGATTTTCTAGTAATTCAAAAAGCTCTTTAACAATGGAGTAATTATTTCTGTTAGCAGCATCGATGGCTAATTGTGCCATATAATTTCGGAGAACATATTTCGGATTGACCTCATTCATTTTTACTTTTCGTTCACCATCTGAGAGAGAATCATTGCATATTTTTTCCTTATAATTGATAAACCAATCAATCCAAGCTTCCATAGTTTTTCCTTTCAATTCTTCTGGTTGATAGAATGCTTCTTTAATTGATCCTAAGAAGTTACCTTCAGAATCAATTTTAGTATCTTTCTTGATATCAGCAAGGTTTCTAAAAAAGATCGTCATATCAGTTTCAGTCAGGAGTAAATTTTCTTGCAATTGATTTATTAAAATTTGATTGATATTTTCTCTTTTTTCTAAGCCTAACTTAGATTCCATCATTTCCAAGTATTTTTCATCATATTTTTCTTGGAAATGATCCAAAGCATTTTGAAAAGGTGGCGCTTCATTCACCAATGGATAAATCGCATTAGCCAATTGCATTAAATTCCAAAGAGCTACTCGCGGCTGATTTCCAAAGCGATATCGTTTTTGTTCCCGATCAGTTGTGTTTGGTGTCCAATCTAAATCATAACCTTCAAGCCATCCATATGGCCCGTAATCAATCGTCAAACCAAGAATAGATAAATTATCGGTATTCATCACTCCATGCACAAATCCAACTCGTTGCCAATGAACAATCATTTTTAATGTTCGATTAACCACTTCATTAAAAAATTCAATATAGCTTTCTTTCCCAGTCGATTTTATTGTTGGGAAAAAATGGCGTATTGTGTAGTCAGTTAATGCTGTCAAAGTTTTTAAATCTTTCCGTGCGGCGAGTATTTGAAAGTTTCCAAAACGAATAAAACTTGGAGACACTCTACAAACAACTGCACCTTTTTCGTAGTCCGCATTTCCATTGTAAAGAATATCACGCATTACTTGGTCACCAGTCAACATTAAAGATAAAGATCGGGTGGTCGGTACACCTAAATGGAACATTGCCTCGCTGCAAAGATGTTCTCTAATAGATGAACGCAAGACTGCCAATCCATCTGCAGTTCGTGAATAAGGTGTTTCTCCAGCTCCTTTTAACTGCAAAGCCCATCGATGATTTTTATGAATCACCTCTGTTAAATTTATAGCTCGGCCATCACCTAACTGTCCAGCCCAATTTCCAAATTGATGACCTCCATAGCACATTGCATACGGATCAGTATTTTCAATTATTTTTGCTCCAGAAAAAACTTTTAAAAATTCTTCTGATTGAATATCTTTTGGACCAATACCAATTAAGTTGGCCACACTTCGGCTAGCGTGAACCAATTTTGGAGCAGATGGAATGCGAGGAGTCACGTAAGAAAACGCCGAATCAAAAACTTGCCTTCGAGTATTATCTGTATTTCTATCAGCGGGTAACTCCTTATTGAAAGTATCTTTTAAGTTAAGTATCATTATCGTAAGGTATTATTTTTACCACGAAGAAAACAGCTGCATAGGTAAAAAGTTTATTTTTGGATTAGGATTTATTAATCTTATTGGCAAAGTGTATCATTTTAACTTTGGGTTGAATATGGCAAAGCTATCTATGATACATTTATTGAAATTTATCTACTTTCTAGATCAGAAATATTTAATTATATATAAGCCGATAATTATCGTTATGTTAAGTAATAAGAGATTCTTTCCAGCCCTTGTAATAGAAAAAAGCCTAAAATTACACTTGGTAAGCAATCATTTTTTAAAACAGTCATCTCTGATTATACCGTTAAACTTTAATGATGCAAATTGAAGTAAAACCTTTTGATTTATTTTTTCTCAAGAATTAGGAGTTTAGTCCAATGGATTTTTTTGGAAATTCAAAACTATTGATTTCACGATATTTTATTAAATAGGTTTGAAAAGAATGAATATTACAAAAGATTACTAGAAATTAAGGCAGTTTTATAAAAAATAATTTGGCTGTGTTCGTGCACAGTAGAAATTTTACTTAAATTTGTACTTTATTTAACTTAAACCTAGATTAATGATCAAAACTTCACAAGAACGGCACTTAACAAGATTCGAAAAGATACCTACAAAAATTTTCACGAAATCATTTGATGCTTCAAAAGCAGTAGCTAAAGAAATCGCCACTGCAATTAGAGAAAAAACTGATCGAAATGAATTATGTGTTTTAGGATTAGCAACTGGCTCTACTCCAACTTCAGTGTACAGTGAACTGATTCGAATGCATGAAGAGGAAGGGTTGAGTTTTAAAAATGTGGTTACGTTTAATTTAGATGAGTATTATCCGATTCCACCAAATGCATTGCAAAGTTATGTTCGATTTATGAATGAACACCTTTTCGACCATATTGATATCTTACCTGAGAATGTTCACATTCCCGATGGAACATTGCATAAAGAAGATGTGCGAGAGTTCTGTCTTAACTATGAGAAAAGGATCAAAGACCTTGGAGGGCTTGATATTCAAATTCTTGGGATAGGTCGAACTGGGCATATCGGATTTAATGAACCAGGATCGGGGAAGGATTCTATTACTCGTTTAATTACATTGGATCATATTACCAAAACTGATGCCGCCTCTGATTTTTTTGGTGAAGAAAATGTTCCACTAAAAGCGATCACTATGGGAGTTGGAACCATTATGCAGGCAAAACGAATTATTCTAATGGCTTGGGGAGAAGGAAAAGCTCACATTGTTACTGCTGCTGTTGAAGAAGAGAAAACAGATAAAGTACCAGCGACATATTTGCAAGATCATCCTAATACTATTGTGATTTTAGATCAAGCTTCTAGTGCAGAGTTAAAACGAGTTAAGACTCCTTGGCTAGTTGGATCTGTTAATTGGGATAATTCAATAATAAGAAAGGCTGTTATTTGGTTGAGTCAAAAATCTGGGAAACCTATTTTAAAATTGACCAATCGAGATTATAATGATAACGGAATGGGAGATATTGTAACTGAGTTTGATTCTGCTTATAATATTAATTTAAAGATTTTTGACAGTCTTAAAAAAACAATCACTGGATGGCCTGGGGGGAAACCAGACTCAGATGCAAAGATATATCCAGAGCGTCCCTTGCCGATCAAAAAGAGAGCGATACTATTTAGTCCTCATCCTGATGATGATGTAATATCAATGGGGGGAACATTTATAAGACTACATGATCATGGTCACGAGGTGCATGTGGCCTATCAAACTTCAGGCAATATTGCTGTCTTTGACGATGATGTAATTAGGTTCGCTGATTTTGTCAATGACTTTCATAATGATTTTGATTTAAAGCAAGAAGTTACTAAAACGTTGTATGAATCTATACAGGAGAAAATTGCAAAGAAAACTCCTGGTCAAGTAGATTCTCCAGAAATTCAAAAAATAAAAGGACTAATTAGAAGAGGAGAAGCAAAAGCAGGAGCTAGATACGTTGGACTTCCAGATGAGCAAATGCACTTCTTAGATATGCCTTTTTATGAAACGGGTTTGGTTAAAAAGAAGCCTTTAGGAGAGGAAGACATAAAAATAATTGTTGATCTTTTGCGAAAAATAAAACCGCATCAGATATTTGCTGCTGGAGATTTGTCAGATCCACATGGAACCCACCGAGTATGTTTGAATGCTATTTTTAGAGCAATCGAATTATTAGAACATGAAGAGTGGATGAAAGACTGTTATGTTTGGTTGTATCGAGGTGCTTGGCAAGAATGGTCAATAGAGGATATAGATATGGCGGTGCCACTTAGTCCTGAGGAATTATTGAAAAAACGTAGAGCTATCTTTAAGCACCAATCACAAAAAGATCGGCCACTTTTTCCCGGACATGATTCAAGAGAATTTTGGCAAAGAGCAGAAGATCGAAATCGGAATACAGCAAATATTTATGATCAATTAGGCCTACCTGAATATGAGGCGATAGAAGCCTTTAAAAGGTTTAAATAAAGAATTTATACGTTAATTATGAAAAGTAGCAAACAAAGTTTTATTTTGTTTGCTTACTTTTCATGGTTCAATTGTCATAAAATTTCGATAACTGAATTTAATACTTTCAGTACATGCTGATTTTCTAGAAATTGCTATAATATGGTAGTTGAGGTTTTCCTAAAATAAATCAGAATGATATTTAGAACCTCTTTTTTTTATATTTTTATCTTTGTATTGTTACAAAATTGTAATAGTGCCAGAGAATTAAAAAGTACAACTCCAAATGTTATCATTTTATTTGCTGATGATCTAGGATATGGAGATTTAGGCGTTTATGGGCATCCAACAATTCGTACTCCAAATCTAGATGCGATGGCCTCGAAAGGAATGAAATTTACTAATTTTTATTCTGGTTCTCCTGCATGTACAGCCAGTCGGTATGCATTGCTAACAGGCCGCTACCCTATTCGCTCAGGTTTTCAATGGGTACTTTATCCAAATTCCTCCCGTGGGATTCATTCTAAGGAATATACTTTAGCGGAAGGTATGAAAGATGCTGGTTATACCACCGCTTGTTTTGGAAAATGGCATTTAGGAACAACCAAAAAAGAATATCTCCCGCTTCAAAATGGCTTTGATGAATATTTTGGATTGCCTTATTCTAATGATATGATTCCACCACTTTGGAACGATATACCACTCCTCGAGGGTAACGATACCATTAGTCTTAATCCAGATCAAAAGACGCTGACAAAACAATATACTGAGCGGGCAATCGATTTTATAACAAAACATTCCCATGATCCTTTTTTTATTTATGTGCCGTATGCCATGCCACATTTACCGTTGCATCCAGGAGAAGAATTTATTGGAAAATCAGAAAGAGGAACCTATGGCGATGTCGTAGAAGAACTAGATTGGAGTGTAGGAAATATTCTTAAATCATTGAAAAACAATAATTTATTAAGTAATACATTAATTATTTTTGTAAGTGATAATGGTCCTTGGATTATCAAAAATGAAGAAGGTGGTTCCTCAGGATTATTGCGAGATGGAAAAGGAAGTACTTGGGAAGGAGGAATGCGAGTGCCTATGATTGCGCATTGGGAAGGAAAAATTTCTCCAGCTACATTAAATACTCAAACTACTAGTACTTTGGACTTGTACACTAGTTTATTAAAATTAGTTGGGCAAGAGATTCCAAAGGAAACCATTTATGATGGGAAAGATATTTCTAATTTATTTCTAGGAAATGAGTCTGAAAAAATAGAGGAGAAACCATTCTTCTTTTATGGAGCTAAGCAATTACATGCTATTAGAAAAGGAAAATGGAAACTCCATATTCACACTTCTAGTCAAACCAAACGGGAATATTTTGAAGGAAAAACACCTTTGCTTTTTAATATCAATGAAGACCCTTCTGAGAAATATGATTTAGCGAAAAAATTTCCGAAAATTGTAAATGAATTGTTACAAGAAATAGAAAGTCATAAAAATGAAATCAAAGCACAACCTGATTTTTTTCAAAAAGAAAGATTGGCTAGTCGAAAAGAACATTTAGCTTTTGAGAAAAAAGTAACTTTAAAAAATCCTCCTCACCCAAATTATAACGCTATCACTAATACAAATACATTGACAGATGGATTTACAGAAGGAGCAGATAGATTCCGAACCTTGATGGGTTTTGAAGGAAGAAATCTTGAAGCGATGATTGATTTGGAAGAAGAAAAAACAGTTAAAGAAATAAAAATCGGTTTTCTCCAAAATCAACCTAGTTGGATTTTTTTTCCTACCAAAGTTGATTTCTTTGTTTCTCAAGATGGAAAGAATTTTAAAAAAATAGATATTCAAGAAATAGATTCCAACTTAGTTGATAAAATGAGTGGCGTATTTTATTTTTCTACAAAAGACAAAATTGATCGAAAATATCGATACCTAAAAGTCATCGCTTATAACCAGGGAAAATGTCCAGAAGGACATGATGGAGCAGGGAAAGATTGTTGGATATTTGCTGATGAGATAATTGTCAATTAATTTTAATAAATCTCATTATGTAATGGAACTAAGTTTATTTTTATCAACGAAAAACCTAAAATCATGAAAAAAATCTTCCTCCTCTCCTATCTTCCAATTTTATTCCTTTTCAATAGTTGCTCAGAATCGAAAGTAACTCAATCAGAAGAACGTCCCAATATTATTTTTATTATGACCGATGACCATGCCACTCAAGCTATGAGCGCCTACGGAAGTCGAATCAATAAAACGCCCAACCTTGACAGAATTGCCAATAACGGAATTCGTTTTGATAGAACCTATTGCACTAATTCTATTTGTGCTCCAAGCCGTGCGGTGATCCTTACAGGTAAGCATAGTCACTTTAATGGAGTGCTCAATAATGCCCAAACCTTCGATGGTTCACAGCAGACGCTGCCAAAATTAATGAAAGAAGGTGGTTATCAAACTGCCATGATCGGCAAGTGGCATTTAAAATCACATCCGACAGGTTTTGATTATTGGAATGTATTGCCAGGGCAAGGATTATATTATAATCCAATCTTTATAGAAATGGGTGAACGAAAAGAATATACAGGATACGTTACAAATTTGACTACTAATTTTGCTTTAGATTGGTTAGAAAAAAGAGATGAAGAAAAACCATTCTTTTTGATGCTTCAACACAAAGCGCCTCATCGAAATTGGATGCCCAGCCCCGATCATTTAACCATGTATGATGATGTTGACATTCCTGAACCTGCATCTCTTTTTGATGATTACCAAGGCAGAACATCGGCAGCAAGTAATCAAGAAATGACGATTGCAAATCATATGGATGAGTCCTACGACCTAAAAGTTCACACGAGTAAAAATGCAAATCAAGGTTGGCAAAAAGATTGGATGCCTAGTCGTATAAAATCTATGACGGAAGAACAACGTACCGCTTGGCTGGCTGCATATGAACCAAAAAATCAAGCTTTTATTGATGCGAATCTTTCAGGTAAAGAATTGGTGAAATGGAAATACCAACGCTACATCAAAGATTATTTAAGATGTATCGCCTCGGTCGATGACAATGTAGGTAGAGTGTTAGATTATTTGGAAAAAGAAGGTTTGGATAAAAATACCTTAATCATTTACACTTCGGACCAAGGATTTTATTTGGGAGAACATGGATGGTATGATAAGCGATTTATGTATGAAGAATCTTATCGAATGCCGATGTTGATGCAACTACCTGATCAGATAAAAGCAGGAATTACTTCGGATGCATTATTGATGAATTTGGATTTTGCACCGACGATGTTGACGTTTGCAGGACTTCCGATTCCAGCCGATATGCAAGGGAAATCTTTTCAAAATATTGCTACTTCAGGTAAGGGTAAATTGCGTGATGCGGCCTATTATCACTACTTTGAATTTCCAGGAGTGCATGCGGTGAAGAGACATTACGGCATACGAACTGATCGTTATAAATTGATTCATTATTATCATGATGTCGATGAATGGGAATTGTTTGATTTGGAAAATGATCCACAGGAAATGACTAATATTTATGCAGCAGAAAGTTCGAAGGAGATTATTGAAAAGATGAAAAAAGAGCTGCAACAAATGCAAGAAGAATATCAGGATACACCCGATAATTTTCTTCCAAATTTGAATCGAGTTTCTAAAAAACATTTGGCATTAAATGCTACCTATGAATTTGTACAAGAGCCACATAAACGTTATGAAAACAATGCTCTTACAAATTTGACAGACGGTCAACATTGGCAGTATAGTAAGTACACTTCTTTGCCATTTGATACATGGATAGGTTTTAATGAAAATGATGGTGAAATGATTTTGGATTTAGGAAAAAAAATGCCAATTCAAAACTTGGGAATTAATTGTTATCAAAATCCTGATTCGTGGATTTATTTTCCCGAAGGAATTGAATTTTCGTTTTCGGATGATAAAAATAATTTTGAAAATACGAGTACAATTGATTTGCCTATTTCTCAAAAAACACCGATTGAGGGTATTTCATTTTTTGATAAAAAAATAGAAAATGCCAATGCACGTTTTGTAAAAATAAGGGTAAAACGAAAAGGTAAAATTCCTACTGGAATGCCCGGTGAGGGAAAAAATGCTTGGCTGTTTATCGATGAAATAATTGTAGAATAAAAATTACAATATTGTACGTGTTATTAGGAGGAGATTTAAAATGAAATCCATCCATTTTTTTTAACTCTTTAAATTAAAAATCATTTTTTGAAAACAACTCGATACATATCTATCATACTATTGTGTTTTTGTAGCATTGGTTTTACAAAAATACCTATCGCTATGGATAGCATTGAAACCGCATTTACTTATACTCCCGAAGAATTAGTGAAAGATCATTTTATCAGAGGTAGTTGTCAAAATGTTGATAATATTCAAACTATCGGAAGCGAATTTGGACTAGGATATTTTTCTAATGCGCAAGATGTTTTAGGGTTTTCGAAAGGCATCATTATCTCTACCGGAAGTATCGAAGATGCTGTTGGTCCCAACGATGATATTGAAACGACCACTTCATTTAATAATGTTGTTGGCGATGTGGACTTGGATATTTTTTCAACAAGTGTAGTGTTAGATGCCACCGGAATTGAATTTGATTTTATTCCTTTTTCTAATCAGGTGACTTTTAAATACGCATTTGCCTCTGAAGAATATTGCGAATTTGTAGGATCTATTTTCAACGATAATTTTGGTTTTTTTGTCAGCGGACCAGGGATCAATGGTGATTTTTTCAACAATGCAATTAATGTAGCGACCCTTCCAAATTCAGGTGATTATGTTTCCATCAATTCGGTTAACCATATTACAAATACTAGTTTTTATATAAAAAATGAATTGGAGGCTGATGCCACACAATGCGGAACTCCTTTCGCTCCCAACTATTTAGATAAAATTGAATTTGATGGATTTACTACTCCACTCAAAGCAACTATTGATGTGATTCCATGTGAGACTTATCATATCCGATTAGTGGTAGGTGATGTGGGAGATGATAAATTGGACTCTGCTGTTTTTTTAGAATCAAAGAGTTTTGACTTAGGAGGAAAAGTAAATTTAATTGCCAAATCTGAGGGAAGCAATGAACCTATTGCTTATGAAAATTGCCGAAATGGAGAATTCGTTTTTACTCGAGGAGTCAATACGAATATAAGTTTACCGTTACAAGTTAACTTTACGATTAGTCCTATTTCGGATCCGATAGAAGGTATAGATTTTGAAGTCCTGCCTTCTTCTATTACCATTCCTGCCAATCAAAATTCATTTGTACTTCCAGTAAATATCCTTCCTGATGCTTTGATAGAAACTCCCGAGCGTTTACGCTTAGAAATTGATTTTGATTGTGAATGTCTAGCATCTTCACAAGCGGATTTATTTATTGAAGATTTAGTGGAAATGGAAGGAACATTTGAAGAAATCTATGTATGTCCAGACCAAGAATTTACCATTGGCCCAGCGGTGACTGGCGGTGTAGCTCCCTATGAATTTATCTGGAACACATCTGCTACCACTCAATTTTTAATGGTAACGGTCAACGAACCGACTAATTTCACCGTAACAATTACAGATGTTTGTGGAGATACGGCGCTTGCTATCACAGGTGTTGGAATTCAAGAACAGCCTACGGGTACTTTGAGCGGCGAGCAACAAATCTGTGAAGGGGATACTGCTTTTCTTATTGTTGAGATGGAAGGAAATCCGCCTTGGTCAATTACCTATTTGCTCGATGGTATTGAACAAGCTACTATTCAAAATATTTCTAACAATCCTTTTGTATTTCCAGTTTTTGAAAAAGGAACGTATGAGTTAATTAATTTTGAGGATGCTTATTGTGATGGAATTGCAATTGGAATTGGAACGGTAAATTCAAGTGGAGTGAATCTAACTTATACTTTTTCTTCGCCAATTTGTCCAGGTGTAGATGATGGGTCCATTAGTTTAAATATTTCTGACGGTGTTCCACCCTTCAATACTCTTTGGGATAAAATAGTTAATGATGAAATTAATCCAACGGGACTTGCCCCTGGAATTTATAATATTAGTGTGACAGATGCCAATGATTGTTTGGTGACAGAAACGATAGAGTTACCCAGTCCTGTGGATTATACGCCAGATTGTATTGAGGATTTATTTTATGTTCCCAATGCTTTCTCTCCAAATGATGATGGGGAAAATGATTTTTTTACGATTCATTTTGTTGCAAATAATTTTATTACTAATGTGAAAAGTGTAAAAATATTTAATCGCTGGGGTGCATTAGTTTTTGAAAATAACAATATACTTCCAAATTCAAGTGTTACTTTGTGGGATGGAGTTTTTAAAGGTGAAAAAATGAATTCAGGTGTCTTCGTTTGGATGATGGAGATGGAATTATTGGACGGCGGAAGTCAATTGTTTTCAGGAGATCTAAACATTGTTAAATGACTTAATCATTCATTATGGTTAGTGGTAATAATCTAATCTATTCTTAGAAGAAATTTCCAATATATAATCATATCAATAGTTTTATTTTTAGATAAATCCTTAATTTTGGCAAAATTAATTTTCATCTTAATATTTTTTCCAATACTTTCCAATACTCATCTGATATATTACTATGCGCAAATAGAGAAATTCCTTTAGCCCCCGCATCCATTGATATCTTCCTTGCTTTTTCCATTTCCTCAGGTGGGACATGAGGTAAAAATAAACCACTATAAACTGGTTTTAGATTATCCGAATTTCTTAATCTTGCTAATGCTTTTTGCACCTCCTCACCTACCCACTCAATTTCTTTATTATAAAAACCTTGATACAACATTGGTAAAAATCCATCTAAATCCCAACGATGCCATTGCTGGCGTACACTCTCCCAATTGGGAAAAACAGCTGCCGTAATTGTCTTATTATATTTTCGAGCAGTAGGCACACAAAAGTTATTCACTACATTAGAAACTGCATTATACCGAAACTGTCGCCATGCTTCATTGGCCGGTGCATCGTCTCCTAAATCCATTGGATCAACTCCATGTTTTTCTTTAAAAAGGTTTCGACAATTTTCAGAATAAGGATAATCATATTGAGGATATTCTTTGTATTGAACGATATTATATTTAGGTTGTAATCCTTCTGCGAGAATCACATCAGGTTGACGCACATAATCTAAATGAATGCCATCTAAGTCCTCTATTTTTCCAAGTGCCTCCACATTGCCAGCGACAAATTCTTGTACCTCAGGATGGCAAGGGCAAAGGAATTTATAATAATCAACATAGGCAGGATGTGTGTTGGAAGGATTGCCATTTCGATTAACGGAATACCAGTCAGGATGTTTTTCCAAGAGCGTTTTGTCATTCAAAGGCATGGTCCACATCCATGCATGTACTTCCAAATCTGCGGCATGAGCCATTGGTATAATTCGTTCTAACCATCTTTCTTTTACGGGTAAAATTGGATGATCGAAAAGCGTATCTCGACTGGAATATACTTGTGGTATCACTGCATCAATGCCTACTTTTTTTAATCGATCAAATGTTTTTTTCCAATCATCATCTTTCCATTTTAAGTCTGGACGAAGCCAAACCCAATTGTTAGGTAGTGAATTGTTGGAGGTATTCTTGTTATTTAAAATAGATTTTTTTGTTTTAGAACTACAACCTAACCAAGTGCCACTTGCTGCTATTCCTAAACTAGCAGTGGCGATTGTTTTTATAAATTTTCTTTTTTTCATTTTTTTAATTTGATCAGGGGCTGCAAAAAATTTGGGATTAAAAACTAAGTTTCTATTTTCCAATTTTATATCCATTTGTCGCATAAAACAAGATGTATGCGTAGCAAAATATTGCAACAGAATAACTAGATTGCAATCCAATTTTGTCAGCCAAATACCCGTGTAGCAAAGGAACAAATGCACCACCCACAATCGCCATTACCAATAAGCCAGATCCTTTGCTAGTAAATTTTCCGAGCCCATCAATCGATAAAGTGAAAATATTACTCCACATGATTGAGTTACAAAATCCGATTAAAATAATCGCCCAACCTGCTGTCCAGCCTGTCATTGTGATCCCCGTAATCAAGAATATAATTGCTACAACTGCCATTATAGCTAGCAAAGTTTGTGATTTCATTTTTTGCAAAACAGCCGCTCCAATAAATCTTCCGACCATTAAACCACCCCAATAAAATGATAAATATTTACTCGCTGACTTGCTATCCAAACCTGCAATACTTTCTTCTCCAAGAAAATTCACCATAAAGCTTGCGATCGTAACTTCTGCTCCTACGTACATAAATATTGCTCCTGCTCCTAACAACAAATACGGAAAGTCAAAAATCGAATTTTTATCTTTTACAACAATTTTATTGCTTTCCTTGACTGAATCTAAATCTCTTAAATTCGGTAAAGTGATAAAAGCAAAAATACTAGCTAAAAGAAATAAGGCAATTGCTAAACCAACATAAGGCATCTGAACTGCCTCTGCTTGTTGTTCTTTAGATAGCACTTCAATTCCACTTAAAATTAATACTCCGCCAAAAACTGGTGCGATTACTTTTGCCATAGAATTAACTCCTTGTGCCAAATTTAATCGACTTGCCGCGGTTTCAGGTGGACCTAAAACTGCTACATATGGATTTGCTGCTACTTGTAAAATCGTTACTCCTGTTGCTAAAACAAATAAAGCTCCTAAAAATAGTGGATAATAAACCATCACGGAAGCAGGATAAAATAACAATGCTCCTATGCCCATTAATGTGAGTCCAATTACAATTCCAGTCTTGTATCCATATTTATCTAAAATCACCGAGGCAGGATAGCCCATGATAAAGAATGCACCAAAAAAACAAAACTGAATCAAAGCAGCCTCTGTATATCCGAATTCAAAAAGTTCTTTTACAAAGGGTACTAAAATATCATTAAGGGCAGTTAGAAATGCCCACATAAAAAATAGTGAAACGAGAAAGATAAAAGCAGTTTGATAACTCGTTTTTTTTATCATATCGTGTTATTAATTGATTATCGTTTCTCTTTATTTTTCAAAATATGATAGACCTCTAATTTGGAATTATTACATCCAAATAAAATATAAATACCATTTGAAACCATAACAGGTTGAAGTCCTTTCACATCCAAAGGAATATTAATTCCACTTTTGGACGTAGGCAGAGGCTTCCAATTCCCCATGCCATCTCCTTTAAGAATTAGTCCATTTCCGGCATCATTTCGAGTTGTTTCTATTTCAGAAGTGAATAAATTTCCAGCGAGTAGAACATCCTTATTTCCATCACCATCAAAATCTTTTATCATAAAATCATTGATGCTTGAGATTTGTGCTTTGTTTGGTAATGGTGTCATTTCAAAATTTCCTTGTCCTTTATTTTCAATATAAACACTTGCAAAAGTTTTTGCAGAATAACTTAATGCCTTTTCTAAACTTTCCTCTCCATAAACAGAATTCATATCAGAGTCTGCAAAAATATTATAAGTGGGAAATTTTTCACCGACGAGTGGAATCTGCTGACTTGAACAAGATCGTCCTCGTAAAGGAAACTTCTCGCCAAAATTATAATAACTTAACACGATATCTTTTGAACCATTGTCGTCAAAATCATGGTAATGAACTTCAAATGGTTCAGTTGGTGTTGCTTTGTATTTATAATTTAATCCTAAATTTCCAACGAGATAATCGTCATCTCCATCGTTGTCAATATCTGATTTTTCAAGACTGTACCACCAACCTGTAGAATATGGAATAGTGTTATCGAGCTTTTTAAAGGTACCATTTGTATTTTCAAAAAAAGTTATTGGCATCCACTCACCAACGATGATGAAATCTAAGTCTTTATCATTGTCAAAGTCTGTCCAAATGGCATCTGTCACCATACCTAATTGAATTAAACCTGGCGCATTTTTTTTGGTAATATCTTTTAAAATTCCATTTTCATTTTTTAGTAATCTCGAAACAGTTGGGGAAGGATATGACCAGGGCAAATGTCTTCCACCCACAAGTAAATCTAAATCACCATCTAGATCAAAGTCTGCTGCATAAACACCTCCGCCGCTTTCTCGAAACTTAGCAATTTTGGATTGATCTTTTTTAAAAATTCCATTTTCGTTAAGGTAGATTCGATCTTGATACATTTTATTTTGAGGAGGATAAAAGTTACCTCCACTTACCACATAAAGATCTAAGTCACCATCATTTTCTAAGTCAAATAACAATGCATTTACATCTTCATATTCCGCATCTTTATGAAAGTCATTTGGCATCTTGATTGCCTCAAAATTATTATTTGATTTTTGGATAAAAAACTGACCTAATTGTCCTTTTGCACCACCTATAAATACATCTTCTAGTCCATCACCATTAATATCTCCTTTGGTCAAAGCTGGTCCAAATTGGGACATTTTATGAGGGAGTAAGATTTGTTTTTCGTAATCATCAAAAACGTTTTCTTGGTGTTTGAAAATTGAAAGTTTTGAGTTTTTGACTTTTTCTAATAATGGTTTTACATTTTTGGAATCTATTTTTTCATCTAAAACTACTTCGTGATTAATATTTATTTTCAAAAAAGTGTTTGGTTTAATATTCTCCTTTTTTATTTGTTTTCCATTAGGTAAAGTGATAAAAATTTCATCAATTTTCTTTGCTTTTCCAATACCAAAATGGGCGACATTTTCACTTGTAGAATACATTCCCCGAACATTAGTTAACTCTATAAATTGGGTTTTTCCATTATCATAATTAACTAATATTTTACTTCCATAAAAAGGTATATTATTTTGACTATCAATTAGTTCTATTCTTAACCAATTATTTTTATTTAATTTGTTTGAATTGTTTCGATAAATAAATGCTGATTCGTTAATATTATTGACAATCAAATCCAAATCTCCATCATTATCTAAATCTGCATAACTTGAACCATTTGAGAAAGTCTCTTGATCAAATCCCCAATCATCATTTTTTTTCGAAAAAGTAAGGTCACTATTATTTTGAAAAACATAATTTTTTAGAGGGACACTCGGCAATAAATCTAGCGCTTCATCTAAGTTTAAAATGTCAAATATTCCTACGTTACCAACATTCGGATTTTGTTCTACAAATTTATTAACAACTTCTCGAACATATTTTGGAAATGCTTTAGCTGCATCAGAATTTCGAATATCACGCAATAATCCATTAGTTACAAACACATCCTTCCATCCATCATTATCTAAATCTACAATCAGATTAGACCAGCTCCAATCAGTGCTTGACATGCCCGTAAGTTGAGAAATTTCACTGAAATTTTCTCCTTCATTATTCAGCTGCATCGCATTAAACATATATTGATAATGCCCTCCATCTTTTACAACTTTCCAAAAGGATTTGGGATTCATTCCACTCATATTTGCCTTGATTCGAAAGTTATCCTCTGCCACCATATCTAGAGTCATCAAATCTGGCCAGCCATCATTATTGATATCAGCAGCATCTACCCCCATTGAATAGAAACTCAGATGATTCATCTTTTTTTTCAATACTTCAGAAAACGATCCATTGCCATTATTTAAAAATAATCTATCCGGAGCCTCGTAATCATTCGTCAAATAGATGTCAACCCATCCATCTTGATTGACATCACTAGCAACCATACTGTTGGCATATCCAGGTAATAATATTCCAGCCTCTTTTGAGACATCTTTAAAGGTCTTTATTCCATCTGCGCCAGCATTATGAAAAAGTCGAGGTGACCATTTTTCTTGCATTAAATTGCTTCCTAAAAGCGAGGAATAATTTCCTGGGTTAGGAGGTTGGTTGAGTATAAAAAGATCTAACCAACCATCATTATTATAATCTAAGAATCCTGCATGGCGAGTACGTTCAGAATTATCTAAACCATAGGCTGCAGCCTGTTCCTCAAAGCGAACTCCTTTTTTTCCATTGGTTAAATCGAAAGTTTTTCCAGTATTTATGTAAAGTAGATTTTTTCTTAAGTCTGGCTTTTCATCATACAACTCTCTGGTAACGTAAATATCATCCCAGCCATCATTGTTGATGTCCGCTACTACGACACCGGATGACCAGCCCCCATTGTCTATGATTCCTGATTTTTCATTGGTTTGTTGAAACTTCAAATCACCTAGGTTAAAATAGATTTCATCGCTAACTAAATTACCTGCAAAAAATAAATCAGGTAAACCATCTTTGTTAAAATCCCCAACTCCAACTCCCGCTCCGCCATAATAATTACTATAAACTAAAATGTTATGATCTTTTTTGTCGGTGATTGTATTTTGGAAATGTATATTAGTTGAAGAAGGAGAGAGTAAGGTAAATAGTGGAGCGTTACTTTGAGCGGTAATCCAAGTTGGCAAAGCTAGTAACAAAAACCAAAAATATTTTCTCATTTATTTAAATTCTAATTGCTGAGGGTATTATTTTTATTATAATAATTGATATATTATCAATATATTATATGAATTTCTTCTTCTTTTTTTTCTAAGTAATATTGTATGTTTTCTTTTATAACAATATCAAGTGGAAGCAATTGTAAAGTATTAATATTTTTTTTCAAAACTAAATAATTGAACAAATTCATAATTCCCATAAATCCTTGTTTTTTTGGATTTTGATTAATCAAGAAATGAATCCCATCATTATGGAGATATTTTAGATTATTATCAATTAAATCAAAACCAACTAGTTTTATATCTGTACGCTTCAATTTTTTTAAGATTGGTACAATATGAAATAGTTTAGATGTGGTAACAAATATTCCTTGAATATTAGGAGTTTTCTCCAATGTTTTTTTCAAATATTCGTATAATCCTTTTTTGTCAAAGACATTTCCAAAACTGCTTTTAATTATATTAATTTTTCTATTTTTCTTTTTTGAGAAAAAGTTGATGAACCCGTTTTCCTTATCCACTAAATGTTTTGCATTTTCGGTTTCTTTTTCCAAATGTAAGATCATAGTAGAAGCATTTTCATCTACTCCAAAATCTATTAATTTTGCTGCAAGCATACCACTATCATAGGAATTTTGGCCAATGTAAGATAAAAAATATTTACTCTTGCGCTCTAAAAAAGTATTGATTTGAATATATGGTAAATGCCTTTCCTCACATTTTTTTAATATCTTTTTTCCTTCTTTTAAAAATGTAGGAGAAATTAATAATCCATGGTATTGTTTCGAGAGTATTTCATAAGCACAAGAATTGAAGTGGTTCGGGTCCGCATCTTTGAAAGGATAAAAATCAATAGTTACTTTATAATCTTGTAATGCTTTTTTAGCCCTTAGGATACCTGCTTTAGGTTGAGCCCAAAAAGGGTCATTTTCGGAATCAGGTATCAAAACAGCTATCTTCCAAGATTTCTTAGAAGCTAAAGCACTGGCGATTATATTGGGAATATAATCTAATTCTTTCATTGCAGCCTTCACTTTTTCTCGAGCAATAGAAGAAACATTTCCTCTTTTGTGCAATACTCTGTCCACAGTGCCTTTAGATACACCTGCCTTTTTTGCAATATCTTTTATTCCAACTCTAGAATTCATTTTATCAAATATCAGGGTAACTAAAAAAATATAAATTTAAAATAACTAGCTACCAAATTAAAAACTTTTCTTAAAAAATAAAAAAAAATAAAAAATTGTCCGTGTTCGTACACACTATGAGAATATTTTTTAATTTTACTTATGGCTGAATATTTAATTAAAAAAATCAATTTTTAAATTTAGCCTTATTTTCATTTATTTAAATCATTTATTTAAATCATTTAGTTAAAACAAAACTTTTAATT
>JAQXDE010000015.1 GCA_029251525.1 Saprospiraceae bacterium | reverse complement strand
AATGGATGTGGTACTCTGACATGAAAAAGGAAAAATTAGCAGAGATTTACAGAAAGTCTTAATCCTTCTTTTAATGGATGTGGTACTCTGACAGATACTCTTGTAACCCCTTGAAAACCAACAAGTTATTTGATTTTTCGCTAAAATAACAATATTTACACGTGTAAAAAAGGGTCATTTTAAGTTATCTTATTATGATTTTGTTTAATTTGTTTTTATCTACAATATGGTGTTATAACAAAATGTGCACGTGATTTTAAAACTAATTTGATTACGAAACAACCTTGATTCTAATCCACCAAATTTCAATTTCATATTAAAAATAATACAAATTTTTGGATTAAAAAAATAGCGTGTTTGGTTTATTTACAATCGTTTCAATATTAACATTTTTTCCAATCAATTTCATACTGCGGACATCCGACGCATTGATCGGCACCAGTATTATACTATCATTATTATCATAATAACTATTCACTTCCTTGAGTGTATCATGGATTTCTTGAAAAAATTTATTCTCCGTTTTAGCCAAAAAAACCGACTTCTGTATTCTCACACATCCCTTCTTTTCTAGGTATTTTGATATTTGGTATCGGACTTTGTCTTCTGTTATATCGTACATGATTAAGTAGTTCATTTGTGTTGCTTTGATGGGTTTTACTTTGATAATTTGGAGAATGAGTTGAATCCGTTCGTTGAGTGGTACCAACTCATCTTCTGCCGAAAAGGGCTGCACTTCTTGGATACCTGCCTCCTTTATCTTTTGAAGTTTTTCCAATAAGGTATATTCTACTTTTCGAGATCGAGCCATAATAATTATTCTTGGTTGGAATTATAGGACGCCAATATTTCCTTAATGGCTAGAGCTCCCAATTCAGCTAATTCTGGATGACTTCCCGATTTGGTCGTCTTCACTACACTCCATCCTTTTTTTCCATAAAAGACATTAATTTCTGCCCACATTTTATTGGCACTTAATTTTAGCTTTTTACCATAACTGATCTTTTGTGTTTCTATAAGTTGTATATTATAAGTCGCCAATTGGTCCGCCAGAATAGGAATGACCTGTTCTACTTGTGGTGATTCGGTATATTGTTTTTCTTTACGAGTCCGAGCATTAGGATTCAGTTTTGATTTTATTTGTTGTAAAATATCTTCATCCAGCGAAATAGAATCTTTTTTTTGTTGAGTTATTTGTTGTTGATCAATAAATTGTTGAGCAGCTTTTATATCTGATTCTGCTTGATCAAAATTTAAGCCTTTGACATACGATTGTAAATTGATAACGCTTGCTTCAGGATTAAAATATGCCTCGGCATCGTAACTAATAAAGCATGCACGAGTAACATCTGAAGTTCGATAATCGATTACTTGGGTTAAACCATGGCGCTCCGCAAACTGATGGGAAAATATTTTATAAAATGCACTAAACAAAGCTGCATCAGTACATTTTTCACTCAATCGTAGCATAATTTTTACACCATCACCACTAGGCGATATAAATGCTAAAACTACTTCAGGTAAGTTGCCTATTATTTTCATCAACCCTTGTCTATCTAGTTCCGCCTCTACCAAATGATCTAGATCCAAAACAAAATATTCGATGGCTGCAAAATGTTCTGTGCGACGAATAGCAGGATGAAAAATACCACAGACGAAGTAGGGCAAATATTTTTTTAATTGACGATACTGTTTTTCATCTACTTCCTTTATGATGCGAAGTTGTTCTATTTTATCACGCAAGATTGCCTTGGGCTTGCTGATGCCTTGATAAAGTCGTTCGATAGTTATCTTTTGTAAACCATCTCCCGGCTGAGTAATTTTTGTTCCAAATTGCAACATGG
>JAQXDE010000001.1 GCA_029251525.1 Saprospiraceae bacterium | reverse complement strand
CAAGAGGACTGAAAAAATTGTAAAAGACATGATTTTTTATGATGAAAAACCAAGTTATAATTTAAGTGGAAAAACAGGTTGGTCTATTCGAGATGGCAATAATGTAGGGTGGTATGTAGGTTATATTGAAAAAGGTAAAGAACTCTATTTTATTGCATCGAATGTAGATCCAAAAGCGAATTTTGATATGAAAAAATTCGCTAAAATCAGATTACAAGTATTAATGGAAGCAACGAAAATACTAGGCATCACATAATAATGTACAAAAGAAGGTGGCTGGTAAAATTACCTAGCAATAATTTTTCTCAATCCAAAAGTATGTAGCATATCTCCATTGTTTTGAGTTTGCAATGCGTATAAAATACCCCACTTTCGACCATTAATTGAAATTTCAGGACTGATATCAAAATATCTTTTTGTGTAATCTACCTCAATATATTCTGTATATTCATACTGATTATCACTACTAGTTACCTGATAAGATAATATCGAAGCAGGATGACTTGTAAAGCGCACCCCTAGTCCAATAGAGAAAAAATCATAATATTTCACTCTTTTCTCATGGTCAATATATGAATTGGTGATAATGCTAAAATTGAACATAGCTTTTCCACCAAACTGGAATCCGCCATCGAAAGACGAATAAGTATATTTAACTAAAGTAGTTCCACTCATCTCATCTTTGATCTGAGGTCGAATGATATTATCGGAAAGTTCTTCATCATACACTCCTTTTTCAAAACCAAAATATGGGCCTATACTTAGCCATATTCGTTGTTTTTGATTTAAAGAGAAATCAGGGATTACAGCTACTCCATATCCTTTTGTAGGAACCAAGAGTTCTGCTTCGATAGCCATTAAATTAGGAGACTGCGCATTTAGAATTACAAAGCTAAAAGCTAATAATAATGTTGTTATTCTAATCTTCATTGATACTAATTAAAGAAAATTTAATAATATTAAATAGACAGGATATTGCTTTAATAAAGAAGTTGTTTAAAACAATAAATGATACTTGACTCAAAACTTCATCAAATATTTCTCCAATAATCACTAAAAGTAAATTTGTTGTTTAACTCTATCAAGATATTGCACGAAAAATTCAAGTTAAATGAATGAAGAACAATGACTTAAAGGTTTTAATCACAAGATGATTTCTAATTAACATTCTCAAAAATTTAAATCATTAAGATCAATCAAAATAGGTTATTCATCTCCTGACAAAGTTTGAAAAAAAGCAAATTAAAAGAATAACTAATTAACAAATAACTTAATCACAATTATCGTTTCTAAATATCCTCTTACTATATTTGTATGTTTTCTAAAAAAATAAATTTCCACTATGCAGGAACAATCAAAAACCGCAAAAGAAATTCAAGAAAAAAGAGGTTCACTTTACCAAAAATTGGTCAAAGTGATTTGGGGTGGAGCCATTCTTGGCGCTATTGGAATCGCGATATTTTTCTTTGCACTTTCCTTTTCAGACCTTCCAACTTTTGAGGAATTGGAAAATCCAAAAAACAATTTAGCGAGTGAAGTTTATGCTGCCAATGATGAAGTATTGGGTCGGTATTTTATCGAAAATCGAATTCCAGTTGATTTTGATCAAATTTCGGAGCATACGATCAACGCGTTGCTTGCAACAGAGGATGAGCGATATATGAGTCATACAGGAATCGACTTTAAAGGATTGGGAAGAGCAGGAGTAAAAACTGTTTTACTTGGTGATAAAAGTTCTGGAGGAGCCAGTACAATTACTCAACAGTTAGCCAAAATGTTGTTTACAGAAAAACCAAGCTCAAGTTTTGCACAACGAGTAATTCAAAAATTAAAAGAATGGATCATCGCAGTTCGTCTAGAAAAACAATACACTAAGCAAGAAATTATAGCGATGTATTTGAATAAATTTAGTTTTCTTAATGGCGCATTTGGAATTAAAGCTGCCTCTGAAATTTATTTTGGAAAAGGGCAAGATGAATTAGAATTGCAGGAAGCTGCCATGTTAGTGGGAATGTTAAAAAATCCATCTTTATTTAATCCTGTTCGTTTCCCTGACACCACCTTGCATCGAAGGATGGTAGTACTCAAGCAAATGCAAAAAAATGATATGCTTACTCAAAGTCAATATGATTCTTTGAGAAATGTGCCACTTGGTATGGGGAGTTTTAAACGAAAAACTCATGATGATGGATTAGCTCCATATTTTAGAATGCACCTTCGGGAAGAATTAAAAAGGACTCTGGCTAACGAAACCAAAGCAAAATTCAAATCAAATGGAGAAGCATACAATCTCTATGAAGATGGATTAAAAATATACACTACAATTGATCCTGTGATGCAAAAACATGCAGAGGAAGCGATGTTAGAGCATATGAAAAAACAACAAAAAACATTTTGGAAAAGATGGAAAGGAAAAGACCCTTGGACTTACAAAGATCCCTCAGATGATCGAGAGCGGAAAGAAATTAAAGCAGAATTAGCTAGCCGACAACGGTCACTTACCAAAATAATTAGAGGTAGTGATCGATACGAAACGCTTCGAGTGAAACACTTAAATCCTGTCATCGCTAAAATTAGCAATGGAATTGATGGATACGTTTTGCGTGATTTCGATATCGATCGAATGCTTTCTGAAGACAAAAAAAAGGGTGTAATTGCACGATTAGTTTCACGAAAAATTGTTCCTTCAGAGAGAGCTATAAAGTACCGCAAGATAATGAATAGCGCCGATTGGAAAATACTGAAAATAACTTGGAACAAATTTCAAAAAGAGGTTAAAGAGGAATTTTCGAAACCTGCTTCAATGACTGTTTTTGCGTACACTCCAGAAATGGAAAAGGATACGATCATGACTCCACTTGACTCAATTAAGTACCATCGAATGTTCTTGCAATTTGGTTCTATGTCTGTCAACCCATTGACAGGGCATGTCAAAACTTGGATAGGAGGAATCAACCACAAATATTTCCAGTACGATCACGTTACTTCTGAACGTCAAGTTGGTTCTACTTTCAAACCATTTATATATGCGACTGCGATTAACGAAATGGGAATATCTCCTTGTCAAAAAATTGCTGATATTCCTTATACAATACATGTAGGCGAAGGTGACTTTATTTTAAATGAAGATTGGACACCTAAAAATGCAGGTGAATACACCGGTGACGATTTCACCTTAATTAAAGGCTTAAAATGGTCACAAAATACCATCTCAGTAAACTTGATGAAACAAATGGGTAGCACCAAATTAGTAAGGCAACTAGTTCATGAAATGGGTTTAGATAAAAATAAAAAACGATCCAATGGAATGTACAGAGTTCCGCGAGTTCCTTCTATTTGCCTAGGGGCAACTGATCTAGAAGTTTTTGAAATGACAGGTGCTTACACTACATTTGCTAACAATGGACTGTACAATAAACCTATTTTCATTTCAAAAATTGAAGATAAAAATGGGAAAGTAATCTATGAAGAAACTGCTTTGGAGAACTCAGCCATCAAATCACAAGCAAACTATGTAATGCTTCACATGCTCAAGGAAGTAATGAATCAAGGGCAAGCTGACTTTAGAGGTTTAAAAAGCGAAATTGGTGGAAAAACAGGTACAACCAATGATTATGTTGATGGTTGGTTTATGGGATTAACGCCTGACCTGGTAGTTGGAACATGGGTTGGTGGAGAAGATCGATGGGTTAGGTTTTTATCCATTCGAGATGGAGCAGGAGCAAAAATGGCTAGACCATTTTTTGCCAACTTTATTAGAAAACTGGAAGAAGATGAAAATGCTAACTACGATGTAAATGCTCGATTCTATCGACCGAAAGGAGACTTGGGTATTGAATTAGACTGTAATGTTTACGAAGGTGATATTAGTCCATTTGGTCCTGAGGGCGATAATGAATCATTTGGTGATCAAGAATTAGAAGAAGAGGGTTTTGGTGATGAATCTGAGAATGAAGGTTTTGATGGTTAAATTTCAAAATTAAAATGAATAAAGATGCCACTCATTTACACATTATAATGAGTGGCATTTTTTATTCATTTTGTGAATCAATACATTTATATTTTTCTAAAAAAATGAATCAAAACGAAGTACATGGTTTTCAAAAGTACCTCACGCCAAAATGGGGTTTATTGTTATTAAGTTTGATTTATTTCAGTCTTCAAATTCCTTTTATCAAAGCTGATCCAGACATCCAAATTTCTTGGAGCCGTGGCGCGAATACTGATGAAGGATTACACGCCTCACAAATTCGAAACCTTATCAATCATGGAAACCTAGGCCTTCAGGAATCTGATAATTTCATTAAAACTCCTTTGTTTGGAGCATTTCTTTTTACTCCAATTGCTTTATTTGGCTCCTCACTTTCTGTAGCGAGGTGGGCAGTAATTATTCCTTTCTTCCTTTTAGTTTTTTGGGTAAGTTGGAAAAATCAATATCAAATAAAACTATTATTATTTTTTATTCCTATGGTATTTTTAGAATATCATATTTTCACTTTTTCGCATTTTAGTCTATCGGAAATTCCAAGCACGATTTTTATTTTCTCTGCAATTTTACTTTTTGCCCAACCTCTAAAAAAAGATAAAATCAAAACCAGAGCCATTGGAATCGCACTTCTTTTTTCTTTAGCTTATCTATTTAAAATTCAATTCTTATACATCATTCCTATTCTTCCTATTTTATTATTGGTTTACTTCCTCAAAAAGAGAGATCGAAATAATATCCATGTAAAAACAATGTTTTGGTCTTCCCTTTTCATGGTATTAATTTTCTTGATTTATATACTTGCTTGGTATTTACCAAATCAAGAATTTTATAATTATGTGATGACAAATCAAACAACTAATCGATTTGCGTATTATTCCGACCTTCCAGATCATTTGCGTTGGATCAACTCAAATATCCTTTTAGAAAAAAAACTTAAACCAGTCACAATTTGTTTTTATTTTCTATTCCCAGTAGGAGTATTTTTATTTTTTCGTAAAGTGTCGACTTTTTACAAAAAAATATTCTTTGGATTAAGCATTTGGTTACTTCTAGAGTCTCACAAATTAACCATGATGTATTTACCAACTCGATATTTGATAAGTCTTATTTTTTGTTTAGCAGCCATTAACTCGTTGGTCGTTTTTGAAATATTCCGTCTTCTACTTTTAGATAAAAAATACTACAAATGGATTTTCATACCAGGCCTAATCTATACAATTGCAATAATTTTCAATTTAATTAATTATCAAAATTCTTTTGAACGAAGAACATTTGAAATTAGAAAGATAAATCAATACCTAGGTAAGTTTGAATATGAAAATAGACCGATTATTGGTGCATGGGCACCATCTCTAACTTGGAAAACGAAAGCGAAAACTTATCCTATCTGGGGAGAATATTTTAATGACAAAAATATTTTGACCAAACAAAAACCTGCTATTATTATTTCAGAATTAGATGAATCCGACTCCAGTCAAGCATACCAAGCTCAAGAAATCCAAATCGATGAATATGCAGATTCAATCCGTTACTTTCAAATTCATAATTTTAAACTTAAAATACTTTGGATGAAAAATGATTAAGCGAAGTTTCATAAATTTTCAGTCTGCCATTTCTTCGAATAATTAAAAGGATTCAGCTATTTTTGCAAATCCTTTTTCAGGTGTTTTACAAAAAATCATAAGTTAAAGAATCAAACTCATATGCAGAAAATGATAAAAAAATATTGTTTCTATATCCTTTTAGGAGCTACCTTATTTTCCCAATGTATTCCTGTGCAAGAGGAAATTTTGACTGAAGTTAATTTTGATTTATCAAAACCAGAATTTCAACGCGTTTATGATTTGCAAGATCGACAAGAAATTGACAGTTTAGTAGCTTATTTCGATCACAAAGATCCAACATATCGCTATGCTGCTGCGATGGCTTTTGCCTCCATCAAAGATAGTTCGATTGTAAATAGTCTTGCCAAACTATTGTCAGATGACATTGAAGAAGTTAGAACTGCCGCCGCATATGCTATTGGGCAAATCGGTTCTCCCAAGGGAGAGAAATGGCTACTTAAAGCTTTCCAAGAACAAGACAGCTTTGATGTTCATATTCATTTCTATTCCTCAATTTTAGAGGCAGTTGGTAAATGTGGCAAACTTGAAACATTAGAATTTCTTAGTATCGCACCTGATTTTTTAAATACTGACACACTTCTACTCGAAGGAATGGCTAAAGGAATTTACAACTTTGGATTAAGAAAAATGACTCGTAAAAATGGAACAAATCGAATGGTTAATTTCTTGACTGATAAAAATTACCCCCCCAATGTTCGGATGATGGCTGCAAATTATCTATACCGATTTCGAGTTCCAATTGATACTTTTATTCCATCTCTTATAGAAGTTCTTTATGTCGAAAAAGATACTCGAGTAAAAATGCCTTTAATCCTTGCTTTAGGAAGAACAAAATCTCCTCAGGTACTCGAAACACTTCTAGAATTACTAAATCGAGAACGAAATTATCAAGTGACTTGCAATATCATTAATGCTCTTGGAAATTATGAATATTGGAAAGTTATTACTCCTATCATTCCTTTACTTCAAAATAAAAACATTCACATTGCTACCACCGCTGCTAATTACTTTTTGAATCATGGAGTTGAGAATGCGGCTCCTCGATATCGGCAATTAGCTCGTCGAAATGATACATTAGATTGGCATGTAAGATCAACACTTTACCAAGCTGCAAACCGACATTTAAACATTTATTCGCAAGGCACTCGACTGGCACTTCAATATGAATTAAAAGATTTTTTCAAGAATGCAACTAGTGTTTATCAAAAAGCTGCCGCATTAAAAGGGCTTGGTGAATACGGTTTAAATTATAAAGATATTTATGAGTTAGGTTTTAAAAGTAATAAACCAGTAGTTCGAACGGCAACCGTGGAAGCCTTGGCAAGTATCGTTAAAAATAAAAACTTTAACACTACTTTCGGTATTAGAAAAACTCAAGTAAAAAAACAACTAGGAGCCTACTTCCAAGAGGCATTGGTTAAAGGTGATGCTGCAATGAAAGCTGTTGCAGCTGGGGTAATTAGAATTCCTGATCTAGATTTCAGAACAGTTTACGATACCTTGGACTTTTTACAAATCGCAAAAAATAGTCTAGAAATTCCAAAAGAAACAGAAACACTCTACGAAATTCAAAAAACGATCGATTTCTTTAATGGAAAAACTACTACAGAAATAGTTAAACCAACTTTTAACCATGCTATTGATTGGAGAATATTTAATACAATTGATCATGACTCGAAAGTGGAAATCAAAACTGAAAAAGGATCTATTATTTTAAAATTATTTCCAGACGCTGCACCAGGCTCAGTTGCCAATTTTGTAGCTTTGGCAAAGAGTGGTTTTTATGATGGCAAGACATTCCATCGAGTCATTCCTAGTTTTGTAGCTCAAGGTGGATGCCCTAGAGGTGATGGCTATGGATCGTTGGACTATACTATTCGCTCCGAGTTAACCCCCTTAAACTATGATGATGAAGGTTATGTTGGAATGGCTTCTGCCGGAAATCATACCGAGGGGACACAATGGTTTATTACATTTGCACCTGCTCCTCACCTAGATGGACGATATACTATTTTTGCAAAAGTAGTAGATGGAATGAATGTAGTTCACCAATTAACTGTAGGTGAAAAAATGCAGCAAGTGCAGATAGTGGAATAGATTCACAAAACTTTCTCTTTCCAGAAAAAGGGATTTCTTTGACTTTTGAACAAAGATTAAGCAACTATATTAAAAAAAGAAATTAATGAAAAGTACTCCTCTTACTAAAAAGCACATTGACTTAGGTGCTAGAATGGCAGAATTTGCTGGTTATAATATGCCGATTTCTTATGCTGGCATCAAAGATGAACATCATGCTGTTCGCAATAGTGTTGGTGTTTTTGATGTTTCTCATATGGGTGAATTTTTGATCAAAGGAAATGGTTCTACCGAGTTGATTCAAAAAGTAACCTCTAATAATGTAACTAAACTATCTCCTGGTGAAGCTCAATATTCTTGTTTACCAAATCACAATGGAGGAATTGTAGATGACCTACTGGTTTACAGATTGGAGGATGAAGATGACGCTCCTTCTTACATGTTGGTGGTAAATGCCTCTAATATTGAAAAAGATTGGAATTGGATTAAAGGTCATAATGATGCAAATGTTTCTATGGAAAATATTTCCGATCAATGTGGTCTTTTAGCCGTTCAAGGACCAAAAGCAGTTGAGGTGTTGCAGACTTTGACAAAAATAGAATTAAATAATATCAAGTATTATAATTTCAAAATTGGAGAAATTTCGGGTATAAAAGATGTTATCCTTTCTGCTACAGGCTATACTGGCTCCGGGGGGTTTGAATTATATGTAAACAATGAAAACTTGGCTGAACTTTGGGATGCTGTGATGAACGCTGGAAAATCTTTTAATATACAACCAACTGGCTTGGGAGCCAGAGACACATTAAGGTTAGAAATGGGATTTTGCCTTTATGGAAATGATATTGATGATAAAACTTCTCCAATAGAAGCAGGCTTAAGCTGGATTACTAAAGTTAAGAAAGGAGACTTCAATTCTCAGTCTATTTTTGCAAAACACAAAACAGAAGGTGTTTATAAAAAACTGGTTGGATTCATTGTAGAGGATCGACGAGTTCCTCGACAAGGATATGTAATAGAGAACAGTAATGAAAATGTAATTGGAACAGTAACTTCCGGAACTCAATCTCCCTCATTGGGAATTCCCATAGGGATGGGTTATGTTAAAACCGAATTTGCAAAAGAAGGAACAGAAATTTTAATTGTAGCAGGAAAGAAAAAATTGAATGCAAAAGTAGTTAAACTCCCATTCTATAAGAAAGATTAATTTTGGCTGGTTCATAAATAATGGGTTTGACAGAATGATTCTGTCAAACCCATTATTTATTTTAAAGAAAAAATTTAATTCAGAACACCAACTTTACATATTGAAAATTCATTAACAACAATTATAGTTTTAAAATCAAATCTTTAATCATTCTCTCTTCTACTTCACAATTACTAAGCAGCGCTTTCTCCAACTTCGCTTTATCAACTTTTACTATAGTATTTTTTTTAGCACACTTTATAGCTTTCTCAAATGTTGTTCCTGCTTTTTCAACTAGAGCAGTTATAGCTTCAATATTTCCTTCGATTTGTAAGCCTTTAATCTCTTGATTAATTTTCACTACTGGTTGTATGCAATTACAAATATTATTAGTCGATTCATCACTTGGAGCATTCTCATCTCCAGTACATTTTATAAAAATAAAAATAAGGCTGAAAATAAAAATAATATTTTTTAAATAATTCATCTGCTTGTTTTTTAATATTAGCATTTTAGTCTATTCCGAAAGTAAAAAAATATTCATCAAAAGTAAAATCCAAAATAATTTGTTGCCTTAAATATATACGTTTCCAATTATTTCAATTTTCCTTCTTTGAACCAATCCTTTAAAATCTCTTCAGCAATTTTTCCTTGAGGCGTATAATCAGCAGCTCGAAACCTAGCTCGTCTCATTTGCCCTTCTCCTCTATAGTCCGGGTACCACTTCCAAAGGAAACCTCCCCCCCACCATTCCTCCTTCCAAAAAACTTCAAAGAGGGCAGAAATTGCATTCGCTTGTGCCTTTTGGTTCACTGGAATCTCTGTTCGTCGATTTTCTAGTTCCCAATTTTTATATGCGCACCCATCAACACTCATATATCCATATTCTGTAAAAACTATTGGCTTGCCTATCTTACGATAAAATTTTCGCAACTCTCTAACTGTAGGTTGCCATGCTTTTTTTAGTTCCCTAATACTAGGAGTCTTTGATTCTACCAAAGGAAAATAAGTGTCAATTCCGACATAATCCAACTCATCCCAAAATGAAACCATTTGATAGGCATCCCAATTAGAAGCATAAGTCAACTTTCCCTCATAGATTTTTTTGATATCTCTGATTAAACCACTCCAATATTCTTTTCGTTTTATAACCGATTGTTTCACCTCCGTTCCTATACAAAAAACATCAACATTTAAGGAATCTGCTATTTTTGCATAAGTCAATATATACTCTGTATAATCTGTTTCCCACTTTATCCAATCCTCCTCGTTATCAAAGTCTAGATTCCCAATCCAACTTCCATGTATCCACACGTGTGGTTTGAGAAGAACTTTGATATCACTTTCTTTTGCTAGTCGGATCGTTTCGATTGTTCCCTCTGTTCGCTCACCCCACCATTGACGACTAGTATTATACCTAATCGTAGGACTATCATTCGGTGAAAATCCAAACGGCATTACTGCTATCCAATCTGCACCAACAGCCTTTATCTGCACCATAGGATTATCTGAAAAAGGATTGGATGGAGCGACGAAACTAAGTCCCTTCATTTTCTCAGTTGGTAATTTCAAAGATGCCAAACTCATTTTTTCTGAAGGAGTACTACAACAAAAATTAAAACAGCAAATTATAATTAATAGTGAAAATATTCTCATTTAAAAAAATTTAATTGATGGCTTTTAATACACAAAGAATACATTTGGATCAGGACAATTTTTCGAAAATTCAGATAAATACTTGTCACTTGTCACTCCTGGAAAATCTCCCTCCTTACCCATCATATCTTTGATAATTTGAAAATGCAAATGAGGAACCCATCCACCATTTTCATGTCGATTTCCCACGGAGGTAAAAAATTCACCTTTCTTGATGAGCATTCCTTTCTCCAAATTTTCCAGTGAAGCGAAATTTAAATGTCCGTATAAGGAATAAAAAACAATACCCTCTAACTCATGTTCCAAAATAATTGTAGCACCATAATCCAAAAATAAGTCATTGTATTGAAAACTATGAACTTTTCCATCAAGTGGTGAATAAATTTCTGTTCCTACTTCTGACCACCAATCTACCCCTAGATGTATATTTCGATTTTCAGCTTCACTTTTATATTTATTACTCTGTTGATAAAGAACTCTTTTTTCTAGATATCCACCAATTCCTACTTTCGCCCCTTTTTTCTTTAATTCATTTTGAATATACAAATCTAATCCATCATAAGTTTGTATAGCATTTAAATCTAAATCAGATGCATTAACATTTAGATCGATTTTACAAAAATCTTCTTTTTGAAAGGATTTTCCTAAAATTGGATAGAAGTCACACTGGTATTTTTTTAATAAACTTATTATCATTACTTTTCATTAAAATTATTTAATCATCAATAAAAACTTATTTTCATTGATGATTTTTAAAAAAAACACACTATTGATAAATCAATTTAAAATTTATTTTAATGATCACCTAACCAAAGGGTATTTTACAGTGCTTATTTTACTGATAATACAACAAATTGCTTAAATAATTAACTTTTATACAAAATTTATTATAAACTATTGATTTATTTGCAACAATAGTCAAATTGAACGTATATTTGTATTGTCAACATTAAAGAATGAGGGCAATTATCAGAAAGAATATTTTATAAAAAAGTATAAAACTATTCATAAAAATCTAAAATACTGTAAGGTGATGAAATTAGGCAGCCATGCCCTCTTGTCTCGGGGGTGAAGAATTTGAAATAAATCCGAAAGGACTAATCACTTCGTGAAGGTTCGAGTCCTTCTCTTACAGCCAATAATTTTGCAATGGCAATCTTATTCTTTTGAAAATCTAATATACTGTAAGGTGATGAAATTAGGCAGCCATGCCCTCTTGTCTCGGGGGTGAAGAATTTGAAATAAATCCGAAAGGACTAATCACTTCGTGAAGGTTCGAGTCCTTCTCTTACAGCATTTTTATTCCTATTTTATAAAAATTGAAAAAGCCCTTGGTAATTAAATTTACCAAGGGCTTTGTTCGAAGACAAAAATGTATTTCACTTTTGATATTAAATTTACATTAAGTGTACTTTGGAATTTTTTGACTAAAAAAAGAATGCAACCCCTTTTCTCTTAATTTCACATAATTAAAGTCAAAACAATTTGTAAAAATTAAAAAATAGTCGAAACAGAAAGGGGATGCATCTTTATAGATTGATGAGTTTTTAACCATTATTATTACGACTATTGTTACTCAAACGCTGCCTTGCCCCTTAATTTTATTAATCCTTGTAGCTCGCCACCAATTCTTTTAATTCTTGTAAGTACTCTTGCTTCTTTGATTCTCTTCTTGCTAAGGTTGTTTCCGTAAAGTAATTATGACCTCCAATAAATCCTACTTGTAAGCGATTCCAAGATTCTTTGTCCAGAATTACTTTATATTCTTTGAACTCTTCAAACAGAGTATTGCCTATTTTATAAAAATCATTTCGACCCAAATAATCCAAATCTGCATCACAAATAATTTTTTCTAATAAACTTTTAGGCGCCTGGGGAATCTTGGTCGCCATAATCATACCGCAAATTATTTCAACATCATCTTTATTATAGCCAAATTGAGGTAAACTCTTCTTAGCTATTTCACAGCCCTTTTCTTCATGGTTTGTGTAAGTTTCTGTAAATCCACAATCATGAAAGAGTGCTGCAGTTTTGAGCAACTTAGTTTCTCTTTTGGAAATATTTTCCTCTTCGCAAAGTTCGCTAGTTATTTTTAATACATCAAGGGTATGATGCACCCCATGATAAGTGAGTTTACTCGTCAACTCGCTTTCCATTTTCCTTAAAATAAATAATTTAGCAGCTTTGTAATCCATACTAGTGTTCAGAAAATAAAATAACAACCCTACCAATCCTAAATTAATTATTATTTGAAAATAAAACTGGAACCATGGGCTTAATCAAAAAAGAAAACCAAAAAAATGAAAAAGTGTTCATTCTTCCAATTTTCAGTTTTCTTTTCATTATAGACTATTGCTTATTTTCAGCTTTCTTTTCTACCTCTTGCTCTGCCAATAACATTACTCCTGAAGCCATAAACTTAAGCTCCTCTTTAGGTTCTGTTATCTTTGCGATTTCTTCTTTTGATGCACCTCCATCTTCTGCCAAGTGTTGCAATTCATCTACTGGGGTAATTTCTCGAAATGCTTTCCCTTCCATTACTACTTTTCGACCCTCACAATCCTTTGGTAAGAAAAAACCATAATCCTTAAATTTTACAAACATCTCCCGCCCATCATCAGAAACAATATTTACCCAACATCCTTTTTTCTTACAAACACTTTCTACCGTTCCAGTCACTTTTGTCTCCATTGAATCTAACTGATCCATTTTATTCAACAAGTCTGTGAATGTTAGTGCATCGTTTGAAGTAAGTTCTTCTCCAAAAATTTGATCTGTAGCTTTTTCCTCTACTACTTGTTCTGCTGATTTAGGTTCTTCACCGCAAGCCGAAAAAATTAAAATAGTAGTCATTAAAAATAAAAAATTCTTAAACATTTTCCTGAGTTTTAAATTAAAAAAAGGTTTTCAATTAAATCCTGTTTATATAATTCAACCTAAAGTTGAATTTTACTCCTCCATTGATCTTTTTAAATTTCAACTTTAGGCTACCCACAGGATGCTTTTAAAGGCAATAAAAAGTATTGTGCATTAAAATCGGTTTTGATAAAAATCAATTAAAAGTAAAGATAAACAATTCTTTGCCTCTTATATTTTTTTGAAATAAAAAAAATTAAACAATATTAAACATAAAAATAAGTTAATTATATTCATTTCTATTCTTAGTGATCTTCTGTTAATAAAAAGACTATTAACTACAAAAAGAATATAACTTCACTAGCTAAAAAAGAGTATTAAACATAAGGAAAATTTACAATACATAATTTTATTTTTGGTTCAACCTACATCCACCTGCAGTATTGCAGGTATAAACCCAAAGGCATGAGACGATTAAATTGTATTGTAGTGATAATTTCTATCGCTTCTTTTCAGACTTCAACAGCACAATGTATCAAAGGAAATTGTTTTAACGGCACAGGTACTTTTATGTACTCTAGTGGCGCTAAATATATTGGTGCTTTTAAAGGTGGTAAGATGCATGGTGATGGAGCACTGTATTTCAGCAATGGAAATAAATATTTTGGCCAATGGGAAGAACAGTACCGAGAAGGAAAAGGGAAAATGATTTATGCCAATGGAGATATTTATAGAGGTAACTTTAAAAGAGGCAAAATGAACGGTAAGGGTAGTATGGAGTATAGAAACGGAAGTCAATATGAAGGAAATTGGTCTGAAGATATTATATCAGGAAAAGGAGTATTTTTCTTTACTGATGGAAAAAAATATATCGGTAATTTTCAAAACGGAAAAATGCATGGTGAAGGAATAATGATTTACCAAGACCAATCTAGATTTATTGGTGCTTGGAAAAATAACCAGCGAGATGGTCATGGAACTTTAATAAAAGCTAATGGAAGTACTATTGTTGGTGTATGGGCAAATGATAATTTCCTAGATGATAAAAATGAAGAAATTTCAATTCTTGCTCAAAATGAAAACTATAATCAAACAACATCAACTTCTAATTTTCCGTCTAACTCAAAACCTAGTTCGAATAATAAACCTCTTCGTGATTGTAATATATCAAATTGTATGAATGGCCGCGGAAAATTTACCTATTCAGATGGAAGTCGGTATGTGGGTACTTTCAAAAATAGATATCCTCATGGCGAAGGAACTTGTTTTTATTCCAATGGCGATAAATATGTAGGTGGTTGGGAAAATCATGCTCCTCATGGCGAAGGAATTATGTATTATAAATACGGACGAGTACTTGGAGCAGTTTGGAGTAATGGAAATGTTATCAAAGAGTTAGGAAGCGGAGATACGCCTATCAGAAATGAATATGTAGAAATAGATCAAAGTCCCAATGTGAAAATTTGGGCTGTTATTGTTGGAGTTGCGAGGTATCAACACATGCCTGTTTTGAAATATACAGATGATGATGCTTATCACACTTATGCTTTTCTGAAAAGTCCAGAAGGTGGTGCACTACCCGACAGCCAAATTAGAGTTTTGATTGACGAAGATGCGACTCGTGGAAATATTTTACGAACGATGCGAAACGTTTTTCTTAGAGCTGATGAAAATGATGTAGTAATTTTATATTTTTCAGGTCATGGATTACCTGGTTCATTTTTGCCAGTAGACTTTGATGGATTTAATAATAAAGTAAAACATGAAGATGTCAAAAATATCTTTAAAGCATCAAAAGCAAAACATAAACTTTGCCTAGCAGACGCATGCCACTCAGGAACCCTAACTGCTATGCGATCAATACCACTCGAAAATACTTTGAAAAAATTTTATTCAGCCTTTGATAATTCTACTGGCGGAACAGCATTATTGATGTCATCAAAAGGAGAGGAATATTCCTTAGAAGACCAAGGATTACGCCAAGGAATCTTTAGCCACTTCTTAATCAGAGGTTTAAAAGGTGAAGCAGATAAAAATAAAAATAAAATTATAACGGTTCAAGAACTGTATGATTTCGTATTCAAGAAAGTTAGAAATTACACAGGCAATGCGCAATCACCAACTTTAACTGGAGTGTATGATTCAAGAATGCCCGTCTCCGTTATTCGATAAAATATTGACAGTTGGCCATTATTCACTATAGGTTAATTAAAGAAGCTGTTGTCAAAATTGGTTTTCCCAGAAGAGGGGAAATTAGTTTTTTTTGTAATCAGTCGTCTAGGGAAATTGGACGGCTGATTTTTTATTTAATATTGATTTGAGTAAATCTAATCAAACTCTTGCTCTTAATTCATTATTCCCTTTAATTATTATATTTGCCTAGTTGAATTTTCATCAAAAAACTTCAAGCAAATGATGAGCATCTTGCAAAATATACTTTTTGGAATCATTGCCTTAGCTGCAAGCATTGTTGTCGTTTCGTTTTTCCTTCCAGAAAAATATACAGTTGAAAAATCTATCCGCATCAACGCTCCGGTAAGTATTGTTTTTCAACAAATTAATGATTTGAAAAACTGGGGAAATTGGTCATTTTTTGCAAACCTTGATCCAGCTTGGAAAACAGATTTTGGTAATTGGACTATCGGTAAAGATGCCGGACTTCGTTGGAGAAGTGAAAAATTAGGAAATGGTCAATTAAAAATAATTGAAAGTAATTCTAACAAAAAAATACTCGTTCATTTCGATTATGATGAACCTGGTAAAGGAGGCAATGCTCTTTATTTTTTCACACAACAAGACGATGGAACTACCGCAACTTTCCGATTAGAATTTCCTGTTCCATTAACTCCCCAAGAAAAATTTAAAAATATTTTGTTTGAAAAGGATAATAGTGAACCTCAATTTGAATATAGTTTAAAACATCTCAAAGAAGTAAGCGAGCGAAAATTTAAAGAAAAATTGGATAACGGTTAAAGTTTCCAAAATTAAGTTAACTAAAATAAATAATGCGCCAAAAATCTCTTCTTTTGCATCTTATTTATAATTGAGTCAAACGAATTGATTATTTTAATTTTGAAAAAAAGTCGTTGAAATGAATTACAAAAAAAAATCAAATAAAAACTTATTATATCTCTATAAATATGTTTCATTTGTGGCAGGATGGTTGTTTTTATTGACTTCTTGTGCCTCTGACTCTAATTCTAATTACCGACCACCTATGTCTGGAGCAATAGGAAAAACTAGTGAAATTGTAGTCGTAGCAGATGACAATGTTTGGGAAGGAATGGCAGGTGATTCTATGCGCTATTATTTTGAATCTGCTTATCTACTTTTGCCACAGCCAGAGCCAATGTTTGATCTTCGGCATTTAACACCAGAGCAATTGAAAAATGATCGAATGCTTAGAGACTTAAGAACCTTTGTCTTTTTAGGAAACTTCCAAGACGAACATTCTGAGACTAATAAAATCATTCAAAAAGACCTAGGTCCAGAAAAAATTGAAAGAGCCAAAACAGATACTAAATTTCATACTGTTGTAGGTCATAATAAATGGGCAAGAGGACAATTAGTTACCTTTATCTTTGGAAATTCACAACAAGCTCTATCAGAAAACATCAAATCGAGCTTCCCTAAAATCGCCAAACGTATTCATGATTTTGATCAATCTCAGATTGGAAATTATGTTTATTTCAAAGGTCGAAACATAGCTATTGAAAAAACAATAAAAGAAAAAATGGGTGCAGAGATGAATATTCCACAAGAATATTTTGTGGCCATTAATGAAGAAAATACTATCTGGCTTCGAAAAGAATCAACAAAATTAAGTGCCAACATTTTTATTCATAAATTGCCTTATACTAGTCAATCTCAATTTACCCAAGAAGGAATTCGTAGCATTCGAGACTCCCTTGGAAAAAAATATGTCACAACTGAAGTTACAGGTGCATATATGCGAACAAACGATGTTGATTTACCTATGTTTGCCATTCCTATGGAACTTCATGGAAATTATGCCGTAGAAGTTCGTGGCGTTTGGGATTTGGTAAATGATTTTATGGGTGGCCCCTTCATTGGTTATCTGATTCACGATAAAGCGGACAACCAATTACTTTACATCGAAGGTTTTATTCATGCACCATCTACAACCAAACGAAAGTTCATGGAGCGAATCGAACATATTTTGCGGAATACTAAGTTTGGAAACAGTTCCACTACGACTACCAATTCTGAAAAATAATAGTTAAAAATCCGTTGATCAGGTATTTGATTTAATAAAATAATTAATCATACCTGATCAACAGATTACCTCATTTCCTCACTCACCACTATCGTCAAAGAAAAGGTATTATATCACCCTCCTTATTCCCCTAATAATATAAAATTGATACTCCGATCGAATTAATATATCTAAAAATGAAGCTAGCTTACTTGAAATATTTTTGACGGAAGTTTCAGTTATATTTTTCCAAGAAAAATCCCCTTCAAATATTTGATAGAATAAGTAAAATGGTTCTTGAAAGAACTCATAATTAGTCCGTTTTTAATCTTTATTAACGAAACCTTTCTAGAGTTTTTTATTTTTATAGAATAAACAAAAAGAATATGTTACTTGGAATTATTAAAATAATAATGGACTATTATTAGTAACGTAACTATTTTTTTGAAAAAAAACCATTATTTAAAGAATACTCCTGCGAATATTCTAATTTTGTCTGCGAAAAGTAGATAGACTATAGTGATAAAAATATTAGGCTTTATCACCTTATAAAAAATTAGACATGCAAGAATCATTCGAAGTTACAGGAGGCATTTCACTCAAAGGAACCCTCACTCCTCAAGGAGCAAAAAACGAGGCGCTACAAGTTTTATGCGCTGTTCTTTTAACTAAAGAAAAAGTGACAATTAGCAATGTTCCAAATATTTTGGACGTCCGAAAATTGTTAAGTTTATTGAAGGGGTTAGGTGTAAAGGTTAGTAAAACTAAGGCTAATACTCTCACCTTCCAAGCTGACGAAATCGACTTAGATTTTTATCATTCTGATGGATTTCAAAAAGACGCTAAGAAGATCAGAGGTTCCGTTATGTTGATAGCTCCTTTGCTAGCTCGATTTGGTAGAGCAAGCTTGCCAAAACCTGGTGGAGATAAAATTGGGCGGAGGAGATTAGATACTCACTTATTAGGTTTTCAAAAATTAGGAGCAAAATTTAAATACGAAGGTGAAAAATTTTTTCTCGAAGCTAAGAAGCTCAAAGGAACCTACCTACTCATGGATGAAATTTCAGTGACAGGAACTGCAAATGTTGTTATGGCTGCAGCATTAGCTAAAGGAACAACTACTATTTACAATGCTGCATGTGAACCATATTTGCAACAACTTTGTCGAATGCTTAATGAGATGGGAGCAAAAATATCAGGTATTGGGTCTAACCTTTTGACTGTAGAAGGAGTAGATGAGATGGGTGGTACGAAACATAGAATTTTACCTGATATGATTGAAATTGGAAGTTTTATAGGATTGGCTGCAATGACTCAATCTGAAATTACCATCAAAGATTGTCGTGTAGATCAATTGGGCAATACACTTTCTGTTTTCAAAAAGCTAGGAGTCAAGTTTAAAATTAAAGGTGACGATATTTTCATCCCAAAGCAAAAATCTTATACAATTCAAAGTTTTATTGATGGTTCTATCATGACAATATATGATGCACCTTGGCCTGGATTTACCCCTGATTTAATCTCAATTATTTTAGTGATGGCTACCCAAGCAAATGGAAGTGTTTTAATCCATCAAAAGATGTTTGAAAGTAGATTGTTCTTTGTTGATAAATTAATTGACATGGGCGCACAAATTATACTTTGCGATCCCCATCGAGCGACGGTAATTGGCTTGAATCGAAAATCTCAATTGCGAGGAATAGAAATGACTTCTCCCGATATTCGCGCTGGAGTTGCTCTTTTGATTGCGGCACTTTCTGCAGATGGAAAAAGTGTTATTCGAAATATTCACCAAATCGATCGTGGTTATGAAAACATTGATAAAAGGTTAAATGCAATTGGTGCAAAAATTAAAAGAGTAAAAAACTAATATAGAAATATACCCACGTTAAAGGTATTTTGAAATAAAATTTATGGATATATCTGTAATCATACCAGTTTATAACGAAGAGAAAAATATTCAAAATTTGTACCACCGGCTTTCGAAGGTTTTGCATGGTTTGGGTGTTAGTTACGAGTTGATTTTTGTCAATGATGGTAGTAAAGATGCTTCGATTGGTTTGATTAAAGTTTTGTCAAAGAAATATGAATCAGTTAAATATATTGATTTTAGTCGAAACTTTGGCCACCAAATTGCAGTAACTGCGGGACTAGACAAAACTAGTGGTGATGCGGTTGTTATCATTGATGCAGACCTGCAAGATCCTCCAGAATTAATTATAGAAATGTATCAAAAGCGATTGGAAGGTTTCGAAGTAATTTATGCAAAAAGGAAAAATCGGAGAGGTGAGAATTTTTTAAAACTTTTAACTGCTAGTGTTTTTTATCGTCTTTTAGCAAAAATGACCTCCATCTCTATTCCAGTTGATACTGGTGATTTTAGAATGATTGATAATAAGATAGTAGAAGTTTTAAGAGAGATGCCTGAGAAAAACAAATACTTACGTGGGCAAATTTCTTGGATTGGCTTCAACCAAACCTTTGTCGAATATGAACGTCAAGAGCGCCAAGCAGGAGCTACTGGATACACTTATCGAAAAATGTTACACTTCGCTTTAGATGGGATCACTGCCTTTTCTGACGTGCCATTAAAGATTGTAACTTACTTCGGGTTTATAGTCTCAGTCATAGCATTCTTCGTTGCTATTTATGCCTTACTAGCAAAATTTGTTTGGGAAAATTCAGTTCCAGGTTGGACATCTTTAATGATTGCTATTTTATTTATTGGAGGAATACAAATGATTGCAATTGGTATTATTGGCGAATATTTAAGTCGCATGAATCATAATATTCGAAATCGCCCCCTTTATATTATTCGAGAATCGAATATTAAAGAAAAATAATTATTCAAAACTTAACGGTTATAACCTTAACAATTCTGCAGAAAAAATAAGTGGAATAACCTTTGTATTATGCCTTACTAGGAAGTAATAAATAGGCTTTTTTAGTTTCTTTCCAAATTGAAGTAATCCAATATTAATCTATAAAAATGACTTTTTTCACTTGTGAAAAACTGTGTATCAATTATTTACAATAAAAGTCATATAAATAAATTTTACAAAAATCCACTCCATGAAACGAGTAAGACAAATTCTTATTGCTGAAGATAATCTAGCTGATATAGAGTTAATAAAATCTGCATTTGACGAAATTAATCTCTTTGCTGAAATTATTATTGTTAAGGATGGACAAGCTTTGTTGGATTTTTTCGAGAATGATAATATTGAAAAATTAGCCTTAGTTCTTTTAGATCTTAATTTACCTAAAATTGATGGCATGGATATTCTAAAGAAATTTTATAATGATAAAGTTTTGAAAAAAATTCCAATTGTAGTTTTTACCTCTTCAAATGATTATGATAAAATTATTACTTGTTACGAATATGGAGCAAATGCTTGCATCAAGAAACCTGATGACATAAGTGAATTTAGTAAAACCATTAGAGCTACAACTAATTTTTGGCTAGAAGTAAATGTTCTACCTAGCTTTAATGCAGTAACTTTATAAATTATAAAATAGACCTTAAAAAAATAAAAGGGTTGTTAGTTAATCTAACAACTCTTTTATTTTTTAAGGAAATTAATATTTCTTTTTAGTCCTTCAAACTTTGTTCTTTTCACCGCTGACTTTCTGAAAACTTTTTGAAAAACATCTTTGGTAATTTCTTCCCAATCTTCTTTTTTCATTTTTAACAAATCAGGGTGTGGCTCAAATTCGGATTCATTGTGTTTCTTTGAAAAACGATTCCATGGGCATACATCTTGACAAATATCGCAACCAAACATCCAATTCTCAAATTTATCTTGATAACTTTCTGGGATGGATTCTTTCAATTCAATCGTAAAATAGGATATGCATTTGCTCCCGTCTAAAATATATCCTTTAGGTGAAATAGCTTCTGTAGGGCAAGCTTCAATACAACGAGTGCAACGTCCACAATAATCTTTTATCGGTCCATCTAATTCCAATTCTAGATCTATAATCAATTCTGCTAAAAAAAAAAAAGAACCTCGCTTTGGATGAATCAATAAAGTATTCTTCCCTACCCATCCGAGTCCACTTCTCTTCGCCCAGTCTCTCTCTAGAACTGGAGCAGAATCAACGAAACACCTTCCACCAACTTCTCCAATTTCGGTACTAATAACTTCTAGAAATGCTTTTAATTTATCCTTAATTACAAAATGGTAATCCTTACCATAAGCGTATTTAGCTAATCTTGGTGCCAATGGATCTTCTTGTTGTTTATCCGGAAAGTAATTATACAATAGGGTAATTACTGATTTTGCTCCTTCAACAAGTTTAGTTGGATCAGTTCTTTTTTCAAAATGATTTTCCATGTATTGCATATTTCCATGCATTCCATTCTTCAACCACTCTTCCAAATTTCGAGATTCCTCTTCCATTTTCTCAGCCTTGGCTATGCCTACGAATTCAAAGCCCAATTTATAGGCAGTTTCTTTCACCAGCTTAGTGCGACTTTGAATATTCATTTTAAAAAATCTATTTTGAGTTCATTCTTTGAATCCAAAAGTAATTGATATTTTGCAGAAAAATTATTTTCTTTTGAAAATTCGTTACCCGTTAAAACACGAATTAATATTAAAAAAAAATCGATTACACTTTGTCAAGAGATAAATTACATCAGATCATTTTCTGGGTTGCAGGAATCCTTCTTCTCTCCTACTCGACTATCCGAGCGGTTAAAATACCAATGACAATTGATGAAGCAACTACTTTTTTAGTTTATGTCCAAATTCCAATCAAAGATGTTTTCCTCAATAATCCAATCAATACAAATAATCATTTTTTAAATACACTATTAATTAGACTGAGCACTTGGATTTTGGGCGATTCAGATTTTGTAGTCCGACTACCGTCCTTACTTGGTCATTTCTTATACATTACTTTTTCGTTCAAATTACTTCGCGCTATTAGCAACCAAACAATTGTAATTGTTTGCGGAATTGTTTTATTACATCTTAATCCATACTTTATGGATTTTTTTGGATTGGCTCGTGGGTATAGTTTAAGTTGGGGATTCATGATGGCTAGTATGTATTACTTGTTCCGGTATATTCAAGAAAGAAAAAATAAACATATTCATTGGTCATTGGGTCTTGCAGGTCTTTCAGTTTACAGTATTCTGATCGCTCTAAATTATTTTTTAGCATTGATTGTTGCCTTTAATTTTATTTATATGCATGACTATTTGAATAATAAAATGGATACCACTTTTATTATTTATTTTTTGAAGAAAAATATTTCAGTCATTCTAACTAGTCTGATTTTGTTTGGACTATTAGCTTATCCTATTTCTAAGGTTCGAGCAAACAATGAATTCTATGGAGAAAAAGGAAGCTTCTATAATGATACTATCCTCTCTTTAATTAATCAAAGCCTATTTGGAAAGAAATATTTTGGAATAGATTTCCCTGATGTCCTTGCCGTAATTGCAATAATAGTTTATGTAAGTGTTATCATTTACACTACAGTTAAGATTTTATCAAGAAAAAATAACAGTACAATTACTGGAGGGCTAACATTCTGTATTTTATTTAGCATTTCCTGTTGGAGTACAATTGTACAGTTTTATCTATTGGAAACACCTTTCCTAGCTGGCCGTACAGCTTTGATTCTTTTTCCACTCTTTTCCATAATCCCAATTTTCTTCTTTAGCCTTCTAAGCAAGAAAAAATGGTTACAATTGGTAGTTTGCTCAATTCCATTTTTATCATATTCGTTTCATTTCTCAAAATGCGCTAATACTTTTACAGTACGAGAATGGTGGTTCGATACGAACACAAAAGATGTGATTACTTATTTTTTGGAAAATGAAAAACCTCAGAAACAAATTACCTTTGGAATCAAAGCCCTTAACTCTCCCTCATTTCATTATTATGAAAAAAACTGGAAAATAGAAGATCAAGTAGATATGGTAAGGTTGGAACAACTTTCAAAAAATGAATTCCTAGATTATTATTATATAGAAGAAAGTCAGATTTCCGAAATTAGCATTGAACAATATAAAATAATTCAAAAATTTGATTCTAGGGTTTTATTGAAATTAATAACCTCTATTCCTTTAAAAGAAAAATAGTTTATCATACAAGACTTTTCAGAACTCATAATTTTACAATATTTGCAACTTCGCATATTTCAACATGATGCGTCGTTCTGGACTTTCAATTCCTTGAAACATAATCGTTGCAACTCGGTTATCTACTGCACCATCAATACTAATCACTCGACCTTCACCAAATCTCAAATGCAATACTTTCATTCCTGTTTGAACTTTTGTAGGGGAATCAGGCCTAAAAGTACTTGGGTCAACTGCAAATTTTGGAGAGGCAACCGTACCTCTTCTTTTAAAATTCCCTTTAACTCCAGAAGTTACACGTTCCTCTCTATTGCTAGAACTTAGACTCATACTTCCTCCTACACTTAATGAGGTATCAAAATGCTGAGGAGAAATTTCATTTAAAAACCGACTGGGTTGGTCATTTCTTAATTTTCCAAACTTATATCTTCCTCTCGCAAATGATAGTGTTAGATACTGTTCAGCCCTTGTAATTGCTACATAAAACAATCGACGTTCCTCATCCAAACCTTCTTTACTTTCCATCGACATAAATGATGGAAATAAATTTTCTTCTAAACCAACTACAAAAACTGATTTAAATTCTAACCCTTTAGCAGAGTGGACGGACATTAAGGTGACAAATTCAGTTTCCTCTGCTTGGGTATCCATGTCGGTATGCAATGCAATATTTTGCAAGTAACTAGTTAGGGTTTTGTCTGGCATAATTGCCTCATCAATAATTTCATCATTTTCAACAAATTCTTTTACTCCATCTAACAATGCATTCACATTTTCGATCCTACCTAACCCTTCCAAAGAATTATCCTTTTGCATCTCTGCTATTAAACCACTATTTTTCGCCACATGGATAGCCACTTCGTAAGCATTTGAACCTTCCGCCTTTCGAGTAAAATTCATAATAGCCTTTACAAAATTATTGATTGCAGTTGCAGCTCTAGCACTAACCTTTACTAATTGCAAGCATTCCCACATTGTTTTACCTGTTTCTCCAGCTAATGCAGAAATTTTGTCAATTGTTGTTTTACCTATACCTCGTCTAGGATAATTTAAAACTCTTTTAAGTGCTTCCTCATCCCGCTTATTTATAGTCAATCTCAAATAACCTATCAAATCTTTCACTTCTTTTCTTTGGTAGAATGAAAGACCTCCAAAAACTTTATAGCCAATATTATATCTTCGCAAATACTCTTCAAAAATCCTTGATTGCGAGTTAGTTCGATACAAAATTGCAATTTCATTATTCTTAATATGGAACCTATTTTTCTGCTCCAGTATCACATCTGCAATTCGTTTGCCTTCCTCCTTATCTGTTATTGCCTGGATGACTTGAATTTTTTGTCCTTCACCTTTATCCGACCAAATCTTTTTTGGAATTTGCTTTTGGTTATTTCGAATCAACTCATTTGCAGCTTGTACGATATGATCTGTTGACCGATAATTTTGTTCTAGCTTAAATGTTTTTAATGCTTTAAACTCTTTTTCAAAATCTAAAATATTATCAATTGTAGCGCCACGGAAGGCATAAATACTTTGTGCATCATCTCCAACTACGCAAATGTTCTCTGAGCTATTTTCGTATTTTACAAATTTTTTAATAATCGCATATTGCAAATAATTAGTATCCTGAAACTCATCCACCAATAGGTATTTAAATCGTTTTCTATACTTTTCAAGAACATTATCAGGATTTTGATGTAACAATCGGAACATCTGAAAAAGCAAATCATCGAAATCCATAGCCCCTGCTTTTTTACATCGTTCCATATATTTTGCATAGATAGCATGGATATACGGTCGCTTACTCATTTTATCTTGAAGTAATAACTCTTTATTTTCTTTATAAGCTTTTGGTGTTATGAGGTTACTTTTTGCTGAAGAAATCCTACTGCGTACTCCATTAGCCGCATAGACCTTAGTATCCAGATTCATTTCTTTGATTATGGAATTCAAAAGACTTTTTGAATCATCTGTATCATAAATAGTGAAACTTGAGGCATAACCAATTTTATCTGCTTCGACTCTCAATATTCGAGCAAAGATTGAGTGGAAAGTACCTGCCCAAACTCTGTTTGCCTTATTTCCTACTACCTTTTCTATTCGCGATTTCATCTCTCTCGCTGATTTATTTGTAAAAGTTAAGGCTAAAATTTCCCAAGGTGCAACACCCTCCTCAATCAAATGTGCAATACGATAAGTTAACACTCTAGTTTTTCCAGATCCAGGGCCTGCGATTACTAAAACAGGGCCATCTGTATTTATTACGGCAGCTCTTTGAACATCATTTAATTCTTGCAAATAAGATTTCATCAAGTATATTTTATTATTTTAGACTGTTCCTCTATTCCTATTTCGCCAAACCGAAAGTAATAATCTCAATGGAAGTAACGCAGTCACCACCAAACTTGCTGCACCAAAAAAGTACATTTCTGTTTTTACATAATTAGCAAAACTCCAATGTCTGTCATAATTTAAATTTTTTACAAGAGAATCAATTCCTCGTTCATCTAAAAAAGTTCGAACACTCGTAAGTTCATTAACTAAATAAGTGAAGAGTGGTAGACAAAGGAAGAAAATAATAACTTTTAGAAGTTGTCTATTCGCTAGGATAGTATGCTTTAATAGAAAAATATACCTAGTAAATGTGATAAAAACAACGATAAAAACTAAATTTGGAAACAGAAAAGGATATTTATCCACACTTTTCATGATAGGAAACAAAACAGCAAATGCAATAACAGCTGTTAAAATCCACCACACTAATTCCATTCTAAGGGTCAATGATTGTTCTTTGTTCATATTAATCTGCTTCGCTGAAAAATTATAATTTGTTAGATGAAATAAAATTCCTAGGTATCTAACAAGGTGAACAAATTTAAGTTTTTTTAGAAGAAAAAAAGATATAAAAAATAACCACGCATCTAGGGAATAATTATGCGAAGTAAAAAATAAAAATTACTTACAAATTATAATTTTTTTCGATTCCTTAAATTCTTTATTTTTAAAAATCAGAATGTATACATTATTTGGTAAAGTTGAAAAATCAAAATATACCTTTTCACCTTTAATCATTGATACATCATTATTTTTATATACTGTTTTTCCGACCGTATTAATAATTTCCATTTCGCCAAAAATATCTTCTGATAAATTATTATAGATAAAGAAATTACCTCCGTTTGGATTAGGTGCTAGAATAATTTTATCATCTGTATATGTAATAGCACTGTCCAAGCAATCAAAATTAAACGTGGAAATATTAAAAAACTCTTTTAAATTTTTTTTCACCACGCATGGTCTTTTTTCAATAAACTGTATAATTCTATTATCAATAGTATCTTTCCAATTAGCAACGCTTCCAAGATAATTCCATCGATCAATATGTCGAGGCATTTCTGGTTCAAATAATCCTACTAAATCATTTAATTTATTTAAAATGAAATCTTTTTTAAAATCATCATTCAACAATTCAGCATATCTGTTTATAAATTGATTTTTAAATTCTTCATTATTAACCAAATTTCTAAACATAGACGTAGAACCTAAAGAGTTTGGCCAAATTACACTCGAATCGGTTGCAGACATATGTTTAAACATATTGTAATTATAGTCTCCAAAGGCGGCATCAATATCATAAAATAACCATTTCCATTTTCCCTCTTCATTTTTTTCCTTCCATGCATCTATATTATTAGCTGGCCAATCAAAATTTTTAAGATACATTTCTAGGATATGGTAATCAATAAAATTTTCAATATCTAGTTTTGTTTTTACGTAATTATAATTACCCTGAATTGATAAATCATTAGTCTCCATAAAAATTTTTAAATACAGGAAAGGTACATTATAGAACCCTCTAATTTCAACAGAGTCTTCCTGTAAGCTATTGCTATATGCTACATATCGTTCATCAACTTTGTCCCGTATAATTTGAATACCCCAATATTCTCCATTAATAAAAACAATGACTGGTCTATAATCTAGATAGTCCAAGTCCATATCCCTGGCAATTTCATGCGACAGAACATCACTAATAACAGTATGTTCCCATGATCCAAATGATGTTTGTAATAAGAATCGTTTATATCTATTATTTGGTCGATGTGGCATTAAATTATAATCAAAATATTTTTTACCATATTCCTCCCTAGCATATAATTTAAATGACTTTTGAGCAGCTTGCCTTGTTTTTCCTCCATGAATCCGAATTCCTGCATCTTGAGCAAATCCTAGACTGCCATCTTTCTCAAAATACTCTATATGTACTGGTCTTTCCCAAAGATTTCCTCGTTGAAAATAATTCCCAGTCCAAGCTGGATCATCAATATTATAATTTTCCCCAGGAACATATATTCCTAGATTATGGTCAAAAAGATTATCAACGTCTGTAACGAGAGAAACTATTGGCATTTCATATTTTTCAAAAATGACACTATCAACCACATATGTATGAGTATAAATTTCACTTGTTCTTACTCCGTTTTTAAAAGTAGCATACCTCAGAATATTTGCCTTATCAAGTAAATAACTTGGGGCCTCCCATGCTTTATAGCTTATTAATGATTGTTCTGGAGTAGTAGATATATTTGAAATTAAATTGTCTACAGAATATTTATAATCTATCATTAATGAATCTTGAAAAACCTCAGAACCAACATTTGGGATACTTCCATCTATTGTATAATAAATGGAATCCTGAGTTAAAGAAGTCACTTTTTGGTAAAAAGGATCAATGAAAAAACCCCCGCTATGCTCGAATATTAGCATATTATTTAAATTGTTCGAACTATTAGGAGTAGAAAAAATAAATGGTAATAAATTATCTGATCCATCTGGTGATCGTCCATAGGATTTATCTTCAATTAACTCTATAGGTCCGATCTGATTAATTATTTGTCCTAAGTTATTTGAAAGAAAAAGTGGTTCTCCGCTTGATGATATTTTAAAATTAGTGTGTAACTCACCTGTGTCTAATATGTTTTTATTTGAAGCGAAAATTAAAAGAAAACTATGGGCTGGAATTATAATTTCAGGAAATGACCATTTATTAAGCTCATCATGTTGGTCAGACAAACTAAAGTTTAATAAATTAATTGATGTACTACTGGTATTATATAATTCAATCCAATCACTAAAATCCCCGTCTTGATCAACAATTGCTGTTGTATTATCCGACATGAATTCATTAATAACTATTTGAGCAGAAACCCGTTCTGAAATTGAAATCAAAAACCAGAATAGAATAAACAGCACTCTTAAATTCAGTTTCATCATTAATTATTGTTATTCACATTTTGGAACTCTAAATATTGAGTTGAAAACTTATCAAATAAACTGAATATTTATCAAAATCAATAATATTTAAGTTGTTGAAATGTCCTTAAAATCACTATTAAAAAAAATACAATACAAAAAAGGTCAAAAAAAAAGGTCTTGTACAAATTAATGTACAAGACCTTACCCTTTCAGGATTTTTGTATTAAAATGGCAACGACCTACTCTCCCACCTAAAGGCAGTACC
>JAQXDE010000061.1 GCA_029251525.1 Saprospiraceae bacterium | reverse complement strand
AAACATTTTAGTCCTCGCTGGTACTAATGCTCTGCGGTAGTAACTAGCATTCAGTTTGGCTACGCCAATTATTGATAATGTCTAGTTTCCGATTGGAGTCAGAAACTTTTTGAATGCTTACCTTATGCTCGGAACTGCCAAAGAGTGACAATTCCAGCGTCTGTGCTTTTTGGTTATCTCTGCTTTTTAAAGGTGGATCTAGCGGATCAAAGGAACGTTGGGCCTAAGAGTAGCAACAGCGGAGAAAAACAAATAATTTCACACTTTAAATTAAAATATATAAATTCGACATCTTTGACTACTATCCATTATATTTGTTTTTTCATTATATTATATAAACAAGATCATACCAGCCATGAATACTAGATTAACTTTGCCCTTTTTTTTTACACTTTTTATAAGTAGTAATTTTTTTGCTCAACAAGAAACTTCTGATACTACTGTATTGCTGCTCGAAGAAAATAAACCAAAAATTGAAGAACAAATAATTTCTGAGTATATCTCAAAACAAAGGGATAGCCTAAAATCAATTTTCAATAAGGAAGTAGAAATCCTAGAGAAGCAGATTACAAAATTAGACACAGAGTTAAAAGAACAACTTACCCCAAAAGAAGAAATTACAAAACTAAGGAATCGAATTTCAAAAGTTGAAGCTATTCAAAAGAAGAAAGATGAATTATCAAAAGGTATTTTAATTGAAAATTATAACTCTGCTATACTCAATATCTTACGATTGGAAAAAGATATAAAACCGCTTGAATTACTTAATGCTTCCAGAGAATTTCATACCTCACTAGAAAAAGCATCTAATCCTTTAGAATACCAAGAATTTAAAAATTGGCTAACAAACTTTAGAAACTTTTTAGAAAAAAATAAATCTAAAGATGTCATTATCGAAATGGTGAGCAATCTGATTAATCCCAAAGGTGAATTGAATAAAACGCAAGCTTCTATATTTTTTTCTAATAGTTTAATCGTGCTAGGCATTGAAAAATTTATTAAGAACCTTGGAAAAAAAAGAATTCATCTCAAGAATAAAAGTCAAAAGATGCTTCAACTACTCATCATTCTAAATAAATTCGATCATGATAAAAGTAGAATTTTTTATGCGTTTGAAGAATTGAATAGAGAGTTGGAAGCCCTGAAAAAATTACGAAAACAAACGCTTGATGAAATTATTCAAACTACCGATTTGAAAAGACATTTGATGGAGGAGAATTATTTAAATCAAACTAACGAGAAAAAGGTTTATGCTTATTGGGGACGAGTACAAGACCACATTTTTACAATAAAAGGAAAACTCCAAAAAGATGAAGTAACTCATCAGATGAATACAGTTCAATCTCTTAAAATAAGATTTGGCGAATTAATGTTCAAGTACCTTGAAAATTTAGATCAATATGATAGAATCTCAAAAAAATACAGAGACTTTAACTTGATTGATTTCTCTGAACTTGATGCTAATTATAAAAATTTAAGAAGTACATTTAGAGATAATTTCCCAGCACAAAAATATATAAATGACGCTATCAGAATGTATTCTGTTGATTAGCATCACAAAAAGCTTTGTTAGACAAAAAAGCCATAGGTTAATTTCTATGGCTTTTTTATTTCAATTCCCTCGCTGGTGCTACCGCTCTTCGGTAGTCCCGCAAATTTCTAATTTAATAAAAGGTAATAACGCTTTTTTACATTTGAAAAAATATTTTTATCTATATCGATCAAACCAAGCCAAGATATGTTCAATTTTTGTAATCAATTGACTCGGGCGTCTGGAAATAAAATGGGGTGCTCCTGGCACCTCCACTAATGCGGTTTCAATCCTTCGAATTTTTAAAGCATGATAAAGTTGCTTCGCTTCTGAAAGTGGTGTCCGTAAATCTGAAGTACCTACCATTACAAGTGTAGGTGTTTGTATATTTCCCACTAAAGAAATTGGCGAAAACTTCATATAAGCATCCATATTTTCCCATGGTTGGCCTGGATAACGAGAATTAGCATAACCATAATAATTATCAGCCGTAAGAGTTTTACTAATCCAATTCATTACAGGTTTAATAACAGCTGCAGCTTGAAAGCGATTATTTTTTCCAATCATCCAAGCGGTCATAATTCCTCCCGCACTTCCTCCTGTTACAAATAGTGAATCTTCCGTAAGAAAACTTTTTTGTAACAAAACATCTACACCATCCATCACATCTTGATAATCTTCTCCCGGGTAATTATGATACAGCAAGTTTCCAAACGCCTCACCATAGCTTGTACTTCCTCTGGGGTTAGGGTAAAAAACAACATAACCTGCTGTGGCATACAATTGAATTTCAGGTGAAAATCGATCACCATAATTTGAAATAGGTCCACCATGATTTTCAACCAACAACGGGTATTTTTTCTTAGCATCAAAATGAGGAGGGTAAACTACCCAGCCTTGAATATCTCTTTTGTCAAAGGTGGATTTATACCAAACCTCCTCTACCTTTCCAAGGTTTCGGTATTTTAACAGGTCATTATTTAAAGACATTATCAACCTTTCTTTCGAGTCTCCTTTTTCAATTAATGCCAATTCAGATGGATGATAAGGCGTGGTATGTGTATAAACTATTCTACCTTTTTTTGATACAGAGAAAGAACCTCCGCCATATGGTCGTCCTATTCCAGTTCCTCCTAAGTTAGGAGCAACCATTTTATTTTTACCCGAAAGGTCTGTATATCCAATTTTAGTATTTCCTTTATCATCGTACATAAAATAAATTCCTCTACCTGAAGCTTCCCAAATGGGGGAAGAAATACTGCGATCCAAATTGGTTTTGACTTCTTTCTTATTCGAACCATCTATGTCCATTACATAAAGTCTAGATACTTGATAGGTTTGCATTTTATCATCAAATCCAACGTAAGCGATTTGCTGGCCGTCAGGAGAAATGGCAAAATCTCTATCTGGACCATTTCGGTTGGTCAATGTTTTTACTTCTCCGCTTTCTACTGAGATTTTATAAATTTCGGTATTTCGAAAATCATACTCCCAATCTTTTTTCAAATTGGAACTGATCAACAAATGACCTCCATCAGATGACCATTGCGGTGTTCCTCGGTGGTTAAGATCACCTTTAGTTATTTGGCGCGGTGTTCCCCCTTCAGCTGGAATTACAAATAAATGATTAAATCCTGGAGAAATATATCCAGAACCATCTGACTCATGTTTAAATCGAGTGGTAATTTTTGGCGGATCTGCCCAATTGGCCCCTTTGGGTTTTTTTGGCGGAGATACTAGACTCAATTCCTTTGATGGAACCTTCATGGAAAAAGCTAACCATTTTCCATCCGGCGACCAACTTACTCGACTAGGTGAATTTTCCAATTGAGATAAGCGTGCAACTTTTCCGGTTTTCATCCAATAGACAAAAATCTCAGAACCCTGTTCAGTCGAAGAAGAAAAAGCCATCTTTTGACCATCAGGTGACCACACAGGATTAGATTCATTGACGTCATTGCTTGTCAATTTTTGATGGTTGGTGCCATCAGTCTTAATCATCCAAAGCCGTGATTGCCTTTGATCATTCATGATGTCCATTCCTCCTCTCTGATAAACCACCCAATTTCCATCTGGCGAAATTTGAGGATTTGTAACCCACTCCAATTGAAATACATCCATGCTAGTGAATGGAGAATTTAATTGAGCTTGGATCATTATTTGAAAAGACAATAAGAATAGAAAGGAAAAGATTAGATTTTTCATAATCGATGTTTGATTTACTTCAAAAGATGAGATGAAAGTAAGGATCGGAAACGAAATCTACAAATTTTGACCGCTTCGTATGGTGATTTAAATGCCATTCATTGACAAAAAAGTAGCCCCAAATTCACCTCCCCGCTTATGATACCGCTCCTGCGCTAGTGGCTGGTATTCAACTTGGCTCTGCCAACCATTGCTCAAATCACTTCATTTTTTATTAGTGCTCTTTCTCCAAAAAACATATTAATCCCTATTTATTAGCTATTGAAGGCAGAGGCCTTCTAGCTTACTTGGAACTACCGCAGAGCGAGTAATTCCAGCGTATGTGCTTTTTGTTATGGGTGTGGTGCCCTCGGGTTTTTAAAAATTTATTCCTCTTTATATGAACTAATACACATCACGGTATCTTTTTTATTAATGGGTGGTGTAGATAGCATATATAATATAATACCATCTTTTGTCGATCTGTATTCTTCAAGGATGTGACCAAACTCATCTGTGGTATATCCAACAATATCATTTTTCTTAACAATATCTCCAGCCTTATAATCACTATAAAAAATACCTTTGACCTTAGCTTTTATATAGATTTGATTATTTCCGTAGATAATATTTTTATGAGGTCCAGTTCCGTTAAAATACATGCCCATGGTTTCAAGGATATTATAGATTCCACGTTTAATTAGATTTACGTTTTCGTGTTGTACATTTCCTAATTTGCCACACTCAATACTTAAAGCAGTTTTACCGTCTTGTACGGCTTGTTTGAAAGCATATTTCGCTGGATCTGCTGCAGAAATTGTATAGGGATAAGAAATGATGTATTCAAAACCACTATTTTCAGCTAGCTTTTTAGCCAAAGCAGTTTTTTTAGGTTTTTTTAGATTGTCATAATAACAAACAAAGGGAAGTAAATCTTCAGGGGCATCTCCTCCATGAATATCCAAAAATACATCGCTAACGGCAATGATATTTGTCGTGATAAAGGCTGCTATTTTATCGGTAATACTACCGTTTTCTTTTCCCGGAAAGGCATTGTTTAAATTTTTTTGATCTTGGGGGTTAACAAAAGGAGACCGTGCATAAAAAGAAGCTAAATTGGCAATTGGAACAACAATCAATGTACCTTTGAGCTTTTCTGAATCTATTTCCTTGAGAATATCTTGTGTTGCAATAATAGGGGGGTATTCGTAACCATGAACACCCGAAATGATAGTAAAAATAGGCCCTTCAGTTTTACCATTTATGATAGATATAGGCAAGTAGCCAGTATTTCCAAAATCATCACTAAATTGGATTCGAATATTTTCTATTGTTGATTTATTTCTAGAATTGAAGGCTTCTTGGAAGGTGTTTTGGGCAAAAGTAAATTGAGCTCCAGCAAATACAATAAAAAGTATATATATATATTTCATTCGTTGATTATTTTGGTTAATATTTTAAGTTGCCATAAATTTAAGTGAAAACTATTTCCAAAAACAATAATTTATTTTCAAAAATAATATTTGGAAGCAGAGAGGAGTGAAATCAAACTATTTTTGGGAGGCTTTTAAATTATTTTAAATACTAATTTTTTTAATTCAGGTATTTTTATCAATAAATCTCTTTAATTATAGTATCGTAAATATTCGGAGTTTTACCCCAATAATAACTGCCGTGTTTGTTCCAAGAATCTGATTGTTTATTATTAGGCAGCATATTTACTGCTTCATCGTGGTTATATATTTTCACAATCTTATTTTCAATAAAAGCAATGAGTATGTATTTACTCATTGGCGATACTGCTCCTGCGGTAATGGCTGGTATTCAACTTGGCTCTGCCAACCATTGCTCAAATCACTTTATTTTTTATAAGTTCTCTTTTTCCAAAAAATATATTAATCTTTAGTTATTTGCTATTGAAGAAAGAGCCTTTTGGAATACTTGGAACTACCGCAGAGCCAGTAATTCCAGCGTGTGTGATTTTTGTTATAGGTGTGGTGCCAGCAGGGTATCTACCTCAAGTGCATCAAATTTTTTATACAAAAATGAATTACTCGGCTATTTATATAATAATAATTTTGTTAGCATATTCTTAAGTCAAAACACACTCAAAAATACCAATAACTCTGAAATCATTTAAGTCATCTTCAGCTAACTCAATTTCACTATACTTTGAATTATATGACTTAGGTATTAATACAATGGAATGGTGTCGCCAAGTATCACCGGTATTATTTTTTTTACTTTTGAATTCTTTGATCGTATACGAAGAACCGAAATCAGTATCTTGAATACTGGTATGCTCACACAACACAATCCTCCCATCTCTTGAACCACCAGAGTATTTCCTAAATAAACAGATGGAACCATTTGGAATAACCTTATTCATTGATTCGCCTACTACCGTACATGCAAATAAATCCTTCGTAGGTATAAATCTGGAAGGTAGTATCACCCATTGATGGTCCATTACATTTTGAGGTTCGCTAAAGTTTCCTGCAGCTACTTTTAAATCATATATAGGAACTGCATTTTCATATGGCTTGACTTCGTGAATTGGTAAAATGATGGAAGGTTTCTTAACTGAGAAATCGTTCTTAATATATTGAGCAAAATATTCTCGTAAGTTATCATCACATACATAAATGTATGTTCCTCTAATGCCTCTGAGGAGTATCGTTTTATAGATATTTAAAATATAGTTTTTTAAAACTTCAGGGTCAGTAATCGAGTTTTTACCGTTTTTGTCGAAGTAGTTTTCCTTTATAATTACAATCTCATTTTTCTCTTTATCGTAAGAAATTTCGTTACCGAAAATGATACCAGAGTAATTTAAATCGTAGCCTTGAGTCGTATGGATACAACCTACTTCATTCACGGATGAGGGAGAATTGATCCAATCATCTGAAGTATTGTTCCACTTAAGCTGGGTATTTTTAATTGTAATATCAAACAGGTTTTTATCTTTATTTGATATCCACTTCCAAGAGTATCCTGCGATTAATCTTGATAAACCATGCTCTTCATTTCTTTGCTTGATTAGCTTAACTAATTCCTCAATTGAATCTAATAGTCTAAATTCATAATTTTTAGATTCAAATACTTTTTGATCTAAGGTCAACTTACAACTCAATAAATCATCAACATAATTAATGAAGTCATTTCCACCTCTTACTCTAAATTGTGATTTTAATTTCTCAATGTGAGTTGACTCTTTTGATTTTAATAAATCAAAATCTTCTTTCTTAGTATCAGAGGGTTTGATTGATTGACCTTCATCATAAAATAAGATGAGTTTTTTAGATTGCTTAACTACCCAATCGAGTTCACTAGTAGTATGTTTGTCGAAACCTAATTTCTCACAAGCTTTGTCAAAGACACCAAAGTAAGCTCCTAGGTTAACTCTTCTTCTTAATCGATGTGATTCATCAACTAATAAAATATCGTATTCATTCCTAGCTACTTCTGCTGGACCGATTATCATCTTCGTACTTAAACCGTGTATGTTTTTAAAAACTTTTTTTAACGTTTTTCTAAATGAAGACATAGGGACAACTAATGCCATTTTTGGATTGGCATATTTCTTTTTTAGTTGTTTTATTTTATCGATAAAGATCAATTCATCTTCATCAAATTCCTTAAAATTAAAATCATCGTTATCTGAATTTATGAGTTTAAATAGGAATATAGCTAAGATGGTTTTCCCTGTACCAGCTCCTCCCTCCACAATTATTTGATTATGCTTCTCATTTAATAAGCTGTCAATGATAATCATCAAACCATTTCGTTGATCTCTTGATAAAGTTTTGTAAGGAGAATATTTAAACAAATCGGAATTATCTAGGTGCTCAATGGAATGTTTAGAAATACCTTCTGCGATTAGTTTATTCCAGATGGATTTAAAGATATTCCAATAGACCTCTTTTTTCTGATAGTAGTTATGATTAGCTACACCAATATTTCCATTCAATAATTTGTATTGACCGTCAGCTGAAATATATTTTATCAAAAGTGATTCGATATCTAAGGTGGCGGACTTATGGAATTTTTCGCTTGTAATTAAATGTACTGCTGTAAGCTTTTTTTTAAGGTCATTTTTTAAATGACTACTCATTCTGGCAAAGGTATCTGTTGTCTCTCCAACATATGCTTTTTTGATTTTACCATCACTTAATAAATAGACTAAAGGCCATAAATCTCTTACATAATGTAATTCATCGAGTTCTTGAAAAACATCAGGATTAAAGGTAAATCTCTGAATAGCAACTTCCTTATTTCCCATCATAATTCATCGTATTTCTTAGCTGTTCCCTTTGCTTTATCAACAGGGTATTTTTCACCGTTTTGCTTAATTTTGTCAAGCATAATCTCTTTGATGTCAAAATCATATTTATCAGCTAGTAAAAAAGCAAAAGCCAATACATCTGCTAATTCTTCTTTTACCTTTTCACTATCTGCTTCTTCATGATTTTTCCAAAGAAATAATTCAAGTAATTCTCCAGCTTCTATATTAATCGCCAATGCCAAATCTTTAGGGTTATGGAATTGTTCCCAATCTCTTTCATCTCTAAAGTCTAATAATTTTTTAGTTATTTCCTTGATATCTGACATAATTAAAATATTAAATTTAGTTTCAAAGCTTAACAGCCTTAATGTTCATCAAGAGGCTTCAGAATGCTTCCCACCAGCCAGGGGGGTGTCACACCAGCGAGTTCTTCATACTCGATGTTTGATTTACTTCGAAAGATGGGATGAAAGTAAGAATCGAAAACGAATACTACAAGTTTTGACCGCTTCGTATGGTGATTTAAATGCCATTCATTGACAAAAGAGTAGCCCTAAATATGCTTCACTGCTTACGATACCGCTCCTGCTATAGTGA
>JAQXDE010000059.1 GCA_029251525.1 Saprospiraceae bacterium | reverse complement strand
TGTACTTTTTTAAAAATAAAAAAGAAGCAATTTTAAGTGAAAAAGAAATAAAAAAAATAATTACCGACTATTCACCTACTCAACCGAATTTAAATATTAGCGCTGAAAAAAGTTTTTATCACTTTATCGAAAATGGGGTTTTGCTAGCTAATGGAAAGTTTAAAAAAATTATCGAAATTGAAAATTGGTTGAAGCAAAATGCAACTCATTTTAACGAAGAATTTAAAGAAAATTTAATTGGGTTATTTTCTGATAAAAACATTTTCCAAAGAGTAATACAGCAATTCACCTCTAAGGGAATTCAAGCAATTAATCTAATGCTTGCAGGAAACCAATTCTCTATTTTACAAAAAACATTAGAGGAATTTAAAGGTTTTTTGCTCCGACAAGACTATCCCGATTCCATCAAAAAAAATCTCGACGAATCTATTCATTCTGGTTTACTTCAATTTCTGATAGAAAACCCTACTCCACCTTTTTTATCCAATGCTATTTTCAAAGTATTGCTTTTACATATATCTGAAAAGAACAAAAACGAAATATCAAAACCAACCATTGAAAAATATACCGGAAATAAAGAATTGCTTATCGCTAAAGAAATTTTACAATTTTTAAAGGATAAAAATCAGCTGTCCAAAAGTATTTTTTCCTCAATAACCGATATTGAGGAAAATCTTCAACATGCCTTGCTTCATTTTCCAAATAAGTTATTTACCACCTGGCAAACAGAAAAAAAATCACCCCTCTTATCCACAACAATCGTTAATACTTTTACATCTTCCTGTGTGGACTTATTAATAGAAAAAATCGATGATTTTGAGGGTGGAAAATTAAAAAAGAGTTGGCAAGAAGGAATAATATTTTGGCAAATATTAAATCAGATAGAGGATTTTAGATTTGTAAAAATTCAAGTTTATCAGCAATTAGTATTAAACCATATTTTAAATAAAAACGAATATCGGGAATCCGTTTTCGTAAAAAAAATATTATTCACAGCTGCGGAAGAACAAAATATACCGCTCCCGTATTTTATTTCAATTATCAAAAAATTAGTAGAAAAAAACGGAAAGGAGCTGAAAATTTTAAGTAAACATATTGCTTCATTTCATGAAGGAGGTAATTCTCAAAAAGAATTAAATCAAGAAAACTACTTTTCCACCAATCAAAATAAAACATCAAATCTTGAACAAAAACTTCTTTTCGAAGGTGTTTTTGACTACTTAAAAACAGGTTTATTCTCCCAAAAGAACCCTTTACAATCACCAAAGATGGCAGTAGATGCATTATCTTTATTTTTAAAGATTGAACCTCATAAGACCTGGACATCTTTTCAAGGATTATCCTCACCTGAAATAGTTTTGGATCGATTGGAAGAAAATTTCCCTATCGAGATATTGAATGATTTGATTCAAGTTTTCGGAAAAAAGGTCAATTCGAATTTCACAGAATTAATAAAATTATGGGAAGAAATTCCTTGGACAAATCTAATGTCTAGTAAAAATATTCACTTACTGTCACCCGTGCACATTAGAATCATTGCTTTGCAAGTTTTACTACTTTCCAAAGCAAACAAAATAGATGTAGCAAAACTGTTTAAAAAATTATTAGAAGTGTTCGCCAAAAAATCTGGGCAAAATTTAATTCCTTTTTTTGCTGAAATAAAAACACCTCTTTTAAAAAAATCAACTCATCCATATCTTCCCAAAATTATTTTAGGACTAGAAAATTTAATCTTAGATCAAAATAATGAAGCTGTCAAATTGATATTAGCCTCTGAACTCAACACCAAATTAACCACTAAAGATATGGGTAGCCAGGGTGGTAGTAAAATTACTTTGCTAGAGCATTTTATGAAAAATGGAAAAATGGCTTGGTGGGCAAACGAGGTAAATGAAAAGAGTTTCAACACAATAATTACTACTCTCTCGCAAAGCAACCCTCAAGAATTACAAAAATTAATGCATAAAACTTGGGTGACATCAATAGGAAAAAATCGGCTTTTGGAAATTATCGAAGTAAAAACATGGAAGTCAATTTGTAATACTTTACATGGGAATTATCTACTTCTCATTGAAAGTGTGGAAGAATTATTTGATGAATTAGTATCGAAATCACCTTCCTCAAATATCAACAAAACTAAATTAAACACAGTCAAATGGGACATAATCATGGAATATGTTTGGTCAGCAAAAAAGTTTTCAAGCGAGACATTTGTTGTCAGTAGTTTGGATAAAATGATGATAGCGACCAAAATGGATATCGAAAAATGTCAGCCGATTATTTTGAATATTGTTGATGAGCGAGCTAAGAAAAATCAGCTTTCTTTTTTGCGAATAAATAATATTTTACAAAAATGGATTTATACTCCCGCTAAGTTAGATTTGGAAGAATCTAAATTTGATCTACTGAACAAAGAGATAAATGATGCTCGTCCTCCTAAACTTTTGGCGAAAGAAAAAATGAGAGAAAGTCTAGGAAAAAAGCATCAAATATTATTGGACACCCTTTTAAACATTCGATTATTTTTAGAAAATGGCTCAATAAAAGAAGATGGCGTTTTCGATACAAAAACCGATTTTATCAATACTTTTCAGATACTTCTAAAGGAACAACCCGCTCGGTTGAAACAAGTTATTTTACACTTAACCAAAACGCAAAATAGTGTAATACGAATACTATCTATTTTTCCTCAAAAAATAATCGCAAAAATTATAGAGCTGTTATATGGAGCAAATACGAGCGTCATCGTAAAATATTGGAAGGACCTTACTTTAATTTTCCCATCTATTAAAGAGCAGATCAACAAATCTTCATTAGACGGATTTTTTACTTATCAAGTTTTAATTTATTATCCCTTGATGTCCTCAGGTTTGTTTTCTCTTGAAAAAGTTATTGGGCATTTAATTGCAGCATTTTCAAAAAAGGAAAAAATTAATTCAACCATTATTTTACTAAAAATTAAAGAATCTCAGCAAAAAGGAAATATTGGATTAAGGGAAGATTGGGAAAAGATAATTCCCAAATTATTCCAATTGTTGGAAGGTCGGTCAGATACCCCAAAAAATAATATTGATTGGAATACAGAGTCAGTTAATGAGGATTTTAAAGACTTGGGGCTTTATATAAATAATGCTGGACTTAGTTTGATTGTTCCCTTCTTTCCACGATATTTTGATATGCTTGGAATGCTTGAAAATAGAAAATTTAAAGATGAAACAGCAGCGATTCGGGCGGTTCATTTAATTCAATATATTGTTACTGGTCATCAGGAAACAGCAGAACACTTTTTAGCTTTCAATAAAATTTTATGTGGGTTACCCTTGGATACACCTGTTCCAAAAGGAATAAAAATGACCACAACAGAAAAGAAAATTACTGAAGATATGATGAATGCAATTGTGATCCATTTGAAAGCAATGGGCACAAAGAATCTTGATGCTTTAAGAGGTGGATTCTTGGTGAGAGAGGGTAAACTAGAATGGCATGAAGATGGGTATTGGAATTTAGATGTTGAGAAAAAAAGCTATGATATCATGATGCAAAATATGCCTTGGTCAATATCAATTATTAATCATCCTTGGATGAAAAACAGAATACAAGTCACATGGAATTAACACCAGTAAAACTAAATGCAGTTACCTTAAAAAAAGAATTTTCTTGGCTTTTTAATGCCTTACAGGTTAGAATTCAATTGTATTTTCAACAAGAATCAGAGTACAAAAATATTTTTGACTTGGAAGCTCCCAATCTTGAAAACGACAACTCCATCTATGCGCAAACCATTCGAAAATTTAATATGGGATTGCCCGAAAGGTTAGTTTTATTAGTTGCCTTAGCACCACATATTGCTCCTGAGATACTTGACCTTTTTTTTACTAAAAACAAATTGTACGACAGACCTTATTCTGCATTTGGAGGACTGAAAGGGAAGAAACATAGTGGATTCATTCCTTCCGGCGAAACTGCAATTTTTTTATTGGCTGGAGGAGATTTGCATACTCGGTTTGTTTCAACTAGATTATTCGATGAAGGGCATTTTTTTAATAAGTTCAATATTTTGGATCTGAGCTCTGATACCGAAAAAGAATCTAGACTAAGTGGTGCGCTTTCGATAAGTGAGGAGTTTTTAACAAAATTTACAACAGGGGAAGAATATCGTCCTATGTTTAGTTCTCGTTTTCCTGCCAAATTATTGACTACAAATTTAAATTGGGGAGACCTTATTTTAGAAAATCATATCATGGAGGAAGTGGAGGAAATTCAAACATGGATCAAACATGAAAAAGAAATTTTGACGAATGAGAATCTAATCAAACGGATTAAACCTGGCTACCGTGCGCTTTTTTATGGTCCACCAGGGACAGGCAAAAGTCTGACTGCTACCCTATTGGGCAAGGCTGCTAAGCGTCCTGTTTATAGAGTGGATATCTCGCAACTTGTATCAAAATATATTGGAGAGACCGGAAAAAACTTGGCCAATATTTTTAATCAAGCAGAAAATAAAAATTGGATTCTATTTTTCGATGAAGCGGATGCTTTATTTGGAAAACGGACAGAAACTAAGGATTCACATGATCGACATTCAAATCAGGAAATTGCCTATCTCCTACAGCGTATTGAGAGTCATCCAAATATTATCATTTTGGCAACTAACCTCAAGGATAATATAGATACTGCTTTTGCTCGTCGATTTCAAAGTATGGTTTATTTTCCCGTACCAAGCGTTGAACAGCGTCTTCGACTTTGGCAGGATGCTTTTGGGGAGCATTTTAAATTGGAAGATTCTTTGGATTTAAGGGATATTGCCCAAAAATATGAATTCTCTGGAGGTTCTATTATTAATGTATTGCGACATTGTGCTTTGGCTACTGCTCGTCGAGAGAATGGAGTGGTAAAAAGATTGGATATAGAGGAGGGAATTCGAAGGGAGTATAGAAAGGAAGGGAAAGTGATTTGAGGGTAATACAATCACGAACAGTTGGAATAAACGCTAATATTAATTAGGTTTGTTTGTAAAAATAAATTTTTCTTTAAAATGTTATCCTATCAAAATTAGTTTACTAATTTTTTAATTTACTCAAACTTTTCCCTGTGGGTTTTTATTTAGTGTAAATCATAATCAGTTCTATTGAGCTTATACTTTTGAATTTTTTTCCACTATTCCTCTAGCCGCCTAATTGTTCTTTTGTTCGACCTGAGCACTAGTATGGAAGTCATAATAATTTTGACCTACTAGTAGTCCCAGAACCAGTATCTATTTTTGCTTTAAGGGTAACTTTTGCACTCTTTTCTATTTCGTAACTGCTAGTGGTATTTTTTTACTTGGGCTCCACCTAATCTGGAATTATAAGGAATGTGAATAGTCAGAAAAGATACTTCGTCATACCTCCTCGACCATAAAGATTCCTACCATTACATTTACAACATGGGTAATTCTAAAACATCAGAAAAAAAAAATAAAATAGTGTAAATGAAAATATTTCATCTACTAGTTTTGAAAAAACATTGACTTTACCTAAATAATATTTAGGCAGTCTTATCCCCCTAATGATGAATCTAAAACTATAAATAGTGATGTTGAAAATAACGTATCTTTGTAACGCAAAAAAAGTGGAATTTCAAACTTAAAAAAAACTAATCCAACAAAAAATTTATTAAAGCTTGATGTTACTTTTAAATATTCACAAATTTCAATTTTGGTATATCCATGAAATTTACTGATTTTAAAAATTCGAACTTTGCATATTATTATCAGCGATAAATTATAGTTAAGTTTGTATTTTAGAGTATGAGAGCTTAAAAGTATTTTCCATAACAAATACGCCAGATTGAATTTAAGCCAGTTTGTCTTTAATCTGGGCAAATCGCTGTTGTATTAGTAATCTCCGATCCTCATATTTAGCAACTGCGTTAGGAGGAAATTGATCACAAAGTTCAAGGTAAGATTGATTAACATGCTTCATCACATCCAAAACCTTAATATGGACGTCTATATGAGATGATTTTACTGCATCCCAATTATATTCTTTATAAGCATCCCATGCACTTTTTCCAGCCATGAGAACTCCTATCCCTGCACCCGCTCCACCAACAGCTCCTGCTGCAACATTTAAACTACTTCCCGCGGCATTAGCCGCAGCAACACTAGCATTACTAGCATTATCCAACACTTCACTACCAATTTCTGTCCCTAAACCGATAGCCAACTCACCACCATCAACTACTGTTTCAATAGCACCTGGACCGCTATTAGCTAAACTTTCCATTTTTTTGAGTTCTTTATTCCGAGCCAACTTCATCCCAAATTTTGCGCCAGCTCCTGCTACTCCACCTGATGCTCCCAGAGCAATAGCAGCTGCGAAAGGAACTATTGCTGTACCTCCAGATGCAACAACTACTGCACTTGCAATACCTAAACCTCCAAGAACTGCACCATATAATGCACAAGTAGCACCAACTGCAGATAGTTTCTTACTCCATGAATTGGCCTTGCCAGCATGAGCCAAAAATTCTTCAAATTTACTTGCTAAATCTTCAGAAATATCTAGTGCTCCCATAATTTGCCCCTCACTTATGGCATCTCTTCTTTTCCTCCCTTTAACTTTCGCATACTCCATTGTACCTTCTTTGCTTTGAATACCATGAAGGCCTAGTTTTCCAAAAGCACTCCCAGCCGTTCCCTGATCAGATGCCGTTTTTGACTCTTTTACGTTCCTCATAGCCTCGTGTTCTGGAGTGCCTTCTTTGGGCTTTATATCATCAAGTCCTAAAGCACTCATGCCACTTACTTTCTTTTGAATTGGTTGAAATTTTCCCTGTAAAAGTTCTTCCTCTTCTATTGCCTTTTTTTGAATAGGTTGAGTGGAAGGATTAACCGTCGCTACCTTAAATTGAGCTGTATGTTTAGTTTGTGGAATATTGTTAGCCATTTCTTGTAATTTCTGTTGAGCCACAGCCTCTGGTCTGTTATCTACAAATTGAAAAGTAGACTCACCACCACTCTGTATCTGAGATTCACCTTTAGTTAATATTTGCTTTTTATTAACCTGTGCTTTGTCGACATAAGTCATATGTTATTTTTAAGTTTCTTTTTAGCTATTGATTAATTTAAGTGGTTTTTTATCTCACAATACTCAAAATAATATTTCCTTTTACGTTACTATTAACAATAATTTACCTAAAGGCTAATAGGGATTTGTTCTGCTTTTTTATCACCTATAAAAGTTAAACGTTTAATTTCGATCACTCCATTCGCTATATTATTTCTTAGGTCTTCTAAAGTCATAGAATTAATTACCGCCTCAGCGCCTCCCCCCAAGGTTTTACCTCCAAGTACCCATTCTTTTTGATAGGCTCCACTTTCCATTCCTTTTGGCAAACGCAAATCAAACTGTTTAGGATTATGCACAATAAAACGATAAATACTATTTGTTGGTGAGGCCCAAGATCCTGCTGGAATACCTAATTCTTTTTCCAGAGTTTCAATCCCATTTCCATCCTTTGCTTTTATCAGCAAACTTTCTGCATCGCTAAGTGGCGCAACAAAGTTGCTATCAGTTCCCCAACTTTTCCATTGACCAAGTATATTCCCAAAAGCCCATTCCGATATAAACGCATGTGTTTTTTGAAATTTATCGAGCTGTTTTCTTGCATAACGTTCGTAAATTTCTTTAAAATCATCTCCTGTTTCTGTACTTTCATACTTTTTACCTATCCATTTAGGTCCACTATCATATTCTTTACCTAATCCTGCTTTTTCTTCACTAGTAAGTTGATATTTACTTTTGACTTTTTCCTTCTCTATTTCTCCTTTATCATTTAGAACTGGTTCACCATTCTCATCGATTTTGTCTGATTTTTCTACCATTCGCCTCTGTTTTTCATCTCTTTCCTCACCAAATGCCCCATCTTCTACCCAATTACCGCCTACTAATCGTTTTATACGAGTTTTGTCTTCTGAATACTCTCGAATTTTATTTGCCTCATCAAGTATAGTTCTTCCCTCATTTATTAATCCTTGATTATTGGTTGAGTTACCTTCGTCTATTTTCTGTTTTCCCTCTTCCATCATTTCTTTAGCTACTCCTGATTTATCAACATCCTTTTTTGTTCGCTTTTTATTCCCTAACACTTTTTCTGACATTATCCCCCAATTCTTCTTTGCACTTTCTTCCTCTTCGGGGGTGTTCCAAATACCAGAATCTAGCACCTTGCCATTTCTATCTCCCTTCTCTTTTTTCTGGAGTGTTTTAGCACGCGTTGAATCAGCTTTTTTCTCGAGCCCA
>JAQXDE010000057.1 GCA_029251525.1 Saprospiraceae bacterium | reverse complement strand
GGTACTGCCTTTAGGTGGGAGAGTAGGTCGTTGCCATTTTAATACAAAAATCCTGAAAGGGTAAGGTCTTGTACATTAATTTGTACAAGACCTTTTTTTTTGACCTTTTTTGTATTGTACACATTTTCTTCTCTAATAATAGATTCAATTTCATTTTCCTCTCCAAAAAATAAAAGAAATAACTTTGGCAAAACCACGTACAGTTGCCTCTTATAGGGTTATTGAAGTTTGAGGTTTAAATCTGAAAAAAATAAGTTTAAAGAATTTAAATAAAAAGTAATGATAGCCAACTATTATCACAGGGATCCTGGATGGATAATTATTAGCGGAAAAATTTATAGCAAAATTCTATAAACGATAGCTATTCCTACCCATGCAGATCAATTACAATTTAGAACTATTGTTGACATATTTACTGTGAAAAGAGAGAGAAGATAATACTAACGAAATCAATAATAAAGCTTTAATAATAATTGATATGTGTATAAATTCTACCTAAGACTCAGGTGTAACTCATTTGTAACTACCCCTACATATCTTTGCATTACTTTGATACAAGTTTAAGCGACTAATTTTTTTTTAATTTAAAATAAATAAGATGGCCATGGCAAATTCAATTATCGAAAAAGTTAATAATAAAGAAACTACAAAGATTCTTAAAAAAAGAGCTAAGAAGTTAAATAAAGGAACGATGGACGTTTCGGAGGAGATCGTAGAAGGGATAATCGAGGTAGGAGAAAAATGGACTAAAGTTATGGCAAAAGCTATGAAAGTTGGAACGACTCTTTTTGGGGTACAGCAAGAATTAGTTTTAGATGTATTGGAAGGTGTAAAATCACAATCTGAAACTGGCACAAAAAGGTTGGGGAAACTGATAGGATTTAAAGCTATTTCCAAAAAAGTGCAAGATGTGACCAACGAGGCGAAAGCTAAAGTGGAAGAAACTCGCCAATCAATTGATGAGGTGTATGAAAAAGTAGTAAAAATCGACATCGCAAAGACAGTTAGTGAAACTGTTGATAAAGTAACTATAAATGCAAAAGAAAAAATAGATGAGACGCGTCAGTCTTTAGATGAAGTGTATGCTAAATCATTCAATAATGAGGAGATAAGAACTGAGAAAAAGAAGGCAAAAAAGGTAAGGACAAATATTGATGATAAAATAATCATTAAAAAAGATGATTTGAAAATAATTGAGGGAATTGGACCCAAGATGGCAACAATTTTAAATGATGCAGGAATTATTAGTTTCAAACAATTAGCAACAACTAAAATTAAAACACTAAAAGAAATTTTAGCAGCAGCAGGCTCTAGATATAATACCCACAATCCCTCAAACTGGTCTAAACAAGCGAATTTGGCAGCAGATGGAAAACTCGATGAGTTGAAAAAGCTTAAGGCAATGTTGAAGATTGAAAAAGGAACAAAAAAATAAATATATTCATATAAGACAGTTTATTTGAGTTTTGAGTTCAGAACTCTATTTCAGGAAAAATATTTTAAAATAAAATATCATGGCAAAGAAATTAGTAAAAGAAACTAACAAAAAAACAACTAAAGTTGAAATGGTCGAAACCTTCAACAAAGTAAAAAATACTGCAATTAAAGTAAATACTCAAGTAGTTGAAACTACAACTGATGTGATGGATGATATGAGAGAAAATGGAAAATATTGGGTAGAAACTGTCAGTCAGAAAGTTAAAGAAACGGTCGATAATTTTGATGTAGCCGAGGTAACTACTGAAATAGTAAAGGCCACTAAAGCAAATGTTAAAACGGCTAACAAGGTAGCATTAGGGTCTGCTGATTATTTAATTGATATGACTTTAGACAATGGGAAGAAAATACAAAACTTATCAGCTAAAGCGTTAGACGGAGGGTTTAAAATTGCTGCTAAGCAGCAAGATATAGTTTTCACAACTTTAGAAACTTTAAAGGGCCAATTGACGAAAAATGCTTCTCGATTTAAAGACTTATTTAACATGAATTAATATTAAATTTTTAGTGATTGAGCAGAAGTATTTTATTTGAATGCCGAAGTTCTTTTACCCCAAAATATAGGTAGTTAAAACTATTTTCTGATTGAAAATAATTTATAACTGTGTCTAAAAGTGATTGATTCAAACCCTTGGAAGGTAATTTCCAGGGGTTTTTTTATTAGCATTCTTGAAAAAGGTTTAATCGTTAATTAAAACTTTGTAAATAATTTCAGCAGATTTATTCCAATTAAATTTTTCTTTTTGTTGACGACCAATTTCAATTTTATTAGTCCTTAAATCATCATTTCCATAATATTGTAACAACGCATTCACAATTTCATCTAAGTTATGTGGATTTACTAAAATTGCGGCATCTCCTGTTACCTCAGGCATAGAAGAAACACTAGAGGTAATAATGGGTACTTCGCATTCCATTGCTTCTAAAAGAGGTAATCCAAATCCTTCAAAAAAGGAAATATAGACAAACGCGAAAGATGAGCCCATCAATTTAGGTAGGGCTGTTTCTTCAATAAACCCTAAAAATTGAATATCTCTTTTATGTTTAGCATTGTCGAAGGCTGTTTTGACCTCACCAGTTTGCCAAGCAAATCGACCACCAATCAAAAGTTGATGAGGTGCATTTGTTTTATCTTTAAATATATCAAAAGCAGTAATCAGCCCCTGAATATTTTTTCTGGGATGTACAGCTCCTACATAAAAAAAGTAGGGCTGTCCATTCGCGTATTTTTTTTCAGTTTCTTTTTTTGTAAATTCATCAATTGGGGTAAAATTACTGGAGCAACCATTATGAGCTACATGAATTTTATTCGAAGGGATCCCAATCGTATCGACTAGATCATTTTTTACGAAATGAGAAACGGTAATTACCTCAGTTGCTTTTTGTAAATAACGATGTTGAAAATTTTGATAAAATTTTTTAATAAAAAAAGAGACTTGATCGGGGAAATGTTGATAAGCAATATCATGAACTAGCACGACTGTTCTAACATCACTTCGTAAGCTGCAAAATCCATCAGGAGAAAAAAAAACATCAGGTTGATATTCTTCCAAAGCTCTTTTTACTGAAAATTCAAACCATGCTACAATCAAAATTGGATGTCGAGTAGGGGGAGATAAAACGACAGGATTTACATTTTTTCCATAGATGAATTCATTATCATAGGATCTGTCAAAGAAGAAAATAAATTCATCGTTGGGATGATTTTGCACCATACGTCGCAATACCTCGTGAGTGACTCGACCAATGCCTTCAAGTTTATTTTTGAGGAGAAATCTAGTATTAACAGCAATTTTCAATAAAAAAGAGATTAAAATGTTAATGAATTTGACTAGTAAAATATCAAATACTTCTTTGGAATAAAAAATGATTAAGTTTTCTACTTTCAAAAGTATATTTTTACCTACGACTAAAATGGTTCATTTAGAAATTTCTAGTTTTTAAGCTAAGTTAAAATTATAATCAACACTTCTTTTATTTTCATTGATACCAATTTTAATCTACCACGAATTCTACTAGATAATATAAAGAAATAAATTATTTACCAATGACCTTAAGACAACGCTGGATCAAAATAATACGAAGTTTAATAGGGCTAGAAAAATCCGAAGAAAAAGATATTAAATATCATAAAGTAATTGAAAAAGAAACAGAATTACTAAAGGTACGTCGTAAAAAACTGAAACTAGAAGAACCAAGTAAATTAGAGGAAAATAAATTTGGTATTGCACTTTCAGGAGGAGGAATTCGATCAGCTACTATCAATTTAGGTTTTTTGGAAACGCTCAATGAATTTAAACTTTTAGAACGAGCAGATTACATATCTACTGTTTCTGGAGGAGGTTATACAGGTGCATATATTCAAGCAACTTTGAAAAATGAAGAAGGAGATTTCTCTAAATTATTTGATCAAGATCATATTAGTCATTTAAGAAATAATGGAGAGTATATGATACCTGGAAAAGGTTTTGTAAAAATGTTTAATCGGATTATTTTGTTAATTGGATTTCTAAGCAGTTTATTGATGAGTTGGTTGAGTCCATTTATTATTGGAATGATAGGATATCTAGGATATTTATTGTTAAATCGATTTGGTTTGGATCAAACAAGTTATAAAGAAAAAATTGAGTTTTTTTTTACCGTAATTATTCCACTTGGAATGGTGCTATTTTTTATTCATTTTATTTCAAATGTTCTCTTAAGTTATCATTTAAAAATTTCTAATTTTTTTAATAAGATTGAATCGTTTGCAGTACTTGTAATTGGAGTGGTTGTCTTGGGAATATTTTTGTTTCATTTAGATTGGAGTAGCATAAACATTAAATCTGGAGAAGTGAGTTATTATTTAATGATTCTTTTTGCATTATTTATTCTAGGTTATTTTGCAAATCCTAATGCTTTAAGCTTTCATCGCTTTTATCGAAATCAATTGGCAAATGCATTTTTGAGTAATACAAATAATCCTAATATTTTATTAAGGAATTTAATCGAGAAAGGAACTGATCAAAAAGGAAATGAGGATTATATCCATGCACCTTATCCATTAATTAATACCTGTTTAAATTTACTTACTCCTCCAAAGCAAAAATTAGACGAATTTAGGAATGGGAAAAGAGGCGATTTAATGGCTAGAAAAATACAACAGGATATTAGTTTTGCTGGAGCTAAAACCAATGACTATTTTTTACTTTCTCCTCTATTTTGTGGCTCCAAATTGGTAGGATATGTTCCTACAAATGATACTTATAATTATCGAAATTTGACCCTTCCCGCAGCAGCTACTATTTCGGCAGCAGCAGTTAATCCAGGGATGGGTGTATACTCCAATAAAATATTAAGTATTCTTACCACAGTTTTCAATGCTCGATTAGGATATTGGATTTTAAACCCAAAGAAGACCAAATTGTATAATAGTTTGATTTGGTGGCCACGATATTTTGTATACGAACTGCTGGGATTGTTGGGAATTGAAAATGAGATGCTTAATATTTCAGATGGAGGGCATATTGAAAACTTAGCTATCTATGAATTATTACGACGTCGTTGTAAATTGATTTTAGCAGTTGATGCAGGTGCTGATCCAAAATTTACCTTTAGTGAATTTGAAAATTTAGCAATCCGTGCAAAAAATGAATTGGGCTTAAGTATTCGTTTCTCAAAAAATCAATTAGAGGACGAAATTCGTCCAAAGCCTTCACTTGGATATTCTAAGAAAAGATTTGCGGTAGCTGATATTGGTTTTTTGTGGGAAGAAATAGTTTTACGAGATAAGGATGGTAAAATTATTTTGGTAAAAATAAATGAAGGCGGAGAGGAGAAAGAAAAACCAATAGAAGTTTTGATAAATTATAAAAAGTATGCTAAAAATCCTGATAGGGAAGCGGCAATAGAGGATATTTTGGCCTTAGTAGAAGTCCAAATTCAGGATAGGCTATCAGATCCAATATTAAAACTGGAAGCTCTTGAAAATGTAAAAAAGATAGTTAGTGAAAATTTAAAGAATGATTTGAAAATCGGAACTTTAGTTTACATAAAATCTTCAATTACTGCACCGGAAGGTAAACCGAATATTGATAGAAAAAAAGATCCACTTCGATATTATACCTATAAATATAAAATTTATCATCCTGAATTTCCACATGAGTCTACGGCTGATCAGTTTTTTGACCCAGTCCAGTGGACTGCCTATTATGACTTGGGAAGATTTATATGTTCGGATGTTTTAGGGATAGATAATTTGGATAATTATTTATCGCAACTCAAAGGAGAGCAACGACCTAGTTTTGGGATTGATGATTTAATTAACCGAAGATTTGGGCGAAGAGTTAAAATATACGAAGAGCATAAACAATTAATTGATGAAGAAAAAGGACGATTAGAAAAACTAAGTCAAGTCCAAAAGGATGAAATGCTTAAGCAAAAATCTGTTCCAAATACTATGAGAGAGTTAGAACCAATAATTGGAAGTCCTGAATCACTTGGAGAGCCTTTTTCAAAAAACATATTAAAGGTTGAGTTGATACTTCCCGATGCTGAGCAATCTTCAAAGAAAGATGCTAAGATTATTATCGGGGAGAAAATAGACTATAAAATGTAGAAATTCATTAATTTTTTGACTTAAAAGTATCTTAGAATATTTTATTTCAAGTTTTTTTTTTTGAGATAATTTATTTGATGGGAATAAAAAGAGTAAGTTATTGATTATCAACGTATTGCGATTTATAAACAAATGGTACTATGTATTAATTTAGTACTATGTATTGCATAGTACTAAATTAATACATATCTTTGGATTATGAAGTTAGAAAATACCATAGCACAAATGCGAAAAGGAGTATTGGAACTTTGTATTATTTCAATAATTTCAGAGGGCGAAATTTATCCTTCAGAAATAATTAAAGAATTACGAAGCTCAAAACTCATCGTAAAGGAGGGGACATTATATCCCTTACTAACGCGTTTGAAAAATGCGGGGCTTCTAAATTATACTTGGAGAGAATCGACAAAGGGACCGCCTCGAAAATATTATCAAACTACTTCCCAAGGCAGAGATTTCCTGCAAGGTTTGATATCATCATGGGAGCAACTTCAGCATGCTGTAAATCAATCTACTAAAAATTTAACAAATAATGAATAAAGTACTCAACATCAACCTCGGAGGATATCCATTTACAATTGATGATGACGCGTTTGAATATCTTGAACACTATTTGGATACCATTCACACTCACTTCAAAAAGTCAGAAGGCTATGAAGAAATAACCAGCGACATAGAATCTCGAATGGCAGAGTTATTTCAAGAACAATTGAATGGTAGATCTATTGTTACGATTCGAATAGTGGAAACATGTATAGGAATTATGGGCACACCTGAGGAGTTTGGAGCAGAAGGGTTTGACGAGGAAGAGCCTCTCTATGAAAGAACTCAGGCTCATTATTCTAGAAAAGAGACTAATTATCAAACAGGGAAGAAGTTATTTCGCGATCCAGATGATTCAACAGTAGGTGGAATCTGCTCGGGAATTGCAGCATACTTTGGTGTTGAGGATCCCTTGTGGGTTCGATTATTATTTGTTATTGGATTTTTCTCCGGAACAATTGGGTTATGGGCATATATTATTTTATGGATAATTATTCCCGAAGCTAAAAGTGCGGGAGATCGTTTAGCAATGAAAGGAGAGCGTATAAATGTTTCTAATATTGGAAAAATCATAGAGGATGAAATCGATATTTTTGCAGATAAATTAGGCGAAATCGGAAGTGAACTAGGTTCAAAAAAAAAAACTCCGAAAGAAAGAAAAGTGGAGGAAGAAGCGCCCTTAAGAAAGGGGTTTCTTTTATAGGACGGTTAGTTGGCCTTGTTGTAAGCACTATTTTAAAAGTTTGGAAACCAATTGTTTTTATCATTGGTCTTACTTTGATGATTTTATTAATTGCTATCTGGATTGGTTTCATAATTGGTTTTATAGCAGCTATTCCATTTACCACTTTTGTTTTTGATGTTCCTGCATTTGCTTTTATTGGCGCAGCTAATATTTTTTTAATGACAGCATTGCCAATAATTGGATTTTTACAATTTATAGCGCGCTATGTTTTTGAAAGGAAAACAAGTGCACGGATTCGAACAGGGATGACCACGTTTTTTATTTTAAATGTAATTAGTTTTTTCGCAGTAGGATCGTTTGTTGTTCGTGATTTTAATCAAGAAAAAGAAATGGTACAACGTTCAGATATCCACTCATTTAAAATGGATACTATTCAATTGAGTTTGGGACAAGAAATGGGAGCAAATAATATTATTAATTTTGATGGTGCAAAGATTATTGATGAGGATTTATTGATAAGAAATGTTGAAATTGATTTTACAAAGTCTAAAGATGATAATTTCAGATTGACTCAATCACATTTTTCAAGAGGAGGAAGTTCAAGTGAAATTGTAGAATTGACAAGATCAATTTCCTACAATCCAATAATAACGGATCAAGGAATTATTTTTCCAGCTGATTTTTTTATTGGAAAAGGTAAAAAATGGCGTGCTCAAAAAGTAAAAATTAAACTCGAGGTGCCTGTTGGGAAAACTATTAAATTTGGAAGAGAAGGTCATCACAAATTTGATAATTATATTAGTCATAATGTCCAATCGAATCATACTCTACCTGTTGTTTATTGGAATGGTGAACATGTTTGGACTATGCGAGAGGGAGGGTTTTATTCTAAAAGAGATGCGTATCAAGAGATTGGAAACGAAAAATAATTTGAAGACTTTAGGAAAGTAGTTATTGATTAATGATAAGTAACGAAGGAAATGGAGAAACAAGTATGTCTTGAAAAAAGTAAAAAGAAGAAATAGGGAGTTAGTCGTATTAATGAAAAGAACACTTACTGATGCTATAACCGCTCTGCAGAATTCAAGCGGCAAGAACTTTTCGAAAAATTTTGATTAGCTGATTTGAAAATCCTTAGTGCTTTTGTGCTAAGGATTTTTTTTCTGAAAACTATTTTGATTAAATAAGTACTACTTCCCGATTCAAAAGTGCCATATTGGTAAGTATAATATTTTGTAATTAGTACAATTAATTCAAAATAAGACAATCCTATGATAGGAATGAATCCTTTCTTAAAGAAGAAAACCCGAAATATATTTTTTTATATTTCGGGTTTAAATCTGCTGTATCTTCTGCAACCAAGGATGTTACTCTACAATAGGGGCATCATCTGGAGTATCAGTAGCATATGTTCCTGGTTCTTCTGTAAAAGGAATATTTTTATTTTCTTCCTCTTGTGCTAATTTTTCAGCTTTTGCCTTTACTTCAGCAGGACGAAGGCCAATTAGTTTTTCCAAATCTGATTTTAATAAAACCTCTTTTTCTAACAATTCATTAGCTAAGATTTCTAATTCGTTCCTCTTGTCTTTCAATAAATCTTGTGCACGTTGATATTGAGATTCTAACATTTTTCTAACTTCGTTGTCAATCAAGGTAGCTGTTGCATCTGAATAAGGCTTACTAATTTGATTTTGTTGCATTCCATGAAATGAAACATTTCCTACCTTATCATTCATACCAAAAACAGAAATCATACTGTATGCCATCTTTGTCGCTTGATCCAGGTCGCTTTGAGCACCAGTAGATATTTTGTCAAAAACAATTCTCTCCGCAGCACGTCCACCAAATGTCATACACATTCTATCTAACAGAGCATCAGTTCGAGTAATGTATTCTTCTTTGGGTAAATATTGAGCGTAACCCAAAGTTCCTATCCCACGAGGAACAATAGTTACTTTTACTAAAGGAGATGCATTCTCTAAAAACCATCCACAGATTGCATGGCCAGCTTCGTGGTAGGCAATGATTTTTTTCTCTGCAGGAGCTATTATTTTGTTTTTCTTCTCCAATCCGCCAATTACTCTATCAAGTGCGTGATTGAAATCATCCATATCAATTTCAGTCTTATTTCTACGAGCTGCAACTAGAGCAGCTTCATTACAGATATTGGCTATGTCTGCACCTGCAAAACCTGGAGTCATTTCAGCTAAAACATCAGCTTTAATTTCTGGCCCAGTTTTGATTGCTTTTAAATGTACTTTGAAAATCGCTTCTCGACCTTTTAAGTCAGGTCTGTCAATTCCGATTTGTCGATCAAAACGTCCTGGTCTTAATAGTGCGCTATCTAAAACATCAGGTCGGTTTGTTGCAGCCATCAAGATAACTCCTTTGTCCGTTGCGAAACCATCCATTTCAACCAATAACTGGTTCAAAGTATTTTCACGTTCATCATTTCCTCCTTGCATTTGACCTTTTCCACGAGCTCGACCGATTGCATCAATTTCATCAATAAATACAATACATGGTGCTTTTTCTCTAGCTTGCTTGAACAAATCTCGGACTCTACTTGCACCTACTCCTACAAACATTTCCACGAAGTCAGATCCAGAGATTGAGAAAAATGGAACTGCTGCTTCACCTGCTACGGCTTTGGCTAACAATGTTTTACCGGTTCCTGGAGGGCCGACTAGAAGAACTCCTTTTGGAATTTTTCCACCAAGCGCAGTATATTTCTTGGGATTCTTCAAGAAATCAACTACTTCCATGACTTCTTCTTTTGCTTCATCAAGGCCTGCTACATCTTGAAATGTTACCGTAACTTTCGTATTTTTATCAAAAAGCGTTGCTTTAGATTTACCAATATTGAAAATCTGTGAGCCAGGTCCACCTCCACCTCCACCCATTCGGCGGAGGATAAATAACCAAATGGCAATTATGATGAAAACAGGGAGTAGCCAACTTAAAATTTGAGGAATCCAATTTTCTTTGGTACCGTAGTTTACAGTAATCCAATTTTCATATGGGATATTTGCTTTCTCTTGAATTCGAATTAATTTTTCTTCAAATTTGTCCGCGGGTCCAGTTTCAAAAAAGTAATGAGCCCTATTTGGAGAAAATTTACTAACAGCAGGAGCTGGATCTGTATACTTTTCAAGAGATTCTGGTTTTAAGAATACTTGAGCTTGTTTCTGATTAACCACCTCAATTTTTGCAATATCTTTTTCTTGTACCATTTTTTGGAAAGTATTCCATTCCAAAGGTTTAGTCGAAGAGGATTGAAGTGTGTAAAAATTCAATGCGAGTAACAACAAAGCTAACAATCCATAAATCCAATATGAATTAAACTTATTGTTAGGTTTACCATCCTGGTTATTTTGATATTTATTTTCCATTAAAATTTATTTCTAGTATTTGGTAAATGATGGTTTAATAATTATTGAAAAATAGCTTTAAAAAAATAAACCATCAGTTCTTTAACGCTATAACGAGCAAATCGTTGGCGATTTTCGATAATCTTTCAATATAAATCTATGAATAAGGCTTTTCTATTGATTCCTAGATTGATCTAATAATATTTATCAATCTAACATGAGTTAAAAGCCTAATTTATGGCTTGTAAATACCAATAAAAAAGCCTAATTAAAGGTTGTCATATTCTGTGAAAATTGCATCTCCCCATAAATCTTCCAACTGATAAAATTCCCTTGTCTCCTTGTAAAAAACATGAACGACAGTTGTGAAGTAATCTAACAAAACCCAAAGTGAATTTTCTTGACCCTCGAAGTGAGAGGGAAGTGAATACCCTTCTTTTTTTATTCTCAAATAAACATTATCAGCAATTGCTTTTACTTGAGTATTTGAATCACCTGTACATATAATAAAAAAATCAGTTGGCGCTTCTGTCAAGTGTCTCAAATCAAGTTGGACTATATTGTAACCTTTAATATCTTGAATACTATCAATTATTAGGGCGTTCAATGCTTCGCCGGTAATTTCTTGTTGCTGAGTTTGTGGTGAATTCAAATTATGTGTTTGATTTAAATTTTGATTAAAGAAGTAAAATATGGTTATTTTTAATTCAATAACGTAAATACATTTTCAAAAGTTTTAGCATAAAAATTCTTTTACAAGTGGTATAAAAATTATACTTGCAAACTAGTTCTAATAATTCAGCAAATTTAACAAAATTAACTCGGTTGGATACTATCAAGAAAACTCTTTTTGTGGGTAAAGAATTCTACCACTTTCCTGAATTGGCATCTACCAATGATTATGCTATAAAATTTTCATCAAAAAGCAAACCATCAGAGGGAACTGTCATTTCGACCTATAAACAGGCTCAAGGTATGGGACAAGCTGGCAGTAAATGGGAAAGTGAGCCTGACAAAAACATCTCAATGTCCTTAATTTTACATCCAAAATTTATGGTAGCACGGGATCAATTTATTTTAAACCAGGCGATCTCGTTGGGTGTATTGGATTTTGTGAAAAATTATATCAGTTCAAGTGCGAAGATAAAATGGTCGAACGATATTTATATTTCTGATAAAAAAGTTGCTGGTATTTTAATTCAAAATACGTTGGTCTCGAGGAATATTCAGTCATGTATAATTGGAGTAGGCATTAATATCAATCAAACAATTTTTAAAAGTGATGCTCCTAATCCGACTTCGCTTAAATTAGAAATGGGTATTGATTTTGACCTTGATGAATTATTGGAAATGTTATGCTGGTTTATCGAAAAACGATATTTGCAGTTGATGGCAAATTCTTTTGAAAAAATCAAAGTTGAATATTTAGATAATTTGTATCGATACATGGAAGATGCGTTGTATCAAATTCCAGATGGGCAAGTTTTTCGAGGAAGGATTATTGGGATTGAGGAATTTGGAAAACTAATTATCGAGAGCAAAAATGGAATTCAAAGTTTTGACACAAAGCAAATTAAATTTATTATTTAATTGTTCACCTTCCAAATAAATAAAGTATGCGTAGGATAACTGCTGATTATATATTTCCAATCACATCAACTCCAATCAAAGAAGGGGTAATCACTCTCGATGAGGATGGCAAAATCCTTTCCATCGACGAACGAGAGAATCACGATCCTTCAACTTTAGAAATTCACCAAGGTGTTATCGTTCCTGGTTTTATCAATACACATTGCCACCTTGAATTATCACATATGAAAAATAAAGTGGCAACTGGAACAACCTTGATTCCATTTATTTCAAATGTGGTAAAATTTCGAGACATTCCGCAAGAAGAGATTGACGCTGCTATCGAAAAAGCGGATAAAGAAATGTACAAAGGCGGAATTGTTGCCGTCGGAGATATCTCCAACAAAACTGATACTGCTGAAACAAAAGCAAAAAGTCCTATTCGATATTACACATTTGTAGAAATGTTTGATTTCTTGCAAGAAGCTTGGGCTGCACCTGAATTTGAAAAATACAAAGCAGTCTTTGATGAACAAAGTGAGAAAGGAGGAAATAAAAAAAGTGCTGTTCCTCACGCACCATATTCAGTTTCCAAAAGCCTTTTTCAAAAAATAAATGAGTTGAATATTGATGATTGTACGGTCAGTATCCACAATCAAGAGACACCAGATGAGAATGAGTTTTTTGAAAAAAAGACAGGTGGGTTTATCGATTTTTTTGGAGGATTTGGAATTCCAATTATAGATTGGCAACCGATCGGAAAGCCATCTATTCATTACGCTCTAGAGAATATGAATCCTAATTCACGAACTCTTTTTGTGCATAATACAATGTGTACAACTGAGGATATTTCTGCAGCACACAATTGGAGTGATAAAGTGTATTGGGCGACTTGTGCTAATGCCAATTTATATATCGAAAATCGTTTGCCGAACTATCAATTATTTATGGATGCCGATGCAAAAATGACGATTGGAACAGATAGTTTAACTTCCAATTGGCAACTCTCCATTCTCGACGAAATGAAAACTATTGCGAAATATCAATCTTATATTCCTTTCGAAACTATTATTCGTTGGGCAACTTTGAATGGGGCGGAGGCTTTGGGGTTTGAAAAAGATTTAGGGAGTTTGGAAGTAGGTAAAACGCCTGGGTTGAATTTGTTAAATCTGGGCGATGACTTTTTGTTGAGTTCGAAAACGGAGGTAAAGCGTTTGTAATTTACAATATGAAAAACGACACACACACCACTCTATTATTTAAACGTTTTTGTCATCCAAATAATCATTTTTATTGTTTTAGGCGAAATAATGTTTAGTTGGTATTTGTCTATTCCTGAGCAAAAAATAACTATTCATTATAGTTCAGCTGAATTTGATAAAATACTAGGATGGAAAATGAAAACGAATTACCAGTTCTAAGATTCTATGAAAACCTTAGATGGTGAACCTTATCCAATTAATTATAAAACGACAAGATTTGGTTTAGAGAATATGGAAATATAAAAACCGACAAAAGGAAAATCCTTTTATCGGTGATTCCTTTACTTAATCGGCAGAAGTTTCAAATGATAAAATTTTTTATCATCATTTGAGAGGTCCATTGAATGTAGAAATATTTGTTTTGGGAGAAGATAGGTATGAAACCTATCAAGAGTATCTTGCGATGGATCAATACGTTGATTCTATCCAACCTGACTTGGTAGTTTGGCAATTTTTTATGATGATTTTATCGACAACTATCGGCCATTAGCAATGAAGTGTCTTTATAAAACTAATCTGATTAGACCTTATTTAGTAAATGGGAAAACTAAATATCAAATTTCATTAACTCGAATGGATCAGTTAAGAAGGAAGTCAAATTTAGCCTACGCACTCAGCACAATCTTTGAAACTGAGCCCGAAACTTATGATGGGAAACTTCGCATTTTTAATGAAGGCAAATAGTTTCCAGAGTACAATGAAGCAATAAATGTAACAGATGCGGTTTTGAAATTAGTTAAGAAAAGAGTCCCTGAAGAAATTCCAATTTTAGGATTTAATGCTACTGCTTATGAACCTCAGAATTCACACTTGGTTGAGATTTGTGAAAATAATAATATTGTATTCTCTCATAATCTTAGAAAAGGATTAGATTCAAGCGGAAATCATTCAAAGCTTTTGACAGAAGATAAAACACATTGGAGTGAATGGGGTCATGAAGTTGCAGCAAATTCGTTGAAAGTTGATATTATAAATCTTCTGAAATGATTATTTCTTAGATTTTTTTTATCACCACAAAAAATAAATTATTATTTTTGACCACGGAACAGCTTCCTTTTTAGATATTTTTTTTAGTTAACTGAAGCACAAAATTTAGCTAAAAATAAAATGCGTTAGCAATTGATATGTTGCATGCTCGTTTTATACTAATCATAATTAAAACACTCCTCATTTATGCATGATGAAACTAATGATCAGGAAAATAGACCTGAATATTCTCAACCTGAATTAAATACTCCACCTATTCGATCACTGGATCGACCTACTTTGAGTTTGAGAAAAGTAACTGATGTTGTCGATAAAGTGAAAGCGGAAGTGGCAAAAGTAATTATTGGGCAAACTGAAATGGTTGACCTTTTGCTGGCAGCAATTTTTACAGGCGGTCATGTTTTAGTGGAAGGGGTTCCAGGAATTGCAAAAACTTTGACTTCAAAATTAATGGCGCAAGCATTCCATGTTGATTATTCACGGATTCAATTTACGCCCGACTTAATGCCAACGGATGTGGTGGGGACGACGATGTATAATTTGAAAACATCAGAGTTCACTTTTAATAAAGGGCCTGTTTTTTCTAATGTAGTTTTGATTGATGAGATTAATCGGGCTCCTGCGAAAACGCAATCTGCACTTTTTGAAGTAATGGAAGAATATCAAGTGACGATGGATGGCGAAACTTATAAAATGGATCAACCGTTTTTCGTAATCGCTACGCAAAATCCAATTGAGCAAGAAGGAACTTATAAATTACCTGAGGCGCAATTGGATCGGTTTCTATTTAAAATCAATTTGCACTATCCGAACTTGCAAGAGGAGAAAGAAATTTTGCATCGTTTTAAAAGTGATTTTAAAATGCGTCAAAAAGAAAAAGTACAACCAGTTTGTTCTGCGCAGGATGTAAAAGAGTGCCAAGAGATCATCGAGAAAGTACATATCAAAGATGATTTACTTGATTATATTGCTGCGATAATTCACAATACTCGAAATAATGGAGATCTATTTTTAGGAGCTTCTCCACGAGCATCATTAGCAATTATGAAAGCATCAAAAGCTGTGGCTGCTATGGCTGGACGAGATTTCGTAACGCCTGATGATATTCAATATGTTGCGGATCCTGTTTTGAATCATAGAATCATTTTGACTCCTGAAAGAGAGATGGAAGGATATGCTGCAAAGGATGTGGTGCAGGATATTATTAAGAAAATTGAAGTACCAAGATAATAAGAGTATCTAACTTCAAATAATATTGATATTAAAAGATTAGATTTTGAAAAATATTTTCCTACCCAATAGATTTTTCCTTCTTTTTGCCATCATCATCGGGATGTTTGTGTTGAGCTTTTCATTTAGATCTTTGTTTCCTGTAGTGCAAACATTGTTTGTTTTAGGATTAGTTTTGGTGTTAGTAGATATAATGTTGTTGTATGGCGGTGAAGATAAAGTTAAAGTCAGGAGAGAATTACCAAAAGTATTTTCTTTAGGGGATCTAAATAATGTAGATGTATTGTTAGAAAACTTATCTAATCAAAAATTAAAGCTAAAAATCATCGATGAAGTTCCTGTTCAATTTCAAATTCGAAATTTTGAAAAGACCTTGGAATTGGAACCAGAAGAAACTCAAACGATAACTTACCCACTTATTCCTAAAACTAGAGGAGAATATGAATTTGGAAATGTAAATGTATTCATGGAATCATTTTTAGGATTGGTTCAACGCCGACATCAACATATTTACAAAATGAGTTTACCTGTTTACCCTTCTATTGTTCAAATGAAAAATTTTGAGTTGAAGGCATTTGATAGAGTTTCTTATTCTTCAGGAATTAAACAAATTCGAAGAGTAGGACATAGTTATGAATTTGAACAAATTAAAAACTACGTTCGAGGGGATGATTTTCGGAGTATTAATTGGAAGGCTAGTAGTCGCCGAGCGACGTTGATGGTAAATCAATATCAGGATGAACGAGCACAACAGGTGTATTCGGTGATTGATAAAAGTAGAGCAATGCGAATGCCTTTCGATGGATTGAGTTTGATGGACTATGCAATAAATACTAGTTTAGTTATTTCTAATGTAGCGTTGGCAAAACATGATCGAGCAGGCTTATTAACCTTTTCTGATATTATTGGAACGACCATTAAGGCTGATCGAAAACCAACTCAGTTGAATAAAATTTTACTTGCTCTTTACAAAGAAAAAGAGAGAAATCTAGAAGCAAATTATGAACTATTATATCATTCTGCTCGAAAATTAATCAAAGGTCGAAGCCTTTTGATGCTGTACACAAATTTCGAAAGTATGTATGCTTTGGAAAGGGTTTTGCCGATTTTAAGAAAAATAAATATACTTCATTTGCTTGTCGTAGTCTTTTTTGAGAATACTGAAATTATTGACTTCGCTAAGTTAAAAGTTAATACAACTCAGGATATATATCATCAAACGATTGCTCAAAAAATTCTTAATGAAAAATCACAAATGGTACAGAAATTAAGACAATACGGCATCCAAGCCATCCTCACCAAACCAGAAGATCTCTCTGTAAATTCAATAAATAAATATTTGGAATTAAAATCAAGGGGACTCATTTAGTTACACTCAAAAGTAGTTACACTCAAAAGGTCTCGTATTTAGGAGATCTCAGGTTTGAATACAGACTTTACAGAATTATGACATTTTTTTGATATTGTTAGAATACTTTTGTGAATCAAAAAATTAGCTATTTATTACATGCTCAACAATTTCAAGATAATTACAATAACGCATAAAAATGTTTCCCTGCAAACATTAAGTAAATTTATCGTTACATCGACTGATGAGGCCGAATTGCAGTTGAAATTGAACACTCTAAAAGAGCAATTCGAAATAGAAGAAATGATGTATTTGGCGACTTGTAATCGCGTTATGTATTTCTTCTTTGCTGAAAAAAATGTCAATGAATCTTTTGTCTCTGAATTTCTATCTGAAGCCAACCCGTATTTTCAAGCAGATTTAGTGGATGATTTTTCTAAGAGAGTAACGATGTTGGAGGGTTCTGACGCGTTAAAACATTTGTTGGAAGTGTCGTCGTCAATTGATTCGATGGTGATTGGAGAACGAGAAATTTTGAGACAAATTCGAGTGGCGTTTGAACAATGTGTAGGTTGGGATATGACGGGCGATCATCTTCGTCTGGCCATGCAATTGGCTATTGAAACTGCAAAGAAAGTTTATTCCAAAACACGAATCGGTGAAAAACCAATCTCAGTTGTTTCTTTAGCAATACAAAAACTTATACATTCTGGCTTTCCTAAAACTGGAAAATTATTATTGATCGGAGCGGGACAGACTAATTTGTTGGTATCTAAATTTTTGAAAAAATACGAATACCAAAATATAACTATTTTTAATCGGAGCATTGAGAGAGCAAATTCATTGGCAGAAATGCTGAAAGGAAAGGCTTTTTTATTGGAAGATTTAAAGTCATACCATAGAGGTTTTGATGGAATAATAATTTGCACTGGATCAGATAAAGCTCTGTTGGATGATGATTTATATGCGTCCCTTCTTAAAGATGATAAAAATGAAAAATTAATTATTGATTTGGCTATTCCAAATAATGTAGAGCCCTCTGTTGTTGAGAACTTCAATGTAAATTATATCGAGATAGAAGATTTGAGAGGTTTGGCTAGAGAAAATATGGGTTTCCGGCAAAAAGAAATTTCTAGTGCCCAAATGATAATCGAAAAGAATTTAGTGAAATTTCAAAAGATACATCAGCAAAGACAAATCACCAAAGCGATGAGCTATGTTCCACAAAGAATTAAAGCAGTTAAGGCACATGCCATTAATGAGGTTTTTAAAAAGGATGTCGATGAATTGGATGAAAATGCCCGTGACGTTTTAGAACGGATATTAAGTTATATGGAAAAAAGGTGCATTAGTATTCCCATGGAGGCAGCCAAAAATACGGTTTCTTAACCCTTTTGTTTAAATATTACCTATTGGTTAGACGAGCCGCCACTAATATTCTCCTCTCTAATTATTTTCAAGAAAAGTTTATTAGTCTTCAATTTCGCTTTTGATAAAGGTGGCTTTTGATAAAAATCAAAGAGTATCTTGGAGTGTTCTGTATTTAAAAAATGAACTACTTTCCCTCTGATGTATCCTCGATTTCCATTCACGGATTGAACATATAAATATGGAGAGATTTTCTTTTCACCATTTTGTATGAAAACTTTTTCAAAGTGTTTAATAACGGTAAAAGGAACATTCGGTTTTAGATTTTCAATCTTCTTCGATAAAAAAGAAGGCTCTGATTTTAGGAAAATTTTAGGATTATAAACGATGCCTTTTAATGCATTTTGATTTTTTTGGTAGAATTGTACAAACTTTTTCTTTCTGTTATTCCAAGCATAGGTATAAGTAACAAATTCCAAACAACGTTCTTGCGTCTCACTTTTTTTATCAAATTGGTAAGGCAAAGAAAACTTGGTACAAGGGATATAGTCTACATATTCTATTCTAATACTCATTGCACTTACTTCCACAAATTTAAACATAGCTGGAGAAAATAAATCATCGCCATAATTCAAAGTCATTCTTTCATTTAAAATTTTTTTTAAGTGACCTGATTGTAAAGAAAAAATTTCCAGAGTTCTATTCTCTAGATCACTTAAGTTTGAATAACTTCTGGTTTCCATCAAAAAATCCTCAATTCCATCATTTGTCACATCTTTCATTTGGAACAAATTCAAAAATTCTCTACCTAATATACTTTGACTTTCGTAGTTCATATGAACTGACTTTCCATGTTCATTGGTGATGACTATATAAAATTCATGATAAGTTGGACTCAATAAATCACTATTATATAAATTATCAAAACCACCAATAGAAGCAATCCAAGAGACTGATTTTTCAAAACCATTATTAAGGGAAATTCTTTTTTTGAAAAAAGGTTTAAGTTTAGTGTTGACATCTGAACTTTCCATTATTACTGCAATACCATCTCCAAAGATCCATCCTTCTTGTCCTGAAAATGAACGGATTTTGAACCATTTAAATTTTTGATTTTGTGCATCATCTAAATGGTGCAAAGTTGTTTCTCCTAGTACCTCAAATAATTCTCCCTCTGAAAACCGTATATCTGAATGTTTAAAATAACTACTGTCGGTGTAAAGGGTAACCGTATTCAAAGCAGTAGCCACTCGACTTTTGAAAATCAATTCAGATGCCTTACTCGAAAAAGTATTCAAGACTATAATGAGAAACCACAAAATTTTTATATTCATGTTTTTTATTTTTCTAAAAAAGTAATAAGGTCTTAGTGGAACTTTAGATAGGTTTGTAAGTTTTTTTCGGAGGTTTTTCCTGAAAAAAGGGACAAAAATCATGCTATTTGTTGAAAAGATGGGAACTTCGGATTAACTGTATCACTGAATTAAATTTTCTTAAAAAAAATAGACAACATAATGAAGAAACAATTTTCAATTTTTTTTTGCTCTTTTTATTTTTTCAAAAGAGAGATCTCTCTTTTGATTTAGAATAAAGAAGAATATGGGAGCTGTTTTGAAAAACATTAATAAAATACTTTTTTGGTTGATTTTAAAACTGATATTATTACTGGTCATGGTTCTTTGGTCGATAAAAGTTAGATATGGTTATTTAATATCACTTTAGATTTAGTATAAAAGGAATGTCATAGGAGGAAATAAAAGCTCTAAATGTGACGAAAGAACATGACGATGAGTGGGATAGTGGGTTCATATATTTAGAGAAAATTTTAAAAATCCTATATACCGAACTGACAAAAGATACACCTACTGAAAAAAAAGTTGTGGAGGAATAAGAATAGGCGCAAATAATTAATCAATAAGTGTAGGTGGTACTTTCAAAGTATTACCTGCTCTTTGATTAATTATTTATAGTTATGATATAACAAATTTTTAAAATATTATTATCGGAAATTTTTTTCGATAATGATATTTTCTAATTTTACTTAAATTCACTTGCATTTCCAATATTTACAGAAATAGTAACTCCACCAAAAAAATACCAATCATTATTAGTTGGATCACCTCTATTAGTTCCTTTTGGATTTGATAGAGCACTCGGATTATATTCGGGTACTCGATAAGAAAGGGCAGCTGCAAAATCTCCATGTTCCATGGCCAAAATATTTAAGTCAGGATATGTCGTACTCACATCGTCGATATAATCTGTAAATGTTTTTCTCATACCGAACTCTAAACCAATATTAGCTAAATGGTTGATATTGAATTTTATACCAAATCCCATTGGAATTGCAATAGAAGTTTGCTGATATGGTTCAATATTACTGCCTTCTAGCCCTTGGCCTTCGGTTGCAAGAGGCTGAAGATCAAACCATTGGCCGTTAATTTCTGCTTGTGGGTTATAATAAAACCCCGCTACTCCAGCAAAAATATATGGAGTAGTAATATGATGGTTGATTTTAAGTTTAAAGTCCAAAAAGTTATATTCTAGCTGTGCTCCCAATTCATAAATATCTGTTTTAAAACTTAAGTTTCGTGCACGCTCCCCTTTAGTGATTTGGGATTTATAGTCGGAACCTTGAAGGATACCTTTATAAAAATGAACTTTAGCTGCAATATGTCCATTAAAGTTATATCTACCAAATGCCCCAAAAGATGGCGCATAAGAGGATACTTCCATATTTTTTGGAGTAAGGTCACCATGATAGTTTGAGAATCCAACAAAAAATCCAAATTCTGAATGTTGACTATAAATATTTATAGAAGTGAAAAATGAAAAAATTACGATTGAAATAAGTTGTTTCATACTAAATTAGTTTAGGGCAAAATTGAGTCTGATATTTTGGAAAATATAAAAACAAACATTGGCAATATGCTATGATTTACACTAGATCATTTTGTGCAATTTACTACAACATATTACTTTCAAAAACCATGTATAAATAGTCAGAAATATAGAAAGAATTGAGATTAATGTGACAGGTATTTTATTGTAAAAAGGAAAAGTGAACTGATGATTCACTTTATGAAGTGTTAAACAATTACTACACATATTGTTTCTCGCTATACTTTCATTTTTTGTAAATAAAATAAAAAATCTATCTATTTTAGCGAAGTAATAAACATACTTTCTAAATAATTACCCTCTACCAAATGCTAGTAAAAACTTACGCAAGTGCCGTCCAAGGAGTTGAAGCTCAAACTATCACAGTCGAGGTCAACACAGGAGGAGAGGCAAGGGATGGAAAAGATTTTTTTAATTTAGTTGGTTTACCCGATAGTGCTGTTCGAGAGGGGTTTGCACGAATCGAAGCTGCAATTAAAAATATAGGTATGCGGATGTTACGAGTCAAGTTAGTGGTTAATCTTGCTCCAGCTGATTTACGAAAAGAAGGTTCCTCCTATGATTTACCTATTGCGATCGGATTATTGGCTAGTACTGGTCAGATGGAATTTGAAGAGTTGGATAAATATGTTTTTATGGGAGAGTTATCTTTAGATGGAGGATTACGGCCTATCAAAGGAGCATTGCCTATAGCGATTCAAGCAAGAAAGGAGGGTTTTAAAGGTTTATTTTTACCTAAAGAAAATGCAAGAGAAGCAGCTATTGTAAATAATCTAAATGTTTATGGAATTGAGAATTTAAGAGAAGTTGTTGACTTTTTTAATAAGAAAAATGAGTTACGGCCTGTTATAGTCGATACCCGGTCAATTTTTGAAGAGACACAAGATATATACTCTGTTGATTTCTCTGATGTGAAAGGTCAAGAGAATATCAAGCGTGCGCTTGAGATTGCAGCAGCAGGTGGACACAATGTAATTTTGATTGGTCCACCTGGAGCAGGGAAGACGATGCTTGCAAGAAGACTCCCAACTATTTTACCACCATTAAGTTTACATGAAGCATTGGAGACTACAAAGATTCACTCTGTATCAGGGGTGCTTCCTGTCAATTCTGCTTTAGTTTCAACTCGTCCCTTTCGATCTCCTCATCATACAATAAGTGATGTTGCTTTGGTTGGAGGAGGATCGAATCCTATGCCTGGAGAAATTTCGTTATCGCATAATGGTGTTTTGTTTTTAGATGAGTTGCCCGAGTTTAAGCGAACCGTTTTGGAGGTGATGCGTCAACCAATGGAGGAACGAAAAGTAACTATATCTAGGGCAAAAGTTACGGTTGATTATCCTGCGAGTTTTATGTTAGTGGCAAGTATGAATCCCTGTCCTTGTGGATTTTATAATCATCCTGACAAAGAATGTGTATGTAGTCCTGGAGTAGTGAAAAGATATTTGAATAAAATTTCGGGACCGCTTTTAGATCGAATAGATTTACATGTAGAAGTTACGCCTGTAAGTTATGAAGAGTTAGCAGATTATACGCCATCTAAAGAAACCAGTGGGAAGATAGTGGAACGAGTCATTAAAGCTAGAGAAATCCAAGTAAAAAGGTTTCAAGATTATCCAACAATTTATAGTAATGCGCAGATGCCAAGCCGAATGGTTCGAGAAGTTTGTCAGTTGGATAAAGCTGGAATTACATTATTAAGAACTGCGATGGAAAAATTGCAATTGTCTGCACGAGCGTATGATCGAATTTTGAAAGTAGCTCGAACAGGAGCAGACTTGGCAGGAAGTGGAAACATAAAGATTGAGCATTTGGCAGAGGCAATTCAGTATCGAAGTTTGGATAGAGAGGGGTGGGCTGGGTAATTTTTATTTGATAAGGTCCTATTTTAATAAAATTTTGAAAAGCATATTTTTTGAGAGAAAATATCAAAAGAGGGTATGATTGGATTGGAAAGGTTTCAAAAAAGCCCCAACTTTTTATTTGGAAGTTGGGGCTTTTTTATTTACTGTTTTTATCTAAGTCGAAATAGGAAATACTTTGAATAAATATTTTACCTTTTTATGAAAGTTGTATTTAGATTTTTGCTATTGTTAGTTGCAGAAATTCGATAAAATCCTGATGGAATATTGTCAACTGGGAAAGTTACTGACCCAGAGGAAACGGTAAACGAATTAATTAAACGTCCATAAAAATCGTGTAAAATTATCAATGATTCACCTTTCCAGTTTTCAGGGAGGTTGATATTTACCTCAAGGATTACTGGGTTTGGGTATAATTGTATTTTATCTCTATCTGATTTAAATTCAATTGCAAGTATATTTGAGTAGGATTTGACACCATCAAAATCTACTTGGAGTAGTCTATAATAATTTAATCCGTTATTAGGGGATCGATCGATCCAATTATAATAAGATTCTAGAATAGTGGTGCCTTTGCCATCAATTTCGGTTAATTCTTCAAAATCAATACCATTAGTACTTTTTTCTACTGCAAAATAATCGTTGTTGGTTTCAGAAGCAGTTACCCATTGGAGGTCGATTGACTTTACTTTTGGTCTTGCTTGGAAAGATGTTAATTCGACAGGTAAAATATTGAGTGAATTGATGAGTAAATTTTCGTAATCAGCATATAATGGATTCGTACTCGTATTATCCTCACCAAGCCAGTTCATTCCATTACTTTGATTAGTAGCTCCAGGAGTTGCAAGAATTGCTATTTTAGCGTTCGTAATTTTTTCCGCTAGAGTGGAACCCATAAACGGTATAAGTCCCGTGCCATTAAATACAATATTATCAAATTCTCCATTCCCTGTACCAACTGCCAAGGCTGTAGCACTACCTGCAGGTGAATTCATAGTATTCAATAATGACGGTACACTTGTTCCAGATTGATCAGCTGAAGACGGTAAGGGTGTGGAATTAAAATTTCCATCATTTCCATTTAATGCAAATATAAACGCAGGATTGGCGGACGGTTGTGCTGATCCACCTGGATTTGCTGCATCTTGAAAAACAATAACTTGATCACCGCTATATGTAAAGTCTATAGAGCCAGTGATCAAGTTATCAGTGTGAGGAGAGAATTGTGTACCACCACTTTGCCCCCCTATATATTGAAATATAGTCCCTGCCTCTGCAGGAGACGAAACCACAAATTTTGTTGCACCTTCCGGACAAGAAGTATAATTAGGATGATTACTTACATCGGTGAAAGACCCTGCGGGAAAGACACCACAATCTGTGAAGTAAATAGTTGTCCCAACCGATAAGTCCACAAATGTCACAAAAAGAAATCTATCAGCTCCGATATTACCTTCATCGATTTGTAATACCATGATGTCACCTGGAGCTAAAATAGTTGGGGTTTGCCCTAAGGAAGTAAAAGAAAGACCAAAGGCTAGAACTAGTATAGAGGAAAACCTTCTAGTCAGGAGGATATTTATTGTAAAGTTATTCATGGTTAATTTGTTTTTATTAAAAGAAAATAGGCATAAATTCACACCCCACCTCGAGCACAATTATTTGTGGAGTTGTTGCAGTAGAATACTATGCTAGAGTTTAATTGTTAATATTGGATTTGGAGAAACTAAGGTCAGCTTTTCTTTTGGGAAAGAATTTTAGCGGTAAAACAGACCTAATTCGACTATATTAAATATACGATATTTTTTGTTTAAATGCAGGTCTTAAAAAATAAACTCCTAATTTTCATTTAGAAAATCAGGAGTTTATTGATTTTATTTTCAATAAAAAAATTTAAAAGGTAATTTTTCTTTAAAGTTTGATTACTTTTTGATAAAAGTAGTATTTAAAATATTTCGTTTGTTAGTGGCAGATAATCGATACATTCCTGCTGGAATATTATTAACTGGTAAAGTGTAAAATCCATTAGTAATAGTGAACGAATTGATTAATCGACCATAAAAATCATAAATGATTATTGAAGTTTCGCCTTCCCAGTTTTCAGGAAGGTTAAGGTTAACTTCATCTAGCGTAGGGTTTGGATAAACTTGTATTTTACCTCTTTCCGTATCGAATTCTATCACAATAATATTAGAAATAGTCTTGTCACCATTGAAGTCTACTTGATTTAATCTATAATAGTTGAGGCCATTAACTGGTGATTGATCTACCCAATTATAAATAGATTTTAAAGTAGTTGTTCCTCGACCATTAATATCAGTTACTTCTTTAAAGTAAATACCGTTTGTACTTTTCTCTACTGTAAAATAATCATTATTAATTTCAGAAGCTGTAATCCACTCTAGTTCGATAGTATTTACTTTTGGTCTACCGTTAAAGGAAATTAATTCTACCGGTAAAATATTACTTGAATTCATTAGTAACGCTTCGTAAATGAAATATGGATCAGGAGATTGAACAGTATTGTTTTCCCCGTACCAGTTTATTCCGTTACTTTCATTAGTAGCTCCAGGAGTTGCGAGAATCGCTATTTTAGCGTTTAATACCTTTTCTGAGAAAGTGGAACCTTGAAAAGGTATTAACCCAGTTCCATTAAATATAACATTATCAAATTCTCCATCCCCTGTACCAACTGCCATTGCAGTAGCACTTCCTATCGGTGAATTTAATTTTGTTAATCCTATTGGAATACTAGTTCCAGATTCATTGCCTGAAGAAGGATTAGGCGTAGAAGTGAAATTTCCATCATTTGCGTTCAGGATAAATATGAAGCTAGGATTTTCAGAAGGTTCAAAACCTGAGGAACCATCAGTATCTTGGAAAACAACAACTTGATCGCCATTAAAAGTAAAATCAATATCAGAACCTGTAATCATAGCATCAGTATGAATAGAAAATTGAGGATCAACTGTATCCCCATATTGAATTATAGTTCCTGCCTCTATGGAAGAAGAAGCAACAAATTTTATAGAACCTTCTGGACAAGCAGTATAATTAGGATCTTCCGCAGTGTCTGTAAAAGTACCAGTGCCAGGAAAAACACCACAATCAGTAAAGTAAATAGTTGTACCAACCGTTAGGTCAACAAAAGTTACGAAAATGAATTTATCGTTTTCATCGATTTGTAGAATCATTATATCACCAGGTGCTAGGACTGTTCCCTGAGCATTAGAGGATAAAGAGAAGCTAAAGATCAGAAAAAGTAGAAATGAAATTTTTCTGAGAATAAGTGTTGTTGTATTAAAAAGATTCATTGTGTACTTCCTTTTAGTGTTAAAAATAATTTAAGTATGTAAAGGCTTTTATCTCCAGACTATCAGTTTGAAGAATTAAGATTATTGACAAAATGTTGGATGGGGGAAATGTGGTTTTTAATTATTTTGATTGGTAATTGGGAGAACTATAGGTAATCGTAAGTAATTTAAAGTAAAAGACTAATAGAGCTTGAAAGGGGATATACTCAATCAAACAGTGATTTAAATGAAAAAATACATTAGATATTAGTTTTTCAATTAAGAAAATATTTTGGATGTTAACTTTCTATTATATCTTATATCCTTTTACTTAGTATGGATTTATTATACTATGAGTCTTAAAAGAGTACACTAACAGAATGTTGGATTTGGGGTAATTGCTTTAGAATTATTCGGATTGGACTGGGGAGAACTAACAGAGTGTAACATTAGTCTGGAGGAGAACATAAACACTCATAAACAAAAGTAAGTAATAATTTAATTAGATGCACGATTTTTTTTCATGAAGGATTTTTTTATTGCCTAAAAACCCTTTTCTATTCTTTTAATTTAAAGTACGTAAACCCATATTCTATGAATATGATTAAGACATAATTCAAATGATGATATAGAAAAGTATGGTTTTAATTATTCAGATTAAATTATGGAGGAAATAAAGTATTGGAATTATTTTGAGTTTAAGACGGATTCTATTTTTTTATTAAAAATAAAGGATAAATTTTTGAGATGAACAGTTTTCTAAATTTCCAACTTATTTTTACCCTAATTGCCATTTCTCTTATATTAAGCGGAAAATAGATTTAGGAAATATAACAGATTAAATTGTACAGAGGTTATAAAAGTACAAAGTCATATTTATTTACTTTTTCACAAAGGAAGTATTCAAAATTTTACTTTTATTGATCGCAGAAAGTCTATAGTATCCCGCTGGAAAATGGTTTATAAGAAAAGTGAATGAACTAGATGTGCTAGTAAAAGTATCAATTACTTTTCCATAAAAATCATAGATTACTATCGAGGTTTCATTCCTACCCCAGTTTTCCGGAAGATTGATATTCAATTCATTTTTAGCTGGATTTGGATAAATTTGAATATCACTTCTATCTGCTTGAAATTCTATTGCAATTATTTTAGAATATGACTTGTCGCCATTAAAATCTATTTGAAGTAATCTGTAATAGTTTAAACCGTCACTTGGCGACTTGTCAGTCCAGTTATAATTGGATAGAATATTAGTTGTTCCATTACCATCAATACGAGATGTTTCATCAAAGTCAATTCCATTGGTACTTTTTTCTATTACAAAATAATCATTATTAGTTTCAGAAGCAGTAGCCCAGTGGAGATCTATTGTCTTTATTTTAGGTCTTCCAATAAAAGTGGTTAATTCAACTGGTAAAATATTCCCTGAATTAACTAATAAAGCTTCGTATTGGAAGTACAACATATCATCTGCGTCACCTTGGCTAGTGTTACTTTCACCAAACCAATTTAATCCATTACTTTCATCATCTCCTAAAGGACCTGGATTCTCTTTAAGTATGGCAATTTTAGCAGTCGAAGCATTGACAAATGGGATTAACCCTGTTCCATTAAAAACAACATTATCAATTTCTGCACTCCCTTCTCCAACAGCCATGGCGGTTGCACTACCTTCGGGCACATTTGAAGCTGTTAATCCAGTCGGCACACTTGTTCCAGAACCATCATTTAATTGACCACCGGAGGGAGCAAGATAATAGGGTGAGGGATTGAAAGTAAAGTTACCTGCATCTGCATTCAATATAAATATAAATTTAGGATTTTGAGAGGGGTCTAATCCTCCAGCACCATCTGTATCTTGAAAAACAATACATTGATCACCTGCGGTGTAAAAATCTAATTTTGGACCGATGATTAAAGCATCACTGAAATCAGAAAATTGCGAACCACTTGATGATCCTGAAAATTGAAATATACTTCCAGCATCAATTGCCGATGCTGCAACAAATTTTGCTGCTCCCTCTGGGCAATTCGGATATTGATCTACACCTCCTGTTGTTGTAGCTGCTGGGTCGGTGAAAGTACCAGTGCCAGGAAAAACACCACAATCAGTAAAATAAATAGTTGTTCCAACCACCAAGTCAACAAAAGTTACAAAAATGAAATTATCAAAATTTACTCCTTGTTCATCTTCATCGATTTGTAGTACCATGATATCACCAGGATTCAAAACAGTCCCTTGTCCAATAGAGATAATTGAAAAACTAAAGGTTAGGAAAAATAAGAGTGAGAACTTTTTAATTAATTGAAGTGCTGTTGAAAAAAAAATCATGATTATTTTACTTATTTGTTTGACAAAATATAGTCCTTGGTTTTTAAATTCCCACGGGGAATTTAATTAAGGTAAAGTATAATATTTTATAAAATTGGCCTGGGAGTGAATTAAGGATTGGTATTTAATAATAAACTCAAAAAGTTACTATGCATTTGTGTGAAGTTTAAAATTAACCAGATATTTTATAGGGCGAAATGCATAATAGCTTGACAAAAGTAGGTAAATTAAATGTTAAATGAAACCTTCTAAGTTGATTTTGTTACTTGATAATTGGCCTATATATGAGATGATTATGGGTTTTCAGGAGCATAATAGTTTCTTTAAATAAACTATTGTGCTTTATTATTCTTATTCCAGTACGATTAGGTTTGACCAACTAATAGATAGTATGTAGGATTAAAATCGTCAATTAGAAATAAAGAGAGAGGAGGTGCGGTTCTTAACCACACCTCTCCTTTTATTTCCTTTTATGTTAAAAAACTCGATATTTCGAATCCAAATACTGATTAGCTTCCTTCTCTTCAAATTGTGCAGTCTCACTATCCCAATGTAGTTTTTTATTTGGAAATCGACCAGCGATTACTCCTAACAAAATTGTTTCTGTTAATCTAGAGGCATAAGAAAACGGGGCAGTACATTCATCTTTTCCTAAACAAGCATCAATGAACTGATGATAATGTTTTGGTGCTTCTGCTTCATAATCTCTGATAGGTTCTTCCAATTTAAATTTTGCAATATCCATTTCTTGAAATTTACCATCAATAATTAATTTTGGCATCATTTGAAAATGTGGTAGATATAATCTTCCTTTTTCTCCGATAAACATAGCTCCTTGATCGTGAAGTGCTTCGTCACCTGGCAGTTTTAAATCTTCATGAGAAGCAGGGGCTCCTTCGCCATCTGTCCATATCCAAGTCAGGTTTTCGGTTGTATATTTTGTTCCAGGGAATTCATAAGTGACCTCATTTTGTTCCGGAAAACCGAACCCATTAGATTCTCTACAATTGTTTACAATTGTTTTTGGGACATCTAATTGCAATGCATTGTATGGTGTGTCAAAGATATGAACCCCCATGTCGCCAAGTGTGCCACAACCATAATCCATCAACTTCCTCCAATTTCCCGGATGATAAAAGTTTTTCTTGAAAGGTCGTTCAGGGGCAGTTCCTAACCACAAATCCCAAATTAATGTATCAGGAATTTTATCCTCTCCTTCAGGTTTTGGGCCATCATAACCCCAGTTTTTTGGGGACCATGCTCGAACGGTTTTTACTTTTCCGATGATGCCATCTTGGATTAAAAGAGTGGCTAATTTATAATCATAAAATGAATGGACTTGAATACCCATTTGAGTGACTAAGTTTTTTTCTTTAGCTAATTTTTGCATTGCTCTAGCTTCCGATACATGATGCGTTAATGGCTTTTGGCAATAAACAGCCTTGCCGAATTCCATTGCCATCATCGAAGCAGGAGCATGAGTATGGTCAGGAGTTGATACAATAACAGCATCAATATCATTACCTATTATTTTAAACATTTCTCTGTAGTCTGAGTATACTTGAGCCTTAGGATGCAATTTTTGTGCAGTCATTAAGGCAACGAAATCAACATCACAAATAGCAACAACATCCACAAAGTCATGCGAAGAAATTGCTTTTAAATCTTCAGCACCCATTCCTCCAATACCTATATGAGCAGTTCTAATTCGTTTAACTTCTTGGTCTAAATCATTCATTTTATTTTTATCCTCATTTTTTTGATTTTCTTCTGATTGATTTATGCCACAGGATGGTAAGATTGTTACGCCTGTGGAAAGTACCGCTACCTTTTTTAGGAATTCCCTTTTTTTCATAATGTTTTGTTTTTACTAAAAATGACTCTCCTGAGTCTTTTTGTTTTAAGGTAATTTTTTAATTTTAATATTTTTAAACCAAAGTGGGCTATCGTGATCTTGAAGACAGATATATCCCTTTTTGAAGGTGCCATATTTGGGATAATCTTTCCATTTACCCTTTGCTTTTCGTTCTTCCCAATCTTTAGACCAGGGAACAAAAGACAAAACTTTTTTTCCATTTAACCAATGTTCTGCTAATTCAGGAGTAAATAAAATTTTTGATGAATTCCACTCGCCTGCAGGTTTTACGATTTTTTGATTATTGTCCGGAGTATGCATGGCATAGTCAGCAGCTGTCTTTTGCCATTCTTCCAATTGTGTATTATTGATTTCTTCCCATTTGAGATCATCCAATAGTTGATATTCAGGAGCAACTTCAGCAGGGCCAGCGAACCCCTCTTGGACGTGATATAAAATTCCACTATTTCCACCTTCGGGTAATTTCCATTCCATAAATAATTCAAAATTTTCAAATTCCTCCGCAGCATAAATAATATCTTTTCCTCCTTGATGATCTGATTCTAATTTTGACTCAGTCGAAAATGTTAATGCTCCGTCTTTGATGATCCATTGAGCGGGTAATACATCGCCATTATAAGCTCTCCATCCTCTGGTACTTGTTCCATCAAAAAGTTGAATCCATTCGCCAATTTTTGAATCTGTTTTGGTTATTATTATTTCCGATTGAGAAACTACTTTTGATTTTGAATCTATATTACAAGAGCAAAAACTAAAGATGATAAAAAATAGGGTTACGATTTTTTGCATAAATATTTTTTAAAAAAGTTTATTAACTGTTTACTATTTGATCATTTTGAGTTTAATGTTACGCCACCTCACCTTTATTCCTCCACCATCATGAATTTGTAGAGCGATGGCACCCTTGCCTTTTCCGATCTTTTCATCTTCTATTTGAATCATTTCCGTACCATTTAACCAAGTGGTAATTTTCGCTCCGTGAGCTTTTATTTTCATTGTATTCCATTCGCCCATCTTTAGTACGATATCTTTTTCTGTATCAGGTTTTATCAACCAACCTCGACCGTACGATTCATAAATTCCTCCTGTATTGTTTCCTGGTGGAGCAACTTCAGCTTGCCACCCTGTAATTTTTGTTCCTTCCAAAGTTGATCTGAAAAAAACGCCACTATTACCATTGGCTTCTTGTTTAAATTCAACATTTAATTCAAAATCATCGTAGAAATCAGCCGTTGATAAATAACCATACTCGGCATTTGGTCCACTTTCACAAATTATTTCTCCATCTTGGACATACCATTTTTCAGTTCCATGGTTTATCCAACCATCTAAATCTTCTCCATTGAAAAGTGAAATCCATTCGTCATTATTCAAATCTGTTTTAGTTATTTCTGCTTTAGGTTGAGAAGTTTCCTTTGGTTTGGAATTTGTTTGACAAGACCAAAGAAGTGCTAATAATAAAAATACAGTTAAGGTTTTTTTCATAATTTTGTATTGTGGATGGTTTTGTGAAAAGTATGAAATTATAGAATCTCTTGGATATTACCAATTTCGTGATGAACAAAGTATTTTATTATTTATTTTTTAGAGTAAAAGGATTCAAAAAGAGGGATAGTGATTTGTTGGAAAAGTACATTTCAAATCTTAAAAAAATCGATAAATAATTATTTTTTTTAATTAAAAAAAAATACTATTTTTCACACTTAGAAACAAAAATCTATTGACAACTTGTCTACTTAGAGGCAGGTATAAACTCTAAAAAGAAAATGGCAGTAACAAGATTATTCGATTTTATTTATTACCAAAAAGAAAATTGTCCGCAAGAGAAAGCATTTGGGCACAAAATAAATGGAGAGTGGAAATATTACTCCACAGATCAAATTATTCATATGGCAAACCAAGCCAGTTGTGGTTTGATAAATTTAGGGGTTCAGCCTGGCGATAAAGTGGCGTTGATCGTTTATAAAAATAGGCCTGAATGGGTAGCGATGGATATAGCCATCCAACAAGTGGGTGCTATTAATGTTCCTGTTTATCCTACGATTAGTCCTGGAGAATATGAGTATATATTTAATGATGCTGGAGTGAAAATTGCATTTGTTGGGGAAGGAGATTTGTATGAAAAAGTAAATAGTAAGTTTCATGCAATTCCAACCTTGACAGATATTTATACTCTTGATAAAGCAGAAGGTAAAAAATATTGGGAAGATATTTTTACGAATGAGGGACAAGACATTGTGGATGAACGAAAAGCTGCGATAAAGCCGGAAGAGTTGGCGACGCTAATTTATACTTCAGGTACAACAGGTAACCCAAAAGGAGTAATGCTTTCACACGACAATATTGTTTCGAATGTAAGATGTGTGAATGATCTATTACCACTTGATTCAGGAGATATTGCCTTGAGCTTTTTACCAATCTGTCATATTTTTGAAAGGTCAGCGGCATATTCATATGCATACTCAGGGATCAATGTTGTTTTTACAGGTACTGATAATTTGGGGGGAGAGGATGGAGATTTGAGAGCTGTACAGCCTCACTTTTTTACAACTGTCCCAAGGTTGTTGGAAAAGGTTTATGAAAAAATATACAACAAAGGGTTAGAACTAACTGGTGTGAAAAAGAAATTATTTTTTTGGGCGTTGGGCTTAACAGACAATTATGACTTTGATAAATCACCAAGTTTAAAAGATAAAATTGCAGATAAATTAATTTTCAGTAAATGGCGAGAAGCACTTGGTGGAAATGTCAAAGGCATCTTGACAGGAGCCGCAGCTTGTCCGATGAAAATGGTAAAAGTATTTTCTGCAGCAGGTATTCCAATTCGAGAAGGATATGGATTAACGGAGACTTCTCCTGGTTTGACAATTAATACATTTGAAAAGAATGGAGCAATGTTAGGTACGGTGGGTCCTGCAATTGATATTATTACTGTGAAAATTGATGACTCCGATGGTAATTATCGAAAAGGTGAAGGAGAGATTTTGGCCAAAGGACCTAATATAATGATGGGATATTACAATAAGCCAGACAAAACAGCTGAGGTATTTAAAGATGTAAATGGTGAACAATGGTTTATGACTGGAGATATTGGGAAAATACTGAAAGGGCCAGGTGGAAATGAATTCCTTAAGATTACGGATCGTAAAAAAGAGCTACTCAAAACATCTGGAGGGAAATATGTCGCTCCTGCTCCAATCGAAAATAAATTCAAAGAGGATTTTTTAATCGAGCAAATGATGGTGGTAGGAGAGAATCAAAAATTTGTTTCTGCACTTATCGTTCCTGCTCCTGAAGCACTTCAAAATTGGTGTGATAATAATGGAGTAAAATGGACATCAATGGATGATGCAATTAAAAATCCAAATGTACTTGCTCAGTATCAAAAAAGTATTGATGGATTTAATCCTGAGTTTAGTCACATTGAGCAAGTTAAAAAATTCGCATTACTTAATACAACTTGGGATGCGGTAAAAGAAGATGGTTCAAAAGCAGAATTAACGCCTACGATGAAATTAAAGCGTAGAGTCATTTTGGAAAAGTATCAAAGTGCGATTGATGGTATTTATGAAAACACATAATTAGTTCATTTAGATTCGTAAAAAAAATTAAAAGCGATGCTAATACATTTTGTACTAGCATCGCTTTTTTATTCCGGATTGAATCAGCATCTGTATTTTTAGATAAGCTTTATTATTCTTAGTGATATTAAATTGTCCCAAAGATCAAATAATATCCACCATTAAACAAGCTGCTACTTTTTTACTCAAAGTGATTGGTGGCTTACCATTTGCACTTACGATGCAGCTATCATCAAATGGCTCAATTCTTATTAATTCCAATGTAACACCCAATTCTATTTGACATTGATTAAGGTAATGTAACAATCCCTCTGAGCTATTAGTGAGCGCAGATAATCGGCCCTTTTGGGAGCTAGTCAAATGTGTTAATTTGTGAAATTTCTGTATAGCTATTAGACCATTTTTGTCTGGAATCGGCGAGCCATGCGGATCATAAAGTGGATGTTCTAACATTTCATCCATGCGATCAAATAGCTTTTTAGAATCAAGGTGTTCCATTTGTTCGGCAATCATGTGGACCTCCTCCCAGCCAAATCCCATTACTTTGTGTAAAAACATTTCTGTTAGTCGATGCTTTCGAATAATCAAGGCAGCTACCTTTCGCCCTTTTTTTGTAAGCTTTACCGGTTTATACTTTTGATGATCTACCCAACCATTTTCTTCCAAGCTCTTCATCATATTACTAGCAGTAGGTTTACTTACCCCGAGTCTCTTACTCAATTCTGTGATATTAATGTCTGGACTCTCCTTGCTGAGAAAATAAAGTGTTTTTAAATAATTTTCTTTTACTGCAGTTGGCATTTTTTTTTACAAAAATACTAGTTCTTTGTAAGATTTGAGAATGGTGAAATGATAAATATTTGATTTAAGTTGGTTTTTGTAACAATAATAATTTCTTATTTAGGAGCTTTTCCTAAGCTCTATAAGGTTAATGTAGAAAATATTTTCTCTAGAACTTTCCTCTGTGGTCTCATTTTTAAAAATATAGGTGTCATCGTAGAAATAAAATATTCTCTTTTAAAAACATCTTTTACTTCTGCTCTCAAAAGGCATTTTAAAATTTATTTTAAATAGATTGCATTTAATTTTGTTAGTGTACACTAACTATTTACTTTTGTGTATTCTAAAAATATAATTTTATAATTATAAATAATTATTTATGAGGTGTAAAATAATTCTACTTATTTCAATTATGATTCTTTCTATTTCATCAATTGGCCAAGATGCGACACTTTTCGGGCAAGTGAATACATTTTCTGGGAAGGCTCTTGGATATGCCAATGTTGCACTTGAAGGAACTAAATTAGGAGTACAAACTAATAATGATGGTAGCTTCGAAATTACCGATATTATACCCGGAAGATATGTTGTGATTGTTTCCTTTCTTGGATTCGAACCTATTTCCAAAAAAATAACTATTGGTGCAGGAGAAAGGGCAATACTTAATTTTACCATGGCAGAAGGTGCTAACACCATGGACGAAGTTGTGGTCACAGGAACACTCAAGGAAGTTAATAGATTAGAAAGTCCTGTGCCCGTAGAGGTTTATAATCCTATTTTTTTTAAGAAAAACCCTACACCAAATATTTATGAAGCATTGCAAAATGTGAATGGTGTTCGTCCTCAATTGAATTGTCAAGTTTGTAATACAGGAGATATTCATATTAACGGATTGGAAGGGCCGTATACTATGGTCTTGATTGATGGTATGCCAATAGTAAGCAGTTTGGCAACTGTTTATGGATTATCTGGGATTCCAAATTCACTAGTGGAACGTATGGAAATTGTTAAAGGACCTGCTTCGTCCTTGTATGGTAGTGAAGCGATCGGTGGATTGATTAATATTATCACTAAGAATCCAATTAAGGCTCCTATTGTTTCTGCCGATGTGATGGGAACTACTTGGGGTGAGTTGAATGCAGATTTTGGCATTCGATTTAATTTAAGCAAAGGTATATCGGTGCTCACAGGCATTAATTATTTTAATTATAATAATCCAATTGATAATAACAAAGATAATTTTACTGATGTGACAATTCAAAAGAGAATTTCTGTTTTTCAGAAATGGAATGTCAAACGGAGAGACAATCGTTTATTTACCTTGGCAGGTCGATATTATTGGGAAGACCGTTGGGGTGGAGAGATGGATTGGACAAAAGAGTTTCGTGGAGGTGATGAGATTTATGGAGAGGCAATTTCCACTGAACGAGTAGAATTTATAGGTCAGTATCAGCTTCCAACTTCGGAGCATATGATGCTTTCTTTTTCCTTTAATAGTCACGATCAGAACTCAGTTTATGGAGATGTACCTTACATCGCTGATCAAAAAATTGCCTTTGGTCAGTTGACTTGGGATAAGAGTCTAGGTAAGCATGATTTACTTTTTGGTTCTGCTTTACGTTATACTTTATATGATGATAATACGCCTGCCACAGGTGGTGATTTAAATAGTCCAGATAATAATCCTGATGAAATTTGGTTGCCTGGTATTTTTGTGCAAGATGAAATTGATCTCCATGAAAATCATAAATTGTTGATGGGGCTTCGTTATGATTATAATGATGTTCATGGTAATATTTTGACACCTCGACTTGCTTACAAATGGGCAATAACTAAGAATGATATTTTTCGGATAAATGCAGGAACAGGATTTCGAGTAGTCAATCTCTTTACGGAAGACCATGCTGCCTTGACAGGAGCGAGAGAAGTCATAGTAAATGAAAAATTGAAACCTGAGCAATCTTATAATGTTAATGCTAACTTTATCAAAAAAAAATATTTGGATAATGGCGGTTCGGGAAGTATTGAATTATCAGGATGGTACACTTACTTCACTAACGTTATTTTTCCAGATTATGAGACCAATGCAAATCAGATTGTCTATGATAATTTAGATGGTTCTGCTGTGACTAAGGGATTGAGTATTAATGCTGATTGGACTTTACATAACGGTTTTTCCTTTATGTTGGGAGGTACTTTGATGGATGTCTCCACAATAGAAGATGACATAAAAGAACGACAGGTTTTGACAGAGCGATTTACAGGGACATGGTCGGTTTCTTATAAATTTATGGATAAAAAGTTTTCTATGGATTACACAGGAAATGTGTACGGGCCGATGCGCTTGCCAATTTTAGGAGAACTTGATTTTCGTCCAGATGAATCACCTTGGTGGAGTATTCAAAATATTCAGGTAACATACAAAGGTTTAAAGAGTGTTGAATTTTATGGAGGGGTAAAAAATTTATTAAATTGGACGCCTTGGAAGAATCAAGATCAACCGATCATTGCTAGGAGTTTTGATCCATTTGATCGTAATGTAGATTTTGATGCAGATGGAAATGTCTTATCTACACCTCAAAATCTGAATGCATTAACTTTTGATCCTTCTTATGTCTATGCTCAAAATCAAGGTATTCGAGGTTTTTTTGGAATTCGGTATAGAATTAAGTAACGAATCTATTTTATTTTGAATATCACAATAATACATTTTATAGCTTGTTTATGGCGTAAAATGTATTATTTATTTTAGTCCAACCGGAAAGCAATTTTGTTTTGCGATAAAATAGGAGGTTGAATATAAACTTACTAAATATGAGAAATAGTATTTTCTTCTCAATACTTTTATTAATCATGAAAATGACTAGTTGTATATCCTTATCAGAAAAGTCAATCCCATTTACCCCCTCGTTAGTTCAATATCAATTTTCTGAAGTTGATAGTTTGATGTTGGAGGAGGAAAGACCTATTGCTGTTTTCTTACACGCTACTTGGTGCAAGTATTGTAGAAATATGGAACAGACTACTTTTCAAAATAAGGAAGTCATTCAAGTACTCAATGAAAAGTATTATTTTATTTCTTTTGATGGAGAACAGAAAGAATCTGTTTTGTTTAGAAATCGTTGGTTTAAATATATACCTAATGGTCGAAATACTGGGACACATGAATTGGCAATAGCTCTTGCTACTATAGACAGATCATTGGTTTACCCGAGTTTTGTAGTATTAAATTTTGACTATGAGATTATTTTTCAATATGGTGCATTTTTGGAGAGTGTTGCAATGAAAAAAATATTAGAGGAGGGTAAAGGGAAAACACGAAAATGAATTTTGTTTATTTTTTATTAAAATAAAAGCTGGCGATGTTCCCTTCGAAACATCGCCAATATCTTAGTGTGAAATGATAGTTTGAATCGATATGGCTTAAATTATCCCATTTCTGAAACAACTTCTTTTACTTCTGGTACCATTCTCTTTAGCATTCCCTCAATCCCTGATTTAAGTGTCACGGTTGAAGATGGACATCCGCTACAGGCACCTTGCAAGATCACAGTTACAATTCCTTGATCGAATGATTTAAATTCAATATTTCCACCATCCATTTCTACAGCTGGCTTGACGTAAGTATCAATTAAGTCCTTTATTTTTTGAACAATAGCAGTTTCCTCTTCTGAGTATTCATAACTTGCTCCACGCTCCTCCTCGATTTTTGCCATTGCTGCTTCGAAGCCTTCTTTTACAATTTCTCCGCCACTTTCAACAAATTTTTTGATAAAATCCTTCAATTTTAGCATAATGTCTTCCCAAGAATAATTGAACTCCTTTGTTACTGATACAAAGTTGTTGCAAATATATACACCCTTAACATAAGGAAGCTCAAATAAAGCTGTTCCAAGTGGTGACCATTTTATAGCCAAGTCTTCCTCTCTGAAATCTGCAGTTCCTTTAAACAACATCCTATTGGTAACAAATTTTAACGATTCCGGATTTGGAGTTTGCTCTGTATAAAGCATAACCGGACTTTTAGTTGCAGTATTTTCCATGATTTTTTTTATCGATTTAATTTTTCCATAAAAAGGTTATTTAGATTGATTCTACAAAGGTAACGCTTTTCCTTGGATTTGGTTGAATATGTTTTGTTTGAATTAAGATATTTTTTTAAAATTATTATCCGTACAATTCATAATGAATCTGTCTTTTATCATAACCCATCTCTTTTAATAGTTTCGCCACCGCTTCGTCGATCATATGACTCCATCCACAGATCCAAAAATTTACATCATTTCTTACTTCTGAAAAATGTTTCTGATAAATTGGATGAACATAACCTGTTGCTAATTCATATTTTTTTTCAGGTAAATTTTTTGTTCGAGATAATGCTACTGAATATTTTAATTCAGGCATCTTTTCCAACAAGTCTTCTATTTCTTTTTCATATAAAATTCCATCTTCTGTTCTCGTTCCAAAAATCAGATGAATATTTTTATGAGGGATTTTATTGTTATAAATATCCCATAACATACTCCGAAAAGGTGCAAGACCAGTCCCCGTACAAATGAAAACCAAATCTGTTTCTATATTTTCAGGTAAATAAAACCCACCAGCTGGTTTCTTAAATTTAATCGAAGTTCCAATTTTTACCTCCTCAAAAAGGTAAGTTGTTCCGCTTCCACCTTCTAGTAGGACAATACAAAATTCTAAAATGTTTGACTGATCCGGGGCATTGGCAATAGAGTAGGAGCGCCACCGTTTTGTCCGCTTATCTGAAATTGGTAAATCTAAAGTTACAAATTGACCAGCTTTGAAATCTACAATTTCATCTCCTCCCACTTGCAACCAAAATCGCTTAGTAGTCGGAGATTCATTTTTAATTTTGATTACCGTGCTTTCAAACCATTTTTTTGCCATAAATTATTTTTTCATTGCAATAAGGTTTTCAAAGTCTTTTTTTTCTATTTTAGAAAACTTTACTACGTTATTTTTTTATTATTTCATCATATCTTAAAAACACTTCAAGTCCTTTCTCGTTGAAGTAATTTCGAGTTTCTTCTTCAGGTCGATTACTCGTAACCAATACAAAGTCACCTCCCCATGCTCCTAACGACTTCACACTTCCCCAGTAATCTTTAAAGTGTAAATCTTTTACTTTTTGTAAATGTAAAGCTGAGGAAACTAAATCTTCGTGCTGATCTATTAGTTTTTCAAATTTAGAAAAATCTTTACATAGGAGTATTTTTTTTGTCAAAGAGGAAAACTGTAAAATTAGGCTGTCCTTTATTTCCATTTCTCGGTAATAAGAAATTCCTTCTCTACTATTTTGTTTCTGCCCTAAAAAAATAAAAAATAGTTGATTTTTGAAGGTTGGTTTGAATGAGCAATTCGCCCAATCTGCTACGCCATTTTTTTTAGAATATAGAATATTATTGTCTGCACCTGCACATGCAATATCATATCCTGATCCGCCAAAAGTTTTTTCTAATAGTAAAAATGCATCTACTTTTGCCCATGTTGCGATACTATAAATTAATGTTGAACTTGTTCCCAATCCCCAGTTTTTTGGAAAAGTTAAATGTGATTCTACCGCTATTCCTTTTTTGTTTTTCAAAAAAGAATTATTTAATTCATAGCAAGTAGTTAATATTTGAGTCAGGCGATTTGAAATACTTATGTCAGAAGTTTCAATAGCCTTAAAATTTTTTAATGAAAAAATTCCTTCAAACCAAAGTTCTTTTTTCTCATCAAAACTTTTCCATAATATAACATTAGAATTAGAGTTGTTATCAAAAGTGAAAGTTTGTCCCTTTAAAGTAGGCAAGGCTAAAGCGAGTGCGCCGTCAAGCACAAAATATTCAGAGGAAAGGAGTAATTTCCCGTTGGCGTGAATGTATTGTTTTTTATTTTTCAAAAAATTATTTACGTAGTTGAAATAATGTAATTTGAGATTTTTATTTTATTGAATGAACCTTCCAGAACTAATAGTTTTGGAAGGTTCATCTTTTTTTAATAGAATGGAAACTATATAGTGAACCCTACTTTTGATTAGTCAAAAGGTTAATGTCTTTTTCTCTCTTACCTCGTATTAAATCTAAAAAGTCTCTAACAGCAGAGAAAGAAACTACTTTATCTTTAAAGTAATTGACTGTCTCATTGACCTCTCTTTCATTTGCTCCAAGGTGATTTAAAATATTGAGTAAGTGCATTTTCATATGCCCCTTTTGGATGCCTGTAGTGACTAAAGATTTGACTGCTGCAAAATTTTGAGCCAACCCTGCAACAGCAATGATTTCCATTAATTCACCAGCAGAAGGGTTACCTAATAGTTCTAATGAACGTCTTGCGACAGGATGTAATTTTGTCAAACCACCTACTGTTCCCAGGGCTATCGGAAGGTCTAACCAAAATTTAAAAATGCCATTTTCGACACTACAATAACTTAAGCTTCGATACTGTCCGTCTTTTGCAGCATAAGTATGTCCACAAGACTCTACAGCTCTAAAATCATTAGCTGTAGCTAGAACTACTGCATCAATACCATTGAAAATACCTTTGTTGTGTGTGGTTGCTCGATGAGGGTCAATGTGGGCAATTCTGATTGCCTTGCAGAATTTTTGAGCGAATGTTGAAGATTCTAGTTCGCCTTGTTTTCCTAAATCTTCTATAGGGCATTCTACCCATGCTCGAACTAAACATTCAGGTGTATAATTAGACAGAATAGCCATAATAACGGTTAATTCTTTTTCTTCTTCTACAAATGAATCATTTGTATTAACGAAGTTTTTCAAAGATCTTCCAAACTCTTCAAGAACAGAATTTATGAAATTAGCACCCATTGAATCACAGGTTTCGAAATTCACTTTGAGCTGAAAATAGTCATCTTCTAAATGTGTCATATCGAGTAACGAGATATCCAAAATTCCTCCCCCTCGGTTTTCCATGTTAGCTGTAATATGTGAAACATCTAATCGCAATTGCGCGTTTAGTTCTTCAAATACTGAATTCAATTTCTCAACATTTCCGCTCCAGCTAAAATGCACTTGACCTACCTTTTTAGTGGCAATTACTTTTGCTTTAAATCCACCACGAGCCATCCAAAACTTTGCTGCACTTGAAGCTGCAGCCACCACTGAACTTTCTTCAATAACCATTGGAAGGACATAAGTTTTCTCATTGATGACAAAATTGGGAGCTACTCCAAAAGGTAAAACGTAATTACTAATGGTATTTTCACTAAATCCATCAAGCACCCTTTGTTGTTCCTCGTTTGGATGCCAATAGCTCATTAGCTCCCGCATTACATTTTCAGGATTTTTGAAAAAATTCTCAACAATCCAACGCAATTTTTTTCGTTTAGACATTTTTGAAAATCCTGAGATTGATTTTTTCATTGATAAAATAATTTAGTCAAGGTATATGTGGTTCTTAGTTTTAAGTGGTCAAAAATCTTTTTGAGAACCAGTGTTTGAATTATTTTTTAAGCGTTAAAAAGGCATTAGCTAATTCTAAGCCTTGTATTTGTGCATCTACATAGTTGTATAATTCTTGATAGTTACCTCGGGCATGTTTTAAAAAACTCGAGGCCTGACCATAAATACTTGGCAAAACTAATTTATTAATTAGATAATATCCATCCAAAAAATTTTTTACACCTCCAGAAATAATAACCTCCTTACATCGTATTTTTTCACCTAAATCTTCTATAATTTTATTTGTCATTATTGTCATTTCTTCAGCGCTGTGTCCTGCGTAGGCTAATTTTTGGAAAATACTCTGTTTTTGTTCATCGCTTCTCAAGAGTTCAACTTTTGCGAAATTGGTTCCTCCATTGGCGGCGAAATCAACTGCTGCCAATGGTAGTTGGAAAAGTCGTTTTAAACTTTCGTAACCCATTCCTTGCCCAACTTCTTTGACGATAAGCGGGGCATTTACTTTTTCTAAAACCGTTTCAATAGTATCTATAGGAGGATGCCGGAATCGATCACCTTCAGGTTGTAACCACTCTTGAAATGGATTTACATGGATAATTAAACCATCTACTCGAAGCTTTTGCAATAAGGTATTAACGAGTCCAATTTTATTGTCCGAAATTAAATCTTCTAATTGTGCTATCCCTAGGTTTGCAAATAGTGGCAAATCATCCCCGATCAAATTCCTGACATCAAAATCTTTTAAATGGTCATCACTAAAAAGAAGGGATCGACATGAACCTAAACCCATTCCCATTCCAAAATCTTTGCAAGCTCGAGCTAAATTATGATTGATAATTCCAGCAAATTTAGTTCCTCCTGTCATACTTGAAACCCAAATTGGGGCTTTCATCTCTTTTCCTAAAAAATCAAAAACAGGTAGTGAATTTTTCTCCGGGTGAGCAGAAAGAAGCGGTTCGTAATAAAAACGATTATCCAATTTACCTTCCTCAATCTGAGATTGGAAAGCGAGTTCTATATGATCACGTTTGCGAGATTCTGCGGTGGGATCATTATCCTCAGTTTGTGAGGTAGTTAGGTTTTTATTTTTATTCATTTTATTTCAAATAAAATTACTTATGATAAAAGTCTGCAAAGATATGTCTTTGCATGGACAAAATTGTTACATGGATTGTAACAAAAAGAAGGCGTGAAGGTTATAATTTTTTGTGGATATAATGAACTGACCTTTAGAAAAGTAACTTTAAGAAAAAGAAACTTCAGCATAAATTTGAAAAAAAGAATTTTACTATTCAGTATTTAAGACATTTATCTATTGGAAACAGGGTATACAACTTCGTCAAAGCCAGGTCGAATAAAGCCTTCTGTATTTGGAAATTCTTTTTGTATTCCGCTTTTCATTCGTGAAAGTATAACCAAGAGATCTAAAACATTATCTTCTGAATCCGGTAATTGTTTTCGAATAGTATCCCAAGATTTTATACTTTTTTCAATTGCAATTAAGGTGATTTTGGCAGTTCCATTTGCATCATTTTGTATAGGGTATTCTTCGAGCATCCATTTATCGTGCAGACTATCAACAGCACGACTAATTTTAGTGTGTATAAAATATATGTAATGATATATGGAGTTTAGAGCATTATTAAGATCCTCGACTTCTTGTTCTACATTAATTCCTAAATCGTCTTTTCGTTGAATCTCTTCCTCTTTCTGGGAAATCAAGTATTCATTGGAGTCGAGCCATATACTAGCTAATTTATAGTATTGTTTACTTCTCTTAATTAGATCTAGTTGAGTCGGAGTGTATTCAAGTTCTTCTTCTTCGAAACTTTCAGCAGCTTTTTGAATATCTTCCCAGTCTATTCCTCGTTCTTGCGCAGCTTGTTCTAACATTAGAACAGCATCTTGCAAATTCTCTGGTAAAGAATCTAGAGAATACTCTTCTCCAAAACCTTGGCCGTGTTTTTCTTTTATGGGTTGAGCTTGAAAGTTTCGACATTGGCCAGAAAAAGGACATTGCTCGCACCAGCGGTCACAATAATTATAAATTCCAGGAATGAAATATTCTTCGTTTCTCATAATATGTTATGGTAAATTATATGTTTGATTTGGTGCTGTAAAGATGCTATATAAAGATAAGGAAAGTATTTTGTTTTTTTGAAAAAAAATAGAGGAGTGTCAATTTCATTAGAGATGTTTATTCAGTTTTCCTTTTTTTCTGTGCACTTAAAATTCTTCATCCCTTATTTATTAAGAGCAGAATTTCTGTTGAATTAAAATTCTCAAGACAATCTTAGGTTGGTATATTAATTTTTGTGCGAAATTTTAGCTGATTATCAATGAGTTATATATTTAAAAAATAAAAATTAAAAACAAAAACTTTGTTTTTAATAAACAAAAGAACTACTTTTGCACTCGCTTTTAGATAAGATGAAATCTAATTGAAATTTTTATCATTTTAAAATAATTATAGAGTGAATACTTTAAGTTACAAAACTCAATCAGCTAATAAAGATACTGTAGACCGAAAATGGTTTGTAGTAGATGCTGAAGGGCAGACTTTGGGACGAATGTGTACCAAGATTGCAACAGTATTAAAAGGTAAACATAAGCCTTCTTATACTCCACACGTAGATACTGGTGACAATGTTATCGTTATCAATGCTGATAAAATCCGATTGACAGGAAGCAAGATGGAACAAAAGGTCTACTTGTCTTATTCAATGTATCCTGGTGGACAAAAAAGCATTACTGCCAAAGAATTAATGGTGAAGAAACCTTATGCTGTTGTTGAAAGAGCTGTAAAAGGAATGTTGCCAAAGAATAAATTGGGAAGAGCAATGTTTAAAAAATTATATGTGTACGCAGGAGCAGAGCATCCGCATGCAGCACAAAAACCTGAAAATCTTTAAAATAGTTTAATATGGAAATGATAAATGCTATAGGCAGAAGAAAAGCATCTGTTGCAAGAGTTTACCTAACTCAAGGTGAAGGTAAAATCACAGTAAACGGAAAAGATTACAAAGAGTATTTCACAATACCTCATATTCAATCTGACATTACTGATCCATTTCAAACTGTTGAGATTGACGGTAATATCTATGACGTGAAAGTTAACGTTAATGGTGGTGGATTTAAAGGTCAGGCTCAAGCTATCAGAATGGCAATTTCAAGAGCTTTGGTAAAGATGAATGAAGAATTTAGAAGTCCATTGAAATCAAGAAAATTCTTGATGAGAGATGCACGGGTGGTTGAGCGTAAGAAATACGGTAAACCAAAAGCACGTAAGAGCTTCCAGTTCTCAAAACGTTAATCGTTGCGGATTCGCTTTTGCGGATTTATTTTGCCCAGTTTTATTTGGGCGTTTCAATTTTTTTTAAAATCTGTTTGAATAATATTTTTTTGAAATTATAAAAACGATTTAGTTTTTTGATAAAAAGAAATTAACAAACTAAAAAATAGTAAAATGGCTAAACCTACTTATCAAGAGTTAATGGATGCAGGCGTTCACTTCGGCCACATGAAGAGAAAGTGGAACCCTAAAATGCAACCGAATATTTTTATGGAGCGAAAAGGCATCCATATCATCGATTTGAATAGAACTGATGTTGAAATGGATCGTGCTGCAAAAGCATTAAAACAAATTGCTGCATCAGGTAAAAAAGTTCTTTTTGTTGCTACTAAAAAGCAAGCACGAGATATCGTTTCCAAAGCAGCACTGAGTGTGGGTATGCCTTTTGTTGTGGACAGGTGGTTAGGAGGTATGATGACTAACTTTTCAACTATCCGTAAATCTGTAAAAAAAATGCAGACTATTGATACAATGTTAGCAGACACATCTTTAACTAGTGTAACAAAGAAAGAAAAATTAACGTTAACCCGAGAAAGAAATAAATTAGAAAGAGTCTTGGGTGGAATCGCAAACTTGAATCGATTACCTGGAGCAATTTTTATCGTTGATATAGGACACGAGCACATTGCTTTGGCAGAGGCTACAAAATTAGGAATGAGAACTTTTGGTATGGTAGATACTAATAGTGATCCTAATATTGTAGATTATGCGATTCCCGCAAATGACGATGCATCTAAATCAATTTCAATTGTAGTTAATTATATGGTTGAAGCAATCCAAGAGGGGTTGAAAGAAGGTGCTAAAGCAAAACAAGCTAATAAAGCTGCTGCAAAGCAAGCTTAATTAAATTTCGAATTGAATATTTCTTACCCGAAAAATAATTTTATTAAAAAATCATTTTTAGAGTTTGAAAAAATTTAAAAATAAATCATTTTAATCATACTGTCGGTTTAAATCGGCAAGTCTAAAATTTTCATAAAGATGGACGTTAAAATTTCAGCTAAAGACGTAAAAGAATTACGTGACATTTCAGGTGCTGGTATGATGGATTGTAAAAAAGCGTTGACTGAAGCAGGTGGAAACATTGAAGATGCTATCGCAATTCTTCGTAAAAAAGGGCAAAAATTATCAGCTAAGAGAGCAGATCGTGATGCAAAAGAAGGTGCAGTAATCGCATTAACTTCTGATAATAGAAATAATGGAATTATTGTACGATTAAGCTGTGAAACTGATTTTGTGGGTAAAGGTGATGCATTTATTGCCTTAGCTAACTCTATTGGAGAAGTTGCTCTGAAAAATCTTCCTGATTCATTGGAAGCTTTATTAGCTTTACCTTTCGACGCAGAAATGAATGTAGGTGATAAAGTAACAGAACAAGTAGGTGTATTTGGAGAAAAAGTAGAAGTAAAAGCTTACGAGAAAGTAGTTACTGCTGCTGGTGCTGGTCAAGTTTTACCATATATTCATATGGGTAACCGTGCTGCTGTTTTGGTTGCTTTAAACTTGGAAGGACCTGATTATGTAGAGCCAGGTAAGAATGTTGCAATGCAAGTTGCTGCAATGAAACCTTTAGGTTTGAATAAAGACAGTATTGATCCTGCTGTGATTGAAAAAGAGATGGAAATCAATATGGATCAAGCTCGTCAATTGGGAAAACCGGAAGCAATGCTAGAAAAAATTGCATCAGGTAAAATGAATAAATTTTTCAAGGAAAATACCTTAATGGCTCAAGTATATGTAAAAGATGGTTCAATGACTGTCGAATCATATTTGAAAAGCGCCAACAAAGAATTAACTGTAACCGAATTCAAACATGTTGCACTAGGTTAATTTTTTGTTATGAAAAATTAATAAGAATACAAAAGCGAATTATTTATTTAATTCGCTTTTTTTTTGACCAAGACGGAGAATAAATTTTATCCAAAAAGTAAATATCATTTAACATGGCAATTAAATATAAAAGAGTTCTTCTTAAACTTAGTGGTGAGTCGTTGATGGGAGATCAAGAATTTGGAATTCAACCATTGATGTTGAGACATTATGCTGAACAAATTAAAGATTTGGTAGATGCAGGAGTTCAGGTGGCAGTTGTGATTGGGGGAGGAAATATTTTTAGAGGATTACAAGCTAAAGAGACTGGAATCGAAAGAGCACAAGGCGACTATATGGGAATGCTCGCAACAGTAATTAATGGGATGGCTTTGCAGGGGTCATTAGAAGCTATTGATGTTTTTACTCGATTAGTTACGGCTATCGAAATGCGAGAAATTGCTGAGCCTTATATCCGTAGAAAAGCGATAAGCCATTTGAAGAAAGGACGAGTTGTAATTTTTTCAGCTGGAACAGGAAGCCCATATTTCACTACCGATTCTGCTGCGGCATTAAGAGCAAATGAAATTGGAGCGGATGTAATTTTGAAAGGTACACGTGTAGACGGAATATACACTGCTGACCCTGAGAAAGATCCAACTGCAACGAGATATCAAACAATTACTTTTAAGGAAGTATTGACAAAAGGATTAAAAGTCATGGATACAACCGCCTTTACGCTTTGCCAAGAAAATGATTTACCAATTATCGTTTTTGATATTGGAGGAAAAGAAAATTTGATGAAAATTATCCAAGGAGAATCTGTCGGTACACTGGTGGAAGGATAAATAAAATTTCGTTAATTAAAAAAGTCGTAAGATGTTTTGAAAAATTCTCTTGCGACTTTTTTTTGAGAAAATGGTGTTAATTTTTTGGAATGGAGTGAATAATACCAAGAAATGAGAGCGCCATCCTAAAAGGTAAACTAATTTTTTTATCCATCTCATCGATTACCGTCCAATTACGAGGGTCATCTTGCCATTCCATAAACAATTCAAAAGTACCAAATTTATTTTCAACAATTTTCCAATCATTGAGATTGTTATTATATGCTGCTTTCAAGGTTATTTTTGTTGAACCATCAGAAATTGTCCATTCATTCACATCATTATTCCATTTCATTCGCATTGTGATAATTTCACCATCACCTCTAACCTCCCAAACAGAAGGATCATTTTTAAATTTTAATTTGATGCTTCCAGTAGATTCACCAATTCGATAATCCCATTCTGACCAGTCCATTTGCTGTTGCCACCGCATGTTCAGATTACCTTCTTTTTCTTCGTCATCTGTAAAAATTGTCCATTCTCGAAAATCATCACTCCATCTAGTCTCAAAACCAAAAAGGATTTGAGATGTTGCAATGGAGGAATAAGAGATAAATATAATAACAAGTAAAAATTGTTGTTTCATTGTTCAAAATAAGAAAAACGCTTAGTTATTATTGTTTTTTAGAAAAATTATTTAAACTAATTTAGATCGGAAATACCCAACTAAGTTTGAATTAGTTTCGTTATACCATTGTTCAAAATATTATACCAAGAAAATATATCAAGCTTAATTTAATTAAAACTCACGCTATGAAAAAGAGACATTTTTTGTTTTTTTTTATTTTTACCGCTTTTGAAGTTATCGCTCAACCTGATAGAACTATTTTCCTGAATTCTGGTTTTTCTTTTAATAATAATCTTCAACTTAATGCTGCAAAAGTAACAAATTCTAAGGGGTATGTCTTGACCTATGGAGGAAGTTTAACCGTTTTTTCCGTTAAGGAGAAATACGTGTCAATTGGAATAGCAGGCAAAACTATTTTTGCTTCAGGAGTTAGAAATGCCGAAAAATTTAATGTTGTTACTTTACGACTTGTATTTCCTTTAAAGATGGTTTTTCCTCTGACTGAAAAATGGCTAGTCTCACCAGGGTTTAATTTTCAAAACAACATAGATCTTAATGATCCTGATTTTAGATTGGGGTATAAAAATTTATGGAGATTAGATTATTCAGTCGGAATGAAATATCTATTAAAAAATCAATGGTTCATGACAACCAAAGTAAAACTGAATTTACAAAATATTCCGGATGTGTTTTTTTTTAATGATCCAAAATTTGCACTCTTGGTTGGAATAGAAAAATCATTTTTTAAGGATACAAAAAACAATCTATGAGAAAATTACTATTCTTTATAATATTGACATTAGCTTTTAGTTGTTCTAAGTTTTATGAAAATTATGAACTCTTGGATATTACGGAAATTGAAACAGAGTTACCAATCATAAATATTGAGGTGAATTGTGATGAGTTTAATGAAATGACCAGTCAGGTAGATGAAGAAATCGAAATTAAAGGACAATTTAGTATGTTTCGAAATGGAGTCTTAGTAATAGAAAATGAGAAAGTCGAATTGGAAGTTAAAGGTGGTTTCTCTACAAGGTTTTCATTAAAAACTTTGGGGGTAAAATTTGAAAATAAATATGATAATAGCGATCGTTCGTTGATTAATCCAAATAAAATTCTTCCTCATCATAATCTCGATAAGATCAAAGCAATTCGGTTAAGAAACTCTGGGAATGATTTTGTAAAAACAATGATAAAGGATTTGAGTCTGACACAATTAGCAATTAATGCGGAATTAAATTTAGATCTTACTTATGGAGAACCTGTCCTTGTTTATATTAACAATGAATTTCATGGGTTATTGAATTTAAGGACGGAGGCTAACTCTAATGGGATGGCAGGGCTCAATGGTGTTAAAAAAGATGCTGTCACACTAGCAAAAATCACTACTCACAAACTTATAAAAAAGGATGGTGATTTTGATCGGATAGATGCATTTTTAGAGGCCATAAATGTGGAGAATCTTAAATACTTGAAAGATGAGATTGATATCGATAATTTTATCGACTATATTATCTTTCAAACTTACATATCAAATACAGATTGGCCTCATAATAATGCTAGGTTTTATGCTATCGGTCAAGAAAAGTTTAGATTTGTATTGTTTGATTTAGATGGTGCTTTAAGACTTAGACTGAGCAAAACACCTCTCAATATTATAGAAGATAAGCGGTTTCCAAATATCCTCACTGATTTATTTTTTATATTCTACGCAGAAGAAAATTTTAAAAATGCCTTTTGGAATAGATATAATTCTATTTTAGAAAGTAGGGTTATATCTTATAATAACTTTAAGTCAATCGTTGATGCAAATATTGCTCAAATAGAATTAGAAATTCAACTTCAAATAGGAAAGCATCAGGCTCCAAGCACTATTATCGAATGGAATATTGAGTTGGATAAAATGCTAACTTTATTTCAATATCGAGAGCAAGTTGTATATGAATTAGTAGAATGATTTGATTTTACTATTGTTTATTGACTCAAAAGAAAACCTTCAAGCCCAAATGCATGCGATAGACTTGTCTAAATATTAGTTGTCTGAATAAAATGAATGTGTCGTGCGGTAAACTCTTAATTAACGGGATAAGAATGTCACTGTGGTAGGCATTAATATGGAACATCAAAATGATATTTACATGGATAAAATTTATCCTCGTTTCAAAATGAAAAAAAACATCCTCTTTACTCAAAGAGGATGTTTTTTGTTAGACTGAGCAAATTCAGAGGTAGTGTTCCGACTTAATTATCAAAGAGACTCAGCTCTTTTTTTAAGGGTGATTTCAACGCATGAATATGCTGGAGATATCACCTAAAATTTATCTTTTTTTAAAAAGGTAAATCGTCATTACTTTGTGCTGCTGGTGGAGCATCAGTTGGTGATGGTATATTTGTAGGAGCGCTAGCAGGAGCTGCTTGTTGAACAGAAGTTCCTGTTTGAGAATCAATTTTCCATGCGTCTAAAGTACTGAAATATTTAACCTCACCCTGTGGGCTAGTCCACTCTCTACCCCTTAAATTGAAAGTTACTTTTACTTCGTCTCCTTCGTTAAATCCATCCAGTTTTTCACAGTTATTTTGAACCATTTGAAATTTAACTAATTGCGTGTAAGCACCATCAACCATCTCGACTACGAACTCTCTCTTTTTGAAAGTATCTGTTACTTGCTGAATATCCATTTTTTTATACAATTTGCCTTCTGCTTCGAATGCTGCCATAATATTTATTATTTTTTTGGTGAAAATTATTGTATTTTAAGTGTGTCACAAAGATATAAAAAGTTGATTGATTTGAGAAAAAATTGTTCAAAGACCTTCCTCAGAGATATAGTTAGAAATGCAGAAGCGAAGAATCAATGCCGGCATTAATTTATTCTTAATAATGAGTGAGAACTCATCAATTTAGCTTTAGAATTTTTTTTGAAGTTTTATCTAAAAATATCCCGAATAGGTAGGAGTCTCTATTCAGGATATTTGTGGGAGAGAAGAAGCTGTTCTACACCTTATTTTTGTTAAAAGATTAAACTTAAGGTGTACTAGGTGCTGTGAGTTTGTAAATGTCAGTAGGATTATTGCACAAGATTGCACGCCTACCTCTTACGGCTATTGGAGCTTTAATTAGTTCCGGGTTGTTGGCTAGTACTGTTAGCCAGTCTTCCTCATCAAATTCTCGACCCCTGATATTTTCTTGATAATACGGATGAGCTTTATTTAAGAGATCCTTTGGATGTACATCTAATGATCGTAAAATCATTTGCCAACTGGTGCCAGTTGAAGGAGATTTTGCATGTGAAAATGTTCTAATATGTGAAGACATTCCTTGAGCATGAGCTACCATTCTTCTATCCGAAACAGATTCTGGATTATAGTAGATTAAAATTTCACGATTATTAGTTCTCATCTAATTAAAATTTTAAACGTCATGATAAATATTCACTATAATAGTGATATTTACGATAAATAACAAATTTTATTTTAAATTTTATTAAAATTATAAAATAAAATGACGCTTTGAAGTGGAATTATAATAGGTTATTTCATGATATTAAAAAGCTATGTCTTATCTTCTAAAAGGAGGGATATTTTTGTATGTTTTATTAGTTTTGGTTTACTATTCAGCTCTTTGGCTGGTAAATATTGATAAAGGAAGTTGGATGTTTTTTAATTTTTCTTAGGAAGGCAGGTGGTGAGAAAGTTTACTATCAAAATTTGGGCAGACGTCTTCAAAATTTTTTCCGCACAAGTTTTGCGTCAGGCACATTCAAGGGTGTATATTATATCTTTAGTAAATTTATTATATAATGCACATAGTACGGTCTTCATTCTTACATTAGTTTTTTTAAGTTAAAAATCGAATTCTTTGGAAATAGTCATAATCTCTTCTATTAACTCTTCCAATAATTCAATTTTAGTTAAATAATTCATCAAAGTTACTCTTAAGTAAATCGAATCATTCAACATAGTTTGAACGATATAAAATTTTCCATCATGTAATAGTTGTTTACGAATTTTAGCATTTAACTCATTAATCTCGGAGGGAGTTTTTCCATTTTTTAAAATTCGGAAACAAAGGATATTTGATTCAGGTTGGTGGGCAATTTCAAAATTGGAATTAGCTTCTAATAATTTTGCAAATTCTCTTGCCAGATCATAAGTGCAAGTTATATATTCATCAAAAATATCAACGCCAAAATTTTTAATCAAAGAGTAAACTTCTAATACAGAATTAAACTTGGTGCATTCAAAAGTTCGCTTGGTTAAGTTAAACCATTCTTCCTCTGAGTTTTCCCAAAGATAATGTGCTTTTTGATGAAAAGTTCGGTAACTGTTTTCTCCATTTTTATAAATTAAAGCAGTAATTAAACCCGCTGTCATCATCATTTTATGTCCATCGATAATAATTGAATCTGCGAGTTCAATACCTTTAATTAGTGGCTTGTATTTTTTAGAAAAAATAGCTGCTCCTCCATGTGCTCCATCGGCATGAAACCAGAGGTTATGTTTTTGTGCAAATTTTCCAATGGCCTCTAAATTATCATAAGCACCAACGGAAGTGGAACAAGCATTTCCTACAATCGCAAAAATTATTTTTCCATCTGTAATTGCATTGTTATATGTTTTTTCTAATTGTGATACATCTGCTTGGAATTCATTATTCGTTGGGATTTTGATAATTCCAGCATCACCTAATCCCATAATTCGAACGGCACGATCAACACAATAATGGGCTTCTTCCGAAACCATAATTGCTAACTGTTTTCCTTCTGGATTCCCTTCATTCCAAATGTTCCCATACCCTTTAACCTGTCGTGCTGTTAGTAGTGCTGTCAAGTTGGCTAGTGTTCCACCTGAGGTTAAAAACCCACTTGCCTCGTATCCATAACCTATATGTTTTGAGAAAAAATTCATTACAATTTTTTCCATAGGGGCAGAGAGCGGGGACATTTCGTAAAGGCCAGATCCGTTTTTTAGAGCACCAACTAATAAACCACTCAATATTGTATCAGGGAGGGGAGGAGCTACTTGATGTCCCATGTATTTTGGGTGATGCAAGTGCATAGAATATTGAATTATTTTTTTGTAAAATTCTTCGGAGGAGGAATTAGTAGTTAAATATTGATCCCAATCTTGGAGTGCTTCATCTGGAGACCTCCAAGTCATTACAGGTATTTTTCCTTTGGTGATATCTTCCAAATAATCAGCAATTGTATCAATTAAATGATGTCCATTTTTTCTAAAATCGGTAGCATTAAATGCTTTTTGAAGCTTCATTATCTTTTATTTTTTTCAATAAACAAAGCTACCAATTCCCAATAAAAAAACTGCTGTAATTTTAAATTGCAGCAGTTTTTTTGAATTAATATAACTAATCTTTCTTTTAGTAAGCTTTAGCGAAAACGACTCTTCGATTTGAAGGTTTTCCAGTCAAAATACATTTACCCTCTTCCTCTTTCCAATCATTAGGAATACAACGAATTGTTGCTTTGGTCAATTCTTTTATTTTCTTTTCTGTCTCTACTGTTCCATCCCAATGTGCATAAATGAATCCACCTTTATTTTCCAAAATCTCTTGGAATTCTTCCATCGTATCTGCATTTGAAGAATGCTCAGTGCGATAATCTAAAGCACGTTGGAATAAATTATTTTGAATGTCTTCCAATAATTGTTCAACATACCCAGCAATACCCTCTATAGGTTGTGAAGATTTTTCTTTTGTATCTCTTCGAGCAACTTCAACAACTCCTTTTTCCAAATCTCTTTTTCCGATACCTAATCGAACTGGAATTCCATGCATTTCATATTCTGCAAATTTAAAGCCAGGACGTTTCTTTTTGTCTTGATCATATTTTACGGTAATACCTTTTGCTTTGAGTTCCGTCATGATTTTTTCAACAGCAGCGTTGATCTCATCATTTGGTTTTGGAATAGGAATAATGACTACTTGAGTTGAAGCCAATTTTGGAGGAACCACTAACCCTTCATCATCTGAGTGAGTCATAATTAATGCACCCATCAATCGGGTACTTACTCCCCAAGAGGTAGCCCAAACATATTCTTCTTTTTGATTTTCATTTAAAAATTTCACATCAAATGCTTTCGCAAAATTTTGACCTAAAAAGTGAGAAGTTCCTGCTTGTAATGCTTTCCCATCTTGCATTAACGCTTCGATGGTAAATGTATCTACCGCACCTGCAAATCTTTCATTTTCAGATTTGAAACCTCTGAGGACAGGAACCGCCATATATTCTTCCGCAAATCGAGCGTATACATCTTGCATTAATTTTGTCTCTGTAATTGCTTCTTCTTGGGTTGAATGAGCGGTATGGCCTTCTTGCCAAAGAAATTCAGCAGTTCGTAAAAACAAACGAGTTCTCATTTCCCAGCGAACTACATTACACCATTGGTTAACTAATATCGGCAAATCTCTGTAAGAGTTAATCCAGTCTCGATAAGTATTCCAAATGATTGTCTCCGAAGTTGGCCGCACAATTAATTCCTCCTCCAATTTTGCAGATGGATCAACAACGACACCCTCACCATTTGGATCATTCATTAATCTATGATGCGTTACAACTGCACACTCTTTTGCAAAACCATCAACATGTTGAGCTTCTTTACTCAAAAAACTTTTTGGAATGAAAATTGGAAAGTAGGCATTTTGGTGACCCGTTTCTTTGAACATTTTGTCCAATTGGCCTTGCATTTTTTCCCAAATACTAAATCCGTAAGGTTTGATTACCATACATCCTCGGACAGCTGAATTTTGAGCCAAGTTGGCTTTTTTGACAATGTCTAAATACCATTGGGAATAATCTTCTTCTCTGCTTGTAATTTCTTTTGCCATAATTAAATTATATTAAATGTATTTGTGATTCATTAAAAAGTAACTCCCTAATTGTGGTTTTTACTTTTTTGGAAAAAAGATGCAGCTCTAAAAATGGCTATTTTTGAGCCTGTTTTTTAGATATTGAAATAGTTAAAAAAACAATTGAAGTAAGGTGAAATCAATATTTTCGTCTTAATGAATGTCTCTAAAAGGCAATTTTAACAGTTTTAACACTCAACTAATTTAACTTTAATAATGTTTTAACTAAAAAAGAGCAGCAAAAGTAATAAATTACGGTCTAACTTGTAAGAGAGTTTCGTTAATAACAATCTTAAAAATATTTACTATATGAATTCTAATAAGACTTCCCTTATTCTGGCAACAATTTTCCTTTTTGGAATTGTGTCGTCCTCGTTTGCACAATACGATGATATTTACTATAATCCTGATACTGATAGCGATTACTACACTACGTCAAGTTCAACTTACGATGATGAGTTCGATGAATATGAAGAGTACACAGGGGATAATTACGATGGTGGTGACAGCTACTATAGAGATGACAGAAATAGCGGGTATTATTATTCTAGTCGTATTCGTAGATTTAATCAGCCTAATAGGGGTTTTGGATATTATGATCCTGTGTATACAGATGTTTATAATTATGATGGATATAATTCTTACTATGACCCATTTTTCTCAAGACCATCTATTTACGTAAGTTTCGGAAATAGATATAACAGGTATAACCGCCTCAATAGATGGAATCGGTATTATGGAAATAGTAATTATAATAATGATTATTATGGAGGCTATAGTCCATATTCTTATGGAGGTGGTAACTATGGAGGAGGATATGGAAACCCTTACAATAGCTTTTATAATAACGCTTATTGCCCGCCTTCATATTGGGGAGGTAATGGGTACGCATCAAATAATATCCAAAATGCAAATACCACAACTGTAACTAATACTTATTATGGTTCTAGAAAGGGAGGTAGTGTAAAGGCTTCTGGAACAAAACCTGTGAGGCAGCAATTTTTTGCAAGACCAAATTCATCTAATACTGTTGCGATTACTAAAACAAGAACGTCAACGGGAGGTACTACGACCAAAGCAGTTCGCTCAACATCTCGAAATCAAACTGCGACATCTCGTTCAACTACACGAAGTAAAGCAACCCGTGGCTCTAATTCGAAAAGCAATAGTGCAACGAGATCATCTTCACGAAGAAACAGTACACGAAGTTCATCTACGAAACCCTCAAGAAATAGTAACTATAGTAGATCAAGAGGTAGTAGTACTCGAAGTTCATCTAGACCTTCAAGAGGTAGTAGTATAAGGAATAGCGGGTCGAGTAGATCTAGAGGAAGTAATACTCGAAGTTCATCTCGGAGCTCTTCAAGAAGTAACGGAATTCGAAGTAGTAGTTCAAGAAGTAGTTCTTCTAAATCTAAATCTTCAAGTAGTTCTTCTAGGAAAAGAAGAAATTAAGCAAAATTGTGTTTAATTGAAATAAAAGGATTGGGTGAGTTTTGTAAAAAAAAATTCACCCATTTCTTTGTCTTATCCTGACTAACCTGGATTTTTATTACAAAAGCTTTGTCATATTTTATGGAAATTCATCAGGTCTAAAGATGAGAGGTAATTTTATATTACAAAACAAAAAAGTTAACTCAATGAAAAATAGTATCCTATTTATTTTAATAACATTTTCCTTAAATATTCATGCTCAAACAATTTCAGATGCATTACGATATTCAAATTTGGAAGTAGGGAGTACTGCGCGTACAGTGGGTGTAGGAGGAGGAATTGGTGCTTTAGGGGCTGATTATTCAGTTTTGAGTACTAACCCAGCTGGACTTGCTGCATTTAGAACAAATGAATTTGTGATTACACCAAGTATTTATAATTCAAAAGTTACTTCTTTATTAGAGCGAGGAACAGGAAATGAATCGATAGATGAAAGTCTAGCACAATTCAATATGGCTAATATTGGTATAATTTTAAATTATCGCCCACAATATTCGAAATGGACTACATTCAACCTTGGAATTGGATTTAACCGTTTGGCATCTTTTAATCAGGATTTTGTCTTCAAAGGAAAGTCACCAGGATCAATAGTTCAAAGGTTTACAGAATTAGCTAATGATGATATTTTTGATGAGTTTGAAGGGGTATTAGCAGAGAATGCTTTGGCTATTTACCCTTCAGCTAATACGGGTGTTTATACAAATGATTTTGAGGATCCACTTACTAATCCTGGCTATGAAATAGAACGAGAACAATTTTTCAAAACAAGAGGATCTTATAGTGAATTGGTTTTTTCTGTCGCTGGTAATTTTGACGAAAAGATAATGGTAGGCGCAACAATAGGGGTTCCTTTTATTAATTATAAAGAAGAGAAGATTTACGAAGAGGTAGATGTTGATAGTTCTGTAATCTATTTTGATGAACTTCTTTTTAGAGAAAATCTGATAACATCAGGATCTGGTATAAATTTAAAACTAGGATTTATTTACAGAATTAATCAAATGTTTCGAGTAGGTGCAGCGATTCATACCCCTACAGCTTTTAAGCTAACTGAGGACTACTCTTCTCAATTAAAATATGATTACACAGATGGTAGTGGATCTGTAACTAATACTGAAGACTCTCCAGAAGGTTCGTTTGATTATAAGTTAATTACTCCTTGGAGAGCAATGGCAAATTTTGCAGTATTAATTAATCGAAAGGGATTTGTTACAGCTGAGGTAGAATATGTGGATTATTCAGTTTCTGATTTTAATTTGACTGCTAATAGTTCTAGTATCGAAGATAGAGATTATGAAATTGACTTAAATGAACAGGTAAGGAAATCTTTTAAATCAGCTATAAATATTAGACTTGGAGGAGAATATGCTTTCGAAAACTATAGATTTAGAGCTGGATATGGTATAAGTGGTGTACCTTATACAGATAGTGATATTACAAATAATACCTACAGTCTTGGTTTTGGAATTCGTGAAAAAAGTTTTTATATAGATTTTGCCTATAAGTACTCCAAGTTTTCAGAGGGTTATGTTCCTTATCTATTATCAGATCCAGAGTCTGAGCAATTTGTTACCAATAATGTGGCCAACACAAGAATCTTACTAACTGCAGGGTTTAAGTTTTGATTAGTTTGTATTACATCTTTTAAAAAAATAAAACATAGCATCATTTTTGAATATCAAATCTTGAGGGTATGTTTTATTACCTTATTTCGTTAAAAAAAGGATCAACTCTAAATGAATCTTTTTCTCCTAATGTAATCTTTAAGTTTCGACTTTTTAGAAATTTTTGTCAGTATAATAATTCCAAAATTATTATCACCTTTTTCCTTTAATCGGAATTGGTGATTTATCTAATTTAAAAATGAGTGACTTTAGATAAAAACTTAATGAATAATTTTTCTATGAAAAAATTGGTTCTAATTTTATCGATATTTTTCTTTGGTTTCGCTTCACTTTTTGGACAAGTAGAGGTGGAGGATTCTAAGGTTAGTTCTATTTATCCAAATGTAGACGAACGAAAAATTATTGAAACTAAATGGCGTTACACTTATGCTCTCCATCTTGAATCCAATACAATTTTTCACAAGGCGGAAAAAGGTTATGAGTACTTTTTGTATTTTAAATATAACTATACCTATGACCAATTTTTGAATGGAGAATTTGACAAAGGTGTTTGGAGTCTAAATGGTAGTGATTTGTTTTATAGTTTTAAGCATATCAAAAATTTTGTAATTGCTCAGATTACTAAAAATGTTTTAGTTCTAGAGTTTGAACAAACCAATAGTAAAGGAACTTTTCAATATCACTTTGTTAGAGTTGATACCAAAGATGCCCCTTTTGTCAAACCTGTTAATGAACTACCAGATGTTTTAGTTGAAGAACTAAATCTTAAAAATGACCGTAATCAATGGTGGGCTTTTGGTAGGAAGAAAAAGAAGAAAAAGAATAGATGGAGAAGAAAAAAGAAGGAAAAGCCTAAGAAAAAAGAGGTCTATATAAGCATTGAATTAATTGGAGGAGGTTACTATGGAGGTATTGATCCGGTCTTAAGAGATTATATTCATATTAAAAGCTCTGGTCGATTGATAAAAGAATTTAAGAGTGTTAACCAAGGATTGGTGGTAACAAAAAAAAATATTCCTAGAGATGAGTTGGAGGCTTTTGCAGAATTTATTATCAATCAAAATTTTTTTGAAACAGAAATAACTTATGATTGTGATGATGTGATTTGCCAAAAAAGGAAGGCAAAAAAACCAACACCAATTCCTTTGCGCGTTGTGGTAGCATATGGTACTCGAAAAAAAGTAGTCACGATTAGTATTTGGGGAAAAGATAAAAACAACATTAAATATGTAAATTATCCTGATTCGATAGATAATATTATTGATGCCATTCAAAAAATGGCGGTTCGAGAGGAAGAGTCCTAATTTAAATTTAATTAATGGAACTCATTTGTAAAAAAAGCTTATTTGTGAAGTATTCACAATAAGCTTTTTTTATATTTGGTAAAAATTATATCATGCATTATTATAGTTTAGGGGAGTTCCCCAAAAAGAGGCATACTCAATTTCGGAAACCGAATGGTGAATTGTATTCTGAGCAATTATTCTCTACAGAGGGATTTAGTGATTTGGCCTCATTACTTTATCATTGTAATCCACCAACTCAAATTGTACAAGTTGGAAAACCTTACTCAGTTACACCAAAATTGATTTCTGACAAACAATTAAAACATCGAAGCCTTCATGGTTTTAATGTACCTCGAGAAGATGATTATTTAAAAAGTCGAAAACCAGTTTTGGTTAATAATGATTGCAAAATTATTTTGTCAGCTCCTCGGCATAGTATGACTGATTATTATTTCAAAAATGCAGATGCCGACGAAGTAATTTTTGTTCATGAGGGTTCAGGAGTATTGAAAACGATGTATGGAAATATTACATTTGGCTATGGAGATTATTTAGTTATACCCAGAGGCACAATATATCAGATGCATTTTAACTCAGAAGATAATCGATTATTCATTGTAGAATCATCGAGCCCTATCATTACTCCAAAACGGTACAGAAATAATTTTGGCCAGTTGATGGAGCATGCCCCTTTTTGTGAAAGAGATATTCGTAAACCTGATATTTTAGAAACACATGATGAAAAAGGAGACTTTCTGATGCATATCAAAAAACAAGATAATATTTATCCCTATCATTATTTGAGTCACCCATTTGATGTAGTTGGATGGGATGGATATGTTTATCCTTACGCATTTTCGATTCATGAGTTTGAGCCGATTACAGGAAGGGTACATCAACCACCGCCAGTTCATCAAACTTTTGCAGCACGTGGGTTTGTAATTTGTTCATTTGTTCCAAGGCTATACGATTATCATCCTGATGGAATACCAGCACCGTATAACCATAGCAATATTGATAGTGATGAAGTGTTGTATTATGTGGATGGAGATTTCATGAGCAGAAGTCATGTGGAACGAGGGATGATAACTTTACATCCAGGAGGCATCCCACATGGACCTCATCCAGGAACAGTAGAGAAAAGTATAGGGAAAAAAGGGACGGGTGAATTAGCTGTGATGGTAGACACTTTTGCACCACTATTGATGACGGAATATGCAGTAGGAATTGAGGATGCTGATTATTATAAAAGTTGGTTAAAGTAACTTCTAACTGGTGTTAACAGATTCAGGTATTTAGAATATTTATTTCATCAAAAATTAATTAGGCAATGCAACAGTTTTATAACTGACAGGTTTACCTTTTTGAATTATTTTTGCAAAATAAGAATATGAAAAGCATCCTTATTCCTTTTTGGCTTTTGTTATTGACTACAATTAGTTGTGCCCAAGTACCAGGAGATAGGCCAAAGGTAAATAACAAAGATTTTGATAAAAAGATATCAAAAACTATCAGTTTTACTATTCCTATTTTGGGAGTAGATGAGCTAAAAAAAATTCAGGATGACGTTGTTTTGCTTGACGCTCGACGTCAAAATGAGTTTAAAGTCAGTCACATTAAAGGTGCAAAAAGAATTGGATACAAAAAAATCGAAGGAACTGAACTTGAAGGGATTGACAAGGATGAACAAATTGTAGTGTATTGTTCTATTGGTTATCGAAGTGAAAAAGTAGGGGAAAAACTCAAAAAGATGGGGTTCAAAAATGTCTATAATCTTTATGGAAGTATTTTCGAATGGGTTAACCAAGGTAATGAAGTAGTGGATAAGGATGAAAGAGTAACTAAAAAAGTGCACACATATAACAAGCGCTGGAGCAAATGGATAGACGACGGGAGGGCTGAAAAAGTATGGTAAAACTCTTTTTAATTTAATGTAATTGTCATGTTATTGTTTTTTGTAGATAACTATAAATGTTAATTTTTATGCAGAAAACCTATATTTCGACCTTGAGATATAGGTTTTTTTATTAAATTGAAAAAGTTGGTAATGTATTTGATATACATTAAATAACATACTATAATAAGTTACCACAAGACAAGGATTTTTCCCTCCCACCAATTCAAGTCTTCTAAAATTTTGCACTATGAGAAATTATTTTTTGAGCACCATTACGGTGTTACTAATCTATGCTATTCCAAGTTTTTCACAATGTATTCAAGGCGATTGTCATAATGGCGAAGGGATATATTTCTATGAAGATGGAAGTATGTATGAAGGAACATTTTTCAATGGATTGACCAATGGATTCGGAGAATGGTGTTTACCTAATGGGGATAAATATGTTGGAGGTTTCAAGAATAACTTCCAACATGGATCTGGGATTGTTTATCATGTAGATGGAGACGAAACAATGGGAGAGTGGATTAATGGCGAATATTTTGGAGTGAAATATGGAGAGGTAGAAGGTTGTATTGAAGGAGACTGCACTAGTGGGCATGGGACTTATATCTATGATGAAGGCAATGCCAAATATACCGGTTACTTTAAAAATGAGATGCCACATGGCCAAGGCGTTTGTCAATATTCTAATCGAGAATTTTACGAAGGGCTATGGTCAGAGGGAAGTTTTAATGGATACGGTACACTATATTTATCAGATGGTTCACCAATTCAAGGGTATTGGAACGATGGAACATTTACAGGGCAAGAAGAGCCAGTTAAAGCCTCATTTTTGCCGGTTGAGGAACCAGTTGTAGAACAAACAATTTCTACTCTTGCAGAGATTAGGAAAAATTCTAAAATAAAAGTACACGCCTTAGTGATAGGGATTTCGACATATACTCATATGCCTGTTTTGAAATATTCAGATGATGATGCTTATCGAATGTATGCCTTTTTGAAGAGTCCAGAAGGTGGTGCTCTTAGGGATGATAATATTAGAATGCTGATTGATGAAGAGGCTACCCGTAAGAATATCAAAAAAGCGATGAATGAATTATTTATGAATGCTGGTCCAGATGATTTAGTATTGATGTACTATAGCGGTCATGGGTTAAAAGATTGTTTTTTACCCATCGACTTTGACAGATATAATAATAAACTATTTCACGATGAAATTAATGAGATACTAAAGCAAAGTCCAGCTAAATATAAATTATGTATTGCTGATGCTTGTCACTCAGGAGGTTTGGCAATGAAAGGAGGAAGCCCTGATAATGAATTTTCAGACGAACAAGTGATCAATACATATTATAATAAGTTAGCTCAATCTAACGCTGGAACAGCATTGATTCTATCCTCGAAACTAGAAGAGATTTCTTTGGAGTCAAGTGGATTAAGACAAGGAGTGTTTAGTCATTTTTTGATTAGGGGGTTGGAAGGAGAGGCAGATCGAAATATTGATAAAATTGTAACTGTTACCGAATTATTTGATTTTATTTCAACCAATGTTAAAAGTTATACTGCCAATCGGCAGTCGCCCGTCATCAAAGGATCATTTGATCGAAAAATGACAGTAAGTGTAGTTCGTTAAATTGAAAGTACTTACTATGCTAAAATTAAAAAACCATAAAAAGTGATTCACTTTTTATGGTTTTTATAGTTATTTTTATTTAAGACTAAAAAATATCTCATTCCAAGAATTCAGCAGTATTATTAAAAATTCTTTTTGTAATATTTTCAGTATTTGCTTTTTTAAATTTTCCACCTGTTATATTTTCGAATAATTCAATGTACCGATCAGACACATTTTGTACAAATTCATCGGTCATTTCTGGCATTGTTTGACCATCTAAACCTTGAAATCCATTTTCAATTAGCCATTCTCTCACAAATTCTTTCGATAAATGTTTTTGCTTCTCACCACTAGCTTGTCGGTCTTCAAATCCTTCTGAATAAAAATATCGAGAACTATCCGGCGTATGAATTTCATCAATCAGAATAATTTTTCCATCTTTCTTCCCAAATTCATATTTTGTATCTGCTAAAATTAAACCTTGCTTTGAGGCCATTTCCGTTCCTCTTTGAAATAGTTCGCGGGTATATTTTTCTAATAGAATGTAATCTTTTTCACTTATAATTTCTTGCGTGATAATTTCTTCTTTGGAGATATCTTCATCATGTCCTTCTTCTGCTTTGGTGGCAGGTGTAATAATTGGTTCTGGAAATTTATCATTTTCTTTCATTCCTTCGGGCATGGTTACACCACACAATATTCTTTCCCCAGATCGATAAGTTCGCCATGCATGACCAACGCAATATCCTCTAATGACCATCTCAATTTTAAATGGTTCACAGGCAATTCCAACTGCAACATTTGCATCAGGAGTTGCTTCCACCCAATTGGGAACGATATCGCTCGTTGCATTTAAAAAATGTAAAGCAATTTGATTAAGTACTTGTCCTTTGAACGGAATTGCACGCGGTAAAACATGATCAAAAGCGGAGATTCGATCGGATGCTACCATCACTAATTTATCTTGAATTGTATATACATCTCTTACCTTTCCTTTGTAAAAGTTTGTTTGATTTTTGAATTTGAAATTTGTTGCCTTGATTGATTGTTGCTCTAAAGTCATAATTATGTTTGAGTTACAAAATAAATTTTAAAACATTTTTAATAAAAAAACTCATTTTAAAACTTTGCAAAAGTAAAGTTTTTTACCTTCATTGAGCAATGAAAAAAGAATAAATGATAAAGAAAATTCCTGATTTTTTAATTAAAGCTGACACACCTCTTTCACGGCATTGTCGGGATTTGACTATTGTTGATTTTCACGAAGCGGTAGATTATATTTTTAAATTACCATATCGTCGAAACTCATCAAAAGAAGATTTGACTTTGGTCTTATCAGAAGAATGTGGTGTGTGCAGTACCAAACATGCTACGTTAGCAGCTTTAGCCTTAGAAAACGATTTTAAGGAGTTAAAATTGATGCTTGGGGTTTATCAAATGAATGAGAAAAATACGCCAGGAGTGGGAAGAATTTTGGAAAAAAGTAAATTAGAATTTATACCTGAGGCTCACACCTATTTAGTTTTTGAAAACGAAAAAATTGACATTACTCGAGAAGTAAAAACAGAGACATCACCATTTGAAAGTTTATTGTTAGAAATAGAAATCCAGCCTAGTCAGATTGGTGAGTTTAAAGTTGAATTGCATCGTGATTTTTTGGAAAAGTGGATTTTAGAAAATGATGTAGAATATTCGTTAGATGAAATCTGGAAGATACGGGAGGATTGTATTTCTGCATTAGTACTGGGATAACTCTCTGAGGTTATTTAAGCGAGAAAAGAAAATAGTTTATGAAAAAAAGAGTGTTTTTATTTGTAATTGTATTGTTTTTTGGTTGTCAAAAATTAAAAGATGCCGATTTTGGAAGAGAACTAGAGGTAATTAAAAAAGAATATGGGGTAGAGTATTTATTGAGCAAGCATAGTGCTAATTCTTATATTTTTGAAACGTTAGAAGGAATTGAAGCTAAGAGTCATTTACCTTTGGTCAAATTTATTCAATTTGAAAATAAAAATTTAAGTAGGGAAAATAGAAATATAAAAGAGAGATTTGAAATTTTTAATCGGCATAAATATGACCTGAGAAAAAATAATAATCAAGGATTAATTGATTCGATAAAAGTCTTCTCAATTATTCAAGTTTTAAAATCAAAAATAGAAAAGTCAAAATTATCTAATAAAGTAGATTTTTCTGAGACCATAAATAACCTGAGTGGAATTCCAGTCTATTTTTCCTCAGCAAAAAGTATGATTAGAAACCCCTCTAAAGAAAAATTAGAATATGCCATTTTAACTTATTCAAAAGATTATTTTTATTTGAAAAATAATCTACCTCTTCTCATCCGTAAATCTAGTTTCCTTAGAGAAAACCAAATTGACTTTTCCAAAAAAAATAAAGAGGCACAATTAGCAGTTAAAGATTTTATTGCTTTTTTGAATAGTCAATTATTTGAGTTGGGTGAATAGCAAGTGGTGGTCTGTTAGAGATAGTCCTAAAAGGAGAAAGCAATTTGATTAAGAAAACAAGATATTTTATAAAAGTTGCAATCCTCCTTAATAGTTGGTCAGTCAAAATAGACCAATATCTTTTCTCATTATTAGTTTAAATCTATTGCAGAACGATAAGAATTATTTATATTTTAGATCATAACTTTCTAAAAAATTATTTCCTAATAGGATTACTATACTAAACACTTTGCCAAGGTAAATTTCTTACGACAAAATCTTCTTAATACCATTCCTTTTATAACAGTTTTTTAAAAATAAGTAACGTTGGCGGTGTGTTGGATAAATCCACCCATCACGGAACTTTCAAATTTGAAAGAAGTTCTTTCCGAATATTATGCTAATGATGCTTTTTTTTAACAAAAATTATAAGAACTAATTTCTTAAACTGAGCATGTTACCTTCGAAGAAAATGTTAGGCACTAAAATGATAATAGTTAAAATATGTATTTTTTGGTAGATCATTTGGTTCCCGTTACTGGTCATATCATGCATCAAGGTAGAATAGAAAATATTCTTGATGTTGAAATTTCCAAGTGTTAAAATGATGCTATTGAGAATATAGGTTATTAGAAATTGCTTCTAAATTTTAAAATTTTGTAGAGAACCTTTTATTTTATATTTTTATTCCATTGATATCAGTAACTTTCATTAGTCATAAGAGAAATTTTTAGTAGCTTGCAATATTGACATATAATATCAAAAAATAATATTTATGAAAAATCTATCTATTTGGGCCAAGCGTAATAGGAATAAAGCAATATGTGTAACAATAATTTTGCATATTTTATTATCGTATTTTTTATTTTATGTTGGAGCTTTATTTTATACAGAAAAAATAATTTTTCCTTTTGGATTAACTTATTTTTCCGGAGCTTTATTTTTGATTGCATATATATTCTATCCTATGAAATATGTGCAGAGTGGAATTTTCAGAAGAACTTTTTTTCGAGAAAAAATATGGCAGTTTGTTGCAATGATAAGTGCTGCTATATTTATGGTTTTTATTGGCAACTATTCTTCCCAATCTGCTTTTGCTCCACAAAATCAGATGCAAGAATATTCTGCTAGAACTATTGCTCTTGATATAAAAAAAGATAATGTGGTAGAAAAAAAGAGTAAAAGGAAATTAATTCGAAAAGCAAAGCGACAACTTCAAAAAAGAATCCGAAAGAATGTTAGACAGTTGAGAAAATCAGGGAAAGAAAGAACTAGATCGGAGAAAGGTTTACTTATAGTGTTATCTGTAATAGTAGCAGTCCTTGTTGGATTTTTAGTTTTAGGTTTATCATGTTCTCTTGCTTGCGCAGGCAATGAAATTTTGGCGGTGTTTGTTTTATTAGGCGGATTAGCACTGATTATATTTGGAATAATCGCTGTAGTCAAAGCAGTTTATTCATCAGGGTCTGACAAACAAATAGAAAAGGATAAAAAAGAAAGTCTTGGATAAAAAAATGAGCCATTCGGAACTAAGGAATGGCTCATTTAGGATCGAATTATATTAGTATGAATTATAAGTTTCCAGGTATTATCACAGAATCCAATACGTGAATTATACCGTTAGTTGCTTGAACATCAGTCAGAACAACTGTTGAAGTACCTCCTGCTGCATCAGTAATTGTTACCGATCCATCTATATTTATCGTGAATTTTTCATCAGCATTCGCCGATGTAACTTCTTGCCCGTTAGATAAGTCCGTAGATTTTACATTAGCGCCAGCAACAACATGATATGTCAAGACTTTGGCTAATTGTTCTGTTGTTAACCCATCAACTGTAGATTGAATTGCAGCAAATGCACTATTCAATGGAGCAAACACTGTAAATGGACCGTCAGTTTGTAGAAGATCAACAAGGCCTGCATCAGCAGCTCCTAATGCACCCACCAAAGTTGTGAAATTGCTGTTTGCAGCAGCATGTCCAACTACATCTAAAGGTAAAATTACCTGATCGACAATGTGTATTACACCATTGGTTGCATCCACATCTGCTGTAGATACATTTGTGTTTCCATTTATTACAACACCATTAGCTCCTTTTTCGATAAGCATAGATAGTTGTGTATCTCCTGGTCCATAAGTTGAAGCTGTTGAGGCATAAGTCTGACCGTCTGCAATATCAGCTGAAGTAATTTTAGCGCCGCCTAGCACGTGATATAACAATACTTCTTTTAGAGCTTCATCTGAAATCGAGTTCAGATCAATCCCTGCTGCAGTAAATGCTGCATTTGTTGGGGCAAAGACAGTAAATGGTCCAGGTCCTTCAAGAACTGAAACTAGATCTGCTTGTGTTAGCGCAGCTACTAAAGTGCTAAATTGAGTATCTCCTGCTGCTATTTCAACTATATTCTTTGGATCATTAATTGGCAATGTGTTATCATCATCATCGTCGCCACAAGCAACAAATAGAAATGGTATTGTCATTAGTAAGGCCCATCCTAGGAACGAAAGATTTTTTTTCATCTTGATAATTTTTTTTGATTTGATTTAAATTGTTAATTATGAAGGTGAAACACAGGGATTTTAATTTTGTTTAACAAAATTAAAAAAAGATTAAACAAAATGTAAAATAGGCTACATTTTGATTGACATAAAAACAGGAGACATTTTTAAATCAATTGAAAATGTCTCCTGTTTAATGGATAAACAATAAAAAAGAGAGTATTTTAGATTAGATCAAACCAGGTCATTTTATTTGCATTTTTTTCTTTTTCAGATTTTAACATCCGATATATGGTTGATTTCCCAATGTCTAACTTTGATGAAACAACTTGAATGTCGTTATCATACTTTTCTAAAAAGTGATGAATAATTTTTGACTTGTATTCTTCAAAAGTAAGGGTTTGTTCTAAAAAACTAATTTGTGTTGACGAATTACCAAATTCAATATCTTCCTCAGAAATAATACTTTCATCTGCCAAAACTATTGCTCTCTCAATGATAGATTTAAGCTCTTTAATATTTCCAGGAAATGAATAAGAAAGAAGTTTTTGTTTAGCTTTTTTTGATAATACTTTTTTATTAAAATTATTTCTCTCAAAAAAATCATTCATTATTTTGGTAGCCAGTAGAATAATATCGTTACCCCTATCCTTTAATGGAGGAATATTGATTGTTAAGCCCATTAACCGATAGTACAGACTTTCTAAAAAATTTCCTGTATCTAGCTCTGAGAATAAATCTTTTGAGGTACTGGTAATAAATCGAATATTTAATTCAATGTCATCGCTTCCTCCAATCCTTTGGAAATAGCCAGATTTAATGGCGTCTAATACTTTAGCTTGAAATTTCAAAGGCATTAAATGAACCTCTTCAAGATATATTGAGCCTCCACTTGCTAATTCTAGTTTTCCTGCTTGGAATATTTGATTTTTGTAATTTTCATATCCAAAAACCTCTTTTTCCAATTCTTCATATTTAATGTTACCAAAATTAAGTTTGAAATATGGAAATGATCTTTTATTTGAAAGATGATGTATTAAATATGCTGCTGTACCTTTACCAGTTCCCTTTTTCCCCGAAATGTAACAAGGGATATCCGAAGAACTGGCTTTGTTAACTAGTATAGCTACTCGTTGCATAATAGAACAAGAATACACCATTTTTTCAACAATTACATGGTGCATTTTGGTGTCGAGTTTCTCTAATCTATTTTGAAGATTGTTATTTTGGCTTATGTTTTTTAATAAAAAATAAAGCCTTTTCCTAGTCAGTTCTTCTTTGGAATAGTAATTATAGATATTAGGTTTGAGTGAAACATTAAAATCGGTAATATTATCCTTTTTTGATATAAGGATAATTGAAACATTTTTATAATAACCCAATATCTTTTCTAAAAAGGGGTTTACATCTTCAGTTTTATCTTCTAAATCTATAAAAATCGCACATGGTCGATTAAGATCCTCTTTAAATAATAAGTCAAAGTTTTCAAATACAATTAATTCAAATCTTGAAGGAATTAGGGAAGTTAGGGATTGATAAAATTTGGAGTCGGTAGATACTAAAAAACATTTATTCTCTGTAGCACTTATATTCATTAAATTATAATTGTTTTTATTGTTATCCCCATAAATGTATTGTTTTATAATGTTTAAAATAATTAAATAAGGATGTGTAAGTTTTTGGCAGGTAATATCTTGAACAAAGACGTGTCTGTTTCCGAAAAAATTACTGCGAAACAGAATCTCACATTTCTGATTGAATTCTGTTTCAGCAGATAATCTTTGGAACGAAAACTTTTAGGGGGGAATTAAAAGCCACGTATTATATTATTAGCTAATACTATGCCAAGTTCTCAATATGAAATCTAGTGTTCTCATTTTGAGAACATGTTCCTCATATAGAACGCAAGCTATGGGTAATGAGGGGTCGTTAGCCATAGATATTAAAATAGATTTGGAAAGGAAGATTGGTTAAATTGAATGGTTAAGTATCAATTTAATTAGGTTCAGCATCTAGCAAGACATAGGTGAGATGTTTATCATCAATTTTGTTCAACTTTAAAACACCTTTAAATTCTACCACAGAATCAACTTCATACCTTTTAATAGCACTTGGCTTTAGTTCTAATTCCAATACCGTTTCTGGCCCTGCTCCACCACAAAAGAAACAACTTGAATTTGGGTTTTGCGACAAGACATAAGAAATACCCATTGGATCTAGTGGGATCATATGTCCAGAAATGATGACCTCTTTCCCATCGAGGTCTGCAATTGATTTTCCAAAAGTGGCAATGTGCAAATTGTATCCCAATTCCTCTGAGTATTTTACTTCATATTTCACATCACCTAAATAACCCCAATTAATTAGTTTTTGAGCAATTAGATTTTTTTGCAAAAAAAGAAAAAGTAAGAACGTGAAAAAATATTTTGTCATTAAAAATGAATTTTAATTCAAAGATAAATAACTAAATCGGTTCAATTTCGTATTTTAAAGTATAACTTTTTTTTTATGGTAAAAATTACAGAAGAAAACTCTAAATATCAACATTTAGAAAAGATGTCTACACAGGAATTATTGGAAAACATTAATGCTGAAGATCAAACGGTAGCTTTCGCTGTGAAAAAAACTATTTCACAGATAGAAACTCTTGTAAACATCATTGTGCAGAATATGAAAAATGGTGGACGATTATTTTACTTAGGAGCAGGGACTAGTGGCCGACTTGGTATTTTGGATGCATCGGAATGTCCTCCCACTTTTGGCATTTCTGCTGATTGGGTTGTTGGTTTAATTGCAGGAGGAGATACTGCTATTCGAAATGCAGTAGAAAATGCAGAAGATGATAAGGAAATGGCTTGGAAGGATTTAGCTAAATATCAAATAAATGAAAAAGATATAATAATTGGCATTGCCGCAAGTGGCACAACTCCTTATGTTATTCATGGATTAAGAGATGCTCAAAAGAATGGAATCGTCACAGGCTGTATTACGTGTAATTTGGAAAGTCCATTAGCAGGTGCAGCGGATTTCCCAATTGAAGTTATTGTCGGTCCAGAGTTCATTACAGGAAGTTCAAGAATGAAAGCTGGAACAGCTCAAAAAATGGTTCTTAATATGATTAGTACATCGGTAATGATTCAATTGGGTAGGGTAGAAGGGAATAAGATGGTCGACATGCGATTATCCAATGATAAATTGTGGGAGCGTGGAATTAATATTATTCAAAATGAAATTGGTGTTTCTAGAATTGATGCAAAAGCATTGTTGGAAAAGTATGGAAGTGTTAGGAAAGCGATTGAGTATTTTGATAAATAGAGTATTTCTAGTATCTTAATTAGAAATACTTAAACCATGAAACAAACATTCTTCTTTTTTCTTTTGACAATTCTTCATCTTTCTTTTGTAGATAATTCAGAGACAATTTCCCTTCAAGATGGTTTAGTAGCTCATTATAATTTTAATGATTGTGATGCTCGTGATATCAGCGGAAATGGTTCTGATGGATTACTTTTTGGTGAAATAACTTGTTGGTGTGGAATTGAAAATGATGGTTTGCTTTTGGATGGTATCAATGATTACATAGAATTTCATGGTATAGTCAATCGGTATTTTACGACCTCTGATTTCACTCTGAGTTATTTTATTCGAACAGATCAATATTCATTTTATCAACAAAGCCTATTTAGTAAAAGAGAAAATTGTGGAAAAGATTTCGTTTTGGATTTCTTACTAAATAGAAATCAGAAAAAGATTGAAACATCAGTGCAACAAAATGAATATAAAAAATACAAAGACATCTCTTTAGACATAGAAGGAGGAGGTTGGTATCACATCACCTTAGTCCGAGAAGGTCAAGAAGCACATTCCTATATCAATGGTATTTTGCAAAAGTCTGTTATGAGATGTAGTGGAGTAGATTTGAGTAATGATGCCATTTTGTCATTTTCTAACTCTCCTTGTCTTGACGGGAAGGTGCAACGGTTTAAGGGAATTTTAGATGAAGTGAGAGTATATGATCGAGCAATTTCAGAGCAAGAAGTAGAGACAATCTATTCATTGACTCCAATTGAAAAAATATATTCTGATTGTATATTTTAGTATAGGTCATGCCTTGTTGAGGTTTTTTAATGGGAGAATTACTTAAATCGGTTTGCGAAAAATCAAATCCTTAAATTTATTTATTCCAATCAAAGCAACTACCTTTGTATAAAATTGTATTATCAAATTTTAATTAAAAAATCAAACGATACTTTTTCGTCAGGAATTGTCGGATGTCTATTGTTAATCTAAAAAATAAAAATAATGTTTGGAGATATTTTAGGAAATATGGAGGAAAAGCAAAACGCGATGAAAGAAAAGTTAAGCACTATTATTTTGACTGAAGAAGCTGATGGATCTATTCAAGTAACTGCTAATGCTAATCGAGAAATCACCAATATTTCAATCAAGAAAGAAGCAATTGATTTGGAAGATATGGACCAATTAGAAGATCTATTGATGGGGGCGATTAACAGAGTTTTAGAAAGAGCAGTAGAACAAGAAGCTATTGAGTCACAAAAAATGATGAAAGATATGATGCCTCCAGGATTAGGTGGTCTAGGAGACCTTTTTGGTTCGTAGTTTGAGTAATAAACATTACTAACAATTTTCAAAAAAATAGAAAGAGGGTTAATTTTTGCCCTTTTTTCTACTAATTAGAACAGATTATTTATAACGCTGATTTTTTCCAATAAAAAATTAATAATAATCGTTTTTATTTGGTTGGAAAGAAAGTCTAAATATAGTCAGTGTCCAGGGCGTTAATAGCGTTTTTTGTAAAAAAAAGAGGGCACCATAAAAATTTAAAATATCAATTGTCGATGAAATATTTTTCCTTGTTTATTCTGGTTTTTCTAAGCTTCCAGATCAATGCTCAAAGCGGGTTAGTAGCACATTTTACGTTTGACCAATGTGGTGATATTGTCGACGTAACTGGAATTAATAATTCTGCATTTCCTGATTTTCAAACTGGATTTGCCAATGGAATTGGTTGTGCTTGTGGTGTAAAGGATTCAGCATTAGTGATGGAAGGATCATATGAATCACCTTCTATGAGTGGAATGGAGTTTGAAGATAAAATTTTGTTGATAGGTAATTATGATAATTATTTTGATGATGATGATTTTACGATAAGCATGTTTTTTAAAGTTACAGATTATAATGGTAATCGGACAATTCTTTCAAAAATGGCGAACTGTAACGATGATAATGGCATTTCTATTCGGTACACAGGAGCTACAAATTTTATAACTGCTTTCGTAGGAGAAGATGCAATTAAGAATGTTACAATAGCAGGAAAATTAAACGATGATAGATGCTGGCACCATATCGTTTTGATCAAAAAAGGCAATCGCGTTTCCTTTTATGCAGATGGTGTATTAATTGGCGAAAAGCCCACTGTTGGGATTTTGAATCCAAAAAATGAAGAAGAATTTATATTGGGTTATGGACCATGTGCCGGAACAGTAGACTTTCCATTTTCAGGATATATAGATGATTTGCGAGTATATAATCGTGCGGTTCCATTATCTGAGGTCGAAGAGTTCGCCTATGATGCAGATTTGATTGGTAATAGAAGAGACACTTTAATTATTGAGGGCACTTCAGTTGATATTTTTACTAGTCCAACTTGTTCAGATGAGTTTAGTTGGTCTCCAGCAGATCCATTTTATGGAGTAGATGACCCAACTAATCCCAATGCAACGATTTCACCTCCAGAAGATGGGACTTATGTTTTATCGATAATTGATTCTGATTCCATAGGAGGTTGTATAGCAAGAGATACCATTAGTATTCGGGTGATTGATGCGGATAGCTTGAATTGTGATAATATACTTTTACCAGAAGCATTTACACCTAATGGAGATGGAGTGAATGATACATATTTTATTAGTAATCCATATGCTATTGTTAATTTTATTTCATTTGAAATTTTTGACCGATGGGGAGGTAGAGTATTTTATACTGAAAATGTTTTTGATCAATGGGCGGGAGATTTTAATGGGAAAAAGATAAATCCGGGAGTCTGCGTTTATCGTATTGTTTATAATTGTCAGGGTGAAGAAAAAATAGAATTAGGAAGCCTGACGGTTCTGAGGTGATGATTTTATTTGATAAATAAAATCTAAAAGATAATTCTCTGAATAAAAAAATCACGTTTTATATCCAAGTGGATGTAAAACGTGATTTTTTTTGGAAAAACTATTACGGGTAAAGTGGCAATAATTAGAAGATGGTATTTACTAGTTTTTACAGAAAAACTAGTAAAACGGTTTAATGTAATACTGCTATTTAATTCCATTATTTTCCAATAATAATTCAATAATCACTATTTTTGGGGGAATGAAAATAATCTCAATTCCCCTAAAGGCAATTTTTTATGATACAAATCAAAAGAGTACTCAAATCCTTGAGTTTAGTTTTTTCAATCATGATATTATTTGGTTCTTGCGGTAAAGGTAATTCCTCTAATCATAAAGCAAATGATAATTCTGATGAAGCGGTAATTCTAAATAAACGAAAAGTCGTAGTAATTTCTAATGAGGATGTTGAAAAAGCGACTGGAGTAACTGCAAAAAAAGAGGAATATCCTAAAGGAGAGATAGCAGAAAGGGTAGAATTGAGAAAAAGTGTTACTAAAAAAGAGGAAAAGAAAATAATCAAAAAAATACCTAAGAAAAGAGCCAAAATGTATTTTCCAGAAAAAGTATTTGATTTTGGTTTTATAATGCAAGGGGATGAGGTTAAACATGATTTTCATTTTAAAAATGTTGGAAATGATGACTTAATTATTGAAAGGGTTGAGCCTTCTTGTGGCTGTACTGTTCCTATTTATCCAAAAAAAAATATCGCTCCAGGTGAGGAAGGTAGTATTTCAGTTACCTTTAAAAGTGCTGGAAAACTTGGGAGGCAAGTTCCTACAATTAAGGTTTTAACAAATTATAGAAGATCTATAAAATTAGAATTACACGGAATCGTAGATACTGAGAGAGAAAAACCAAAGCAAGTATCAGTAGAGAAAAAGGATACTACTCAGTAGTAATTATTTAATAGATAAAAGATTACTTGTTTTAAATTGAGGTAATACATAATTTTTATAGTCTACAAATCCCTTTATTCCAATGAACACCCTGCCGATTATTCCAACCTTAGAAAAATCTAAAATTTCTTTTTTACAAAAAGATTTAAAAGTAGCATTGGATTCAGCTAAAGTTATTTTGAATCAAGCTAAGGAAAATAAATCTATACAACAGGTAATATCTTCCAAAATATTTATTTCAAAAATTTATGGCACAATAGGACACTTTGGTGGAGATAACCAATATTTTTTCAAGGCTTTTGAAGTTCTAGATACCATAGATGAATCGTTGATAGATAAAAATGAAATATTGCACTTCTTTTTGGCAAAGAGTGAGATTTATTTGTTGAAAATAGATGTAGGGCAAGCTCAAAAATATGCTGAATTAGCACTTCAAAAAGGTCAAAAGGAAAATAATATTTCAGGGATAGTCCAATCTCTATTAGCTAAGGTTCAGGTTTTTATATTGAAAAATCAATTTAGTGAAGCAGCTAAATTAACTAATAAAAGCTTGACGTTGTTAAAGGGAATAGAAAAACCAATCTTAAAAGCTAAGGCCTATAACTTGCTTTGCAAAATCCGAATCAAGCAGCAAGATTATAATAAAATACTTGAATACGGAGAAGAAGTTTTATCGATCAGTCAAGCACATGGAGATATTGAAAAAGAAATTATAGCGACAAGTAATTTAGGTATTTATTATGCAACAAATTTAGACTATAAATCTGCGATTGAATATTTTTATTCTAGTTTAGAAAAATCTAAAACCATTCAATTTGACCGTCAGACTGCTCAAAATTTAATAAACCTGGGAACTATTTACGCTAGGTTATTTAACCCAAAGGAATCATTAAGTAATTACCAAGCGGTAGTTGAAAAATATGATCAAGTGTTGGTAGATACAACGAAAACTATCATTTTTAATAATATTGGGAATATACATTTTGAAGAGAAATCTTACAAGGAGAGTAAAAAGCATTTCCAAAAATCTTTGGCACTTGCTGAAAAAATTCAATATACCGAAATGATTGCTTTGGCTTTAGCCCATTTAGGGAAATTAAGTTGTGCGGAGAACGATTTTGAGACTGCGATGAGTTTTTCAGACCGAGCGAATGAGTTATTAGAGGATTTGGGAGACGTCAATGCAAAGTCTATCAATGTATTAAATTTTGCAAAATTAGCCCATCATTCTGGAGATTTTGAAATAGCAATTTTACATTTAAAAGAAGGAGTAGAAATTTCTAAAAAGGTAAGGAATGAGGAAAATGAAATTGCTTGTTATCGGTTGCTAGCTGAATTTTATAAAGATAAAAAGGATTTTGAAAATGCTTTTCAATTCAAAAGTTTATATGCAGAAAAGCAAGAGGATTATTTGAAAAAACAAAGGAATCGCCAAATATTAGATCAAGAAATTACATTTGCTACTAGGGAAAAGGAACAACAGATTGAAGCATTGACTCAAGCGAATCAATTACAAGCTATGCTGTTAAAAAAACAAGAAGAGGTAGAACGTGCTAACGAACAATTGACACAGGTGAACGAAGAATTAAAACAATTTGCCTACGTTGCCTCACATGATTTGAAAGAGCCGCTAAGGATGATAGGTAGTTACACTCAAATTATCAATAGGAAATATGCCTCTGATATAGATGACAATACTCAAGCCTATTTTCATTATGTTACTGATGGGGTAGAACGAATGAATAATTTGCTAGATGGATTATTAAAGTATGCGACGGTAGGTAGAGGAGCACAAGAATTAAAGGTGATCAACTTGAATGATACTCTTTTAATTTGTCAAGCTAACTTGAGGTTGTTGATTGAAGAGACTAACACTAAATTGGAAGTGGATGAGTTACCTTCCATTTTAGGAATATCGTCGTTACTTTCACAGCTGTTTCAAAATCTTATACTAAATGCGATTAAGTTTAGAAACAAAGATACATTTCCTGAAATTTCAATTAAAAGTGAAGAAAGAGAGAAGGAATATTTAATAGCTATAAAAGATAATGGAATTGGAATAAAGGAAGAATATAAAGAACGAATTTTTGTTATCTTTCAAAGATTACATGCTCAAACTGATTATGAAGGAACAGGTATAGGGCTAGCGATTTGCCATAAAATCATGCAACGAATGGGAGGAAAGATTTGGGTAGATTCAGAATATGGGAATGGGTCCACATTCTTTTTTACTTTTCCTAAACCGATGGGAATATCAAATAAAGTAATAGAAAGTTAGAATCGATAGAGAGACTAAATGTTTCTTTGTGATAAATGGATTGTAAAAAAGGAGTAGCCTGATTATCAGTTAATGAAAATCAGGCTACTCCTTTTAATTTACAATAAATTAATCATTCTTAATGAAGCAAAGTTAAATCACCTCGATATAACAAAGTTATACCATCATCAAAAGATACTTCAATTAGATATATAAAAACACCAGGGTTCATAATTTTCCCTTGGAATCGTCCGTCCCAACCATTTGTTATATCCGGGAATGCTGATGGTGATAAATTGGTTCTTTGGAAAACCACTTCTCCCCACCGATCATATATTTGCATTGAATTAATTTGTGTAACTCCAGGGCCAGAGAATACTTGGAATTCATCGTTGTATCCATCTCCGTTTGGAGTGAAAACGTTTGGTATATAAACATTTCTATTTTTATCAACTTCTATAAAAATATCATCACTTCCATTACATCCATTAATGTCAAAAATTTCAACAGTATAAGTTTGATCATCAAGAGGAGATATCGTTGGATTTAGACAACTCAAACAAGAGATTGAATCAAAAATCATAGGTGTCCAAATGATTGAATCAATCGGCACATTACTTCCTGATAAAACTGCATTTAATTGAAGTGACTCTCCTAATTGAATTTCTACATCGGGGCCAAGATTTACAATAATAGCTGGCGGCTCATTGATGAAAAGATTTTCGGTATAAGTACAACCATTTCCGTCAGAAATTTCAATTACATGATTTCCAGCAAAGACGCTAATCGCAGTTCCAATATTTTGTGCAGGTCCACCATCAATAGAGAAAGTATAAGGTCCACCAACTCCTCCTCCAGCAGTTTCTACAGTAAGAAGAGTTTGGTCACCATTACAAATTGGTTCATCTGGAGTTGGAATAAATCCGAAAACTGGAATTGGCTCCGTGATTACTTGACTTACTTCAGCTGAACAACCATTAACGTCTGATACAGTGACGGTATAAACTCCAGAAGATAGTTCAGTTGCAGAATTTGTTGTACTGCTCAATCCTCCAGACCAAGTATAAGTCATTGGATCTCCATTTCCTCCAGTAAAATCAACTTGAATAAAACCATCTGATTCTCCACTACAAGTTACATTTCCTGTATTACTAGTAAAAGCGATTAAAATATCCGGTTCACCTAGTGTAAAAATCGTATCAAATTCACATCCATTCATATCTGTAACCGTTACTGGATAATCACCAGCTGGAATATTCGCCAAAGTTATATCGGTAGTCCCATTGTCCCATAAAAAAGTATAGGCAGGAACTCCCCCAGATCCATTTGCAGTAATAGAACCGTCTGAGTTACCATTACAGCTTGGTTGATTTAGGACTGGTGGGTTAAAGCCTAATTGTACTGGAGAAGGTATTTCTACGGTTCCAATGTTGAAACAATTATTTTCATCCGTTACCACAACCGTTTGCATACCTTGGCAAAGTTGACTTGCCGTACTACTCATATCTACTTCGATTTCGCCAGAAGACCAGTTAAAAGTATAAATAGCAGAAGGTGCATTTCCACCAGAAGCTAAGGCAGTTGCTCCTCCATCACAATTTATAAGTTGATTAAAGCAACTTACTGGTGTGATGTCGGTAAAAACAATTGTAATGCTATCTGGATCTTCTAAGATCACCTCAGTCACAATTTGGTCACATAAATTAGCATCAGTTATGGTTACAGTATATGTTCCAGCTTCCAGACCAGGAACAGCAGAATTCATTGATCCATCTGACCATTGATATGCATAAGGCATTGATCCTCCTGACATTTGGACTGCTGCGGTTCCACTACTTTCACCATAACAGTTTGGATTAGTAGGTAAAGGTTGAACTAGCATTAATTGTTCAGGGGCATAGAGTGTTGCAGAATCAATGGCTACACAACCATCGGCTGCAGTAACAGTTACTGTATATGTCCCTGGACCTAGATTACTTATAGTTTGGCCATTAGAATTTGATCCATTTGGAAAAGTCCAAGAGTAACTTGTAATTGGTGTATTTCCATCAATTGTGTTAACAGTCAATTCTCCATTTGTAGAAGTAGGGCAGGGTACAGAAATCGAATCAAAGGAAATAATTATAGGAGGTGTTGGGGGATTAATAGTAAATGGAGCAGTAACGCTACAATTATTATCGTCCTCTATATTAACAATATAATTTCCTTGAGGAACATTACTTACAGAATTAGCATCTACACCAATACAACAGCTCCAAGTGTAAGTATAATTTCCATTTTGAGGAGGTGTTCCTCCAGTCACAATTACAGATGCTGTTCCATCATTTCCTCCTACAGCGCATGTTTCATCTGTTGTATTTACTATTCCATCAATCATTAAAGCGACAGGCTCTGAAATGGTAATTGTTGTATCAATATTACAACCTAATGCATCAGTAATTGTCGTTGTATATGTTCCTGGAGTAAGCGGTGAACCGCTACTTATCGTTGAAATATTTGGAGACCATTGGTAAGAGTAACCTCCATTATTCGTTCCAATTACAATTGGAGCATGAAAGATTGCTCCATCATTTGCTCCATTACATTGAACATTAGAAGCAACTGAATTAGCAAAAATAATAGTTGCTGCACTTACAATAGCTGAGGCAGTTGCTGCACACATGTTATCATCTGTAATAGTAACAGTATATGTTCCAATTCCGAGATTGGTAGCGATTTGAGTGGTTTGTGTTGGGTTGGTACTCCATGCATAGGAATAAGTTCCTGCAGTAACACCCCCTGTTCCAATTGCTTCAATTTCACCATTATCAATTCCAGAACATGCAGCATCTGTAACCATTACGCCTACTGTTAAATCAGAAGGTTGTGAAGGGGTAGTGCTTGCTATTGCTTCACAACCATTTCCATCCGTTATTGTAACTGAGTATGTTCCTAAAGCGGGATCAACTGATGAAATAGTCTGAGTGGTAATATTTCCAGGTGTCCATAAAAATGTATATTCTGGACCAGGGTTAGAAAGAATTACACCACCAACAATTACATCAGCAGTAAACGAACCATTAGTATCCCCGAAACACAAAATAGGTTGTGAAACAGAGATGCTGGATCCAAGAATTGGTGGTTCATCAATTATTATAGTATCTAAATCTACAACGGGCGGAGTACTTGAATCTGCAATGGTTAGGGCATATGTTCCAGCTGGTAACCCAGGTTGGGTAACCATTTCACCATCATTGATTCCAGTAATTGATCCACTATTAGTCGGATTACCCACTTCTGAAAATCCAATACTAAAAGGGGCGTTACCATTGCTTGGAATATTTATTGAAAAATCAATACTTCCATCTAACAGGCCGTTGCAACTTACATTATTTGGGATAATGGTAATGTTAAAAAGAGATTGATTCACTACAGTTACAGAACCTGCCATCGGAACAAATCCTAAATAAACATTTCCTCCATCATAGACATCAATGATTGTTGGGTTTCCATCTATAGTTATTGGACTCGTCGAACCTACAGGGCCAAGAACATTAAAACATATTTCAAAAAGAATGTCGCCATCTGGTACTGTTAAGGATGCAGCTCCTCCTGATAGATAAAAGAATGATGTTGTTAAAGCATCAGTTCCAACTGTACCGAAAAGTAAATCAAGATTGTTCAAATCAGGATTTACAAAATTTGTATTTGCAAACGACAAGATTGTCGGATCCCAATGAATAGAATATTGAAATGAAAAAATATCTGTAAAGTTCTGTGCATAAAATGGAACACAAACAGTTGAGGCAGGGAGTGCAGTTAGATCTGGAATGTTTGTTCCTAATGCTGTACACCCAGACATATCCATTTGGAAAATGGCAGGGCAAGCTTTTCCATCTGTGATTGAAATATCATATAAACCAGGTTCAAAAATTTGAAATTTAGCCATACCGTTAATTACACTAACCAATAGACCAGTAACAGTTGGATTTCCATTAAGTGTAATATTTATATCATAAGATTCATTAGAATCAAATTCAGGAAAACCACCTGTGATATCAAATGTACCAATACAGTTACTAATTCCACTTCCACCCAGGGTACCAGATGTTTGTAGGTTAGTGGCAGTAATTTCATTTAGATAAACTACTGCGAATGCCTCTTGCTCATTTACATCTACACATGGACCACTTGGTAATCCTTCATAGTTAGCAAAACCAATTCCTGCTATAACTGAGAGAGAATCATAAGTGATTGGAGCAAACCATTTTAATACAGGAGCTCCAGCATTAAAGTAATTTTGTATTCCGCCATCATTATCAAAAAGAATATCACCTGTTGTGTTAGGAGGTGTAGCGATATATGGGAGAACAGCCCCCCCCGTAGGAGGAGGATTATTTGTAAGGCAAGGATCTGTTTGAATCGTTGATAATTCACCATTGAACGCAATACTTGGTGGGCAATCATAAACAGCATATCCTATTCCTGAAGGTGAACTAGTAATTGGGTCACCTGAAAAATCCTCAGAACCTGCATCATGATCAATTAATATTTGATCATTGAAACACAAATACATTGTGTCAAAATCTATATCATTACTTGAACCAACAAATGGTCCTAATGAAATAGCACCTGCTTCATTTCCTGAGCCAGGAGCACAAGCTAAAATACCTTCCGGTTGATTTGAAGAATTGGAAATTGCAATTCCGGCTGGCTGCGGATTTTGAGAAAATGCAATCGTCGCAATGAAAGTCAGCAAGGTGATTGGGAATAAACGTTTTAACATCTTTAAATTATTATTTTTTGAAACCATGGGGAATTAGGATCGGTTAATTTAATTTTTTAAAAAACACACCTAAAAATTTATAGCGCAATTAAAGCACAAAAATAGGAATAGGTTACGAACAATTCTAATTTTTAGATTAAAGGAATGGAGGTTTTCTTTAAAGTATATTTTTCATAAAAATAGTTAAAATCAAAGATGCCATCTTGGATAATTTGGCTGTCCTCGTTTACTTGAGATTTATAGGTTTTGACAGGTATTTGGCAAAAATCTTTTTTTTAAAGAATCCATTCAAAAAATCCTTTTTGGAAACCGCATAAAGAACGATTTTCAATTCTAAATATTGTACAATGGTAATGCAATATAGTAGGCAAACCATCATTTTTTCAATAATGATTTCTATTGGTAGATTATATATAATGTTGGAGTGAATAACTCCTATAAAGTTTAACTATTTTACCTATTTCTTTGTAACGCTTCAATTAGCCAGTTAATTCTTTATCTGAGCGAAATATAACTTACCATTTGGTTGTGTATTTAATTAACTTTTCCGTTCAAAATGACTGTTTCTACTAAATTACTCCCAAAGGAATAAGGTAAAAATGCAATTGATGACATCGGTTTTGAAATAAAAATATTTGCTACTTTTCCTCTTGCAATGCTGCCAAAATCATTTTGTAACTCTAGTGCAACAGCTCCATTGATAGTAGCTGCGTTGATAGCTTCCTCTGGCAACATCTTCATTTTTATACATGCTAAAGAAACCACAAAGGACATTTTTCCTGATGGCGTAGAGCCTGGGTTAAAATCGGTAGCTAATGCCACGGGTAAACCCGCATCAATTAATTTCCTAGCAGGAGGATAATGATCATTGATAAAAAATGGCGCAGAAGGTAATAGCGTAGCCATCGTATTTGAATTTTTCAAAATTTCAATTTCTGATTCATTGACTACTTCTAGATGATCAACGGAAATGGCTCCATGTTTTACACTCGCTTCGATACCTCCCATACAATTGAATTGGTTAGTATGAATTTTTGGTTTTAAATTATACTTCCAACCCGCTTCCATAATTAGTTCAGTTTCAGAGGGTGAGAAGGCTACTTTTTCACAAAAAACATCAATATAGTCTGCCAAACCTTCATCGGCTATTTTAGGCAGTAATTCGTTGACAATTAATTGTATATATCCACTTCTATTTTCTTTGAATTCTGGAGGGAGAGCATGAGCTCCTAAAAAAGTGGACTTAATTTTCAAAGGAGAAATAGCTTTTAGTTTTCGAATAACTCGGAGCATTTTTAGCTCACTTTCAACCGTTAATCCATAACCACTTTTAATTTCAACAACACCAGTACCAAAACTTTTGACTTCTTCTATCCTAGTCCAAGCTTGTTCTAATAAATCTTCTTCTGGGGTTACCCGAAGTCGTTTTGCTGAATTTAATATTCCTCCTCCACGCCTTGCGATTTCTTCATAAGAAAGACCTTCAATTCGATCTCTAAATTCTCCTTCTCTATTTCCTGCAAAAACTAAATGAGTATGAGAATCGCACCAGGAAGGGAAAACCATCTTTCCTGTTGCATCAATTATTTTTTCATTTCTTACTGGGCAGGTTTCCATTTTTCCGTAATCAGCAATTTTATTTTTTTCAATCAAAAGCCAAGCATTGTCAATAGTGGGAAGATTTTTCATCTCTTCTCCTTTTTTTATTTTGCAGAAATCTTCGTCAACTCCAACTATTGTTTTGATATTCTTTATCAGCATTTTTTTTGTCAAAAGTAATGATTGCTTTTTATTTTTTTGAAAAAAAATGATAAAACACCAAAGACAAAGATCTAGCAAGTAAACTGATTTGAGGATTATTACGGAATAATGATAAATCCATATCACCTGCTAATCGTCAAATACACTAGTCCCACGCTAATCTGCATTTCGTCCAAAAAAAAAGGAGAGAAAGTTTACTTTCTCTCCTAAATTCGTTTCCTAAGCAAATTAGTTTTAATGGTTGGAAAGATTTTTTAAAATTCCTTCCATTCCTTTTGCTTGAATCGTTCTCATAAAACCTATTGCCGCAGTACGAGTTTTAAACTCACCGAGCATTAATTTGTATAAGGTACGATTCCTTCTTTTAGAGATATAAACAATGACTGGCTCATCAAATTGTTGTTGAAACAAAGATGCTTGTTGCAAGACATTGCTATACTCAGCGTAAGCGCCCACTTGAACACTAAACCCTATGGAATGTTGGCGTAGCACATTAAATCTGTACAATCCCTCGCCATTATCCGTATTAAGGTCTAGATTCGAAACATGAGCATAAGGTTTCTCTCTCGTTAGAGAAGATGCTTCCTCGATTTCATTCTCAAAATAATATTCTTGAGCTGGAGTCGAAGTGGGCATAGTAAGTAAGTTTGGTTGCATTTTTTGATTGTTCTCTCCGAAAGAAACGAGTTGTTTTTCTTTCTTTTTGACCAATCTATTTCTTGAGATATTTCCTATTGCTGTTGGGCGATTGGATTTATAATCTATTCTATTTGTAGCTGGTTGATTTACTATAAACGTTGAGGGTAGTTTAATTTCCTCTTGAGCAATTAATTCTCTGTTTACCGAAGTTAAAACCTGTGAATGAGACTTTTTAATCTTCGGTGCTAATTGTTTACGTGTTGTAACTTTTGCAGTTGTTGCCCTTGATGGACGTGCTGCCATTCGATTTATTGGCTGGTCATATTGTTTTAATAAAGCTAGCATATTGGATGGAGAAAGAGATTCCTGATATTGTCCCAAAAGTAATCCTGAAGAATTGAAAACAAGTAAAGATGGCAAAACATGAATATTATATTTTTGCTTTAAAGCATAGCCATCAAAGTCATCAATATCTACTTGAAGTGCTATATAATTTTCTTTTACATAGGCTGCCAAAGTTGGATCAGTAAATGTAGTTTCCTCCATCCATTGACAAGGAGTACACCAACTTGCTGTAAAATCTAAGAAGAATAGTTTACCTTCTTCAGATGCTTTTAACTTGGCGGAAGTGAAAGAACCTTGGAAAAATTCAATTCCTTCTGATGTTGGATTTTTAGCCGACATCAAAAGTAAACTTGCTAGAAGTAAGAAAAATAATGATCTCATGATGCTTTTTTTTTTTGTATAAAATAAATCATTACTGATTTTTTATGAAATTCGAAAACAAATCAATCGATTGTTATTGAAAAATCTTCATTTGAAAAATGAATTTGAATTAATCAAAATTTTAAATTCTTCGTTCATAAATATGTTGTAAAAGCATCCATTTTATGGGATGATTTCAATTTGGGTAATGAGTAGTGGAAGAATTGTGGATTTGTTGTTATTATTATTTTAAATCTAAAACTTATAGCTGAATGAACGGGGGGATGTTCATTCATCGCCTGACTTTCTCATAGTAGTTTAAGATTGAATACACTTCAACATATGCAAACAACATACCATTTATGATTTTTTGTAATATTTATTTCTTTATTATTAATTGAGAGGTTGTTTTTTGAGGAATGTGTGATGAGATTTTGCATATTAATCTTTTTTAATATTGACATGTAGGTGAAGAAAATTTGATGTTTTATCTTTTTATTTACGATTTCCAAAACCTAGGCTAAAAAAAATCTCCTTCTCTCATTTCCCCACTTCCCCCTTTTTAGCTACCTTGCAACGGATTTTTATTAAACAATCATAGATTAAATCATGTCAAATAAATTCGCAACTATATCAGGTGTTCACGGCTATGTGCCAGATTATGTTTTGACGAACAAAGAACTCGAAACAATGGTCGACACTAACGACGAATGGATTCAAAGTAGAACTGGGATCAAAGAACGTCGGATCCTAAAAAAAGAAGGTTGGGCAGCCTCAGATATGGGGGTAGAAATGGTCAAAGGTTTGTTAGAGAAGACGAATACCAAACCAGAAGAGGTGGATATGCTGATTTGTGCAACTATAACTGGGGACCGAGTTTTCCCAGACACAGCTAACACCATTGCGGATAAAATAGGTGCTATAAACTCTTTTGGGTTTGATATTAATGCCGCATGTTCAGGATTTTTGTATGCATTAACCACCGGAGCCAAATTTGTTGAGTCTGGCTCTCATAAAAAAGTAATAATTGTAGGATTAGATATGATGTCTTCAATTATTAACTATAAAGATCGTTCAACTTGTATTATTTTTGGTGACGGTGGTGGAGCAGTAATGCTTGAGCCTACTGAAGAAATAACAGGAGTGCAGGACTCTGTATTAAAATCAGATGGCTCAGGAAGAGAATATTTGAATATGCCTGCAGGTGGCTCACTTAAGCCTCACACTCTAGAAACCTTAGCTGCAGGAGAGCAATATGTTTTCCAAGAAGGTCGGCCAGTTTTTAAAGCTGCAGTTAAAGGAATGTCAGGGGCAATTAAAGAGGTGATGGAAAGAAATGATTTGGAGAACGATGATATTACTTGGCTAGTACCACATCAAGCAAACATAAGAATTATTACTTCAGTTGCCAGGCAATTAGATTTTCCTATGGAAAAGGTAATGATGAATATTCAAAAATATGGAAATACGACGGCTGGAACTTTACCACTTTGTTTGTGGGATTATGAAAGTAAATTGAAAAAAGGAGACAAAATAGTACTTGCTGCATTTGGTGGAGGATTCACTTGGGGAGCAACTTATTTAGTTTGGGGTTATTAGGATAAATAGAATGCGGGATCAATTTATAAAAAAATCTATTTCGATTAATCGAAATAGATTTTTTTATGTTTAGAGAAATCATTAGCCTATCGACAAATGAAAAAATCTCATAACTTTAGATTTATTGATTTATTGATTTATTATTTTTAACTCTATTCTTTGATTAATTTTATGATCTTCTTTACTGCAATTTACATCATTTACACAATGATTGATCAATTTAGTTTCGCCATACCCCATTACTTTTATACGATCTGTTTCAATTCCTTTTCGGATTAAGTAACCAGCAGTAGCAGTAGCTCGTTTGATGGAGAGAACCATATTTTCTCGATCATTTCCAAAACTTGGAGTATGAGCATTTATTTCGATTTTTAACTTGTGAAATTCATTCATTAGTTTTACTAGCTCCTCTAAATAAGATGAAATATTATCATTAATGTGATATTTTTTAGATTCGAACTTCACCTTTTCTAAGGTGAAAATTGTTTCCTCTTGTGGTGATTGGAATTTTAAGTATTCTCTCATTTTTGCAATGTTATCATCACTAGAATTATCCTTAGTATGGAGAGGGAAATCTGTTATTGGTGAATCTAAACTTGCTAATCCCTCTTGAAATAATTTCGATGAATTTTCTAATCCTGAAAATAGAGATCCTTTTTCTTTGGATTTTTTTTTGATATTACTTTCGATCTCATCTTTTGATTCAAAGGTTTCTATTGGTATGTAAACGCTTTCTTGGCGATGATTTTGAGAAAGCTTATTCAACTCTTTTAATGTTTCAATTGGTATTTCAATTTCTTCAGAAATATTATTTGTTTTGTTTTCTGAAATTGGTTCTAGTACAATTATTTCATCTTCCAAATTGGAAACAAAAGTTTCATGGGATGTTAGTTTTGAAGTAAACAGATCACTAGTAACTCTTTCATACATCCCCTCTATATCAAAAAGATAAATATCATCATCTCCACCTTCTCGAGAGGAAGCGAACATTCCTTTGGTTAAATCTTTGGACAAATAGATAGAGATATCATCAGCAGCACTATTGATTGGTAAACCAATGTTAATTGGCTGACTCCAGTTTCCTTTTAAATCTTGTTGGCTAACGAAAATATCAAATCCACCATAGGAAGTATGACCTTTTGAAGAAAAGAATAACTTGCCATCTGAACTCATAAATGGAAATCCTTCATTGGCTGTGGTGTTGATTGGAGTACCTAAATTTATTGCTTGACTCCATCCATTATTTCCTATTTTAGAGTAAAAAATATCTGTTCCGCCTACGCCACTTTTATCAGAAATGAAAAATAAAGTTTTTCCATCTGGCGAAAAGGTAGGATGCATATAATTAGAATTATTGTTACAAAATTCCATTAATTTGATATTTTTAAATTTCCCCTCTTCGGTTAATTCTGCTTGATAAAGCATGAGGCTATATTGATTTTTACGATTTGAAATAGCACTATTTTTTGAGAAAACTACCGATGTCTCATCAGGCGAAATTGCGATAGTTCCTGTATTTTTATTTAAATCATTGATTTTTCTCGAAATTTGGTGCGGTGATTTATAAGAACCGATATCATCTCTTTTACTTAAATAAATACTCAAAAAATCTCTTCCAGTAAAGCTTGATTTCTTTTTCATAATTTTAGCTCCTGTTTTCCTATCAGAAGAAAAAGCAATCCCATTTCTAAAAAAAACTGGAGCGGAATCATCTTCTTCAGAATTGTGAGCAAAGGCTTCAATATTTTTCACCTCATAATATGGTGCAATTGTTTGTATTTTATCAATTGACTCGATTAGAGTCCAGCCTTTTAAATCATCTGGTTTTTTTTCTGTATATTTTGTCAACCAAACTTTAGCCTCGTCGTATTTTCCTTGACTCATCAAGGATTCCCCATAGTAGTACCATGTAATAGGTCTAGCCCTTTTGTGTTTAATAATTTCAGAATAAAGGTTTACTGCATTCTGGATATTATTATTTATACGATAGCAATAAGCCAATCTTACTTTTGCGTTTAAGTTTGGATTCTTTTTTAGGCCAGCCTCATAAAAAGGAATTGCTTCGGCATATTTTTTAATTTGGTAGCGTTTGTTCGCTTTGTTTAATTGCTTATTTTGAGCAACTAACTGCGCACTAAAAAGAAATACATGAAGGAAGAAAATTACTTTTATCCAGTCCATGAGAAATTATATTTTATGTTTAATTAGGGTTTAATGCTACTTTAATACATTATTAAATTTTAATATTAAAAATTAATTAATTTAATCCTTCAAGGATTATGCAATATTTGTGACATGTGACTTAATTCAACTTTAAGAGTCATAATTACAAATTAAGAACTTAAATAAAAGTTGTAAATTGATTTTAGAGGAGAGATTTTTTTCAAGTTAATTAATTGACGATTGGTTGATTATGATTGTTTAAACAAAAAAGTAATTCCATTTCATTTGCAATTAAATAAATCATGTTTTAATAAAATTTATACTTATGAAAAAAATATTTATACTTATTTTCTTGACTAACCTGACAACTTTTGGCTTTTCTCAAATGGAAGAAATATCAGAATCAAAAGAAACAATGAAGGAAGGAACATTTAATGCAATTGTTGTAGAACTTTCTAATGCGGATGAGAAAGTAGCTTTAAAGGTTTGGAAATCTTTTATTAAGGGATTTGGAGCAAAGGCAAAAAAAATTAAAAGGTCAAAAGAATATTTAGCAAGTGATGTTATAATAGGAGGATTGAATAATTCTGAAAATGTAGAGGTTTATTCAAGAGTTGAAGATAAGGGAGATGATTCTGAATTAATCGTTTGGATTCAAATGGGAGAGTTTTACGTTTCGTCAGGTTCATTTCCAAGTGATTATACAGTAGCTGCGAAAATGTTGGAGGACTATGTCATTGAGGTAGCTAAAGAATTGGTTAATATAGAAGTAAATAATGCAGAAAAAAAAATGAAAAAGCTGGTAAAAGAAATGGATAAACTAAAAAAGAAAAATAATAGCTATTTTAAAGACATAGAAAAAGCAAAAGATGCTATTGTTAGGGCTGAGAAAAATATTGAAAATAATATACGTGATCAAAAGGAACAAGAAAGTTTGATCGAGTCGCAGCAAAATGCTTTGCAGATTCTCAAGGAAAAATTATCAGAGCTGTGAAAACTTAATGTTTGTTCTAATTTGTAGAATTTATTTTTTGTAAAAAGTTATCTTTTTTAGTACAAAGTCTTTATAGTTATCAGCTACCAATTGGAATGAATTGTAGCTTTTTTGTCGACCACAACTTTAAAATCTATTTGATTTTTTAAAACTTTTTGTTTAGATATTGTGTATTTTTACAATAAGTTGAAAATAAAACAATGAATAGTCTTATACTCTAAATAAACTTTTCCCCATTTTGATTTTTTTTGAAAGAAAATAAAACTTTAAATTTTCCCAAAAAAAATTACAGTTTTAATACTGAAAAGCAAAGATGAGGTTTTTTTGTGTTGATTATATATATATATTTATACAATGTAACTAATGATGACTCTCTAAATTTTTATATTAAAAAAGGAAAATAGAATTTAGTCAACTTTTAAAACTTTATCCACATTCTCCATTAGTTATTAACATTTCAATAAATTGTTGGATTATCGTAAATGAGTTTTATGAATTAGATTTGTCAACCGTTGAAAGAATATAGAATAAACGAACGATGGATTAAAAAGATATAATGAATATCGGAGGCCTAAATTTTTATAATTTTTTTTGAAAGAATAATTATGTCAAACACTAACCAAAATTCAAAAAAGGAATTCCAGTTGAGGAGAAAGAAAAGTGATCAAGGAGCCGATCTTGGAGCATTTGTATTTGGAAAAGTTCAACCTCAAGCCATGGCTTTGGAAGAAGCAGTACTCGGAGCAATCATGCTCGATAAAGATGCTCTTCCAGTTATCATAGATATCTTAAGTAAAGAAAGTTTTTATACGGAATCACATCAAGCGATTTTTACTGCAATGCTTCGTTTGTTTGAAAAGTCTCATCCAGTTGATTTGTTGACGGTGACTGAAGAATTACGAAAGTCTGCTGAGTTAGAAAAGATTGGAGGTCCATATTATCTGGTAGAGCTAACGAATAGAGTTGCTAGTGCAGCGAATATCGAGTATCATGCAAGAATTATTTCTCAAAAACATATTCAAAGAGAATTGATTAAAGTGTCAACTAATATTATTCGAGATGCTTATGAAGATACAACAGATGTTATTCAGTTGTTGGATGATGCAGAACAAGGACTCTTTAATATCACTCAAAATCATATGAATAGTGGTTATGAGTCGATGGGAACATTGGCTTCTAAGGCATTGAAGCAGATTGAAGAGGTTTCGCAAAAAGAAGAGGGGTTGACAGGTGTTCCTACTGGTTTCACAGAATTGGATCGATTAACCTCTGGATGGCAACAATCTGATTTAATTATTGTAGCAGCAAGACCAGGGATGGGGAAAACATCTTTTACCTTGGCTTTGGCTCGAAATGCGGCAATGGATTTTGGAAAAGGTGTTGCGCTTTTTTCTCTGGAGATGTCAAATGTACAATTGGTGCAAAGGTTGATTTCTATGGAAGCAGAAATCTCAGGTAGTAAGATGAGAAGTGGACAATTGGAGGATTATGAATGGACACAACTGAATGGTGTGATTGAAAAAATGAGTGAAGTACCTATTTTTATTGATGATACAGCAGGGATTAATATTTTTGAATTGAGAGCAAAATGCCGACGTTTGAAAATGCAACATGATATCCAAATGGTTGTGATCGATTATTTACAGTTGATGAGTGGTGGTGGAGATAATAAAGGAAATAGAGAGCAAGAAATTAGTATGATTTCAAGAGGTTTGAAATCTTTGGCGAAAGAATTGAGTGTACCCGTGATTGCACTTTCACAATTAAGTCGGGCTGTTGAAACACGTGGAGGAACGAAGCGGCCACAACTTTCGGATTTACGGGAGTCAGGTGCAATTGAGCAAGATGCTGATATTGTTTCGTTTATTTATCGACCAGAGTATTATGGAATTTTGGAAGATGAGGAAGGAAACTCACTTAAAGGAACAGGTGAAATAATTATCGCCAAGCATAGAAATGGAGCATTGGATACGGTGCGATTAAGGTTTACTGATAAGTTTGCGAAGTTTACAAATCTGGATGATCCAGATTTCAACGATATTCCTGCTTTGCCACAAGAAAATATTATTACTCGATCTTCAAGAATGAATGATGAAGATATTCCGTTTTAGGAAAAAGATTAGTTACTGGCTAACACAGTTCTGATAAAACTTTTTGCTGATTTTCATCATTTAGATACTTTGCGAGGTCAAAAGAGGTCTGTGTCATTCAGCGGTAAAAATAATAATATGAAGAAACCATTCAAGAAAGATTTCTTTACTAAAAAGAAATCTACCAACTCAACTAACTTTCCGACCCAAACAAATCTTGACAATCTTAGACTGAATAAATTTATGGCTCATTGCGGAGTAGGAACTCGTCGTGCATGTGAAATTTATATCAAAAAGGGATTAGTAAAAGTGAATGAAGAAGTAGCAACAGAGTCAGCCTATCGAGTCCAAAGTAATGATGTTGTAACCTATGAGGGAAAGGTTTTAAGGATAGATAAAAAATACGTGTATGTATTGTTAAATAAACCAAAAAAATATGTTCCCACATTTGAAAAATTGGTCGGTGAGAAATCATTTGCCAATATTTTTTCCGATAAGATAAAAGTGGAAATTAAACCTGTTGGAAATTTAATAAAAACATCTTTAGGGTTAGTGTTGTTAACAGACGATGATGTCTTGATAGAAAAATTTTCTAAACTTGAACATCCAATTCGTTCTATCTTTCATTTGATTTTGGAGAAACCGATGAGCGTAGAATTACGGCAAGTAGTTCAGAAGAGTTTAATTGAAAAATATCCTAACATCCATACCATAAATCACGTAAAAGGAAAAAAGGAAAATGAAATAGGTATAGAATTGAAAGGAGGGACAGATGAGGAGGTAATAAGGATCTTTAAAGAAATTGGCTTCCCAATTGAGAAGATAGATCGTGTATTTTTTAATGGTTTAACGAAAAAAGATTTACCCAGAGGACGATTTCGGTTTTTGACAGAACAAGAGGCGATTTTTTTAAAACATTTCTAACTTACTAAAATTATAAAAGTTTGCTTAAGTAGTTCGTAAAAGGAACACAGAATTTTTTTAAGAGAAATTAATGAGCATAAAGAAAGGACATTCCGAAGACTTAGGCACAAGGCCCATAGGACAACTTCTCCGTTCGCAAGCAATACCAGCTTCGATAGGAATTCTCATAATGTCAGTTTATGGAATCGTTGATACAATTTTTGTTGGACGATGGATTGGTTCCTTAGCAATTGGAGCAATTACAGTAGTCCTTCCGATTACTTTTTTAATTGCATCCATTGGGATGTCAATAGGAATCGGAGGTTCCTCAGTAATTTCAAGAGCATTAGGTGAAGGAAATGACAAAAGAGCTTACCAAACTTTTGGGAATCAAATTACTCTAACATTGTTAATTGCTATTTCAGTAGTAATTTTAGGATTGTTTTTTCAAGATGAAATTTTACAAACTTTTGGAGGAAAGGGAGAGATTTTACCTTTTGCCAAAATATATTTTCAGATAGTTTTACTAGGAGTACCATTTTTAGCATGGGCGATGATGGCCAATAATGTGATGAGAGCATTAGGACAACCTAAAATGGCAATGGTTACCTTGATAGCACCAGCTATTGCGAATGCGATTTTAGATCCACTTTTGATTGTTTATTTTGATATGGGAATGGCCGGGGCTGCTTGGGCCACTACAATGGGGTATGTGTCAAGTGCTGGTTTTACTATTTGGTTTTTTGCAACAGGGAAATCAGAAATGGTATTTTCATGGAAGTATTTAAAATTACGTTCAGATATTGTTAAAGAGATTTTTTCCATTGGAGGAGTTACTTTGGCCCGACAAGGTATGATTAGTGTTTTGTCAGTTGTCTTAAATAATACCTTATACGGCTATGGAGGAGAAATGAGCTTGGCCGTTTATGGAATTATCAATCGATTGATGTTTTTTGCGAACTTCCCAGTATTAGGAATGGTACAAGGATTTTTGCCAATAGCTGGGTTTAATTTTGGAGCAAAAAAATTTGGTAGGGTACGAGAAGTTATTTTAAAATCGATTAGTTGGGGAACAGGTATTTCATTCATAATCTTTTCCTTTATTTTATTTTTTGCAAAAGACCTGAGTGCTATTTTTACCAACGAGCAAGAAATGATTAATCAAACAGCTCCTGCTTTGATTGCTGTATTCCTTGCTACGCCAACCTTGGTTATGCAATTAATTGGTTCGGCATATTATCAATCAATAGGTAAAGCGTTACCAGCTTTGTTTTTGAGTTTATTAAAACAAGGCATATTTTTAATTCCATTGATTTTGATTTTGCCAAGATACTTTGGTCTGAATGGAGTTTGGTACTCATTTCCAATTGCAGATTTGGGAACTGCCATCATTAATTTTTTCTTCTTGCGATATGCCTATCAAAAATTGGCTGTTGAAGAGGAAGAAAGTTTTAAGGATTAACAGGTATTGGGTACAAATATTGGACTTGAAACAAAATGGATATTACGAGATATTTATTCTGTGACTTTTGAATTGAAAAGTAATTGTCAAAATATTTTTTTCGGTGTATAATATTTTACAAACTTAGATTAAAGTAAAATAATTATCTTCTTTTTTCTCATTTTAGTAGTTAAATAAAACTAACTACCATGAACTTCAAATACCTATTTATTCTCCTCTTATTCTTCTCCAAAAATTTATATCCTCAAAACACTGGAGATGCTATTTTTGACACAAGTTATGTTCATGAAATTAGAATAACATTTGCAGATACTAGTTTTTGGCAAACAATGACTGATCATTATTTTAACAATCAAGTAAATGGAGTAGCTACAGATGTTCCATACTTAGAAGGATCTGTCAGTATTGATGGTAATGTTATGGATTCAGTTGGAGTTCGTCAGAAAGGTTTTTCTTCCCATTTTGCGTCAAACTTCTATAAAAAATCATTGAAATTAGATTTTAATGAATTCATTTCAGGACAAAAATATGATGGAATGAAAAAGCTAAATTTAGCTAATGGGGTAGGAGATCCAGCAATGCAACGGGATTTTTTAGCCTATAATATAATGCGAGAAGCCGGTATCAGAGTTCCCAGAACTTCTTATGCGAAGGTATTTTTAAATGATACCTATTGGGGGCTTTATCTTATTGTAGAGCAAGTTGATAAAACATTTATAAAGAATAATTTTGTAAATGACGATGGCGATTTATATAAAAATATTGGTTTTTCATCGCTGAGTTGGCTTGGAACTAATCCTACAATGTATGATGAATCTATCGTTTTAAGAACAAATAAAACAACTAGTGACTTTTCCGACTTTATTGAATTTGTAGATGTACTTAACAATACTCCAAATAATGATTTCGCTGATTCTATTGTCAATGTTTTTAATGTAGATTATTATTTAAGAGTTTTGGCAATTGATATTATGACAAATAATTGGGATTCTTATATCGAGCATGGGCGAAATTTCTATCTTTATCACGAACCTGTTTCTGATTTGTTTTATTGGATACCATGGGATTATAATTTAGCATTTGGAGGAGATTTTTTTGCAGGTGGTGGAGGTGGAAATAATTTACCAAGTGATCCAGGTGATTGCATTACTATCCAGAATGGGAGTAGCCCATACCCTGGTACAGATACAATATTTATTGCAACTATAAATCAAGATCCATATTGTTGCAATAATGAATGGGATGGATTTTGTCAAACAATATATGATGATCTTTCGGCTAACGGGTTAATATTACCACCCAATTTGGCAAACTGCGAGAGTATAATTAATGGTTCTTGCCCTTATCCCTCAGATGATCCGATTTATTCTCAAGTTGTAAATCTTGATCCAACTTGTTGTAACGAAAATTGGCATGGAGACTGTCAAGATACGTATGATGATATTGTTTCAAGTATAAATCCACAATACCTAGATTTTCCATTAATATTAAATAATCCTGAAAAGGTATTAATTAATAAGATTATGGATGTTCCAGCGTTTAGAGAAAAGTATCTTGATTACTGTTGCCAAATTTTAGCGCATAATTATACTTTTGATAGGTTAGAACCAATCATTGATTTTAATGGTGCATTGATTGCGGATGCTGTTGAAGATGATATTAACTTTGCCTTTTCTTTTGATCAATTTAACTATGATATTAGTGATGGGGATTCGTTAAGTAATATTCCAAGTTTGAAAGAATTTTTTAATCATCGAATTCCAACTTTAGAACAAAATTTAATTGATTTAAATCATATATGTATAAATTCAACTTCTGCAATTAGTTGGCATGATGTAGTTATTAACGAGTTTGTTGCTTCTAATGATAGTTTGAGTGGTATTGCGGATGCGAATAATGATTATGATGATTGGATAGAAATTTATAACAACACAGATACCGAAGTTGATTTAACTGATTTTTATCTCACAGATAACTTTAATAGTAGAAAACAATGGGCATTTCCAGCCGGGACTAATATAGGAATAGATGAATATTTGATAGTATGGGCAGACAAAGATGTTACTCAAGAAGGTTTGCATACAAATTTTAAATTATCAAGTTTTGGAGAGCAATTAATGTTAGTACATTTTGATGGAACTGTAATTGATTCATTGACATTTGGAGTCCAAAATACAAATATTCCTAGTGCCCGAATTCCAAATGGAACAGGAGACTTTTCTTCAAATGTTTCTCCTACTTTTGGAGAGTTTAATATTGGAGAGACATCCGTGTTAGAGTTTAGTAAATTGGATTTTAGAATTTTTCCAAATCCGGCAAATGAATTTATAATTATTGAATTTGATCACTATCTTAAAAAAGATAACATAGAAATTATTGTAAGTAATTTGCTTGGGCAGGTGGTCTACAAGCAAGGGAATATAAATGATTGGAAGACAATTATAGATGTAGCAAAGTGGAATGCGGGTATCTTTTTGATTGAAGTGCGAGGAGATAATTTTAAAAAAGTAAAAAAGGTGATTGTTGAGTAAAGATATTTGTTTTAAAATCACAAAAGCCTTGTCAATAATATTTTTGATAAGGCTTTTGTATTATTGAAGGTTTGAAGAAATGCCACTCATTTATTTCACCGAAAATATCAAATGCACATATTATCTATCCGTATATTTACATTTTAATATTGTTCAAAATCAGATAGGTTTAAATAAAAAAGAGACGATTACACTATGAAGTATTCTACCAACCTATTGGTTTTGGACTTTACAATTCTCATTTTTATAATTGCACAAGCAAATGAATTAACTAATCGAAGTTATTGAAAACCATTGCTTTGGATTTAGATCCTTTGGTTGATACTACTAAGGATGTTTTGGCAGCTTACACCGAACATTTATATTGCTTCTCAAAAGATGATCTCTGGGGAAGGTGAAGAGATTTCTGTTTGGCATAAAACACTTTGGATGGAGATGGAATTTTGGGGGAATGCTGATCCTATTTATGAGCAAAGGGTGACTGCTTTGAAGGTAGCTATCTTTCAGTTGCAGGTTAAGATTGAAGATTATTTTATGGATAAAGATTTTACTTATCGAGAGGCGAAGCCGTTGCTGTTGGATGTGTTACAGACTATTGATGGGAATCATTTTGTGAGTTATATGAAAGGATGAAGTTATAATTGTTGAATAAAAAAGAGTCTTGTAATTGTATTGTTGCAAGGCTCTTTTTTATTCATTATATTTACTTCTTCATATACAATTCCGCATACCGTGCGATATATTTCCCTAAAATATCAAATTCCAAGTTCACGACATCACCAGTCTTTAAGTTTCTAAAGTTTGTATGCTCAAAAGTATATGGAATGATTGCAACTGAAAAAGTATCTTCGGTTGGATTAACCAAAGTCAAACTCACACCATTAATGCATACCGAACCTTTATCTACTAATAAGTGCGCATTTTTTTTATTAAAACGAAAACTAAAGTACCAGCTACCTTCTACTTCGCTTACTTCGATGCAAGTTGCAGTATCATCTACATGACCTTGTACAATATGTCCATCTAGTCGCCCATGCTGTACCATTGCTCTTTCAAGGTTGATGGCATCACCTATTTTAAATTTCCCTAAATTTGTTCTGATCATTGTTTCTTCAATGGCAGTCACTTTGTATTGAGCATTATTTTGATGCGTTACTGTCAAACAAACTCCATTGTGCGAAACACTCTGATCTATTTTTAATTCATGGGAAATTGAAGAGGAGAAAGTGAAATTAATATTACTACCTTCTATTTCGATATTTTCTACTTTGCCTTCGGCTTCGATGATTCCTGTAAACATAATTTAGTTTTTTATTTATCTATGAACAAGTTTTTAAGAAAGAATAAGCTTTTATAGAACATGATAATTTCGAATTAGTTCTTTATAAAAAAAAAATAGAGAAATGAAACTGAAGTTCCATTTCCCTACTTTTTGAAATTAACTATTTAGCTAAAGTAATCCATTACTATCTAAGTAGTTCGATAAATCCATTTAAAATTTCTGGATTCTCAGTTATACCTGTCACTCGATTTTCAAATACTCGGCAAGTATAATAATAAACCCCTTGAGCGACATCTTTTCCTTTTAGGTTTTTCCCATCCCATCCTAAATTTGGATTACTAGTCGAGTAAACTAAGTTCCCCCAGACATTAAAAATATTAAATTCTACTCGATCCACAAATCGATAAGGATATGGGACAAATAGTTCATTTGTGCCATCCCCGTTTGGTGTAAAGGCATTAGGTAGAGTATAAATTGGACAATTATCAACACAAATAACATTACTAAATGCACTTTCATTTTCGAAAGAGTCGATTGCAGTTACAGCATAACATCCAGCAATTCCGAATTCTGAATTGTGCATCAAAGTCGTATCTGCTGCATCATCGCTAGTATGAATCAATTGGAAATTATCCATCTCATTTGGAGGAGCATAGTAGACATTATAGTATACCACATCATCTGTTTCTTCGCAAAGATTTATTGGATTTGTCCAGACTAGACTATTAATAATATCATCTCCTGGAGCTGAATTGCCGACATCTTCACAGCCATTAGTAATGATTAAAGAGGGAGGACAAGGAGGAATAGTATCTAATGGAATTCCACACTCTTGTTGAGAATCGTTGATAAGGATAGGTAAAGTTCCTGCGATATTATAAGAACCGTAACCTCTCACATAATAACAATACTCTACTCCATTGACTAATCCCTCATTGTCAATATATTCCTCAATATTGGAAATTCCAATGGAATCATATTGAGAAATTGGTTCTATATTATTACCTCTATAAATGGTATAGGAATAATTATCCCAAGGGACATTCAAATCCCAAGTTAAAATATTTGTTTCATCAGTAGAAGCGATATTTAAATAGGTGGAAGAGGCATCATTGGTAAAACCAAGAGATATTGTTCCTTCAATAAAAAAATCAATTCTGTATGTATAGGCATTATTTTCTGTATCCAATCCTATATCCAAATAATTGGTATCCACTGCTTCATAAAAGTTTGCAGCAGGAGTAGTAGAATGTATCAATGAAAATCCAGTATTTGTAATTCCTTCAGCCCGCCAAACTTCATATTTGTAGGGTCCTTCATTTTGTAAAGTATCTAAGTCTTCTGGGTTAGGGGTAGACCATTGAACAAATATTTCTCCATTAGAAGTGTCAGTTGTCTTTACATCTGCATTTGTAATTAATGGTATGTCACGACTTAGTTGAACACAAAATTCTTCCGAGGCTAAACTTTCCACAAAGTTGAAATTAAACCCGCCTGCAGATGTTTGAGCGAAATCTCCAACAATTCTGTAACAATAATTTCTTCCTCTTTCTACATCAAAATCTGTGAAAACATATCGACCACCAGACATATCAAATAATTTAGTAGCGATTCGAGTATACCCTTTTCCATCCAAACCTGGATCACAAGTATCAAGAGGAAAAGCATTACTTCCCAGTTTTCGCCAAACAGAAAATCCTTTGAAGTAATCATCTTCTACTATCTCGCAATTATAAGGTTTTTCCCAGTTGAGATTAATTTGTTCATCAACAGCTATGGCTTGAAGATCTTCAGGAGGAGGACCAACTACTTTAATTCTAACAGTTTTAAGTGTAGATAAGCCTGCTGAATCTGAACCAATGATATAGTTGTCCGTCGCTTTGAAGATTACGGAATAAAATTGATCAGAAATATGTTCACAGGTTGTTTGCCATGTAAAGGTCTTAAGTATGGGAGGATTTTCAAATGTATTAGAGTTAGGTGAAAACTGAGCAGGGCTAGGACTAATGACAAGTGGTCCACCTAATGCAGTAAGTCTAACTTTTTGTCCAGGATTAGGGTCGGTAGCAATTACTTCAAAATCAATTAGTGTTCCAGCAATCACACAAAGTTCTTCTATTGTTTCGATTACAGGAGGTTCATTGTCACATTCCAAAACAGTAATTTGCATATCTCGAATCATAGTATCCAATGGTAATCCATTTCGCCATTCAATAATATAAATTGTAATATTATATTCACCAGGCTTTTGTGGAGAAATCCATAATAAATCACCTGTAACTGAATTTATCGAAAGAATATTATCAGCACTATTTGGTGTAGGGATTTGATCCGGATAACTATAATTTGGTACCAATGTACCAACTGATTGCAACGGAACGGTTAACTTATAAGAAAGACTATCTCCGTCCTGGTCATAGGCATTTGGATTGTGAATAAATGGTTGACCAACACAAGCAATATCAATTGGAGGTTGATATAAAATGGGAGAATTATTAAAACCATTAAATTGGGGATTGAAAATTGTAATCGTCGTTTCAAGATGAAAAGGAACATTATCTGAGCTTGGAGGATTGACATTTAAGATTCCACCATTTCGATTTGGATCAGTCATACTAATAACATAATGCCCAATTGCTGGAAAAGTGTGAGGGGCTGAGTATAGATTTTTCTTAATATCGTTCCCTAAAAGTTGACCGTTACCATTACTCCTTTTTACCCATTCACAAACTAGTGCATCGTTACTTTCCCATCCCCAACAAATTTCTAAACTATCTCTATCAGCGGGTAAGCTACTGGCTTTAGTATAGGTAGTAATGGTAGCTGTTATGGAAAGGAAATTAGAGGTATCCGTCACATAAGTAATTTCACCTGCACGATTATGAGTAGCTTGCACTGAACCAGCAGAAAAAATGACTAGTAAAAGAATGGTAAATCGTAAAAGCTTTATCATATTAGAGTGAGATTTAACCCAATTTAGGAAGTTTTCATTTAATCTGAGAAAATTAATATGACAATTTATGGTCATTTAAAAGAGAAGTAATGATATAACGAATATTTGGATCCAATATTCTACATATTAATACGCTTGAGAGAGTAATAAGTTTTAGAAAAAAACTAGTAGAGTTTTATTATTGTGATTTTTTTCAGATTAAAATAGTTGTAAAAATAGATATAAATTACATTTTTCTTAAAACGAGAAATTGAATATAGATTGACTTTTGAAGTATCTATGAAAATCAATTTATAATGGAGCAATTTCTCAGTTTATTTTCTACTAACTTTTTCTTTTCATTGGTAGAAAATAAAAGAGCAAATGATAAAAAATTGTATTTTGCGCTCAAAAAGAAATTAGCCTAAACAAAATATGAATATAGAAATATTAACCTATGCAGGTCTTTTTGTTGGGAGTATTGCTGTTTTATTGAAAGCATCAGATTGGTTTATTGATTCGGCAGAGGAGATTGGATTATCACTCGGAATTTCTCCATACATTATTGGTGTTACGATTATTGCTTTTGGTACTTCATTACCAGAATTGGCAACATCTGTGGCAAGTGTTTTGGCAGGTGAATCAGAAATTGTGTTGGGTAATGTAGTTGGTTCAAATATTACGAATATAGCTTTAGTAATTGGTCTTGTTGCGATATATGTGAAAGAGATAAGGCTTGACACAGATATTTGGAAAATAGATATGCCATTTCTTTATTTTACGGCATTCTTTCTTTGGTTTATAATTAGAGATCAAGATGTATCTTATTTTGAAGGAGGATTACTTTTGTTAGCACTTTTAGTATTCTTGGTTTTTTCTTTAAAGTCAGATGATAATGAGGAAAGGGAGAAACATCCAAAAGCATCTATAAAAAGTTACTTTTTAATGATTGTTGGAGCCGGCTTGGTTTGGTTAGGTGCTTCATATACCGTTGTTGCAATTCAAAAATTATCAAATATTGCAGGAATTGGTTCTGGAGTTATTGCATTATCAGCAGTAGCACTTGGCACATCACTACCGGAAGTAATCGTAAGTCTAAATGCAGCAAAAAAAGGAAAGACTGGTATAGCGATTGGAAATGTTTTAGGATCCAATATTTTTAATACACTTGCCGTAATTGGAATTCCCACATTTGTTGGTGATTTGGTAATCAAACCCGAAATACTCTCTTTTAGTTTGCCATTGATGTTGGCAATGACCATTCTTTTTGGGGTAATTTGTTTTTCACGAACCATATCCCGTTGGGAAGGATGTATATTAGTTATTTTTTATATATATTTTTTAGTAGAATTATTTACTCCGGCACATAATTTAATGGGTGGTTAAATGGAAAATTACATTTTATTCCCGTGAGTGTATTGTTTTGTTAGTAAACCTTTTGTAAATAAATTGTTATGTGATTTTTTTTAATTTTAATTACTAAAATGATTGGTATTTTATATAATTTTTCTCACTTTAGAGGTATGCGTCCAGTACCAAATGAAGATTAAGAAAAACAATTTATTTTTTAAACGCGAAAAATCATTTATTATGTTAATTCTGTACATTGCAACTGGTGCGTTTATCATGGGAGGAGCTCTTATTACTTTCTCCAACTTGCTTTCACAAAGAGGCAGAAAATGGTAAATACTTTTAGCCAAACGTTTTCAATGCAGATTATTTTCCCCCAACATTTCACATTATATAAAACTCGAAACAGGCTTTCCAATTGAGGTCTCCTTACAATCAATTCAATTTTGCGCCATTATTTTAACTTCATTGTTTTACGTCACTGATGTAACTTCTTTTTTTGTGTTTCCTAAAAGGTATTTGGGTTAACACAAATTGAGTGATTCGTGGATGATCATGAGGGAAATTTGTTATTATGCTGCGTCTGATAAATCAATGCTGTTGCGAGCAAAAATATAAGGGATAATCTTAATTATCCTTCAGATATAATTTCTTAATTCGAACTATAGGTCCAGGACAAAATGCTCGATGGCAATTCATACAGCTTTCTACTAAGCCTTGAAATAAAGTTTCTGTGGCCCCTTTTGGGCTAGCTCTTAATTGCTCCAGCATATTAAGATATGCATCCGCATATAGTTTGTATTTTTTACTCGCAGCTTTGTCAGGTTCTGTTGCTTGAGCAGTATGTATTTTGTTAAACCTAGCAAGCACTTCAAGTTCATCTCCTTTTTCTATCTGCTTTTTCATTCGCATCCCATCATTAAACATTTCTCGCATTAGTAAAGCTAATTCACTATCACCATTTGGATTAGATTGAATTGGTGGAAGGCTTGCTTTGGAAGAGTCAATATCAGAGCAGGCTAAAGTAAATAGCATAATTATTAGGGTGAAAAGTTTTTTCATATGAATTAATCAAAGAAATTTAGTGAAGGAGGAAAATTATTTAAATAAAGATAATCAAGCTTATTTTCTTCAAAAAAGAAAACATAATTAATTACTAGATTTAATTGATGATAAAATTCATTTTTTTGTTCTTAATTAAAAGTTTACAACTAGATATTTTGGTACACTAGAAAATAAAGATAGTTCGCTCGATTTCAGTGCTAATTATTATCTTACATGTTTTAAGTAATTAGAGTGAATCATTAATGAAGATTTTTTATTTTTATTCCTAAAATAAATTAATTTATGTCAAACAAAAATGCAAAAGAATATTGGAGTAAAAATCTCCGCTATTTATCCATTCTTTTATCTATTTGGTTTGTAGTTTCTTATGTCTGTGGGATACTTTTAGTAGACCAGTTAAATACTTTTCGTCTTGGGGGATTCAAATTAGGTTTCTGGTTTGCACAACAAGGATCTATCTATGTATTTGTAGTTTTGATTTTTGTCTATGTTAACTGGATGAATAAGCTTGACAAGGAATATGGTTTTGATGAAGAATAAGATTAATCCAAATTTTTAAACAAAATTAAAGAAAAATGAGTGTTCAAACATGGACTTGGATTTTAGTAGGAATTACTTTTTCCCTATATTTTGGAATAGCAATCTGGGCAAGAGCAGGTTCAACTAAAGAATTTTACATAGCTGGTGGAGGTGTTTCTCCTCTTGCCAACGGTATGGCAACTGCCGCAGATTGGATGAGTGCTGCTTCTTTTATTTCAATGGCGGGAATTATTTCTTTCAGTGGGTATGATGGATCTGTATATTTGATGGGATGGACAGGAGGATATGTTTTACTCGCTTTATTATTAGCGCCTTATTTAAGGAAATTTGGAAAATTTACGGTTCCAGATTTTATAGGAGACCGATATTATTCTAATACTGCACGTACAGTTGCCGTTTTTTGTGCATTGATTGTTTCCTTCACTTATGTTGCAGGACAAATGCGTGGAGTTGGAATTGTCTTTTCCCAATTTCTTCAAGTACAAATTCATTGGGGAGTAATTATTGGAATGTGTGTTGTATTGTTTTTTGCATTTTTAGGAGGGATGAAAGGAATAACCTATACTCAAGTAGCTCAGTATTGTGTTTTGATTTTTGCCTTTATGGTTCCTGCGATTTTTATTTCTATAAAGATGACAGGTAATCCTATTCCCCAATTAGGAATGGGAGATACTTTAGAAAATGGAAATTACCTACTCGATACCTTGGATGAGTTACACACTAAACTTGGTTTTAATGAATACACTACAGGCTCAAAAAGTAAATGGGATGTATTCGCAATCACTTGTGCGCTGATGGTAGGAACAGCTGGTTTACCTCATGTAATCGTTCGATTTTTTACAGTAGCCAAAGTAAGAGATGCAAGAAAATCAGCAGGTCTAGCTTTATTATTTATTGCTATTCTCTACACAACAGCACCAGCTATAGCCGTTTTTTCAAGAACAAATTTAATTGAAACTGTTAGTGAAAAATCCTATTCAGAAATTCCAGAATGGTTTACAAACTGGGAGGACACTGGACTTATTGCATGGGCAGATAAAAATAATGATGGAAAAATTCAGTACATCGCGGGAAGTGCTTTAGAAGGAAAAAAACCCATCTTTACAAATGAAAGAGGTTCTCATGGCCAAAGAATGATTGAAAATGCAAGTATGAAAACGGCCAATGAACTTTATGTTGATAGAGATATCATGGTTTTGGCAAATCCAGAAATTGCTAATCTTCCAAATTGGATTATTGCATTGGTCGCAGCGGGTGGATTAGCTGCAGCTTTATCAACAGCCGCAGGTTTATTACTTGTAATTTCAACTTCTGTTTCTAGGGACTTGGTGAAAATGCAATTACGTCCGAATATTTCTGAAAAATCAGAGTTAAGAGTAGCGCGTGGAAGTATTGTAGTGGCAGTTCTCATTGCCGGAATATTTGGAATTTATCCACCCGGATTTGTCGCCGCCGTCGTAGCACTAGCATTTGGATTAGCTGCTGCTTCATTTTTTCCTGCGATTATTTTAGGGATCTTTGATAAGAGAATGAATCGAGAGGGAGCTATAGCAGGGATGGTGGTAGGAATTACTTTGATGTTATTTTATATGATTCGTTATAAAACTGGATTAATAGGAGTTATGGATCCTCAACCATCAAGTGAATGGTGGTTTGGTACCTCACCGGAAGGATTTGGAACGATTGCAATGGTGGTGAATTTTATGGTTTCAATTGTGGTTTCCAGAATGACACCAGCCCCTCCAAAAGAAGTACAAGAAATTGTAGAGAATATAAGGATTCCAAGTGGAGCAGGTGAGGCTATTGACCATTAATTTTATTGCAGAATAATATAATTGAGATTCTTGTTTAAAAAAATTAAAATGTTGAATTCCATTATATTATTATTGTAAGCTCATTTTTAAATAGTGGTAAAATAAATTTCCTTTCTATTTTTTAATTAAAAAATCAAGTGTAAGATGACTCATCAAATTAAGACTTATAAAGAATATCAAAAAAAATATGAGGAAAGTGTAAAAAATCCTGAAAGGTTTTGGGCAAAGCAAGCCAAGACCTTTACTTGGATAAAGCCTTGGAAAAAGGTACTAGAATCTGATTTTAAAACACCTGATGTAAAATGGTTTGTTGATGGTAAAATGAATATCACAGTAAATTGCCTTGATCGACATTTGGAGGAACGAGGGGATGAAACAGCACTTATTTGGGAACCCAATGACCCAAGTCAACCTTTTAAAACTTATACCTACCTCGAATTATATACAGAGGTTTGTCGCTGTGCAAATATGTTGAAAGCAAGTGGAATAAAAAAAGGGGATCGAGTTTGTTTTTATATGCCGATGGTAGCGGAGTTGACGATTGCAGTATTGGCTTGTGCAAGAATTGGAGCAATTCACTCGGTAGTCTTTGCAGGTTTTTCAGCGAATGCATTGGCTGATCGAATTAAAGATTCTTCTTGCAAGATGGTGATCTGTTCTGATTATAATAATAGAGGAACTAAAAATATTCCTGTTAAACAAGTAGTCGATGATGCCTTGAAAATGGGATGTAAAAGTATAGAAACAGTTATCGTTCATCAGAATACAGGTGGCAAAACTAAAATGAAAAAAGGCCGTGATATATGGTGGCACGATGCAATCGTAGGCAAACGAAAAACTTGCAAGCCTGCTCAAATGGATTCGGAGGATGTACTATTTATTTTATATACTTCAGGGTCGACAGGTAAACCAAAAGGAGTGGTCCATACTTGTGGTGGCTACATGGTTTACACGTCCTATTCATTCCGAAATGTTTTCCAATATCAAGCAGGAGATGTGTACTGGTGTACAGCAGATATCGGTTGGATAACGGGGCATTCATATATAATTTATGGTCCACTTTTGACAGGCGCAACGACGATGATGTTTGAAGGAGTTCCAACGTTTCCAGATGCAGGAAGGTTTTGGCATATTTGTGAAAAACATAAAGTCAATCAATTTTATACTGCTCCAACTGCGATTCGAGCATTGATGGCAAAGGGTGATCATTGGCCGAGTCACTATGATCTGAGTTCTTTAAAAGTGCTCGGGACTGTTGGCGAGCCAATCAATGAAGAAGCATGGAATTGGTACAAAAAAGAAATTGGAAAAGATGAATTACCTATTGTAGACACTTGGTGGCAAACTGAAACAGGTGGAATTATGATTTCTGGTTTGGGGGATATATCTCCGCAAAAACCAACCTACGCAGGTTATCCTTTACCAGGTATTCAAATGTGTTTGATGACTGCTGAAGGAAAAGAAATTAAGGGTAATGGAAAAGAAGGTTTATTATGTATCAAATATCCATGGCCTTCAATGATTCGAACAACATACGGAGACCACGAACGATGTCGTCAAGTTTATTTTTCGGCTTTTGAAAATATGTATTTCACGGGTGACGGTGCACGTCGAGACAAAAAAGGAATGTATCGAATTATCGGACGTGTAGATGATGTTATAAATGTATCTGGTCATCGAATGGGAACTGCTGAAGTAGAGAATGCCATCAATGAACATGAAAATGTTATTGAATCTGCTGTTGTCGGTTATCCACATGATATTAAAGGGCAAGGAATTTATGCTTATGTGATTGTTAATGGATCGGTAAAAAATGAGGATATATTTAGAAAAGAGGTACTCAATGTTGTTACCAAGGAAATTGGTCCAATTGCAAAACCTGATAAGATTCAAATTGTTTCCGGTTTACCAAAAACTCGCTCAGGAAAAATCATGAGGAGAATTTTGAGGAAAATTGCTTCTGGTGAAACGTCCAATTTAGGAGATGTAAGTACATTGTTAAATCCTGATGTGGTAAAAGAAGTGATGAAAGGTTCTTTAATGAGAAAATAGGAATGATGATTTATTCTGATATGTATGGCCTCTAAAGTTTTGAAATGTTTTGGAGAGAATTTAATAAAGTAATTTCATACTTATATCTTGTTAATTCTGTAAGCAAGGAAGTCAATTAAATCATAAGGAAATGTATGCACAGTTCTTTAATTAGAATATTTTCAAGAGAGAAGCTAAAAAGGAAGATGTTTTAGATAAGCAAAACAATAATAATGAAAGATGTTTTTAGGAAAAGATGAAATTTGTTAAGCCTCTGAAAAATAGGAAAAAAAATTATTGATCTGGGGATAAATAATGTAGTAAGGTTGAATTACGAATTATTTATAATGTTTTTCAAAATACTTAAAAAATATTAATCTTTTTTGTTGTTGAATGTTTAAAATAATAAGGCAAATAACTGTATAAATTGGTTTCGAATAAGTAATAATTTTATCACTTTCATCCACCGAAAACAGCAAATGTAACTTAAGATAAAAAGTTAGTTATTTTATGTCGAGTGAATAATTTTAATAGTGTTGGTTGCTTTTAAAAAATAGGTATAAAAACATGTACATCCTTGACGAAGATTAGGGTAAATTTATATTTTTTATGGAAATATAAATAATAATGTTTTTTGTAGTGTGTTTTTGATAAATACCTAATCCATAGATAAAACAGAGTTGTGTCTTTTATGATGAAATATTAGGTAAATTAAGTTCTTTTTTATTGAAAAATGGACTATCTTTATATCTTCTGATTTTTTTTTAGGTAATCATAGACTCTGTTTCGACTTATCTCACATTTAGTTTTAAGCGAAAAAAAGTTTCTGTTAGAATTTATAGTCCGTTTTATCCCAAATAAAGTCAATTCCCCGTTGGTTTAATCTTACAAGATTTTCATTAAGATCTTAATATTCCTAAAGTTTAGAAGGCAATTATTACAAAGAATTGTAAAATTCGAACCTCAATCAATTTTTTTTCGTAAAAAAAATAATTTGGCTGAAGTTGTATTTTAGATTATTAAGGTGACAAATACATTTTTTTGAAAGTGTTATCATCTTAAATACTTTAATTAAAAATGGTCATAATAAAAATATCTTTCTAGATGTTTTTAATGATGGATTGATTTATAATTTTTTTATAATAAAAAATATGGAAAAACTTTTTTCTTGTACAAAGCTGATTTTGATTATAGTGGTGTCGGGTGTTTTCTTTGCATCTTGCATCAAGCATTCTGAGCTTGTTTCTTTAAACGGAGATGATAGAGAAATTAAAAACCCTAAAGGTGCCTTCAATTCAGTCGTGTATGATGAGCTTCATGATTATGAGGCTTATAAAATTCAATCTTTTGATCAACTCATGATAAAGGTCAATGCCTTTGATGGAAGTACTGAGGAATACCTCAATCGAGAATTTTCAGGGGGGAATACATTTAGCCGAGAAATTAATTATGATCCACCTTCTCTTTATTTTAACAGTTATACAGTAGATGAACAAGGGGAAATTATACTTCCCTTAATAGGGAATGTCAAAGTTAGCTCAATGACGATTTCTGGTGTAAAAAAACAATTGGATGAAGCTTACAAACCTCACCTTAAATTGGTCTCAACATCTGTGAAATTGGCAAATATGAGGTTTACTGTTTTTGGGGAAGTCAATACCCCAGGTGTACATTATTTGTATAATGAAAAAAATACGTTGTTAGATGCAATCAGTATGGCGGGGGATATTACTGATTTTGGGAATAGGAAAAAAGTGAAACTGATTAGATTAACCCAAAATGGATCTGAAACAGTATACTTGGATTTGACAAAATCAGCATTTATTAGTTCCCAATATTATTATATACAACCATATGATGTGATTTATATCGAACCAACAAAATTTAAATCTAGAGATCGTAGCTCAAGAGTCGCTGGAGTTGTGATTTCAGCAATTTCTGCTGGGGTAGTAATCTTAAGTCTTTTCCGCTAGATAGTTCGATGGGATTGAACAATAAAGTCAAAAAACAACAACACATGAGTAGTCATAATTCACTGAATAAAAATACTAATACGGAGGTAAATTTAAAAATTTTATTTCGTAGGATTTTCAAAAACAAGTTGCTTTTTGTAACAAGTATTTTGTTATGTCTTGGTGGAGCATACGCATATCTCAAAACTACAACGCCAACATACTTAGTTCAAACTTCTCTTTTGATTGATTCAAATGGAAAAAGCAGGTTGCTGGGTAGTACTAGTAAATATGTAGATGGTGGAGTAGGTTTGATTGGTATGGAGAAAAATTTATATAATGAGATGGGAATTATCAAATCTTTTAGTTTGGTCAATAAGACTTTAAAAGATTTAGATTTTGATGTGTCTTATTTCTCAGGAAATTGGTATAAAAAGCAAGAATACTATGGATATTTTCCATTCGAAGTTAAAGTAACAGAAGAGACTCCACAAATGTTTGGATCGTTTTTTCAAGTAGTTATATTAAACGACGAAGAATACATACTAAAGGTTGATACTGATGAGTTTTCTGTTTCAAATCCAGCGACTAAAACAAATCGAGAGATGACGTCGAAACTTGAACTTACAAGAAAGTGTCGTTTTGGAGAGCAAGTGAAGCATGATTATTTTGACTTTAGTCTGGAAAAACCTGATTATGAGGTGGTGATGGATGAATTTAGAGGTCTTAGTTTATTTTTTCGAATGAATAGTATTACTGGGTTGACAAATAGTTTTATTGGTAAGATGGACGTCCAACAGACAGATATCCAAGCAAGTATTTTGACAATTCAAACGGAAGGATCAACTGTTTCAAAAGAGATTAAGTTTTTGAAAAAGTTAAATGAAAACTTTATTCAAAACAAATTTAATGAACGTTCAGCCATTGCTTCGACAAAAGAAGGTTTCTTACAATTACAGCTGGATAGTATAAAAACAACATTAGATGCTGCAGAAAGAAATTTGGAAAATTTCAAACGAGGAACAAATTCAGTAGATCTTTCCAGATCGGGTACTCTGGCGTTGGACCAGTTACAAAAATTAGAAACTGAAAAAAGTAAGATCATCTTAAATCAAAAATACTATACTTCTTTATTAAGTTATATAACCATAAACGATGGTATTGAAAAAGCAGTTTCACCATCTGCAGTCGGCATTGATGATCCGATTTTGAATGAAAATTTAATGTTATTAAAAAAACTTAACGAAGAAAAAACAAAATTGTCTTTTACAAAGGGTACAAAGAGTATGGACTTGAAATTATTACTCAAGCGTATAGATAACACAGCTAGTTCACTTAAGGAGATTGTCAGAAACTTAATGCGTTTTTCAGATATTGCACTTGCTGAAAAGACCCAAAGAATAGAGAAATTAGAACTGGCGTTAAATGAATTACCTGCCAATGAAAAAAAGTTACTTAACTTTGAACGTAAAGCAACTATAAACGGAAACTTCTACAATTACCTTAGTCAAGAACTTGCCAAAAATACTATTGCTCGGGCCGAAAATACCCCTGATGTAAAAGTTCTAGACGAACCTCGAAGAATGGGGACTGGACCTATAGCTCCTCAAAAGATGTTAATTATGTTATTGGGGGGAATCATAGGAGTTATGGTACCATTGGCTTGGTTAGTTTTTTCAAATTCCTTAAATAACACTATTGATGATATAAAACTCCTGGAAGGGCTGTCAAATATTCCAATTATAGCGAGTATTTTTCACTCCAATAGAGCACTCAATTTGTCTACACAATTTGCTGAACAATGGCAAGTAAAAGAATCTTTTAGGGATTTAGGTGCTAATCTGCAATTTCTTATAGCTGACCCTTCTAAAAACGTAATAGGTATAACCTCAACCGTTTCAAGTGAGGGAAAAACTTTTTGTGCTACTTGTTTGGCTATGAGTTTGGCGATGGAAGGGAAAAAAGTAGCCCTAATTGATATGAATTTTCGGAATCCTAATCTGTGGCAGAAAACAGATAAGTATCAAGGGATGGAGTTGTCTGAATATTTGACCAACAATGAAAATAATCCAGAAAAGGTAATTCATAGATATTCTAGTATTTCAAATTTAAGTATAATTCCAACTTTCTCCGAGCGGTCCAACCCCCATAAATTATTGGGTAACGTAAAATTAGAAGTATTAATTCAAAAGGTCAAAAATGATTTTGATTTTGTTATTATTGATTCTTCACCAGTAGGCTTAGTTTCTGATTATTTATTAATTTCAAAATATATCGATATACATCTATTTACAATAAGAAGAAAAGTGTCGAAATTTTTGTACATAGAAGATTTAGAAGACTTAATCAATCGAGGAAAACTGGAAAATACATTTTTGATTTTTAATGATGAGAAAAATAATAATACTAAAAAAGGCTATTCTTATACTCCGGCACCCGAAAGTGATAAAGTTAAACAACGGTCACCTATTTACACGAGCTGGCCAAAAAGACTAGCTCCTGATCTAGTCCAACCAAAAAAAGGAAATTAATGTATACCGCATTAAAAGTTGTAGATGGTCAGGTAGTGGGTATGCCATTTGTGTATTTATACTTTTTATTTGTTCTCATGTTGAGTGCATATTGGGTGTACAAGAGTGAAGTCAAACATAAGTTTGAAACCATGGTATTGTGCTTTTATTTAATGACTGGTAATTTAAATGACTTGCTTACTTTTGCTATTCCAGGAGTTTCTTTTTTTGAAATACAGCCTGATAGATTTTTATTTTTTATGTTTTCTTTTTTTTTAGTCAGGCAATTTTATTTTTCAAAAGAGCCCTTTGAGTTTAAATTTTTCTGGAAGATACCCTGGTTTATAATTATTTTAATTTGTTATGCATTATTTAAAATCACATCTCTAGGTTACAATTCTGGTTCAGTACTATTTCCAGAAATGATTATCAAATCTTTACACGTAATTAATGCCTTGGTTATCATTTTTTCAATACGTGTTCTTTTTTCTCCTGAATTAATTGAAATCATTGGAAAAACTATTTTGGTAGGAGCGGTTGTAACCTGTTTAATCAGTTTTATTCAGATTGGAATTGATCCAATGTTTGCGCGAACAGGTGATGTTCGGATTGCTTTTGGGGATGTCTATCGAGTCAATGGACTTTTTAATGCAGAATATTTTAGTTCCTATTATTTAATTATTGCAAGTGCTTGGGTATTAACCAAATATGAGGACGGATACAAGAAATTAAGTTTGGTATGTTTATATTCGGTAGGAATATTTTTAACTTTTCATAGAATGAGTTGGTTGTTATTTTTTTTGGTTTTGGTAATTTATTTTGTTGTATTAGCCAAACCTCAAATGGACAAATTACTACTCGCTGGTATGACTGGTTTATCAGTTTTATTAGTAATATTTTTAGTTTTCCAAAGAGAGATTTTGAATTCTACCTTGGTCAAAGAAAGGGTTACTGAAACGGTAGATAGTAGATTTGGATATTATGATATGGTTTTTGATAATATAGGTGATAGACCTATTCTTGGTTATGGTAATCATGATAATGAAACTTATTATTACAGTATGCTGCATATTACTCGAATGAGGGAAAGAGCGACTGGGGCTGCGGGAGGAATTCATAGTGGTTATTTGTCAGCAATGTTTTATTACGGCATTCCAGCATTTTTGTTCTTTACTCTTTTTATAATTTCTACAATTATTTATTTTGCCAAATTATATATTAAAACATCTAAGCCCATTTTCTCAATCACCTTTGTATTGGCCTTTGTGTTTGGTATAGCAAATATGACTAACACTCTTCTCTTTTCAGAATATCTAGGAATTCTCTTTGCTATTTTTCTAGGTTTTGGTTTGGGGGCTCGATATTATGGTTTAGAGAAACAAGATGACGTTCACCTTAAGCATGAGGAATTTATCCAACAACTTAAACACTTAGCATGAGTATCAAAGAGGTGTGGAATAAAGTTATGGGTGAAGGACATGAGCGAACTATAAAGGCAAAGAGAAATATTTTGCAATCGATGTTCTATAAGGCACTAGGTATACTAGTTGGGTTTGCCTATTTTCCAATTTCTCTAAGTTATCTTGGAGAGGAAAAATTTGGGATTTTCCTTGTAATGATCTCGATGGTTGATTGGTTTTCAGAATTTGACATTGGAATTGGAAATGGATTACGAAATCGACTTGGAGAAGCAATGGCAGATAAAAATGATGAGGCTGCAAAAGGATTTGTTAGCACTGCTTACTTTGCTTTAGGAAGTATTTTTTCAGGAATTGCAATAATTGCTATTGGTTTTAGTTTTATTATTCCTTGGGCAGAATGGTTGGGAGTAGATTCAACTTTAGATCGACAAATAATGATTCTAGCAGTTATGATGTTTGGTGCTTTTGCCATTAATTTTATCGGTGCCATGATTCATCAAATATTTTATGCGCTACAACAAACAGGAATTGTAAATTTGTTTGACCTGATTGTTAAGCTATCTTTCCTTTTCCTTATTATCATTCTGATGTACACAACTGAGGAATCGTTGATACTTTATGGTGCAGCAAAAACTTTCACTTTTGCATTTATCCCCCTGGCAATAGCATTGTACTATTTTTATTTTAATAAGAACTTAAAAAAGTACAAACCCTCGCTGAGTTATGTCAAGCGGCATTATTTTGATAAAATGTTTTCCCTTGGTTTTCAATTTTTTATCATTAAAATTTCAATGATCATTATTCATCAAACGAATAATATACTCATTGCAAAATTTGTTTCTCCCAAAGAGGTAGTTACCTATGAGGCAGCTTATAAGTTCTTGTCCATTTTCCTTCTGGTCTTTGTCATTTTTACTAATCAACTTTGGTCTGCAAGTGTTGAAGCTTACAGAAAGGGAGATTTAGTCTGGATGAAAAATACAATCAAAAATGTGATAAAAATTTGGATAGGAACAGTCCTGATTACAGCAGTTATGGTACTGGTTTCTCCTTTATTTTACAAATTATGGTTAGGTGATAAAGAAATCCCAATGGCTGTTTCCATTGTTGTTGCCATTTCAGTCTCGATCACCAATTGGGTGAATTTATTTAACCTTATTATGAATGGGACTGGAAAAATTAGATTACAAATGTACGCTTGGATTTTTGCAAGTATTATTAATATTCCTTTGTCGATTTTTTTTGCAACAACAATGGAATTTGGGACAGTCGGAATTGTATTGGGAACAATTGTTAGTATGCTGCCATTGATGATTTTGTCACCCATTCAAGTAAGAAAAATTTTATCTAAAAATATTAAAGGAATTTGGAATAAGTAACTTAATAAAGTTCAGTGTAATTTTTTGATTCATGTATTCTGGAAATTTCAAATAAAACGGCTTTCATATGATTTCAATTTTTATTAATTCATTTACATCTGGTGGAGCGGAAAAAGTGGTGCTTACATTGCTTCAAAAATTTGAGCAGAAGAATCTGGATTTAGATTTAGTCATTATTGAAAAAGAACAATTTTATGAATTACCGAAACAGGTTTCGAGTACTTATCTAACTCAATTTGACTCACTTGAAAAAGGGTTGTTGAAAATACCTTATCTTTTTATTTGTGCTCCAAAGTTGAAAAAACATGTGGAAGCAAATAATATAAAAATTGTTCAGAGTCATTTACCTAGAGCCATTTTTATTAATGCATTTGCCAAAATGATTGGTTCAAAGCATCATGCACAAGCAATCATCCATGCTCGCATTAATTTCGAAGATAAACCTTGGGTTCTTAGAAAGTTTATTAAATGGGTTTATAGAAAAGTTTTGTATCAAATGGACACAGTCATTTCGATTTGTGATGTGATGAAAAATGAAGTAAATGAATATTTAGATTTAAAAAATCATCCAAATCATTTGAGAATTTACAATCCTCACAATCTTGAGAAGATCAGAAAAATGTCGAATGAAATACCAATTGATTTTATCTTTTCTCCAGATAAAAAGTATATAATTTGTGTTGGTCGATGGGTAGGGTTGAAAAAATTTGGAGATGTAATTCAAGCGTTAAGTCAATTAGAAAATGATAATGTAGAATTAATTTTTATTGGAAATGGAGAGGAAGAAATGGCATTGAAAAAAATCACCAAAGCATTAGATTTAGAGAAAGCTGTGCATTTTTTAGGTTATAGAGATAATCCATATCAATATCTTTCACGTGCAGATATTTATGTTTTGTCAAGTGAGACAGAAGGTTTGCCTAATATTATAATTGAGTCTATGGTTTGTGGAACGCCTGTAATTTCATCAGATTGTATCTCAGGCCCAAGGGAAATTCTTTATCCTACATCGGACTTAAATATTTCGTTGAAGAACAAAATTGAAAAAGGAACTTATGGTATTCTATATCCTGTGGGGGAAGTTGAATTATTGAAGGAGTCGATAAATTTATTATTAGAAAATAAAGATTTGTGCAATGAATTTATTCGAAAAGGATATGAAAGAATAGAAGAATTTGATGATTTCAAGATAACGCAAAAATATATTGAAACATTTTCTGTGGCACTTGAGAAAAGTTAATAGAATTGCTACTCTTCAAGGGGTAACAATTCTATTAAAATAATCTCTGACAATGCTATCGAAATTTAAAAATGGGATTTTAGCAACAATTTTAGCAACTACAATTTTGGGCTTAGCCTCATATTGTTGAATAGTTTTTCCAATGAAATTCAAGGATACAAAATTACCGAAAGAATCGATAATTAGGAAGTTGATCGGGTCATGTGACATTGCTTTATTACAGTAAGGAAAATGGATAGACGAATGAAAAAATATTTCCTCGTGTGCAATTGAGAAAGCGTTATTTGAAAAAAATGAGTTCCACTTTGCGTCCGAAATTTAAATGAGTAGAAAATTAAATGGAATTTTTGACGATAATGATTTGTGTAACTAAGGAATAAAAAATTTGTAAATCATCCTCGAATCATTCCATCAATAATCGTCAATCCATTATGATGATTAAATGAATGAACACGATATAAATTTTTATCCCAATCAGGACGAATATTGGTTAAATGTTTCTCTTGATATTCTGTTTCAGAAATAATCTCAATTTCATTAAAATTAAATCCTAAACCATAAACTTTCGAACAATCCTGTGATGGTCGAATTAATTTTCCATTTTTGAAAAAGATGTTACCTGCAGGGCGTGCTCGTCGAACATCTGAAATAATTGGGTTTTTTGGGTGCGCTGTCCACTTTGATGTAAGTGGGGAATCAGCATAAAAAAGATAAAGTTCATCATCTAAACTACCACCTTCGTTTTCAATTACATTAGTGAACATCCACCATTTGTTTTTATGAAAAAGAAGGGTAGTATCTGCTGCAACAACATTGGTCATTAAGTCCATCTTGTGTTGCCATTGAAGCGGGAAATTTGTGCATTCATAAAGTTGAATGTTGCGAGCCGAAAAGGACTCGGGAATCATATATAGTTTTTTTTCAAACTCAAAAAGAAAAGGGTAGGAGAGATGATAAGGTAATTCTAATACTTTTTGAGGTTTAGTGATTTCTCCATTCTTTAGAATTTCTAGAACAGAAATATAACCTTTTTCCGTTGAGAACGGAAGTTCCTCGAGGAAGACAAAATGATGACCTTTGTGATTCCATAGGAAAGGATCAGCCCAAAATTTATCCTTTGGAGGAAGGAGTTTCTTAAATTCAGAAAACTCTCGAGAAGGACTTTTTCCTAATCGGAATAATAAAATCCATTGTCGAGTAAACCTAAGGTTATCAATTTTCCTTTTGATTAAAAAACTAAAATGTAAAACAAGATTAACCAAGCTTTGAAAAAAATTAGGAGTATAAGAAGGAGTGTTATTTTTTGTAAAGTCAAAAGATAAATTATTTTGAGAACTTATTTTTTTCAAAAATGATTCTTCGCCTATTTGAGTTAATTCCTCTAAAACACGAGGGACAAAAGAGGAGATTTTCCATGCCTGCTCATTTTGTGAAAGAGTCAAGGAATAAGCATGAGGCATTGACCAAGATTGATATGCCAATATTGCGGGTTTATCGGAGTACAATTTTATGTATAAAGCATTAGTAGCAGTCTCTTTTTTTTGAAAAAATGCGGAGTGCCCAATGAGTTCATCACAAGTTGTTTTTATATATTGCGCTCCATAAGTGTAAAACCATATTCCCAATCTAGCTTTAGGATATAAATGTGATGGTGGTGTATGTTCATTTAACCAAATAATGACATCAGCTTTAATCGAGTCATCAATAGATTTTATGTCAAAATATTTTTTTTTGGGAAAAAGAGATTTTACGTTTTTTTTAGAAAAAGCATTGGGTGATGGTTTGAATAATTTTGCATCTAATTTTCGATGTAGCTGATAAATTGAATAGTTTGAAAAAGAAGACTTTGAATCTTTTAATAAACAAAACAAAATAATCTCCGAGGAAGAAGATGATTTAATCTTTTTCAGTAAATTGAATTTCCATGCTGGTATCTCGATTGAATCGAGAGCGATAATTATTTTCATTGATAACTGACTAGACTGGATTTGGCAGTCGTAAAAATAAAAAAAAATGCGAGCTAACTATAGTTTGCTTCAATAAAGATGCTACAAACTAAATTAATTAAAGACAAAGATGCGATTGCATTAATAAACGATTTATGCTTCCAAAATGAGTGGAAAAAATTAGCTACACAATCTGTAGGGTTTACTCAGTTACAAGAAGCTGACTTTTTGACCACATGGTATATTAATTATAGCGCGCTTTTTTCACCTGTTTTTATTTTTTCTCGAAATGAGAAAAATGAAATGGTTGGATTAATTGCCTTAGCATGGCACAAGGAAAAGAATTATTTGGTTCATGCAGGAAATGCAGAGTATCATGGATGGTTGGTTAAAGAGGAACTTACGATTCCGTTTTTGAAGGAAATGTTGAATTTGGTCAGAGTCGAGTTGAACGTGGAAAAATGGGCATGGAACTGGATGCCCTCTGGACTTAATGCAGCTAGCCTGAAAGCGGCGGCAAGTAAAGATATATGTCTACTAGTGGAGGAGCAAGGTTCTCCGATATGGCAATTAGATAATGAAGATAAACTAAAAAAATTACTTAAAAGTAGGTCTAATAGATCTAAATTTAATCGTTACAAAAAGCGAGGTGAATATTATTATGAGATCATCAATAAACCAGATCGAATTCGGGAAGTTTTAGAAATTGCTCGATTTCAATGTGATCTTCGGAGGGAGGCGATGAACAATAGTCGACCATTTGCTGAAGATCCATATAAGATAGATTTTTGTTCGGAATTGCTGAATTTTTCTAATAAGCTACATGTAAGTGCAATGTGGTTAGATGATCAATTGTTAGCCTTTCATATGGGGGTAGAGGATGGAGAGCGAGTCTGTTTTGGAATGGTTAGTTACGATCCTTCAGAGAGTAAACAATCGCCGGGAACTTTATTGATTATTGAATTGGCAAGACATCTTCAGGAGTCAGGCTACAAAATTCTGGACATGACCCCAGGAACAAATTCTTATAAAGATAGGTTTGCAAACTTTTATGAAACTTTATATCGGCCTACATTTCATTTTTCCAAAAAATCTTTTTTCAAAGCAAAAGTGAATTATTTCATAGTTGCGACTTTGGGAAAAATATTAGCATTGGGTAAAGTGGATGTATCGACCATGCGAAAATGGAAAACAAACATTGGGGAATTACCTTCTAAATTAAAAAGTATTTCTCCGAAAACCATTTTTTTATCATTAGTACATATACTTTTTCAAAGGGATATTCATTATTTGTATGAGATAGATTTAAATAATGAAGAAGTGTTTTCTAAAGCTGACTTAGTTTATAGTCATCAAAAGTATATTGATTTATTGGACTACCAGGGTAATCAGCCATTTCTCACACGGAGAGATTTATTAATTGTTGCTTTGGAAAAATTTGCAAAAGGTGATATTTTACTTTCTCAAAGTAAGCTTGGAAAACTTCAATCCCTTGGTTGGTTAAAAGAAATAAAGGGTGATACGAAATTAGATGGTTTTTCAGAAACGATTGATTTTGGAGAGAAAAACCATTTATTACACGATTTTTATCTATCGTCGGAGAAGGAGGCTGGAAATATTGAGGATAATATTATGTCAATGCTTTACCAAGTAAAAAAATCTGGGAAAGAAAAAGTTATGCTGTGGGTGAAAGAAAAGGACAAACTTTCATTAGAAAGATTAGATTTCTTGCATATTAAATCTTTTAGAAAATATTTGTCTTCTAGTGTTTTGGTTTATTTCAAAAAAAATACAGTTACAGATATAATAAATAGTTGACATCCAAATGCCTAAATCTTGAGGTATTAATTCCTTAGCTCTGAAATTTGACTTTAAGTACATTTTTCAACCCTTCATCATTATAAATAAAACTAAGGATTAAAAGTGCAATTAGGACTTTTATGTTGTTAAAAAAATTGTTAACTTTACTAACTATTAATTTTATTGTCTTTGTTAAAACATTTAATAGGTTTTAATAGATTATATTATTATTTAGATCTCGTAAGAAAATAGTTTTATCCCTACCGATATTGATAATTAGTTATCACCTAACTAGGCTCACTTGTTACAATTAAATTTTATAAGTAACAGATGAGTTTCGACTTTATTGCTTATTCTAAACAGAATATCTAGTGTCAACATCTTCCCAAAACCGACAAAAATAACATATTAGAATCCATTGAGAATTTATTTTTTCAATCTAAATCAGTTGAATTTCATTTTATCATCTGAATTAGACTCTTATTTATTCTCTGGGATCCATCCTTTTGGCAAAAGGTTTTTTATTCAAACCAAAAACAATACATGGCATATTAAATATTTCTACATGTAGGAATGTTTCTAAAATATATTTTATAACTATGACAAAGTCTCCTAATGATTCCTAAAAAACAATACCTCATTTTTAGTCATATAATGTTTGAATTCATTCTTTTGAATTCGTGCATTATTGCTGTTTTATTGTTGAAAAACCCAGAGGCTACATTTCTAATATCTGATAGAATTATAGATAACGTTTCAATTCAACTAGTAATGATTTATAATATTGTCTGGAGCGCAATTGTCTATTTCAATGGAGATAAGGGCTTTTATACTAGTCAAAGTGTTCGCAAACGATTTGAATTTTTGACAATTAATATCTTTTTATTTATTGGTATGATTTCTACAGTTGCCATTTTATTTCAAGTTGAAATTTTTAACAGAACTACTTTTTTGTTACCTATTTTTGTTTTTTCGTTTTTGAATTTCTTTTTGTTTAGTTTACTATTTGAATATTACAAAATGAGAAATGAAAATCCTTTTAATTCAAACGTCTTGATGATTGGGGCAGATAGTCGAAAGTTTGAATTAGAAGATTTTGGAAAAAGAATAAAATCTAAAGGTTATCAAATTGAAGGATATTTAATTGACAATTTAAGTAAAAATAATAATAATAGGGTTGCTCGGATTGATGTTTTAGGAGAACTTAAAGACCTTTCTCAAGTATTAGAAAATAAAAGTGTTGATGAAATTTTTATTGCAACTGCTGCATTAAGGTCAAAAAAAATAAGATCTGTTATTTCTAATGCTGACTACCATGGTGTTAGAGTCAATTTAGTTCCTGAAACACCTTTGTTTCCATCTAAACTTTTAAAGACTTACGATTTAGAAGGGTTGCCGATTTTTCAACATCGACAAACTCCTCTGATGTACCTTAAAAAGGCTTTATTGAAGCGTAGTTTTGATATTGTGTTTTCTATCTTGGTTTTGGTATTATTATCGCCTGTATTTTTATTGATAGCATTAATGATTTGGTTAGATGGGGGGTTCAATAAATCAATTTTTTACAAGCCACACCGTAAAGGTGAAGCTGATGAGAGTTTCAAATGTTTTAAATTTAGAACAATGTCTGAGTGTGACAATCCAAAGAATGGAACTAGGTCTACTGTGAAAAACGATCCACGTATAACTCGTGTAGGTAAGTTTTTACGAAAATATGATTTGGATGAATTGCCTCAATTTATTAATGTTTTGAAAGGGGATATGAGTGTTGTCGGGCCACGCCCTCATCGAACTAATCTTCAAACTGATTTCAGAAAGGTGGTGAATGATTACATGGTTCGACATTATGTAAAGCCAGGGGTATCAGGTTGGGCTCAAGTTAATGGATGGAGAGGACCAACACGAACTGATACTCAGAAAAAAGAACGGATTAAACATGATTTGTGGTATATTGAAAATTGGAGTTTTTGGTTAGATATGAAAATTATTTTCTTAACCGTATTTAGCCGAAAAACTAGACAAAACGCTTTCTAGGAAAAATGAATCCATCTAAGCTGTCAATCTGAAATTTATTATATAAAAAAACAACATTCTTAAATATTAAAAGTCTCTCAAGTTCGCTCTTGTGATTTTTTTAAAAACATTCTGATGGATAATCAAACTTTAAACTTTGAGGAGTTTTTGGCGAACTATGCGCCTGAAATATCTCCTTTCATTTTCTTAGTCAATCTAGTGTTGACAGGATTACTAGCCTTCATATTAGGAAGACTTTACGCAAAGTATGGAAACTCACTTTCCAATAAAAAATCTTTTGCTTCCAATTTTGAACTTATTGCATTGACAACCATGATAATAATTACTATAGTCAAATCTTCTTTGGCGTTATCACTTGGATTGGTTGGGGCCTTGTCAATTGTACGTTTTCGAGCAGCGATTAAAGAACCTGAGGAGTTAGCTTATATATTTCTCAATATTGCTATTGGATTAGGTTTCGGTGCTGACCAATGGTTGATTACAATTACAGGTTTTTCTTTTATCACTGTGGTTATTTGGTTAAAAAGTATGATTAAGCCTGCGAAAGAAAACAAGAACTTAAATTTTACAATTCTTTCAGAAAATCATTTGAATATTTCATTGGAAAAAATTATTGAAACTATTACTCCTTTTTGTAAAGAATTAGAGATCAAGCGATTGGATGAAAATAAAAATTTCATGGAAGCATCTTTTTTAGTTGAATTTAATGATATAAGTGAATTAAATAAAACTCGAAATGCATTGCGCCAATTGGATGATTCTATTCAAATGAATTTTTTAGATCACAAAGGAATAATTTAAGCGATGAATATTAAGGAGACAGGGAAAACTTCTCATCCAATTTTACAAACTCGTTTGTTTGAAAAAACAAAGCCGTTACTTCTAGGGGTTTTGGGTATTGTATTGTCAACTATGTTGTTTTTTGCCATACTTGGATATGGAGCTTATCTTAATCGAATTGGAGAATCATCACAGTATAAACATGCGCTAGTTCGAGTAGCTGAAGGTGACTTTTCTTTTGTCAAAAATTACGCTAAAGGTAAATTTACCACTTTAGATAAAATGGATATCGATATTAAGTTTAAACACATGATGCGTATCCAATATTTACGGGAACAAGCAGTAATGAATGACGGAAAATATATAGCAGACTCTCTTAAAAATGAAACTTTTCCAGCTAAGTTAACTTATGATGGAGAAAAATATAATGTTAAAATTAGTTTAACTGGAAAGATGGTTACGCCCCATTTGCAAAACCCAAACCATTGGTCATTTCAAGTGAAATTAAAAGGAGACAAAACGATTGACGGAATGAGACGCTTCGGAATGTTAGTACCAAAATCAAGAGGTCACCTGACTGATTGGTTAGGGTTGAAACTTATGGAGAAAAGAGGATTAATAACTATGCGATCTGATTTCAAAGATGTTTCGATCAATGGAAAATCTATTGGAATATATTATATGGAAGAGCGTTTTGATAAACATCTCCTGGAAAATAACCAGCGTAAAGAGGGGATCATTTTTAAAATTGAGGAGGATCTAAATATTTACCAAGAGAAAAAATTGATGTTGGCACCGGACACTCGTTCGCAAGTAATTTTGCTTAGGCAAATGTGGCAAAATGTAGCAACTGGAAAATTACCTGCTACGCAGTTTTTTGATATTGAAAAGATGGCTAAATTATATGCTATTGCCGACTTGATGAATTCAAGACATCCTTTATTGCGGGATAATATGCGCTTTTATTTTAACCCTATTTCGGGTTTAGTAGAACCGATTGCTCGTGAATTTGAAGATCTAAAAGATAGTGAATTATCGGATATGTCTTTGTTTCTGGAAAAACCGAAAACAGGCAGATGGCATCATTGGGTGAAGAACGATAAAATATTACAAAAGATTTTTAATAATCTTCACTTTGAGAAAGCCTATATTGCTGAAGCCGAATTTCTTTCACAAGAAGAATTTTTGGATGATTTTTTTGTATCCTATGAAGATAATCTTGAAGAATTGATGAGTGGAATTTATAGAGATTGGAGCTTTTATGAGCTGCCAAAATACAAGTTGTACGAGCATCAAGATTATATGAGAAAGACTCTGCATTCAGGTATAACAGGACTTTCAGCATATTTTCTTAAAAAAGAAAATAAAAATTTACAACTAGAAATTGCAAATCAACAATTTTTACCAATAGAGATTACTAATGTCAGTTGGCGAGATTCTATTTTCTTTTATCCAAAAAAGTCAATTGTTTTGGCTGGAAAAAAAGAAAGTGAAAATGAGAAAGTGAAAAGGTTCGCTTTTCAAATTTCCGAGAATATCGAGTGGGAAGATTCGTTTTTGCCTGAGCTGAAAATCAATTACAACTATTTGGGCATGGAAAAGGGATTGAAAAATGCTTTAGTCTTTCCTTTTTCTAGAAATGTAGCTAGTCCTAAATTTAATAACCCAATTGTTCGAAAATCGAATTATGAGAAATTTGATTTTATTCAAAGAGTAGAAGATAAAATTTTTATTCCTGAAGGGAAATGGATACTTTCGACAGATTTGGTTATTCCAAAAGATACTCGTTTTGAGATTGAAGCGGGTGCAAAAATTGATATGATTCAACAGGCTAAAATTATAAGTTATGCTCCAGTTTTCTTCAACGGAACTGCCAGTAATCCCATTGTTATAAATTCTTCAGATGCGACATCTGAAGGTATTGTGATCATGCGAGCTAAAAAGCGATCTAAATTATCGCACACTTTATTTGATCAACTTTCTAGACCTGAGGAAGTGGGCTGGAGACTTTCTGGTGCTATTACTTTTTTCGAATCACCTGTTGACATATCTAATTGTGTTTTTTCTAAAAACATAATTGGTGACGATTTTTTAAATATTGTACGGACTGATTTTTCTATGAAAAACTCGCAGTTCAAAGATATTTTATCTGATGCATTTGATTGTGATTTTTGTAATGGAAAGGTTACTGATACTAAATTTATGACGATTGGAAACGATGGAATAGATGTATCAGGAACGGAACTTATAGTTGAAAATGTTTTTATGGATGGAATCGGTGACAAAGGGTTAAGTGCAGGTGAAAACAGCTCAATGACAGTTACCAATGTTGAAATTCATAATGCAGAGATTGCCATTACAAGTAAAGATCAATCAATAATTTACATCACAAAATCAAAGGTTAAAGATAGTAGAATCGGAATGGCACTTTTTCAAAAGAAACCAGAATTTGGTCCGGGATTTATTGAGGCGACCCATATGGATATGGGGAAATCGGAGATTGATTTTTTAGTTGAAAAAAAATCTAAATTAACGATGGATGGAAAATTAATTGCACATAATAACGCAAAAGTAAAACAAATTTTATATGGAGCCGAGTACGGAAAGAGTAGTAAGTAAACCATTGGTTTATCGTAATGAACGGAAGTACGCCTTAACCAATACTGACTTGGGGTGGGTAGAAACTGTGGTACGAAGTCATCCATCAATGTTTTTCCGTCCATTTCCGGCAAGGTATATTAATAATATTTATTTCGATACATCTAGTTTTGAAAATTATAATGACAATCAGTTAGGTTCGCCTTTGCGACATAAATTTCGAATAAGATGGTATGGCGAACAATTTGGACTAATCGAAAACCCCGTGTTGGAGATTAAGATAAAGAAAGGTTGTTCGGGAGCTAAGCGACATTTCTCGCTTAGCCCAATTGTATTAAAAAAAGGTATTTCTAAAACTGACTTGAAAACTGTTTTTGCAAATTCAAATTTACCATTGGAAATTCAAGAGTCACTTAAGTTTTTGGAACCAACTTTACTCAACCGGTATTTTAGAAAATATTATTTATCTGCAAATCGAAAGTTTAGAGTAACACTTGATACACAATTGCGGTACACCAGGATCTCTTCACATCAAAATTACTTTTTACGAATTGCAAAAAATGATTCTGATGTAGTGATGGAAATGAAATATGATGTAGAAGATGACCAAGCGGCAGGGAGCGTAAGTAGTGGATTTCCATTTCGGTTGACAAAAAATTCGAAATATGTAAATGGAGTCGACCATCTTGATTTATGGTAGGTGGTTACCATTTTAATAAGTAAGATAACAATTTAATAACCCCAATTCTTGATTTTTATAATTTTTGCTAATGTAAGTGAAATATTTTCAAGTGCTAAAATATGTTTAAACTATGAATAAAGTAACCATTTTCAGTATTTCTAAATCATATCTAAAAATCTTGTTGCTTTTTTTGACAATGAATGGATGTGGCGCTAATGAACTAGGAGATGGGACGCTAGTACTCGATCCTCCACCCGTATCGACAAACTTGACGAATGTAAAAACTTGGGAATGGAATACGATTACGATACCCCCTTATTCATATACATCGGGAATGTCATTTGGACCAGGCCTTTTTGTAAATGCTGCTTATGATACAATGGGTGTTTCAATAGTCGGTGACAACATGAAATTTGTTCTTAATCCGTTAGAACCAGTTCCACCAATGGGTAGTGCTAGTCCACATAATTACAGAAGTGAGATTCATACTCATCCATGGCAAATTAATCATCCACTTGGTACAGAGCAATGGATAGGTTGGCGATATTTTTTCCCTAATGATTATGTAATTGATACTACATCACCAATTACGATTTTTCAAAATCATCCTGGAATACAAGGATTATCACCAATACTTGAATTGGAAATTGCTGCTCTTGAAGATCCATCACCAGCACAAGGAGGAGAGATACAGGTAGTCAATGTCAATGATAGAATAATTTATCCTGTTAAGCCAATGGCAGGAGATACATTAGATGTAGTAATTCATGTGATTTACGGTTTGGGAAATGATGGACTGACCCAAGTTTGGCTTAATGGAGAGTTATATCATGATAAAATTGAACAGACCGTATTAGAAAACTATCCTTGGGGCGGAAATAATAAGTGGGGAATTTATCATCATACCTTTAAAAATAGTCCATCAGATGTACAAGCTTCAATAAATGCGGGGGCAGGGTTTGTAGATTTATTTATGGGCACGTTGCGGATGACAACAAGGATTCCAGGTCATCCTGAGTATAAATTGAATGCTTACGATTTGGTAAAACCAGGTCAATAAAAGAATGCTAAAAAAAAATATTTCTAAGGGTTCCTAATTATTTTTAATACCCTAATGATTATTTAGCTAGTGATAAATACAGCTTCCTTGAGCAATAATCAATAATTGTCAAAGGCTTAGAATAGTTGATAAGTAGAATTACTTTTGAGTGCCGAATTGAATCAAACAACAGTGTAATACTAGAATTTTTCCTAATACCATGGAAAATGAATTCTAATGTTACACTGTTGTTTAGTTCGAGTCGGCACTTACTATTTAAAAAAGAAACTTTATTCAAATAACTTTTGAAAATGAGTCAAAAAGATAAAAAACCTTTTCATGTAATTTATTTAGGTGAAAGTGGATTTCCTTATGGGTTAGCTGCTATTCAAAAACTAATTATGATTAGTAAAGCATTAATTAGTGTTGGGGCAAAGGTGACAGTCATTAACAGAAAAGGGTTTTTTGATCCAGAAAAACTTGTTGATATTCCATTAGAAGGAGTAGTTCATGGTATTAATTATATTTATACTTCAGGAACAGTTTATAAACCGAAATCATTTTTCCCTAGAAATATTCAAAAGCTGCGAGGGATAATAAAAGAATTTATGTTTTTGAGAAAACTCAAAAAAAATAATAATCTTGGAGCAGCTATTATCTCTTGTCACCATTTTGGGCAGACTTTGTTATATCGAATTTATGGATGGGTCTTAGGGTTTCCAATTGTGCTCAATTATGTAGAGTGGGCCTCTGCGATGCAGCATCGAAAAGGTTGGAAAGTTCAAATCAATGATTATCTTTTTGATAATTGGTTGGTGCAAAAGATGGATGGAGCATTTCCAATTAGTGAGGTGTTGATTGATAATTTTAAAAAAATAGCACCTTCTAAACCGCAATTCAAAATTCCAATTTTATGTGATTATGAGGAGTTTAATATTCCAAGAGTAAAAAGAGAATATCCATATTTTTTGTATTGTGGAGCACTGGTATATAGAGAAGTCGTTGATTTTATTTTGGAAGCATTTAATCAATTGCCTGCAGAGCCAAGGATGGATTTGTATCTGATATTAGGAGGGGGGCAGGAAGAAGACCTTAGGAAACTTGAAATAGATATTAAACAATTAAAAGAAAAAGATCGAGTTAAAATTTTTAGAAATATTCCTCGGAAAGATATTCCGATATATTTTAAGGGAGCTTCAGCTTTGCTTATTCCTTTGCGAAATACTATTCAAGATGAGGCAAGATTTCCACATAAAATAGGTGAATACGTAGCTACTGGAAATCCTATGATTGCTACGAACTTTGGAGAGGTAAAACATTATTTCAAAGATGGGGAAAATGCATTTATTGCAGATGATTATGAGGTAGTTGCTTATGCAGAGAAAATGAAAGAGGTAATTGAAAATCCAAAATTAGCAGTAGAAATCGGTTTAAAAGGTCAAGAATTATGTTTGCAAAAGTTTAACTATATTCATTATGGTGAACCAATAAAAAAATTTTTAGAAAAAATGTAAATGTATTGTTTTGTGTTTAGAGCAATTTTTTGCAACTATTTTTAAAGTTGATTTTTTATTGTTTAAGCGGGGAGGTATAAAGCCTTTAAGTATTTTGAAAAAATATTGGTGCTCGTTATAGAGTTAGCTAATGCTGAATAACTAGTGTTATTAATGAAAAAGAAAAAAATTGCAATTTTTGGAGTCAAGTATTTTCCATCTAAAGGCGGAACAAGTCGGGTGGTGGAAAACCTTTTATGGGAAATGAAAGACCATTTTGATATTACCATCTATTGTTATAAAAATGATTTAGCTGCAGATTTTATGGAAGGAGTGAAAACAATTCAGTTTTCAGAAACACCCATAAAAGGTATTGGTGTTTTTTTATTTTATATAAAATGTTTTTTGCATTTGATGTGGAATGGAAAGTATGATTTAGTTCATTTACATAAAATGGATGGAGCGTTTTTTTTATCGTTATTAAATTTTAAATATAGAACAATTGCAACTTCGCACGGATTACCTTATTTAAATGATAAATGGTCAAGTGGCGCGAAATTTTATTTCCGAAGAATGGAAGAAATGTTTATGCGTTCAAATGCAAGGTTGACTTCTGTTTCAAAAACACAGGTAGAATATTTTGATGAAAAATATAAAAGAAAAATCGTTTACATTCCAAATGGTATTCATCCAATAGGAAAAGTACTTCCTGAATTTGCTGATGAAATTTTGGAGAATAATAATGTTGAAGGTGAGTATTTATTTTTTGCAGCTCGTCGATTGATTCCTCTTAAAGGTTGTCATACATTGATAGATGCTTTAAAGAAAATAAATTACCAAGATACTTTAGTCATCGCGGCAGACAAAGAACAATTGCCAAGATATACTGAACAATTGAAGAAATCTGCAGAAGGATTGAAAGTGAAATTTATTGGCTATGTTTCTGATTTGAAAGTTTTGAATGCTTTGATTTTTAGATCAAAGTTTTTTGTTTTTCCCTCTGAATTGGAAGCGATGTCGATGATGTTGTTGGAAGTAGGAAGCGTAGGAACGCCAATGATTTGCAGCGACATACCTCAAAACACGGCTGTTTTAGAAAATGGTCAAGTCTTATTTTTTAAATCTGAAAATGCCAATGATTTGGCGGAGAAAATAGAATGGGCAATTGAAAACGAAACTGAGATGAATAGTTTTGCCAAAAATGCCAAGCAAATTATTGAGGAAAAATATTTGATTTCGAGGGTGGCAGAAAAATATAATGATTTATATAAAGAAGTAATTTCTCATGAGTAACTTTTATAAAAAGAAGATCATATCGAAAGTTGCACCTGTCATTTCAGGTTTGCAAATACATCGATTATTTCAACCTTTTTATTCAGGGATGGGGCAAGTTTTGACTTTTCATCGAGTGGTTGAAGATAAAATGGATTTTCGAATTCATAATCATCAAAGCCTTGAGGTTACTCCAGAACAATTAAAACAAACTATCCAGTTTTATAAAAGTAAGAATTACGCATTCTTTTCACTTGACGATTTACATCATGCTTTGACGGTAGAAAAACCAAAGCAGAAGTTTGTTGTGTTTACTTTCGACGATGGGTATCGTGATAATTTTACCAATGCTTATCCAATTCTAAAAAAGCATAATGTTCCATTTTGTATTTATGTAACCACAAATTTTCCAGATCAAAAAGCGATTCTTTGGTGGTACCTTTTAGAAGATTTTTTAAAAGAAGAATCTAGTGTAAAATTTCAATGGGAAGGAATAAATTATTTGATTCCTTCTAAAACGATTTCGGAAAAAGAGATGGCCTTTGATCAGATTAGAATATTGATTAATCAATCTTTTTCTAAAGGTAATTTTAAAGATATGTTAAATGTGGTTTTCGGAAAAAAGGAATCAGACTATCTTTCCTATGTGGAAAAAATGGCTATGAGTTGGGAAGAGATAAAATTAATTTCACAGGATCCTCTCGTGACAATTGGTGCACATACTGTTAATCATTTTCCACTTACAAGATTAGATTCTAGTGATTTGGAATTTGAAATTTTAGAATCAAAAAGATTATTAGAAAAATATATCCAACAACCTGTTAACCATTTTGCTTATCCATTTGGCAAAGTAACAGAAGCTACTTTTCGAGAATTTGAAATGGTTAAATCGTTGGGTTTGAAAACAGGAACAACTACTCGAATTGGAAATATTTTTTCTCAACACAAAAATTATTTAGAGTGCTTGCCAAGGATTAGCCTCAACCAAGTTTCTACTTCATCTGTTTTAGATATGCAAACAAGTGGGATGTTGCCTTTCATTTATCATAAAGGCAAAAAAGTAATATCGAATTAATAAGTGTTGTATCGTTTTTAAAACATTTAAATACACAAATTTAAAAACTGTTGGTTTTGATTCAAAAAAGCTTTAATTTTATAATCAAATTAAATTCTATTAGAGTAGCACTGGGAATCAATTTTATACTACTCTATACTTGAGATGTATCAAAAATATTCCACTTACCGATTATTCCAATTCCAACTGTTTTAATTCCTATTATCTGTATCTAAAATTCTTAAGATGGCAGGGCTAATGGATTTTTTGAAAATAACATTCAAGAAATAATGACTACATATATTTGACAATAGTATTTGTCTTTTATTTTAGTTTAAGTCTTCAAAAAAAAAATCATGAATCGTATATTATTTTTTGTCTTTAGTTTTTTTATGTCATCACAGGCAATTGCTCAAAATTTTACTATCATCGTTCTGCCTGATACCCAGCATTATTGTGATTTTGGTCCAACTGCTAATCAAATATTTGTTGACCAAATGGAATGGATTACAGCAAATAGAGTTAGCAAGAATATTGTTTTTGTTACAAGCCTTGGCGATATTGTTCAAAATGCTGATGAATTAACAGAATGGGTGCATGCAGATACTTGCTACAATAAAATTGAAGATCCTGTAACAACAACTCTTACAGATGGAATTCCTTATGGTCTATCTGTTGGTAATTGTGATCAATTTCCCAAAAGACAGACAGGAGCGACTAGTGAATATAATAATTACTTTGGTGTAAGTCGATTTACTGGGCGTGATTATTATGGAGGAAATTATGGCTCAAAAAATGACAATAGTTTTCAGTTATTTAGTGCTAGTGGACTTGATTTCATTATTCTTCATCTTGAGTATGATGAGAATATAAATGGACAACAACAAACAGATGTATTAAATTGGGCTGATAGTGTGCTAACAGCGCATAGTGATAAAAGAGCGATTGTTACCTCTCATTTTATGATTGATCGAGGAAATGAAGGAGATCCTCCAACTTCAGCAAATGAATTTCCAGGAGAATTTAGTTCACAAGGTGAAAATATCTTTGATGCGTTAAGTGACCATGACAGTCTTTTTTTAATGCTAGGTGGCCATATCGCAACAGAAGGGGAAAGAGATGATGTGGGTATAAATGGTAATACCATTTATACGCTTCTTTCTGATTATCAGGATCAACCTGATGGAGGAAATGGCTGGCTTCGAATTATGGAATTTATTCCATCAGAGGATAGTATCTTGATTTCAACTTATTCACCTACCTATGATAATGGTGACGGAACCTTTGGTGCTTACGGTACAACTCCCTTTGAAGATATGGGAGGAACATCTTCTAACGGATTTGGAGGAACTGGATCTATTTCAGCGCCATTTAAACTATATTACGATTTAAGTCCTCCTGGGCAACCAACCGTCAATTGGACAAGTCCAATTAATGGAGGTCTTTTTTTAAACTTAAATCCGATAGCCTTAAATGTAGATGCATCGGATAATAATGGAACGATTACACAGGTTGAAT
>JAQXDE010000053.1 GCA_029251525.1 Saprospiraceae bacterium | reverse complement strand
TAATAATATTCAATAATATTTAATATAAATTTAAGATAATATGATAATCCAATAGTTGGAAAATTAATTTTTTTTAGTTTTATGTTCAAATAATTGATAAATTTTTTCAAGGCTTTATAACCAGTTACTCTCCTAATAAACAGTAAAAAAATATTACTAAAGGCCAAAATTTTTCCATCCAACAAACAAGTTCGTTAGATTAAGGGTGGATTAATAAAAGGAAATCTTTCCAAATACAGGAATATGAAAAGAATTTTTCTAAAAACCATATTAATTTTTTTGTCTTCGTTTTCTCTTTTTTCAATTAACGGGGAAAAAGGATCTAAAATATCTCCGTTGGTGATTCCAACAATACTTAATGATTTAGTATCTCAAGACACATTTTATGTTCAAACCTCTGATTGTCTCTTAAATGGAGATGTTTGTATTGATATTTCATTTATTGAGATAGGTAATTACATTTTTTCCGAAGGCGGAAATATGTATTTGAATGGCTATATAGGATGTATGGAATCAGTAACGTCTAGCTACGACTATGGGCAATTGTATGGGCAAGGAAATATTGGACCATACATGTTAGATTCATGGGAGGTAGAAGGGATAGAGTTTACGGGGATATTTGCAAATATTTCTGATTTGGTTGACTCTATGAACCTTTGGGATCCAACTGGAAATTGGACAGAAGATGTAAGCAATAAAACAATTAATGGAGGAGATTCTAGTTTTGAATATTTTCCAATGGATGTAACCTCAGTTTCTATTAATTTGCCATATATCATTCCATTAGTTTCCACAAATTCCTTTGAAGGTACTTCAATAAATTTATCAGTAGGTACTCACTGGATTCAAGTAATAGATAATGGTGGTGGGCTATGTGTTGATTCATTTTTTGTAGATGTCCGTTGTATACAAACAAATATTGAAGATTTTACACTTGTTGAAGATTCTATTCATATTTTTTGTTTTGATCATAGTGAGTTAATAGGTCAGCCTGTATCAACGCAAATTCTTTGCCCTAGTACAGGTCCATCCCCTGCTGAATTTAATTTAATAGGCGGAAATTCTTGTTTAGAAATAACTGCGTTAAGTGTAGGTCAAGATACCGCTTGTTATGTTTTTTGCGATGAATATGGATTTTGTGATACTACGTTTATAAACGTTATTATTGAATCAGCTCCATTAGAAATAGGTCAAGAATGGATTTTTGAAACTATTTTTTCTAATACATCAGAACAAATTTGTATTGATACGTCAAACTTACCTGGAACCGTTAATGGTATTTATAATGCTTGTCCTACTCAGTCTGGAGAATATGTAATTTTTTCAATTAATCCTTTGACGTATTGTGTTGATTACACTGCGGTAGATATAGGAAAAGATACTGCTTGTATATTTATTGTAGATGATTTAGGATTTGTAGATACAACTTATATCGTGGCTTGTGTTTCTAATCCGTCAATTGATACCATAATTCAAAATTTGGTTTTGGGTGATACTCTAATAGCTTGTATGGATTCTACTCAACTTGGAGGAGATCTAATTTTGATCAATAATATTTGTGAAAACATAGGAGGGATAGTTAATTTCTCACTTGATACATTGACTTATTGTACAGAGGTAATTGCAAGTCAGATTGGTCAAGAAAGCGCTTGCATTATTGTTTGTGATAATTTTGGAATATGTGATACTACGATCTTGGTTATAAATATCACTGAAACGGCCCCAATGTTTTTACATGCAGCAGATGATAATGAATTTGTTTTATATACTGGAAATTTAACTTTAGATGTTTGTTTTAACGACGTGATTCCAAATAATCAATCTTTGACAGATTATTTTATTTTGCCGAAAGTAGCAGGAGGTATGGATACCAAATTTGGGACAGTATCTTTTGCAAGTGAATGTAATATTAATTATACCCCTGATGGAATTGAATGCGGTGTAATTGATAGTTTTGTGTATGTTATTTGCAATAATGTTGGGTGTGATACAGCTTTAGTAACAATCTCACTTGAGTGTGAACCAATCGAAGGAGTCAATCTTATTTTTTCAAATGGGTTTTCACCAAATGGAGATGAAGTAAATCAATTTTTTGAAATTCAAGGGGCGGAGAATTATCCTAATAATTCTCTAAGTATTTTTAATCGTTGGGGAAATGAGGTATTTCAATCTGATTATTACAAAAATGACTGGGAAGGAACTTTTAATGGAGCTAGATTGATTAGTGGCACCTATTTCTATTTGTTTAATGATGGTTTAGGAAAAATGTACACTGGCTATGTATATATTCAGAATTGAGTTTTTGTGACAAGACAAAAAGAATGTAGGTGATACTTTTATAATGTATGTTTGATCTTTTTTTTTGTTAAAAAAGAGATGCTAATTAATTGATAATCATTAAGTTGTATAAATGTTGTTTTTCTGTTAAAAAAATAACTTTAAACTAGCATAGTTTTTGTCTTTAAATCGTGTGACTTAAATAAACCAAGAAAAAATGGTAATCACACAATAAATGCTTATTTAGAATGAGAAAAATATTTACTCTTTTGTGCTTTGTTTGCTTTTTTGGGCATTCTGCTTTTTTGCAGCAAGATCCGATGTTTACGAAGTATATGTTTAATAGTTTGCATTACAATCCAGCATATGCAGGCGCTAAGGATCACCTAGCAATAGGATTACTCTATAGAAACCAATGGTCGGGTATTGATGGCGCACCTGTCACACAAACTTTTACAATACATACTCCTCTTAAAAATAAAAGAGTTGGTATCGGATTTAGTGCTTATAATGATGTCATTGGACCATCACAACAGATGGGAGCTAATTTTAGCTATGCTTATAGAATTCCTATGGGTAATGATGGAGATGGAAAATTAGCTATTGGATTGCAAGGAGGATTTACTAATTGGAGAGCAGATTTCTCAAAAATAACATTGGCTAATCAGAATTCCACCATAGATGAAGCATTTTTTGAACAACAACCAAGTTATTGGTTGCCAAATTTTGGTGCTGGAATTTATTATTATACACGAAATTTTTACGTTGGTTTTTCAAGTCCTCACCTAATTGAGTATGATTTGAGGGAAGAAGCAACTACAGATATTTGGGCGAGACAATACAGACACTATTATGGCTCTATTGGAGGAGCGATTCCAATTAAAGGAGATATGATTATTTTTAAACCATCCCTACTAATTAAAAATGTTGGGTTATTGAGTAGGTTCAGTAAGGATGAAGCCTTCGAAGAAATAGGTGCACCTACAGAAATTGATGTCGATTTATCATTTTTATTTTATGAAACTCTGTGGATCGGAGCTTCCTTTAGAACGGCAATAGAGGCTTTCAATGATACTAGTTCATTTGATTCTATTGACCTTTGGGCTGCCTATTATTTACAAAATGGTTTAAGAATCGGAGCTGCGTTTGATTATTCATTGACAAAGTTGCAAGGTCCAGCAAATGGATCATTCGAGATTATGCTAGGGTATGAGTTCAATTATAAAACAAAACAAATTGTAACTCCACGTTACTTTTAATCGGCTAGTTTAGGGATTTTCAATAGTGTTGTAGTTTCATTTTATAAAAACCTTTTAACTCAAGATACGTAAACTACAAAATGAGAAAACTACTAGACTTTAATTTGTAAAATTTGGGTGATCAAGATTCACCTAAGACACAATTTTCCAAAAAAAATAATTCTCCCCAATTATAAGGGATGATTAAAACACTAGAAAAATGATAAAAAAGAAGGTGATTTTAGCTTTACTACTTTTTTTAATAGCCTCAAGTAGTTCATTTGCTCAACTTTCCAAAGAAAAAAGAGCACGAAAGTATATGGAAGAACTCAATTATATGGGGGCAATTGAATTGTACAATCAGATTCTTGATAAGGATGATAATCCTGAAGCTAAAATTAATATTGCAGAGGCTTACCGAAAAGTCAATGATTCAGAAAATGGCGAATATTGGTATGGGCAGGTTGTGCAGTTAGCTGATGCTGAACCAATTCATAAATTATATTACGGACAGATGCTCCAGCGAAATGGAAAATGCGACTTGGCAAAAGAATATTACCAAGCATATGTTGATGCAGTTCCTCAAGATCAACGTGGACAGTATTTAGTTCAAGCATGTGATTATGAAGATGAATTACGAACTAAAAATGCAGGTATATATGAAATAGTGCATGTTGACTTCAATTCCAATTTAGATGATTTTAGCCCATCATATTATAATGATGGTTTAGTATTCGCATCGGAAAGAGATAAAGGAATTGCAGTAGTTCGTACCACAGAATGGACAGGAAATCCTTTTAATGAATTATTCCAAGTGAAAAGACAGAAGGAGGGAAAAGAATCTGCGGAATATATTTACAATAAACCTGTAAAGTATTCTAAAAAATTAAATTCTAAATTTCACGATGCAGCGGTAACATTTAACAAAGACCAATCAATAATCTATTTTACCAGAAATAATATTATGAATGGAAAGGTGGGAAAAGATGATGATGGAATTATTCGTTTGAAAGTATTTTCAGCGAGAATTTCTGGTGAAGATTGGGAAGATATAAAAGGGTTACCTTTTAATTCTGATGAATACTCAGTTGCTCACCCAACTTTGACAGCTGATGGAAGTAAAATGTATTTTTCATCTGACATGCCAGGTGGTTTTGGCGGAATGGATTTGTATATGACATCAATGGATGGAAATAGCTGGGGTCCACCTATAAACCTTGGAGCGAGGATTAATACAGAGGGAAATGAAATATTTCCTTACTTTGATAGTCACAGTGAAAAGTTATATTTTGGATCGAATGGACATGTTGGTTTAGGTGGATTAGATATTTATTATATGGATGATCTAGGAGATGATCAGTTTGGTGACGTCATTAATATGGGATATCCATTGAATACTATTTCCGATGATTTTGGAATTATTTTTGGCGAAGAGGGAAAGGAAGGATATTTTACTTCTGATCGAGAAGGTGGAGTAGGGCGTGATGATATTTACGCTTTTAGAAAATCTGCCGCCACAATGGAAATCCTCGTAATAGATGAAGTTACTGGAGAACCGATTCCAGGAGCAACAGTTATGAGTGATTGCTCAGAAATAGAGATGTTTACGAATCCAGAGGGGAAAATCATGATGGATATGAAAATGGATCAGTGCTGTAATTTCTCAGCTAGTATGGAAGAATATTTAGGCAATATGAAAGAGGGATGTACTAAGAGTGTAGACATGGGGCAAAAAGTTTTTGTTGAAATTCCTTTAAAAAAGAAAGTACTCTTTAATTTAGATGTATTTGTTGTTGATCCAACTTCTGGTATTCCTATTGAAGGAGCAATGGTTTCCTTAACAAATGACTGTGAGGGAACTGAGCTAGAAACTGTTTTTACTGATTCTACAGGAACTCTTTCATTTGAGCTATTTGACGAGTGTTGCTACACAATTACAGCTAAAAAGGAGGGTTATTTTGGTAGTCCTGTGGAAAACCAATGTACTCGTGGATTGACTGAGCCAACAACATTGCAGGCTGTAGTTAATTTGAGTCCGATTTCTGCCTCAGTTGTAGAATTGGATTTAAATAACCCTGACTCTGAAGGATATGATCCAAGTTATGAAGGGAATCCATCTGATAATATTAATCAAGATCTTCCAATTTACGATGTTGAACAAGATTTATACATTGACTCAAATTCAGAAGAACCATTTTCTGGTACAATCGGTAACATTACATATGAAGATGGCCAATTAAAAGATGGAGGATCAAGCTCAGCATGGGAACAATCTCCAACTGAACCAGGAGAGGAGGGCTATTATGCCTACTTGCTTCACATTTACTATGATTTTGATCAATCCTATTTAAGGGATGAGGCTCAACCTGAGATTAATAAATTATGTAAAATGATGACTGAAAATTCTGATTTAATTATTGAGGTTGCATCACATACAGATTCTAGAGGTTCATTTAGGTACAACAGAAGCCTTTCTCAGAGAAGAGCAGAATCTGTTGTTCGTGCACTAATGGATTGTGGAATAGCTGAAGAGAGATTAGTTGCAAGAGGATATGGTGAAAAGAAAAATGTAAACAACTGTGCTAATCGAATTCCATGCTCTGAAAGAGAACATCAAATGAATCGACGAACTGAGTTTAGAGTAATTGGATGTCTAAGCTGTTCAATTGGTGATTCATTATCGAAAGAGAATCTTGATACAAAAGTTGATGAATGCGCAAGTTGTCCATTCTAAATTAGAACGACTATTTTGCTTGTTCTGTATAAAAATTAAAAAAACGGTCTAGCCTTTCAAGGGCTAGACCGTTTTTTTTGATAAGAGAGAAAAAAATAAACATTAGATGTTGCTACATTTAATGTTTATGTATATATTTGCAATTCAATTAATGAGATGAGATTAGAAGAAGAAATCAAGCAAAGTAAATTCAAGGATGAAACTCACAAATTAGGTGTAAATATCATTTATTCTGCCTCGTGGTTGAGTTCAAAGCATCTGCGTGTTTTGAAGGAATTCAATCTTTCAATCCAGCAGTTTAATATTTTGCGTATTCTTCGTGGCAGACATCCTGAATCTGCAACTGTTAAATTATTGAGTGAAAGGATGATTGATAAAATGTCTAATGCTTCTCGATTAGTTGAAAAGTTAAGGCATAAAGGATTAGTGGAAAGAACTTCGTGTCCTGAAGATCGAAGGAGTGTTGATATTGCAATTACAAGGGAAGGATTAGAAATAATAAATCAGGCTTCAAAAGTTACTGAGAATGAAATGAAAAATGCGCTTTCTACCTTGACTAAAAAAGAGGCAAAACAGCTAAATGACTTATTAGATAAAATGAGAGATTAAAACTTCTCATTTTTTTTGAACAAATAGATGTATGTACATTTAATGTATAAACTTTTAAAGTACAAATTGTTGGCGAAATATATTTACTCACAATTCCGAGAAATGTTTAAATCGGAGTTTTAAAATCAAATTAAGAATTATGAAAAATTTAATCACACTAACATTCGTAGTATTTTTTGCATTCGCATTCACTCCAAATAATATTGGAGAAGCATTATCTGTAGACACTAATAAAAGTGAAATTACTTGGAAGGGTTATAAAGTAACAGGAGAACATGCTGGAACTTTAAAAGTAAAAAGTGGAGATCTAAACTTCACTGATGGAAAATTAACTGGGGGGAATTTTGTAATAGACATGGCAAGTTTGGCGGTTACTGATTTAAAAGGTGGAATGGCTGACAAATTAGCAGGGCACCTAAAATCACCTGACTTTTTTGGAACTGAAAAATTTCCGACAGCTAATTTTGATATTACAAAAGTTGTATCTAGAGGTAAAGTAGGGGAGTATAAAATTACTGGAAACTTAAAGATCAAAGAAGTGACTAAAGAAATTAAATTCAATGCAGTTGTATCTGAGGCTAATGGATTGAAAACTGCTAAAGCTGATATTACTTTAGATAGATCTGATTTTAATGTAAGATATGGATCAGGAAGTTTCTTTGATAATTTGGGAGATAAGACTATTTATGATGAGTTTGACTTATCTGTTAACCTAGTAGTTAAGTAAAAATCATTAAGTAAAAGTATCATAAATTTTATGATACTTTTACTTAGAATTAATATTCTATAGACACTAGTTATAAGCTAATTGTAAACAAAGTAGTTAAATGTAAGGAGTGCTATTCTGTAATTATATTTTAAGAATGGAATATAAAAAAGTTGGAGGCAAGTTATTTTAATCCACACAGCAGTTTTTTAAAATTGGGTGGATGGGTTATTAACCCAGCTTTAATTAATAAAGTTTTGGAAAGAATTTAGAGTTATAATTTAATCTTATTTTTCACATCACCTTGTTGCAGCATGACATTAGCGTTGCCTTGGTTCGAAATAATGACTCACAACTTACAAAGTGAATAATTACTGAATCAATAAAGGATAGGTTATATTTATAAACTATCCTTTATCTCAAAATTCGATTAGTTGTTTTTTATTAATTCTTTGGTAATCATTAATTTACTGCCAACTATTTTTACAAAATACATTCCATTTGGAACATTTCCTATATCTACAGAATGAATATATTCTTCTAAACCATCAATTTTTAAACTATCTAGTAAAACCCTTTTTCCCATTAAATCAAATAATTCAACTCGCACCTTTCCAGAAATATTTTTCATCAGAATATCTACTTGTGATTTAGCCGGATTTGGAAAGATTACCACTTCCTGGTTTTTTAAATCAAAATTTTCATTTGAAACTGTGATTTGATTTTGGATGAAAAAGTCTTGATTAGTGTGGATAAATCCATTTAGAATTGAACCAGGTTGACCAGTACCCTTCGTATTTCCATCGGCGCTTCTGAAAACTGCTGCTAACCAGTAAACTAAATCACCATTAGAAAGTCCGAAATAATCTTTTGGAGTCAAAGTAATTTCCCAAAGATCAGGACTATTAGTTATCTCTGTCATTTCACCCACTCCATTGTCCTGTCCCCAATTTCCAATCACATTCCCCCAAGCATTATTTTGAGGTGTTGTGGTTTCAATTAAGCCAACACTACTGTGCATATATATTTTATCCGCATTAATTAACTCGCTATTTCCTTTTTTAGCATTAAAGGTAATTGTGATTTCATCATCAATTGTGTAGGCTGCTGGTTCAACAGTAATAAATGGTTGGTCAGAGTCAACATCATAAAAAATGACTCCATTTCGAAATCCCATTCCAACATTCATATTGTCAGCATCCCTAAAATACATACCAATTTTGAATGGCTGATCATTTGCTCCAAGTGAATAATAATCAGCTATTGTTAAAGTGATTTCCCAAATGTCAGGACTTACTTCTGTCATCAAACCAATTCCATCATCTGTAAATGTTCCTACAATATTTTCTAAAGTGGTACTTGATGGATCAGATAAAATAACTCCTGAATGTATGTAAACTTTTTCTGCATCAACTAATCCTGCAGTTCCATTTGGTGATGCTTTTTTAGCATCAAAGGTAATTGTGATTTGATCATTTTTAGTAAAAGGGTCAGGTGAGATGGTAACTGGATTTTCATAGACTGCAACCACTCCTGGCAAACCATCATTTAATTTTTTATCTGTAAAAATATGCCACTCACCCGCTTTCAAATTAATCATTTCACTTGTGAGATTCACATCAATGCTATCTCCTGAAAAGTAATCATACCATATTCCACTTGATGGAAAATTTGGATTAATTGATTCGTCTCCTAAGCCAAAATTTCCAATTACCACTAAATCAATTTGTCCAACATTATTATAAACTAATCGTCGAGTCGATCCACTAGTTTTATGATTTGTCTGAGCAAAAGATAATGTATCAGCTCCTATTGTATTTCGAACATCCAAAATTCCTTGATAAGCATCATAAATATATTGACGTAAAGGGTCTTCATAATATCCTAATCCACCTGAGCCCCAAGGTAGAGGTTTGTTGCCTACTCGACCATTAAAATCAATATGAATATCGTAACCTAACTCGTCAAATTGCCACAACATTTTCGGTCCTGGGTTTAAGAAACCAAAGGCAGCAGCCATTTTTACACGCTCATACATAACTAAAGGATTGCCAATATCGTATGCTCCATTAGATTGACCTTCTGTCAAACAATGTTCTGCAATTCGTCTTTCATCATGACTATCAAAAAATGTAACATGGTCTTGAGAATTCATCCCGCCAAAATTACCTGTTATATTTCCAACGGTTGCAGGAACGAAATCGTAACTTTTATTTCGCCACATTTTCATTCCATAATCGCCCAAAATTGTTTCTTCATTACTTGGAGCCCAATGTTCTAATATGATGTAGCACTCTGGATCGAAATCCCAAATTTCATCAGCCATTCGTTTCATTATATTAATCCTGGATTGATCAAATCCGTCCACACTACCACCTGGTGCGTAATTTGTAAAACCTTTTGTAAAATCGAATCGGTAACCATCCACATGATATTCTTCAATCCAAAATTTATTTAATCGATCCAGGAAATCAATCACATAAGGTGATTCATGATTCCAATCATATCCCCATTGATATTGGCCAACATAATCTTTGTTGAACCAAGGATTAATTGCGGAGGGCGTTCCAGTATTTTCATCGAAGTACATTTTGACCATTGGATTTTGACCAAAGGCATGATTCATTACTACATCCATGATTACAGCCAAACCATGTTGATGAGCAATTTCGATAAAATGTTTAAGGTCCTCTTTTGTACCATAATATTTGTCAGGTGCAAAATAATAGGCTGGATTATAGCCCCAAGATTCATTCCCTTCAAATTCATTCCATGGCATGATTTCAATTGCATCAACACCCAAGTTTGCAATATATGCCAATGAATCTTCCAAATCTTCCCAAGAGTGGGTACCTATAAAGTCACGAACTAATAATTCGTAAATTACCAAGTGATTTACATCAGGTCTTTCCCAGGAATCTTCAGAAGGTCCCCAAGGGTAGTCAATTTGACCAGTTTGCAAAACGGAGGCAAAGCCAAAATCAGTTTTATCATAGAAAGGAAGGTTAGGAAAAGTAACCTCATCAATCCATTGGTCATTCCATGGATCAGCAGTTTGTTCAGCATATGGATCACCAACTTTTACACCTTCTTCCATCCAATATTGGAAAACGTAGGGTTGATTTGGTGTGAGGCCTGTTAATTCCAACCAAAAGTATTGACTATTAGGTGTTTTTTTCATTTGATAGTTATCAAGTGCAATCCAGTTATTGAAATCACCTAATACAAAGACAAAATCTTTATTTGGCGCCTCCAAAACTAAAGTAACTTTTGAGGCATCTGATGTATCATAATTGATTCCTGATTTGACATTAATAGGTAAATTTTCGACAACCACAGGTTGTAAAATAGTAATTGCGTAATCTTTTTCTGTTTCTAATTCATCACCATTAATAATTGCGGTAATTTTTATTTGAACCAACCCACTAGCAGAGGGAAAGTAAGAATGATTAATAGAAGTTCCAGAGGAGACACTTGCTTTTTCTTCAAAACCAGTTCCTTCATTCACCCAGATTTTCATGGAAGAAACCTCATTAGAAGCAGTACCCGAAATTGAAACTGGTTGGCCTGATGATAAAAATTCGCTATCATTTGTTGGTGCATTGATTGAAACATAATCACCTGAATTCAAATTAATATAAATATCTAAATTTGGTTCTACTGTCCCCCAACCGTAATTCCCGGGAGCTAATGTAGCTTTGATAGTTCCATCAGCATTTCTAAATACCAATGATAATCTAAAAATATCTTCATTGCTTGGTACTCCGTAATATTCAAGAATTGTAGGTGTAAAATCAATTTGCCATTTATCAGTTTCGCCAGCTACTGGAGTCATTTCACCAATACCATCATCTGCTCCCCAGTTGCCAATTACATATTGCCAGTTTGTGCTTGTTGGACCGTCTATAATGGCACCATGGTGTAAATAAACTTTGCTAGCTCCAATTAATTCACCATTACCTTCTGAGGCATCAAAAATTAAGATAGCATTATCTCCAGCTCCTGCGTCGGGAGGAGAAAGGGAGACCATTTGTGCATTTGTAAAGAGATATAAAAAACTTAGAAGAGGTAATAATATTATTTTTTTCATCGATTTTTTTTATTGGAGTTTGCGGAAAAATTTAAAACTTGCGGAAGTTGAAGTTGCATATAAAATCAGAAGTTTGTTGCGACTTCTAAACTCTTAAATGAATCATAAAATGAGAAGATTAGAAAATAGTTATGTATTAGTATTTTCATTTATTTCTTCTTCAAAATTTAGATTTTTAATTTTTAATTATTAAGTTTGTGTCATTCTGACCCAAAGTACTGAAAAATAATCCTACTTTCAAAATTAAAATTTAAGGACTGATTTGAAATTGAATTATTAAAACCCAGTGGAAGAAGGAATATAAAATTTTATACTTACGCTCATAGGTCATACAAGTTTAGAAACAAAATCAAATAAATCGGTGGATTTTGCTGGAATAAAAAACAACTGAAAGATACACACATTTAACATGACAATAGTTTATTTTTAGGTTAATTGTTGGCGGCTGTCTAATGGTCTAACCTTCAAGCTCAGAAAAATAAGGTTATTTGTTTTTCACAAAATGCAAAACTATATGAAATTCAAAATTTACATTCCCAAAAAAGGATTTCTTCTTTTTTTAGCTTTTCTACTTGTTGGTTTTTATACCAATGGTCAACGAACAATTACAGGAGTTTTAACTGATGCCAAGAATGGCGAAACTTTGATAGGAGCCAATATTCTGATCGAAGGAACAGATACAGGTACTACGACTGATATTGATGGGGCTTATACCCTTGATATTCCAGAGGGGGCAACTAACTTAGTTTTTAGCTATACTGGGTTTACTACTAAAGTAATTACTATTGGAGCATCGAACATTATCAATGTTCAAATGATTGTGGGATCTGTTCTTGAAGAAGTTATTATTATTGGGTATGGTTCAACCAAAAAAGAGGATGCAACTGGCTCTATTCAAGTAGTGAATCAAAAAGCATTTAATAAGGGTTCAATTACGTCACCTCAAGAATTATTGGCTGGAAAAATCGCTGGTGTTAATATAACAACGAATAGTGGTGCACCAGGAGATGGGGCTGTCATCCGAATTCGTGGAGGTTCTTCCTTAAATGCATCAAATGATCCTTTGATTGTTATCGATGGGGTACCAGTTGATAATGGAGGCATCTCAGGCTCCAGAAATTCTCTTAATTTGATTAATCCAAATGACGTTGAAACTTTTACAGTTTTAAAAGATGCATCAGCAACGGCTATTTATGGAAGTAGAGCTTCTAACGGAGTTATTTTAATTACTACTAAAAAAGGTAAGCTTGGTAAAAAAGTTGATGTAAATTATAGTGGTAATATTTCTTCAAGTAGCATAATAAATACAATTGATGTTTTTGATGCAAATTCTTATCGTGCATTAATTACTGAGACTTATGGTGAAGGAAGTACAGAAGTGGCCTCTTTAGGAAATACGGATACCGATTGGCAGAACGAAATTTATGGTTCGGCATTTGGTCAAGACCATAGTTTGAGTTTATCAGGAGGGGTAGGAGATATTTTACCTTACAGAGCATCTTTTGGATATACCGATAAATCAGGTGTTTTGAAAAATGATAAATTTGAAAGATCAACTGCTTCCTTAAATCTTTCTCCAGGATTTTTAGAAAATAAATTGCAAGTTAATTTTAACTTTAAGGGAATGTGGTCAAAAAATAATTTTGCGGACCGTGGTGCAATTGGTAATGCTATTTCTTTTGATCCAACTCAACCAATTTTTGATAGCGAGAGCCCTTACGGTGGATACTTTACTTACTTTGCTGATGCAATGAAAAATCCTAATAGGTTGTCACCAACAAATCCAATGGCACTTTTGGACATGAGAGAAGACATTGGGAAAGTTTCTAGATATGTGACAAATGTGAGTGCTAATTACCGACTTTGGTTTTTGCCAGACCTTCGCGTTAATTTGAATTTAGGATATGACTATTCTAAAGGAAGAGGTACTGTTAAAGTTCCTACAGTCGCGTCTTTCTCATTTAATCCAATCACAGGCGGTGGGGTAAATAATAAATATAACCAAACTAAAAAGAACGAATTACTTGAATTCTATTTAAACTATGTAAAGGAATTTGGAAAAAGTAAACTAGATGTGATGGGGGGATACTCTTGGCAACATTTCTTTGTTGAAAATTACTCGTTGCGTTCAGATGTGGCTGGAACACCTGAAGAGACAGTTGAGAGAATCGAACCTCGAGAGTATTATTTATTATCACTTTTTGGACGTGTGAATTATACTTTGCAAGACAAGTATTTATTTACATTTACATTGCGTCAAGATGGTTCTTCTCGTTTTTCAAAAGATAATCGATTTGGAATGTTTCCAGCAGCTGCATTTGCTTACAAAATTTATGATAACAAGGAGGGTAAATTTAATAAGCTTAAATTAAGATTAGGTTATGGCGTAACTGGTCAACAGGACATAGGAGATAGTCATCAAGAATTAGATTATTATGCCTACCTACCAGTTTATACTTTAGGTTTGGAAAGTGCTCAGTATCAATTTGGAAATACTTATGTTTCAACTTTCCGTCCGGAAGAATACGATGCAAATATCAAATGGGAAACTACTACTACATATAATGTGGGAGTTGATTTCGGATTTTTTAAAGATCGGGTTTATGGTTCTGCAGAATATTATATTCGAAAAACAAAGGATTTATTGAATAGAATTCCAGTTCCAGCAGGAACTAACTTATCTAATTTTGTAACTACAAATGTTGGGAATTTAGAAAATAAAGGGGTGGAGCTATCATTAAATTTTGTACCAGTTCAGACTAAAGATATTCTTTGGGAATTTGGATTCAATGCAACAAGAAATGAAAATAAAATTACGAAATTAACTGCAACCAATGATCCCGATTATCAAGGTGTTTTGGTGGGAGGAATTGCTGGAGGAGTTGGTTCTAATATTCAAATTCATAGTGTGGACTATCCTGCATTTTCATTCTTTGTTTATGAGCAAGTTTATGCTGAAAATGGTGATCCTATCGAAGGACTTTATGTAGATAGAAATGGCGATGGTGTAGTTTCTCCTGATGATCAATATCGATTTGAAAAAGCAGCACCAGATTATTTCTTTGGTTTTACATCTAACCTAAGTTATAAGAATTTTGATTTAGCAGTTGCAGCTAGAGCGAACTCAGGAAACTATGTTTACAACAATGTACAATCGAATACTTTTTATAATCGATTGTTTTTATCACCAAATGTTTTGTCAAATTCAATAACAGATATTGATAACATTCAATTTGAAAATCCTGAATATTTTAGTGACCACTTCGTACAAAATGCTGCATTTTTTCGACTAGATCACATTACAGCTAGTTACAGATTTGATAATGTTTACAAAGACAAAGGGTCTATCACTATTTCTGCGACTTTACAAAATCCATTGGTTATCACACCTTATTCAGGTGTTGATCCAGAACTTCAAAGTGGAATTGATAATAATATTTACCCAAGAACTCGAACAATACTTTTAGGAGTAAGTGCGAATTTTTAAAAATAATTAGACAGAAAATTCAAATAAGATGAAAAATAAATTCTACACAAAATCAATATTCATATTCCTTGTTTTGGTAATTACATTCACTGCTTGTTTTAATGATTTGGATACAGTTCCTTTAGATGAAAACCAAATTACAGCAGCTACAGCTTACGATAATCCAGAAGCATATAAGCAAGTTTTAGCAAAATTATATGCAGGACTTTCTCTTACAGGTCAAGAGGGACCATCAGGTCAGGCAGATATTGAAGGAATTGATGAGGGATTTGGCCAATATTTAAGAGCACTTTGGTATCATCAAGAATTTCCAACAGATGAAGCGGTTGTTGGTTGGAATGACCAAACAATTGGTGATTTTCATGAGCAAGATTGGGATGCAAATGACAATTTTATTTTTGCATTTTATAGCCGAATTTATTATCAAATTTCCGTTTGTAATGAGTTTATGAGAGAGACAACTGATGAGAAATTAGATGAAAGAGGAGTCGATTCTGATCTTCGAGGACAAATTCAAACGTTTAGAGCTGAGGCTAGATTTTTAAGAGCATTAAGTTATTGGCATGCTTTAGATCATTTCCGAAATGTTCCATTTGTTACAGAGGATGATATTGTTGGTTCATTTTTTCCAGAACAAATTAAGGCTGCAGATTTATATACATGGATTGAATCTGAGTTACTTGAAATTGAAGTCGATTTAAAGGCTCCTCGTACTAATGAATATGCACGAGCAGATCAAGCAGCTGCATGGATGTTGTTGTCAAAATTATATTTGAACGCAGAAGTTTATGCTGGGAAAAATGCTTACTCAGATGCGATTACATACACTAAAAAAGTAATTGATTCTGGATATTATTTAGATGAAAATTATCAAGATTTATTTTTGTCAGATAATTATTTATCTGACGAAATAATTTTTCCAATTGTATTTGATGGACAATTTACCCGGACTTGGGGAGGAATGACTTTTATTCTGAGAGCAAGTATTGGAGGTAATATGATCTCATCAGAGTTTGGAGTAGAAAGTGGATGGGGAGGAACTCGTGCAACTAGTGCTTTGGTTAATAAATTTCCAGTTATAGCTGGTGGAGCTGGAGGATTAATTGTAGCTCCTCAAACAGGTAATACCTATCCAGAAATTTTTGTAGCAGGATCTTACGCTGGATGGCAATTTACTAATGCAAGTAAATTATCCTCTCCATTAGAAAATGATGTTTACGAAGGTTTTGTTTATTTTGAAAATCCAAATACCCAAATTAAATTTACTCCAAATGCGAACCTTACAGTTAACTACGGAGATATTGGAGGTGATGGAACTTTAGACGAGGGAAATAGTAGTCCTAATATTGTAATTCCGGATGCAGGAGGTTATAAAGTGACTGTTGATTTAGTTAACTTAACTTATTCTTTTGAACCTGCTAATTGGGGGTTGATTGGATCGGCAACTGCTGACGGTTGGGATTCTGATCAAGATATGACTTATAATGTAGCAGAGGGAGCTTGGTCGATAACAGCACTTCTACAGCCTGGTGTTATTAAGTTTAGAGCAAACGATGCATGGGATTTGAACTTTGGAGATGATGCAGCTGATGCTATCTTAGAAGAGGGTGGAGGAGATATTAATATTGAAAATGCAGGAACATATAAAATTTTACTGTACATCGACAAACCTGATTACACTTATTCAATTGAAACTAATACAGTTGATAGTAGGGCAATGTTCCATGTGGATGGGCAAAATAGAGTAATCGAGAAAATTGCAGAATTTACAGAAGGTTACCCTCCTACGAAATTTAAAAATATTAATCGCGATGGATCAAATGGTTCTGATGTTAGATGGGTAGATATTGACTTTCCAATGTTTCGGCTTGCTGATGCGTATTTAATGTATGCTGAAGCGGTACTTCGGGGAGGTTTAGGTGGAGACATGACAACTGCTACTGATTATATAAACAACGTACGATTTAGAGCATATGGAGAAGACGCAGGAAATATCACAATGGCGGATTTAGATTTACAGTTTATCTTAGATGAACGAGCAAGAGAATTACATTGGGAATGTCACCGACGAACAGATTTAGTTCGATACAATCAATTGACAACAAGTGATTATATGTGGGATTTTAAAGGAGGCAATCCATCTGGAGCTGCAGTTGATGCAAAATATAATTATTTTCCAATCCCTGCTGCTGATATCGGAGCGAATCCAAATCTAGATCAAAATGGTGGATACTAAGAAATTATGAATATCAAATAAAGTACAAGGAATATTTAAGTTGATTATTTGGTTTGATACTTATACAGTTAGACATTTAGTACTTAACCTAATTCACTGAAAAAGATAATCTAAAAATATTCTATTTACTTTTTTTCAAAAATAAAAGTAAGTGTTCTAAAAATTTTTTAAAAATGAAACAATATATTTTTTCTATTTTAGGCATAGTTCTATTCTTTATAGCTTGCAATGAAAAAGACCAAGATCCTATAATTAACTTAGGAGCAGTTCCCGTAATTATAAATCCAGCATCAGGAACCTTATTTACTTTAGATGAAACTATGGCTGACGAATTACTACCCGGAGCTGCTTGGACTAATGCCGACTTTGGGTATCAAGCAGGGATTACCTATAGTCTGCAAATTGATGCAGCGGGGAATGATTTTGCAGAAGCAATAACCTTAGGAGTAACTTCTGAATTGTCTTTGGAAGAATTGACACAAGGGAAGTTAAATAATATTCTTTTGGCAAAAGGGCTTCCATTTGGTTTTGAGAATGAACTGGAAATACGTGTTTGCGCAAAGGTAAGCGACTTGGTAGATGAACTTTGCTCTGATGCTGTTTCTATAAAGGTGAATCCATATCAAGCAGAAGTTGTTTATCCAAAACTAACTGTTCCAGGTGATTATCAATTACCAAATGCATGGGATCCCTCTGATGAGAATTACTCAGTTTACTCTAGAAGAAGTGATGAAGTTTATGAGGGTTATATTTACTTTGGAATAGATAGTGCAGTTTATAAATATGCGCAAGGGTTAAGCTGGGCAGTCAATTGGGGCGATTATGATCCTATCGATTGGGCTTTAGATTTTGCAGATGTAGGAAATGATATTCCAATTTCGGATGGATACGGAATGTATTTTTTAACCTGCGATTTGAACATGTTGACTCATGCACAAATGAAAACTGATTGGGGAGTATTAGGTTCCGCAACTTCTGGAGGTGCTACTACAGATGTAGATTTTGTTTGGGATGAAACTAAATTAGCATTGACTGCTACTTTAGATTTGATAGAAGGAGGTATCAGATTTAGAGCAAACGATTCAGATGACTTTACCTTTGGAGATAATTTTGCCAACGGCACATTGGAATTAGATGGAGATGATATAGCCATTTCAGAAGCTGGTAATTATACAGTTGATTTATACTTGACAGTATCAGATTATTATTTTGAATTGACAAAAAATTAAATAAAAATCGGATATACTTTGAGGTGTACCCGGTATTAGAATAAATAAAAAAGTACAAATTCAATAACTATATTTTTCAAAATAAATCTAGTGCCGAACTAGAATTTTTAATCACAAATCAAACTATAAGTATGATGAAAAATTTACTAACAATTACACTACTATTTTTTGTAACAATTTCTTTTGGTCAATTTGACTCGTTAGGTATTATTGGTTCTGCAACTGATCAAGGTTGGGGTGCACAAACTAATATGACAAATGACATGACCAATACAGATCTTTGGACGATTAATATTAATTTAAAAAATGGAGCTGCAAAGTTCCGTACTGATGATACATGGTTAACTAATTGGGGAGCTGCTGATTTTCCAATGGGAACAGGAACTCAAGGTGGAGCCGATGTTCCAATACCTGGTGGAAACTTTGATGTAACATTTAATTCTGCAACAGGTGAATATAATTTTGATTTTCAGGATAGTATCTATGCTCAAGTTGGATTAATTGGAGAAGCGGGAATCGATTGGAGTACGGATATATTTTTGACTCCTGTAGCTAATGCACCATGGACATTCCGAGATACTTTAGACTTAAATGCCGGTGAATGTAAGTTTCGTGCTGATGGTGTTTGGATGGACGAATGGGCTGATGGTGGAGGTGGATTGAGTGGTGTAGCTGCAACTTCAGGTGGAAGTAATTTTGTTATTCCTTCTTCTGGGGAATATCTAGTAGAAATAAATACTGCAACAGGTGAATATAATATCTCTTCTTTTATTCCTATTTATTCAACGATGGGAGTAATCGGAGCAGGTTCTCCAACTGGAACTTGGGACACGGAAATGGGCATGTCAAACATTAATGGGAATGTTCATCAATGGGCGATTACAGGTGATTTCGATGGAGAGTTTAAATTCAGAGGAGACAGTTCATGGGATTATAACTGGGGAACTGACGCAGTTCAAGATTTCCCAATAGATACAGCTTTATTTGGTTCTGGTTCAAATATTAATGCTCCAATGGGAACCTATTTATTGGAATTCAATGATACTTCTGGTATCTATGAATTTAAAGATCCTATTGTTGATTATGCGACTATTGGAGTAATAGGTAGTTCAGTGGGAGGATGGGATAATGATATTGATATGTTTAAAAATCCAGATCCTACTGCTTCTGATGATTGGTTGCTAACTATAACAGTTGGAGATGGAGAATTGAAATTCCGTGCAGATGATGCTTGGGATAATAGCTGGGGAGATACAGGTTTTCCTACTGGTTCTGGTTCAAATAATGGGGATCCAAATATTACTGTTTTTGCTGGTACATGGACAATTGCATTTAATTCGACAACTGGTGATTATAGTTTTACGCCTGCTTCTTTAGGATCAATCGGTCCTGCATCACCAACTGGGGGTTGGGATGACGATACTGATTTTACTCAGGATGCAACTACAGTTGGATTATGGACAGCGACTCAAGCTTTAACGGCTGGTGAGTTTAAAATGAGAAAAGATGATGATTGGTTACGTAACTGGGGAGGTATCGATTTCCCGATGGGAGCTGCAACTCAAGATGGTCCAAATATTAATATCGCTGCTGCTGGTAATTATTTTATTTCATTGCAGACGACAAATCCATTTGCTATTTCCGATGAATATAATGGAGATTATTCATTTTCAATTTTGGATGGAGTAAATAATCCATTTACCGTAAATGATGTGAAAATATTTCCTAATCCAGCAACTGATTTGGTAAATATTACTATCGAAGGTGTTGATTTGCAGGGAGATGCACAAGTAGTGGTTTTCGATATGACTGGTAGATTAATGCAAACTGGAATTTACGAATCAGCTAACAATATTTCTTTCAACGTTGCTAATTACCCTACAGGCTTTTATGTAATTCAAATGAGAGGAGAAGGTTTCTTGATTTCGAAAAGATTTGCAGTAACGAAGTAGTTTTTCTGAGTATAAAAATAAAACCCTTTCAATTGATTTTGGAAGGGTTTTATTTTTGGAAGAATTATATCCTAGAAGGTGTGGTAATTTTCAGGAATTCTAACTTATCTAAAACCTCACATTTGGGCCAATCCTAATTTGTTGGTCTCGTAAAACCGGAAGCCATATCCCGGAAAATAAATATAAAAAATAAAATAATTACAAAGATTTAAAATGTAATTGTTTTGTTACGTTATTTATTTTAAATCCAAAATTGTGGCTCCATTTTTCGCTACTTGAATTTTATTATCCAAGGAAAAAACCTTTCCATCTAAGACATCTGTCCCTATTGTTTTTCCTTTTAACATCTCAGCATATCGACTTAAATCTATAGTTGTTTCATTTTGGTTTTTATTAAAAATAATCATCACCTTTTGATCATCATTATACCTGAAATAAACATAAATTCCATCTTTAGGAATGAAATGCATCAATTTTCCATTATGGATGGCAGTTGCTGATTGTCTCCAATGTAAAAGCTTTGTTGTAAAATCTTTAGCTTTTTTTTGTTGAACTGTTAAACCCTTGCCAGTAAACGCATTGACCTCATCACTTTTCCATCCACCAGGGAAATCACTCCTAATAATTCCATGATCACCACTACCACTCATCAAAATTTCAGTACCATAATAATATTGTGGAATTCCTCGCATCGTTGCAACAAAAATCATGGCTTGTTGGTATTTATTATAATCATCATTCACCTGAGCAAAGATTCGTTTCATATCATGATTGTCAGGAAAGATAACCAAGTTCATTGGGTCAGGATAAAGATAATCTAGAGCTAACATTTCATAAACTCTAATCCAACCAGAATTCCAATTTTCTTTTTCATTAAGTGCTTTTGACATTGACATTTGAATAGGGAAGTCCATCACACTTTTTAACTCAGAAGTATAACCGTTTGGATTATTTTTTCCTTTCTGCCAATACGAAACAATTGTAGGATGTTCATACCATTCCTCTCCAACAATATTTAAATATGGATATTCTTTCATCATCGCTTTAGTCCAATCAGTCATAAAGTCCATATCAGGATAAGGGTAAGTATCCATCCGAATTCCAGATAAACCTAAATATTCTACCCACCAAATACTATTTTGTATTAAGTATTTTGCAAAGAGTGGATTCCTTGGATTTAAATCAGGCATAGTTTCTACAAACCATCCATCAGTAAATTGTTTTTTATCAAAATCAGAAACATATGGATCTTGCAAAACGGTTTTGCGGTGATTTGTAAATGTCATTTCATCCCATTGGTTAATCCAATCATCAGAAGGTAAATCATCCATCCACCAATGAAAGGAACCACAATGATTGACAATCATATCCATGATTAATTTCAATCCTTTTGCTCTAGCTGTTTCTGCAAAATCTTGGTAAGATTCATTTGTTCCAAAACGAGGGTCAACTTTATAAAAATCTGTAGTCGAATATCCATGATAAGAATAAACTTCCATATCATTTTCTAAAACTGGATTTAACCAAATTGAGGTAAAACCTAAATCTTTGATATAATCCAAACTGTTTTTCATGCCTTGAATATCACCTCCATGTCTTCCGCCTTTATCACTTCGATTTGCTTTTTGTTTCATCCCTTCAATATTATCATTGGAAGGATTTCCATTCGCAAATCGGTCTGGAGTGATTAAATATATTGCATCTCTGGAGTCGAAACCAACGATTTCGTCAGCACCTCGTTTTCGATCTAAGAGTTGAAAAGGGTGGGAGGTTATTTTTATTTTATTTTGATAAAAATCAATATTTATCGTTCCTGCATTTGCATTTGTATTTATTAAAATGTCAAGGAAAAGATAGTTTGGATTTTGGACTTTTGTAACTTGTCGAATTGTCAAATCAGTAGATTCTATTTTTGGATCTAGGTCTGCAATATTTTTACCGTAGACTAAAAGTTGGATGTTTTGATGTTCCATTCCAATCCACCAATTAGCTGGCTCGAGCCTTTCTATCTTGTTTTGGGAAAAGAGAGAGATGGAAAATGAAATTAAAAAAATGAAATTAAAAAAATGTTTCATGATTTGTTTTAAGTTTTAAATGAAATATTGCGTAACTATCTGTTTATCAATTTTTTAGTAGTTGATATTGAAGAGTATTAGTTGAAGGGAAGATACAATTTATCTATATTTTGGATGTTTTCATTTTTAATTATTTTTAAATTTTCTGCTGTATTTTTTTGACTTTGTAGGTTTTTTCTATCCAATTTAATTACTTTTTTAAAATCCATGGTTATACTAGTTTTAGTCTAACCAATCGTCATGCTGAGAGGTAATTTATTATTTTTTATATTAAATATCCACCATTTTTTACATTGAAAATTACTTCATGTCTTTTGGATAATTCATTGGCTGAATTTTGAAGTATTATATGACATCAAACCGAAATTGTCTTTTGGGATTTTTCTGATTTTTCAGAATCGAATTTGTAATTAGATAATTTGATTGATGGTTTTTCTTTAATTTCTTTATTTAAATTAATTGGTAATGTTGCAATCATCAAATACTACAAAGAAGGATGATAATGATTTTTGAGAACATGATTGCTGGTGAAAAGAGTTCTTTTAAGTTGTTAAAATATCTATTTTGGTTTTAATATAAAATTAGCTTTTTTAATCAAAATGGAGATAGCCTTGGTTATGGCCAATAAGAAGGGCAATGCTAATATTTTTTTGACTACTATGTTTTTCTTTGAAGGTGTTACCGCAAGTAGAAAAAGTAATAATATAAGGATTAGAGGGCGTTTTTTATTGATGATAATTTTTTAAATGGCAAAATCCAAAACTCCTATCTCCATCAGTCTATTATATTTTTTAAAATCAAAGCTATATAATTTTGCAGGACGATGAGAAACATTATTTTGAATCTCATTCAAATCAATCAACAAGTCAAGTGAGTTTAATTTTCTTCTAAAATTCCGACGATCCATTTTTATTTGCAAAACAGTTTCATAAAAATTTTGCAATTGCATCAATGTAAATTTTTCAGGCATTAAAGTAAATCCAATAGGATGATTTCGAATTTTTTTTCTTAACGATTTATAAGACTCATCCAGGATTAAGCGATGGTCAAATGCTAATTTATCAATGTCATTGATCGGTATCCATTCTAGATGCTTGTCCTCACTATCATGAATTTTATAATCAGAAATTTTAATAAAAGAATAATAGGCAATGGTAACTACTCGACCTAGCGGATGACGATTAGGATCACTATATGCTTTCACTTCTTCAAAATATAAATCAGTCAAAGTAGTTCTCCTTTGCAAGACTCGAATAACAGCATCTTCCAGTGTTTCATTTTGTTGCACTAGATCACCCAAAAGAGATTTTTTGCCTTCGTATGGCGGCATATTACAATCTATCAACAAAACTTTTAGACCTTCATCATCATAACCAAAAATAACACAATCAACAGAAATAGATGTTTTCGATTCATTGGTCAGATGTGTTAGCCATGTATTGATATTTTTAACTTTCGTCATTGTCTTGTGATTTCTGATATTAGAATAGTTGTAGGATTCAAAATTTATCATTCAGAATTAAATCTATTGAAAGAGTAAATTTTGTGGTTAAATTGTCTGGGAGTAAAAGGCAAAAAACAGATAATTCTCTTATCTTTGCGTCAAAGTGACACACACATTGGAATTTTTAAACAATATTAAAAATAAAATTCCAAAAGAGCGAATGCAATAGAATTTATTCCAAAATATTTTATTAGTATAACAAAACAATTTAATGGAAAAAAATCAATCAACTCATCAAAAAAATGAACTGAGCTTCTGGCAAATATGGAATATGAGTTTCGGTTTTTTAGGAATCCAATTTGGTTTTGCCTTGCAAGGAGGATTCATGTCTCGTATATTTCAGACACTTGGTGCAGACCAAGAATCGATTCCACTATTATGGATTGCAGCACCACTAACAGGATTATTGGTTCAACCAATAATTGGCTACATGAGTGATAAAACTTGGAGTCCAAGATGGGGGAGGAGGCGACCTTATTTTTTGATTGGAGCAATATTGAGTTCTATTGTTTTATTGTTTATACCTCATTCGCCAGCGTTGTGGGTAGCAGCTGGTTGCCTTTGGGTCCTGGATGCGTCGATTAATATTTCGATGGAACCATTTCGAGCATTAGTTGCTGATAAATTACCTGACTCTCAACGATCTTATGGGTTCGTCGTACAAACCTTAATTATTGGAATAGGGACATGGATTGCCAGTAATTTACCTTGGATGATTACGCAAATGGGGGTGAGTAATTCAGCTGAATCAGGTGTTGTTCCAATGTCAGTAAAAGTTGCTTTCGCGATTGGAGCCTTAGTTTTTTTACTGAGTATTTTATATACCGTTTTCAAGACGACAGAATATCCACCAGAGGATTTGGAAGCATTTGAAAAAGAAAAACGGGAATCAAAAAATACTTTTATTTCAGATATTTTAGGAAATATTGGGAGCATGCCTACGACGATGAAAAAATTAGGATTGATTCAATTTTTTTCATGGTTCGCATTTTTTACGATGTGGAGTTTGGCAAATCCAGCTTTGACAGAACATGTTTTCCAAACACCTGCACCAATCAATGCAGCATATAATATGGATATTCCTGCTGAGGCAGCAGCATTCAATGTTGCAAATACAGTTTTTCAAGAATCATCAAATTTAGTAGGATCAGCAATGGGAGTTTATGGATTAAGTTCTATGGTATTTGCATTGTTATTGGTTTTTTATACTTCCAAAAGAAGAATCAATCGGAAGATGGTTCACCTGGTTTCGTTAGTGTTGGGCGGACTTGGTTTCATCTTTATGTCTTACACATCACCGGAGAATTTAAAATACTGTTTCATTTTAATTGGATTCGCTTGGGGGAGTATTCTCTCGATGCCTTATGCGATGTTGTCGAGTTCTGTTGATCCAAATAAGATGGGAGTCATCATGGGGATTTTCAATATGTTTATTGTAATTCCACAAATTATAGCTGCGCTTGGAGGGATTAATTTTGTTTCAGGATTGTTGGGCGAAGAAGCGATTAATGCTATGACTGTAGCAGGGATCAGTTTGATTATTGCAGGCTTGTTGAATTTATTGATTACAAATAAGAATGCGATTACTTATCAGGCGGAATAGCAATCAAAACCCGTGGCACAGCTCAAAGCTGTGCCACGGAGTGAGTACTTTTTTTATACCTGCTTCATTGACAACTGAATCCTCCCTCGTTTCAAATCCACCTCCAAAACTTTCACCTTTACCTCCTGATTCAATGATACAACTTCCGCTGGATTCTTAATAAAACGATTCGCAATTTCAGAAATATGAACCAAGCCTCCTTGCTTAATTCCAATATCAACGAATGCTCCAAAGTTGGTAATATTATTAATCACCCCGGTCAAAATCATCCCAGGATTAACATCATCAATTGTTTTGATTGTCTTCGAAAATTCAACTGCTTTCGCACTTCCTCGAGGATCCAATCCTGGTTTTTCCAACTCTTTAAAAATATCAGTCAAGGTCGGTAATCCAATATTTTCAGTTACATATTTTTTCAAATCAATCTGCTTTCGGAGCGATTCACTTTTGATTAATTCTTCCACCGAACAATTTAAATCTTTAGCCATTTGCTTCACGACCGAATAACTTTCAGGATGAACAGCAGTATTATCCAAAGGGTTTTTGGCGTCACGTATTCTTAAAAAACCTGCCGCTTGTTCAAAAGCTTTATCACCCATTCGCTTCACCTTTTTCAACTCTGAGCGGCTTTTAAATAAACCATTTTCCGTTCGATATTCAATGATATTTTTAGCTAAAGTTGGCCCAAGACCAGAGACATAAGTTAGTAATGGTTTACTCGCAGTATTCAGGTTGATGCCCACGTTATTTACACAACTTTCCACCGTTCGATCAAGGCTTTCTTTTAATTTAGTTTGGTTCACATCATGTTGATATTGACCTACTCCTATTGACTTCGGGTCAATTTTTACTAACTCCGCCAAAGGATCCATCAACCGTCTCCCAATCGAAACTGAACCTCTCACAGTAATGTCTTGATCTGGGAATTCTTCTCTTGCTATTTCACTTGCAGAATAAATCGAAGCACCATTTTCGTTCACCATAAAAACTTCAACAGGGCGCCCATAATCTACTTGTTGGAAAATCGTCAAACTCTCTCTTCCAGCTGTCCCGTTTCCGATGGCAATAGCATCAATTTGGTATTTATCCACTAAGTATTTTACATCAGCAATCGCTTCATATTCTTTTGATTGAGGCGGATGAGGAAAGATTGTTGAGTACTTTAAAAGTTCTCCACTCTCATCCAAGCAAACGACTTTACAACCTGTCCTAAAACCAGGATCAATTGCCAAAACTCTTTTTTGCCCCAGTGGAGGAGAAAGTAAAAGCTGTTTTAAATTTCCAGTAAAAACATTAATTGCCTCAGCATCCGCCAACTCTTTTGACATATTTCTAAACTCCGTTTCGATGGATGGTTGCAACAATCTTTTATAAGCATCTTCCATGGCAAGATTAACTTGATTAGTTGCAGCACCGTTTCCATTTTCTAGAAATTCGCGTTCTAAACGATACAAAACTTCCTCTGCGTCCGGCGCAATATTTACTCTCAAAAACCCTTCATCTTCCGCTCGTCGAATTGCTAAAAGTCGATGAGAAGGACAATTGTGTAAAGGTTGTTCAAACTTGAAGTAATCCTTATATTTATGTGCTTCTTCCTCTTTTCCTCGAACTAATTTTGCTGAGAGTTGGGCATCTCTTTCAAAAGCAAATCTTACTTTTTGACGAGCAACTTGATCTTCATTAATCCACTCTGCCATGATATCCCGAGCCCCTTGTAAAGCATCATCAATTGAATTTACTTCATCGGTTAAATATTGTTCAGCCAACTCTTCCACCGAATGATTGTTTTGGGAAAAAAGCACATCTGCTAAGGGTTCTAAACCTTTTTCTTTAGCAACACTTGCACGCGTTTTTCGCTTCTGTTTATAGGGCAAATAAATATCCTCTAAAACGGTTGAATCAAAAGTATCTTGAATTCTTCGCTTTAAATTATCAGTTAATTTTCCTTGTCCTTCGATAGATTTAAGAATGGTGTCTTTTCTTTTTTCAATTTCTTTGAGTTTTTCCAATTGCGTTTTTATATCACCAATATTTACCTCGTCCAATGAACCAGTTGCTTCTTTTCTGTATCGGGCGATAAAGGGAATGGTTGCACCTTCTTCGAGCAGATTGATGGTGCTTTGAACTTTTGATTGAGGAAGGTTGAGATCTTTTGATATAATGCTAAGGTGAATTGTATTCATAGGATTTTATTTATTTGAGCTATTCTATTTTTTGGGAAATCAGTATTAAATCATTTTCGAGGGCAATTATTATAAGCCTACTTGGAGGGCGAAGTTAATAAATGAGAAGTGAATTTTCCAATAAAAAATGCTGATAGCAATGAATTGTTTAAGGCTTTTTTTACAAGGGAAATGGAGTTTTATGAAATGAGAAGATTGCCAAATATTAAGTTACTGAATGGAAAATATCAAAATTTTTTTCTTGTAGATTTTCTTTTATTATCAATTTTTTTTGAATTTTTATTTTTGATACCCAATTTTAGGGTTATGATATTATTCTTAAAAAAGGAATTTAAGTTAGGGGTAATATTGATAATTAAGATATAAAAGATGAATGAAAAGGGTATATTTTACAAATAATATTTTTAATATTGAAGTAGAGAGGGAGATATTAATTTTAAAATTTTTTTAAAGATTGACAATATGTTAAATGCTCAAAGGATTGTTATTGTATTATTTATAATAATAATCAGCAATTTTAATGGTACCGCTCAAAATTCAACTCTAGTAGCAGGAGAAATATTTCGTGATGATGTTATTCCCCGTATAGATATCCTTCTTCCTTCGGATTCATTAGATTACATTTTGGATGATAATAATGCACAAAGTAATTATCACTTTCATGCAGTTTTTATTTTTGATAATGGTTCAATTAGAGATACATTAAATGATGTTGGATTTCGACTTAGAGGAAATACTTCTCGAAATGCAGATAAAAATTCATTTAAAATTTCCTTCAATACTTATGTTCCTGGTCGCGATTATTATGGATTGGAAAAAATGAATATTAATGGAGAACATAATGATCCATCCATTTTTCGCTCGAAATTAGGTTGGGATATTGCTAAACAAATTGGATTACCTGCATCGAGATGTAATCATGTTAGGTTATATGTAAATGGAGAATACTTTGGATTATTTGTTAATGTAGAACATGTAGATGAAGAATTTGTGGATTTAAGGTTTGGAAACAAAGATGGGAATTTATATAAATGTCTTTATCCAGCTGATTTGCATTATTTAGGAAATAATCCTGATGCATATAAATTGGAAATTTTCGGACGTCAAGTTTATCAGTTAAAAACAAATACCAGCGAAAATGATTATTCAAAATTAGCTCATTTTGTAGATGTATTGAACAATACTCCCACGGCTGAATTATCCTGTGAATTAGAGCAAGTTTTTAACGTCAATCAATATTTAAAATATATAGTTTTTGATATTTTGACAAGTAATTGGGATGGGCCTATTTTTAATAAAAACAATTTTTATTTATATGAAAATCCTGAAAATGGATTGGTTGAATATATTCCTTATGACATCGATAACACATTTGGAATTGATTGGTATAATGTGGATTGGGCGAACCGAAATATATATTCTTGGTCACCTTCGAGTGAGTATCGACCGATCTATGAAAAGCTGATGGAAGTGCCTGAATATAAAAATCGTTTTACTTATTTTTTGCGAAATACGGTACTGGATATTTTTAATGAAAATAATCTAAATGCTCATATTGACAGTTTGAAATCAAAAATGGATCCATGGAGAATGGACGATCCTCTGGCTGGTTTAGATTATGGATATGATTTTGATGACTATGAAGATTCATTTAGTCAATTTCTTTCTAGTCATGTAAAGTATGGAATAAAAGAATATATTCAGGAACGATATTATGCGGCTATTTCTCAATGGGATCAACAAAATATAGAGCCAATTATTTTTCAGGTTGAAAATAATTTCCCCCATCTAAATCAAGACCTTGTAATCAAAGCAAATATTGAGGACGATAATGATCTTTCCATTGTTGAAGTTCATTATCAAATAGCGGGACAGCCTATTTATGAAGTTGTTGAGATGTTTGATGATGGAATGCATAATGATGAGGAAGCGAATGATGAAATTTTTGGTGTGAAAATTCCATCAATTGGTGTTGGAGTAGAGGTGCATTATTTTATTAAAGTGGTTGATAATTTAGGTTTGGAAAATCGTGCGCCAAAGTGTGTTGATAATATTATTTATATTGGTGATTCTGATCTACCACTTTATGTGAACGAAATTATGGCAAGTAATAACAACACAATTGCGGATGATGCAGGCGAGTATGATGATTGGATAGAAATTTATAATGGAGGCAGTGATCCAATTTATTTAGGAGATAAATTTTTATCGGACAATCAGACTTTCCCTGATAAATGGCAGTTGCCAGATATGAGTATACAGCCAGGAGAATTTTTGATTTTCTGGGCAGATAATGATGAAACTCAGGGTACAAATCATACCAATTTTAAATTAAGTGCAGGCGGGGAATTTATTGGGATTTATGATGATGAAAGTAATAATTTTGCTTTAATTGACGGTCATGATTTTGGAGAAGTTGAGGCAGATCAATCTTTGGCAAGATTACCCAATGGCATAGGTGCTTTCCAAATTGCAGAACCAACTCCAGCTGCTTCGAATATGGCGTTGGATGTTGATTTTTTTACTGAAAATTTGAAAGTGAATATTTTCCCAAACCCTGCAAATGATGTTGTGAATATTGTGTTAGGAAATGAAAATAACAATAAGTGGAATATTGAAATAATAGATCAGTTAGGAAAAATTGTTTTTGTGAAAAGTAATATTGAAAGCGAATTTTACACTTTTTCTTTTTTGGAAAGAAACATAAATGCGGGGATTTATTTTCTAAGAATAGAACTGGAGAATGGAGAGTTTTGGGCAGGGAAAATTTCTTTTTTTAAATAAAGACATTTACCTCATTAAAGTGAGATCTCCTTTTTTCTGGATAGTTGTTCCATCTAAAAAAGTTGCATTAATAAAGTAAACGTAAACACCGTTTTCTTTTAATTGGCCTTTAAATTTTCCGTTCCAACCTTGTTCTATATTGTTACTTTCAAAAAGGAACGAGCCCCAACGATCAAAAATTTTTAGATTGAAATTGACCACTTCAATTCCGTAGGCTTTAAAGAAATCATTTTGATTATCTTCATTAGGAGAAAAGGCATTAGGAACAAAAAGTTCAGTTGAGCAATTAGTAGAAAAGGAAATACTATCTATTGCAATACATCCATATTCATTCCATACTTCTACTGTATATGTACCGTAATTTTCTACTAAAAAATCTGCAGTTGTCGATCCTTCATCCCAGATATAATTGGTATGATTTCCCGGAGAAATATAGAATGAATTCTCAAAGCAAAACAATGAATCATTTCCTAAATCAGCAATTGGACTTGGGGATATTTCGATGGTTAAAAAACTATCAATCTGACAACCAAAGTTATCTGTAAATGTAATGTTGTAAAATCCGCTGTCATCAAATGTTGAAAAAGGGGAATTATAATTTTGTCCTTCAAGGTAGTTTCCGTTTGGTGTTTCCCAAATATATTCACCAGTAAAAGGAACATTCGCAATTAAGGAAATTGGTCCGCCATCACACTCGTTTTCAAGTGATTGTAAGTTCATTACTAATGATGGAGTAGGAGAGATGTTTATTTGAGTTGGGTCTCCCTCGTCCGATGTATTTGGATTATTAGAGTCAATGATGCCTTCCCAAGTTTGGGTAAATCCATCTATTTTTGCTTGATTATAAATTGTTGAAAAACTTAAAGAATCACCAATGGCTAATGCTTGAATAGTAAACTCAGAAATGCCTGGAGGGATTTGCATTTGGTTGATTGTCAGTAAGTTGTAGTTATCTGTAATTGGAATAAATTCCACTATTCCACCAAGAATGTTACTTGGGTTTTCTAACCAAATTAAATTAGGATGAAGTGGGTCGACAAATTGGATATCAGTAAAAGTGTTATCTGAGTTATTAATGATTTTAAAACTGAAATTGATAGTATCTCCATGACAAACATCAGATGAATTAACCGATTTGTTAAATTGAATCTTATTCAGACAACCGCATGCATCAATCCCAGTATTAATATTTAATCCTTCTCCAGCCAAAGTTGAGGCACCAGTAATCTTATTGATTTTATAGATGTCTTTTAGACTAATTCCAGTAAGTTCTCCACTCGCATCAAAATAAAGTCCTCCAAAAATATTAGCAGAAGGACTCAAGTTTGTTCCTATTTTTTCAATAGCTCCAGAATTTAAATCTATTGTAACAAGTCTACTAGATGAGTTTTCAAATGAATAACAAATTCCTGAGATAGGGTCTACAGCAATATCCCCAAATATAGGATTCCCGGATGATCCATCTGCAAAATATTTTTCAACAGAGGAGAGGATTATTGGTGGAGAAATACTGACATCTAGAACAACTACCCATGCATCTCCTCCTCCTGAAATAATCATGTTCCCATTTTTATCAAATGTACCAGCCCAATAACTACTTCCAGGTAACCCTATAGGGAACCCTAGATTAATATGATCTCCATTTTTATCTAATCTTACAATTTGTGAATTACTTTCGTTAATGGCATAGATGAAATTGTCATTTGGATTATAGGCTAATCCGTTTACACCAAAATCTAACTGTTTAATTAAAGTGAAGTTGAAAGAAGGGTTGAATTTATAAAAATAATCTCCTCCTGATTCATGGTAGGAGAAGTACGCATCTTGGTTGCAAGTGAATGGAATATTTTGTGCAATATTAGAATGTAGATTTAATATTATTAATAAAAGGATGGTAGTTAATTTTCTATACAAAATCTTTATCCTCCCATTCGTTTCTTAATTTTTTAAATTCTTTAAGTTCTAACTTATCATCGGGTAACGGTACATTCTTACTCTCAGGTTCTATAAAAAACTGTCGTTTTATTTTTCGCATTTCCTTTTCTAATTCTTTATTTTCCCAATCTTCAACTGATGGATCGGAGATGCCGAAGACTCCGATGTAATGTGCTACAATTCCAATTCCCCAACCTAAAGTAGGAAATAAAAACCACCAAAATTTTGGACTAGTTAAGAAATTAATGGTAAATAAGAAGAGTACTGTTGCGCAAAAAACTCCAAAATGTACAAAAAACCCTTTCTTAGCTTTGACCTTTTTATTGGCACGAATAAATATTTCTTCTTCCGTCATAATTTTTTGTTTGATTTAAATCAACAAGATGTCTGTCATTGAGTTTGTTTGGTAATTCTTGAATTTCTTTAAGTTCTAATTTATCCGATTGTTCATTAAATAATTATGGTAAATAAAAAAGCTACTATAGCAGCGTGAATTCCAAAATGAAAAAAAGATAACTTGTTGACTTTTTACCGTTTTTTAGCTTATTAATAAACCTCTTATTCTTTAATTTTTAGATTTCTTTACTTAACAGTAAGAAAAATTACCTAAAAATACGTTGGCCAAGAGTTCCAGTTAAAGCTCCCAAACCACCTATCAATCCACCGAGAAGAGCAGTAGCTATGATCATGTTTGCTCCAAATATTTCTGCCATTCGTGTGGAAAGGATACTTTCATTTGCAGAGTCTATCTGATAAGCTGCAATACCCCACAAAAGAAATACTCCAATAAAACCATACAAAAAACTTTTACCTGCATGCTCATTAATGATACTGCCTACAATTGCAGCGACAATAACAATACTCCACCAAGGAGTATATTGGTGCACTAATAATCCGAGTAAAATAATAGAGATGATTCCGTAAAATGAATTTTTCATATGTTTATTTTTACTTATAATTTATTGCATCGTCAATATCTTTTTTTGAAAAGAATCTTGGTCCACGATGTACTGTTTGAATACCATTAATTTTTTTTGCCTTGAAATTTTTATTTGGGTACATTTCTTTATAATTGCTTAACTGAAAAGGTTCTACCACGAGGTCTTCTATAAAACATTCCTCATAATGTTGTGAATCTTTATCAACAGTTAATCCTCCAAGTTTGATTTCGATATTATCAATAATATCATCAATCATTAGTCTTTTTATTTTATTTGTTTTTCCATACAAAAGATTGGCTTTAATTTTTTTAGAATTGATGACATAATTTACTACCATTTCTTTGTTAGCTAAGATTTTGCAATTAGTTTCATATCCGGCTGTTATCAAGTGTTGCTTGAATGGACCATTAATAATAAAAGTTGTTAAATTTAAGGCAACGTCATTTTTCGAAATATTTTTGTAGGTTACTTTAAATTTCAAATTTTTAACTTTAGATGTTGAATTTTCTGATTTATTAAGAAAGGTAGATTTTATGTTACTGACAGTAACTTCTAGGTCGTCTTCATATTCAGTTTCATCATAGGTCTCTTTGACTGGGATTCCATTTTGGTTAAAGACTCTTGCCATTTCTAAAATTTCCCCGTAGGATTTATTCTCTATTTCATAACCTAAATACTCACGCTGTCGGATGATCGAGTAATTGATTAGAAATGCATCTTTATTAGAAATATTTTCATCTTTAAAGAACTGTGTAAACGCTGTTTTATAAAGGATGGGGTTAAAGGGTTTATCCAAAACAGACTTATCACAAGACATGATAAAAGTAGAAAAGATGAAAGTCATGAAGAGGAACTTATTCATTGATCAAGCTAGTTTTTATTTGAAAATTAAAATTATCAATTTTTTTTTAAAACTGATCTCTAATTGGAAATTAGTTGACTAACATCTTTTCTACTGATTGATGTTGAAGATCAGTCATTAATCTTAACTTCTTAGTTTTTTTATTAAAAAATCAGAATCAACTCTGTAACTTTGCCATCATGAATTATGAAAGTAATAAATCACTTCAATCTTTGAACACCTTTGGTATCGATATCAAAGCAGAATCCTTTGTTGAGGTTCGGTCGGTGGATGAGTTACAGAATGTTTTATCAAAAAACAGAAAAACGATTTTTATTTTAGGAGGTGGTAGTAATTTATTGTTAACCCAAAAGGTGAAAGGACTAGTAATTCATAATTCTATTTTTGGAAAAAAAGTAGAAAGAGATTTTCCCAAAAGTATTTATGTGTCAGCCGGGGGAGGAGAAAATTGGCATCAATTTGTTTTGTGGTGCATCAAAAAAGGGTGGGGCGGCATAGAAAATTTATCCTTGATTCCAGGTAGGGTAGGAGCTTCTCCAATTCAAAATATAGGTGCTTATGGGGTTGAGTTGAAAGATGTTTTTCATAAGTTGGAAGCGGTAGAATTGGCAACAGGAGATATACATACATTTCGAAAAAAAGATTGCCAATTTGGTTATCGAGAAAGTATTTTTAAGAAAAAGTTGAAAGATAAATACTGCATCATTAAAGTGTATTTTAAACTGTCAAAAAACCCTAAACTCAATTTAAATTATGGTTCTATTAAGCAAAGCCTTGAAGCGAAGAAAATAAAAAATCCAACAATTAAGGATGTTTCTCAAGTTGTAATCGAAATCCGTTCTACAAAATTACCTGATCCTATTGAATTAGGAAACTCTGGAAGCTTTTTTAAAAATCCAGAAATATCAAAAAGGCAATTTAAATTGGTACAAAAATCTTATCCTCACATCGTTTTTTATCATTTAGAGAATGATAAAATCAAAATTCCTGCTGGTTGGTTAATTGAACAATGCGGATGGAAAGGGAGACGAGTTGGGAATACAGGTAGTCATGCAAAGCAGGCGCTTGTACTAGTAAATTACGGAAATGCAACGGGCAAAGAGATTCTACGATTGTCGATAAAAATTATTAATTCGGTTGAGAAGAAATTTGGTATTAAATTAAAATTGGAAGTTAATGTTTTATAAAAAGAGCCGATCAAGATTATTAATGTCTTGATCGGCTCTTTTTATTCAAAAAAGAAAAAATTAGTCCTTCTTTTTTTCTGCTGTATTTTCTTTTGCAGAAATGACAAGAGGATTTTTCTCATCAATTTTTCTCACTTTTCTTCTTGATTTAAATGGGATATACCTAGCCGGTCTTTGTTGAATATCTAACATTAAAACATTAGCTTTTTCTGCTGCTTCTTTTAGCTCATCATATAGCTGATCATCTTTAACTAACTTGCCAAGTGAGCCTTCTCCTTTATTTACTCCAGCTAGAAGATTGTTAAATTCGAGAATTGCTTTATCCGCCTCTTCCATTGTTTTTTTCATCCTAGCAATAGCAGTTTGAGTCTCTTCCATGGTTTTGTTAGTATTATCAGAGATCGCTTTTAAATCAATAGAATTGACTTTTGATGAGATAGAATCTGCGTTAGCAAGAATAGATTTTATCTTTTGTTCTTCTAAACTAGCGGTTAACTCTTTTACGTTCTCGAGAATATTATTAACTTTTCCATTTCGGGCCATTTCTCTATTAAGGTTACCCGTCAAATTTTTCATATTTGCCATGGTTAATTGAAGATCACTCATGGTTTTACCCATCACGTTATTTGGATCATTGACCATTGTATCTAATTTTCCAGTTACATCTTTGAGTCCCTTAACCACTTCGTCCAAATATTGCTTGACTTCATTAGGGCTCGTCATTGAACCTAAAACAGATTTGTATTCACCTTTAAGATAATCACCACTTTGCGCACAATCAGATCCAGAGCAGGGTTTATCAAAGGTAAGGTGAATTGATTTATCCCCCATCGCAGATTGGTTAATAATAGCAATTGTTCCCTTTGGTACTTTAAATTTTTTAATTACTTCAATTTCTACCACTACTTTATCATAGCTATTAGGCTCTCTATAAATATCAGTTACAGTCCCAATTTGAAATCCTAAATTAAAAACAGGACTTGATTGTTGCATTTGGCCAACATCATTATAGTTTATATAAAAAAACTGTTGAGAGGAAAATATATTCTGACCTTTGATAAACTTATATCCCCATATCGAGGCAGCAATTACTAATATGGATAAAATTCCAATTCTTGTTTCTCTAGACATAACCTATCGGTATTTTTTTAGATGATTAACATTTTTTATGACGGATGAAAATAAAACAGTTCTTATTTTATCATTTCGTCTTCACTCGTTTTCCTGCTCGATAGGCTACAACAAATGCACCTTTAAAACCTAGCTTTCTAATTTTTTCACGAGCAGCCTTGGCTTCCGCAAGGGTTCTGAAATCGCCCGCAAGGTACTTGAAATTTCCATTTTCTCGTTTCATTTCGATAGGAAATTTGACCTTTTTCCATTTGGAAGTGTTGGTTTCTACTGATTTGTTAGATGAGGCTAGTTGGATTTTGAAGATTTTTTTCGATTTTGAGGATATTTTAGACCTATTTGCTTTATCTTCTTGCTGTTCTGATTTCTGTGAATTGATAAGATTTAATCTTTTTGTAGGTAATGCTGCAGGAGTGGTGGCATTATCTGCTTCAACTTCTCTTTTGTAGGATTGAAATGCTTTAAAAATAGCAAAAGCCAATTCGTCTTGACCTCGTTTGGATTTCATATATTCTTCATCCGATTTATGAGTCAGATAACCTGTTTCTATAAGAACACTCGGCATTGTTGTTTCTCTTAAAACTAAAAATCCAGCTTGTTTAACACCTCTACTTTTTTGTCCTACTAGAAATTTAAAGTTGTATTCTACTTTCTCGGCAAAAGAAATACTTTGTTCAAGAAACGCATTTTGAACCATTGCCAGAATAATATGTCCTTCTGGAGATTCTAGATCAAAACCGTGATAGTTTTTTTTATAGTCTTTTTCTAAAAGTATTGCTTCATTTTCTCTCTTAGCTACAGCAAGATTTTCATCAGCATTATGTAACCCCATTACGTAAGTTTCCGTTCCTCGTACTAGATGCTTTTGTTTTCCAATAGCATTACAATGAATAGAGATGAAAAGATCCGCTTTATTTTTATTCGCAATTTCTGCTCTGGTGTGAAGAGGAATGAAAATATCTGTTTCTCTCGTGAAAATAACATTTACTTTAGGAAATTTTCCTTTGATATATCTACCAAGTTTTTTAGAAATATTGAGAGCAATATGTTTTTCTTTAGAGTGTTTTCCTGAGCAACCATGATCATGACCTCCATGTCCAGCATCAATAACAACAGTACGAAGTTGGTAATCTAGTTTTGTGAAATGATCGAGTTGGTTATCTTTGCCGAAATTTGGGGTACTAGCTGTGCTAATATTATTAGCAATAGCTAAATGTGGGGTATAACTATAGTTAAAGTTGAGAAAAGAACTAGACATAAGAAGCAAAATAAACGTTGAATAGAGTATGTTGTGTCGCATAATGTTTCACATGTTTTTTGTAAAAAGAGTTTTCGTAGCTTTTAGGATAATATTCTATTCTCAAATTTCAATAAAACCCTTTATAAAGATAAGAAATAAATCAAAATGTTAATAAAGTATTGATATTTACAATTTTGGTTTTAACGTTGACCTTTTTTGTTTTTGTCTTTAAACGACCCATTGATCATTAAAAACTTGACTTTGAAAAGACTTTTTACTTTGGTTTTACTTTTTTTGTTGGGATTGGCGACAATTGCCAATGGTCAGGATCGTCCAGTAAAATCAATAAAGTCTATAACTGACACGATACCAACTTTTTCGGATTCTCTCAGTCAACCCATTCCAACTATAGTAAATCCTCCAAATTCTAGCCAAAAAAAGTTAACAGTGCAGATATCTCCAGACTCTCCAGACGAACCTGTGGAGTATGATTGTAAGGACTCTATGAATTATGATATTAAAAATAAAAAAGTCTATCTTTTTGGAGAAGCTATCGTGGTTCAAAATACCCTAAAGTTGACAGCAGAGCGAATAACAATTGATTTTGGTAATAATATTGTAACTGCTGAAGGCTTGTCGGATTCTTTAGGTTATCGAATTGGAAATCCGGTTTTTGATGAAGGTGAACAAAATTTTTCAGCAAAAAAAATCCAATTTAATTTTAAAACTAAGAAAGGAAAAATATATGATGCGGTAACACAAGAGGGCGACCTATACATACATGGGAGTGAGTCGAAGATTTTTCAAGGGGTTAAGGCGGATCCATCTGATACGATAAAAAGTGATATAGCCTATAATCGAAATTCTATTTTTACGACCTGTAATCATCCGTATCCACATTTTGGTATTAGAGCAAAAAAGTTGAAAATGATTTCAGGGGAGGTTGCTGTAGTTGGCCCCTCAAATATTGAATTGGGCGGAATTCCAACTCCCTTGGCATTGCCTTTCGGTTTTTTTCCATTAAAACAAGGAGCAAGAACAGGACTTATCTTTCCAAGAGATTATGAATTTTCTGAAACTTGGGGTTTTGGATTGAGAAATGTTGGATGGTATTTCCCTATCAATGATAACTGGGATACCAAAGTAACGGGTGATATTTACTTCAAAGGAACTTGGGGCTTGAATGCTAATACTCGATACAAATACCGGTACAAAAATTCAGGAAATTTTAATTTGTCATTTTCAGATCGTGTGCAAGAATTATCAGATGCAAGTAAGTCAAGGGATCGATCATTAAGCCTTCGATGGTCTCATTCACAAGATCGCTCTGCTCACCCTAATAGGTCGTTTAGCGCTAGCGTAAATATACAGACCAACGGATTTCAAAGTCGAAATTATAATGATGCAAATAGTGTTTTAGACAATTCATTAAGCTCTAATATTAATTACCGACAAGCATTTCCGGGGAGCCCATTCAACTTAACAGCAAGTATGAATCATTCTCAAAATACTCGATCTAATTCTGTGACTTTTAATTTGCCTACAGTTGGATTAGTGATGGATCGGATCTATCCATTTAAAAAAGAGGATAGAGTCGGAAAAGAAAAATGGTATGAGCGAATTACATTTAAGTATGATATGAACGCTCAAAATCGATTTACAACAACTGATACAACCTTATTTACCAAACAAACTTTGGAGAGTGCACAGTATGGAATGAGACATAAAATGACTTCAGATTTGAATTTTAAAATTTTTAAATACATAAATGTTTCTCCAAATATTAGCTTCACAGATGTTTGGTATGGTAATGAATTAGAAAAAGAATATGTATCTGATTTGGTTATCGTCCAAGATACCTCGTTTAATCCTGATGGAACGGTTTATGAAATCACATCAGATACGACTTCATATGGCGGTATTGAGGAGAAAAAAGTCAATGGATTTTCTAGATATTTTCAACTAAATGCTGGTGTAAATTTAAATACAACTAGATATTTTACCAAGAATTTTAAAAAAGGGTTGATTCGTGGAATAAGACACGTGGCAAAACCTACTATAGGTTTTACTTTTACGCCTGATTACACTAATCCAGAATTTGGTTACTATAAAGATGTAATCTCTCCCGAGACTCCTTTGACAGAGATGGATACCACTACTTATAATGTATTTGCAAATGGTGTTTATGGAAGTCCTGGTTCGGGAGGAAAGCAGATGAGATTAACTTATGGAATTAGAAATAATTTTGAAGCAAAATATTGGTCTAAGAAAGATTCGACTGCCAAAAAGTTCAAGTTATTCAATGATATAAATCTGAATGGAGATTATAATTTAGCAAAAGATTCATTACAATGGAGTGATGTGCGAGCAACGGGTAGTACTCGATTTTTTAATGGAATGACCAATGTGAATTTGTCTGCAACTTGGAGTCCTTATGCTTTAGATTCAGATCGAATTAGGAAAATAAATACGTTCTATTGGGATTCTAATAAAAAGCCCCTTCGATTCGTCAATGCCGTTATGAGAACTAGTACGAGTATTTCTGTAAAGCAAATAAGGGAATTGTTTGGTAAAAGAAAATCTGAGCAAAAAACTGGACAAGGAGCATCTTCCTTTTCTAATGGAAATTTTAATCAAGAGAATACATCATTTGGTTCTAAACAAGGTAATGTGAACGCATCGAGAGGTAGCGTAAAATCAGGAGAAGGTTTTTTAGATTTATTTGAAAACTTCAGAATTAGTTACAATTTTAATTTGGAATTTGAACCCTCTATTGCTACGGGTAGAGATACTTTGGTAGTCACTAATCACTCTATTGAAACTCGTGGAAATATTAATTTGACAGATAATTGGAAAGTTACGGTAGGTCGAATTGGTTATAATTTTAGAGATAAAAAGGTAACATTTCCTGATTTTTCATTTTATCGAGATTTGCATTGTTGGGAAATGGGAATGAGTTGGCAGCCAGAACGGACAACTTATAGTTTCTTTCTAAGAGTAAAACCTTCGTCTTTGGATTTTATTGAGTTGCCTTATAAAAAGAATAATGCAGATGTATTTGGAGGCTTTTAATTTTTTAATAGTTCTGAGATATGTAATGACTATTTTAACAGGTCAAATTTGAATCTTAGGTAAAATAAAGAAATCAAATTAATCTTAAAATTATCCCATTGAAATCATCCATATTGCCGAAATTGCCAAAGCTACTCCTATTAAATTTATACGTGATAATTTTTCACTAAAAAATAAATATGCAATTACTGCTGATAAGGCTATGATAGATATGTTATTATATGGGAAAAACTTTGATCCTTCCCAACCCTCAGAGATTGCCACAATAATCAAATAAATAGAGAAGAAGTTAGGCACTCCTAATACGATTCCAGCGATTATGTTTTTATAGGAAAAAACCAATCGTTTGGTTACCAATCCACCAATTACTGTAATTAATCCAAGTGTACCTGCGATTCCAAATAGAGTTGCTACGAAATTTAATCCACCCATTCCCCCTAAAATTTTGATTTCCACATATTGTAGAATCGTTTCGATGCAAACTGAAATTAGCCAAACAATAATGGGCAATATTATCATCCATTTTGGTAATTTTTTTACTTGATCTAAGTCATTTTTATTAGGTTGGTTAGTTAAATAGATAGCTACTAAACCAGCTACTAAACCAAATATCTTCCATGTATTTATATCTTCGTTATACATCCAAATGGCAACAGGGACAGTCAGAAGCAATGACATTTTTTGCATAATGGTGGTCAAGGTTACACCAAGTTTTTGAAAGCTAAGCGCTGTAATATTAAAGCCTATGATAAATATAAATCCTAAAAAAAGGGCAAATGGAAACCACTCTGTTTGATGTACCCTGGGTACGATAGGAAATTCTCCAAGAACAAATCCAGCCATAGCCACACAAACGAAATAATTAACAACGATGGCTTGCAAAGTATTAACGCCATATTTTGGAAACATTTTAAAAATAAATCCGATTAAAGTATTGGTTAAAATGCAGATTATTAACGTTTGCATAAAAATGTAATTTGATTGTTATAAGTTTTAACAAGTGATTAACAAAAATTGTATTCTCATTAACAAACGGATCTATTAATTTAAAGATATTTGAATGAGGGAACAAAACTACTCAAGAAAAGCAGAACTATTGCTTTTTTTATGGAAAAACGAAGTTTAGGAGTTACCCTTGCAATACAATTTCTTATTATATTTGCGAAAGGAAGAGAGTTTGTAATTTGATTAAAAAAATACACAAAAATGACTTTAACAACGATAATAATTTGGGTAGCAGCTATTTCAGTTGTATTAACAGGAATCACTTCTCAAATTTTTAAACAAAATAAAAGCCTTTGGGTAAGTTATCTACAAAATTTTTGTGGAGCCTTTTTTATTTTTTCTGGCTGGGTGAAGGCTGCTGATCCACTTGGTACGTCATATAAATTAATAGATTATTTTACGGAGTTTGAATCTACTTTTTCGGAAACTTGGATGTCCTTTATTACTCCAATATTTCCATTCTTCTCTGAGTATTCTGTAGCTGTTTCATTAGCTGTAATAGTTTTAGAAATCGTTTTAGGAATTATGTTAATTATGGGGGCAAAGAATCGTCTGGCAGCTTGGTTGTTTTTTGGTATCGTTGTTTTCTTCACATTTCTGACAGGGTTTACTGCTTTGACAGGATACGTCCCAGAAGGAGTTAACTTTTTTAGTTTTGGAGACTGGGGAGTTTTTGACAAAAATAATATGAAAGTTCAAGATTGTGGATGTTTTGGTGATTTCCTAAAACTTGAACCATTCACTTCTTTCAAAAAGGATTTAGCTTTGCTAATTCCAGCTTTTATTTTTCTTTTCAAAACAAATGATATGCATTCGATTTTTTCACCAAAAATTCGAAACATTGTAACAGTAGCTAGTATTGGGATTTTCACTCTATATGGAGTGAGTAATTTTGTTTGGGATATTCCAGGAAATGATTTCAGACCATTCAGAGTAGACGTTAATATTCGGGAACAGAAAATACTAGAGGAAGAGTCAATGATGAATGCACCGACTAATTATGTTTATACAAATAATGAAACAGGTGAGGAGATAAGTTTGAGCGAAGGAGAATATATCAAACAGTATAAAAATTTTCCAAAAGATAAATTTGAAATGAAACAAATGACTGAAGATCCTGAAATTCCCCATTCGAAAATCAGTGAATTTTCTGTCGAAGATATTAATGGAAATGAAGTTACTCAAGAATTATTAGGAGAAGAAGGTTATAGTTTAATGTATGTTTGTTATAAATTAGGTTATACGCAAGGGGAGAAAAATATTATGGTTGCTGATACTTCATGGTTGGTTGATACGATAGGAACACCGGGAGCTGATAATTTCCAGTTGGTTAAAAAGGTAGATGAAATTTCTTCACATGAAGAAACAATTGATGATTATATTTTCAAGTCTGATTATAAAAATCGATTCGAAGGTTTGGTAAATCCATTTTCAGAGGCTGCTCAAAAGGCAGGGGTAAAAGTTTATGCTATCGCCGGAGGAGCAGGGGAATCTGTAATTAGAGATTTTAGCGATGAGATACAAGCAACTTATCCAATTTATATGGCAGATGATATTCTATTGAAAACGATTGTTCGATCTAATCCCGGAATAGTTTTGTTAAAGGATGGGAAAGTAATTCAGAAGTGGCATTACAAAAAATTGCCAAGTTTCGATGAAGTAAAAGTAGAATTTATTAAATGATAATTTTTTAATTTAATAATAATCCAAAAGTCCTTCCAAAATCAATTTTGGAAGGGCTTTTTATTTGAGATTAAGTCATTTCTTGTTGAACATATTCAATCATTTTTTCAATTTCATTAGCTTGGAAATTAGCCCAATGGTGATCTTTTCTAAACCAAGTCATTTGTCTTTTTGCATATCTTCTTGAATTCCTTTTGACTAATTCTACGGCTTCTTCCAAAGTAGTTTTTCCTTCGAAATAACTCATGAATTCTTGATAGCCAACAGTTTGTAAACTATTTTTTTCTTTGTAGGGATAAAGGAGTTTAGCTTCTTCGAGTAAGCCTGCTTCTAGCATTAGGTCAACTCTATGGTTAATTCGATCGTAGAGTTGCTCTCTGTTCATTGTAACATTGATATAGACTGGAATAAAATTTCGAGGTTTCTTTTGTTGATTTTGAAAAGAAGAAAAAGGTTTGCCAGTAAACTTTATAACATCTAATGCTCGCATTAAACGAACTGGGTTTTGTCTATCTACGTTTTCATAATAAATTGGATCACCTATTTTTACAGCTTCCTGAAGTGCTTTGAGTCCCTCATTTTCAAAAAGATTTAGAACTTCATTCTTCACTTCAATTGGAATTTTTGGAAACTTGTCTAGACCGTTGCAAAGAGCTCGAATAAATAATCCGGAACCACCGACTAACAGTGCAATATTTTTCTCTAAATAAATTTTGTCTAATACTTTAATGGCATCTCTTTCAAAATCTCCAACATTATAGTTGTCTTCAATAGAAAGTAAATTGATAAAATGATGTGGTACTTTAGCTAATTCTTCGGCTGTGGGTTTAGCTGTGCCTATTGTCATTTCTCGATAAAATTGTCGAGAGTCACAAGATAAAATTTCAGTTTCAAAATGTTGTGCTAACTGAATACCAGTTGCAGTTTTACCTGTAGCTGTTGCCCCCCCTACAATAATGAGAAATTTATTTTTTGACATATGGCAAAACTAAGAAACTTTAAGAATATTGAATATGGACTTAAAAATATGACCAGATTATTTATTCGAATAAAGTAAAAAAAATTCAAGTTTTTTTTTGACTAGAAAAAAATCCTTGCCCAAATTTTGAACAAGGATTTCTTTTAAAATCGGTAGCAACGAATTTTTTGCCTTTTTCTTTTTTTGATTTTTTTCCTTTTAACCAATTTCCTTTTTTTCATCTTCACTTTGTTAGTAGAAGATTTTCCAATTCCTTTGTAATAAAATTCTGTTGGTTTTTTCTTGGTTTTAGGCATAGTTGCAACAGCCCTAGCAGCAATTTTTTTTCCTTTAGCATTCTTGACAGATGCTTTTTTTAGGATTTTATTACCTTTTGGTGTTACAATATCTTCTGGTAGCTCAGCTAATGGTAATGCAGCTTTAGAATTTTTAAATGGATTATCTTGTGTCGTAATTCTAATTTCTTGCCCCATCCCAATTGAGTTAAGGTTAAATTGGGAATTAAGAATGGCCATATCGTTAGCTGCATCCTCCTTTATGACAACGGTGGTTCTGGTACTGTTATCATCAAGAAATTGTTTTCTTACTTGGGAAAATCCTAATTGGAGTGAAAGGCAAGCGAAGAGTACTAATAAACTTAGATGCTTCATAGGGTAATGATTTTAAGTGTCTACTACTAAAAATTAAAATAATGTTTTTATTTTTTTAGAGGTAGGGTGTTTGAATATATGATCATTACTGCTAATGCAAAAAATATGAAACAAATTCCATTTTTAGAAAATTTTAGCTCACAATTGTGACAACATAATTAATGGGTATTAACTATTTAATTTAATAAATTAGGTTTGTTTAATTTATTGGTTTAAGATTTAGGAGATTTTATTAAAAGTATAATTTATTGTTTTATAAGTCTTTATAGATTTATTATTTTATAATATTTATGATTTTTTAGGTTTGTGTAAAAAAAAATACTAATAGGATTTTATGGACGATATGTATTTACTAATTTTTTACTTAAAAATGTGATATGTAATTTTATTGTTATGTATTCGTTTTTATTAAGAAAAATTGAAAAAAGTAGCCATTCTTAAATTTTCAGACCATTTTAATAAAATTCATTCAATATTTTTTTTACAAATTTTATCAAGGAAAGAATATAGGTTGAATTTTTAATTTTTTTAAACATTTTAAAGTTGAGAAATTCTTACTTACATACTTCAATAATATTGTGAATAAATTTACAATGTCCCTTGTAAATAATCTGTGAATAATATATTTTGAAGGAGAAGTTTTTTTCCATTATTTTTTTAATGTAATTATTATAAAGGTTAATTGTATTTCAATGATTAGTATATTTTTTTAGAAAAAATGTTAAATATTATTTTGCTCAAAATTCTCTGACACAAATTAATAATGCTTCCTGATTGGATTATAAAATTACGAGTATAATGAAAATAACCTGACTTTGGACCATAGGTTTGAAATTATTACAAATGATGTAATGTGTGATTATGTACATAAGAAAGTTGAATAAGATTAGTAACGATTTTAAGGTAGGCTCAACCATTCAAATTCAGCTCCAACGAAATAAATGAAGATAAATGCTGCTGCAATTGGGGCAAAAATTGAAACTGCCATAAAGGAAAAATACCACCTTGGTACTTTTGATTGTTCTATTATCTCAACTATTAAAGAAATGGCTAAAATAAAAAAAAAGATAAATGAAAAAACAATCGTAATCATTGAACCTATATAATCGTCCCATAACCACAGTAATGAAAATAGAATAAATTCAATCAAAAATATTTCGATCAGACTAATTTTTTGCATTATGTTTGAAATATTAGTTTTTTTAAGTCACATAGAAATTTCTGTACCTTTATATGCGTTTTGTTTTTTTTAAAAGTTGTAGAGAAGTTCTAGAGGGAAATTACTCCTTAATATAAAATACTTACAAAACTAATACACATTTAAAATAAATATATGAAATCATTATCTGTTTTTTCTTTTCTTATATTTTTCATCATTTCTCCATTTGTGATTAAAGCCCAAGATAAAGATCCAAAACCGCCATCAACAGGAGAAGAGTTTGAAAAAAAATATCAGCAAAATATTAAAAAAGAACGATTGCATGGTGTTTATATTCCTAAAGATTTAGTAGATGCATTTGTTCAACTAAACATTTTGATTGATAAAGGTAGTCAATCAAAGTTCAAGAATATGGAGGAAAGTGCGGCTGTTAAAAAATTACATTTTAGTTTTGGAAGATGGATCACTCATAATTGGAGTTTGTATCCTGGTTCACGTTATTCTCATTATGTGAAAAGCATAGGCATCCACCATCCAGAGGAGATGGCTTCGTTCACCATATTAATGTATCATCGCTATTTGAATAAAAAGAAATTAGATGTGAAAGGATATATGGAAGACTTTAAAAAGAAAAGGGAAGAGGCTAAAAAGGAGAAATTGAAAAAGGGGAAAGTGCTAGAAACCTTTAAAAGGAAAAGGAAAAATTAGTTTCGTATGCAAAGGTGTTAGTGTTATCAATACTAACACCTTTTTCGTGTCAAATACAAAACTACTTTTCTTTGTTTTTTTCAAAAATAGAAGTAGAAAAAGCATTCTTTTTATCACTTTATTTTAAAATTTATACATTTGCAATCTGAAAGAAGAAAAGTAGGGTAGTTATAATAGGTGTGTCTGAGTTATCTGAAATGAAGAAAACCAATAAAATTAGGGCTTCCAAATGCGATGCTTTTTATTTTTTAATGAAACTTAACTCCTACATTTCAAGTAATACAATGAGTTCCATTTTTCAGGAAACTAATTTTTTAAAGAATACTGACAAAAAATCAATTCAACAATGGCTAAGAATTTGGTAATCGTGGAGTCCCCGGCTAAGGCAAAAACTATAGAAAAAATTTTAGGGGAAGATTTCACCGTCAAGTCAAGTATGGGGCACATACGTGATTTAGCAAAAGGTGATAAAGGTGTGGATATTGGGAATAACTTTAATCCTAGTTATGAAGTTTCCCCTGATAAAACTAAAGTAGTTAGTGATCTTAAAGCGTCAATGAAGAAGGTAGACGAGGTATGGCTGGCGACGGATGAGGATCGAGAGGGAGAAGCTATTTCTTGGCACTTGTGTGAGGTTTTAGGTTTAGATCCGAAGACAACGAAGCGAATTGCTTTTAGAGAAATTACAAAATCTGCTATTCAAAAAGCAATTCAAGGACCTCGAACGGTAGATTTAAACTTAGTAGATGCACAACAGGCTCGTCGTATTTTAGATCGATTAGTTGGATTTGAATTATCTAGTTTACTTTGGAAAAAAGTAAAAGGAAAATTATCTGCTGGTCGAGTTCAATCTGTTGCTTTAAAATTAATCACTGAAAGAGAAAGAGAAATTAAAGGATATCAAACTACACCTTTTTATAAAGTAGCCGCCATTTTTGATGTGAAAAATGAAAATGGTAGAATGGTAGAACTTAAAGCTGATTTGCCGACAAGATACGATGCAGAAGGTGATGCACAGGCGTTTTTAGAAAAATGTAAATCAGCAGTTTTTTCAATTACAAATATTGCTGTTCGACCTACAAAACGGAAACCAACTGCTCCATTTACTACTTCAACTTTGCAGCAAGAGGCTAGTCGAAAATTAGGTTTCTCAGTAAAAAGAACCATGACAAATGCGCAACGATTATATGAGCAAGGTTTTATTACTTACATGAGAACGGATAGTGTGACTTTGAGTGATACTGCATTAAAAAATATCGCTGGTGTAATTACTAAAAATTACGGAGCGAATTATCTCAGTACGCGACAGTACAAAAATAAAAAATCAAATGCTCAAGAAGCTCACGAAGCCATCCGTCCTTCTTATGCAGACAAAAGAGTGGTAACCAATGATCATGATCAACAAAAATTGTATGATTTAATTTGGAAAAGAACTGTCGCTTCACAAATGACTGAGGCTGAATTGGAAAAAACAACTGTTGATATTGGTATTTCTACCATAGGTGATGCTACTTTCAAAGCGAAAGGTGAAGTTTTAATTTTTGATGGATTTCTTAAAGTTTATTTGGCGGCAAAAGATGATGATGATGATGATGATGAGGATGCAAAGGGAATTTTGCCTCCCTTGACTCTAGGGCAGGAATTAGCTTTGAATGAAATGGTTGCAACAGAGAGGTTTACTCGGCCACCTGCTAGATTTACAGAGGCAGGTTTGGTGAAAAAATTAGAGGAACTTGGAATCGGGCGTCCATCGACCTATGCACCAACAATTAGTAGAATTATGGAACCCTCCAGAGGTTACGTAATAAAAGGTGACAGTGAGGGTAATCCTCGTAATTACAATGTATTAACGTTAAAAAGTGGCGGATTAAAGAAACAAGTTCAAACTGAAAATACAGGCTCAAACAAAGGACGATTGGTCGCAACAGATTTAGGACTTTTGGTTATTGATTTCTTGGATAAGCATTTTAAAGATGTGATGAACTATAGTTTTACGGCAGAGATTGAAGGGCGATTTGATATAATTGCTGCTGGAGATAGAAATTGGACGGAGATCTTGGGCGAGTTTTATCATCCTTTCCATGAAGTAGTTGAACATACATTGGAAAATGCTGAGCGGGCAACTGGAGAGCGAATTTTAGGAAAAGATCCTGTTTCTGGCAAAACACTTTTGGTACGAATGTCTCGTTTTGGTCCTGTTGCTCAAATTGGAGCACCAGATGAATTGGAGGAAGATGAAAAACCAAAATATGCTAATCTAAGAGGAGGACTTTCTTTGGAGTCTGTAACTTTTGAGGAAGCTGTTGAATTATTTAAATTACCAAGAGAGTTAGGGCAGTATGAAGATAAAGATGTTGTTATAGGAGCAGGTAGATTTGGTCCTTATGTGAAATGGGGGGAAGCATTTATTTCGATTCCAAAAGATGAAGATGCATTGACATTGCCAGTTGAAAGAGCACATGAATTGATTGAAGAAAAGAAAAAAGCTGACGCCCCAGTTGGTACTTATAAAGGTATTCCTTACACGCAAGGCAAGGGAAGGTTTGGTCCTTTTTTGAAATACGATGAGTACTTTGTAAATATTCCAAGAAGGTTTGATCCTGAAAACTTGAGCGATGCAGAAGCGCATGAATTGATTGAAGCAAAATTAGTTAAAGAAGCTAATCGATATATTCAACGATGGGATGATGAAAAAATTTCTGTCCAAAATGCACGTTGGGGACCAATCATTAAATTCAAAAAGAAACAAGTCAAAATTGCAAAAAAAGAAGATGGAACCCGAGTGACTCCTGAGGAAGCAGCAGAATTTACGTTAGAGTATGTGAAGGAAATTATTGTTTCACAGATTCCGGATGCCTTCAAAAAGAAGACAAGAAAAAAAGCAGCTCCTAAGAAAAAAGCAACTCCGAAAAAGAAGAAGGAAGCAGCTAAATAAATAAATTTTTTATCAATGAGAAACCTTCCAATCCAATAGGGCTGGAAGGTTTTAATTTTTAGAGAAATTGGAAAACAGAATCCTCCATATCATTTCTTTTAATATTCCGTTTCCTACTAACTACGGAGGTGTTATAGACGTTTTTTACAAAATAAAAGGGCTTCATAATCAAGGTATTAACATCATTCTTCATGCTTTTGAGTATGGCCGAGATGAGGCTCCAGAGTTAGAGGAGTTTTGTAGTAAAGTTTATTATTATCATAGGTCCCTAAGTCCAATTAAGCAATTTTCTACTCTTCCATTTATCGTCAAGACTAGAGATATAAATACGTTACTGCAAAATTTAAAAGAAGATAATTATCCAATTCTTTTTGAAGGTTTACACACTTGTTATTTTTTGAATCATCCAAATTTAGCAAAGCGAAAAAAATATATTCGAATGCATAATATTGAGTGGCAATATTATGCTCACTTGGCAAAAATGGAAAGTAATTATATTAAAAAAGCGTACTTTAAATTAGAAAGCAAAAAACTTCGATTTTTTGAAAAAAAGATAAAAGATGTAGACGGGATACTAGCGATCTCAAAAATGGATAATGAATATTTAAAAAAACAATTCTTGAAAATTCCAATTCATTATATTTCGGCATTTCATCCAAATGAAAAAGTAGAAATCAAAGAAGGGAGAGGGGATTATATTTTATTTCATGGAGATTTGAGTGTAAAGGATAACGAACAAGCTGTAATTTTTCTATTAAGGAAAATAATGCAAGGTGTTGATTATCAGTTGGTTGTATCAGGTTTGAATCCCTCAGGGAAGCTTAAGTCACTCATCACAAAGACTAATAATGCTATCTTAAAAGCAAATGTTTCTAACATAGAAATGGAAAGTTTGATGAAAAATGCTCACGTAAACATATTGCTATCTTTTCAATCTGCAGGTATGAAATTGAAATTGTTGAATGCACTTTTCAAAGGTCGGTTTTGTGTTGTAAATGATTTTATGATAAAAAATACTGGACTGGAGAATTTATGTTGGATAGGGGAAACAGCGCAGGATTTTCAAAATATTTTGAATGAAATCTTCCAAAAAGAATTTTCTGAAAATGAAATATTAAAGAGAAGAGAAAGATTAGAAATTGATTTTTCTAATCAGAAATTAGCCATTGAGATAGAGCGGATTATTTTTAAAACACATAGCCTTAAGAGCTCCTGAGAGGAAATTTGAGAAAACCTTAGTCTTATTCAAGTATTTGTTCTCTTCATTCAAAAATGAAACATATGAGAGAGTAGAAAGTTATAGATGGGATTAAGGCAGGGTAGTTAAAATAAAAGAATTAACACAAAATTATTACTAACTCTACTTAGTTTTTAATAAAACATTAAAACCAGAGTCTTAAAAATTCAGGTAGTTATATGTTTAGAAGCTTAACCATTTTCCTTGCTGCTTTACTCGAAGCCCCTGAATTACCTAATTCTTCCTTTAACAAAAGATAACCATCTATCACGGGTTTCACTGTCTGCGCATCCATTAACTTTCCCAATTCGGTTTTTAAATTTTTAGAATTAAGCTCACTTTGAATCAGCTCTTTTACAATTTCATGATTAACAATCAAATTAACCAATGAAATATATTTTACATTAATTACTCGCTTCGCAATATGATAAGAAATCAGACTTCCTTTGTAACAAACCACTTGTGGTACATTAAAAAGAGCAGTCTCCAAAGTCGCCGTTCCACTCGTTACCAAGGCTGCAAAACTATGTTGTAAAAGTTCGTAAGTGTTGTTTTGGATAATTTTAACCTCTTGATGATCATTGCCTTGTAAAGTTGACTTATAGAAGTCTAAAGTAATTGAAGGAGCACCTGCAATGATAAATTGATAATCAGGAAAGTCATTCACTATGCTTAGCATACTTGCCAGCATTTTCGAAATTTCTTGTTTTCGACTACCTGGAAGCAGGGCAATAATTGGTTTCTCAGAGAGACCATTTTTACTTCTAAAATTCGAATCTAATTCTTTTTCTGCCACTACATCCAATAATGGGTGCCCAACAAATTCAACTTCACAATCATACTTTTTATAAAAATCTTTTTCGAAAGGTAGAATCACAAACATCTTGTCGATATTCTTTTTGATACTATGAACTCGACGACTATTCCAAGCCCAAATCTGTGGTGAGATATAATAAAAGACTTTGATATTATGTTGCTTTGCCCACTTAGCCATCCTTAAGTTGAATCCCGGGTAATCTACTAAAATCAATACATCTGGTTGGTAGTTTAAAATATCAGCTTTGCATATTTTAAAATTATTGAGAATAGTTCTCAAGTTCATTAGCACCTCTAAGAATCCCATAAATGCTAAGTCTCGATAATGTTTGACCAACTTCCCACCAATTTCCTCCATCAAGTCACCACCCCAATATCTAAATTGAGCTTCATTATCTTCCTTATTCAATGCTTTCATTAAATTGGATGCATGTAAGTCCCCCGATGCTTCACCAGCAATTATATAATATTTCATTTTTAATTACACTTTCTAATTTCTTAAAAAGTTGAATTTATTTTTTTAAATAATCACAAGGGCAAATGCCAGTCTAAAAGAGGTTTTCTTCCTGACCCTATATTCTTTACTATAGAATTAGTCTAAAATGTTAATTCCAAAATAGAAAAACCATATCCCAGCATAAATTATAGTTGGAATCATTATCCCTTGCATGGAATAGAAAAATTTTTTTCGATTAAATAATGCAAAAGGAATAAGGTTGATGCATAATCCTAACAGAGCAGAGGTCCGACGTCTAAAATCTCCTGAACCAAATCCACTAATTATATCAGCTGCATCTAGTTGATCATAAATTTCAAGTACCAGGGCATAACCTACAAACGGGATAAAGACACCGAGTAATAACCCTGAGATTAAAGAATCTTTTTCAAACATTATATTTCTTTTTTGGAAAGCAAAATTAATGACTTGATATTTAATAACCTAACTAAATATTCTATTCAGTTTTAATTTTGAGTGATTTCGATTTTTTTAGAGGTATTGGAATGAATGATTATCTGTTTCTATGTTAGAATTTCAACCCAACTATTTGATAAAATGAGTCAATTTAAATGAAAATAAACTTTTGAACATGGGAACAAGAAAGGATAAGGGTTATAAAATAAAACTGGTAAAATTATGGAGTTAATTTTAAAATGTTGCAAAAAAAAAGATTCAGGAAATTAATTCCTAAATCTTCTTTTATTTTCTACTTCTTCTTGTAGTAGTACCAGTAATTGTTGTAATGTTAAGAATGATGGGATGCTTAAAAATGCTGATTTAAAAAATGTTAATGTTTGTTGATGACCGAGGACAATTCACTTTATCATTTCAGATTCAAGTGGTAAAAAAAATTAGCAAGCATCATTCTATTCTTACTTTACTCATGTAAACTTTGGAGAAACAACAATAAAGTTATTGAAGTTAATTGTTGTTAGGTTAATACCTTTTTGAATGAATTTTGAAGAACAAAACACTCAATTTTAATACAAGAAAACACCCAAATTACATTGATTTGACTATAATCTCTAAGGTGACCTATTTAGATACAATTCCCAAAATTCACTTTCTAACATTTAATTAACAAAAGTTACCAACATCTGTTAATTATTTGATTGTGAGTAACTTAAAAGCAAACTTAATAATAACTTTTGAAACATATTAATATTTATCCACATTTATACAGAATGTGGAAAACTTTTTTGGATATATTATTTAGTATTATTGTTAAAATCAAAATACCTATTGAATGGTATGTTCAAAAACTCATGAAATAGTACTATAATTATTGCTTTTTACTATTTTTATATCTCAAAACCAATAATTATATCATGAAATTTATCCAAATACTATTTATCAGTTTTACGCTTGTTAATATTAGCTTTAGTCAAAATCTATCCAAAAAAATGATGGATGAGTCAGTATATGCCAAATGGAATACCGTTCAAAGTCCAAAGATTTCAAATAATGGGGAATGGGTAGTTTATCAATTGAAACCAGGTGAGGGAGATATGAAGCTTAAATTTTTTAATTCAGTAAATAAAAAAGAATACACCTTTGAAAGAGGTGAAAATGCCAAGATAACTGACGATTCAAAGTACATTATTTTTAAGATTACAGCTTCTGCGGATTCTGTGAAAATGATGAAACGAAATAAGGTTAGAAAGAAGGATATGCCAAAGGATACTTTGGGTATTTATAATTTAGCCACTCATTCATTAATGAAAATTCCTAATGTAAAATCATTTAAGGTACCAGAAAAATGGAATGGTCATATTGCCTACTTAAAAGAGAAGCAAGTATTTACTAAAGGAGATACGATTTCTATCAAACCAAAAAAGAAAGAAACTTACGATAATGGAACTCGCTTAACAATTAGAAACTTGGAATCAGGAGAAGAACAAATGTTTACTTATGTGAAAAATTATACACTCTCTGAAGAAGGTGGAAAAATGTTGTTTTCAAGTACCGGAAATGATTCTACTTTTTCTGAAGGTATCTACTGCTACGACTTTTTTCAAAAAGAATTAAAAACACTTTATAAAGAAAAAGGTGAGTATAAATTTTTAACATTTGATGAGAAAGGTAATCAAGCAGCTTTTCTTTCCAATGTTGATTCAACTGATTTACGTGTTGCTCCTTTTCAATTATATTATTGGAACGGAAAATCTGATACTGCCAATATGGTTTTTAATAATACAAATACTTTATTGAATGAAAATTGGATTGTTAGTAAGAATAGGAGATTGTTTTTCTCAGAAAATGGTAACCGATTGTTTTTTGGAGTTGCACCGCCACCAATTTTACAAGATACTAGTTTACTTCAAGAAGAAATTGTGCAAGTGGAAGTATGGAGTTACACCGATAAAAAATTATATACTAGGCAAGAGAGTGACTTGAAAAGAGATAAAAATAAATCCTACTTAACGGTTTATGATATTCCTAGCCATTCGTTTTATCAACTTGCAAATTTGAAGGTAGATGATATAGGTTTGGGTGATGAAGGGAATGCAAACATGATTGTAGGATTTAATTCCAAACCCTATTTAGAAAGAACATCATGGGAGGGTTGGCCATCCTATAAAGATTTATTTGTCAAGAATTTAGAAGGTGGAGAATGGGAACAAATTGCTAAAGAGGTACGAGGAAATCCACAAATGTCACCAAAAGGAAATTATATTTATTGGCATAGTCCGAGGGACACAGCATGGTTCACATATTCGTTTTTAAGTAAGAAAACAACCCAAATATCGAATAACAAAATTTCAAAATTTTACGATGAGTTAAATGATCGCCCAATGCATCCGAGGAATACTGGAATGGCAGGTTGGACGACTGATGATAAATATCTCTTATTATATGATCGATATGATATTTGGAAAATTCATCCTCAATATGAGGAACCTCCTACACGATTAACTAAAGGTAGAGAGGCGGTAGACCCTACAGTTTTTCGGTATATTCGATTAGATAGAGAAGAGAGAAATATTGATCTGAAACAAGAGGCACTTTTACATTCTTTTAAAGAGAAAAGTAAGCAAGAAGGATATTTAAGTTTTAATTTTTTTAATAAAAGAATACAAAGACTCGTAGAGGGTGATTATGCGTTTTCTAATTCACCACAAAAAGCTAAAGATGTGAAATTTTTGTTATTTACAAAAGAGTCATTTCAACTTTTTCCCGATTTGATATTGGTAAAGAATAATAATTTCAACCAAGAAATTAAAATTAGTGCTGCCAATCCACAACAAAATGAATACAGTTGGGGAGCCATTGAACCATACACTTGGACTTCGCTTGATGGGGAGGAATTGACAGGTTTGTTAGTCAAACCGGCTAATTTTGATCCTAATAAAAAGTATCCAATGTTAGTGAATTTTTATGAAAGAAGTTCGCATACTTTGCATCGACATCGAGCACCTTACCCTCATCGTTCTACAATCAATTATTCGTACTATTCGAATCGTGGGTATGTGATTTTTAATCCAGATGTACCTTATCGAATAGGTTATCCTGGAGAAAGTGCCTACAATGCTGTGATTCCAGGAGTGACTTCCTTGATTGAAAAAGGATTTGTAGATGCTGATAATATTGGAATGCAAGGACATAGTTGGGGTGGTTACCAAGCTGCATATATTGTGACCAAATCTAATATTTTTAAATGTGCAGAATCAGGTGCGCCGGTGGTCAATATGATTTCTGCTTACGGTGGAATTCGATGGGGGAGTGGAATGAGTCGAGCGTTTCAATATGAACATACGCAAAGTAGAATTGGTGGAACACCATGGGAATACCCAGTTCGTTATATCGAAAATTCTCCGATATTTTTTATTGATAAAATCGAAACACCTTTACTGATTTTGCATAATGATAAAGATGGTGCGGTGCCTTGGTATCAAGGAATTGAATTTTTTAATGGGTTACGTAGGTTGGGGAAACCTGCATGGATGTTAAATTATAATGATGAACCACATTGGCCGGTGAAATTGCAAAATCGAAAGGATTTTAATTTGAGAATGCAACAGTTTTTTGATTTTTACTTGCAAGGAAAACCGAAACCGATGTGGATGGAAAGGGGAGTGCCTGCGATGGAGAAAGGGATTCGGCAAGGGTTGGAGTTTAAGAAGGATTGATATATCTGAATATCGAACAAGAAATAACCAATATCCAATGTCGGAGGACTGAAGACTCTTTATATTGTTGGATATTGGTTTTTCCTTGTTGAGTGTTGATTATTCAAAAGATTGTACTCTTGGTAAATTATCCTCGATTTCATTCCCTATAGTCAGGCTCGGATAATGAGTACCGATATATTTTCAGTTAGGATATGTAGAATTTATTAGTATTTTTGATTTCTTTTAAGAATAAAAGATTATTTCCAAAACCGAACAACCCATCTAATGAATTCTTTTCATAGGAATAATTCAATATGCATTATTAAAACAATTATGTTGTTTTTTTATTTATGTCTATTCTTTACCACTTCTCTATCGGCTCACGGTGATCTAGATCTTCAAATTGAACGTATTTCAAAACGGATCGAAAAAGAACCACATAGTGCAAATTTACATATAAAGAGAGGACAACTCTATGCCAACCACAATGAACCTAAAAAGTCAGAACAAGATTATCTTCTTGCTCGAAATTTAGATCAAAACCTTCTCATCACAGATTTATTATTAGCTCAATTGTTTGTAGATAATAATGAAGCAAGAGCAGCTCTTTTACACGTCAATTTATTTTTAAAAAATTATACTAACCATTCGATTGCACTCATTACGAGAGCAAAAATAAACCAGCAAATGGGGCAGCCCGATTTGTGCCAAAAGGATTTAGAAAAAGCCTTGTCGAATTTACTGGAGCCAAATCCTTCTCATTTTATTTCAATTGCTGAAGCGGTGCTATTGGCTGATGATTCTAATATTTCTGAGGCTTTGAGTTGGTTAAAAAAAGGGGAGGAGAAGTTTGGTTTTGATATTGTTTTGAAATCGAAAGAAGTGGATTTATATGTCCGAACTAAACAGTATGAAAATGCGATTTTGACTATTGATACAATTACGGAACATTTTCAGAGAAAAGAAAAATGGCATTTTCAAAAAGCAACAATTTATGAAAAGGCTGGAGAAATAGACCTCGCCAAAATTCATTATGATGCTACTTTGGAAGCAATTAATAAACTACCAAAACGAATACAGATGACTTCCAAAATAATCAAACTCGAAGTGCAATCTCTAAAACGAATTAATGTACTATCAAAATAAAAAACACACTAGGTAGAATACCTTTTGTTTATTTCCAAAACCGTTCCTAAATTCCCTTTACAAAATGAAAACTGACAACCTCCGTTTTGTCAAAATGACAATTGTTCTTTCAATTGCTTTCTTCTTCTCTTTTAATTCCTTTTCTCAAACTTCGACAGTAATACGTGGCCCATATTTACAAAGTGGAACGACCGCGAGCACGATAGTCAAATGGCGTACATCGAATAGCACCGATAGCCACGTTTGGTATGGAACAGATGTTAATAATTTAAATCAAACAGAAGTAGTCAGCGGTTCCCAAACGGATCATCAAGTTACTGTTTCAGGATTGGTTGCTAATACGATTTATTACTATGCAATAGGTGATAATGGTGGACAGATGGAAGGTGGTAATGGCGACGCAAGTTTTTATTTTAAAACAGCACCAACGATAGGTTCCTCCCAACCCGTGACTGCATGGATACTAGGAGATTGTGGAACTGCCAATAATGAACAAGAAATGGTTCGTGATGCTTATTATAATTATGTTGGAAGCAATCATACTGACATGGTTTTGTTTTTAGGAGATAATGCATATGATGATGGATTTGATAATGAGTACCAAGTTGCATTTTTTGATGTATATCCTGATAAGTTGAAAAATGCAATATCGTGGTCTTGCCCCGGTAACCATGATTATTATGGCTCAGGACTTAATAATGCATATTATGATATTTTTTCTTTTCCAACAAGTGGAGAAGCGGGAGGTTTAGCTTCCAACACAGAGAAATATTATTCTTTTGATTATGCCAATATTCATGTCATTTCTTTAGATTCTCATGATGAAAATAGAAATACAGGTAGCCCTATGTTGACCTGGTTGGAAAATGATTTGGCAGCAACGACTCAGGAATGGATTATTGTTATGTTTCATCATCCTCCATATTCAAAAGGATCACATGATTCCGATGATTCAAGTGAAGAACGTATGATTCAAATGAGGGAAAATGTATTACCGATTTGTGAATCTTATGGAGTGGATTTAGTTCTTTCGGGACATAGTCATGCTTACGAACGTTCCAAGTTAATTAATGGACATTATGGATTTTCAAATACTTACGATCCAGTTCTTCATGATATAGATGGAGGAAATGGTCAGTTAAATGGAAGTGGTGCATACCAACAAAATTCAAGTGAAGAAGGTACTGTTTACGTTGTAACTGGTTCTGCGGGAGGATCATCTTCGGTAGGAAACCACCCAGTAATGTATTATTCAATGGATCAAGTAGGATCGACTATTTTGGAAGTAAATGGTAGTCAGATGGATGTGAAGTTCTTAGATAAAAATGGTGTCGTGGAAGATTTTTTGACCTTAATTCAAAATGGGCAACCAACCGTCAATTGGACAAGTCCAATTAATGGAGGTCTTTTTTTAAACTTAAATCCGATAGCCTTAAATGTAGATGCATCGGATAATAATGGAACGATTACACAGGTTGAAT
>JAQXDE010000034.1 GCA_029251525.1 Saprospiraceae bacterium | reverse complement strand
CGCTGGGCTACTTGTACTACTAATCGATGTACAATCTATTGCTAATGGTGCAGATGGTACCGTTAATGTCGGTGCTGTTACATCTACTGTTACATCTATCGTTTGACTTGCACTTACTTCATTCCCACATGCATCTGTTGCTGTCCACGTTACCGTGATACTATAATCTGCCGCTGCACATACATCCAAGGCTCCATTATCAAAATTATGTGTTAATGTCGGTGCATTATCACAATCATCTGATATACTCGCCTCTGCCAACCATGCAGCTACTAATGCCGCCGGGCTACTTGTACTACTAATCGATGTACAATCTATTGCTAATGGTGCGGATGGTACCGTTAATGTCGGTGCCGTAACATCTGGATCTATTATTAAATTAGACGTTGCTGTTGCGGTGTTACCACAGGCATCTATTGCTGTCCATGTTACTACTGTCGTACTTGCTGTACATAGATCAAGAGTTATTGCCGTATAATCATAACTCACTCCTACCAACTCTCTATCATCTGATGCTAAATAATTATTTTCTAACCATTGAGCAAGCAAGGCTGATGGATCTGTTGTACTACTGATACTTGAACAGTCAAATGTCAAATCTACAAATGACTCAATGACTGGATCTGTTGTATCTGGGTCGCCAATTACTACACTTGTAATAGCAACACATCCGTTAGCATCTGTTACTGTTACTGTATAAGTTCCTGCAACAAAACCAGTTGCATCATAAACAGTTTGTCCATCACTCCATAAATAAGTGTATGGAGTAGTTCCTCCTGTTGCATTCACGGTTGCTGTTCCATCTGCTGCATTAAGACATGTTTCTCCTGTTGAAGAAATAATCTCTGCAATCAAAAGCGTTGGCTCATCCAACGTATGCTCTTCTACAACCTCACATCCATTCGCGTCTACTACGATGAACGAATATTGTCCGGCTACAAGATCATTTATAGTCAATGATTCCATTACAAATGGAGTACTTACTACAGTTGCATTTAAATCTCTAAAAATTTTTACTAAGGTGTATGGTGGGGTACCTCCTAAGTTACCGGTATTTAAAATACCTAAAGTAACACTTCCATCATCCCCTCCATTACAACTAGGTTGGTTACTAAGTAAAACTTCCATACTCATTCCTGTAGGATCTGTAATAGATACTGATGCTTGTGCTGTACAGCCATTTGCATCTGTTGCTGTTACACTATATCCACCTGCATGAAGTGCAGATGCTGTTGCTGTTGCATCTCCATTTGACCAGGTATATGTAATTGTACCAGTTCCGCCCGCTCCTGTAGCAGTAGCTGAACCAGTTTCATTGCCTGCACAATCTGCATTCATTACATTGCCAATTGTAACTGTTAATTCTGTTGGCTCTGTAATTACGATATCTTCGATTTCAAAAGTACAGCCATTCGCGTCCGTTACTTCCACACTATAGGTTCCTGCTGAAATATTTTGTGCATCTTGAGCATTATCAATTGGCTGAGGTGTACTTCCTGTCCACGTATAATTATATGGTGCTGTTCCTCCTGTTGTTCCAATATAAATATAGCCATCACTTCCTCCATAACAGGATACATCCTCTGTTGAATTGAGTGTTAAACTTAATTCAACAGGCTCTCCTATTTCAATCTCTTCTGATTCTTGACAGCCATTCGCATCCGTCACAGTTACTGAGTGTGTACCAGCAGCTAAGCCAGTTGCAGTTACTGTTGTCTGACCATTAGACCATTCATAACCATATGGAGTTGTACCTCCTGTGGCATATACTGTTCCTGTACCATCTGATCCACCGAAACAGGACACATCTGTTGATGTAGTCACGTCAGCAATCAATAACGTTGGCTCATCCATCGTAAAGTCTTGAGCCACTTCACAATTATTATCATCTCGTACAACAAATACATATTGACCTGCATCTAAACCATCCACGTACAATGTGTTACCTGTAAATGGCATATCTACACTTATTTCATTACCATTGAAATATATATCAACTAGGGTATATGGTGGGGTGCCTCCTAAGTTACCGGTATTTAAAATTCCTAAAGTAACACTTCCATTATCATCTCCCTTACACCATGGTTGACTACTTTCAGTTACTTCCAAAGACATTCCATTTGGATCAGTAATTGTCGTACTCGCTTGTGCTGTACAACCATTCTCATCTGTTGCTGTTACCGAATATCCGCCTGCGTGCATCCCATAAGCTGTTGCCTCATCATCTCCATTTGACCACGCATAGGTAATATCGCCAGTTCCTCCTGATCCATAAGCAGTAGCTGACCCAGTTTCATTCCCTGCGCAGTCTGCATTGGTTACATTATCTATATTTACTGTCAGCATAGATGGTTCTGTAACCTGAATAAAAGGTTTGATTGCAGTACAACCATTCGCATCTATTACTATTAACGTATAATATCCTGCCGGAATATTTAATGCGTCTTGAGTATTATCCGCAGCTGAAAAACCAAACCAGATATAGGTGTAAGGTGCTGTTCCTCCCCAGATTTGTGTATAAATATTTCCATCGCTTCCTCCATAACAGGATACATCATTGCCACCAATTGTCGTTATAAACAAATAACTAGGCTCTTCTATTGTAGTTGAATTTTCTACCTCACACCCATTAGCATCTGTAATGGTTACTGTGTATGTACCTGCAGCTAAACCTGTAGCAGTAGCTGAAGTAGCTCCTCCTGTCCAGGCATAAGTGTAAGGAGTTGTCCCTCCCGTAGCATAAACTGTCGCTGTTCCATCTGAATCTCCATAACAGGATACATCCGTAGATGTAATAATATCAGAAATCAATAAAGTTGGTTCATCAACTGTAGTGCTAATTGAAATCTGGCATCCATTTGCATCTTGAATATAAAATGAATATTGGCCTTCTTCTAAATCATCAACTTCTATCCCATGGTCTACACCAAAAGCTGGAGTGAAAGGTAGGTTAAGATTACCACTCCATACTCCATTTTTATAGTATCCACGTAAGTCATATGGTGACGTTCCACTTGCTGGATTCACTATAAGTGAAACACTTCCATCATTTTCTCCATTACAGGATACATTAGAAAGGTCATGAACTGACACATCTAATCCATTTGGGTCAGTAATAGTTACAGCCGAAACAGAAGTACATTCATTGTAGTCTGTTGCTGTTACCATATAAGCCCCTGCATGAAGGTTTGAAACCGTTTCTGTCGTTTCACCGTTGCTCCAAAAATAAGTATAAGGTCCAGTTCCACCTGCAGCAGATACTGTAGCAGATCCTGTTTCATTTCCTTGACAGTCTGCATTCGTTACGTTGTCAAATGAAATAGTAAGCGCATCTGGCTCTAATATTTTCATTCTTTCATTTTTCTTTCCACCCATAGAGTCAGTAACCTTAACACGATATTTGGTACTAATAGCAGGGAGACCAGACAAAGTCTCAGTTGTTTCAGGAAAACCAAACCATTTAATAGTATATGGTGGAATTCCTCCTGATATGTGAACAGTTAAAGTACCATCACTACCTCCGTTGCAGCTAACATCAGTCTTACTAAGTGAAATAGTAAGCGGATCCAATTCAGCAAAGTATTGCTGAACACCTTCATTTATGGTCCCCAGACCAATAGCATTGAAACTGGAGTAAGATACCTGACCTAGGCTAAAGCTCGACGTACCACCAATACCAATCCCGTCACCGCCAGCACTCAGCACAGATTGCTGACTGAACAACAGCACCGGAAAGCATAGGGTTAAAAATAGTAATAATCTTTTCATGAGATGAATGTTTAGAATTTTGAAATGTTTATTTTAAGATTTTTGATAAAAAGTCAAAAACATTTTTACCTAACTGTAGCAAGTTTTTATCTAGTAAAAATGATTTATTTAAAATCCGTAATATTTGAATTATGTAAATAAAACTGACCGCATTTGAATACAAAATACACAGATGGTATTTACTTCTTTGCGAAATAAGAGGATCAAGATCCTTTACTTCTATCAATTTTATACTGTTTTAATTTTGTTGAATTGATCTAGGTAAACTTGTCTGGTTTTTTAGAAAGTCAGATATAAATTAGACTTTAAAAAACAGAACAGCGCCAAAGAAAAAATTTGACTAGTTTAAATCAAAATAACTTACGGTTAGAGGGAAAATGTATATTAATAAACGGTATTGG
>JAQXDE010000031.1 GCA_029251525.1 Saprospiraceae bacterium | reverse complement strand
TTATTTTAATTACGATTCCTTTTGTCTTATATTTTTTCTACCAAACCTATAAAACACCTATTACCTACACTTCGGAGTTGACTTTTATGATGAATGATGACGAAGGTGGAGGATTAGGTGCACTTGGTGGTTTAGCAGCGTCTTTTGGTTTTGGAGGCGGAGGAAGTGGTGAATTTAATTTAGAGAAAATGTTGTCTTTGTTAAAGTCTAGGAATATTATTCAACAAGGATTATTTGAGAGAGTAGCGTTGGATGGAAAAACAGACTTTTTCGCCAATCATCTAATTAAAGAATACGATTTTCATGAAAAATGGAACGAAAATGAAAGTTTAAAAGGGTTTTTATTTAAAAATGATCAAGTAGCGGAGTTTAACAGAGTAGAATATAAAGCATTAAAAAAGATCTATACTAAAGTAATTGGATCAGCAAAAACTCAAGGATTATTATCTAGTAATATCAATGAAGATACAGGTATCATGACCCTAAATATAGAGTCCACAAATGAGGCTTTATCCATTAAGTTTCTTAATTCACTCTTTAGGAAGTTGAGTGCTTTTTATATTGATAAGACTATTGAGAAACAACAACAAACCTACGAGATCACCAAAAACAAAGCAGATTCTTTACTTGGCGTCATGAATTTCGCACAGAATCGATTGCTAAAATTGAAGGATTCTAATAGGAACACCACCTTAAATCAATATAGGTCTGAGGAATTGAAACTAGAAAGAGATTATCAAATTAGTTTAATTGCATATGGTGAGGCAATCAAAAATAAGGAGATCGCAGATTTCACTTTAAAATCTAAAACTCCTTTTATCCAATCAATTGATTTACCTATTCCTCCCCTTTCTCCAGATAAATCATTGGTCAGCTATATTAAACAAATCATCATCGGAGGTATATTAGGTGTATTTCTAGCCATAGCTTTTATTCTAGGACGGAAAATCTATAGAGATACTATGTACTCAGTAAACTAAAGATCTCATGTTTTTAGATTTGTTTTTTTGAACTTCTCTTCGTTACATACTCACCTTAATCACTCAGAGGATTATGTTCCGTGTGTTTCTCGACTAGTTCAAAAATCCTAAACATAAAATTTATAGATATTTAATTTAAAGAGTACGATAGAGGAGAATTAAATAGATTAATATATATCGATTTATTTTAATAACTGGGATATATTGAGTAATTTTGTTACTCAATATCAAAATCCATGATTGACACTCTAATTTCTTCTAAAACCCGAATAAAACTTTTATTAAAGTTTTTTCTCAATAGCAATACCACAGCGTACTTGCGGAGCTTGCAGAGTGAATTTGGAGATTCCTCTAACGGAATTCGATTAGAGTTAAATAAATTAGAGAAAGCAGGAATGCTTTCTTCTTCCATTCAAGGTAATAAAAAAATTTTTCAGGCCAACGTCCAACACCCACTTTTTAATGAAATTCATAATATTCTACTCAAACATATTGGGTTAGATAAAGTGGTAGAGAACGTAGTAGTAAGATTAGGAGATGTAGATAAGGTTTATTTAGTGGGAGAGTTTTCCAAAGGATTGGATAGCCAAGTAATTGATTTAATTTTTATTGGAGGTATAGATAAGGCATATTTGGTAAAGTTGATCGATAAAGTAGAAGGACTGATTAATCGAAAAGTGAGGTACCTTATTTATCAAAAAGCGGAATTTGAAAAAATAGATTGGAAAACATTTAAACCAGAACCACTTTTATTGTGGTCCAGAACATAAAAACCAGAATCAGTAGAACCTATTAGAACACCAATGAATACGACTTTAAATCCTGAAAACCACTTACATCCAACTGAGGCTCGATGGTTCGCAGTTTATACACGCTATAAGCGCGAGAAAGTGGTATGTGATGAATTGACTCGAAAAGGAATTGAAGTTTTCTTGCCGCTCCAAAAGATTCTTAGACAATACGGACGAAAAAAAAGATGGGTAGAGTTACCGCTTTTCAACTGCTATGTTTTTGTGAAAATTACGAAAGCTAATTATGCCCCTGTGCTTTCGGTAGAAGGAGTAACTAAATTTATTCGATTTTCCCAAAATCTTATATCTATTCCGCAAGAAGAAATCCAAATGATTAAGCGAATCATAGGAAGTGAAGCCTTGATTGAAGTAGAAGAAGGTTTTTATCAGTCAGGAGATGAAGTAGAAATTATTGCAGGAAATCTTTCAGGAATGAAAGGGGAACTTATTGAAGTTCAAGGGAAAAATAAAGTATTAATCGAGTTATCTCATTTGGGATATACGTTAAAAATAGAGTTACCAGCTTCTTATTTGAGAAGATTAAAGCCAATTAGTTTAATATAGCATTTATCTATTTTTTGAGTACATACAATTTTCGGAAATTAAGTCTTGGGACTTATTAATGGCGAAGCCCTATCAAGATAAATTTTTTGATTAACATAGATATATGATAAGGAGTACAGAAGTTATTAAAAAAAGTGGTTAGTAGTGGTTTTAACTTTTGGTTTCACTTTACTTCAATTAAAGGTCTAAATATAAATTAAAAGATTCATGAACGATTTAATTAAAAACAAAAAAATTGCAATTATTGGTTTAGGATATGTTGGGTTGCCGCTTGCAGTTGAATTTGGAAAACAATTTCCTACAGTAGGTTTTGATATAAACCAATCAAGAGTAGATGAATTGAATAGCGGAAAAGATAGTACGCTTGAGGTGGAAGATGAATTATTACTATCAGTTATCCAAAAAGGAGATTCAGGTTCCATCATGACAAAGACTGGTTTGCAAATTACGACAGATAATGCTGCACTAAATGA
>JAQXDE010000023.1 GCA_029251525.1 Saprospiraceae bacterium | reverse complement strand
TCGTGTGAGGGAAGGACATACGCAAATGTTTCATAATCTAGAAAATGAATTGGGTAAGCTAAGTCACTCAAGACTGTTTTTATATCTGCCTGATTTATCACTACCTTCTTTTGTTGTGCGACATCCACTTGTAGTCTTTGCTTATCAGATAATTTAAAGTCTGCAGGCACCTCTTGAATATCAATGATTCCCATTTCCAATAAAGCATTCTGTTTTTTCCCTCGTAAGCGACTTATATCAAAAATAGTATATGCTGGAAACGGCGGATGATAGTGTTGCAGATAAACACAATCTAACCCATTGCCACATGGATGGGTTAGTGTAGTAATCGCAGGAAGACGATCTCGATGAATCCATTCCCATGCTTCCTCTGCTTGCCTTCGGGTATCCTCCATCATACCATCTACCTTTGCGGTGACTTCTTTTATCTGTAACAATTCTTTGAGGTCTGGTGGATTCTGAAATGGATATTTACTATTGACATGAATCAAGAAAGTACGTCTGACTTTATACCCTTGCGATTCAAATACCATTCGCTGAAAAGCAATATCTACCTTATGCTCTGTCTTTAACTTAGTGGAAGATTTGACTTCATAAATATCACATTCCTTTTCTCCATGGAAGACGGTAATATCGGCTTTGACTAGAAATTTTTCTGATTGTACTTGATATTGAAAGGCTATTTGATGCTGAGGAATGAATGCACCATTGATGACACCACCATGCTTGAATCGTTCTTGTGCTAATTGATCAATGATATTTCCCTGTTCTACATTATGCTTGGCATCCTTGGAAAAAGGAGGCATCAGTTCAGGTTGATGAAAAGACATCCAGCATTCTTCCGGACAGGCAAGATAGCTGAGGTAGTTTGTTTTAGATAGCTTTATTATAGACATAGCGTTTTTAGATACTATTTTTACAAAGATAAAAAAAACATTAAATAAAGCACTTATATAAATAAAGTACTTTTAAGTACTTGTTTTAAAGAATCAATGATAAGGATTGATTTTCTTTAAGAGGGCAAATAATCATCCTAAATATATTTCTCTCGGTTCTGCAAATTAAGCAAAGCACCCAAGATAAATACCAAGCTCCCTACACTTAAAAATACTCTATTTTTCCAGACGATTTGTTGAAAGGCCATTTCAGTATATTGTCTTGGGCTACCAAAAGGATTTAAGAAAATATCCCAAAGGGTATCCTCCACTATCTCACTAAAAATAGTTAAAAAGAAACCTAAGATGACCATAACTACTGCCGTAGCATTTCCGTTTCTTATTCGGGTGGATAATAAAAAAGCTAAGCTACCTAAAAAGCAAACTGGAAATAATAGCTGTGCTGCTAACCTGATTGGTGCTATCGGATATAATAGATAAGAACCCAATGCAGCGAATAGAATAAGCAGTACAAAAACCAAGAAAAAAATCAAGACTAATCGAACCAACCAAACTTTATATCTATAATCGGGAATGCCAAATAATATCTCTAACATACGAGCATCTTCATCCCGCTGTATCCCAAAAACCATGGGATAAAAAATCAGTAATAAGGCTGGAAAAAAAGTGATTTCATACATAAAACCAATATTAATTTCCACATTATCATATACGCTCACCACCATAAAAAAAACATAAAAAACAAGAGCAGCTAATAGGAAAAAGAAGAAACGACCTGCAAAAATAATCTTGAGGTTATACCGAATAATCCTACTTGTAAGCATAATGGAATTAATCATGAATTTCTTTTTTTAGCTAGCTAATTAATATTTTTCAATAGGCACAAATAAGCATCCTCCAAAACTGGCTCTACTTGATAAGCTGTTTCTGTAGGTTGATTTTGGGCGATGCATCGAACTCTTATCATTCCACCTTCTCGAATATGATTAACAACAATCTGTTCATCATCAGCATGACCAAACTCATCCGCAGGAATGAGGTATTCCCAAATTAATCCATCTGCTAAACGAACCATCTCTAATGGAGAACCTTGGTATTTAAGTTCCCCTTTATCGATTACTGCTAACTGATTACATGAGCTGGCGATGTCTTCAATGATATGGGTAGAAAATAATACGATCCGTTCTCTACTTAATTGGACGAGCAAATTTCTAAAACGTATCCGTTCTCTCGGATCTAATCCTGCCGTTGGTTCATCCACTATTAAGATCCGAGGGAGGTGTAAAAGAATTTGAGCTATCCCAATTCGCTGTTTCATTCCTCCGGAGAAAGCACCTATTTTTTCATCCTTGCGATCAAGCATATTGACTGATGCCAACACATATTCCAACCGCTCTTTACGGGCTTTATTATTATTGATACCTTTTAAGATAGCTTGGTAATCAAGGTAATCCCAAGCGGACATATTTTCATAACTACCGAATGCTTGAGGCAAGTATCCGATAAGACCTTGCAGTTCTTCTCTTTTCTGTTGGGTATCAATTCCATTGATCCAGATCTTACCATAACTCTGTTCAAAGATACCGCTGATAATCCTCATCAAAGTAGATTTCCCTGCTCCGTTGGGTCCCAACAAACCAAACATCCCTACTCCAATATCCAACGAAATTCCGCTTAATGCTTTGAATGGTAATTGTCGTTTCCCCACATAAGGAATACTGAGAATGGTTCGATAATAAAATCTTCGAAGCCGCCACTTGATTCGTTCGACTTTTAATTTCTCTCGATAAAAATGAGCAGATGATTGTTGAATGAATAAAAAAGAATACCAGAGTATAGCTAATGTAAATGCAAATCCCCATCCATCCCATTTTGCATTTAATAAAAATAATAAGACTAGCGGGCTGAGCCAAAAAATCAAATCACCTATAACAATAAACACACGTTTCCATCTTTTCCGTTGCCCCATCCGGAGTGCTCTTCCAAAAGGACGCCAAATTTCTACCACCTGTAGATAAATACAAATAGCTATTATCATCATCCAAAAACCACTTTCTAAATAATCAAAACAAAACCAGGCTAAAAAAATAAGTAATGGAATTTGCCAAATCAAATCTTTGAAAATAGCTCGCCATGGAATAGTTATCTTTTTTGCTTCCCGGAAGCCGGCTAATGATTCACTTCCACTCCACTCTCTTGAAAATCGCCCAGGTCGATTATATATCTTGACTAAATTTTGTATTTGAATATGAGGTGGGACATCCATTGGGATAACCATTTCACTTGCTCTTTTTAAACTTTGTTGAATAAAATAAGTAATTCCAGGTAATAAGAATACCATTAAAAGCACATCGGCCACTTGCCATAATATCGAGTCGATTCGGAAATAAATTAGAAAAGCTCCACTGGTGAATATTCCAAGATTAACCAACCTTGTCCACCAAGGTAATGACTTAAACCAATCGATAGAATTTTCCAATCCCATATAAACTGTCGGTATCAAAATCAAAGTCAGGACAGTACCCAAAGCCAATCCACCGATAACTGTAATAGCAAAAGGTGCTCCGATCACACTTACATATTCTGCTGTTCCCAATGCCAATGGAATCATTGCAACAATTGTAGTAATAGCGGTAATGAGTATTGGTCGTAATCGATGGAGGCCAGCAGTCATTAAGGCGCGAGTTTTCCTATATCCTTTTCGACGCAAGGCATTGACATAATCGATCATGATGATTCCATTATTGACAATGACCCCAAGTAAGATCAGAAAGCCCGTTAGTGTATTAGCATTCAACAAACTATTGCCAGTAATCGCTAATCCCAACAAAGCACCGGTTGCTGCCAAAGGAACAGAAAATCCCAAAACAAAAGGAGCAGAAAGTGATTCAAAAACCGAAGCAAGGATGATAAAAATAAGCAGCACAGCAGCTCCGATTAATGGTTTAAAATCTTTGAGTTGATCTTGCGCATCAACCACTTCGATTGCTACTCCCGGCGGCAAAGGATAATTAGCAACCAAGGTCTCAATTGATTCCTTGTAGGCATCGAGTAATTCTTTGGATTGCTCTGCTTGTCTGGAAGGAGCATAAGTAAGTTCAATTTGTTTTTGTTGGTTGATCCGTCTGATGTCATCAACCCCTTGTGCTGTTCTGATTGAAGCAATATTTTCCATATAATGGATTCTGCCTTGTTGATCCCTCACCTCCAATGCTCTCAAGTCATCCATAGATTTTTTTTGAAAACCCGTTTCTTGAGTTTCGCTTTCCCTAATGATGATATTATAATCTTCATTTCCATATTTGAAACTAGTCCCAGCAGGAGATTCTTGTCCAAAATCTCTTAAGGCCAAAATAATATTCTCGGGTGTTATATCATTTCTTGCCATTGTTAACGGATCAAAGTCCAACAATGCTTCTGGGCTATTACCTCGCGTACTTAAAAAAGAACTTCGGGTTTCGTCCATATTTTGAACATAATACAATAGGTCTTGTGCAACTCTTTGTATTAATGAATAATCCTCTCCTTTAATTATTATTTGTTCTTGATTATTTCCAAATCCCATCAAAGCGCCCAATGCGCCCATTCCCCCAATATTTTGTCCACCACCTCCACCACTACCACCATCGCTACTTTCTTGAGACAAACTAATCTCACCACCACCAATACGATTTATGATCTGTTCAATTTGTTCTTTGACTTCGTTAAAAGATCTACCATCGATATCGTTAAAGTCTTTTTTCAACTGAACACTTACGACACCATCTTCCGCCCTGATACGGCTACTTACATCTCCTTTCTCCTTGATATCCTCAATCTTAGACTCAACTTCCTGCACAATTTTATCTGTACTTTCCAAGGTACTACCCTTGGCCATATTGACAAAAATATCAATCTGGTCTGTGTCCACTTCTTGGAGCGTATTGACACTTATTGCCAATACTGCAAACGTGGTAATAAAAAACAATAACAATCCTCCAATAATGGTTCTTGTAGGATAACGCAAACTGCTTTTCAACAATACTAAATATATCCTTTCCGTTCGAGTTTTTACTTTAGATAAATTAAAAACTGATTTTTGTTTTTTGGGTTTATTACCTATTACCAATGCAGCCAATACAGGGATCAGAAAAAGTGCAACTAGGAGAGACATCATCAAGGTAGAAATAATGGAGACGCCAATATTTTTACCAATAATATTCAACAAGTAATTTCCAAAAAAGATAAAAGGTAAAAATACGGTAGCGGTAGTTAAGGTAGCTGCCACTATCGCTTTAGCTACTCCTTTCACCCCTTCGCTAGCTGCTTCCTTGGTAGATTTTCCATCTGATACTAATCGATAGATATTTTCTAATACCACGATACTATTATCTAACAACATACCTACGGCTAGTGCCATTCCAATAAGAGTCAGACTATTAATGCTAATATCTGCCCCATAAAACAAATTAAAGGCAGCCAAAACCGATACTGGAATAGAAACAGCTATAATAGAAATCAACCGAATATCTTTCAGAAAAACCCACAACACTAAAACAGCTAGTAAACCACCAATTAATGCTAGGTTAATAATCTGCCCAATATTATCCTCCATATTATCCGCTAAATTCTGCTGAATAACTATTTGAATATCTTTGGATTGTAGTTGCTCATTCAATTGTTGAATCAATTCCTGGCAACGATGGGATAGGTTAATAATATTGGATTGAGAAGCTTTAGTCGCAGTCATAGAAATGGCATCCTTTCCATTCACTCGACTAATCGATGTTCCTTCATCCACACCAAAGGAAACCTTAGCTACATCTTTCAACAAGATAGGTCCTGGTGCCATGACAATATTTTCAATGTCTTTTAGTTCTGTATATTCTGAAGCTGTTCGAATAAAATACCTTCGTTTCCCTTCATACAAATAACCCGCTAATGTCCGACTACCCGAATTTTGATTGAGGCGTGAGCGCACTGTCTCAGCCGTGATATTATGTGGTTCACAAGCAGGCTTATCTAATAAAATTTCAAGATTTTTTTCCCGCCCTCCAAAGACATTGATTGATGCAATTCCATTTATATTTTCAAAAGCAGGACGAATTTCTTGCTCAGTGATTGTTCGTAACCGATCTGTGCCGCCGCTCCCTCGTACTTGTAATTCCAAAAACTGATTGGTTAATTGTTGCAAATCAATTTTAGAAACATTGACAAATAGATCAGTGGGCAACTGTGTTTTTACCGCATCAATTTTTTGTTGCAGCTTTAAAAAAACATATTTAAAGCGGACCCCCTGTTTGAAACTTACTTGCATAAATGCTTGGTTGCCCCTAATTCTCGTATCGATTTGTTCTACTCCTTCCAAAGTACCGATAGCGCCTTCTACAGGAATGACTCCTTGTTGCTCTAGGTACTGTGGACTTACTGCAGAAGGAGAAGCTATTTGAACAAACAACATGGGCAACTCCGCATTGGGTAACAATTCCACGGATAAGCGATTGTAGGAAATATATCCTAACAAACTCATACCTATGAAGATCATACAAATCGTTACTTTTCTTTGGATCAGCGCTGTCATTTTATTTTTTATGGTACTTAGTTCTGCTATAAGATTTTAACTTAACTTGAATATCTATTCAAATAATTTTGTTTGAGAAATCCCAAAATGGTGTTTTTTCTTTTGGCATAAGTCCAAAAGAAACAAAAAACCCTTGGCTTGAAAACTCATTTCTCCAGTCTCTCTTTGCTTCCACAAATCTTCTCTTACTCAAACAGTTCAATCCTTGCCTCCCGCCCAAGGGTATGCAACGATAATTTACAAATCAATTGACTTCAGGATTTCTAAAAGAAGAAATTTTATTCCCTCCAAAATCAATAACGGCATATACACAAGGAATGACTATCAAGGTTAATAAAGTTGAAGTGACTAATCCACCAATCACTGCCCATGCCATAGGTGCCCTCAAAGATGCACTTTCACCAAAACCAAAAGTAAGTGGAAGCAATGCCAAAACGGTAGTCAAGCTTGTCATTAGGATAGGGCGAATCCGTTGCTGCCCTGCTTGAGCAATAGCATCATATCTACTTAGTCCTCCTCGTTTCAACTGGTTGATTCGATCAACGAGAATAATAGCATCATTGACGGCAATACCGACCAGCATAATAATTCCGATAATCGCCATAATATTAAGTGGCGCTTGTAACCAATAAAAAGTGGCAATTGTACCGACCACCGCTAATGGAATAGTCAATAGGATAGTAAATGGATGTAGGAGCGATTCGAATTGCGATGCCATCACCATGTAAACCAAAATAATCGAAAGGATCAATGAGAAGGTTAAACTATTCAATGACTCTTGTCGTCGAGCTTCGTCACCTACTACGGTAATACTGTAATTTAGTGGAAGTGCAATATCTTTTAATTGTTCTCTTATCCTTTGAGCCAAAAATTCCAATGGCAAGTCTTCGGCTGCTTGTGCATAAACTTTCCCAATTCTATTTTGATTACGGCGGTGAATTTCACGTGCTGCTGATGAAATTTTTAAAGTAGCAATTTCATCAAGTCGGTATAACTTTTCTCCACCTTTAATGGTCATACTTTCAAATGCCTTAATCCCTTGCTCCGGCAATTGAAGTTCTATATCAATCATTTCGCCAGCTTGCTCTAAGCGGCCAACACTTTTCCCTTTCAATTGATCTTGAATTTGAGCAACCACATTATTCATATCGAGATTATAGAGACCCAACTTAAATCGATCAAAAAGTATTTCAACCTCGGGAGCACCTTGCTCGATAGATGTTCGAAGATTTAATAGCTCTGGAATGGTGGCCATCTTTTCTCGTGCAGCTTCAGTCAAGGTTCCAATTATTTCCAAATCGTCTCCTTTTATCTCTACCATTAATGGTGCTTCCTCTGCCCGAAGAATACTATTCAAAGAAGATACTTCAGGTGAAAAAGAAAATTTAACTCCAGGAATTCCTTTCGTGGCATCGTCTAGAGCAGCAATAACTTTTTGTGTGCCCAACCGAGTACTATCCATCAAAGCGACTTCAACAGTAGCAGTATGCTCCCCTTGAAAAACTGCCGTTTGTCCACCACTTGGATCCGTCTTAGGACCAATATGACTGAAGACAAAATTTAAATCTGCTCCTAATCCTTCTTGAATAATTTCTTCCACACTACTAACCGTTGCTGCTGTCCTATCCAGAACAGTGCCCTCTGGCATTTGCACCTCCATCTTAAATTTCTTGGTAATTGCACTTGGCATAAATTCCGTTCCAATGGAAGGATAAATAAATACAGCACCAGCTATTAATAAAGCAGCGAGTAAAATTACTCCCCATCTAAACTTCAATAATCCTTTTAAGAATCGACCATATCCGGTGAGTTGAAGAGATCTTGCTTTTGCAGGTAAAGTTCGATTGCGGTAAAAGCGATGATATAACATTGGTATTACAAAGATGGCCACAAACAAAGAGGATAATAAAGAAAATGCTACTGTCCAAGCTTGATCTTTAAACAATTCTCCAGCGGCATCTTGTAAATAAATTACGGGCAGAAAAACGATGATTGTTGTCAATGTAGAAGCAGTGATTGCACCACCTACTTCCGCCGTTCCATTGATAGTTGCTGTTTTGACATCAGCGCCAGACTCATGATTTCTAAAAATATTTTCGAGGACGACTATCGCATTATCTACCAACATTCCTGCACCCAAAGCCAATCCACCTAGAGTCATGATATTGATAGTTAGTCCATTAAAGTACATCAAAGTAAAGGTTGCAATAATAGAAATTGGGATGGCTATACTAATAATTAATGTTGTGCCTATTCTATGTAAAAAGAAAAACAATACAATCACAGCTAACCCAATTCCCATCAATGCCGTCTCTTGAACTTCATCAACAGCATTTTTGATAAAGGTTCCTTGGTTAGAAATCACCTCAAATTCATAGCCAGGTAAAGCACTTCTAATACCTTCCAAAGCTATTGATATTTCCTCTACTGCTTTAACCGTATTGAATCGATTTTCTTTATAGATAGATAAACCAATACAACGGCGACCATTGACACGGACAATATTTTTTGGATCTTTATTAGTAAATTTTGTTTCAGCAACATCCTTTAAATAAATTGGAGCCTTTTTGTTACTGACAGAATTTTGACTAGTTGCGCTAGATTCATTTGCAGGAACTGAAGTTTGTCCTTCTTTATACCCAACTATAAGTTGATTAAAATCATTCTCCGTTTCTAACATCCCAATTCCCTTTACTGTATAATTCAACCCCAAATCCTGAACACTACCACCAGAAACATTTTGGTTATAACTTTGAATCTTTTGAGCAATAGCATCCATAGTAATCTGGAACGCCTCCATCTTATATGGAATAGGTTTGATGACCACTTCTTGTTCAAGTTCACCAGAGAGAGAAACTTGCGCCACTCCTTCCAACCGAACCAATTTATTACTGAGGTAATTTTCACCGACTTTTCGGAGTTCATTCAGATCACTAATTTCTGGATGACTTATCCCGATCAGCATAATTGGAGCACTATTCGGATCATATTGGGTTACACTAATTCGCTCTACTTCTCCACCTTGATTAAAATCATTAAGTGATTTTTGCAAATCGAGAAAAGCCTCATCCATGTCCTTTTCCCAAGTATACTCTACTGTCAATTGAGCTGAACCAATTCGTACTAGAGACGATACTTGAGTAACACCTTGTTGCCTCATGGTTAATGCCTCAATCTGTTCAACGTATTGTTTCTCAATTTCCTCTGGCGCCTTTTCTCCTGCTAGAATTTCAACAAAGAGACGAGGGGAATTTAAATCCGGCAACAAGTCAACTCCCAAACGGAAATAAGAAATGTATCCCAGAATACAAATACCCAAAATAGCCATCAAGATGGTTACTGGATATTCAACTGCAAATCGTGTTAGTTTTTTCATTTGAGTACTTTCACTTTCGATTTATTCCTTAGGGTTTCAAAACCTTTGACTACTAATCGTTCATTTTCTTCCAAACCACTAACGACTTCAATCATATTATCATTCTCAATTCCGGTTTCAATGATCCGCTCAACAGCAGTATTTTCCTCTACCACAAAAACTCGTTTACCTAGTTGGTCAGATATAATAATTTCCTTTGGAATAATGATAATATTATCTTTTTGCTTAACCTTGATTAAGGTCTTCACAAACATTCCCGGTCGAATCAATAGATTTGGATTACTAAACCGAACCTTTGCCAAATAAGTCCTTGTGCTTATATCTATAGCTGGTGAAATTTCTGTAATCTTACCAGAGAGGGTATCATCTGGAACACTATAATTAGTTAGCTGAACCGCTTGACCAATCTTAATTTCATTCATTGTATTTTCAGGTAAGTTAACATCAATATACATTTTTGAATAATCCATGATCTTACCTAAAAAGGTACCTTGCTGGATAATACTATTAGGGGTATAATTGGGGAAATCTACAATTACTCCAGTAATAGGAATACTCATTTTCATTTTATCCAATCTGATTTGCGCATTTTCCAAATCATTTTTTGCGGTAGTAACTTGCAGTTCAGCATTTTGTAGTTCCCGCTCTGTCACTCCTCCTTTTTCAAAAACAGATATCTGTTTTTGATAAGTCTTTTCAGCCAATTGTAAATTCATTTCTTTTGATTCAAGGCTAATGGCATTGACATATTCTTTGTCCTTTATTTCCATAAATGGTTGACCAACTTTTACTCGATCTCCTAATTTATAAGGGCGATTATACCTGGGATGATTTTTCAAAATAAATTCTCCCCCCAGCTTGGCATTCATTTCCATTTCTTTATTTGCCATAGCATTTCCAGTCGCAATGGTATAGCGAGAAAGTTGATCGGCTTTTACTTGAATAACAGATACGGGTGCCGCAATATCAATTCGTGGACTTTCGTCTTCTGGCTGATCGCAAGAGAACAAGGTCAGCAAGATAATGGCGATGAGATAAATATGATTTTTCACTATTGTTTGTTTTATTTTTTTAATCAAAATTTTTAGTCTCTTGGCAAGGCCACCGAAACAGGTTGTTGTTTTTCCCAATCATACAAAGTCAATATTTTGAGATCCAACAATTGGGTTTTATAATTAATTAGCGAACGTGCTAGTTCTATTTTTTTATTTGATAATTGAGTTTGAAACTGGTTCAAATCAATACCTGATAAATCACCATTGATATATCTCTCCAAATTAATATCGTAGGTTCGCTTTGCATTCTCTACATTTTTTCTTGCAATTTCGATTCTAGGCATCTGAGTTTGAACACTACGATAAGATCGACGAACATCCATTTTAATTTGTTTCTTATCCTCTGCAAGTTCAAGTACTTGGCTCTTCATAGAAACCTCTTGGGCTTGAATCCTAGCACTTCGTTCACCCCAATCCCAGATAGGAATATTGAGAGAAAGTCCAACACTAGGATTACTAGTAGGAGAATTATATACTTGACCGAAGTCTTGATTATCGCCAAAGATCCCTAATGTCAATTGAAGATCAGCTCTAAATTCATTGACAGATTTTGTTCTTTCCATTTCGAAAAGAGATTTGTCAATATTGATTTGTCGTTGTTTTAATTCCATTCGGGATTGTAAGGCATACTCAATAGCTTTATCTAAATCAACAAAAACTTCCTGGGCTTCTAATTCTGTAAATAACTGTATATCTTCATCCAAGTCCATCCCAATTTCTCTTTTGAATAATTCCTCTGCATTAGCTAAGCCCAACTCATTATCCTGCACTGACAACTGTGCATTGGCGAAGTTTAATTCTGCTTGATATAATTCTTCCTTTGCTAATAAATCAGCTTCCACTTTATCTTTGACGATATCAAAATTTTTGGCAGTATTTGCTAATTCTTCGCGTGAGATATCTAGATTTAATTGAGCAAGATAAACATCAAAAAATTGGCTGGTAATTGTTTTTTCTAAAGTCAATCGTTGAATGGCGTAATCCAAATTTGCATTTTCATAATTGAGCTCTAGTTCATCCAAAGCCATTTGCCGACGATTGTAGGTAAATAGTGGTTGGCTGATTACGAGGTATAAATTATTGGAAAAAGCTTTATTAGAATTTTCGCCAAAACCGGCTATATCAATATTAGTTTCATTATTTCGCCAACCGAAAGTATTGAATAAGCCAATAGAGCCATCCGTTTTTAATATCGGTTGTTCTACCTGAAAAGTACCTGAGGAATTTAACCTTGTATTAGTAAACCATTGTGAAAATTGCTCATCAAATTGTCTATTCCTGCTATAACTAAAGGGATCAAGCGTTAATGAAAATCGAGATTTCAAGGATGCTCTTTCTGCTCTTAGACTATGTTGATATTGTTCAATATTTAATAAAGATCGCTTGATAGAAGGACTTCCTAATTCCGCAATCTTCATTGCACCTTGCAAAGAAAGTGGATTTTGTCCAAGCATTGAATAACTGAAAAAGAAGCATAGGCCCACCACTCCAAATCGGAAAAGGTATTGTAGGTTAACCATTGAAAGTCTATTCATAATTAAAATTTTATTATCAACATTAATCCACTTTTACCAATTTAATTGCATCGGCAAAAACGGCTCTTAGTTTAGTCTCATTACTCAAGGAAATAGTAATCGTATCTGATGAAAAAGAATACTCTCCTAATGACGTCCACCCCTCTGGACTTTGGCGGCTCAATTCTACCTTAGGATAGTCCGTTCCTCCTTGATGAGGGATAGTAAACTGATAACTTCCTCGTTGTTCTTTATTCCATCTAAAAGATTGATCTTTGTAAACATGATAATACACATCATACTGACCAGCCTCAGCAATTGGAATATGCCATTTGGCCTCCTTCGTCCCATCGCCTGCTTTTATGTAAAATGCGGAACGAACAAACTCCCCAAAAAAATCATCGTTTGTGGTAGCGGTCCAATTTAATGGTGGCCGCCAAACTCGAGTTCCTTTATATTTAAAATCATCCTCTCCTGTTGGTTTTAACCATTTGCGTAAGCGACTAACTTCCTCAAAGTGAGAAAATTCAAAATTCGAATTTTCATTATCAACAATGATTTCTCCATTGTTAACAATAAAAAGGGGGTCCTCTATAATTGCTTCTCCTTCTCTCACATTTTTTGCAGAACTTTTTCCAATCTGTTCGAAATTGAACTCAATCTGATTGGGTAAATTACCCGAACTTAAGGTATTGAAATGAATACCAGTAGGTTCCTTTACCGTCAAGTAATATGCTTCTTTAGTTTGCCCAGGTTCTAGGTAAAGTAATTTCTCTATATTCTCACCAGGAGTTAAGGTAGTTTTGATAACCCCTTCGGCCACTCCATCATTAGTCACTTTAAAAGTAACTCTAATCATTTCTTTGTTTCCTGCCAATACTTTTTCTGCAATAGGAGTACTAATCCGATAACGAGAAAGTTGGATTTCATTAAACCATTTTTCCATATGTCCAGATAAGTCCACTCCAAATTCTTTTTGAAGTCTTTCGTTAAATTCTTCAAAAGGTAGATTTTGAAAACGAGTTTCTTCCAGCATCTTACCGATAAATATTCGAAATTGATCTGTATTAGCTTTGGCTTGTATCATTGAAAATAAGGTCTCCCCTTTTAATTCAATTACATTATCAATCAATTCTTGATTTTCTTTTAGGTTTAAAATTTCCGAAAAGGATTTTTCTTGCAAAACCATATTCGCCAGTTCATTTTGAGTACTCCCACTATTTCGTCGAACCCAATCAGGTCCTCCATCTACAGAGCCTCTAAGATACGATTCAAACACTCGATTTAGCACAGGCCAGTATTCTGAATCGAGGTTATTACTCATTTCATAAAATTGTACAAACTGATAATAAGGATTAATTGATTCTTCCACTTCAACTCCTTGGCTATTAAAATCAGTATTCACATCTTTGAAGCTGTAAAACCGATCTAAAAACTGATAAAGCACCGATATTTGAAGTTCCTCTTTGGTCTTATTTCTATTTCTTCCCCATCTTTTCATCCGTTTACCGTAGCCAGCAAAATCATTACGTCTGCTGAATAAACCTTTTTCTGGAAAGTAAACTAACCCAGCTTGATTATTCTGATGAATGGAAGTCCAAGTCCGATCATATGATTTAAATTGCCCAGGAACTTCAACAATAGAAAATTCTTTAAAAGGATATTTTAGATCTATCCCACGTTCATAATCACGTAACTTCTCTAAAATAATGGATGGCAAAGTGTCCCGAATATCAGGAAAGGCATCCTGAAAATAATCATGCCCTTCCATATGGTAAACAGAAAATACGATACTATCAGTTTGTAAACTTTTCTTTTGGTAATTACCGATGGATAAAGAAAGTTGAGGAAGTGCATAGTCCCGTTCAAAGGTATAGGTATCTGCTTCTATTTGTTTAAGCTGACCTGAAGAAATAGGGATCAAGTCAGGTAAAGTTTTGACTGTTAATTTGTAGTCAATAAAATCTTTACGAAACCAGGATGCACTAAGTGTACTATATCCTACCCCAGCCTGTAAATACCATTGAGCCTCTTGAGTCAATAATAAAAAATTAGGATTTATAAATGCATACCTTCTTCCTATATCAAAAAGAAAGTCGTCAGATTTTTTAAATTTTATTTTTTGATCGACATCTATAAACATCGCATGCTCATTAATAATACCAGAGTAATTTACTTGTAAGTGAATCGTTGTACCCGTTGGAATGATCTGATCAAATTGAACTAAGAGTAACTGCAATTTTCTTTCAAATTTAACGGATTGTCCATCTACCTCAACAGTCTGTACATTTAAACTGGGATTTAAATTGAAAACAAACTCGTTGCTTTCTGTCGTAGCCTCTCCAATAATTTTAGATTGGACACTAATTCCATCTTCCGCTTGAGTCAATAAAATTTCATGTTCGTTGATATTAATTTGAGCTTTTGACAGGTATTCATTATTCAGTGCGATCATCTGGCTGGGAAGTTCCACACTTTCATTATATCGATTCAAATGTTGATTGGCTAAATAAATTCCTCCACTAATAAATGCAATGGCCATTACTGCAGACATTAAATTTTGAAACCTTGATTGAGGAAGTCGTTTTAATAAAAGACTCGATATTAATATGAATCCAAGACCAAAACAAGTGTACATAGCACGTAGCGTCCAGATGGTTTCCCAATCTCCAAATCCTGTAATTTGCGAATGAAACATGGGCAAATAAAAACCCATATAATCAAAGAGGTAGTTAAAAGAACTACTTAGATAAATCAAACTAGAAAGAATATATCCAACCATTATGACAAAGGTCAATGCTTGGTTGCGTATGATACTCATCATCAAAGAAGACAAGCCTATAATAAAGATCAAAGTAGGAATGGAAATTAAAACAGGGTAATATAGAAATGCCTGCCAGTCGATATAAGTATCTTTTGCCAAGGAATTAAAAATCAAACTTAACCCTAATGCTGCAATATTAACCAAAAGAAAAAGGGATAAAATACTCCATGCTTTTCCTAATACATAACTAGCATTACTCATTGAACGAACATAAAATACTTCCGTCGTATCTTGTTTTCGATCTCTTTTGATAAATTCCGCAGACAAGAAAACGGCAATAATTGCCTGTCCTATATTTAAAAGGTAAATAGCTACATAAGGCATATTAGAGGGAACTGCCCGGTATACCCACGTTTGGTTTCCAACCGCAGAGATTTCTCCCAAATTAAATACAAAGATAAAGAACAGCGTCAGCGCTGTAAATATCCGAAAAAACCAACTCCGCAACAGGATTTTTCTTTCGTATTTTGATATGGTCCAAAAAGTTGAGAACATTTTATTATGGTTTTAAGTCTCTAACATCTTCTCCCTCCTAAATATAATTCTTAAACGGTAGCCCAGAATATTTTTTGTAAAAATCTTATTGCAAGACTCCTATCTCTGAACCTTTTTTAAAGTGTGCTCTACAAAATAAACATAAGCATGTTCCAAATTTGGATGAACAGGCTCAGCTTTATATCCAATGACTTCATCAGCAACTACAGTAATTTTCCAACCATCATTCATCATAACGGTGGCCACTACTTCATACTTTTGATTTATTTCTAAATATTCTTTTTCAGTTGCATAGATAGACCAGACATGCCCCTGCGCTTGTCGGATCAGTTCTTCAGGTGAACCAGAAAAAGCAATTTCTCCTTTATTCAAAAGAGCCATATGTTCACATATACTAGAGATATCTGCAACGATGTGCGTACTCAGGATGATGCTTACATCCTTCGAACCTAATCGAGCTAGAAGGTTACGGAAACGAATCCGCTCTTCTGGGTCTAGACCTGTAGTGGGTTCATCAACAATAATAATTTGGGGTTCATTAATGAGCGCCTGTGCAATACCTAGCCTCCGTTTCATTCCACCTGATAGTTTGCTAGCTTTACGACTACGCACATCAAAAAGACCAACATCTTCTAATAATCTGTCTACCGCCTCGTTACGTTTTTTCCTACTGCTCATTCCTGCCAATCGCGCAGCATAATCCAAAAATTCATAAGTTTTAAGGTTTGAAAAAAAGCTAAAATCTTGTGGTAAGTATCCTAACATCCCTCTAACATACGCTCTGTTTTTAGCCGCATCTTTTCCATTGACAATTACTTGCCCGCTACTTGGTTTCATCAAACTAACCAGAATTCGAATCAAGCTTGACTTTCCTGCACCATTGGGTCCCAAAAGACCAAACATCCCTTCTTTGATTTCAAGGTTAACATCTTTTAAAGCTTGATTCCCGTTAGAGTATTTTTTATGAAGACCTTGTATTGAAATATTCATTTATAAAATTAAATTGGTTTCATTGCTAATTTAATAACTTAGAAAGTATTTCAAGATTAATTGAGTCTATTTTCGATTAATACTCATGTGAGTTCGACCAGCTGATTAAAATAAATGTGTCAACATTTAATATTTGGGAAGTTGATTCAATCGTTTACTAATTTTTTGATAGCTTGATAAATCAGGAAACCAACTTTCAAATAATCTTTTGCATAGGAATGGATTTGTTTAATTTCATGACATTTAAATAATCCCAATCAGGTAGATTGTTAGGGCAAAGGAATTTTATTTAAGCGAAGAGCAGAAGGATTGGAAGGAACGATTTGTGACGGAATGATCTATGCCGATAATTTGACTTGCACTTGTGAATAACTTAGAGAAGTGATCATTTTATTAGAAGGGAAATCTAGCTAGATTAAATCAAAATACAAATTGTACATTTCTTGTACCTCTTTAATAAAACCAATACATAATAGTTTAACTATCAATAACTTATTACCAATAACGATTTCCTGTATTGGAAAATGATGCACATCTAATGAATAAGAATTCCATTATTTGGTTAAGACTCTCCCATTCAATTGATCCGTAAATTTTCCATCCTCCACCGAAAGTTTCCCATTGATTATACTAAATTCTAACCCAGTTGCATTTTCAAAAGCATTTGTATAATCAGCTATATCCTTAAATGTCTTTGGATTAAAAATTATCACATCAGCTATATATCCTTCTTGAAGTTTTCCTCTATTTGGAATTTTTAATATCTCTGCAGTTTTTGAAGTACTTCCATTTATGAAAACTGGAAGACTGATTACTTTTTCTTGCTGAACATATTTATGGTATTTTCTAGGAAAAGAACCATACTTCCGAGGGTGTCCCGAATTGCCATCGGAGCCAGTTACTACCCAAGGTTGTTTCATAAAATTATAAATATCATTTTGAGTCATATTAAATGATGCAACTCGAACGCCTCTATCTTTTAGTACTGTATAGACAGCAGCTTCAGCTGGAAGTTGAAGTATTTGAGCTACTTCCTTCAAGTTTTTTCCCACATACATTGAGTCATCAGTTTGAACAAATAATAACTTATCTGGACCACCTCGACGAGTAATATTCTCTTTCGTTTCTTTTAATATTTTATCTCTAAGTTGAGCTTGATTGTATCGCAAAAATAAAGAATCCTTTCCTCCACTCTCCGCCCAACGAGGTACTGTTGCAGCCTGCAATCCAGTTGCTGAAGCATCATAAGGATATTGATCGGCAGTCACATCTATTCCTTCTTTTCTTGCTTCTTCTATCAGTTCAATAATGTCTTTGCTTTGATTCCAAACATCAACTCCTAAACATTTTATGTGTGCAATATGGATCGGTAATTTTGCTTGTCGGCCTATTTCTATTGCTTCTTCAATTGCGCCTTTTAATCCTATGGAATAAGATCCTTCATCTCTAATATGTGAATCATAAATCCCATTATTTTTTGCCACAACTTTAGCAAGTGCAATTATTTCATCTGTATCACCATAACTTCCCGGTGCATAAAATAAACCAGTTGTTAATCCAAATGCACCTGCGTCCATTTCTTTTTGAACTAAAGATTCCATGTTTTTCATCTCTTCCTCTGTTGCTTTTCTATTTGTTCGTCCAACTACCAACTTCCGAATAGTTCCATGTCCTGCCAATAAAACAGCATTGGTTCCTATTCCGTGTTTTTCATAAAGTGCTTTAAAATCTTTTGTTGGAAAAAAACTATTTCCATCATTCCCTGCTACCACCGTTGTGACACCTTGCATCAGAAAAGGTAAATTATGAGATTTTTCTGGAATCTTTAATTCTCGATCTGAATGAGTATGTGGATCAATAAATCCTGGACATACAATTAATCCAGCTGCATCAATCGTCTTTTTGGCTTCAATTAATTTCCCTTTTTCATTTCCGATAAAAACAATTTTATCTACCAAAATTCCAATAGATACTTTTTGGGAATTAGTATCGACACCATTATAAATTGTTCCGTTTTGAATCAGAATATCCACAACTATTGGTTCTGATTGGCAACCAAAAAATAACGTTAGGAAGAATGATGAAATGATAATAAACCTAGAAAAGTTGTGCATTTTGATTTATTGTTTGAATATCATTTTTATAAAAAAGGGCACTTTGTTAATTTAAAATGGACATTATTAATATTCCATGGAAGTCATCGTTTTCATTAATTCTTGTGCATACACCTTTGCTCGTTGAACAATGATTTCTCTATCTATTTCATCACCCTCTTCGAAAGTGACAGCTTCAGAATTAAAAGTATTATAAAACCAATTATAACAATATGGTAAATCTTGACTACGTGGTCTAGCCTCTACTCTAAATTCAGAATTGGATTCAATTCCATCAATCCAATTTGGAATTATCCCATTTGATTTCTCTACATTAATTGAGTCTAAAACCAACAGATAAGGGCCACTATAAGACGTATGGAAATCCAATGCAAATTGGATTTTTTTTCCAGCTTCAACTTTATTATTAATAAAAGTCCTAACTGTTTGAGTTTCTGGTTGGGAAAAATCTATCCAGTCTCTATTCAAATCATTTCCATTGGCATTGTGTCGCCAATTTCCTAAATCCGCACCATCTGGATTGAGTAATGGAAAGGTATAAATATTAAACTGCTTTCTAAATAATTTTGCTCTTTCAGTATCTCCCAATAATTCTGTATAAAAATGTTTGAACGCAATTGTTCCTCCTGGAATTTCAGGTGGATGCTGCCTTGCAATTAAAACGATAGAATTATTTACATTTTCTTTTTCCAATGAAAGTACATAGTTGTCTTTATTTTGCACCGTTTTCCCTGCTACTATTTTTTTTACTTCTGGATGTGATGCTAATAAATTATCCATCCATTCATAAGTGTCGTGAGAAGAAATAACTTCTTGTGCTGCTACATAAATTTTATTAGGAGAAATTTTTAAAGTCAACGTTGCTTCTCCGCTCGCTGTATCAATTTCAATTTTTGACTGGTCCATTTTTTCCCACGACTTTTTGTCGCTACTTATTTTAGGAATGTAACGATGTTTGTACGCTCCATAATTTAGAGTGATCTCTATTTCCTTTTCCACCTGAGATTCAATTCCAAAAGCAAACCAAGGGCTTTTATTAACAGGTTCAAAAGCAGGTTTGATAAATGCGATATAACTGTCTTTCTCTCGTTTCTCAATTTTGTTAAGTCTGGCTCCAGGGAAGGCCGCATCAAATGTTACGTCATCAATAGTATAGACATTTTCATTATTTTGCTCGCAAGCGAAAAGATTAATCAGAATGATTAGGAAAATAAATGATTTAAGGTTGCTCATTATTTTATAGGATTTCAATTTTATGGAAAATGATTTTGTTCACAATACAAATAGTTATTTCCCTTTAAAGATTAATAATTGCATCATCTCTGTTGCAGATACTTTTCCTTTTTCTTTTATAAAATCTCGTGGTGTGGAATCACCAATTTCATAAGTAATCCCTAATGCATTAAACTGAGTAAAAATCCAATTTTTGGAAACGGGGCCTCCTAAGTTGGAGGGTCTTTCATTTGTTTCTTCACCTAATGATTGACTAATCCCACCTAACCAATATTCTTTAAAATAAGGAATATGTTCTGGAATTTCTCGGTTAGTATAATACACATCCCAAAAAGTAGAATGAAAATCCAATCCTAAAATAACATCTGATTTATTTTGCTTGACCGTTTTTACAATAAAATTGGCAATATGTCGATTTTCAGGTTGATGATAATATGCCCAATCTCGATTAAGGTCTACCCCTCCAGCGTTGTGTCGCCAATGCCCAAGGTCTACTCCATCTGGATTCATTAATGGAAATACTAACAACCGATATTTTTTTCTAAAATCATTTGACAATGGTTGATCCTTTAAGATCTCATCTATAAATGCTTGCATTGCAAAATATCCCGTTACCTCAGGAGGATGTTGACGAGCCAAAATCACAATCACATCTTTCTTTTTAACATCGGCATTATGTATGTCTAAAAATAATAAATCTTTTCCCATTTTACTTTTCCCAATACTTGACAACAATACATTTTCATGTTGAGATTTTTCCTCACACCATTGTTTTACATGAGTAGAATTTTGGATTTCTTGAGCCGCAACCCATAATGTATCGGAGTTAGTTGCTAGGGTTAAAAATACATTTATACTGTCTGTTGACAACTGAATTAAATTAGAATCTAAGGCTTCCCAATTTTTTCCATCTCTGCTAATTTTGGGAGGATAACGGTGTGCATGATGTGTATAATTTAATTCTACTTGAATAGTTTTTGGTGAATCAGACCAAACTCGAAATGCATAATACGCACTATGGTTTATTGGAAAATTTTCTGGAGAAATAGTCGCTTGATATAAATCTTCTTGGATAAACTTAAAATCATTCAAACGTGCACCATCAAATAAATTATCAGCATACACGCCCTGCTGAGGAAATGAATATTGTTTTTTAGTTTGACGTTCAATAGGTTTATCTGTCGTGTCTACAGGTTTTGGGAAATCGTAGGTTTTGGCTTGATAAGATTTACAACTTGAAAATATTAGAATTGAGATACTAAAAAAGAAGATTATTTGCTTCATCGTTTTATTTATTTTTTAAATCATTTATAACCAAGGTAAACATTAATCTTAAAACTCAAGGTTGTTCTTAAAACTTGGATAGGAATTTGTACTTATACAATTGACAAGAAAATTAAAAGTTTTCATTAAGTCCCCTTCTTGTGTTACTACCAGACATTAATTGTATCAAAAATAGAATAGCAACTATACCTAGTCATCGTTGCTCCTCAAAAATAATTGATATTATATTAATCAGAGGTGAATTTAGTATCAAATTATGGCTGCTCGAATAGATATATCCTTTCAAATTTGATTTTTTGCGCAAAGCCAAATTATCAAAAGGAGAAATTATAGCAAATATCATATTTCTGATAACCAATCTAAACTTGACAAAAATCAATACCAAATGTGATTTCCATCACTTTTACTTCGATGAAAAAATAATAATTTTACTATGATTTCAAGGGTTAATTATTTTAATGATTATGTCTTAGGGTAAATTTTCAGATCATAAACAATGTAGGTAATCAAAAAAATAAAATCTGTATCCACTACTTCAAATAGGTTCACTAAAATCATTAACAAGGTTAATGTAATAACAACTTTGTTAATAAAAAAACTCTAAAAATGATGCAAACAAATAAAAATTCTCGCACCTTTGATATTGAACAAAATCAATATAAGCATCTCAGAACCATAAACACGGATAATAAATTGATTACTAAGAAATTCAGTATAACCAATGAAGCTGTCTTATTTGGAATATTAGGTGGAGCAGGAATTGCTATGTTTTTAATTATGGGTCAACTAATGGTTGGCAGTCCAATAGCTTTGAAATGCCTAAAATTCATTGCTTTATTTGGAGTACTGCGATATGGAATAGACGCATTAGATACTGATAAACAAAATAATTATAATTTCATGAGTAGCCTTCAATTTGGTTTGTTTGTGACTATTGCAATTGCAGGTACCCTAGCTATTTTTAATGTAATCTTATTTTGGGTATTTCCTGATTTAGCATTTGATTCATTTTCAACACAAATTGATTCTATCAGAAATTTAGTTTTAGCAAGTCGTATTTTCTTTATAGAAACATTAGTCTTTGGAGTAACAATAACCCTTATTATTTTACAAGGGTTGAAGACAAATTTATAGACTCGAAAATAAAATCATTATACGTTTTATTTACTCTATAGAAAACAAATTAAGAGAACACAATAAAAACAGCAACACCAACACTATTAAAAATTTAAACTCTTTGGGAAATTAAAAATAATTAAAATAGTTAGTTCATTACTTTTCAATTCCTCATAAAAGTTTAAACTATACTTCGCCTTCTGAAAAAATCTAATCTAGATTTTCTCCAAAATAATACTCCTCTACTTTTTTTATTTTATTGCTTTCAATTTATTCCGCATTTTCACCTAACTTTATCATTTTAAATTCACTACATCATTTCCCAAAGGAAAATCAGTATCGAAAAATGAAAGAAAAGATAAATCTTCTTATTAGCATCGGATTAGGTGCTATCCTAGGCTGGATATTAGGGTTTCTTCGCCTCCCTGCTTTAGAAAATAAATTTTCTTTTTCACTCGGATTCATTGCTTGTTTAACAATTGTTTTATTGGGATTTTTAATCGTTCACGTTTGGAATAAAACAGCCAACTCTAGTACTTTCAAAAAAAAAACCGTTCGTTCTATATCAACTTTATCGCTTATTCTTCTAGGAGGATTTGCCAGTAGTTTTTTATTTTTCCAACAAAATAAATTTTTTAAGATCCAAAAGGAACAGCTAAATAGCAAATTAGCAAAGCAATTTGAATTGGAAGCTAGTACTCGCAAAAGCAATTCGCTAATTTTGATAAATAACCTACTTGACAAAATCCAAAACGAACTAAACAGTAATCCAAAACGAATATTGAGTGAGGAAACAATAGAGCGGATTACCACCTTAAATTATTCATTTGAACCCTATCGATATTTTAAAGGAGAAAAGTTTTCTAAAAAAAAATGGAGCCCAGAGCGAGGTCAACTATTATTGTCTTTAACAAAAATGAAAATCGATTCTAGCTCTTTTAATTACTTAAAATTAAAGAATTCTTTTTTTGGAGCGGATTTAAGCAATGCTAATTTAGTAGGAGCGGATTTAAGTCATGTAGATTTGAGAGAAGCTTTATTAGACCATGCTAATTTAACTGGTGCAAATTTGAATCAAGCTACCTTAGAAAAAGCATCATTGCAAAAAGTCAATTTAAGTGAAGCAACATTAAACGGAATCAATCTTAAAAATGCAGAGATGCAGTGGACAGAATTTCAAGCAGCTGAATTAATAGGAGCCTTTTTAAATGGTGCAAATATGTCTAATTCGAAACTAAGAAAGGTTAACTTATCTAGAGCAGATTTGCGTTGGGCGAATTTGAGTAACGTATTTTTAAATGAAGCGAACTTGACCAATTCAAACTTATTAGAAACTGATTTAAGTCGAGCTAATTTAAAAAATGCGGATTTTACAGGAGCTAATTTAATTACAACTGTACTTATTGGTGCAAATTTGAAAGGAGCAAACTTAACAAATGCAAACTTACTAGCTGCAAAAATAGATGAAAATTGGTTAGAAAAATTAGAGACATGGCAAGTAACTGGAGCAAAAGAAATCCAAGCATCATATAAAATTGGTGGAGAAGCTTTACCTCAATACAAGTTTAGATTAAATAAAATAAAAAAATAAAAATCACCTCAATCCTTCTGTACTTTTCATCACCTTATTTATTTTTTTGGAAAACCTAATAATCAAATCATCACTAGATTTAAATGGTTCAAATCCTATCTGAAAAACCCAACTATAATAACTTTGTAGATCATTTAAAAAATTTACTAGTAACTCAGGTGTCCATACCGTTTCCCGAGAAATTTGATATTTTTTTCCTAATAATTTCCCTAGTTCTTGTCCCCATTCATTATTTATAATATCAACATAATTATCCACTGGGCCATTCTTAATATCTGCTATTTGTACGTCTGTAAATTTTCCAGTAATCAATTCAGGCATATTACTACGTTCGTGAGTATCCGCAATAAAGTCAGCTAATTGCTCTGAAAAAATTGCCGTCATTAATGCTTGAGAATTAGCATGATTAAATGTATTAATGTATCCCTTCTCAGAAAGATCTTCCTCAGGGATATTCCTCAAATCTGCGGAATTAATATTCCTCATCATCGTTTTAGCAATATCAAAAAATGCAATATCTCCTCCCCCAAATATTCTATGCCTCCTTCTTGTTAGCATATAAACCCTCAAAATATCATTTCTATTAGTTACAAAGTATGGTGCTGTCAAAACTAGCTTAATTTTACCAATAAGGCCACCATCTCTAATTGCGACAATATCAGATTCTTTGACTCCTGATTTTAGTATACTAGAAACTATTTGATTGTTACTATTTTGAGTTAATCGAACCCATGATTTTTCATCCTTAGAGTATTCAACTTGAACTTCCTTTTTAAACTCCTCAAAAGAATTAAATCGAGTAGTCAACAAAACACCTTTTCCTTTCAGTTTAAAATCTTTAGCCTCATAAAGTACATCACTCGACTGATGGCAGCCAGTAATAAATACAATCATAAAAATTAGAAGTCTCTGCATTGTGTGCAATAATTATAATTTTAAAACCGCTGCTTGATTTTCAATCTTTATATTCTTAGTATCATGCAAAATAATATGTTTCTCCTTTTTATCTCCTTCTATCTTTAAGTTTCTTATTTCAAGATTTTTAACATCATCAAAAACAAAAGCAGGGCGATAATCTGGTTCCTTAATTCTCAATTTGATATTATTCATCTTTAATCCATCCATGTGTCTCACATAAAAACCCCAAGCAGGTAATTCTCCAAACATGGAGAACTCTGGGTATGCTTTTATGCTTTCCGGTACTTGATCCAACCTAGAAAGCGGTAAGTTTGCCAATCCATTATTTCCTTTTCCAGGATAAATAATTTCGATATTTTCTAATCGCACATTTTCTACTGGATGACCAGGAATACCCGTAATTGATGAAGGAAATATATTATGAAAAAATGGTAGTGCAGGTCCTCTCATTTCATATTTATAATCTGGTCGTTCGAACGCTACTTCAACTTTTACATTTTTTATTATTACATTTTTTAACACCCCCATCTTCTTTTTTTTCGATCTTTCACTTAATCTGATAAAGATTGCATTGCCTGTATTAACTGCCGTAATACTATCAATTAATATATTTTCAAGCACGGCTCCGTCAACCACTTCAATCGCAATCGCTGAACGAAAAGTATCATAAATTTTTATATTTTTTATCACTACATTTTTAAACCCTCCATGAGAAACTGTTCCAAATTTGACTGCACTAGCACTTGACCGAACGGAGCAATTTGAAATATAAATACTATCACACATATAATCCTCGTATTGAGATTTAATACAAATCCCATCATCAGCTGAGTTGACAAAGCAATTAGTGATGCGGACATTCTTGCAATCTTGAATATCGATTCCATCATTATTCCAATAAGCGTCACTTTCTATTCGAACACTATCTATGACAATATTTTCGCACTTATCATAGGTCTGTACCCAGCATGCTGCATTTCGCAGAGTTACATTTTTGATCGCTATGCTTTTGCAACTGACAAATTCAATTAGTTGTGGGCGCAAATAATACTTAGGTCTTTTTTCTACAAAATTATACTCAGCACTATCTATTTGTCCGGCATAAAATAAACTATCAATATGCAAAGCCAATTCTCTACCTTGCCCATTTATTTCCCCATATCCAGTGATAGAAATATTGTTTTGATTATCAGACAGCACCAAAGCTTTCCATCGGTTAAGATTAAAATAATGTTTAGGGTTGGTACTACCGAGAATGATTGCATCTTTTTGTAAATGTAAATCGGTACCTGTTTTTAAAATAAAAGCACCAGTGAGGTATTTACCTTTTGGAATAAGTACTCGACCACCACCATTTTTTGTTGCAATATCTATGGCTGATTGAATCGCCTTTGTATTGAGAGTTTTCCCATCAGGTTTTGCGCCAAAATCTAGGATATTGTAATCTTGGGAAAACAAGATTGTCTGGCTAAAAATTAGTAATAAAAAGAGGAGTCTATTTGGCATATATTATAGTCTTTTTTGGAAATCAAAAATTCTCATCTCTCCTTTTCAAATAGAGATTCAATAAAAATAACCACTGAATGAATTATTACACAATTTATATTTTCTAAAAATTCATCCTTTGCTTTTCCTTTGGTCGAACAATCGGATCTTTGGGAACAAACGAAATATCCATCATTTCAATTTTACCTTTTGGCGAAATTTTTAACATAATAGATTGATAAGGCTTAAATTCAAATTCTTGAGTGATCGTTTTACCAGAAATATTAAAAGTCAATTCTCTATAATCAGATTGCTCCATCAAAGACTGTCCCGAATAAACTGGATACTTCAAATCCTTCGAAAGCAACTGAGCTAAGAACAAATAGTGCGTGCCATCCTCCCCTACTCGACTCCAATATTCTGGTAAATTATCTCCTTGAATCAATGGTGGATGATTTACTATCTTTTTAAAATTTTTAGACACATTTGTTAAGGAAGATAACTCATTGATTAGATCATTATATTTTTCACTTTTCACTTTTCCAGGTTGTTTTGGATAACTTTTCAAGCATATGGGTAAACCTTTTTTGGCTAAAACAAATACCCGTTGTAAAGCACGAACATCCATATATTGCACATCAATATAAAGCATAGAAAATTGAGCATCTCCAACAACTAGTTTTCCATTTTGAAAATTTGCTTTTTCCAAAAAATGTCGGTTAATCCACAAAGGATGATACCCTTCCGTTTCTTTTGGAGGAAAAATATATCGCAATTCATATTCTCCCCAAACCCAAACACGTTGTCGCTCTGGAGGATAAGCTCCTTTCATCACTCCATCTTCATAAGGAATGTAAACCGCTACATCTGAATATGTTTTTCCTTTTTGTAAAATCCCCGAAACCTTTTCTATATAAGAATTAAAAGCTGGTAACTCCGGTTCCAAACTTCCTCCTGGCCCAAAATAAGTGGTCGCAAAAAAATCCAAAGAATCCATACCTTTTGGATTATAAGGCATACCATGATAAACATGATGATTAACTCCTTGTGCAAACATTGCATCAGCCACCATTTTTAAATCTGCTGTTTGCTCCTTACGCAAATAGGTCGCCGGAAATCCATACATACAAGTAAAAGTTTCACTTGAAATTAATTGCTTGGAAGCTAAAGTAGCTGAAGAACTTACGATGCGAGAATAATTTGGATTATTCAACATGGATTCTGTCTCAGGAATGTCGACTAAAGAATAAGTTGTCATTACATCAGTTGGAGAAGCCAAACATTGTACACGTGAATATGCACCCAGTTCTTTGCACTTTTCGACAAAAGGTTTATAAAAACCATTGGTCACATAATTATCCAAATGTAGCATATAATCATAACGAACATCAGGGAAAGAGTCTAAACCTTTTTCCATAAATGGAATAATATCATAACCAAATTCTACCTCGAAAGTTTTTTCGAAGCCAGGTGTCCAAACTTTGTTTTTTCTATTCAATTTAATTTCCCAAGAGTCTGTAAACAATGCAGACTTTGATCCTTTCAACGCATCCTGGAGTGCATCACCTACAGGTTTTGCGAAGCGATTAAATGCGCTACTATCAAGATGATTTATAACTAATTGGTTCTCTGGCCAAGTCCATGCAAAAGTTAATTTTTGTCGAAAGGCTGTATCTCCATAAATTTGTGTTGCATGCTCTTTTCCAATATTACTTCCCGCCACAGGCCAGGCACTTCCTAGTGTGAAATCGCAAGCCAAACCAATCGAGTCTGCATATAATTTGGTGTACGCCACCATCTCTGACCATTCTATGCTTAGCCATTTTTGAGCACTCGTATCTATTGGATAATGTCGATCATAAAGACGCGCATACATGCTTTGATAGCGATGTAATGGAAAAACCCAGGCAATTTCGACTCCACCAAAATTATTTTCTTTTGCCCAATCTAATTGGTGTTTGATGTCTGGTTTTTTTATTTCTGTGGCGAACCACCACCAACGAGTACATGGTTTAGAAGAGGGATAAAAAGTAGTATTTTTTTCATCTATAATTGAAGTTGAATCATGACTGCAACCTATGAAGGTAAACAAAAATGAACCACTAAAAATTAGGAGGTAAGGAAGTATTTTCATTGAACGAAAATAATCATTATAAGGAGATATTACAATTTTAGGGAAATTGGTTTTTTCTAAAAGTAAAGAAGAGAATACCTCATATTTATATGTTTTGTGGTAAAGTCAATCCCTATTTTTAAAAAACCTAAAACTTCAAAAGTAATATCTTCCTCCTCTCAGATTCCTAAAGATTGTAGTTTTACTAAACACACCTACAATGTTAATTCCCATTTTAGGACGAGAGTCATCCAAATATCAAAGGTAATCAATAGGTTACCCTACCGATTTTCAAGGAAAACGCCAAAATCTTGTTCTGCATATAATGAATGGAATTTTTTACTGTTTTAAGTACTCACTATCAAATAAGGCACTTCACCGTGGTTTTTTTTTCCTTAAAAAAACTACTAAAAATTGAAATTTAAAACTAATCAGTTTCTATACAGGTAACCATAAATCAATAGCATTATTTCTAAATACAAAAACAGAAAAAATTGAATTTAGTCCTGCTTTTAGCGATCTACTAAATTTCATTGTAAAATATATTACATATCCACCATTCATTTTTTAAATCCAAACTATTCTAACTTAATTTTGTTCTTTAGTTGCTTATAGAGGAACAAATTTTACAACAACAAAATCAATTAATATGACTAAATATTTATTTGCAATAATTCTTTCGATTACTTATCTCTTTTCCGCTAATGCCCAAACTTGGGAATTACTTAATGAATCTCCTTTTAGAAGCCATCATAGTATCGGCTTTGCACTTAATGGTATTGGATACTCAGTAACTGGCAGTATAAACGAAGTTCCGTCAAGTCGGTTTTACTCTTACGATCCTGCTACAGACATTTTCACGCAAGAAGATGATTTCCCAGGACCAAGTCGAGGATTTGGAATTGGAGATACCTGGGATGGAAAAGCTTATATTGGCTTTGGTACAAGTCAAAGTAATGGACCACTTAATGATTTGTGGGTATTTGATCCTGATAATAATACTTGGACAGAACTAGCTAGTTGCCCATGTGATGCACGACTTCATCCTGCATTTATTGCCAATCAAGGTAAGATTTTCGTTGGGATGGGAAATGGTGCTACTGGGAATATGAATGATTGGTGGGAATATGATATGGCTACTGATTCATGGTCTCAAAAACCTGATTTCCCAGATCTTCCAAGACACCATCCTTACCAATTTGCTGTTGGAGATTATGTCTATACAGGTTTTGGTCACGGCAGTAATATTAATGGAAATTTAAATATTTTTGATGAGCTATACCGATATGATCCTCTAACAGAAGTGTGGGATCAGATGAAAACACTCCCCGCAGAAGGTCGAGTCGCAGGAACTCAATTCAGCTACGGTGGAAAAGGTTATGTTCTAAGTGGTGATGGATCCGATCATTCTGTTATGCCTTTCGGGTCATTCTGGGAATATGACCCTTTGGAAGATGAATGGAATGGAATGCCTTCTCATCCTGGATCCTCGCGATGGGCACCTACTTCATTTGTTATTGATGATTATGTTTATTTTATGAATGGACTTTCTCTTTCATTAGTCGAAGATTTAAATGTTTACAGATTTTACTTAGGGGAAGGTGATCCACCAACTTCGATTGAAGAATTAAAAAGTGATGAGGTAATCATCTCCCCAAATCCAGCAGATAATAACATTAATATCCAATTAGCTGAATCGGTTTCTATAATTGAGAACCTATCATTATTTAATTTATCTGGGCAGTTGATTTTAGAGAGAACAGGATTAAATAACAACAGTATTACTTTAGATATTGAAAATATTCCAACTGGTGCTTACTATTTAAAAATCGAATCTGGAGATGAAGTGATCTCACAAAAAATTATTAAACAATAATTCTATTTTTGTTTAGACGAAAAGATAAACCCTGATTTTTGGATTCTTCAAAAATCAGGATTTATCTTTTCATTTATAGTATTTTCATGAAAAAATACATGTGGTAAATGAGTTTACCTTTGTTAAAATTGGGATTGAACATAAGAACCGACTTAAAAAATCATTCTATTTCTTAATCCTAAAAATAACGAATCATGAGATTTTTATTGTCAATCACGATCTTACTATTCATTTCTACATCTGCTCAAAGTCAACAGAAAAGAAATTTAATCTGGTTTACCCCAAAATCCCCTTCAACCTCAGAGGGTTTTAAAGAAGGACAAACCATTCCAAATCTTTCCATCAAAGATGTCCACAGACGAAGATTCAACTTACACGATGAATTAGATAAACTGACGATTATTGATGTAAGAAAAATGAGCTGCAATTCTTGTACTCAAAACAATAAATACTTGCAAAGTTTCTACAAAAAATATCCTTTAAACATTATCAGTATTTATGATGATACTCGATCTGTCGAGGTCAAAAATTTTGCAAAAAGTAGAGGAATGATGTGGACGAATATACAAGATAATGCTCCACCAAAAGAAACCCTTAAAAAGAAATTGGGACTTCCAGATGGTGAACCAAGCTACATTGTTATTGCTCCAAATTATAAAGTATTAAAAGTTTTCTACAGCGGAAAAAGTGCAGGAAAGTTAGGCGTATTTTTACAACAATATTTTATCGATTAATAACATTAAAAAAGTTCGATTATTTTTAATGATCGAACTTTTTTAATCTAAGCCTAAATTTTAATCCTAGCAAAAGAAATCCATAAAAAAGTTTTTTAATCTTACATTTGAAAGACTTACAACGCACAACAAAACCTGCCAAATTTTAATAGAAAATTAGCTTTTTTATCCTCTAAATACCGTTATTCGATTTCTTAAAAAAATATTGTTGAAAATAAATAATTTTCATTGCCTATTTTCGCATCTGACTTTATTCCAAAATACTAATATCATTTGAGTAACGAATCTTTCCATCCAATCCAATCCTCTGGAACCTATGCATCGGTCATCTTGCCGATAGCCGTTCCTAAACCTTATACTTATTTTATTCCAAGTGGAATGATTCAGGTCGTACAACCAGGAATTAGAGTAGAAGTACAACTGGGGAAGAAGAAATTATACTCTGCTCTTGTTTATAAAATCCTTGAGCAACCTGCAGAGGGAACCAAGCCAAAACCAATCCTTTCCATCATTGATCAACATCCAATTGTCGATGCAGCCCAATTAAAATTATGGACTTGGATGTCTCAATATTATTGTTGTAGTCTCGGCGAAGTCATGCTAGCAGCACTTCCAGCTGGACTGAAAATGAGCAGCGAAACTAAAATAATCATTAGTCCATTTTTTAGTGAAGATTATTCGATATTGGAAGATAAAGAATATTTGATTGCGGAGGCTTTAAGGAACCGACATGAGTTAACGGTCGATGATGTGCAAAAAATATTAGGACAAAAAACAGTTTTCCCACTATTATATCGTTTGCTCGAAAAAAAAATAATTTACCTTCAAGAGGAACTTAAAGGAAATTATAAACCTAAAAAAATAGGTTGTGTTCGTCTCCAAGAACCATACAATACGGATTCAAATTTGCTCGAAGAAGCATTTGAGCTAACCACTCGGTCTCAAAAACAAACTGAAGCTCTTTTGGCTTTTGTTCAAATTTACAAAACGCAAAAATTCGTACGAAAACAAGATTTGTACAAAATGGCTGGCGTCGATTCTACTGTTTTGAAAGCATTAGAAAAGAAAGCCATTTTTGAATTATACGATCAAGAAATTAGTCGTGTTGGAAAATATGAAGAAGCAGTAGTCGATAAATTTGACTTAACCCAAAATCAAATTTCTGCTATTGCCTCCATCAAAGAGTTTTATCAAAGTAAAAATACTGTTCTCCTCCACGGTGTAACTGGAAGTGGGAAAACCAGAATCTATATTGAACTCATCGAAGAGGCCATCAAAAAAGGAGAACAAGTTTTATACTTGCTTCCTGAGATTGCTTTGACCACCCAAATTGTGGCCCGATTACAAAAGATATTTGGAAATGACATTGCTGTTTATCACTCTCGCATGAGTAATAATGAGCGAGTTGATTTATGGAAAGAAGTTTTAAAAAATAAATCCATCGTATTGGGAGCGCGATCTGCACTTTTTTTACCGTTCAAAAATTTAAAACTCATTATTGTCGATGAAGAGCATGATACATCTTTTAAACAACATGATCCTGCTCCTCGTTACAATGCAAGAGATACCGCAATCTTTTTAGCTCATTTATATGATGCAAAAGTATTGTTGGGTACTGCAACACCTGCTCTCGAAACTTATCAAAATGCGAGGGAAGGAAAATATGGCTTGGTCGAAATGAAAGAACGATATGGTGGAATTCAAATGCCTGAAGTCGTTATCGTCGATGTGGCAGACGAAACAAAGAAGAAAAAAATGTCTTCTCATTTCACATCTGTTTTACTCAAAGAATTATCCGAGGCATTACAACGAGGAGAACAAGCGATTCTTTTCCAAAATCGAAGAGGGTATGCTCCTACCCTGCGCTGCACGACTTGCGGCTGGGTGCAAGAATGTAAAAATTGTGATGTCAGTTTAACCTACCACAAAGCATTCAATAATCTGCGTTGCCATTATTGTGGCTTCCAACAAAAACTACCAGAAGAATGTCCAGCATGCGGTGAGCGAAATTTGACCATTAGAGGCTTTGGTACGGAAAAAATTGAGGACGAATTACAAATTTATTTACCTGATGCAAAAATTGCTCGAATGGATTTTGATACTGTCCGGACAAAACATGCACACTCTCGAATCATCAATGATTTTGAAGAAAAAAGAATTAATATTTTAGTGGGTACACAAATGGTAACCAAAGGCTTGGATTTTGATAATGTGGGAATTGTTGGAGTTTTAAGTGCAGACCAATTGATGTCATTTCCAGATTTCAGATCTACCGAAAGAGGATTTCAACTCATGACTCAAGTTAGTGGTCGGGCTGGTCGAAAGAAAAAAAGAGGAAAAGTTATCATCCAAGCATTCAATGTAGCGCATCCCGTTCTAGGCGAAGTGATCAAAAATGATTATCAACGATTTTTTGAAAGAGAAGTGGAGGAAAGAAAACTTTTTTCTTATCCACCTTTCCAACGATTAATAAAAATTACGCTCAAACATAAAGATCCTCGACTACTCAATGAAGGCACTAAAATTTTTGCAAAAGTCCTAAAAGATAAATTAGGTTATCGAATGATTGGTCCAGCTGTTCCTGGTATTCCGAGAGTGCGGGGGCAATTCCTTTTGGAAATTTATCTAAAAATGGAAAAAGATAATCAATGGCTTCTTTATGCGAAAAGGCTTATCATCGAAGCAAAATATCACCTACAAGGAACGAAAGGATTTTCAGGAATAAGGGTAAATGTAGATGTGGATCCAAATTAAAACTACCTTATCTCAATTAATATTTTCCATTCTATCAAGACTAATAGAATAATATTTGCCAATAAAAATAAGTTATTACATAGATAGCTATTTAAACAAAAAAGCATATCCAATTAATTACCGATTAACATTTCTAGCTTAAAAAAAGATTACTTATAGCTTTCAAGTGTAACTAAACCAAAGGACTAATGACTGTCAGATTAGAATGAAAATACAGTTGTAGATATTGATATTAATGGTACTAATGATTTCTATATTTATTACTTGAATATCGAATCAAACTTTGCTTCATTTTTTAAAACTGATAAATTAAATTGGATAAGAGTTACATTAAATATTCCTATCTAAAAATTAATCATCAAGTTTCAAAGTAAAAAGAAATAAAAACAGAAAGACTTCCTATTACTAATAAATAGGATTTTATAGATTGTAAAAAATAGTATCATTTTAAGAATTACAAAAAAAATAATTGAAAAGACTTCTTTTTTACGTGTTTAAAAAAAGAATAAATTTACATTTTTCTAAACCAGTATGAATCACCAATAATGTTAAAAAAATCATCTCCCGAAATTGTTTCCTTGGTTGAACATTACAAAAAAAGATTAGGTAAAATCAACCTGTCTTTCTCCGAACAAAAAAGTGGAACTGAGCAAACCATCGATTTCCTTTCACCTGCTTTAAAGAAAGGAAATCATCCTAGAATTTTTTATCATGGAAAAACTACACCAGATGTAATCATACTCACTCATGGCCTTTCGGACTCTCCTTATTATGTAAAAGATATTGGTCGAAAATTTTTCAAAGCAGGTTGCAATGTGATTCTTATACTTTTGCCAGGACACGGGCTAGTAAAGATTGGAGTAAAGATGGAAGAGGAAAAACTCAAAAGGAAATGGAGCAAGGAACTTGATATGGCTGTAAGCGTTTCCAAAACTTTGGGAAAAAGAATTTCCCTAGGAGGATTTTCAACTGGAGCTTGTTTGAGTTTAAATAAAGCTCTGCGAGATCCAAAATTAATTTCTGGTGGCCTCTTCTTTTTTTCTGCTGCATTGGATTTAGGTTACATGGCACATGGTTCAAATTATTTTCCATTCGCTCATACTATAGCTCGATATACAGATGGAGAATTAAAATCGATTGGTTCAAACCCTTATAGATACCCTTATATTAATAATGCTGCTGGATTAGAAGTAGTTAGATTGATTGATGAAACCTGGAAACGATTGACTGATAAAAAAATTGATCAACCTGTTTTCATTGCACACTCCGTTCATGATACTCGGGTAAGTTTTGGAGGTATCCAAACTTTTATGTCCACTCATGTCCAAAGGGGTTTTACATTTTTAATTTCTGAAAACATCGCTCACTCTCAGTTAGTTTTAAAAAAGCCAATTACACTTGATCTTAAACAAAAGCATGGTGTTAGGGATACACCTCCTTCAAATCCAAAATTTAATTGGATGATGGAAAATGCAATTCGATATTTTCAAGATGAGGTAGTTGGGAAAAGTAAAGAATAAAAAGCTTATTTATTCTTTTAAAATAAAAACATAATATTTTGCTGGTAAAAAATATGCCTTTATTTTTTTGTTAACTTAAACATATTTGGGAAAAGAAAATTATTTTAAAATCCAAACCTATAACCAAAGGTTATTTTCCAAGTTGAATTCTCTACCTCTAAATTTTCGAAAGGGACTGATTCAAAAAATCCTTTTGGCTTCCATTGACTTCTATTATAAATCACATCAATAAAAATTGATTTCTGCTGACCACTTATAAACTCAAAACGCATCCCTGTTTCAAAAAAAGTATTTGGTAGTAATCTAAATTGTTGTGATTCTTCATATCGATCTCCTTCATAAATACCTGGTGAGTACACTGTTTGCCCAACAGTAATTAATGGTTGGACTTCTACACCTTTAAGTAAAAATAAGCGAGCTGCTATGGTAGCTGAATATTGAAAATGATGAGTAGGATGTCGATCAAGATTATTCTCAACTTGAACATTATCAATGATAATAAACTTACCTATACTTGGACTAAACCTTCTCTCTGGCTCGTCAAATTGTACGTTTAAATAAGACGTATAATAAAATACATTTTGATACAATCCATTCAACGAAAATCGAAGATGCGAAGTATTATAGGAGATTGACAATCCAAGATTCTTTTCCGTATAATTCACACTATACCAAGTAGGGAAACCTTTATCTAAATTATCATAAACATAAGTCAACTGACCAAAGCCAACGCCTGCTAAAAACCCTACAGAAAACTGGTTTATTATCTCAGATTTACTTTTATTTAATTTTATAGATCTCGCTACTTTTTTAGGGACACTTAACCATAATTCTTGACTATTATTATTAGATTTAATAATAACCTTAACTGGTTTATCGAAAGAATTTATTCTTTTTAATTCAGCATCTTTAAGAAAATTTCTGGTTAATCTTTTATCTAAATAAAAAGTGACCTCGTTTGTATAGTAATTATCCGCTAACCAAATAATCAAAGATTCTTCATTCTTACCATTTGCTTTTATCCAACCAATCAGAACCGTCATATTATCATAAGAAACTAAATCCGGAGGAATAATTGTTATGAAGTCTGGAATTTTAAGTTGAGGAGTTCTTTTTTTGTAATCTCGCAAATCTATTTTTGCTCCATCGTAAGGATACGAAATAAACGAAATTTGTTCTTGATTCCCTATTCCTTTGCGTTTATCACCTACTTCATAAGGCAAAATCAATCCACCTCCACCTGACTGACTATAACCGAGCAAATAAAAAAACAAGAAAATAAAAGGAAGAAAAAATTTAAGTTTCATAAAAAAAAATTATGGTTACTAATCTGTACAATTTTATTATTGATTCCAGTCAACTTTATCTAGATAAATATCAACTGATGATGCAGAAGGAGCACTAGAGTTAAATTGATACTCATTTGCTGAGTAATTCCATCTTACTGGAATATTAGAACCAGAAACAGGCAATAAAGTTGGCAATCCGGTCCTCCTATAATCACTGTATGATTCTGGCTGTAAAAACATAGCTATATGTTTTTGAATCATTATATCCTCCAACGTCAAGTTATCAACAGATGGAATAATACCGGAATTAATAAAAGATAAATATTCCACTTCACTCAGCCCAAACTTAAAAAAGGAAGCTCGAATTCCATTTAACATAGCATCATACCCTACAGATGTTCCTCCAGCATTTAGTCTAAAATTCGCCTCTGCAATAATAAATTGAGTCTCTCGATATGATATTAAATCTTCATTAAAATTTGCTACTAAGTAGGGATGATCCTCATTAAATGTAACATCTAACATTTCCATTCTAAGTGTATCATCCAATTCTTTCATAATTGTTCGCATTACAGGATGAAATTCAATATCTCCCGTCCGATCGCGATTAAAACGGTACCAATTAGCGCCAGAATTTGCATTTGGATATTGATAATTTAAGTTATCATCAGCTGATTCAAAAGAAGCCAATGCTTCATTCATGGCACCTTGATAATTTTTTTGATGCAAATAACCTCTTGCTTTAATAGCATGTGCAGCCTTGATCCACTTTGAAATATCACCCTCGTTGAATATATCATCAATTCCAGGTGCAATTGAACCAGTTACACCTTCTAACAATGTAATACCATCCTCCAAAAATTTATAAATATTTCCATAAATTTCTACTTGAGAATCATATTTTGGGTTCAAAAAATCTATTCCTTGAAAGGCTTCTTTATATGGCATGTCATCCCATACATCAGTAGAAATCATCAAAGTATAAGCTTCCATTATTTTTAATATTCCAAGATAATGATTCAAACCACTAGAAAATGCAGTCGATTTTGCAATTTGTAATTCATTTAAAACCTTTTCATATATAATTTCCCAAACAGAATTAAATACAAAAGGTTTCAATCCTGAATACTGATTATTTGAGGAACATTGTCTCGCTACTCCTTCTACGTGTTGAGTTAACATACAATTAAATCTTGAAAACTGTCCACCATACACATCAACTAAAGACAATTGAATAGCAGGCATTTGAGCACTAATAGGAAGGACTTTGGGTTTATTTGGATCACTATTTAAATCTCCTCCAATAAATTTTTCACAACTCACAAAACAAATTGCAATAACAAATATTAAAATAGACTTACTCAAAATATAATTTTTTTTAAACATGAAAAAACCTCTCTTAACTAATCAAAGCTAAGAGAGGTAATTTATGTAACCAAAAAAGGTCACTTATTTAGATAAACTAAGATTAAAATCTTATTGATTCCAACCTACTCTATCAGTATAAATACTCAACGTAGTTTCATCAGGAGCATTAGAGTTAAATAAATACTCGTCAGAAGAATAATGCCATCTTACCGGAACAGCACTTCCCGAAACTGGAGTTAAAGCAGGAATTCCTGTTCTTCTCCAATCACTGTAAACTTCTGGTTGTACAAACATAGCAATATACTTTTGAGTCATAACATCTTCCAATGTTACACTTCCTAATGCAGGAACTGAACCATTAGCAATATATGCATCATACTCCGTATCACCTAAACCAAGTCGAACAAAAGATGCTTTGATACCATTCAACATAGCATCATAGCCAGCTTGCGTCATACCAGCATTGGCTCTTACATCAGCTTCAGCAATAATAAACTGCATCTCTCTATATGTGATCATTTCTTGAAAGAAATCAGCAACCATATACGGATGATCTCCGGCGTTAAAAGTTTGATCCATAATAGACAATCTATCCGTATCGTTTAATCCCGTCATAATAGCTCGCATAGTTGGGTGAAACTCGATATCACCTTCTCTATCTCTGTTAAAACGGAACCAATTACCAGCAGAGTTTGCATCAGGATATTGAAACCCCCAGTTATCATCAGCAGACGCAAATGAAGCCGCTGCTTCAGCTGCTGCTCCAGCATAATCTTTCTGATGTAATAATCCTCTTGATTTAGTTGCACGTGCAGCATTAATCCAGGCATTTACATCACCTCCAAAAAATACATCTTCACCTCCAGGAGCAACAGAACCTGATGGCCCTTCCATTAATGCAATTCCATCATCTAATAACTGATAAATCTTACTGTAAATATCAGCTTGAGTATTATAAGTTGGATTAGTAGAACCTAAGCCTTTAAATGCATCATCGTATGGCATGTCATCCCATACATCAGTAGCAATCATCAAGGTATAACCCTCAATAATTTGAAGCATCCCTAAGTAATGATTGAATCCATCTTCAGAAGAAGAAGCTTTGGCAATTTGAATTTCATTCAATATATTTTCATAAATATTTTGCCATGCATCATCAAATCTATTAGGTGTTAAACCTGTGTATTGATTAAAAGCAACCCATTGCCGGGCAACTCCCTCAACTTGTTGAGACATCATACTTCCAAACCTGGAGAAGTCTCCTCCATACACATCTGACAATGCAATTTGAATTGCAGGAATCTGAGCAGATACAGGAACCGTAGCTGGGTTATTCGGATCGGCATTAAATTCGCCTCCGATAAATTTCTCACAACTTAAAAAAGATGTTGTAAGGAAAATTACTAGAAAATATTTTATATATAATTTCATATTTATTCAATTTTAGAAGTTTAATGAAAGTTTGAAGATTACCGTTCTTGTACCAGGCATATTGAAATAATCAAATCCTTGTCCATTTCCAGCACCAGTTAAACTTGTTTCAGGATCAATTCCATCATAGTCAGATTTATACCAAAGGTTTCTTCCAGAAATTCCAAAAGAACCACCTTTTACCATCTTAAATGCAGGGAATCTGTAAGAAAGACCTAGTTCTCTTAATCTGATCCATCCACCATCTTGAACAAATTGTTCTCCAACAGCTCCGAATCCACCAAGGGAAGAAGTCCAATAACTTTGATCTCTCACAACAGGAATAGTATTAACTGAACCATCTGATTGTAATACTCCTTCAATTGGAGTAGGAGCCTCTTCTCTAGTATCAGCAGTTAATTGTGATCTACCAAAGAAAGACAAAGCCCAAGCTGTACCATTCCACAAATCACCACCTTCTCTCCAATCTAACAAGAAGTTCAAAGAGAATCTTTTATAATTCAATGTATTATTCCATCCTAAAATAAAATCAGGATTAGGATTTCCAATTGCTCTTTGTGAAGGATCTACTGCTTGATATCCATACTCATTTGAGTTTGGATCATCATTAATTACCACTGCTCCTCCAGGAATATTCAAATCTGTATCAGTAGCTGTTCCTGCTTCTGCTCTTAAGTAAGCTCCACCGAAAATAGCTCCATATTCATTTCCTTCAACTAAGTATGAACCTGCACTATTAAATCCTGCTAAAAATAATCTTTCAATACCTGGAGCTAATTTATCAACTACACTTTTTGATTTTGTGAAGTTAAGTTGAGTATTCCAAGAAAAATCTCTAGTTTGTATAGGAGTTGCATTTAATGTAATCTCAACACCTGTAGAAGTCATTTCTCCTGAATTTAACCAAACATTTGTATATCCAGTAGAAGGAGTCAAAGATGCATTAAGAATTGCATCTTTTGTTTTTCTTTGATATGCAGTTACATCTAATCCAAGTTTCCCATTAAAGAATCTTAGATCCAAACCAGCTTCCAAAGTTGTAGAAAGCTCAGGAGTCAATTCATTATTACCCAATAGTGAAGATTGGTCAAATCCTGACACCCCACTGATAGGGAATGTAATATTATCACCCCATCCATCTCCAATTGATGGAGAAACAAATACAGATTGAGTTGAATATGCATTTGGCGGTGGAGCACCTACTTGTGCAAAAGATAATCTCAATTTCCCGAAAGAAAATGCACTAGAATTTGTAGTATTCATTAATTCAGAAAATACAAATGCAACAGATGCAGAAGGATAGAAGAATCCAGTTTTAGAAAGATCGAAATTTGTTGGATCTCCTAACCTAGAATCATAATCTTGTCTTGCACTTACTGTTAAGTAAAGCATGTTATCATAATTACCTTCCACTTGTCCGAAAAATCCAACAGATCTAAATCTTGTCTCATTTTCAAATGAAGATAAACTAGTTGAGTTACTTATATCCAAGAAACCCGGAAATACTAAACCCGTAGCATCTACAGTAGTTTGGTGGTTATTAAATGAGAATACATTAACTCCAGCTACATAATTAAGAGAAAATGATTCAGAAATATCTCCACTACCTAAAATATTGAAATAGGTATCAAACTGTTTAGTATTAAATTCATCATGAGAAATTGCTCCACTAGCATTAGTTCTAGATCCAATTTCAAATACTTGTTTTCTACTATCACTTGTAATATCATAACCGATATTCAAACCGAAACCTAACCAGTTGTTAACTTTATAATCAAACTTTGTATTACCAAATGTTCTGTTAACCTCTTCATAGCCTAAGGCATTGTTGGTAATCCAATATGGATTATCATAACCACCACCACCACGATAATTTCTCTGAGTTGAGTTAGGAAATTGATAAGCACTTACTTCATCAAATGCATCTAAAGCATCAAATCCATTAGCATTATCAAATGAAACTGGAGTCCTTAACATACCTAACAATAAACCTGAAGTGTTAGATCCTTGTTGCACTCTTTGATAGTCCGATTTAGTATAATTAACTGAACCAGAAATTGTAAATCCATCAAATGGATTAATCGTAGAAGCTAATTTAACTGTTTTACGGTCGTAAGTGTTATTAGTCACAACACCATCTGATGTTAGGTTAGAGGCAGAAAGTCTAAATGTAGCTGTTTCTCCTCCTCCTGACATAGCAATTGAAGTCGTATTAGATACAGCTGTTTTAAAGAATGGATCTACGTTGTTATAAACATTAGCAGCATTTCCATTTCCTGTTCCTTTTGGTACTAAGAATCCATTTTTATCAAAATTGTATGCACCTGATGCATCAAATGCTTTTGAAGATGTAGGTGCATTTGGGTGAGTTTGATCAGTTGCATACTCCAATTCTGATATTTGTGGTCCCCATGAACCAGAAGCACCTGTACTAGGATCTCTATAATTACCTCCACTTCCTTGCGCATATACATTTTGCAAATCAATCATTGAGGTAAGATTATCAAATGCAAGCGATTGACTTACATTGATATCAAATTGGCTTTTTTTAGATCCTTTTTTAGTTGTAATTAAAACAACACCTGTAGAACCTGCTGTACCATAAAGTGCCGTCGCAGCAGCTCCTTTCAATACACTGATTGTTTCAATATCATCAGGATTCAAATCCATCAACCTGTTCGAGGATGCTGTACCTGATGTTGCTCCTTGAGATAAAAGTGTCTCATTGTTTGTTCTTACCCCATCAATTACAATTAATGGTTGGTTAGCCCCAACCATAGAACTTACTCCTCGAATCAAAATTCGAGAACCACCACCTGCTGATCCAGATGCTCTTGTTACCTGAACACCGGCTGCTTTTCCAACCAATGCATCTACAGGATTACTAGCTCCTGATCTTGAAATGTCAGTTCCATCTACTTCTTGAACTGCATATCCTAATGCTTTTTCACTTCGTTCAACTCCCAAAGCTGTAACTACTGCCTCTTGAAGAACAAGTCCCTCTACGAGTACAACGTTTACCACATTCGAAACACTTAAAGTAACTTCTTTTGTAGTGTAGCCTGTGTAAGAAAATATAAGAACTTCACTTCCTGCTGGAACTTCCAATGCAAATGCGCCATCAATATCTGTAGTTGTTCCTGAACTTACAGTTCCTTTAACAATGATACTTGCACCGATAAGAGCTTCTCCTGTCTCATCAGTAACATTACCAGTAATTGACCTTTGCGCCATCATTGTCCCTAAAGCGCAAAAGAATAGTACTAATATTAGTGAATTTTTTTTCATACTAATCCGATTTAATAAAATTTTAAAATTAAGAATGAATCTATCATTTCTGAAGTTTTGATATTCGTCATTTTGTTTCGTTGTAGATTTATATTCGGTTGCATTGTATGCACTTTAATGATTGTGCCTTATTTTGGTTTAAATAACTGTCAAAGAATATCGATTTGACCTGTTAAATTTATTTGAAGTTTGATTTAATGAATATGTGTTAAAAAATTGTTAATGGAGGGTAAATAACAGAATATAGAACGTCAGCATTTCCATTTTCGCTGCTGAACATATTTTGGTTTATCCTAATTTAGTGCAATATTATATATTTAATTATTATTTTACATTATAAGAACTCATTTATTCAAAAAGAAAATCATTCAGGAAAAAACTAGAACTAAATATAGAATTAAACTAGAACCCATCATTCTCTCCTTTTTATTTTACAATAGCTGACTTTCCTGGTGGCATTTTTATCCTGAATTCAAAAAAATTGCATTTCTTAAATAGATAATAAATGCAATAGATTCTAGGTCATGATTACCAAATAGAATACAATTTATCTTTTTTAAATAGCCATGTTCTATTATTACATGAGAATCATATAAATTTTCTTCCTCTTTAATTGAAAAAAAATGTACCCGATATCTTCGAAACCAATTATGTTAGAGGTGGCTAACTTTAATACTGTTTTGAAAAAATAGTAAGATTTATCTGATTTCAATTCTGGAGCTAGACCAAATATTTTTTTACCAAGCCTATACTATTTAATTTCTGATTACAGAAATAAAAGTAAAATTAGAACTTGTTGAAAAAATTGAATTTTTTTAAAAATTTATTTTTTACTTTTTTAAGTTTCCTAGATAAAGCTTTCTTTAGCCTTTAGGGGTCAGCAACTTAAATGCAGAACGTACAATATTATACATATATTCAATAAAATTTATTTCAATTCTCAAAATTTATTTCCTTATTTTGAATGACCATTTTCTTTAAATAAAATTAGAAAACCAATTAAAATAATCTTCAATGAGAGCCATCTTATTACTACTTTTTTTATCGATAGGAATTAATGCGAATAGTCAAAGCAGAAAAATTCCAATTGATACCACAATTGTTACTAATCATAACACCACAGTAAAAGGACAAAGTTTTTCTTACACCGCTACCACGGGAACTCAACCGGTTTGGGATGAAATGGGAAATCCAACTGCAACACTTTTTTACACCTACTATACACGTGACAAAGTAAAAGACAGAGCAAGTCGTCCAATTATTTTTTCCTTTAATGGAGGCCCAGGATCAGCATCTGTATGGATGCACATAGCTTATACTGGTCCTCGTATCTTGAAAATTGATAAAGAAGGATATCCTGTGCAGCCATATGGGTTTAAAAGTAACCCAAATTCGATTATTGATGTAGCCGATATTGTTTTCATCAATCCAGTCAACACAGGATATTCTCGAATGATTCCAGATGTAAAAGGAGAAATGCCTGACAGGAAAAAATTCTTTGGAATCAATGCTGATACTAAATATTTGGCAGAATGGATGAACACATTTGTACAAAGAAATAATCGTTGGGAATCACCAAAATACATCATTGGAGAGAGTTACGGAGGTACTAGAGTCATGGGTCTTTCTTTAGAGTTACAAAATTCTCAATGGATGTATTTGAATGGAGTAATTATGGTGTCCCCAGCTGACTATAAGGTTCTAAGATCAGGTGGACCAGTTTCCTCTGCACTTAATCTACCATATTTTGCAGCAGCAGCATGGCATCACAAAATGCTTCCTGATGATTTACAAAATAAAGATTTATTGGATGTTTTACCTGAAGTAGAAGATTATACCCTAAACACTTTAATTCCTGCTTTAGCTAAAGGCGGATATATTTCTGAAGAAGAAAAAAATAGTGTTGCCCAAAAAATGTCTCGCTATTCAGGCCTAAGCAAAAAAGTAATTTTACAACATAATTTGGATGTTCCGACTCAATTTTTTTGGAAAGATTTATTGAGAGACAAGACCGGGCAAACAATTGGTCGATTAGATTCTCGATATTTAGGTCTGGATAAAATTGAAGCGGGAACAAGGCCTGATTATAATGCTGAATTGACCTCATGGCTGCATTCGTTCACCCCAGCTATTAATCATTATTTGAAAAATGAACTAAAATTTGATACCGATATTAAATACAATATGTTTGGTTCAGTTTATCCATGGAATAATGAAAATAATAGTGTTAGAGATGATCTACGGCAAGCAATGGCTCAAAATCCATACTTAAAAGTATTGAACCAATCTGGCTATTACGATGGGGCTACAACCTACTTTGCAGCAAAATATACCTTATCACAAATTGATCCTAGTGGAAAAATGAAAGACCGATTAACTTTTAAAGGATACAGAAGTGGACACATGATGTATTTGAGAAATCAAGATTTGATTAAGGCAAATGATGATTTGCGGGAATTTATAAAAAACTCCTCAGCTAAAGGAAAAGCGGCAAAGTATTAATCAACTTAATAAATTTTAAAAAAAAGAACCTATTGTGCATAACTCTAGGTTCTTTTTTTTTGCACCAAATAATTATTTAAAATAGAACAATTGCAAAGAATTTTTAATAAACAAAACCAACTATTATTAAAATAAAAATTAAATAAATATTAAATTGAACCAATTTATACAAAACCAACTAAACAATTCATTATGAAAAAAATATTACAACTTTTCATCTGTTTCACTTTATTGTTTTTCAACCTTAATTCCTTTGCACAGCCGAGCAATGATAATTGTAATAATGCAACCATAATTACGGAAGGTGACAATCAAGCATTTACTACCCTTGACGCTAGTTCAGATGGAGCAGCACATGCCAATGATTGCGCTTCTTCTGGTACCACTCCTGATAGCACTTATAATGATGTGTGGTATTCCTATACCGCTTCTTTTACAGGAGAAGCAGAATGGTCTTTCTGTGGTACAGCAAATTTTGATACCAAAATATTTGTATACGGAGCAGGTTCATCTTGCCCTCCAACCGACCTAGATATAATAGGATGTAGTGAAGATGCACCTGGATGTGCTGACGCCACATCTTCTGCAACCTTTGATGTAATTATGGGAGAAACTTATCTTCTTCGTATAGGAGGATATGGAGATGGAGGCCCAGGCGAAAGTGGAAGTGGTACTTTTAATTTAGGTGAATTCATTTCAAATGCACCAGATAATGATGACTGTGCTAATGCTGCGATAATCATGTTAGGGTTGGGGCAAGCAGTTGACAATACCGACGCTACTACAGATGGTCCAGTACATCCAAACAATCCTTGCTTTGGATTTGGAGACAATACTATTCAATCAGATATTTGGTATTCATTTACCTCGCCTATTACAGGTTCAGTTCAATGGTCAACTTGTAATTTAGTCAATTTCGACTCTAGGTTAGGAGTTTATCCAGGTAGTATAGGTTGTTCCTTATCAGATACTGATTTACTGGCTTGTAACGATGATGGAGGAGGATGCGATGCTTTCACTTCTTCCTTAATTTTTGATGTAATAATGGGTGAAACCTATTTGTTACGATTGGGAGGATATGATGGAGGGATGGGTTCAGGTACGATGGATCTATTAGATATAATTCCGCCAGACCCACCAGAAAATGACTTATGTAGTAATGCAGAAAGTGTATTTGTGATGACTCCGCAACAAGCTGACGATATTGAATTTGAATTTCCAGGTACAACTATCGCTGCTGGCTTTGATAGTGACTCCTTTCTATTCCCCAAGTGTATAAACAACACCAATGGTGGAGAATTTGCAGATGTTTGGTACACGTTTGATCCACAAGGATTAGAGGAAGTGGAACTTCGATTTCTTACATTTACCGCAGATGCAGTATTTTATTTTGACCTTTGGGAAGATTGTGACTCCCTGGCTATGGCTCCTATAATGGAAGATTGTTTTTTTATTGATGGCGCTGTTGAACCTGTTTTTACAGATACAATTATCAGTATCCCACCTACCCAAAACCTTTACTATATTAGAATAATAACTCGACTGACTTCTGATATTCCTGGTGATTTTATTTTTCAATTAGTAGGTGACGTGGTAAATAAAGTCGAAAATTTAGCTTTGACTAATTTAAACATTTATCCAAATCCTGCTACCACTAAGGCTAATTTGGAATTTGAATTACCTAAATCAGATAAGATTCAAATTGAGATCATCGACCTTTTAGGAAAACAAGTTCACTTTGAGGATAAAGGATCATTGCCAGCTGGAGTACATAATTTTCCTCTTAATTTAGATCATTTTTCACAAGGAATTTATTTTCTAACTATTCGTTCGGATGATCAGATTAAGAGTATAAAATTTATAAAAGAGTAAACATTTCTTTACCTTTTTATTAAAGAGGATGCTTCCTATTTCTTTAAAAGTGAAATGGAAGCATTCTTTATTTTAGTTTATTTAACTCTCCAATCCTATTTTTAACATTCGGAAAAGCTTACTCTGATTCTCCAAATTCAAATAAGGATATTCAATTCTTGAAAGAAATAAACCATTCGGGAAAGCTGGTCTTATAAATCCATCTTTTCCATTGGCTAGCCGATCTTCAAATTCTTCTACCGACATCTTGCCTCTCCCAACTTCTAGTAAAAAGTATACACACAACCGAACCATCCCTCTAAGAAAACGATTGGCAGTAATGGTAAATCGTAAGCGTCCTTGTTTTTCATCCACATATAGTTTTGCATGGGTTACATTACATCTAGTATGATTATACAAAAGTGGTTGCTTACAAATAGCTTTAAAATCATCATACTTCAAAAATAATTCTGTCGCTTTTTTCATTGCGGCATAATCTAAATTGTCAAACTCATAAAGGGAGCTATATTTTCTAAGGAAAGGATTTTTTTCAAAATGAATAAAGTAATCGTAGGTTCTCCATATGGCATCAAATCGAACATGTTCCATATTTTTCATTTCCAAAATATCATAGATTACGATATCATCAGGCAAACGTTTATTGAGTCGAAATTTTAAATCAAAATCAAAACCTTCTTCCACATGAATATGCATAACGTATTGACTTGCATGAACACCCGCATCGGTGCGCCCACATCCTTCTACTCGAATTTCTGATTTTAAAATTTCCTTTAACGTATCTTCTATTGTTCCTTGAACAGTGCGAAGTCTGGGTTGATATTGCCAACCTTTATATCGGCTTCCATCAAAACTAATGTGAAAAAAATAATGCATATATTTTTTTGATCTTAATTTTCCAAATATTTCACCACCCGTTGCTAGACCTATTCATAAAACTCTTTATTTAGGACATAAAAAATTTCATCTTAGTTTTACTTTTTAACCAATCGCAATAAGAAAAATACTCAAGCCTATGGTGACAAAAATTATCCATTCAATGACGATAAAAATAATTGTTCCAATGAGCCTATTAACCAATACACAATCTAAAAGGCATAAACACTATTGCCAAAGCACCTTTTCTTTCTGGTTTGACAATTATTTACTGTTTAGCTTCTTTATCCAAAACAACGAAAGGCAAATAAAAGACAATTTAATTATACTTTACTTTTTTTAAGAATACCTTTTCATTTTTTCTAAAGATAATGCCATAAGGTATTCAGGATTAATGGCTTCATACATTCATTACATTATATTTTTCAGAAAGGCAAAACTACATTTATATATCTAAATTTCTGGCGTTTTTCTTTTTAGTTTTGACTTCACAAATAGCTACTTAAGCTCCTAATTATATTCTAGTGTCGGAGTCAAATAATTTTATTTAATAAAGCAAAAATGACTACTCAGATTACTTCGGGATTATCGGCTAGTATTGTAAAAGAGGGAAAAGTTTGGAATGCAGCATATGCTACTGCCAATTTTGTAAACCACTCCCCTACTACTTAACAAAATAAATTTACATTAGCTTCTATTTCAAATTTATTTACATCAAGTACAAATACTCTATTTTGAGAGAATCGCCAAATCGGCCTAGACAAAAATATAAATACTTATTTTATAATAGCTATCCTCAATCCTAGTTTTCCAGTTAAACAAATTAGTTTTCGCCTGTTATTATAAATTAAATCAAGTCTTCATAACGCTGGAATTGATTTTCAACATTGGGATAAAATTGAAAAATCGACTTGTGATTTACTTACTTTTTATAAACCATATTTTGGAACAAATAAAGATTAAAGCAATCCTCAGATTGGGGGTATACTTCTTTAAGATTGTCTAGTTTTTGGTGCATCTACCTATTCCTTACTTGAAATTTTTATTAAAGAAATAACTAATATATGCTCAAATTAAAATTGTCAACAATTTATTCTAACTCATTCGTGTAGGAATACAGCTGGTTGACTTTATGCTAATGTTAATCTTTTGGAAATTGCTATGTCTTTTAACTATTCACTTTAACCTTTTGAATATTGTAGACTACCTGAATATCCGATAAAAATGTTTAAAGCAAATTTTAGAGAACTTTCCAAATTGTTGATTGTTTCCACTCGATAAAAAAGCATTAATAACATTTAGCCATCTAATTAAATTACAATTGAATAACTACTATCTTATTTCTTGCAATAATTTTTTAGTTTTTGATAATGAGCTTACAAACAAAAAAAAAAATTACTGTAATTCACATTATAGATGTATTTTGTATGGCTTTTTAAAGTTTTAAATACAAATATAAAACACACCAAGTTTTAAGTATAATACTGAGAATTAAAAAATAATAAACTAACTTTTAAACTCTTAAATCTACTATCATGTCAAAAAGGTTTACATTTATTACGTTAATCCTTTTCATCATATCTTTACAGAATTTACATTCACAATGTACTGATGGAACTCAACCTGAATGCCAATGTTCAACAGCTAATGTTTTATGTACGGTTGATGATTTGGATAATTACATGTTTTCAATGTCCTCCTTTCAACATCCACAAGATGCACCAGAACCACTTTGCCCAGGTGCGAACGGTACTGTTCCAAATAATCCAACTTGGTTTGCATTTACAGCTTGGTGTACCGATTTAACCCTAGAAGCAAGTTTTAGTAATTGCACTCAAATGAATGGTTCTATAGGGGTACAAATTGCAATATATGAAGATTGTACTTTTCAGAATGCAGTAGCATGTAATGTAAGTGGATTTTCATGTAATACCAATAGTAAGACTTTGACAATGACAGGTTTGACAATTGGAGGAGTATATTATTTTTTAGTAGACGGTTGTTTAGGCTCTTATTGTGATGTCACGATTGATATTATTGGAGTATGTGGAGAGGAAGAAATTGATCCTTGGACACAGGGTGTAACTGGCGAAACCAATGCATGTGGCGGAAATACGGAAACTTATTCGGTAGAAACTTTAGCGGGAGCAGCAACTTATCATTGGTTTGTAGATGGTGTCTTATTAGGAACTTCTGCAACACCTACATTTGATGTTGCTTGGGCGTCCGCTGGTTCATATCAATTATGCATTGATGTATCTAATGATCCATGTGTTCCAATTACTGACCTACCTGCCGAGTTATGTACCACCATAAATGTATACGAATCAGAGGCAGGAACCATAACTGCCCCTACTCCACTTTGTCCAAACGAAGTGGCAAATATTTCCGTAGCAGGTTATAATATGGGAATTGATAATGCCCAAGCTATTTTGGTGACAGATCCTTCCGGAGTAATTTTAGAGGTTATTAGTGGAGCTTCTGGAACTTATACCTCGTCGACTTGTGGTACTTTTACTCTATACAGTTATAATTATATTCCTTCGATTGGAACTGTGCCTGTTGTGGGCAATAATATAAATGCAATCGATTGTTCAATTGAATGCTGTGACTTAGAAAGTTTAACTCTTTCATTTGAAGATACAGTGCCACCTGTTTTATTGAATCCTCCAGCAGATGAGACCTTGACATGTTCAGATTTAGTCCAAACCATGGCAGATTTGAATTGGTCAGATAATTGTGATGGGACTGGAACAGTTGCTGGAACGGAAACAGGAAGTGCAGATGCTTGCAATGGTGGAACAATTACTAGAAATTGGGAATATACTGATGCTTGTGGGAACATGACTACCCACACTCAAACCATTACAGTTACTGGTACTCCTCCTCCTACTTTTACTAATCCTCCTGCAGACCAAACAGTGACATGTGATAATATTCCAACAAGCGCTGCCGATTTGAACTACACCAATGGTGGTTCTGGGGCTTGTGAAATCTCGGGTATGATTTCACCAACTCAATCAGGATCTGTCGATATTTGTGGTGGCACTATCTCTTACAATTGGGACTTTACAGATGTGTGCGGTAATACCATTTCGCATACTCAAAACATTACCGTCACTCCTACTGCACCCCCTGCTTTTATTAATCCACCAGCTGATATAAACGTTACTTGTGATAATATTCCAACGAGCGCTCCTGACCTGGATTATACTAACAATGAAAATGGAAGTTGTCTTGTTATTGGAACTGTCTCACCAACTCAATCGGGATCTGCCGATATTTGTGGTGGTACTATTTCTTACAATTGGGACTTTACAGATATATGCGGTAACAATATTTCACATACTCAAAATATTACCGTCACTCCTGCTGCGCCTCCTGCATTTATTAACCCACCAGCTGACATAAACGTTACTTGTGATAATATTCCGACAGGCGCTCCTGACTTGGATTATTCTAATAATGAAAATGGAAGTTGCCTTGTAACAGGAACCGTTTCACCAACTCAATCAGGGTCTGTCGATATTTGTGGTGGTACTGTTTCCTACAATTGGGAATTTACAGATATATGCGGTAATAATATTTCGCATACTCAAAATATTACCGTCATTCCTGCTGCTGCTCCTACATTTATTAATCCACCTGCTGACATAAACGTTACCTG
>JAQXDE010000027.1 GCA_029251525.1 Saprospiraceae bacterium | reverse complement strand
CAGTATTTTATGGATTTTTAATAAAAATTAATAAAAAAAAAGACGATAAAGTTGTTCAACAAATGACTTTAGATGTCCTTGAAAAAACATAGGAACATGCGCACTTTTGTAATGTACTTATTAACACAACAACCAAAAAGATATTTTTTCGTGAGATCATTTAATATATATAACCTGGTAAGACTCAAAAAACTAAGTATCGTAGCAGTACTTAGTCTAGCTTTGGGTCTTACCGGTTTTTTTGATGCAAATGCTCAAAATATATATGGATGGGATAAAATTTATGGTAGTACAATCGGACCTGATGAGGCGCAAGGTATTGTTGAGATGGAAGATAGAGGTTTAGTTTTTGTTGGATCTTCAAATTCCTTTGGACTAGGGAATCAAATATATACAATTCGGACTGATGTAGATGGTATTGTTCTTTGGACAGACACACTTGGAAATTCAGGACCTGAAATGGGATTGGACGTAACTGTGGCATCTGACAAAAATGGAGTAGTTATCGTTGGAAATGGAGAAAATTTATTGAATGGAGGAGATGACATCATCTATTTTAGATTGAATAATAGTGGTGAAAAACTTTGGACAAATATTTACTCTACAAGTAATGATGATGAGGGCTTAGGAATTACAACTACAATAGATGGAGGATATATCATTACTGGATATACTGAAAATGGACAAGGAGAAAAGGATTTATTATTAGTGAAAATTGATGAGAATGGAGATGAAGAATGGGTAAATACTTATGGTGGAAGTTTTGATGATTTAGGAAATGCAGTTAGACAAAGAGCGAATGGTAATTTTGTGGTGACGGGTTATACTGAAGTGACTGCTAACGATAAAAACATTTATGTTTTAGAAGTTAATAATGATGGGGCGGTAATTTCGGAGAATAGTTTTGGAGGAATTACAGGACAATATGATGAAGGTTTGGATTTAGCCATTGCAAATGATGGAACTGTTTTCATTACAGGAGCAACAGGGAATCAATCGAATATTGCAGTTTTGAAATTCTCTCCTGATGGGAATTTTAATTTCTTCTCTTTTGGGGTTTCAAACTTTTTTGAAATTGGAAATAGTATTGCGATAGCAAATGATGGAAATTTAGTTATTGCAGGTTATCATGAAGTTTCAGCGATTGATCTTAATTATATTCTAATAAAAGTTGATCCAAACGGTGCTTTGATTTGGGAAAAAAGTATTGGTCAGTCTAATAGAACTGAACTAGGTTTTGATATGGTAAGAACTTATGATGGAGGTTTTGCTATTGCAGGTTCAAGAGCATTCACGGCCTTTTCTAATCCAGATATCTATCTAGTTAGAACTAATAAAAATGGAGACTTACTTACTAATCATATTATTGGCAAAGCATTTAGAGATTCCAACAATGATTGTACTTTTCAAGCAAATGAAGGTGGAGTTCGAAATTGGATCGTAGAAGCAAAAGGAGTAAATCGAACTTTTTATGGTTCAGTTGATGCTGATGGAAACTTTGATGTATTGACTGATACAGGAAGTTATGAAGTCAATATAATTGCTCCAAATGTATACTGGGATTTGACGACTTGTCAAATGATAAATTTCCCAGTTGATGTTGAAACCTTTGATACTGTATATTTGGACTATCCCATCCAAACCGAAATAGATTGTCCAGTTATGGAAGTGGATGTTGCGACATCACGAATCATTCCATGTGACGACAATGTGTATCGAATTGATTTTTGTAATCAAGGAACTCAGATTGCAGTAGCTGCAACGGTAGAATTGATTTTGGAAAAGAACTTAATTTACAATAGTAGTTCTCTTCCTCCAGTTCAAATTATTGATGACAGTTTATATGTTTTTGCAATTGGAAATATTGAGGTAGGAGAGTGTGGATTTTTTGAAATAAATGTTACTGCAGATTGTGCAACAACCATTGCGAATGAAGCACATTGTGTAGAAGCTAGAATTTTCCCAGACGCTACCTGCTTAGCACCTAATCCAAATTGGGATCAATCATCAATAAAAGTTGATAGCTATTGTGAAGGAGATTCTGTAGTATTTATTTTAGAAAATGTAGGGACAGGGTCGATGATACAAGAAGTTAAGTTCATCGTAGTTGAAGATATCGTAATGCTTCAACAACCAGAACCTACGGATCTGTTGGGGCCAGGAGAAACACAAAGAATTGCTTACAAAGCAAATGGAAAACACTACCGATTAATTGCTGATCAAGCAATTGATCACCCAGGAAGAAATTATTTTGCGACAGCCTCAGTCGAAGCATGCGATCCAGATAATCAAGGAGTATCTCTAGGATATGTTACTCAATTGGAAGAGGCTGATAGAGATCCTTACCAAAGTAAAGATTGTATTGAGAACCAATTGTCATTTGACCCAATAGATTTTATCGGTTATCCCAAAGGCTACAGGGATACCTGTGATACCAATGCCGATTTAATCACATCCCAAACCGACTTGAAGTATCACATTCGTTTTCAAAATGTGAGTGCTGATTCTTCTCATAGAGTGGTTATTCGTGATACCATC
>JAQXDE010000026.1 GCA_029251525.1 Saprospiraceae bacterium | reverse complement strand
GTATTGTAATTAGAATATTGAAAATTTTTTCCTGGTTCAGATGAAATTTCTACATTTTCAAGTAGCAACTTTCGAACATTAGGGTGATAATAGCCAACTGCTTCATCATGCCAAGGAGAATGAATATTAGTGAAAGGAATGAGGCTTGTATTGTATTCAAGTCCAGAACGCATTTCAAGTAAATCTTTGATGGAAATTTTTCTAAAGCTTTGATCACGCTCCAAAAGTTCAGGAATATAATTTGTTATTGGATCTTCTATACTTTTGATTAGACCATCATCAATAGCAGCTCCTATTAAAATCGATATAAACGACTTTGCCATAGATTGAGAGTGGAAATAGGAATCTCTACCAAAACCATTAAAATATTTTTCATAAATGATCGTATCTTTTTCTACAACGATAAGGGCAGTAGTTTGAGACTCAATAGCCCACTCTTTAAAACTATTAAACCCAGTTGTAGTTACTAGTTCCTCAAACAGTGACTCAACATACTTCTCTTTAGGCTGAGAAATGAATGTGTTGGTAATCTTGGTTCCCTGAATCTCGTGATTTTCAAAGTTCTTATAATCATAAACATCCGCGACATTCATTGTTATAAGTCGATAAACATAGGTAGGTGTATATTGAATGGAAAGAAGTGCCAAGAAGAATAGGAATAATGAAAATATTGTAAGAAATATAATTTTTAGTTTTTTTCTCATTTAAGTTTTTGACTATCTATAAAGTGTTTCGAGTATTGGCTGTAACGGTTTCGTATATGCACTGTGACCAACTTTTGCTGGGCATGACCGACATTAACATTGTTGTCGGTTCGTTTTTAATTTTCAATCATTCTCTCAATATTGTATCCTTTCATTTTCCAAGATTCAATCAATTTGTTCAGCTGATTCATCATGTAATATGAATCAACTTCAAAATCCAACTGTCTTCTTTGATTATCTTGCTGAAGAATTATGTAGTTTTGTTTTGCCTTTCCTATTAATTCTTGCCCAACTTCCTTTAAAGTTTCTTGAGGTATTGAATATTCATTTTTTAATATAATCTTTTTGACTCTATTCAATTTAATTGTTTCATCCTCTGTTCCTTTGTTTGATTTTATTCTTATTTCATCCATATCTATTTCTATCAATTTATTTCCAAGAACTGAACTAATCTGTTTTTGATTTCTTACCATTAGAAAAGTGGCCCCAATGTACAGTCCTATCATAAGTAGTGTTAACCAAATCGGAATTTGATAAAAATTTACAAGTAGTCCAATTGAAATAGATGGAATAAGCATTAGCAATAGTTGTTTGCTTCTTAACTTGTAGTAATTTTCGTTTTCAATCAATATAGCTTTGAACATATGATTATTTTTTTTCTTTTCTATTTAAATTTCTAACACTAGTTATAATTGCTAAAATCAAAAGAACATTTAAAGCAATTCCGGAAAAAGGTACATTTTTAAGATTACTAAAATCTAATTCATAGATATTTATGATCAAGAGAATTAATCCAGCAATCATAACAATATAAGCTCCTGTTTTTTTTGTCATTTTTTTTAAGTTTGACTGGTTTTCTCAATGAATGTTAACGGCCCGTGTATGAGCAGTAGCGGATTACCACTAAATGTTTAATTAGCAAGATACTTATTTAAATAGAAAAACGGTTTGAGATTTCTCCCAAACCGCTATTGCTTGTACATATTGTTAGTCACTTTTATTTTTATTCCTGCATCTGTCTTGTTGTCTTAAGAATCATTTTCTTTGGAAAGTGTGGCACAAGTGATAATTGTATTTTCTCTAATCTTGATGAAACTGAAATCACATCTAGTTTTCCTTTAATCATAGCGTTATAACCATCTTCTGCAACGCTTCTAGCTGAAGCTGGATTATTATATATTGCTGTTTTATCGACTCCTGATGTTTTTGCAAAACCTGTTTTTGTAGCCCCTGGTAACAATGCAGTTACTGTTATGTCTTTGTCATACAATTCCTCAGCTATAGCATTGCTAAAAGATGAAACATACGCCTTTGAAGCAAAGTATACGGCTTGTAATGGTCCTGGTATTAAAGCAGCAGTCGAAGAGGTATTTAGGATTTTCCCACTATTACGAGCTACCATGCTTGGTAACAAAAGATAGGTCAATTCTGTAAGTGAAATCATATTGAGATTAATCATTTGCATTTGACGCTCCCATGGAAGTTCATGGAACTTACCCACAAGTCCAAAGCCTGCATTGTTCATCAAATAATCCACTTGAATATCTAGAGATTTAACTTCATTGAACAATTCTTTACCGGCTCCAGACACACTCAAATCTTTAGCTATTGTGTTTACTAGCACACCATGTTTTTTCTCCAATTCCGTTTTCAGTTCATTTAATTTGTCTTGTCTTCGGGCTACTAATATTAGATTTCCCCCTTTTTCTGCGTGAATAGTGGCTAGTTCTTTTCCTATTCCACTGCTTGCTCCTGTTATTAATGCTGTATTTTTCATAAACCTGATTTTAAATTTTTAATTTGAATCAAAATTAGATCATTTTTAGAAGTTTGATTAACACTAATAATGGAAGGTTCAACACAAATTACTGAAATTGAAAAAGGAAGCTAATCAGCTTACTTTTGTTTTAATTAAGTTGTCGAAATTCCTGGGGTGTTTTGCCAGTTTTCTTTTTGAAGAGCCGGCCAAAATAATGCGGGTAATTAAAGCCTAATGAATATGCAATACCGCTTATTGAATTATTCGAACTTAGAAGAAGGTGTTTGGCTTTTTTAATTAAAAAATCATTAATATGTTCTTTTGCAGAACGGCCTGTTTCTTTACTTAACAAATCGCTTAGATAATTTGGTGAAAGGTGACATTCACCAGCCAAATACTCTATACTAGGTTGGCCTGTTTCAATTAGTTCGTGGGTTTTGTAATAGTTCTTCAAGAGCTTTTCAACTTTCGACACGACATCAGTATTTTGAGCCGAACGTGTGTTGAATTGACGTTCATAAAACCTTTGAGAATAGCTCAAGATAAGCTCAATATTGGAAACTAATACTTGTTGACTGTGGTTGTCAATCCGCTCATTAATTTCATTCTCAATTAGATTTACAATATTGTTCAGCACATATTGTTCTTTTTCCGATAAATGAAGTGCTTCATTTATTTCATAATTAAAGAATGTGTAATTGTCAATTATTGAAGCCAATTTAGTGTTTCTAATCAAGTCAGGATGGAAATAAAGCATCCATCCTTTTACATCATTTAACTTCTGGACTTTTGTGACCGTAAATACTTGTTTGGGTGCAGAGAAAAAAAGCACACCTTCGTTAAAGTCATAAGGTTTTCTGCCATAGTCAAGACCACAGCTAGAGTCTTTCAAGGCAATGCTATAGAGGTCTGATGAAATTCTGAGCCCAAGCATTTCTTCTCCAAAAGCTATATTGGCAGTATCAATAATAGCAACTAATGGGTGTGTCGCTTTTCCGAAACCTGAACCTCCAAGTAACTGGTTTATAGATTTTATATGTATGATATTCTTGTCCATATTTTATTTTTACAAATCTACTACTTAGGACCTGGACGCTTTAACACTAATTCCTGTTTAGTTAACACGTATTGCTTTTATTGAACATGCACAACGGTTCGCATAAATGACGTGAGGGCGCATAGCCCTCACGAACATTTGATGCTTTGTTGTAAGCTTCTATTCTTCCATTGCTTTATGCACTTTGTACATGATTGCAAGATTGTTTAAGAACGGTATAAAGTTATATGGGCCCATCGCTTTCTCAGTTTTGGGTATCGGATGGACTTCAATATTGGAGTCCATTGTAGCGATATAGCTTACCATTTTCTCTCTTTCATCATCAGGTAAGCCACCTCCAATTGCTACAAAATCAATTGAGTCAGTTTCTATTATTTCTTTAATTCGCTCTTTTGAATTACTTGCGATGACATTCCTTCCATATCTTTCCCATTCTTCGACTAATACGTCTAATGTTGATTGTAATCGTCCTATTGCTAATATTCTCGGTTCCATTTGATATTTTGTTTTATTTTGTTGACTTGTGGAGCATGCCGTTAAGATAGCTCCGAATATAATAATTATATAAATTGTTTTTTCATTAGATGTTATTTTTCGAATTCCATTGCTATCGGTTGCTCTAATAGTTTTGAGATAGGACATTTTGATCCAATTGTTAATAATCGATCTACTTGAGAATCTGATAATGGATTTTCAAACTGTACAGTCTTAACTATTTTTTTGCTCGATTTTCCTGATAAAAGAACTTCCTTCAATTTAACATCTACATTGATTTTGCCAATATCCCATCCCTTGTTGTTAGCATACATTTTAATGGTTATAGCAGTACATGACGCTAGAGCGGAAAGTAAATACTGAGCAGGATTCGGGTATCGGTCAGCTCCACCAATTGATTTTGGTTCGTCCACCATAACCGTGTGATTGGTGGTTTTTATTTCTACTAAGTAATTTTCTGAACCAAGCGTACCATTTGCGTATAAAGTGTCTTTCATTATTAATCCTCAATTTTGTTTAATGTATAACTCAAAGCTCCAGATGGGCATCTGTTAATTTGTTTTTTTAGCTCATCAGACGAAGCATTTTCAATTTTTATCCATGGGCGTTCTTTTGGATTATAAACCTTTGGTAATGTTCGTACGCAAACGCCTGCATGAATACATTTTGACTGATCCCAATGGATAGTGATATCCTTGTTTTGATATTGTTTTTTCATTTATGATCTATTTAGAACTAAGTCTCGTTTAAAATATGCTACTGACAGGGTTAAAAGCAGTAATACTAAATTGACTATAATTGGCTCTTCTCTGCCAATGTGCGTAATGATTGCACCTATCATTGTCAACGCTAATCCTAATGCAGATAAAGGGATTAGAAAGTTAAACTTTTTTAATGCCATGGGTAATACCAAACCAAGCCCACCTAGTGTTTCAAGAATGCCTATTATTGTAATTTGAGTGTTAGAGAAATCTTTAGCCCAGCCCATGTTTTCCATAAGAACCAGATCTTCATATGGTGTGAAAATTTTCATTGACCCAGCCATGATAAATGCTATAGCAGCAAGGATTTGTACAATCAAGATTATTTTTTTCATATTCATTTTATTTGTATTAAAAAATTAATTGATACAAATGTATGAACATAAAATTAGCCTTGCATTCACATAGATGAAGAAATGAAATTATCCTCCTTTAGCAATTTTGCTGCGAATAGTGCTGAGTGTTTGAGGCATCACACCTATATAAGATGCTATCATTTTTTGAGGGACTCGATTCGGAAGTTCAGGATATATTTCCAAAAAATATTTATACCGATCAATAGCAGGAGAACCAAGGAGCATGAGTATGCGGTGTTGTGATTTTGCAATATTTCGCCATAGTTTTTGCATGTTTTTCAGCATTTGTTCTTTTGAAAGATTTGCTTCAATAACATGATCTTTTTTCAAAAGAATGACCTCTGAATCTTCAAGGCAATCAATATATAATTTGGTAGGTTCATTAAATTCTACTGCTTCAATATCACCTGTAATCCAATCTTCTGAAGCAAACATGTATATATGCTCTTTTCCATTACTATCAATAATGTAACTTCTAATTAGTCCTTTTTTCACATATATTGCATTAGCATTTAATTGATTCGGTCGTTGAATGAATTCACCCTTTTTAAAGTGTTTAAAGTTTGATTCGTTTTCAATATTGAAAATTTCATCTAATTTCATACTATTAACTTATTTTGATATAATCGACCAATTGCACATAACTTTACGTGTATGGTGTCGTAGCATCCCTCAGGGTGCTATGAACTATAAACATTGCTTTAGGTAGTTATTATTCTATTTTCGCTAATTTAATACTATTGTTTACCATAAATCCACTGACTTTTTCATTAACTAAAAATTCAATAACAGTACCACTTTCTAAATTGATAAATTTAATATTTGTCATAGGCAAGAGAATTAAATTACCAATAGGTGTATTAGTTATGACAAGTTGGTTTCCTTTAAATTGAACTTCAAGAATTAGATTTTGTTCTTTAAGTTCATATTTCCCTATGTATTGTTTCAAATCATCAGATGATAATTCAATAACTTCTATAGTTTTAGGTTGGCTTATTGACCAATTATAAAATTTAGACACTGCATTTTTAATTTCTGATATTAACTCCCCTCCATTGTCAGCATTTGTCATAACCACAACTGCATTACCTTTATAAGCATAAGATTTCAGATCATTAGTGAAGCCTGCATTTTTACCACCATGTCCGAAAATTAAAGTATCTTTTTCGTTTTCTAAAGAAGGTCCAAGTCCCCAATCATTTTTATGTTTGGTGAGCATTCTGTCAACAGTTTTTTTTGTTAAAATTCCATCTTTTTTGCCTTGTATTATATCTTGTATTTCTATACAATACAAAGCTAAATCTGACGCAGTGGTCCATAAGCCAGCTGCTGCTTGTTCTGGGTAATTGTTCCACAACCCTTTAATTAATTTACCATTTCCATCATATGCAGCACTAATATTATTTTGCCATACTTTTGTTATTGGTTGTTGGTATGTACTATTTTTCATTCCAATCGGAAGTAGAATGTTTTTAGACATATACTCGTCAAAAGATAATCCACTAACATCTTCAATTACTTTTTCCATTACTGTATAACCACCTCCAGAATATCGCCAAATAGATCCAGGTATGGTGTCGACTACTATTTTTGGTGTATTCCCTTTGCCATTTAAAACATCAATGATTTCGGGGAAATCATCAGTTTGTTTGTAACCCGGAAAACCATGAACTGTCATTCCTGCTGTATGTGTTAATAGTTTTTCAAGTGTTATTTTTTTTGTTTTTGTAAACTTGTTTTCTGGAATCTGCCATTTTTTTAAGTAATAGTTAACATTTTTATTTAAATCTAAACTGTCATTCTCAAATAGTTTTAACGCAGCCAAAGCAGAAAGAGGTTTACTTATTGAGCCAGCTTGAAATAATGTATTTGCGTTGACTTTTGTTCCAGTTTCAGTATTTGCATAGCCATATCCTTTTGCCCATTTTATCTTACCGTTTTCTACAACGGCTATACTAACGCCTGGGACTTTATAAAATTCCATTCTTTCTAAGATGTTAAATTCTTTAATGGAATCTTTTATTTGAATATTCTTAATCAAGCTATTTTCTATAGTATTTATTTCTGATTGGATTTGGGTATCCTGTTGAGCAAAGCAATTCGTTATAAGGCCTAGTGAGAAAATTAGAAAATAGATAGTTTTCATAATAATGATTTTAATTGCCTACAACGGTCTTGTGTATGAGTAGTAGCAGATTTACGCTCCAATATTTCAGTTTTACACTAACCTTTATTTTATGTTTATTCTTTCGTTTTATCACTGAAACAGTTATTACTTATACACTTTGTTGTAGCTAGTTATTTTATTATAAGTCGTTTGACATTAGAAAGTTTTTTATTTCAGATACATAATCTTGTTTGTTTTCAATGTAGATAGAATGACCTGTGTTTTTAATTACCTTTAATTCAACTTTTGGGTAAAGTTCTTTGTATTCGTGAGCTTCTTCCCAATCTAAATAATCACATTCTGGTTTTAAAATAAGAACTGGTTTGTCGAATTCTTTCATTTTATCTCTTATGTCTTCCGAAATGTTTTCTAAAGATTTATTTGTATATATCGCGCAATACATACCTGGTCTTCCAGAAGGTTTAGAAGCTATGGTAGAATCACAAACCATCCCATTTGCAAATGTTTTTGAAATCTTGTGTAAGATTCCATCAACTTTATGGTCGCTTATCAAATTTGTACTTTTTGTAACATCAGCTATCACTAACCAAGCCAATTCTCGTGCTCTAAAATTATTTATCTTAGTATTAATTTTATCAACTCTATTATCAATACTAGTTAATTCTTTAACATAATCAATTCCTTCAAATTTAGCGTATGCTAAAGAGTCGACAGGGCGGATTTCACCTGGAGCCGTTAAAACCAATTGATCTACTAAATTAGGATTGTGAGCTGAAAGATATGATGCTAAAAACCCGCCCCAAGATTGTCCTACTAATGTCACATTAGGAGCATTTATTTTTTCTAAGATTTCTTTTAAATCTTGTGAATGACGCTCAAAGGAATATTCAACGGGATTTTTTAGTCTTTCAGACAATCCGCATCCTATTTGGTCGTATAAATAAACATCAAAGCCTTCTTTGGATATTTCTCTATATATTTCAATTGAAGAGTTGTCTATATAACCGCCTGGACCGCCATGGAGATAAACAATTGTTGACTTGCTTGAGTCGGTTTCCGATTTCAGATGCGTGTATGCAATTTTTGATCCTGTTTTTAATTCCCAATATTGCGTAGATTTTCGTGGCCTATCATCAAAGTCAGACTCTGAATTTGGAAATAATATCCAAATTGATATGCCTAAAACTAGTGATAATAATATTAGTGATAGATACTTTAAAATTTTCTTTATTATTCTCATTTTATAAATTTATAATAAGACGATTTAGTGCTTTAAATGTTACTTTATTTAGGTACAACGTCCCTGTATATACGCCGTGCCGACCGAATGGGGGTGGGGACGTATATACTTTGTTAGGCAAAGCTTTTTTTTAAAAATTACAACCATCTTTTATCCATAAATGCAAAAACTTTTTATTCGTAGTAAAACTAAAAATGAAAAGCCGTATCACCTTTTGATAAAAGAAGA
>JAQXDE010000058.1 GCA_029251525.1 Saprospiraceae bacterium | reverse complement strand
CAGGTTGCAAATGAAGGAGAGATTGTTTCACTTTTTGAGAAAATGAAAAGGGAGGAGGTTGATTTTGGAGTTAATTTGTATGGGGAAGGGGATACGGCGGAGTTGATTGTGGGGGACTTATTAGGGAGGAAATTAAATAATATCTAAATTAAAATGAGAGAAAATAGGATATTAGTAAATTTAATGACTCTATATATCATTAGTTTAGGATTCCAGAGTATACTTAATTTACCTATTGTAGGACATAGAATTCAAATTTCAGAATTTGTCTTCATTCCAATGGCACTATATTCCACCTTAAATTACAAAAAGTTATCCTTTAAATTTGCTAAGATAGATTATGTCATTTTATTTTATTTAGCTTTAAATATTGTTTCCTGTATTTGGAATGAAAGTGAATTATCATCTTATTTAGAGACTTTAGGAAAATTCTATTTATTTGGAGTGTATTTTATTTTTAAAACAATCACCTCAAATTGGGATATTTCGAGACTTAAAGATTTTGTAATTAATAACTTTTACCTTTTAGGGGTTCTGAGTTCATTAGTTGCATTATTAGGTTGGATGGTGGCAATGAATACTGGTGAAAATAATCTTTTGGCAACAACGTATGAGAACTATCCATATTTTGGAACCATATCTCGAATCAGAGGAGTAACTCCTACTCCCACTATGTTTGCTGTATTGTTATCTTTTTGTGCTTTTTTGTTAACAGCCTTGATTATTGAAAAAAAATCGAAAAGAAAAATTAACTTATTTTTTCTCGGAATTATATTGATTTCAAGCTTTTTAACATTTTCAAAAACCTTTTTATTAATAATTTCGGGTATTGCTTTGCTCTTTTTTTTTAAAAAAAATTTATTGAATAGATATAAATATTTAGAAGCAATTTTAATTCTCTCGATATTCTTATCATTTATTGTTAGCTCCCATTTTTTATTTTTTAAAAGTGACTCAGGTTGGCAACATAAATTAGAGAATACCCCTTTTTCTACTAATAAGATTTTGTACAAAAATGATAAAGTAATCATTTTGGAAAGTTTTTATATTTTTTCAAAAAGGTGTGCAGTAGAAATAAGTAAAATAAATCCAATATTAGGTATTGGGCCAGCTAATTTTAATAAATCGATGAATAGATTAGATAAAAGTGAGTTTCCCGCTTTAAATAAATTGATGGGAGTAGATCCTCATTCTGTTTATTTTGGAACACTTGCTGAAAATGGTCTTTTAGGTTTGATATGTGTCATTTTGATGTTTTATTTTTTGGTAAAAAAATTAAAAAGGATCAAAAATAAAGAACCAATTTTTGTTTATGCTCTGTTTATGATATTTGTACTGTTATTGATTGAGGGGATTACTACTGATATAATGAATTTTAGAAATTTATGGGTAATAATGGGGATTGTTGAAGGCATAAGGTTAGAAAAGAATAAATAGAGAAGAGTTGATTTTGTTATATTAATTACAATATAAAAGTTTGCAAATGGTTAATTTTGTTTTTTGTTAGCTTGTTTTCCTCTAAAACCTAAGGATTCAATATGTGGTCTATATGACGTAATAAAGGCTTAATATTTGATATAGTAGTTATTTACTATATTTTCTTCTTTAGAAAAAGGTTGAAAATCTATTTATTAAAATATTTACAATGAATAAAATAACAAATCTAATTGCTTTTTTTTTATTCTTATTTTCTTTTGCATCTGCCCAAATGTGGAATGGAGTAGATTCATTATATGGTAATGAATGGATTGAATATGATCAATCCTATTTCAAAATCATGGTGGCCGAGGATGGATTGTACCGAGTAGGTTTTCAAACATTAGTGGATCAGGGAATTCCGATGAATACTATTCAGGGGAATCAACTAAGACTATTCCACATGGGAGAGGAGCAAATAATTTTTACTTCTACAGTTAATCCTTTTTCAAATGGAGATTATATAGAATTTTATGGTAATAAAAACCGAGGTGATTTAGATGAGTATTTGTTTCAAGATCCATCTCAAGAAATGGCTAATCCGGACTATAGTTTGTTTACAGATTCGAGTGCTTATTTCCTGACGTGGAGTGATGTGCCTTCCACTAACAGATTTGAAAATATCTCCAATGAATTAAATAGTGCGCCTTCGACTCCTGAATCTTTTTGTTTTTATACTGTTAGTGAGATTAAAAATGAAAACTTTAGTAAGAAGAAATTCTCTCAAAATGTTTACCATTCTGAGTTTGGGATGTCAGAGGGTTTTGTTGGAAATAAGGAAATTAGTCAAATCGTTTCTCTTACCCCTGAAGCGTTATTTATTTCAGGCCCCGAAAGTAAATTAAGCACTCGAACCGTAGTATTGAATCATACAGATCAAAATTCAAGTCATATTCAGACAATTGGCTTTAATGGAAATATTTTGGCTCAAGATGAATTTAATAACGCAAAAGTGCTTCAACACGATTTTGATATTACAACTAATACATTTGGAGGAGTGGTTGAAATAGAATTTGCAGGGCTTTTTAATGGGAATGATAGACAGCAGGTAGCTTCTGTAAAGTTAACTTATCCAAGGACTTTTGATTTTGATGATAAGAATTCTATTGAGTTTTCAATGTCTGCATCATCAAATTTACAATATTTAAGTATTAGTAATTTTGATATTGGAAGTAGTAATCCGATTCTTTATGATTTAACAAATCAAATCAGAATTGAAACAACGATAAGTGGAGGTAATGTGGAAATTGCACTTCCACCATCAGCCACGGAAAGAAAATTAGTATTAATTAATAATATCTCAGGAATTAAATTGATCAACGATTTAATTCCAATTTCATTTATTGATTATACTCAACAAGATGATGATTTTATTATTATTTCTAATAAACGACTTTTTAATGACGTCCAGACAGGTGGCACGAACTGGGTAGAAGAATACGCTAATTATAGAAGTTCAGCTGATGGAAGGAATTATAATTCAGTAGTTGTAGATATAAATCAGTTGTATGATCAATTTGCATATGGAATAAATCGACATAGTATATCAATCCGGAATTTTGGGCATTTTATCAAAAAAGAATGGACAAATCCTAAGTATATTTTTTTAATCGGAAAAGGAAGAACTTATGATGAAATTAGAACTGCAAATGAACTAAATGAATCGCTAAATGACAATACTTTTTATATTCCAACATTTGGCACTAAAGGAGGGGGTGATAACTTATTATTGTCTACTAATGTAACAGGGTACCCAATTATTCCTATAGGTAGAGTTGCTGCCAAAACGCCAGATGATGTAAGATTATATTTGGAGAAAGTAATTGCACAGGAAACCAATCAAAACATTATTGAACAGTCTATTGAGAATCTTGCATGGCGAAAACGAATTTTACATTTAGGAGGAGGAAATACTCAAGAGCAACCTTTATTTAAGAATTATCTAAACGGCTTTGAATCGATAATTGAGAATAATAAATTTGGAGCCGAAGTAACAACATACTATAAGACAACTTCAGATCCTGTTCAAATATCTATTTCTGATCAGTTGACTAATTTCATAAATGAAGGTATATCGGTATTGACCATTTTCGGACATGCTTCAATAGGTGGATTTGATTTTAGTATTGATGATGCACAGTCTTATGATAATGAAGGCAGGTTTCCAGTCATGATTTCTTTGGGGTGTTTTTCAGGCCAAATTCATACTAAATTTAAAGGAGTAAGTGAAGACTTTATTTTGACTGAGAAAAAAGGAGCGATTGTATTCTTTGCATCAACGGGTGTTGGGTTTTCTAATACATTAAGAACATTCGGAGATGAATTTTATCGACAATTAGGAGATGGTAGCTATGGTATGGGGATAGGAGATGTAGCAAGAATTACGTTAAAAAATACAGATAATTCAATTGGTTACCTTGCTGGTGTAATGACTTTGCATGGAGATCCTTCTGTAAGAGTTAAAGTTGGAGATGGGCCTGATTATGTGATTAATAGCAACTCTGTTAAATTTGATCCAAATCCAATTAGTGTTCAATTAGATAGTTTTGATATGAGTTTTGAGTTGGTTAATCTCGGACAAAAGAAAAATGATAAAATGCTTTTAGAGATTCTTCAAGAGCTACCAAATGGTGAACCATTTTATTTAGTAAGCGATAGCATCCAGACTCCTACATTTAAAGAAACAATTTCTTATCGTCTACCAACTCTAGGAAGTCGTGCTTTAGGAGCTAATAAAGTCTTTATAGAAATAGATAAGGGAAATAGTATCGTTGAATTACCTGATCCAATTGCAGAGGAAAATAATAAATTGCTTAATTCAACAGGTAGTGAAGGAGTAATTGTACATTTTGTTTCTAATGAAATCATCCCGGTATACCCCAAAGAATTTAGTATCGTAGATGCTCCTGATTTAACACTAATAGCCTCTACCTCTAGCCCTTTTCTAGATTCTCAAAAATATATTTTCGAAATAGATACAACAGAAAATTTTGATAGCCCTTTGTTAGAGCGAACTGAAGTTATTCAAAAAGGAGGGGTAGTAAAATGGATTCCAGCAATTAATTATCAAAATGATCAAGTTTATTATTGGCGTGTAAGTCCTGAAGAAAATTCAGATGTTGGAGGTTTTATTTGGAGAAAAAGTTCTTTTGTTTACTTGGATGGATTAGGTAATGGATGGAATCAATCCCATTATTTTCAATTTTTGGAAGATGATTATTTTAATATGGAGTTGAAAGATGATCGGAGATTTAAGTATATCACTGATTTTAAAGATGTAAGAGTGGAAAATTTTGTTATTGAACCTCCTTATTTATTTACACCAATTTATTTAATAAATAATGAGCGGAACGGCTGGTGGACAGGAAGTGTATATTCGGGAATAGGTGCTGGGATTGGTATTGCTGTAATTGATACAGTAGATGTGGAACCCTGGATCAATGATCCTGCAACTTATGGAACAATAACTTATTTTCCTGGAAATCTTGGATTATTCCCTTTTAAAGTAAATGAAATTGAGGATAGGGAAAAAATAATTGATTTTTTAGAAATAATTCCAGAAGGATATTATGTAATGATAATGACTTTTCAGGAAACTGGATTTTCCTACGATCCAGAAGAATGGGCAGCAGATGATGTGGTATTGGGTAATAATATTTTCGACATGTTAGAAGCAGAGGGAGCGACTCAAATTCGGGATACAGAAACACTAGGTTCAAGGCCTTACATACTTTGGTATAAAAAAGGGGAGGGAGTAATAGAAGAATTAATGGCTCCAGATTTAGAAGAGACGATTATTAGTCAATTAGGAATACCAGGTAACTGGGATCGAGGGAGAATTACTTCTAGTTTAATTGGACCTGCGCGTAGTTGGGAATCTTTACAATGGCAAACTAGTGGAATTGATAATCCTAGTGATAATGCATATTTAGATGTTATAGGAGTGGATAATAGTGGGAATGATTCTTTGCTATATTCTCAAGTTATTGTAGCAGATACGACTTTAAATGAAATTAGTGCGGAAGAATTTCCATATTTAAAATTAAGGTTTAACTCTCAAGATACTGTTTTAAAATCTACTATACAGTTAGATTATTGGAGAGTACTATACGAAGGACTTCCTGAGATAGCATTAAATCCTTCAGCTTATTTTAGTTTTCAAGAAGATACCTTACAGCAAGGGGAAAAATTAAGTATGAGTGTAGCTATTGAAAATATTGGTAGATATGAGATGGATAGTTTATTAGTTAATTTTTCAATTACAGATTCAGGAAATAATCAGACTAATTCTTTTAAAAGACTTAAACCTCTACAAGTTGGAGATACGCTTATTGCGAATATAGATTATAGTACAATTAATTTTGCAAATCGAAATACTTTCCAAGTAATAGCAAATCCTAGTATGGACCAAGTTGAAGAGACGCTTGTTAATAATATTGGATTTTTTGATTTCTTTGTTGAAACGGATCAGCGAAATCCATTACTTGATGTTACCTTCGATGGAGTACACATTATGGATGGAGATTTGGTTTCATC